>JBBAMQ010000019.1:0-7233 GCA_040402395.1 Candidatus Nanopelagicaceae bacterium | reverse complement strand
GGCGTTGGCATTGGAGTGGCAGTTGGCGTTGCTGGCTTTGGAGCGACTGGAGTTCCCGTATCTGCCGCATTAACAGGGGTGAATTGACCCATCGAAAGAAGGAATGCAAGCGCCCAGATGCCGGCCCAGCTACTTACCGATGATCGTCGTAGTCGATCACTCTTAATTCTGATGGATGAGAACAAAATCGCCAAAAACTTTTCCTTTTCTCAAGTTTTGTACCGATAAGAGAAAACCCTCTGATTATCAAGAAAAAGGGTATACCTGTAGCGGCGAATTTTCGAGCCGAATTTTTCTCGATACGGTGAAGTTTTTAGTCGACCACTTGCGACTAAACCATGACTAATTGGTTTGAAAAATCAGCGCCTTAAGCGTGCTCTCCGCCAGTATGAGCAAATGTCTTACATGTAATCTGCCAGTGGCCCTCAAGAATCGAGAGGGTGAAGTAATCGGTGAATGAGAGAGGAAAATAAACAAGGGTTTACCCTGTCAAAAATCGACGTACAAGGAATAATTTATTTGTGGAATTTTGGTAGGTGCAGGTCAAATTGAATTGAAATTGCCCGAGTGAGGATCACTACAACTCCCCCAATAATTGCGGCAATATTCTGTGAAATATGGAGTTGGTTAAGACCCACAAAGGTGATCGCTCCCATCAACGAAGAAGTTCCAATGGTTTCCCTATGAAGTAGCACGGGCTCGAGCTGACACAGGACATCGCGCAGGAGTCCACCTGTAACCGCCGTAATGACGCCGAGTAAAATCGCGGCGAACCACGTGGTTTGCATTTCGAGTGCTAATTTCACCCCTGACATTGTCGCGATCGCAAGGCCAAAGGTGTCCATGATCAACAAGCTTTTCCCAATGTGTGTAACTCTTCTAAATACCGTCGTGATGATGACCGCGGATATGACGCTAGCAATAACCCAAGGGTCAGTGATCCAAATTGGGTGAAGACCTAAGAAAACGTTTCGTAGCGTTCCACCAGAGACAGACGCGACACCTGCGATAAATAAGATACCGCCGTAATCAAGACTCTTATCAGCCGCTACTCGGGCCCCGACCAGAGCAAAGACAAAGGTGGAGAGAAGGTCGAGGATATGTAGCAACGTCATGAATAAAGGATAAATGATAATCTCGGTGCTGTGCGTATCGTTTCTTTGCTTCCATCTACAACGGAAATACTCTTTGATCTTGGCCTTGAATCCCAACTCTACGGTGTCACGATCGAATGCAACTGGCCGACGCAGGCTAAAACTGGCCGAGAAGTGGTCGTTAACACTTTTACAACCCCGGGCATGTCTCCTGGTGAAATAGACTCGATTGTCAGAGAGAGAATGGCTACCGGGTTAACTTTGTACGACCTCGATGATGCAGCGCTCGCACGATGTGAGCCAGATCTGATTTTGACTCAAGATCTATGTCGCGTCTGTGCCGTCGCAAGTGGTGATGTCGATGCTGCCGTCGCGCGAATTAACTGCGATGCCAACGTTCTGCAAATTGACCCACAAAATCTTGCTCAAGTTATTGAATCAGTGAACACAATTGCGGTAGCAACAGGTGTGGCAGATCGAGGTCTAGCGCTTACCAAGTCGCTCACTCATCGACTAGATCTAGTAAAAGAAAGTGTGGCGGGTAAAGCCCGTCCAAAAGTTTTTGTACTTGAATGGATTGATCCTCTTTTTGGAGCTGGCCACTGGGTCCCTGACATCATTACCGCCGCGGGCGGCGAGCCTGTCGTGTGTCGGCCAGGTCAACGATCTATACAAACCACCTGGGGTGAAATAGCAGCGGCAAAACCGGATGTAGTTATCGTCGCACCCTGTGGCTTCGGACTCGATGAAGCTGCACAACAGGCTGCAGTAGTGAGTAAGGAATTACCTGATTCGGTTGCGGTGTGGGCGATCGATGCAGATGCTGTCATCGTGCGTCCAGGCCCTCGACTCATCGATGGTGTCGAGGCGATAGCGGCAATGCTTCATGGTGGCGAAATAAACCCTCAACTGCTTAGAAAAATTCGCTAGCCACTCGCTTCGATTACTTAAAGCGAGTTCCAACCTTTTCACCAAGCTGCAAAGCAGTATCAATGTTGGCGACTGATTCCTTGTGGGTATAAAGGGGAGCTTCTAGGAGCCCCTGTTCCACATATTGCGCAAAGGCATGCACCTGGTGCACTAGACCGAGATGTTCAATGAGTCCAGATTCATCAACCCAGGTTTCGATCGGAACAGTCAGACCATTCCCATGAAGAGTTATAGATGATGGAGTAAACCAAGGCGAACCAAAACTTATGCTCCCTTTGCTTCCTGAAACTCCAGCCCAGCCAGGCAGAGATGTGCGTGCTGAAAGTACAAAATTCGATCGAGCCCCGCTCTCGAATCTCATGAAGGCATGCGTCTCCTCGTCAATGTCATTTGGATGGAGCCGACCCATGGCATGGATTTCCGAAGGATCCCCGAGGAATTGTTGGGATAGCGCAATCGGATAGATACCCATATCAATTATCGGATTTCCACCGCCGATTGAGAAGAGCCGTTTATTTTCCAGATTTGCTTGGCAGAAATTTGATACCACCAGATCAACTTCACCAAGATCGCCATTGCGAACTAATTGGCGCGCAATATCCATTTGAGGAAGAAAACGGGTCCACATCGCCTCAACTGCTAAGACCTTATGAGCTTTCGCTGCAGCATAAATTTGCTCTGCCTCAGAGATATCCATTGTGATGGGTTTTTCAATCAAAACATGCTTGCCAGCGCTGATTGCGATGAGAGCCACTTTAAGGCGATCCGAAGGAAGAGTGGCAAGATAAATTGCATCGATATCGTCACGGGCAGCTAGTTCTTCATAAGAATTATATGAAGAGTCGAGTTTCCACTTCTGTGCGAAAGCCTCAGCTTTACCTGGTGTTCGAGAGGCGACCGCGACGAAATTCTGGGTTGAATTCTTTTGGACGGTATTTACCATGGCATCGGCAATCCACCCGGCACCAAAAATTCCCCATCGTAACGGCTTTGAATCTTCACTCTTAAAATATGCGGGTTTTGGGAGCAAACTCATATCTTCTACCTTCTACTTATCCGGGTTGGGAACTGTGACATCTCTTACGAGCGCTTCTAAATCGGTTACAGACTGCAAGAAACCACGCAAAGTGCGCAGTGTGGCTCCAAAGTTTGTGAAATCTTCAACCTTCAACCCGTCAACGTCGTACATTTTTCTAAACTCTGGAAGTTGTTCCATCATAGGATCGAGAATTCTGGGCTCGATAGTTTCTTCAACGCTATGGAGGTTGGGCCTGATGCCTGATTTATTTATCCGTACTTGCCATGGGTAGGGAGGGGATATAACGGAATCGCCACCGATGATCTCACTCCAATGCATGTGATTTCGAAAGGCCGCAGACAACAATCGGGTTCGATATCCACGCTCGGTATAAACCTTATGAGCATTTCTAAAGACCGCCACCCCGGCCCATTCCATCACTCCCGGGTCGATCGAGACTCCTGCTTTCTCGGCCGAAACCTTTACCCAGTCATCGACGCGCCCAACCATGATGGTACAGACAGGTCCCATCTGTGAGATATCTAAGCCTTCTGCCTCGCGCCGTTTCAATCCTCGTTCAATGGCCTCTGCGACGGCAACGGTCTGTGCAACCGAGAAGGAGACGGTGGCGTTGAGGCTGACCCCGCGATAGGTCGCTTCTTCGAATGCCGGAATAGCTTCGGTGGTAACAGGAATTTTGACGATTATATTCTTCGCTAGTTGTGAAAATTCAACTGCTTGCTCGGCCAGCGCTTTTGCATTTCTAAAATTACGTGGATCAGTTTGGATTGACAGCCGACCGTTGCGCCCGTTGTATTTTTCAAACTCTGGCTCTAATAATTTTGCAGCATTTAAGGAGAGCTTCTTAACCATCTCCCAACCAATTTCATTTTCTGTTGCGGTGGGATGCTCTTGTGCATACTGCTGGATTCGTGCGTTCCAGTACTCCTTATCCGCTTTTAAGGCGCTCAGTGCAATTACTGGATTACACGTCGCTCCAACAATCCCCCATGTAAGCGCATCTTTTAATTCTTTTGGATCGGCAGAATCATTCCAGAGAACGGTCTTCGAGCTCTCTTTCATGTAAAGAAAAGGTGATTTATTCATTCATTTTCCAATCGACAGCGCTCATTGAGTACCCCTAGTTAACGCGAGCGGCTCGGGTTGCAGCCAAGATATGTTCGCGAGTTCGTTGCGCAATGGGAAAGGGCATATCTACCGGACAGCCGTACATGTCCTGTTCGATAATGGCAAAGATTTCAGGATTAATTTCTAGCGCTCGCTCGATGATCGGTGCAAATTTAGGGACTCCTTCAAAGCCTGGCTCGGTCATTACGCCTCGTTTTACCGCATCGCCGAACGGCAGATCATTCTTTAGCGTGTCTGCCAAAATATCTGGATTCACTTGCTTTAAGTGAAGATACCCAATCCGCTCTGGATAGGCGTTCATCATCTTAAGGTTGTCTCCCAGGTAGTAAGCAAAGTGACCAGTATCAAGACAGAGATTTGCAAATGCCTTATCTGTCTCTTGCAAGAAGCGCTCAACCTCTTGATAGGTGCCGATATGGCTGTCAGCATGTGAGTGGAATTGCTGATGAATACCAAATTCTTCAAGAAGAGCTTTCCCAAGTTTATTGTGACCGGCTGCCAACCGCTTCCACTGCTCATTAGATAGCGTGCGTGATTCACGTGCTTGACCAGTTTTATCATCACGCCATAAATCTGGAATCACGACGAGGTGTTCAACACCTAGTTTTGAGACAAGAGTTGCGACAGCGAGCGCTTGATCCCAAGCCCGTTGCCATTGACTCTCATCCTCGTTATGAAAACCAGTAAATACTGTCCCGGCGGTGAGTTTAAGGTTTCGCCTCCCTAACTCATCCTCTAACTGCTTAGGGTCAGTAGGTAGGTAGCCGTAAGGTCCGAGTTCAATCCAGTGATAACCAGATTCGACAACTTCATTCAGGAAGCGCTCCCATGGGACCTGGGTTGGTTCATTAGGGAACCAGACGCCCCATGAATCAGGTGCAGTACCTACGCGTATTTGGTTTGTCATGATCTCTTCCTCTATTCCCGGTCTCGTGAACCATTGCCAAGCAATGGCCGTTGAAGCTTCAGCGCTTCTTTGTAGCTGTCGTAGGCGTTCTGTGTACTGCTGAGCGTTGATATTGGAGCGATGGGAACATCCCACCAGCCCTCGCCATCTGGAGAATAAAGAAGCGGATCATTATTGATATGAATCAGCGTTGCCCGATCGGATGATTTCGCCGTTTTAACCGCGGCATGTAAATCTGCGATGGCATTGGGGCTCTCTTCGATTCGGATGACATCCATACCAAGACTTGCCGCATTGGCTGCAAGATCTACTGGTAGAACATTGCCAACTTCAAAGTTATTTGTCTCGGCATCTCGGAAGCGATATTTCGTTCCAAATCTCTGAGAACCGATACTTTCAGAGAGATGACCTATCGATGCGTAGCCGTGATTCTGAATCAGAACGATAATTAATTTTAATCCTTCGGCTACTGCAGAAACAATTTCAGTATGCATCATCAGATATGACCCGTCGCCGACCATAACAATCGGAAGTACGCCGGCACGAGCAGCACCAAGACCGGCAGCAATCTCATATCCCATACAAGAGAAGGCATATTCGACGTGATATCCCAATGGCGAACGTACCCGCCACAATTTATGTAAATCTCCGGGTAACGAGCCCGCAGCACAAATTAAAGTGTCTTCTGGATCGGATGCAGATTGAACTGCATGGATAATTTCAGTTTGACTTGGGAGAGGACGTTTCTGATCAATGAAAGCTGCATCAACGGTTGCATCCCAGCGCTGCTTTTCAGCTCTTACCGTGGCTGCATATTCAGCACTGACTCGGTAGCCGGTTAGTTCGGTGATGAGCTCTTTAATCGTCTCGCGCGCATCTGCAACGACGGGCAGCGCGCTTCCGTGTTTGGAAGCATCAAATGACGCAATGTTGATATTAATAAATCGAACATTGGGGTTTTGAAAAGCTGTCCGGCTCGATGTCGTAAAGTCGCTGTATCGAGTCCCGATACCGATGACAAGATCTGCCTCTTTGGCAAGCCGATTCGCACCACTTGTTCCGGTCGCACCCACTGCCCCTTGACACATTGGGTGGTCCCAGTTGAGCGAACCAACACCTGCCTGCGAGGTTCCTACCTGTATACCGGTCTGCTCTACGAGCGCTTCGAGTTCCTTGTGTGCATCTGAGTAAATAATTCCACCGCCAGTAATAATCATTGGCTTTTTTGAGGAGCGAATAATACGAGCAACTTCTGCAGTTGCCCCTGCATCTGGGCGGGGGCGACGGATGTGCCATTCGCGATCTGCTAGAAATTCTTCGGGCACCTCAATAATTTCGGCTTGCACATCTTCAGGGAGAGAGATTGTCACTGCGCCAGTTTCTACCGGATCAGTAAGAACACGCATTGCACCGAGGAGAGCAGAGAAGATTTGTTCTGGGCGTTGTACTCGATCGAAGTAACGAGAGAGCGGCTTGAAGGCATCATTCACAGATATTGATGCATCATGTGGCAATTCAAGTTGTTGCAGCACGGGATCAGATGCTCGATTAGCAAAAGTGTCTGACGGAAGTAGCAAAACGGGAAGGCGATTTGTCGTCGCAACTGCTGCACCGGTGAGCATATTTGTCGCACCTGGTCCTACCGATGCAGTACAGGCAAAGGTGGCGCGACGCCGCTTCATCCGAGCAAAGGCAGAAGATTGATGGACCATCGCTTGTTCATTACGGGCCTGGTAGTAAGGCATGAGCGAAGGATTATCGACGGAGAATTGTTTGAGAGCCTGACCGATGCCAGCAACATTTCCATGACCGAAGATTCCAAAAATCCCTGGAATTGTGCGCTCTCGATGGCTACCATCAACTGTGTATTGATGCGCCAAGAATTCGACAACTGCCTGGCTAACCGTCATTTTTCGTGTCGCCATGGTCAGATCTTTCTAAGCTCCATAGGGCAATCTTGGGTCTATTTCTTCAGATTGCCAAGTCTCGCGAATCCACTGATGATGCGGGTCATCTGTTGCCAGCCAAGCACGATCTTTGTCAGGGCCAGCCATAACATTGAAAAAATATAAGTCATATCCGGGTCCAGCGGCAGCCGGGCCATGCCAACCATAAGGAACTAAGGCAACATCACC
>JBBAMQ010000018.1:0-15372 GCA_040402395.1 Candidatus Nanopelagicaceae bacterium | reverse complement strand
CTGTGGATTGATAATTGTAATTCCAGGAGGGTTATGTAAATCCATCGCTCTCAGAGCTTTTGCCCCGGCCTCCAAGGCGATTTGATTCGTGCAAAGCTTTTCTGGCGAAAGACCGCCACTCTTCACAAGCTCAAGCATCTCTGGATAATCGACCGCTGCCATTCCGTGGCTACCAAGCAGATTTAACTCCCATGCTATTACGCGTGCCATGGGCATTTCAGTAAGTCCCGTTGGTGTTAATAACAAACCAAGTTGGAGGTGAGTACCCCGACGCTTAAGTGACATGACTGAGGCTTGAGCTGTTTCTGATGAGCCAAGTGCATCTATCGAGATATTTGCTCCACCACAGACTGTATGAATCATCGCGATAGCATCAATTTCTTTCGAATTAATGAGTAGCTCCGCGCCGAGTTTTCCAGCTTCTTCAAGGGCGCCTGTTGAAATATCCACTGCGATAACTTTGGCTCCAAGCGCCTTTGCAATCATGATCGCTGATAACCCAACACCACCACAACCAAAAACAGCAACCCAATCCCCCTCCCTTACTTGTGCGCGTTTAACTAACCCGCGATATGCAGTTGCAAATCGGCAACCTAAAGCGGCTGCGGTGTTGAATGAAATCTCATCAGGAAGTCTTATCAGGTTGAAATCGGCGTGCTCCAGCGCAACTAATTCAGCAAACGAGCCCCAATGGGTGAAACCGGGTTGGCTTTGATCCGGACAGACTTGGGCATCTCCGCGCAAACAATATTCACATTGGCCACATCCATTCACGAATGGGACAGTAACTCGATCTCCAACTTTAAATTTCTTAACCCCGGATCCAACAGCGGATATTGTGCCCGCGAGTTCATGGCCTGGCACGTGTGGCAGTTTGATATCTGTGTCATGACCAACATAGCCGTGCCAGTCGCTTCGACATAGACCCGATGCCTCGACTTTGATAACCACACCAGTTTCACTTGCTGTGGGGTTAGGAAGGTTCCTGACTTCCAACTCGCCATTGAACTCACTGAAATAGATCGCTCGCATTTTTATTGCCTTGGGTTAACTAAAATTTTTGGGCCCGGGCCCGCACCACTAGGGCGATTACCCGACATGACGTTTCCCACTTCAGCAATTCCAATTGTTGCACCAATTATTGGGCGGGGATCTACTCGACCGCTTGAAATATATTCAATGGATGGCTTCAGACCAGGAGAACCGGAGAGTATTCCAACTGCCGTCACATCTCTCAGAACTAATTTACGAGTATCGATATATGACGGATTTGAATCGATTCCAATCAAGACAAGTCGTCCACCTGGTTCGACCAGGTCCAGCATCTTTGGAGGAACTGTAGGATCAAAGGTGGCATCCACAACAGCGTCATACCCACCTTCAAAAACTTCAACCTCTCGGCCAGCGCTTGTGACACCAATCTCTAGGGCTAATTTGATCGTCTCATCATCTCGACCGACCATATGAACGATGGCTCCCTCGGCGAGAGCAAATTGAGCCGTTAGTAGGCCAATTGTCCCAGTCCCCCATATGAGAATCCGTTTCCCTTTGCCTGCACGAGCAGCATCCATTACTCGCCACGCATTTGCTCCGGGTTCGACGAGAGCCCCGATCGTGTCATCAATCGAATCTGGCAAGAGATGTAGAAATCTGGCTGGGATAACAAATTGTTCTGCAAGTGCACCATTGAAATTATTCCGAATCCCCACTTCAGAACGGTCCTCACAGGTATGTTGGCGTCCATCCGAACAGCGCTTACATTTCCCGCAGCCCATCATCACATCGCCTGTGACGCGCTTTCCAAGCAAGAATTTATCGACGCCACTTCCAAGACTGATTACTTGACCAGACCATTCATGGCCAATGCGAAGAGGAAAACACGCATGACCGCTGGCTAGATACGGCATCGAGCCATTGAAAAATTCCACATCTGTGCCACAGATTCCAACTCGGGCTAATTCAATAAGAGCTTCGCCAGGCCCTGCCACTGGCGCAGGAACATCGCGCACTTCCGACGTATTCGGTGCAGTGATGACAAACGCTTTCATCTGCAGATCATATTCGCCTGAGGGCGCACCGGGTAAAAAAGGTGGATGAATCGAGTAAGGGTCACAACAAGGTTCTATCCGTGGCTTTTTCCCGCCACATATTTTTTATATGCGCCATACCAATCTGTGGCGATTTCAACCTGAGCCATCCTCAATGTGACGAGATGGGCGCAGATCAAGGTATGCAGAGTATTTTCTAGCGTGTCCTTCTTTCGTGCGCCGTAGGAGCCACCCCATGGTTCGGGCCAGAGATTTTTTGGACTAGTTGCGCTCCCACCTAGCTCTAGTGATATCAGATGGTCCTCTTCAAATAACTTTGGATTGGTTGAGCCGTACCCCGAATAAGGCAGGGTACTCAGCTGCAAAATCTTCAGCCGATTGGTATATGAGGCAGGGGGTCTGATCTTCTTCGTGTAACCGAGCGTGCATATGGTTGAGCCAATAGTTGCTTGGGTAACGAGCGGGTTAAGAGCCCCCGGTGTCGATTGGGCGTTGGGCAAGACCGGACCAACTGCATTCGCAGATGCAGCGATTGGCGCAAGTAGAGGTAGCACAAGGAGTGCAGATGCCAGGCGCCTCATCTCATCAGTATTAGGCAGATAACATCAAAAGGCAGTGCGACGCGGCGCACGACGCGGAAATTTTCTAACGAAGAATTATGTCGAGCACGCCACCAGCCATAAGGAGCGCAGCGGTAGCGATACTCCACCGCTTGCCGATTCGTTGCGGCAGACCCAAGACTCCTTGGGAGAGATCCCACTCCAAATCCTTAAGCACATTGAGAAAGTGAAACGAGGTTGAGAAGAGAATAAATGCCAGGTAGAGCCAGAGTGGTGGATGCTTTCCGGCGGCTACATAAATTGCCCACGGCAAAGCCCCAAATGAGATGACATACGGTGCGACCGAGAGAACGGTGCTCTTTAACTTGATGTTGTAGAGAGTTGCACTACCAATTCCAAGTAGATGAATCGCTGTTCCTTTCACTCCCAACGGACCAATTAGCGAGAGGGTGATCGCTGCTACGAAGGCGACCGGGATTGATCTCTTTAAAAGCGTTCGCGAGAGCTTCGCTGCTACCAGGGGCTTCTGAGTTCGAACAGCGGCTCGATCGAGTGGAAAATCAATCAGGTCATTACTCCACCCAACAACCAATTGTCCGCAGAAGATCGCAAGAGTTATTGCAGCCGCTTGGCTGAGTGAAAATTGGGTAAGTGAGAGAAGAAAGGTGACAGTGCACACCAGCACCGTTGGGCCAAAGTGTGCGGCCTGTAGCAGCCCCGCTAGAACTTTGCCGATCCGATGAGCCATAACATAAGTATTCAGCATTTCAGACGCTACTGCCTTAGAATTGTGCGATGCGTTTCAAGTTGATTGCCGCTCTCATGTGCTGCGCCTCACTCCTCCAGCCTCTGCCCGTTTTTGCAATGGGTAGCGGTGATAAATATCAAGACCTTCAAACCGGAGTTACTTTTACGGTCTACCGACCTTCTGAAACTTTAAAACTACCCCCACTTAATTTTGAGGTCAGGCCGTGCCGGTTATTCCCCAAGGCAGAGAAATATCTACTTGCAGGATTTGGTGGAATGGATCAGGCTATTGCGCTGGTTGAGACCGCAGCAGCCTATAACTGCACCGGGATCGATCATCCAAAATCACTCGGTAGCATCACAATCAATGGTGTCAACGCAAAGGTTGGGATTTATTGTTCAACCGGTCCTTGTTTAGCGTCATCATTCGCGCGTTACGGTGGAGAAATTACCTTTACCACCGCTAAAAGTAAGATACTCGCAGCAACCTATATTCGAGTTGGAACCCAGGGTGGTTTTACCTTGAAGCAATTGACCGCTTTCGCTGCTGGACTAAAGCCGGTCACTAGCAAGTAAGACTATTTAACTTTTATAACCTTCTTAGCTCGCTTCATCACCTGATCGAGCATCTCTTCGGTGAGTTTGCCGGTAAATGTATTTTGCTGACTTGGGTGGTAACTGCCGAGCACCAACCGCTCAACGCCATCGGGGCTAACGAAAGTAAACGATGCACCATGCCCAAATTTCGGTCGTGGCTTTGGAAGTACTTCGCCCATTTCAGTAAGAGTTAAATAAATTTGCCGCCATGCCAGGCTTCCTAACGCAAGAAATATCCGAGCCGTCGGCAGCAGGAGGTTAATCTCGTTATGGAAGAAAGGCGCGCAGGTTGCTATCTCTTCAGTCGTCGGCTTGTTATCTGGCGGTGCGCAACGCACGGCGCAAAGAATTCGCGTATCAATAAGTTCCTGACCATCATCTCGTAATGTACTGGTCGGCAACTTTGCAAAACCTGCTTTATAGAGCGCGCGGTAGAGCCAATCACCAGAAGAATCTCCGGTGAAGACCCGCCCCGTTCGATTAGCGCCATGCGCGCCAGGGGCTAACCCAAGAATAATGAGCCGAGCATCAGCGGGACCAAAGCCTGGCACCGGCTTTCCCCAATACTTTTTATCCTGGTAGGCCTTGCGTTTTGTTACTGCGACCTCTTCCCGCCACTCAACTAAACGTGGGCAGAGCGTGCACTTAACAATTGCCTTCTCAAGAAGCAGAAGGCTCTTAACGGGCGCCATCGGCAAGGTTCCAGGCGATTCCATCGAGAATATCTGATTCGCACGCTATGAACTCTTTGGCACCCGTCGCGTGCAGGACTCGCGATAAGACGAGTGATCCGGCGGTGATGACATCGACACGACCAGGATGCATATATCCGAGCGCCGCGATCTCTTCGCGCCCCATCCCCTGAAATATGGCGGCGACTTCGTGGACTTTTGCTGCCGAAATATGTGCAAGATGAATCGCATCCCGATCATACGTGGTGAGACCAAGTGCAGCAGCGGCAATAGTTGTTGCGGTACCTGCGACACAGATCAAACTTTTGGCAGTTGTGATTGCAACATCCTCTACAACTGAAGCAATAGCGGCATCGATATCTGCGGTCGCTGCCGCGATAGTGGCAGAAGAAGGAGGCAGTTGGTTGAGATGACGCTCTGCCATACGAACGCAGCCAATATTTACCGACTTGGCTGATTCAACAGTACTTCCACCAAGCACGAACTCGGTTGACCCGCCACCGATATCTACGACAAGAAAGGGGCCATCATGTGACGGAAGTTCCTTCGTCGCACCAATAAATGAGAGCGTCGCCTCTTCTACCCCGGGGATAACCTCAGGTTCGATGCCAAGAATGTTTTTAACACCAAGGATAAATAGATCTCGATTTGTCGCATCGCGGGTGGCGCTTGTCGCGCAGAAACGTAACCGCTTGACGCCATGGATGGCGATAATCTGCGCGTACTCTTCGGTTACTCGAAGGGTGCGTTCAATTGCTGCCGGATCAAAGGCCTTGTTCTTATCGACACCTTGACCAAGTCGAACAATTTCCATCCGCCGATCAATCTCTTGGAATTGACCCTCGTGAATATCGGCAATCAATAACCTAATCGAATTGGTTCCACAATCGATCGCTGCTACGCGCATGGTTCACCCATCCACCACTCTGGCAAAGCAGCTAACGCCTCATCACCCAATGGATTGACACCAGGACCCGCACCGAGTGAGTGAGCGACCAAGGAATGCAGGCACTTCACGCGGGTGGGCATTCCACCAGCGGTAATCCCATCAACTTCTGGGACATCAATACCTAGTCTCGCTCGAGCAGCGAGGTACTCATCGTGAGCCGCTCGGTAAGCGGCAGCAAGATCGGTATCTGTTGCAACCCGCGCCTCCATTTCGGCCATCATGCCAGTCGTCTCTAGCGTGGAGATTGCGCCAGTCAGCCGTGGACAAGTCGCGTAATAAAAAGTCGGAAAGGGGGTTCCATCAGAGAGTCGTGGGGGTGTTGTAACAACGGCAGGTTTTCCGCATGGACAGCGGTAAGCGATCGAGTGAACATCACGCGGGGTGCGTCCGAGTTGGAGTGCAATCGAGTCAAGATCGGATTGCGAAGCTTTATCTAATGACATCTACTATGGATTCACATTCGTACTGGTGATGGATGAGATGACCTTGGAATACCAAGGTAATCCGGATGGAATATCGGTAGAGATTTTTCCGGCAGCTTTGCCGGCTAACGCTGATTCAGTTGTTGCCCCAATAACAATATATTGATGCTCGCCCGGAAAGATGTAATGCAATCTGGCTCGAGCTTGCG
The DNA here is from genome assembly GCA_040402395.1 of Candidatus Nanopelagicaceae bacterium. Taxonomy (GTDB): domain Bacteria; phylum Actinomycetota; class Actinomycetes; order Nanopelagicales; family Nanopelagicaceae; genus PALSA-747. The sequence continues at coordinate 9,148 of JBBAMQ010000018.1, read as the reverse complement.
AGGCGACGTAAGCCGGGTCATTCCACTTTGCTAATTCGTTGGTCGCGGCATCGAGTGTCGCCTGCGAATCATGAAGTTGAACCCGCAACGCACTAATCTGCGCCCGTTGCGCAAAATATCGTTGCAGCGGTGGTGCCAAGGTAATAGCAACTACGAAGAGCACTGTCGCAACAGCTAAGTTACGCCCAGAGACTCCTCGTAGCCACTTCACACTCTTAATTATCCATGAAAGCGCGGGAAAGCCGCGCGACCTGCATAGAGCGCAGTCTCGGCAAGTTCTTCTTCAATGCGAAGCAACTGGTTGTACTTTGCAACTCGCTCAGAACGGGCCGGTGCACCTGTCTTGATCTGACCACATTCAAGTGCTACAGCCAAGTCAGCAATAGTTGTATCTTCAGTCTCACCAGAACGGTGCGACATCATAGAACGGTAACCAGCACGGTGAGCCATCGAAACAGCATCAATCGTCTCGGTGAGTGTGCCAATTTGGTTCACCTTTACCAAAAGTGCATTGGCAGTGTTAAGACTGATTCCCTTTGCTAGACGCTCAGGATTGGTCACAAAGAGATCATCTCCGACGATCTGAATCTTTTGACCGAGTTCGGCGGTCATCTTCGCCCAACCCTCCCAATCATCTTCATCGAGTGGATCTTCAATCGAGACGATCGGATAAGAAGCGACGAGATCTGCGTAGTAAGCAATCATCTGATCAGAAGTGCGTTCTGACTTCTCAAAGGTGTACTTACCCTTTTCGTGGAACTCAGTCGCTGCAACATCCATCGCAAGGGCAATCTCTTTACCGGGCTTGAAACCAGCAAGATTGATCGCTTCGAGGATGAGATCGAGTGCAGCGCGGTTACTCTCAAGATTTGGTGCAAAGCCACCTTCATCACCGATCGATGTCGCAAGGCCACGCTTCTTCAATACCGACTTGAGGCTGTGATAGATCTCGGCGCCCCAACGAAGAGATTCTCTAAAAGTTTCAGCACCGATTGGTGCGACCATAAATTCCTGAATATCAACGTTGGTGTCAGCGTGTGCACCACCATTTAAAATATTCATCATCGGGACTGGCAAGGTGTGAGCTGTTGGTCCACCGATATAACGGAAGAGTGAGAGATCCGCCGAATCTGCTGCAGCGCGGGCCACAGCGAGCGAGACGCCCAACATAGCATTTGCCCCAACACGACCTTTATTTTTCGTACCGTCGATCTCGATCATTTCGGCATCGATCATGCGCTGATCTTGTGCGTCATATCCAATGACAGCTGGAGCAAGTTCATCATTTACAAAATAAACGGCCTTCTCAACACCCTTTCCGAGATAACGCTTACCACCATCGCGAAGTTCGACCGCTTCAAATGCACCGGTAGAGGCACCACTTGGTACGCCGGCACGCGAGGTGGTTCCATCTTCAAGAATTACTTCGACCTCAACTGTTGGATTTCCACGAGAGTCTAAAATTTCACGGGCATGAACTGCTTCAATGAGTGCCACGGGCATTCTCCTTTTCCTTGCGTTCGTATTCTTCGATCATTCGGATGTACTTCGTTACTGCACCGCGCAACGCTGCCTCGGCATTTAAACCTTGCTTCTGTGCCTGCTCAATGATTCCAAAGAGCAACTCCCCGAGGCCCTCTTGAGTCGTTGAATTCTCAATCTTCACCGGCTGTTCAACATGTAAGCCATAACCGAACTTATCAACCCGATAGGCAAGTTTATTCGCCAGCATGAGCGCTGGTTGCGCCAGCGGAACGCCATCCAGGGCAGACGTTCGGCCCTTTTCAGCGACTTTTTGAGCCTCCCAGCCCTTCATCACATCGGCGCTCGTCTTGGCAATCGCATCGCCAAAGACATGCGGATGGCGACGGATCAACTTATCCGCAACCGCCCCAGCTACCTCTTCTACGTCGAAGGGATCGCTCGGATCGTCCTCGGCGACCCGGGCGTGGAAGTAAACCTGCAAGAGGAGATCTCCCAACTCTTCTCGCATCGCATCACGATCGTTGAGTTCTACCGCTTCGACAAACTCGTAACTCTCTTCTAATAAATATTTAAGCAGTGAGGCGTGCGTCTGTTCGCCATCCCACGGACAACCACCCGGTGAACGAAGTCGATCCATGACTTCGCGGAGGCGATTGAGTTCAGACATTACTTCGAGACTACCGCGCCTGATGTTGCATCGGCAGGAACAATTGTCGCGGTCTTAGGATCCCACTTGCCATATCGCGGATTAACGGTGATGCCCTCCTTTGTCGCAACATCGGAAATCAATGTCGTAATAGCTGCGGTCGCACTTGCTTTTGTGGCCCCACCCTTTATCTCATAGGCATTTAACTTCTGCGAGAAGAGAACGCTTGTGAAGTAAAGATTGAGGTTCTTGGGATCTATACCCGCGCCGACCAATGCTCTTGGTAGGGCAGTTGCTCCGCCGACCTGAAGAATCGCAGCGCCTTTTGCCTTTGCAATCTCTGCTGGCGTAACTGAGATCCCAACAGATGTACCAGCATCGGCAAGGAGTTGTGACACAAGATAGAACTGCACTTGGCTTGCCGTAAGCGCTGCACCTGTCGCTAAATTCATACCTGTTGTATTAACGGTTTTTCGGGCGGCCAAAATATTATCGACTGTCTTCTGGATATCTGTCACCGAAGTAACGTTCTTCCCAAGAGTGAAGGCAGCGCTCGTGCTAGAACAGCCAGCCAGCAGGACTAGTGACCCAAGAGCCACGAGAATGGAAAGTTTTTTGGTGAGGGTAGCCTTCACAAAGATCACTACATGCTCCATTACTTAAGAATTGAGTTGAGGACTTCCATAGTCCACGGCAGGAGCGAAGTATCCCCTACATCCCCACCTGGCTGCCAATTTGGTTCTGCCGTCAGCGCGACGAGAATTGATTGAGTCGCGCTCTTAATCAAAGATCCGGGATACATACGGGTGAGCCGCAATTGAAGTGATTCTGGCAGCGTGACAGGCGCCAATTTCAAGAACTTTCCCTGCAGTACAACCTCGGATAGCCCAAGCTGCTTCGCCCGAACCCGCAGCCGTGCCACATCGATCAGGGTGTTTGCTGGCTCTGGTAATTCACCAAAGCGATCTACCAACTCGGCAACGATTGCATCAAGATCGGTTGCAACACTCGCATCGGCCATGCGTCGATAAAGATCAAGGCGTAACCGTTCTGATGGCAAATAATCGGTCGGGAGATGGGCAATGAGTGGGAGTTCGACTTTGCACTCTTTGATTCGCGGATTCGCATCAACATATCCACTCTTGAATTCTTCAACAGCTTCGCCCACCATCCTCATGTACAACTCGAAGCCGACTTCTGCGATATGCCCGGACTGTTCCCCGCCTAGCAAATTTCCGGCTCCGCGAATCTCTAAATCTTTGAGTGCAACCTGCATACCTGAACCCAGATCAGTATTAGTTGCAATTGTGGTTAAGCGCTCGAGTGCGATCTCGGTCAGTGGTTTATCCGCCGAATAGAGGAAGTAGGCATAGGCACGTTCTCGCCCCCGACCTACTCGACCTCGCAGTTGGTGGAGTTGTGATAACCCAAAGATGTCAGCACGATCAACGATCAAGGTATTTGCATTCGGGATATCGATACCACTTTCGATAATTGTGGTGGATACCAAAAGATCGAAATCTTTCTCCCAGAAACCAAGGATCACATCCTCTAATTCGCGCTCGCCCATCTGGCCATGAGCGACACGGATCCGAGCTTCTGGGACTAACTTTTTTAATCGTTCAGCAACGAGATCAATCGTTTCGACTCGATTATGAATGTAGAAGATCTGCCCATCACGTAATAGTTCTCGGTGAATTGCGGCGGTAACTTGCTTATCATCGTAAAAGCCAACGTAGGTCAGAACGGGATGGCGCTCCTCCGGCGGAGTCGTGATATTCGACATTTCACGGATTCCAGTAATAGCCATCTCTAACGTGCGCGGAATAGGCGTCGCTGACATAGATAGGACATCGATATTAGTGCGGGCCTTCTTCAGCTCCTCTTTATGTTCGACTCCAAAGCGTTGCTCCTCATCGACTATGACCAATCCCAAATCCCTAAATTGGACATCTTTTGAGAGTAAGCGGTGCGTACCAATGACAATGTCGATCGAGCCTTTTTCCAACCCAATCAATATATCTTTTCCCTCCTTTGCTGAATTAAATCGCGAGAGCCCCGCAACATGAACGGGGAAACCGGTATATCGATTGAGGAACGTGGTCAGATGTTGCTGCACAAGCAGGGTGGTCGGGACCAAGATTGCAACTTGTTTTCCATCTTGAACCGCCTTAAAAGCAGCACGTATCGCAATCTCGGTCTTGCCATACCCAACATCGCCACAGACGATTCGATCCATGGGGTGCGACGCTTCCATGTCGCGTTTAACTTCTTCGATCGTAGAAAGTTGGTCAGTCGTTTCGACATAAGGGAAGGCATCTTCGAGTTCACGTTGCCAAGGTGTATCGGCTGAAAAGGCAAAGCCTGGGGCTGACATTCTCGCTGCGTAGAGTTGAATCAGCTCCGCTGCAATCTGTTTTACAGCCTTACGCGCTTTGCGCTTAGCGTTCTGCCAATCGGCACCCCCAATACGGTGAACAGCAGGGGCTTCGCCACCAACATAACGAGTTACTTGTTCTAGTGAATCGGTCGGCACGTAAAGTCGATCCCCTGGTTGACCACGTTTGGCTGGGGCATACTCAATCACGAGATATTCGCGCGAACTTTTACCTACTGTGCGCTGGACAAGTTCGACATAGCGACCAACGCCATGTTGCTCGTGGACAACGTAATCCCCTGGCTTGAGTTCGATTGGATCGATCGCCTTCTTGCGACGAGATGGCATCCGAGCTTGATCTTTATTTGAACTACGTTGTCCAGAAATATCTTTTTCGGTGATAAATACTGTTTTAGCAAAGTCAGCAATAAATCCATGTTCAATCGGGGTAGTCGTCAGGTGGACAACATCGCGAGTGAGCTGTGATTCAATCGTCTTCGAGGTTCGGGTAGGTATATCTGCCTCGATGAAGAGGTTATTAAATCGCTCGACAATTCCAGGCCCCGCGGCGCTGAAGATGACGAGGTAGCCATCCTTCAACCACTTTGTAAGATCGGTTTCTACGGCATCGAGATCATTGTGATAGAGCGGGAGCGCTGTAAAAGCGGTCGAACTCTCATCGATATCAGAGGCATAAAGATTGAGATAACGCCATCGCATACCTTTTAAATTGGCACGAGATTCGAGCTCCGTAAGAGTGAAATACCCACCAGATTCAAGGCCACCTGTTATGTCGATCGGGGCTTTGCCGCCCACTGCTGCATTTGACCAGGCGGCATCTAAGAATTCCTTATTGGTCGCAATCAAATCCATTGCACGTGAGGCGATCCGAGCCTCGTCGATGACCAAAATCTGATAACCCTTTGGCATGAAATGAACAAGTGATTCGAGCTCGGTATTTGAGATTCCCATGAGAGATTCCATGCCATCAACGCTTATGCCTTCTGCAAGCTTGCTACAGATTTCATTCAACTGTGGGAATTGTTCGGCAAGGTAACGTGCTCGATCTTTTACTTCATCTGTAAGCAGTAACTCTCGGCATGGATAGATAATTATTTCACCGATAACTGGCGCGTATCGACGCTGATCAGCAACGGTGAAATATGCGAGTTCTTCAATTTCGTCACCAAAGTAATCGATACGTACCGGGTGCTCATGATCGGGTGGGAAGAGGTCAATGATCCCACCTCGAACTGCAAAATCACCGCGGCGTTCGACGAGATCAGTTCTTGTGTAACCTAAAAATACTAAGTTTTCGATGAGAGTAGACATTGATACCGTCTTATTAATTTCCAAGACAGGTAGTTCGACCTCTAACAGGCTGGCGATGACAGGTTGAATCAACCCTCGAATCGAGGTAATTAAAATGCGTGGCGGATGATCAGATGCGAGGCGATGCAGGGCCTTGAACCGAGCTGCGACAGTGTCACTCTTCGGACTTAATCGCTCGTGTGGCAGGGTCTCCCATGGCGGGAAGAGTTCGACAGCGTCACTGCCAAGATATGTCGTGAGCTCATCCATCAGCTCCTCGGCCCGCCTCGATGATGCGGTCACGAGTAAGACCGGTCGATCTCCCGACGAGAGAGCGGCAAAGAGCCCCTGAGTTGAAGGAATCGAGATAATCGAATCTCGATCGAGCGATGAGGGCGCGGGAAGTTCAATATGTGAGAAAGCCCGTAATAACGACATCAATAACTTCCTCTCATTCTCTTTGCTCGATCCCCCATAACCCACTCACACTTGTACGTGAGCACGCGGCGATAGCCCCACATTCCAAGGAATGGGGGCAGAGGCCTTATCTAACCTGTAATGATAAGCCAGTGCCAACTGATGATCTCGAACTCCGAAGTGATGTGCGCCGGTTGGGCGATCTACTAGGTCAAAGCCTGGTTCGCCAAGAGAGCGCTGATCTACTCGCGCTCGTTGAAAACGTTCGCCAAGCGGTGCGCGAAGGTGATGGGGCCCAAGCTCTCGAAGGTCTCACCAACGATGAAGAGATTCTTCTCGTCCGCGCCTTTAGTACCTATTTCCACCTAGCAAATATTGCAGAACAAGTTCATCGCGCTCGAGAGCTCGCTGCCGATCGCGCAGTGAGTGGGTCGTGGATCTCACGCGCCGTTGATCGAATCATCGATGCGCAGAGCGCTACGCAAGAATTCACCTTTGCAGATGTTCAGGGTTGGATTAATGACTTCTCAGTGCGGCCAGTCTTTACCGCCCACCCCACCGAAGCTTCACGCCGTTCAGTTCTCAGCAAACTCGGAACGATCGCCGAACTCTTAGATCAACCAGCAACTCATACCCGAGATCGCCGGCTTGCCGAAACCGTTGACCTTCTGTGGCAGACCGATGAACTTCGACTCGGTCGTCCCGAGCCACTCGATGAAGCGACCAACGCACTTTATTATTTGGATGAACTCTTCGCTAACACCGTCCCCGAAGTCCTTGATGATTTTGCACGCGAATTAGAACGCATCGGCGTTATTGTCGATCCGACTTCTCGTCCGCTTAGCTTTGGAACATGGATCGGTGGCGACCGGGATGGAAACCCACATATTACGCCGCAGGTAACAAAGGATGCGATCGTTCTACAGACTGGGCACTTTATTCGAACCATGCTCGGTTCCATGGATCAACTACGTCAAGCGCTCTCAGTCTCTAGTCGTATCGCTGGCGCCAGTGATGAACTCAAAGCATCGGTCGCAACTGACCTTGAGCTCTTACCCGAGATCGAAGCTCGCTATCGCCGCCAAAATGTCGAAGAGCCGTATCGCCTCAAGGCGACGGCGATTCGCCATCGATTGATCCTTACCCAACGTCGCCACTCTGCCGGAGCACCTCATATCCACGGTCGTGATTACAAAGACACTACCGAACTCATCGCTGATTTAATGATGATGCGCGAATCTCTCTTGCTCCATCGTGGTGAGCTAATCGCCACTGGACTTCTAGAACGCGTAATTCGTACAGTGGCAAGTTTTGGGATTACCCATGCGACTATGGATGTTCGCGAACATTCCGATGCTCATCATGCGGTTATGTCACAACTCTTCGGTAGTGCTTACCTTGATCAAAGTTCCTTAATACAGAGCCAACTCCAAGCACCAACCCGGCCTTCGATTGACTCACTCGACGCCACAGGCCGTAAGACTTTTGATACCTTTGTAGCGATCCGCGAATTAATTGAGAATTTTGGTCCTGAAGTCATAGAGACCTACATCATCTCAATGACAAAGGGTCACGAAGATGTTCTTGCGCCAGTGATTTTGGCAGATATCGCTGGGCTGATATCACTCACAGGCGACAAGTTTGCAAAGGTTGGCTTTGCCCCACTTCTTGAAACAGTCGCAGAACTTCGCGCCGCAGACACGATCTTGGATGCACTCCTTTCTACGCCCGAATATCGTGATCTTGTGGGGTTGCGGGGCGATATTCAAGAGGTGATGTTGGGTTATTCGGATTCAAATAAGGATGCCGGTATTGCAACATCCCAATGGGAGATTCATAAAGCACAACGCAAGCTCCGCGATATCGCGCTAAAACACGGCGTAACGCTACGACTCTTCCATGGCCGCGGTGGTTCGGTTGGTCGTGGTGGTGGCCCTACCTACGACGCACTAATCGCACTTCCTTGGGGATCAATCGACGGCCAGATTAAGATGACCGAACAAGGCGAAGTTATCTCCGATAAATACTCACTTCCAGCACTTGCCCGCGAGAATGTTGAACTCTCTATTGCCGCGGCCCTTGAAGCAACTGTCCTTAATCGCGCTCCGCGCCAATCGCCGACAGATCTTGCGCAATGGAGCACGACCATGGATCAAGTGAGTGAGAGCGCCTTCGCTCAATACCGTGCGCTCATCGATCACCCCGATCTACCCGCGTATTTCTACGCTTCAACGCCAGTCGAGCAATTGGGTAATCTCTTCTTAGGGTCAAGACCATCGCGTCGCCCCGATGCCGCCGGTGGGCTGAGCAGCCTGCGCGCCATCCCGTGGGTATTCGGTTGGACACAATCGCGTCAGATCGTCCCGGGCTGGTTCGGCGTTGGTTCTGGCTTAAAGGCTGCGCGCGAATCCGGGGCGGAAGCAACGATGCAACAGATGCTCAAAGAGTGGCACTTCTTCCGTACCTTTATCTCCAATGTCGAGATGACTCTCGCTAAGACCGACCTGGCCATCTCTGAGCGGTACGTTGATGCACTTGTCGAACCAGAACTGCACCACTTCCTTACGGTGATCAAAAACGAATTTACCCTTACCTGTTCCGAAATTCTTCTACTGACAAAGAAGAGCGAACTCTTGGGTGATCAACCTGTACTAGCCCGCACGCTCGCAATCCGCGACCAATACCTAGCGCCGCTTCATCTCTTGCAGATTCACTTACTCGAGCAGGTGCGTGAAAACCCAGATATCGACCCCACGATTCGCCGTGCGCTCTTGCTTACTATCAATGGCGTTGCTGCGGGGCTTAGAAATACTGGTTAATTACTGATTAAACTCTTGCTGCGCGAAGTCGAGGCCCTTTTCAATCAATCGCTCGACTGCAAGTGAGCCACGAGCAATAAAGTCGGGAAGTTC
>JBBAMQ010000017.1:14319-15628 GCA_040402395.1 Candidatus Nanopelagicaceae bacterium | reverse complement strand
GGAGCCTTCTTGGCAACTTTCTTCGCGCTCTTTTTCACTGCCACAGTTGAACTCCTTGTTTTCGACGGGTGGTACGCAATGCCATAACGATACTAGAGAAGGCTGATCAAAACGGGTGCAATCTGGCGCATGGCGCGGCCGCGATGGCTGATTTCATCCTTGCGTTGCGCATCAATCTCTGCAGAAGTAAGGGTCATTCCATTAGGAATAAAGATCGGGTCATAGCCAAAACCATCTCTCCCACGCGGCTCCTCGATCAGGCGTCCGGCCATCTCACCCAACTCGATCTGATCCTGACCGGCATGAGGGTGGCCAACCGGGAAAGAGAGAGCTATCGCGCAACGAAAAGCTGCTGACCGATCAAGATGCGGATTGATCTTCGCCAGCTCCTGCATTTGCGCCAACACCTTCGCGGTATTTGCGAGATCGTTGCCATGCTCACCGGCCCATCGTGCCGAGTAGATGCCAGGGTCACCTCCCAGTGCACTTACAAAGAGGCCACTGTCATCCGCCAGCGCTGGTAATTCAGTGAAGAGCGCAACAGCACGAGATTTAAGGAGCGCATTTTCAGTGAGCGTTTTCCCGGTCTCTTCGACATCTGGCAGCTCCTGAAAATCTGCAAGTCCATAGACTCGAATTTCTGCAGCATACTCAGCAAGGAGTCGCTCAAATTCAGCAATCTTGCCTTTGTTACGGGTCGCTAAAACAACCTTCTTCATCGCCATAATCTTTAGTGGGCTAAGGCAAGAGCTTGCAGCGCAGTCAACTCTTTGCAGCCGGCAAGACCAAGATCGAGTAATTCGTCGAGTAGATTACGATTAAATGGTTGGCCTTCGGCCGTTCCCTGAACTTCAACGAACTTTCCATCGCCGGTACAGACAATATTCATATCGGTATCCGCTTCAACATCCTCTACATAACAGAGGTCGAGCATCGGAACCCCCTTGACAATACCAACACTAACTGCGGCAACTGATTCTCGTAGCGGCTGTCGATCGGCAAGGATATGTCCCGCTCCTTTTGCCCAGGTGATTGCATCGGCAAGTGCGACATATGCACCTGTAATGGCCGCGGTCCGGGTGCCGCCATCTGCTTGTAAAACGTCACAGTCGATAACGAGCGTGTTCTCCCCGAGCGCACGGGTATCCACGATGGCGCGCAGCGATCGACCAATCAGCCGCGAAATCTCTTGAGTGCGTCCACCAAGCTTTCCTTTCACGCTCTCCCTATCTGATCGAGTGTGAGTCGCGCGAGGCAACATTGCGTACTCAGAGGTGACCCATCCGGTTCCCTTGCCAGTGAGCCAACG
>JBBAMQ010000017.1:3509-14219 GCA_040402395.1 Candidatus Nanopelagicaceae bacterium | reverse complement strand
GCAACATTGCGTACTCAGAGGTGACCCATCCGGTTCCCTTGCCAGTGAGCCAACGGGGCACACCCGGTGTAAAAGATGCGACGCAAAGAACGCGAGTTCCGCCAAATTCAACGAGAACTGAACCTTCTGCATTCTCTAACCAATTACGTTGAAAGGAGATGGGACGTAATTGATCTGGGGTACGACCGTCAAAACGATTAGACACGAGGCGCTCTCTTCTAGTTGTGTGGAATTATCGGCGGGTGGTAATTTTTAAAGGTGGCTCTCAACATGGGTGACTTCTGGGCCCAAAAATCTCCGAGCTAATGAAGTAAATGCTGCAGCATCGCCGGTTGAAATAAATCTATAGTCGGGACTGACCTGATCGGTGAGGAGATGATGCTCGACCAACGTTCTATATAAATCTTTCGCTGTCTCTTCAGCGCTCGAGACTAGCGTTACGTAATCCCCCATGACATACGAGATAACACCGGTCAATAATGGATAGTGGGTGCAACCGAGAACGAGAGTATCCACGCCTTCATCTAAAAGTGGGCGCAGATACCGCTCTGCTATCGCGGTAATAGAAGGACCTGAGGTCTCGCCGCGTTCAACAAACTCAACAAATTGTGGACACGCGATTGCCGTTATCTCAAGTTGTGGTGCTGCAGTAAATGCGTCGAGATAGGCGCCGGAATCAATTGTCGCTTGGGTTCCGATTACCCCAACTTTTCCAGAGCGAGTTGCCGAAACTGCGCGCCTCGCGGCAGGTTGGATAACTTCTATAACGGGAATTTCATAACGTTCGCGTGCATCCCGGAGCATCGCAGCACTTGCAGTGTTGCAAGCGATCACAAGTGCTTTTGCACCTGCCGCAACTAATTGGTCTAAAGATTCAAGCGCAAAGCTTCGGACTTCAGCAAGTGGACGTGGACCATAAGGACCGCGGGCGCTATCTCCCAGATAGAGAATTGATTCTCGTGGGAGTTGATCGATAATCGCGCGAGCAACGGTGAGACCACCCACCCCCGAATCAAAAATCCCGATCGGAGCGCTATTCATACACCCACTTTAGAGCAAATCAAGGAGATTCCCTTGCAGCCAGCCTAGCCAGTAGTAGACAGCAAAAATAGATTTTTGCGGATTTTCATCTGGTAACGATTCAAAGAATTCAAAACTTTCGGTCGCGATATCAAGGCGCACGCCAAGAGCCAGCCGAAGGTCATTTAAAGCGAGGAGCCAAGTATCGGAATCGATGCCTTCGACGGTTCCTGCGCTCCCATTATCGACGAGTATTGCGAGCTGGGTTCGGAGCTCGCGCAGCGCGCGTTGCTTACTCGTACGGATCGAGCCCTCGGTGTAGCGGCGGAAATCCCCAGCTGCTTCACTGTCAGCATAACCATTAGGCAGCAGGCGCATCAAGACCGGATCATCGGGTGCAACGACTTCGCTCGGAACTGACATGAGTTGAGCGAAGGGATCGCTCGCGTCATAGTGATGGAAGAAATCTCCCTCACCTAGTAATTCGAGAAGTTGCTCGACCACATTAATTAAAATTCGAGCCTCGTCCAGTGTTACATCGAGAGAGTAAACCTCACCTATTCGTTTAAAATTCGACATCTCTACTCCAAGTCATATCTTGTCGTCGCGCGCGAGAGTTGCCCACAAACCGTGTTCATGAAGTTTCTGAACATTACGCTCCATCTCTTCACGACTTCCGGTAGCCACCACGGCGCGACCTTCATTGTGGACTTGCATCATCAACTCATGAGCTTTTTCTTTCGAAAAACTAAAAATCTTTTGAAGTACGAAAGTCACATAACTCATCAGATTGATCGGATCATCCCAGACGATGCAAATCCACGGCCGATCCAGAAGTTCATAGAGTTCGGCATCGAAATCGGTCAGTGTCGCAACATCACCTAATCCAGAACCAACATCCATTTGACTCATCTCACCACCACGGTAACAAGATCTGATTGAGATTCTACAAAGTGAGAATCCGCAGGCACGAGCACTTGGTACGAATACAGGCCCAGTTGAGAAGCAGCAACTCGGATAGTGAAGCTGCCATCTCCATCAGTTATTGCGGTCGGTCGTAAATCTGCGCTCGCGTTCACCCCTTCATCGAGTTGGACGACAATTCCAGCCACTTTTGGTTGGATCTGACCCGAGATCGAGTAAAAAATCCCTCGCTTCATCGATGTTGGCGGGCGCCACGAAATAGTACGAGTGACCCCGACTGAAATTTCAGGAGATGCTCCTGGTAAGCGCTCCCACGAACCAGCGCTACCGACTCTGAATGTGCTGTTCTCACCGATGATGACAGGGATCGCGAGTGAGCCATCGGCCGCCGAATTAGCTGTAAAGAGCACGGTCCAATCAGTCGAGGCGGTCTTGATCTCTATCTGAGAAGGGACGCCAGCGAAAGGTGTTGTATCTTTCTTTTTTAAGAGCGCATTCACAGTGACGAGATCACCAACAGTCGAATGAGTGCTACTCACTGCTAGATTTGCAACGACGGGATCTGGTCCGATAGCCGTCGCAACCATTCGTACTGCCGCCACCGCTGTGGGATCTTCCATCCCAAAGGTCCATTCTGCGATTCCGCCAAGATGATACTTAGCCACGAGCCCGGCTCGGAGTGAAAATGACTTTGCATCTTGATACCACACCGTCCGGGTTGCAGTGCACGTCGTCAAAGTACCATCTGCCGTCGTGCCGTTATATGGCTTCTGGTAAGTAAAAGTGCTCTCGCCGTATTTATCGTTAAATGATGGCGTCGCATTATACGAAGCAGCGAGATTGGCAACATCGTGCATCACAACCGTTCCAGCCGATGCGGTTGGACTTACCGACTTAAAATAATTAATCGGTAGTGAGGGACAGGTGCCATCGACCTTGGTGACCCAATCGCGACCGTATCCGGGGACGCCAATATAAACTTTTGAGGCTGGCATGACCGATACTGCATATTGCACCGCGCTCTCAGTCCACGTAATCGGTCCGATTGGCCCCGGGCTTGAGGTCGAATAGTCGTACGCCATAATCCGCAACCGATCAATTGCTTGGCTCACATCAGCCCAGGCATATAAGTAATACCCTTTTTTGCCGCTCACTGGATCAAAGAGTGGTGGAGTAGTAATCGAGAGGAGTTTTCCTTGCGTATGCAGGGCACTGGATAAATCTTTTATAAATGCGACCCATCGAATCTGAGTTGTACTCCACGTCGAAATTGGATCGACATAGGCAAAGCTCTCTAAATCTAAATCAATACCATCGTACTTATTTGTAGTGACGAGCGAGGTTATGGTGCTGACAATAGATTTCTCAGATACGGGATCGGCAAGCAGATTAGAGAGCGATAATTGGATGCTCTTGCCAGTTTTAGGATCTCTCGAAGTACCATCCGTGATGGTGGGAAGCACGAGATAACCAGCAGCCTGCAGTTGTGCGATAGTCCCAGCAATCGGCAGATTAGGATTTGCCGGCGTGTAATTATCTTGAATGGTCTGCGCATCTTTAAGCGTGTACCAGAACGGCGTAACCTCACTGACGAGATCTGGATTCGCTAACGCAGCGGGTAGCGCACTCTTGATCGAGTAGTAAGGAATCCACCCGGAGAGAATTTTCCGTGGTGGATTATCAGCCCGAGCAGGAGTGAGTAGAACGGTGTTCAGAAGCAAGGCGGCGATAATAGAAAAGATAGAGATAATTGCTGAGCGCGAGTGTCGCCTCTGCCTTCTGCGGGTAAACCCAGGGACGCTACTTCGCAACAGGGGCTACTCCTTTTTCAGGGTTTCGTAGATCTCTTTGCAGGTAGGGCAGATTGGAAATTTCTCAGGGTCGCGATTTGGGACCCACTTCTTGCCGCAGAGTGCACGTACCGGCTTCCCAGTCACAGCCGATTGTACGATCTTCTCTTTGCGGACGTAATGTGCAAAACGTTCGTGGTCACCATCTTCGGTCGAAGAGGAGCGAGTTGATTCCTCAACCTGTTCCTCGGTTGATCCCCGTGTGAGTAGCCCAGGTAAATCACTGAAACCCATACGCATGTGAGGATTCTATCGCCTAAGATTCGCTCATGAAGGATCTCCTACGTACTGCGCACCTAAGTCGCGCCGATGTCGACCTGCTTCTGGAGACTGCATCCGCATTTGCAAAAGATCCACTACGCGCGAAGAGCGCGCTCGCCAATCGCACCGTAGCGATTTATATGACCAAGCCATCTACCCGTACCCGTCTCGCCTCCGAGAGCGCGGTGGCGCATCTTGGTGGAACTCCAATCTTTCTCCGTGGTGATGATCTTCAAATTGGTCGTGGCGAAACTATCGCCGACACGGCGCGGGTTATCAGTGGATTTTGCTCAGCGCTCGTGATCCGCACCTTTGATCAGAGCGATGTCGATGAGCTCGGGGCCCATGCAACGATTCCAGTGATCAATGGGCTGACCGATCTTGATCATCCAACACAGCTCTTAGCTGATTGGGCGACAATTCGTGAGATTTTTGGAACGGATATCGCAGGTCGTAAATTTACCTATGTTGGTGATGGAAATAATATGGCACATGCTTGGATCACCATGGGGGCAATTCTTGGGGCCCATGTAGTTCTCTCAACGCCGACTGGTAAATGGGCGCCAGATAACGATGCGATCGCAACTGCTCGCAAGATTGCTGACGACACGGGCGCGATTATCGAAATTGACCACGATCCTGAGAGCGCTGCAAAAGGATCATCCGTGCTCTACACCGATGTCTGGATGTCTATGGGAGACCCAGAGAGTGAGCGGAGCGAAAAATTAGCGGCACTTGCGCCTTACCAAGTGAACGGCCACTTAATGGGACTCGCTGAAAAAGATGCGATCTTTATGCATTGCTTACCCGCCCATCGCGGCGAAGAGGTAACTGCCGAGGTGATCGATGGCGATCGCTCTCATATTTGGCGCGAAGCCTTCCATCGTCGAACGACGATCCAATCAATTCTTTACCACCTTGTTCGTGGTGAATTAACCGGCCGCGAATAGCGTTTACCTCGTTCTACTGAAGGGTAGGCCGCTGCTTCGAAGCCGAGCCTGACGCTACCTCAGTTGCGCCTGACAAATGAGCTCGCGCCCTATACGGTATGCGAATGCGAGTAGCCGTCCCCAAGGAGATCCGGTCAGGTGAGAAGCGAGTAGCGCTTGTTCCTGACATCATTAACAAATTAACCAAAGCTGGTCTCGATGTCATCATCGAATCAGGGGCTGGCTCTTACGCCGATTTTTCCGATGCCGAATTCACCGCAGCGGGCGCCACCGTCAAAAGTGGCAGCGTCATCAACGATGCTGATGTAATCGCATCGGTTCAGCCTCTTACGCCCGAGCAGATGAGCTCACTAAAGCCCGGTGCAATCACAATTTCATTTCTCTCCCCCACTACCGCCGTCGATTCAATCGAAGCGGCAGTCGCTGCCAAGGTCACCGCACTCGCCATGGAACTTGTCCCCCGCATTTCGCGAGCGCAATCTATGGATGCGCTTACCTCGCAAGCGCTCTGTGCCGGTTATCGCGCCGCAATCGTTGGGGCCGAGCTATCACCACGCTTCTTCCCGCTGCTGATGACAGCCGCAGGTACCGTGACACCAGCAAAAGTTGTTGTTCTCGGTGCCGGAGTTGCCGGTTTGCAAGCGATTGCGACGGCAAAACGACTCGGCGCAGTTGTAAGTGCTTACGATGTTCGACCAGCTTCGGCAGATGAAGTGAAGTCGATGGGTGCAAAATTTATTAACCTCGAACTTGAAGCCCTCGAAGGTGCTGGGGGTTATGCCCGCGAGATGACCGAAGATCGAGCCGCTAAGCAACGTGAACTTCTTACACCTTATATATCGGCAGCTGATGTACTAATCACCACGGCAGCAGTTCCTGGCCGTACAGCTCCACGACTTGTCACTGCCGAAATGGTCGCCACGATGGCTCGAGGCGCCGTTGTTGTTGATCTCGCCGCCGAGACTGGCGGCAATGTCGAAGGAAGTAAGCCAGGCGAGATCATCGTTACGGCAAATGGCGTTCGAATCTGGGGTGGCATGGATGTACCAAGCCAACTTCCTGTCCACGCTTCAATGCTCTACTCGCGCAACGTCGTAAACCTCTTACTCCTGATGACCAAGAGTGTGGATGGCAAACCCACCGGTGATGTGATTCCAGACTTTGCTGACGAAATTATTGATGCCGCGACCGTCACTATGGGTGGCGCGCGCCGCACACCAGAAGGAGCTAAGAAATGAGCAATGGTCTAGCACTTCTCTCGATCTTCGTACTATCAATCTTTATCGGATTTGAAGTTGTTGCAAAAGTATCAACGACTCTCCACACACCGCTCATGTCTGGCGCAAATGCGATCCACGGCATCATCTTGGTAGGTGCGATCGCTGTTGCCAATAACGCAACTAGCAATCTACAACTCATTCTCTCTATCCTCGCCGTCGTGCTCGCCACCATCAATATGGTGGGTGGCTTCGTTGTAACGGATCGCATGCTCGAAATGTTCAAGGGCAAAAAGAGAGAGGTGAAGTAAGTGAATCGCAACCTCTATGACGTACTCGGACTTGTTGCTGCGGCCTGCTTTATCTTGGCTCTCAAAGGCCTTTCCTCTCCTAAAGGTGCACGACGCGGAAATATTATTGGCGCAATTGGCGCAACGCTCGGAACGATCCTCGTCTTTTGGGCACCTGGTAGCGCACACAAGCATTTAATACCTATTCTTGGTGCGATCGCCTTTGGCGTAATTGTTGGCGTTCCTGCTGCGCGTAAAATTCAGATGACACAGATGCCTCAACTTGTCGCCCTCTTTAATGGCGTCGGCGGTGGCGCTGCGGCGCTCGTTGCCACAGTTGAATACCTCAAGCTCGGTAAGAGCGCAAGTACCGCAGAAGTTCTCGCGACCGTCTTCACCGTTGTGGTTGGTTGCGTCTCCTTCTCTGGCTCCATCGTTACCTTCCTAAAACTTCAGGAGCTCATGACGACCCGTCCGGTAATTTTCCCGGGTGGTCGCTTTCTCATCGCCGGCACACTTGCAGGAGTCTTTGCGAGCGCTGCCTGGGTTATTAATTCAGGAACAACGTCGCCATTACTGATTATGGGTGGGCTCTCTCTCCTCTTTGGAGTTCTCTTCGTGCTGCCAGTCGGTGGCGCTGATGTACCGATCGTTATCTCGCTCTTAAATGCCTTCACCGGTCTCACCGTTGCTGCGAGCGGCTATGTATTACAAGCCACTCTACTGATCGTCGCAGGAACGCTGGTCGGCGCCTCTGGAACAATTCTTACGCGGCTAATGGCAGCAGCGATGGGTCGCTCACTCTTTGGCACGCTCTTCGGCGCCTTCACTGCTAAACCACAAGCAAGTACCGGAGTGAGTGAAGCGCGGTCGGTTAAATCTGGTTCTGCCGACGATGTCGCGATCTTGCTCAATTACTCACAGCGCGTAGTAATTGTTCCTGGCTTTGGCTTGGCTGTTGCGCAGGCGCAGCACACCGTCCGCGAACTAGCTGACTTGCTAACCAGTAAAGGTATTGATGTCGCATATGGAATCCATCCTGTTGCAGGACGCATGCCAGGACACATGAACGTCCTTCTTGCTGAGGCAAATGTTCCGTACGAACAATTAGTTGAGATGGAAGAGGTAAACCCAACATTCCCTCAGACCGATGTGGTCTTGGTCGTTGGTGCCAACGATGTCGTTAACCCCGCAGCAAAGACAACTCCTGGTTGCCCAATTTATGGAATGCCGATTCTTGATGTTGCTCATGCTGGAAATGTGATCTTCTTAAAGCGCTCAATGCGTCCTGGATTTGCTGGAATTGAGAATGAACTTCTCTACGATCCAAAGACAACACTGCTCTTTGGAGATGCAAAAGATTCGCTGACGAAAGTTGTCTCGGCCCTTAAAGCGCTCTAGGAAACTTTAAGCGCGGCAAACTTCTCGCTTTAAAGTTTGCCGCGTAAAAGTTGAACCGGCCAGGTAACTTCTTGACCCAATACGCCCGCAGCATAGAGTGGCCAGCGTGGGTTGCGTAAAAATTCGCGCGCCATCATTACAGCGTCCGCCTTTCCGGAAGCAACGATCTCCTCTGCCTGCGCTGGGTTGGTAACCATCCCGACTGCAGATGTTGTCGCGGCGCCAGAACTCTTGATAGCCTCTGCAAAGTGAACTTGATATCCAGGGCCGACAGCGATATTTGCCTTCGAGACATTTCCACCGCTAGAGACATCAATCAGATCAACGCCGAGCGCGGTTAATTCCGAAGAAAGTCTCACGCTCTCTTCTATCGTCCAGCCACCTTCTGTCCAATCTGATGCGGATATACGAATAAAGAGTGGCATCGATTCTGGGATGACGGATCGAACTTCCGAAGTAACTTCCTTTAGAAATCGGACGCGGTTTTCGTAGGAGCCACCGTATTCGTCAGTACGGGTATTTGATAACGGCGAGTAGAACTCGTGCAAGAGATAACCGTGGGCCGCATGAATCTCAACCAAGTCAAAACCGGCAGCCATGGCACGTTTTGCAGCAGCCCCAAAAGATGTTACAAGTTCTTTGATTTCTACTTCTGTCAGGGCGCGTGGTTCAGGGTAACCAGGAAATGCAATCGCAGATGGCGCAACTGCCTGCCAGCCACCTTCTTCGGGTGTCGCCATTGGATGATCGGCGCCAGGGATTGTTGTTCCAGCTTTTCGCCCAGCATGCGCGAGTTGGATACCAATTTTTACCCCTTGACTATGAACAAAGTCAACAATCCCACTCCATGCTTTGACCTGCTCATCGTTATACAAACCAGTGCAACCGATGGAGATACGACCTTCTGCAACAACACCAGTTGCTTCAGCAAGGATTAAGCCCGTTCCACCGGTAGCGAATGAACCAAGGTGGGCCATATGCCACGCGCCAACGACGCCTTCATGAGCTGAGTATTGGCACATCGGACTTACCCAGATGCGGTTAGCGAAGGTTGTGCCGCGAAGTGTGAGTGAATCAAAGAGGTGAGGCATTACTTTTCTTCCATCCCATCTGGAGTGTTGTGAATATTCTTAATATCTCCGCCAAGTTTGGCGCCATCACCGCTACGTTGCAGCGGTCTCTTCTCTTCCAGATGATCAGCGGGAATGGTGCCCAGTAAACCCTTCTGGAAATCTTCAAAGGCCTGCATTACTTCAGCCTTGGTATTCATAACGAATGGCCCCATCCAGGAAACACTTTCACGGATAGGTTCGCCACCAAGAATCAAAATATCCAGCTGCGGGCTTCGGGTCTCCTGCTGAAGATCTGCTTGGATAACGAGGGTCTCGCCATCGCTCATAACAGCAAGTTGGCCCATTTCAATCGGTTGGTGATTTTCACCAACTCTGCCACGGCCGTTGAGTCCATAAACAAGAGCGTTGTAATCAGAACGCCAAGGAAGGCGTAATTCTGCGCCCGGCGCGATCGTTGCGTGGACAATTGATATGGGAGTCTGTGTTGAACCTGGGCCAATGTGCCCACCTACTTGGCCAGCTATAACGCGGATGAGTGATCCGCCATCAGCGCTTGAAAGGAGTTCGACATCGCCTGCACGAAGGTCTTGATAGGCAGGTTTTGACCACTTCTTCGCCGCTGGAAGATTTACCCAAAGTTGAAAACCGTGAAAGAGCCCACCTGATACGACGAGGTGCTCTGGTGGAGTTTCGATATGCAAGATGCCAGCACCAGCAGTCATCCATTGAGTATCACCATTTGTAATTGTTCCGCCACCGCCGTGGTTATCTCGATGATCAAAGGCGCCATCAATAATGTAGGTAACCGTTTCAAAACCACGATGTGGGTGCCACGGCGTTCCTTTAGGTTCGCCTGGTGCGTATTCAACTTCGCCCATTTGATCCAAATGAATGAAGGGATCGAGATCAGCAAGATCGACGCCCGCGAAGGCACGGCGAACCGGGAAGCCCTCACCTTCAAAGCCTTGTGGCGCGGTCGTCACAGATTTAACGCGACGGACTCGAGCTGCGGGATCGGCGATCACGCGAGGAAGGACGGTTACATCGCTAACGGTTACTGCTGGCAAGAGATTCTCTCCTCATTCAGTCAACTTCTTTTGCACTCAATTCCTAAAAAGGGCAAAGTAGTTGAATCCTTGACTAATTCCTGAATCATAGAACAGATTCGTGGCAAAGGTTATTCCAAACTTCGTCAGGCGTAGTGCCGACGCTAATTTCACGATTCGGCCATCCTCATCTGACCGAAAGCTCAGGATGTTATGCAAAAAAAGGGCGAGTCCCTCTCTGGCGAGATTATCGGGGCCTAGGCTTATGAGATTGAATTGATATTCACGTTACGGGCGGTGAAGGGAAGCGATGAAAAGCTTGGCGATCATCGCAGTCGTGGTCCTGCTTTCAGCCTTCCTCGGAGGACCGATGACCTTCTTGCTTTCTCGAATTACTCCGCGATCTAGAACTCTCTTCTTGCTACATCGAATATTTACTACGCTCTTGGGTCTCTTCTCAATTTTGATGGGCATCACATTGACCGCCGCACATGTACCGATCTTCATGCGATTACTTGCTGCTGCCACTTCGTTCATCGCCGCACTTGGAATATTCCGACTCTATAAAAAAAGCACGAAGAACTGGCGGTAGAGAGATATTAAATTCGCGGTAAGTCGTTTAGTTCGCGGTAAGTCGTTTAGTTCGCGGTAAGTCGTTTAGTTCGCGGTAAGTCGTTT
>JBBAMQ010000017.1:0-3409 GCA_040402395.1 Candidatus Nanopelagicaceae bacterium | reverse complement strand
AGTTCGCGGTAAGTTGTTGGCCATGACAGTGCCCTGTTGATAAATCCCTGGCTCGCACCTTCAATGTCAGTCGTATCCGCCAAAATCTAGACATGTTCAGAACAGAAGAGTCGAATACTGACGATTGCGGTATCACGACACATTACTCTGATGAAGTATTCCCTCTCCTTAATAACGGAGTAAGGAGAGCCAAAGAAAGCATCGAGGCTCGGGTCACACAAATGTCTAACTCTCCGGCTGGTATACGCGTCCTGCAGGAACTAGTTGAGATTGATCCACTCACTCTGAGTGAATCAGGCCGAATCGATTATCTCAGTACCCTTGAGCGACAAGCTGGCTGGCTGCAATCCTTGATGCAGAGCGCGATTGTTGCTGTCGCCGGTGCGAAGGCATCGCGCGCCGAAGATATTTTCTCCGGTGTTGATGATTGCGAACGCGAGGATATAGCACTCGCCCTTCGCCTATCGGGTGGCTCAGCCCAACAGAAAATTGATGTCGCGCGGGTGTTAACTACTTACCTCCCGTCAACCACTGCAGCGCTAGCGACAGGTGAGATCTCCCTCGCCCACGCCAATGTCATTGCCCGAGAGAGCGCCGAAGTGATCCGAGCAGGGGCGAGCCCAGAGCAGATTCTCGAAGTTGAGAGAATCGCCTTAGCTCATGCAGAATTCCATACTCCTAGCCAAGTTGCTTCCAAGATTAAGGCCACAATTGCCACGATAGCACCAGTTGAATTTGAAGAAGCAGTCGCAATTGCGCAAGAGCGTCGAAGTGTCCAGTGCTATCCGCAGGCGAATGGCATGGCGCAGCTCGTAGCTCTGCTTCCCGCCGCTGATGCTCAAGTCGTGATGCTCGCGATCGATAAACTCGCCCGCCTCAACAAAGAGCATGCACAGGATGAGGCTCGCCTACGTGAGCGCCTGCTCGCCCGATTTTCATCGGAATCAAAAGTCTTGAGCCGGGCCGATCACATCGACGGGGAGGCTATTGATATCCAGCTTCGCCTTGAAGCGATGCGAGCCGATGCACTCACTCACATCGCAAGCAACTACTTAGCTAACTCCGCAGAGCAGGGGCTGGCTCACGGACGACCAGTGACTCTCAATCTGACGATGGATCTTCCGACACTTCTTGGTGTGGCCGAGAACCCTGGGAGTTTAAAAGGATATGGACCAATACCGGCATCTGTTGCCCGAGCGCTAGCAGCCGATGCTAAATGGCGGAAATTTATTACCGATCCAGTGACTGGCGAATTACTGGATGTGGGTAGATCAAGCTATGAACCCTCGCAACCGCTCAGAGATTATTTAACTTCCCGCGACCAAATCTGTAGATTCCCGCAGTGTCGACAGCCCGCGCGAGTTACAGATATCGATCACGCAAAACCGTGGGAAGAGGGTGGCGAGACTTCGAGGCAGAATATGGGTGTGCTCTGTCGACGACACCATCAAATGAAGACGCACGGTGGATGGATCTTAGAAAGTTTCGCAGATGGCTCTTGTGAGTGGAGATCGCCGCGCGGCAAAAAGTACTTCGTCCCAGCGCGAGAGATGGATTCTTCTTACTGACGCGTTGGTAATCACTGAAAGCCAAGTGACTTTCCTAGTTCGTTTTTCTATTGTGGGGGAGTAGTGGAAATAGAATTTTAGGCGTAAGTCGGAACTATTTTGAACCGCAATTTCCTCTTCAATCACCCGAATTTTACGGAAATTTCACATGACATTTTTTTGAGCATGAATTACTTGGGAGCGCTTTACATTCCATGGTTTGAGTAGATTGTCTTCAACTATTAATTCATCCTTACGTAGAAGCAGGAACTCCTGCTTTTTTGAATCTATACGCAAGGGTGCATGCCCGCTACAAAATGCTAAGTGTTTGCACTCATCAATCTAATTAATCGCCGAGGCCCTCATAATTTGCGAACTTCCACATATCTATTGCATCAAGGTCAATGACTTTCATTCCATGATTTGCGAAGATGCCGGCAATTTGTGCGCGATGTTCTGTTGCATGATGGATTGCTTGGGTAAAAATTGTTTCACGATTACGACGAATGGTTCGCTCTCCGCGTTGAAACTCTACAGAGCCAACTGGGTTCTTGGCAGATTCCCTTAGTCGAAGATCAAAACCATGAGACAACTCTTTTAATGCGAGAACTTCAGCCTTATTGCTTGGAACCTGTGTTGGAACATCACCCGTGCCATCAAGTAGATCGGATAATCTTGAAGCGGTTAGGTGCTTAAGAATTTCAGCTACCGTCCATGTGTCATTAGGGGCGGCAAGTTTCAAAGCTGTCTCCGGTTGCTCTGCAACCCGGTCAAAAACATATGCGTTGGCCCATGCTAAATGGCGAAATAAGCGATCTGTAACCACATCAATGAGAACAGGTTACTTCAGAGAAATATAAAAAGACACCCTCGCAAATCTAGAGGCGAGGGTGTCTTTAATTGATATCAACTACTTTGCTGCGCCAGCTTCTTTTGCGCCTTGAACTTCAAGCAGCTGTCCTGTTTCTACTTCATAGACAAAGCCGTGAATTGGAATGTTCTTTGGAACCAATGGATGGCGGCGGATACGTTGAATGTCTTCAACTACAGACTTGTTGCGATCTGCAATTGTCAGCCAGTCAATATAGGCGCCCTCAGTCGATCCGGGTCCCTTGCCGACATCATGGAAACCTTCATCACCCAACGCTGCTGTTTCTAGGCTATTAGAAAGTAGTCCACGCATTACTTCATCGGTGAAGAACTCCATGCCACAGTTACTGTGGTGGATTACAAACCATTCCTTTGTGCCCAGCAGCTTGTAAGAAATAACAAGTGAACGGATTGCATCATCCGATGCACGGCCACCAGCGTTACGAATTACGTGTGCATCTCCTTCAGACAAGCCCGCGTACTTTGCTGGATCCAGGCGAGCATCCATGCAAGTTAAAACAGCAAACTGGCGAGCGGGCGGCAAAGCTAGCTTGCCCCTTTCCCCAAAGTTTTCAACATACTTTTTGTTCGCATCTAACACTTCATTTAGAACTGACATTGCACTCCCTGATTTCGGATTTAACAAGAGCGCTTCTCTTATTACCTGAAAAAATTAGCAGGGAATGCAAAATAGTTCTCACAATCCTTAGGCACATGCTAATCAAATGCAGATGCCAATGGCTCTGCACGCCTCTCGTTTTTGATTGCTATGTCAAGCTTTGTAAATAAACTGAGTGTGAATTACGTGCAATGCAAGAAAACCCCGGACTATCCAATAGATGGACAGTTCGGGGTTTTTTATCTTAAACATCAATCAAGGGGCTATGAATTCCACTAGGTAATTCGTGGAATTCCACTAGCCCCCCATTGTGGGGGAGTAGCGAATAAAGAAATACACGGCTAAATTCGAATAATTAGAGGAGAGTAGTCCA
>JBBAMQ010000016.1:0-17958 GCA_040402395.1 Candidatus Nanopelagicaceae bacterium | reverse complement strand
TTGAAATACCATCAGGTTTCGATTCCCATCCACCTGTATCCATGATGATGAAGCGACGTCCGCCCCATTCACATTCGTATTGCACGCGATCGCGTGTAACACCAGGTGTATCTTCAACGATTGCTTCCCGTCGACCAATGAAACGGTTGATCAGAGTTGATTTACCCACGTTTGGACGGCCAAGAATCGCAACGATTGGTAGTCCTAAAAGCGATCTTTGTGAAAGAAGTTCCCAAATGCGATCTGTGGTCTCCTCGAGAGTTAGCTCAGTTGAATCAATGGGCACCGCATCAAATGCCATCGCAAGTGGTGAAATTGCACGTGTTGAATCGATCTCATCGCGAGATGCAAGTGACTGCGCTACCGCCTCTGTTCCATGCGAGTCATCGGCTAGCTCTGCGTCTCGTCGTATCGCTCTCGCTGAGATATCAGCGGTGAGATAGATCTTCAGGGCTGCATCAGGACAGACAACGGTACCAATGTCACGGCCTTCAACAACGATTCCGCGGTCGGCTTTGGCAATGATAGAACGTTGCAAGGTTAGAAGCTCGGCGCGAATTTCCGGAAGGGCGCTAATGACTGAAACTTTCTCTGTGACCTCGTAAGAGCGAATCTCAACAGATATATCTTTCCCGTCCAAGAAAATCTTTGGGTCGCGTGGATTTGAATTAAATGTAATCGGTGAATCAATAACCGCTGCGATGATATCTTTCGCATTTTCACTCTTTATCGATAAAGCAAGAAAAGTAATTGCACGATAGAGCGCGCCCGTATCGAGATAACTCCATCCTGCACGTATCGCAATACCTTTGGAGGTGCTGGATTTGCCAGAGCCGCTTGGGCCATCTAGCGCAACAACAATCATCTTCATAGCCCATCTTTAGGTAGTTAATTCTATTGCTTATTCCTTTTTACAATTACCTAGCATTTATCGCATACTGCTACTGACGAGGCGAGTGAACGCTCCACCCATGTGATTTCAGATGTTCAGATAGTTTTGCAGCATCAATGTCAGAGAGCGCGAGCGTGATCAAACCCGTGAATTGACCCGGACTATGTTCAATCGATAAATCTTCAACGTTGACAGAAGCGCTTGCACATTCATCAAAGAGCGCTGCTAATTGACCCGGCTTATCCTCAATCACAATCGGAAGATATGTGTACTCGCGGGCCTTGCCACCATGCTTACCAGGAATGCGAGCACGACCTTCCTGGCCTTCTTCAATCAACTTCGCTACGGCGCTTTCATCGCTCAGTGAAATAATCAAGGATCCCAGATCCGTATGAAGTGACTTCAAGAGTGGTTCTAGCGCGCTTCGATTTGCGGCGATGATCTCTCGCCAGAGCTTGGAATCAGAGGCGGCAATGCGCGTGGTATCTCGCAAGCCAGCGCCGGCGAGCTCGAGCCAATTGGCTTCTCCCCCGATGAGCTGCTTGGCCAGAAGGGATGAGACCAACTGCGGAAGATGAGATATGAGAGCTACGGCCTGGTCATGCTCTGAGCAATCTAGATCTACCTGATGAGCTCCAAGAATCTCAATGAGATCACTCCCCTTTGCCCGCACATCGCTATCGACGCCTTGGCTATCGACAATCCAGGCCCTTCCTTGGAAGAGATCTGCTCGAGCAGACTCTGCTCCGCCCATTTCGCGTCCGGCCATGGGATGTGTGGGTAGGAAGCGAGTAGTTGGAATCGCTGAAGTTGATACCTCAACCTTAACTTTAGACTTTACCGACCCTATATCTATAAATGCTGACTCTGGATTGGTGGCATATTCACTATCCAGAAGCGATTTCACCGCTCCTAAAGGCGTTGCAAAGATCACGAGGTCAACTGGGGCACTCGATGGGCTCTTTACGAGGTCGCCAGCTAGCGCTTGCGCTCGCGGATCGCTATCGACCATCGTCACGCCTACCCCCTTGAGGGCAAGACCGAGGCCTATAGAGGTCCCAATAAGGCCAGAGCCGAGGATTCGAACGTGAGAAAGGGTCATTTTGCGCCTATTGGGCTATATCTCGACGAAGCGCCTTGGCTCCATGGAGATAGATATGGGCGATATCGCCCTTAGAGAGAGGGCTTTCTACATGCGCCATTACCCGAACTGTTCGAGGAAGGGCTCCTGGGACATCGATCTCAACGGAGCAGATCAGCGGGGTATTTTCAAAGCCAAGGGAGCGAGCTGCCGCGGCCGGAAAGGTTGCGGTCAGATCTGGACTAGAGGTGAAGAGGACCGAGATGACGTCATTGGCTGTGAGCGAATTGACCGAGAGAATTTCCAGGATCAGCTCTTGGGTGGCTGCAGTTATAGCCTCGGCTGTATTGGCCTCGACTTGGGTCGCCCCTCGAATTGCGCGCACTGACATCAGGCAATCGTACCCGCATGGGAGCTGTGTGGCAGTTATATTCTTATGGTTTTGCCGATAAATAGATTTAAAGCTTATGCGCTTTCCGGAATAATGAAAGTACACGTCCTGATCTCAAGGAATGAAATCTACTCAAATCGAATATCGATAAAACACTTTTTTTATGGATAATTTACGCTGATAATTATCGATAAATAGATACTATCAAGCTTTGCAGAAAGAATTATAGATTTATAGACATATCGTTTGAACTATAAGATAGCGATTTATATATTTATATTTAAAGCGTTTTGCAGACTAAGCAATTCTGCGGCATTGAGATCGCGCCATCTACCTTCGGGTGTATCGCCCAAAGAGATTGGACCAAAGTTGGTGCGGATCAATCTCAGAACATCAACCCCGACCGCCTCCATGAGCCGGCGGATAATGTGATAGCGACCTTCGTGAATGGTGACCTCAATCCATTGGAGAGAGAGATGTTTGAACTGTAGGACTCGACCCATCCCATCCTCTAACTCGATCCCCTTGAGAAGGACCTTATCTACCCCAACCGGCAGCTTGCCATCGAACTCAATAATGTAAGTCTTCTCGAGGCCAAACGATGGGTGGGTAGCTCTAAAGGTCAAATCCCCATCGTTGGTGAGAAGAATCAGCCCTTCCGAATCCTTATCCAGACGACCTACGTGAAAGAGACGCTCTGTCCGTAGGTCGATAAAGTCAGCTAGGGAGGGACGACCTTCAGGGTCGAACATCGTTGACAGAACACCCTTAGGCTTGTGAAGTACTAAATAAGACTTAGACAAAGACCTTGTTATTGTCTCACCATCTACAGCTACTTTGGATGTCTCAGGATCAAATTTCGCTCCAAGCTCGCGGATCTGATGGCCATCGACTGTGACTCGTCCATCCATGATGAGCTCGTCGGCTCCGCGCCGTGAGGTAATTCCAGCGTCGGCAATAATCTTATTAAGGCGCATATCGGCCATGTGGCTATCCATTCTCGACAGTCAACTCCCCCGACAGAGATGCGGAAGGCTTGAGGAGAAGTGTAGAGCGTTACTTAGTCTGTAAGCGAATCGAGGATCTCATCGAGGCCATCGATATCAGGCAGATGAGGCGCAAGAGGTGGCAGGTCGGTGAGTGCATTGAGGCCCAGGCGCTCGAGGAAGTAGCTCGTGGTCTTGTAGAGGATAGCGCCGGTCTCATTCTCGACCCCGTACTCCTCGACCAGGCCTCGGGTAATGAGGGTCTTCATCACCGCTTCGACATTGACGCCACGGATCGCTGAGACTCGGGCCCGCGAGATTGGTTGGCGGTAGGCGATAACGGCCAAGGTCTCAAGAGCTGCCTGGGTAAGGCGATTCTGCTGTCCATCGAGGACGAACTTCTCTACAACTGCGCCGCAATCGGGATGGCTATAGAAGCGCCAACCTCCATTGATAGCCTTGAGCGTGAATCCACGATCTTCATAGGTGGGAACGAGCGCTTCGAGAGCGTCGACAACTTGATCTATGGTGACTTGAAGGACTGATGCCAGGGTCAACTCTGTGACCGGTTCGTCGACGACCATCAAGATAGCCTCGATCGAGCGAGCCAAGGCTGCCGGATCAAATACATGCGAAAGTTGGCTATCCTCAACGACTTCTAGCGCTGGAGTCTCGACTTCGTGATTAGACATTTTCTTCCTCTTCTGTCTCATTTACGATAGAAATTTCAGCGGCCGGCTCTTCTTCCGTAAGGGAGACCGGGATATCGAACTCGTCGGAGGCGAGGACT
This sequence comes from Candidatus Nanopelagicaceae bacterium, assembly GCA_040402395.1. GTDB lineage: Bacteria > Actinomycetota > Actinomycetes > Nanopelagicales > Nanopelagicaceae > PALSA-747. Next base: position 13,818 of record JBBAMQ010000016.1, on the reverse strand, counting down.
TCACCTTCATCAGAACCGACCCAGCTGATCTGGAGCTCGCCCAAGGCCATAACCTGCTCAAAACGGAGCGCTCCCTGCTTATAGAGATCGAGTAGGGCTAAGAATCGAGCAACGATCACCAAGGTTGAATCTGCGCCCTGGATCAGGTTGCGAAATGAGAGCGTGCGACCCTTCCGAAGGGCTTCGACAACGAGTTTTAACTCTTCAGCCACGCTCACGAGGGCGCTATGGAGGTGCTGAACGGCGACCAATGGCGGCGCCTTGGGCGTGAGAACTCGATCTGCGATCGCCGCAAAGCGCACAGCGCCAACCCCGATGAGAACTTCGGGTAGCAGGGATGCAAGGGCAGGGTCGAGGGCGACCACACGCGGGAATGACTTATCAGCAAGGGCTATCGCATCCTGGAAGGAGGCTGCAATCTCCTTAAATGCTCGATATTGGAGTAGTCGGGCAAAGAGAATATCGCGGGCTTCAAGGAGAGCTAGATCTTCCTCATCTTCGATCTCCCCACTTGGCAGCAAGCGCGCCGCTTTGAGATCGAGCAGAGTTGCTGCGATTACGAGGAACTCAGTCGCTTGATCGAGTCGCCAGCCCTCACCGCTCTCTTCGAGGGCTCGGATGAAGGAGATGAATTCGTCGGTGACCATGCTGAGTGAGACCTCAGTGATATCCATTTTGTGGCGAGAAATAAGCTGGAGCAGAAGGTCGAAGGGGCCATCGAAGTTGGCGAGGTGGACGCTAAAACCGCTCTCGGGAGCGATATTTTCTGCGTCATCCGAGGTGATTTCAGTTGGTGTAGCAAGACTTTCCACCAGGGAACAGTACTTGCTTACTTGCAGTTCATTGCGCTTTACGCGTAGAGTCGTGACAACTGAAAAGAGGTTTCTCGCTTGAACGCTAAATCGACATTTGACGATGATGTGGCAACTACCGCCAACCTCCTCGGGCGAGCTCCTAAAAATTTTCCAATCCCAGCACCTATTACTAACCATGGCGACGCAAAGGTCGTCTCGATCTTCAACCAAAAAGGTGGAGTTGGTAAGACGACGACGACAATCAATTTAGGTGCGGCGCTAGCTGAACTCGGACGCCGAGTTCTACTAGTTGACTTCGACCCACAAGGCGGCCTCTCACTTGGTCTCGGCGTTAATGCTCATAGTCTTCCACTAGAGAACACTGTCTACTTCGCGCTGATGACACAGAATGCAAATATCGATGAAATAGTTTTGAAGTCCTCTGTCGCAGGTCTTGATTTTCTGCCAGCAAACCGTGATTTAGGTACAGCTGAAACAACACTGGGGGCTGAAATCGGCGGCCAACAATACTTAAAGCGTGCACTCGCGCGCCTGCGCTCTGAATACGACGTGATTCTTATCGACTGCCAGCCAACTATGGGACAACTGACCATCAACGCACTTGTTGCATCTGATGAAGTTATCGTTCCGCTGCAATGCGAATACTTTGCTCTTCACGGCTTCATCGAACTTAAAGGCAATATCGATAAGGTTCGTAGTTTTCTCAATCCGCAGCTCACATTAGTGGGAATTCTTGCGACCATGTACGAGCGTAAGACTGTCCATAACCGCGAAGTTCTTACGGCAATCCTTGAAAAATATCCTGAGGATGTCTTTGAAACTATTATTGCTAAGACAATCCGATTCTCTGAAACAACAGTTGCAGGCGAACCTATCACTGCATATGCATCATCTTCCGGTGGTGCGCAGTCATACCGTCGCCTTGCACGCGAACTTATAGCCCGAGGAGGCGCCCGATGACACGTAGAGCTAGCTTGCCCGGAGCAGATGAACTATTCCGCGCCAATACCCCAGCCCTAAGCGCAGTGCGCCCGGTTGCAGAACCTATCCAGACTTCTGCACCCGTTACGTCGGTAACTCAGAGTGCAACACCGAAGAGCAAAAAAGGTGTTCGCACAATTTCTCGTCGCCGCGTTACCGCTGCTGAAAAATCTCCGTCAGGTCGCGAACTTCATGAAGAGAAGATCACCGTCTACATCTCAACAGATGAACTCTTCGATTTAGATCAGGCACGTCTGATGCTTCGTGGAGATTTGGGACTTGCAGTAGATCGTGGGCGTATTGTTCGTGAATCCATTGCGGTGATTATCGCCGATCTTGAGGCAAAGGGTGATCAAAGTATCCTTGCGCGTCGTCTTCGCGGAATCTAGATTTATTTCGCGCGCGGATGCGCAGTGCTATAGCTCTCTCGCACTTTATCAATCGTGATAAGTGTATAAATTTGCGTTGTTGTCACTGAAGCATGGCCCAATAATTCCTGCACAACTCGGATATCTGCTCCCCCATCCAGAAGGTGAGTTGCATAAGAATGTCTAAAAACGTGCGGCGAGACTTTTCCTTCTAACCCAGTTGCTAAAGCTGCATCTACGACAATCTGCCAGGCACTCTGCCTAGAAAGTCGCTTTCCTCGGGAATTCAGAAAGAGCGCTAGTTCGCTCTTGGAGTTCTTTGCAGCCAAAGCTGGTCTAGTGCGAGTGAAGTAATCCTCAAGGGCAGCGACGGCATATTTACCAAGCGGAACTAAGCGCTCTTTTGAGCCTTTTCCGCGAAGTTTAAGTACCGTCACATCTCCGTCACTAGTCTGCGAGATAGAGATATCGGCCGCATTGATACCAACAATTTCGCTCACCCGACCACCCGATGAGTAGAGAAGTTCCAACATTGCATAATCTCGTAAAGAAACGGGGTCGCCTTCGCGTTTGGCAGATTCAATCAGCCGAGTTATCTCATCTACCGACAGCGCTTTAGGTAATTTGCGCGAAATCTTCGCACTGACGATCGCGAGCGTAGGATTAACGATACCAAATTCTAACTGGGCATACTTATAGAAACCTTTAACGGCTGAAAGCGTGCGATTGATACTAGAGAGTGCAAGCTTGCGTGACTTAAGCCAGACTTCAAATTCGGTGAGGTCCTGCGCTGATAGTTCCGCAAAATTCTTCTTAGATTTTGTCAGAAACTTCGCAAATTTACCAAGATCTCGAGCATAGGCAGAGACTGAATTACTTGATAGCCCCCGTTCGATACGCAATTGATCGAGGTAAGACAAACGCGCTTGCTCGAAGTTCATTGCGCAACTCTAATTTAGTGAGCGCCCTTGCGTACCAGCGCAGCTGCTATTAGCCCAACAAATAGAGGGTGTGGTCGTGTTGGTCGTGATCGAAGTTCAGGATGTGCCTGCGTTCCAACATAATAAGGATGCACATCTCGAGGAAGTTCAACGAATTCAACGAGATCACGATCTGTAAACATGCCAGAAAAGACCAGACCAGCCTTTGCAATTTGGTCACGGTATTGATTGTTTACTTCATAACGGTGGCGGTGTCGCTCCGAAATTTCATTGACCCCATAAACGCCTGCGACGATTGATCCCGGAAGTAACGTGGCTTTATAGAGACCCAAACGCATCGAGCCACCCATATCTGCTCCACCCGCAACTATCTCTTTCTGATCATCCATCGTTGCAATAACATGTGTTCCACTTTTCGGTGAAAATTCCGCAGAATTCGCATCCTTCATTCCCGCCATATTACGCGCAGCTTCAATCACCATACATTGCAACCCTAGACATAGGCCCAGAGTTGGAATCATATTTTCGCGAGCGTAGGTGAGTGCCCCAAGTTTTCCTTCGATACCTCGAATACCAAATCCACCTGGCACGCAAATTGCATCTATGGAACCTAGCGCCTTTGCTGCGCCTTCTGGATTTGAGCACTCATCACTTGGAACCCATGTAATCTCTATCTTGGCACCATTTGCGAAACCACCCGCGCGCAGCGCTTCAGAGACCGAAAGATAGGCATCCGGAAGATCTATGTACTTTCCGACGAGTGCGACTTTGACAGTGTGCTTTGGGGAATGAACTTTCTCCAATAGATCATCCCACTCGCCCCATTGAACATCATGGCCACCAAGGGCCAAGCGACGAACGATATAAGAATCTAGACCCTCTGCATAGAGAACTTTTGGAATGTCATAAATGGACGGCGCATCGACTGCCGCGACAACAGCCTCGAGGTCAACGTCGCACATCAATGAAACTTTCTTCTTAATGCCATCAGGAATTGGGCGATCACATCGAAGTACCACTGCATCCGGTGCTATACCGATACTGCGAAGGGTAACAATCGAATGTTGCGTTGGCTTCGTCTTAAGTTCACCCGAAGGACCAATATATGGAACCAAAGAGATGTGGAGATAAAAGACGTTATCGCGTCCAACTTCCTGGCGCAGCTGGCGCGCAGCTTCCAGAAACGGTTGAGATTCGATATCACCAACAGTTCCTCCGATTTCAGTAATTACTACATCAACATCTGAAGAATCATTTGCTAACATGCGCTCTTTGATTTCATTGGTGATATGCGGGATCACTTGTACAGTCTCACCTAAATACTCTCCCCGACGTTCTCGCGCAATTACCTTAGAATAGACTTGACCTGTTGTGACATTCGCAGAACCTGAAAGGTTACGATCTAAGAAACGTTCGTAGTGACCAATATCCAAGTCAGTTTCAGCGCCATCATCAGTGACAAATACTTCACCGTGCTGAAAGGGATTCATGGTGCCGGGATCGACATTGAGATAGGGATCAAGCTTCTGCATCGTTACTCGAATACCGCGAGCTACAAGTAAGCGACCTAAAGAGGATGCTGTCAGGCCTTTACCAAGACTTGAGGCGACTCCGCCAGTTACAAAAATATGTTTCGTCACATGCGCTTGGCTCATGGAAGACCATCCTATCGCCTATGTGGGATTAGCCTCGCATCGCTAGTAGCTCGGCCGCGTGTTCTCGCGCACTCGATGATTCTTCAAGGCCTGCAAGCATGCGTGCAATCTCTTCTACACGCTCAGATTGTGCAAGTTTTGAGACTCCCGATTGCACGACTGAGCCATCGCTACTTTTACGAACAACAAAGTGGGTATCTGCCCACGCGGCGACCTGCGGGAGGTGCGTAACAACAATGACCTGCGCATTCTGAGCAAGTGCATGAAGACGCTTTCCGACTTCGATCGCAGCCTTGCCGCCAACGCCAGCGTCGACCTCATCGAAGATATATGTGCCTACTGGGTGAGATTGCGCAATCACAACTTCGAGGCCCAACATGATGCGCGACATTTCGCCACCACTGGCTCCTTTTCCAAGTGCAATTTTGGGACCATCTATCTGACCTTGAATCTGCATAGTGATCTCATCACAACCTAGGTTGGTGAAGTCACTCTCTTTCAGCGCAGATCTATAATCTGGCGAGGTTACTTCGACGAAGAATTGTGTATGTGGCATCGAAAGCGCCTGAATCTCAGTCGTCACTGACGAGGATAAGGAGCGAGCTGCTTCACTTCTGGCTTTCGTTAAAGATTGCGAAGATGTCAACAATAATTTCTTCACCTTTGCTAACTCACCGTCAAGTTGTGCGATGCGATCATCTCCGCCCTTGAGATCGGCGATTGCTTCCTTGCCACTCTTCGCCTTTGCAGCAAGGAGAAGTAACTCCTCATCTAAAGATCCTGAACCACCCCATCGTTTGATAAAGAGGCCAATTTCAGATTTACGATTCTGCAGGAAATCGAGGCGATCAGGATCTGCCTCAAGTCCCGTTGCATAGGATGCTAAATCAGATGAAGCGTCATCGAGAATGAAGAGTGATTCTGCGACGCGCTCTGCGATCTCCTCAAGGCGTGTATCCTTACCTTTTGCAGCATCGAGAAACCGTCGCGCCGTGTGAAGAAGATTGAGCGCACCCGACTCTTCTGCATCGAGGGCTGATAGCGCTCCACTGGATGCAATTCGGAGGTCGTCTACGCTGGATAATCGCTTGATCTCATCTTCGATAGAAGATGCTTCACCGCGCACCGCCTTTAACTTACTCCAGGCAGCGAGAAACTCTTCAAGTTCTGCAATCTCTCCATCACGTTTATTGGCGGATGCCTTCATCACTTTGATGCGCTCTTTCAATTCAAGATACTGGCCATAAGTCTCTTGATACTCAGAAATTGCTTTAGCAATGGTTGACCCACCAAAACGATCAACAAGTTCACGTTGTCTGGCTGGCTTTACGATCTGTGCATTCGCAGATTGGCCATGAATTTCAATAAGTGGTTCAGTGACATCTGCAAGAGTTCCGGCGGGGACAGTCACTCCTCCACATGAGGCTTTACTCTTTCCATCGCTATTTACTGTGCGCGTAACTATGAGGGAAGAGCCATCGGTTTCAGCGCCGATTTCATCCAACTTATCCTGCGAATTCGCTGTCACCGAGAACTGCGCCGTTGCAATAAGTCGATCAGAGCCGTGACGTACTAAGGCGCTATCGCTCTTGCCGCCAAGGACAAGGGCTAGCGCCGTAAGAATCATTGTCTTTCCTGCACCGGTTTCGCCAGTGAGAACATTGAGGCCGCGGCCAAGTTCGAGCTCTGATTGTTCGATGATTCCAAGATTGCGAATTGAAATCTCTTCTAAATATGAACGTTCACTCACCGCGCCAACCTTCAACGGGAAGTTTGAATTTTGCTACCAATCTATCTGTGAAGAGTGTTTTCGAAACATGTGAAAGTTTGATTGTTTGGGTATCGCGGGTTATCAGAACTCGATCCCCCCTATGAAGTGGGGTCTTGCGCAGGGCATCAGCTGACAACAGCGCATCGGATGAATCGATTGTGACAACGATTTCAGATTTTGGTGAAACCACCATGGGGCGCGAGAAGAGCGCATGTGCAGATATTGGAAGTAGAACCAACGCATCTACTTCTGGCCATAACACAGGACCACCGGCGCTAAATGCATAGGCGGTAGAGCCTGTTGGAGTTGAACAGATAAGGCCATCGCATCCCCAATGTGAAAGTGGTCTGCTATCAATTTCAACAAATAGTTCGACCATCGTGGTGCCATTTCGCTCGACAGTTACTTCATTGAGCGCCCAACCAGTACCAATCTCTTTTCCTGCACGTTCGACCGAGAAGCGAAGGATCATGCGATCTTCAGAGACATAACTCTTCGCGATGATACTTTCGGCGATCGCGGTAATGGATGGTCGATTGACTTCGGCCATAAATCCAACATGTCCAAGATTAATTCCGAGCAATGGGACATTATTCTTTAGAGTAATTTCGGCAGCACGCAGAATCGTCCCATCGCCACCAAGTGCGACGGCAATTTCAACGTCAGGAAGATCTGCTGCAGAAACTTTCTTGATACCTTCAATGGAGACATCGGAGATTGTGTAGAGTGAGAAACCAGCTGAATAAAGAAGCGGCGCTAATTCACTAGCTGCAGTGATTGCTTCATCGCGAGCAGGGTTGATAACAAGTGCTGCGCTACGAATTGTCATTAGGCAGGTCCCATCTCTATCGCTCTATCTAACTCTCCCTCATCGACTGCCGGCGCTCCGCGACGAAGCCAGAGGAAGTATTCGACGTTACCGGCTGGCCCAGGTAGCGGACTTGCAGCGATTGCCATTGTTCCAAGACCTACATCGTATGCGGCCTCTGCGACATCGAGCACTGCGGCTCGGCGAAGTGCTGGATCGCGCACGACTCCTCCTGCGCCTAACTTTTCACGACCGACTTCAAATTGCGGTTTGACCATCAAGACGAAGTCAGCGTCTGCTTTAGAGACCGCAGCTAAGGCTGGAAGGACGAGTGCGAGTGAGATAAAGGAGAGGTCCGCAACGACGAGATTGACATCCTCACCGACTTGTTCACCAGTCAGATGTCGAATATTGGTGCGATCCAAAATTTTCACTCGTGGATCTTGGCGAAGCTCCCACGCAAGTTGACCATAACCGACATCTACCGCGACAACGAGTAGCGCACCACGTCGCAAGAGAACATCGGTGAAACCACCAGTGGACGCACCTGCATCAAGACATGTCTTTCCTTCGACTACAACCCCAGTAAAAGCGTCGAGTGCACCCGCTAATTTATGGCCCCCACGAGAAACGAAATCATCGCGATCGCCTTGAATTGTTATCGAAGTTTCAGCATCAACTTGCGTAGCTGGTTTTGTCGCAGGGATTCCACCTACAAGTACCGAACGCGACTCGATAAGATCGGCAGCATGTTCACGCGAACGTGCAAGTTCGCGGCGAACGAGTTCTGCGTCTAGACGTGTCTTCATAAATATTCTCTAAAGATTATCGATTGACTTGAGTGATTCTTGTAGCTTTTCATGAAGCGCTTCAAATCGCGCAGAATGTTCAGATAGGTCACTTGAATCAATCTCTTCAAGCTCGTTTCGAACTTCCTGCACAAGGTTTACTTCTTCTTCATTCATCGCTTCGCCGCCTTCTTCTTCGGTGCACTCTTCTTAACTGACTTCTTAGCCTTCTTCCTGAGGGAGGCAACTTCCTTCGCTAGAGCATCGAACTCTTCGCGCTTTACGAAGCCCATCTTAAGTACAGCTGTTTCTACCTCCTCATGAATTTTGCCACGTACTGATTCTGCGCTCTCGTGAGCCCAATCATTGAGCGCGCTAGCTATCTCGGCAGGGGTGCGTTCGCCATCAGAGAGCTTTTGCGCATAACTTTTTAAAGTCGAGAAGATCTCAGATATCGGTGACTTCGCCATACCCTTAGAGTATCGAGTTCATTCGGTTAAAGGCGGAGAATCTCAGCCGCCTCAATCTGCCAGCGGCTTGCAACCCCTGTGGGGCTCTGCCAGAAACGACGATGGATAGAGCCTGAGACTTCAATCCATTCATCGCCCTCGAGGGTCAGTGCGATCTTACGCATCTTCGTGCTCCACGCTGCAATATCGAGAGTATCGACACCTTCTCGCTCGGTGCGGGTGACAATCAATCTAAATTCAACGACCTTATCTCCGCTGGGTAGCTCCTTTGTAGTCGCAGGTGCAGAGACGCGACCTCGTAGAAGTAAATCGTTGAGTGAGTAATCAATCTCTTCCTCCTCGATTCGAGTGGCAACTTTCTCGACTTTCTTTGTGGCGGCCATATATTTCCTTTCAGTAAGTGAAAGGGCGATGATTTATTATCGTTCCGACATATCCACGAAAGAGCTAAATATGTGTGGATATCTATTTAACTCTCAGAACGCTCGAGAGCATCCGTTAAGTCATCCGGATCGAGATCGGCGCATTTGAGAAACCATTCGTGCGCCTCCTTCTTACGACCAACTGCATCGAGGGCATCTGCATATGCATAGCGAAGACGTAGCGCCCACTCCTCATTCTCATTCTTCAACTCTTTACATTGCAGCGTCACGACAGCTGCATCGAATTCACCTAGATCGCGACGCGCACCCGATGCGACAATACGCATCTCAATCTCTTCAGGTTTTGCCAACCGCTTTACCTCTGCAGAACCAGCCAAATTCAGGGCTTTCAGAGGGTTCCCAAGGCCGCGTTCGCAATCTGCCATCACTGGCCACATTGATACATCGCCCGAAATTCGGTGAGAAGCTCGTAGCTCTTTCAGTGCAATTTCATAGTGCCCAGCGCGATAAGCGGCGTAGCCGGCAGTCTCGCGAACTACAGCAAGGCGACCTGCATGATGCGCAGCAGCCACTGCATGCTTATGTGAAAGTTCTGGATCGACATCCATGTAGAGATTGACACAGACCATATGTCGCGCAACTACCTTTGCGTTTTCAGCAGAGAGACTGAGTAACTCTGCGCGCACGCTTTTCTCTAGCTCCTCACCCGTGACATCTTCAGGAATATCTGGTTCGAAGATACGGGGACGAATTCGCGATTGATCGCGCTCTTGCGGAGCAGGTCGAAACCCGCGTGGATCGCTCACTTCACGACCTTGTGAGACTTGGCGCGAAGCACCGGCCCGATCATCGCGTCCGCCTCGAGCCGGACGTTCGTCACGAGATTGTGGACGCGAAGATGAAGAAGATGGGCGTGAGGAAGGACGGCCCCCAGATGGTCGTGATGGTCGATCGCCATTAGCTCGATCGCCATTGCGTGGACGCTCTTCCATTGTGACTACTCCTCAATATGTAAAGATATTTTACTTGTAAAAGACTTCTGGAAAATAAAAAAGGGGCGCTTATAAATAAGCGCCCCTTTTTATAAAAGAAGTCCGGCAACGTTCTACTCTCCCACAAGGTCACCCGTGCAGTACCATCGACGCTGAGAGGCTTAACTTCCGGGTTCGGAATGGGACCGGGTGTTTCCCTCTCGCTATGGTCGCCGAAACGCTATTGAGTTTTTGGCATGAACCTACGAAAAGTTCTTCATCAGAAATTAATCTGATCTGCTCAAGCTGATTTCTCGAAAGAGAATTCAACCATTGCATTGTTCGTGGTTCTCGACCGTATCTCGAGAACCACACAGTGGACGCGTAGCAACTTTGTAGTTAAATCCTCGGCCTATTAGTACCGGTCAGCTCCAAGGCTTACGCCTCTTCCACTTCCGGCCTATCAACCCAGTCGTCTAGCTGGGGGCCTTACCTGATAAATCAGTGGGAAACCTAATCTTGAAGCGAGCTTCCCGCTTAGATGCTTTCAGCGGTTATCCCTTCCGAACGTAGCTAATCGGCGGTGCTCCTGGCGGAACAACCGACACACCAGAGGTTCGTCCGACCCGGTCCTCTCGTACTAGGGTCAGCCCTTCTCAAGTTTCTTACGCGCACAGAAGATAGGGACCGAACTGTCTCACGACGTTCTGAACCCAGCTCGCGTGCCTCTTTAATGGGCGAACAGCCCAACCCTTGGGACCTACTCCAGCCCCAGGATGAGACGAGCCGACATCGAGGTGCCAAACCTTGCCGTCGATATGGACTCTTGGGCAAGATCAGCCTGTTATCCCCGGGGTACCTTTTATCCGTTGAGCGACGGCGCTTCCACAAGCCACCGCCGGATCACTAGTTCCTGCTTTCGCACCTGCTCGACATGTCTGTCTCACAGTTAAGCTCCCTTGTGCACTTACACTCGACACCTGATTACCAACCAGGTTGAGGGAACCTTTGAGCGCCTCCGTTACTTTTTAGGAGGCGACCGCCCCAGTCAAACTACCCACCAGACACTGTCCCTGATCCGGATTACGGACCGAGGTTAGAAGTTCAAAACGATCAGAGTGGTATTTCAACGATGACTCCACAAACACTGGCGTGCCCGCTTCAAAGTCTCCCACCTATGCTACACAAACCGTTCCGAACACCAATATCAAGATATAGTAAAGGTCCCGGGGTCTTTCCGTCTTTCTGCGCGTAACGAGCATCTTTACTCGTAATGCAATTTCGCCGAGTTTACGGATGAGACAGCGCTCAAGTCGTTACGCCATTCGTGCAGGTCGGAACTTACCCGACAAGGAATTTCGCTACCTTAGGATGGTTATAGTTACCACCGCCGTTTACTGGGGCTTAAGTTCTCAGCTTCGCCTTGCGGCTAACCAGTCCCCTTAACCTTCCAGCACCGGGCAGGCGTCAGTCCGTATACATCGTTTTGCAACTTCGCACGGACCTGTGTTTTTGGTAAACAGTCGCTTGAGCCTGGTCTCTGCGGCCTTCCAACGCTTCGGAGGAAAACTCCTACACGCTAAAGGGCCCCCCTTCTCCCGAAGTTACGGGGGCATTTTGCCGAGTTCCTTATCCATAATTATCTCGATCGCCTTGGTATTCTCTACCTGACCACCTGTGTCGGTTTCGGGTACGGGCCGCAATAATTCTCGCTAGATGCTTTTCTTGACAGCATAGGATCATCCACTTCACCTTACGGCTCGGCATCAGCTCTCAGGCATGTGTTACGCGGATTTGCCTACGTAACGCCCTACAACCTTACCCCGGGACAACCATCGCCCGGGCTGGACTGCCTTCCTGTGTCACACCATTGCTGAACTACTACAACACCGGGTCAGCGGATCCATTAATCTGACAAAAGCCAGATCAACTTCACGGCCTTAGCATTAGTTGATTCGTCCTGGGCGAAAATAAGCGAGTACTGGAATATCAACCAGTTGTCCATCGACTACGCCTGACGGCCTCGCCTTAGGTCCCGACTTACCCTGGGCGGATTAGCCTGGCCCAGGAACCCTTGGTCTTTCGGCGGAGGGGTTTCTCACCCCTCTCTCGCTACTCATGTCTACATTCTCACTTGTGTGGCTTCCACGGCTAGATTCCTCTGCCGCTTCACCAGCCACACAACGCTCTCCTACCCATCCAAGCCCCTGGATCTTGCGATCGGGGTAGTGCTTGAATGATAGAACTTCGGTGCTGTGCTTGAGCCCCGTTACATTGTCGGCGCGAAATCACTTGACCAGTGAGCTATTACGCACTCTTTTAAGGGTGGCTGCTTCTAAGCCAACCTCCTGGTTGTCTATGCGACTTCACATCCTTTTCCACTTAGCACAGGCTTTGGGACCTTAGTTGCTATTCTGGGTTGTTTCCCTCTCGACCATGAAGCTTATCCCCCACAGTCTCACTGCTGCGCTCTCACTTACCGGCATTCGGAGTTTGGCTGATGTTGGTAATCTTGTAGGACCCCTCGACCATCCAGTAGCTCTACCTCCGGTAAGAAACACGCAACGCTGCACCTAAATGCATTTCGGAGAGAACCAGCTATCACGAAGTTTGATTGGCCTTTCACCCCTACACACAGCTCATCCCCTAATTTTTCAACATTAGTGGGTTCGGTCCTCCACGCGGTCTTACCCGCGCTTCAACCTGGCCATGCGTAGATCACCTCGCTTCGGGTCTAGATCGTGCTACTTAATCGCCCTATTCAGACTCGCTTTCGCTACGGCTTCCCCTCGACGGGTTAACCTTGCCACACGACACTAACTCGTAGACTCATTCTTCAAAAGGCACGCTGTCACTGCTCAAGGTAGCTCCAACGGCTTGTACGCACACGGTTTCAGATTCTATTTCACTCCCCTTACGGGGTTCTTTTCACCTTTCCCTCACGGTACTAGTCCGCTATCGGTCATCAGAGAGTATTTAGGCTTAGCGGGTGGTCCCGCCAGATTCATACCGAATTCCTCGAGTTCGGTATTACTTGGGATACCAATTAAGAGTTAACTAAGTTTCGACTACGGGGTTCTCACCCTCTCTGACTGGCTTTCCCACGCCATTCATCTACTTAGCTAGTTTCTGACTCTTTGATCAAACGGCAGTCTGATCCAATTGGTCCCACAACACCGAAACTGCAACGCCTGCCGGCTTGGCACAGTATCGGTTTGGCCTCTTCCGCTTTCGCTCGCCACTACTAACGGAATCACGGTTGTTTTCTCTTCCTGTGGGTACTGAGATGTTTCACTTCCCCACGTTCCCTTTATCTACCCTATATATTCAGGTAGAAATAACCGGACATTACTCTGGCTGGGTTTCCCCATTCGGAAATCCTCGGATCAAAGCTCGTTTGACAACTCCCCGAGGCTTATCGCAGCCTACTACGTCCTTCATCGGCTTCTGATGCCAAGGCATCCGCCATGTGCGCTTAATAATTTGACCACAAAGATGCTCGCGTCCACTGTGTAGTTCTCAAAATACGGGCGGTACTCAATAAGAGTTAAAGACTTAGATGCAATTAATAATCCGAAGATTAACAACCAATCCAGTATCTCTTCTTATTAAGTCCAGAGGTTTGGCTTTAGCCGTCCCCTCAGGACCCAACAACGTGCCTAGTTGAAATTTGATAAACGCTAACTTTCCACTCCCACTAATCAATAGAGACTAGGGGTTGTACTAATTGCGAAATCTTAAATAAACCTAAGTCAATGCTCCACTTACGAGCCGAGTAGTTGAATGAAGTTAACTATTAACTTCTCTACTCGATGCTCCTTAGAAAGGAGGTGATCCAGCCGCACCTTCCGGTACGGCTACCTTGTT
>JBBAMQ010000015.1:0-19442 GCA_040402395.1 Candidatus Nanopelagicaceae bacterium | reverse complement strand
AGTTCCTTCTTCTCAGATTGGGAGAAGGGCTTTAATACATAATCCGCAGGATCTTGCGGGCCGGGCGGGCGTCCTATTCCCATGCGAAGTCGGAAGTAATCCGGTTCGGCAAAATGTTTTGTAATATCTTTGAGGCCGTTATGGCCATTATCTCCGCCAGCTAATTTCACCCGAATGGTATTGAAGGCGATATCGAGTTCATCATGAACGACGATGAGATGTGATGATGTGACTTTATAGAAATCAGCGAGCGCCTTAATTGCAATGCCCGATTCGTTCATGAATAATTTAGATTTTGCCAGCGTGACCGCTGCCCCAGCAAGGTGAATATCTGCGATCTCGCAGCGGGATTTGTGGGATGAGAATTTTGGACTACCACCAAGATAATCAACAACCATCTGCCCGATATTGTGACGCGTACTAGCATACTGATCGCCGGGATTTCCTAATCCGAAGATTATCCAGCGATCAGATGCGCTCATGCTCGTGAAATTTTCTTAATTAATTATTCAGCTTTTGTTGCATCAGCAGCAGGTACAACCGCGGCAACAGCGCCATCTGCAACTGGCTCGGCAGCGCTCGAGCGCTCAGAGAGATGCACGACGACAAGTGCTGGATCAGAGACCAACGTCGTACCAGCCGGAAGAGCTACATCCCCGGCGGTCTTGCTCGTTCCAGCAGGCATGCCAGTCAGATCGAGGAGCAGGAATGAAGGGATCGAGGTTGCTTCTGCTTCAATTTCAATCGTGTTGTTCACGTGCTCAAGGATTCCATCCTTGTCGAATGCGCCCTCAGTGTGTACTGGAACTTCAACGGTAACTTTTTCACCCTTGCGGACAACGAGAAGATCGACATGTTCAAAGATTCCGGAAAGTGGATTCTTGGTGATTGACTTAGGAAGAACGAGTTCACTCTTGCCATCGAATGTCACGTTGAGAAGAACGTTTGAGGTCTTCAGGGCAATTCCAAGCTCGCGAGCTGGGAGTGAGACATGCTGTGGCACTGCATTGTGACCATAGATCACCGCTGGAACGAGGCCAGCTGCACGGTCACGGCGTGATGCGCCCTTGCCGAAACTGGTACGCGTGCTGCCGCCGATTGAAATTTCTGCCACTTGAGTTGCTCCTTTATAACGTTTGAAATGCACGCCTCAGGAGAGCAACCCGTCGATTACGGATAATTACTATCCCTCGCCGTGACGAAGTTGAAGAGTAACCCAGAGTCTGGCTAAAGCCAAAATTGGCTACGTAGGGCTCTTATCTTCTCTTAGCTGTGGCCATCGAAGAGGCTGGTGACTGAACCATCCTCGAATACCTCGCGGATAGCCCGACCAAGAAGGGGTGCAATCGAGAGGACGGTGAGGCGATCGAAGCGAGACTCTTCTGGAATCGGCAGCGTATTGGTAACGACTACTTCACTGACTCGGCTCGCCTTCAGGCGTTCGACAGCGGGACCAGAGAGAACGGCATGGGTCGCAGCAACAATAACTTCAGCTGCGCCCTCTTCAAAGAGCGCATCAACGGCTTTAGTAATTGTTCCGGCGGTGTCGATCATGTCATCAATAACGATACATGTCTGTCCTTCTACATCTCCAACAACTCGGCCGGTCTTTGACTCGTTAGGAATTCGTGGGTCACGCATCTTATGAATAAAAGCGATCGGACAACCGCCCATCATGTCCGACCAGCGCTCTGCTACGCGGACTCGCCCAGAATCTGGTGAGACGATAGTAAGTCGACTGCGATCAACTTTGCGACCAACATAATCGGTGAGCAACGGAAGTGCGAAGAGATGATCAACCGGACCATCGAAGAAGCCTTGAATCTGTGAAGTATGGAGATCGACAACCATGAGACGATCTGCGCCCGCTGTCTTAAAGAGATCGGCCATCAATCGAGCAGAGATTGGCTCGCGGCCACGATGTTTCTTATCTTGGCGGGCATAACCATAAAACGGTGCGACAACGGTGATGCGCTTTGCAGATGCGCGTTTTAAGGCATCGACCATGATGAGTTGCTCCATGATCTGCTTATTAACTGGTGATGCGTGGGATTGAATAACAAATGCATCCGAGCCACGAACGCTCTCTTCAAAGCGGACAAATATTTCGCCATTAGCAAAGTCATAGGCCGATGTCGGGGTGATCGGGATACCAAGTTCGGTAGCGACTTCGTCTGCGAGTTCTGGATAGCCTCGACCAGAAAAGATACGTAGCCGCTTCTCAGATTTAAGACGAAGTTCACTCATTCTTACTCCCTCTCGGTTGCGCCTGCGCGCTTAGCGGCTTCGGCAGATGAACTGCCTGCTCTCTTGCGAAGTACCCACCCTAGAACATTTCGTTGCTTGGCACGGGCAACTCCGATTGAACCGGCCGGTACATTTTCAGTGATGATTGAGCCAGCGGCAGTGTAGGCGCCATCACCGATCGTCACCGGGGCCACCAGCATGGTGTCACTGCCGATTCGGACTTCATCCCCAACGATCGTCCGATGTTTCTCGACCCCGTCGTAGTTAACAAAAATCGTTGCTGCACCAATATTGGTGCCACTGCCGATAGTCGCATCCCCGACATAGGAAAGATGGGGGACTTTTGATCCTTCACCGATCACAGAGTTCTTGATTTCAACGTAAGCACCGACCTTTGATTTTGCGGCGAGCGTTGTTCCAGGACGTAGAAAGGTATAAGGACCAACGTTAGCCTCGGCGCCAATGGTGGAGTCAGAGCAGGTTGATTCGATAACACTGGCGCGGGCACCAACACGAACATTAGTCAGAGAGGTGCGAGGTCCGATCACAGCTCCTGTTTCTACCGCGGTCTTGCCAGCCAATACCGAGCCGGGGTGAATCAGAACATCAGTATCGATCGTGACATCGACATCAATCCACGTCGTCGTTGGATCAACAATCGTGACGCCAGATTTCATTACTCGATTATTAATCCGATCGCGCATCAGCGCAGTGCATTCAGCCAGCTGCGAGCGATCATTAATGCCAAGGCTCTCTAAATAATCGTTAGAGGCGATAGCGAGCGCAACCTGGCCGGCATCCTTGATTAGCGCGATCACATCGGTCAAGTAGAGCTCGCCCTGTGAATTATTTCGGGCAAGTTTTGCAACCGCGTCACGGAGCGCACCGATATCGAAGAGATAGATCCCAGTATTGATCTCCGTGAGCAATCGTTCTTGCGGGCTCGCATCACGCTCTTCGACGATGTGGGAGATGCCACCTTCATCATCGCGAATGATTCGACCATACCCTGTTGGATCGGGGAGGTCGGCGGTTAAGACTGATGCCGCGCTCGTGTTCACTTCATGAACCTCGAAAAATTCTTGCAGCGTCTCGGTAGTAATCAAAGGAGTGTCGCCAGCAAGGATAAGCACAGTGCCTGTTGCGGGCGCTCCAACGAGGGCGAGCTGGGCGGCGTGGCCGGTGCCGTTGCGCTCGGCCTGATAGACAGGAATCGCAGTGGGAGCGATCTCGTTCAGGTGGGCTTGAACTAATTCTTTATGAGCCCCAATAACTACGCGCAGCTCCTTCGCGGCAAGGGGTTTGACTGCTTCGAGAACATGGCCCACGATCGTTCGACCAGCTATCGGGTGAAGTACCTTCGCGATAGCGGATTTCATCCGAGTGCCCTCACCGGCAGCGAGAACGATCACAAGTTCTAACTGGTTCACGGCCCTCCCATCATTGTGACCGACCCTGGGGTCGATACTGACTGGATATACGAGAAGTCTATTACCGCGGAATGGCTCCGCCACCAGGTATCGATCCTGGACCCTGGGCTTCAAAGGCCCATGTGCTAGCCACTACACAATGGCGGAACCTGAATTATCCCGTATAAAACGCCAGAACTCCAAAAGATGAGAGATGGGAAGGCTGACGTTTGGAGCGGCTAGAAAGTGCTGATCCGGCGAGCGCCGTGTGTTGGGCCACTTGCTCGTACTACGCCAGCAACAACGCCACTAGAACTCAGTGCAACGGTGATATCGAGCGCTCGCTCTTCATCTTCGACTAAGAAGGCGACGGTGGGGCCAGAGCCAGAGACGATGCAACCAAGTGCGCCATATTCCTGGCCAACATCAAGAACTAATCGCAGGGCTGGACGCAGGGAACAGGCGGCTCGTTGTAAATCATTGCTGAGCGCCTTGCCCAGCTCCTTTGCATTCCCGGCCCGAAGCGCTTGGAGTAGTGCGTCATTCACAGCGGGACGCGAAATCGTGAGCCCTTCACGAAGACGATCGCACTCACCGTAGACCGATGGTGTTGCCAGGCCAGAATTCGATAGCGCAAGTACCCATTGATACGACCCTTGAGTGAGAACTGGAGTGAGTTGATCGCCGCGTCCTCGACCGATTGCCGTACCCCCGGCGATACCAAAGGGCACATCGCTACCGAGCTCTGATCCAACTCGTTGCATCTCATCGCGCGAGAGTCCGAGTTCAAAGAGTGCATCGATCCCAACGATCACGCCGGCAGCATCAGCGCTACCGCCAGCCATTCCGCCAGCTACAGGTATCTCTTTCAAAAGATGAATATCTATATCGAGCGGTAATTGATAAGTCGAGACCATGAGTTCTGCAGCTTGATATGCCAAATTTGATGAATCAAGTGGCACGCCAAGCGAGGTTGAACCAGAAGCACTTAAAGTGATTCCGGCGTTCTCTTTCCCGTGTCTTACCGTGACATCATCGTAGAGTGAGATGGCTTGGAAGACTGTGACGAGTTCGTGATAGCCATCGGCATCGAGTGGACCAACGGACAATCCAAGGTTCACCTTCCCAGGTACCCGAATCACCACACCGTTCTGTCTCACAATGGTAAGCCTAGTGAAAGTTGTGAAGCGATCTTTATAAATTCAGGAAGTAAGAGCGCTTCACCGCGCGCTGTCGGATCAACCCCGACAGCAGTTATCGCCTGAGAAGCTTGAGCACTTCCACCAAAGAGCTCAGAGAGGGCGCCGCGCAACATCTTTCGACGTTGTGCAAATGCAGCATCAATCACTGCAAAGGTAGTGAGGCGAAGCGCCTCTTCCCCGGCCGCCTCATGTCGAACAAATCGCACTAAAGATGAATCAACATTAGGTACCGGCCAAAAAACAGATCGTCCAACGCTGCCAGCGCCAGACATATCTGCCCACCACGTTGCCTTTACCGATGGTGAGCCATAACTCTTTGTCCCGGGTTTTGCTACGAGACGATCTGCGACCTCACTTTGGACCATAACAACACCAGAACGCAGCGTCGGAAATTTCTCCATGAAGCGAAGCAGAACTGGGACCGAGATATTGTAAGGAAGGTTTGCAACTAAAACAGTTGGCGACGATGGCAACGAATCAACAACCATGGCATCTTCTGTGAGAACAGTAAGACGGTTCAAATCAAAGCCATGACCTTCGACGGTCACCGGAAGTTCTGCCGCAAGTCGCGAATCAATCTCGATCACCACGACGTCGTGCGCTACTTCAAGAAGTGCAAGTGTCAGCGAGCCCAGGCCCGGTCCGATTTCAAGTACGGTATCTGTGGCACGAACATCAGCGATCTTGACGATACGCCGACAGGTATTTGCGTCAACGACAAAGTTTTGGCCAAGTTTCTTTGTTGGTTTCACGCCAATTCGAGCAGCGATTTCTCGAATCTCGGCTGCGCCAAGTAGGCCACTCATTAGACGAACGATCCAAAGAGCCGTTCGGCATTTGCACTGATGGCATCACAGAGTTGATCAAGATCTTGATTGCGAAGATCTGCAATCAAGCGCAAGATTGTTGGGATCTGTGCTGGAGTATTGAGTAACCCGCGGTGGGGGGCCGGGGTCAAGAAAGGTGAATCTGTTTCCACGAGTAGTTGCTCGATCGGGACTAGCTTCACCGCCTCACGAAGTGCTGGCGCGTTTTTAAAGGTAATCGTTCCGGCAAAAGAGAGGATGTACCCCTTATCGACGCACTCACGTGCCATCTCCTCGTCCCCTGAATAACAGTGAAAGATAGTGGTTTTGGGGGCACCCTCTTCAGCCAGAGTATCGAGCACTGCTCTATGTGAATCCCGATCGTGAATAATCAAAGCCTTATCGACATCTTTTGCTAGCGCGATATGTCGACGAAACGAATACTTCTGGCGCTCTTGTAACTCAGGCGCTGTTCTAAAGAAATCGAGACCGGTCTCGCCAATGCCACGTACGCGTGGATCGGTTGCAAGTTTTTCAATTCGAGCAAGGTGCACTTCAAGATCATCGACAACTGGTGCCTCATTAGGATGCAACGCCACAGCGGCAAGGACGCGACCAGGAAAGGCATGGGCCATGCGCACGCCCCACTCTGATTGATCAGCGGAATATCCCACTTGTACAACACGATCAATTCCAACCTGTGCTGCTTGATCGAGAAGTTCTAATACGCTCGGCGAATCAGGTTCAGATTCGGTCACGAGTTCGAGATGTACATGGGAATCAATACATGGCCGATTAAGTTTCTCTGGAAGTGGCGCAGGTAGGCGCTCCTTCTCTAAACCAAATCGATCAGCCATAGATGACGAAACTACTTAGCCGTGGGTTCTTCAAGCCGTGGGAACAAGACTGCACCCTTGGTGACTCGTGCACCAGGTTTGATCTGACCCCAGTTCGCAACATCGGCAATCTTCTGAGCCGAGATATCACCGGTCAGACCAAGGGATGTCCACAGTACTTCACAGGTTGATGGCATCACTGGATAGAGCAAGATTGCAAGTGCCCGAATTGCATCGGCGGTGTTGTAAAGAATCTCGTTGAGTTCGGTGATACGACCAGGATCCTTTGCAACGATCCAGGGCTCGCGTTCAGTCACATAACCGTTGACCCGCTTGCAGAAATCCATAATTGTTGTAATGCCACCTTGGAAGTCGAGCGCGACCATTGCGGCATCAGCTTTAGCCACCGTATCTTCAAGCGCACTTGCTAGACCAGCATCTCGTGCGACCGCTGGGATAACTCCATCGCAATACTTTTCGATCATCGCAATCAGCCGGGAAGCGAGGTTCCCAAAGTCATTTGCAAGCTCGCTGGTATACCTGGCGCTCATATCTTCCCACGAGAATGAACCATCTGATCCAAATGGGATAGCGCGGAGGAAGTAATAACGAAAGGCATCGACGCCGAAATGATCGGTGATATCGGATGGCGCAATTCCGGTCAGTTTAGATTTAGACATCTTCTCGCCGCCAACGAGCAGCCAGCCATGCGCAAAGACCTTCTTCGGCAACGGTAGGCCGGCAGCCATCAACATCGCTGGCCAAATGACGGCATGAAAACGCAAGATATCTTTTCCGACGAGATGAACATCGGCAGGCCAAGTCTGCGCGAATTTCGCAGCACCTTCGCTTCCATCCTCGTCACCGAGCCCAACCGCCGTTGCATAGTTAAGTAGTGCATCGAACCACACATAAATTACCTGCTTGGTATCCCACGGAACTGGGATGCCCCAATCAAAGGTAGATCTGGAGATCGATAGATCCTGGACTTCGCCCTCAAGGAAGGAGATCACTTCGTTGCGCGCTGACGCTGGTTCGCAGGTCGAAGGATCAACCTTGTAACGTTGAAGGAGAGCTGGCACAAAGGCAGAGAGTCTGAAGAACCAATTCTCTTCGCTCAGAATTTCACAGGGCTTTGAATGCGTCGGACAGAGGCTGCCATCGAGAAGATCACCGGGGAGTTTGAATTCTTCGCAGCCGATGCAATATGGGCCTTCATATTTACCCGCGTATATATGGCCTTGTTCTTTTAAGCCAGAGAGGAATCTTTGAACGCGCTCCATATGTCGAACTTCAGTAGTGCGAATAAAATCATCATGCGCAATATTGAGTGCGCCCCAAACCGGCTTCCATGCTCCTTCAACGAGTCGGTCACACCACTCTTGCGGCGCAACGCCATTCTTCTCAGCGGTATTCAGAACTTTCTGGCCGTGTTCATCGGTACCAGTAAGGAACCAGACAGATTCCCCACGTTGGCGGTGCCATCGAGTCAGAACGTCGCCCGCAACTGTTGTGTAGGCATGACCGATATGCGGCGCATCATTCACATAGTAAATCGGCGTCGTTAGATAGAAGGATTTCTCGCTCACACTCCCATCCTACCCGCGCCCTTATGCGCAACCATCACATCAAAGACCTCGCGCTTAGCAATTCCAGTGCTACTCGCAACTTCGGCGATTGCCTCTTTGCGACTCTCGCCTTGTCCTTCACGAGCAAGGACCATCTCAATGATCTCCGCGGGTGTGTAGTGGCGGGCAGTTGGATCAAAACCAGCGATGACCAGGCTAATCTCGCCAAGAATTTCGCGCTCACTCGCCCACTGCTCCAATTCACTCAATGGCCCGCGAATTGTCTCTTCGTAAGTCTTCGTCATCTCCCGGCAGATTGCTGCAACGCGATCCCCACCCAAAACTGTTGTCAGATCACGAAGAGATTCGAGAAGACGATGTGGTGCTTCGAAGAAAATCATCGTCCGCTCTTCATATGCCAACTTTTCAATGGCAGAGATCCGAGCACCCGAAGTACGAGGTAAAAAACCCTCAAAACAGAATCGATTCGTTGGCAGCCCAGAGTAAAGAAGTGCAGTCGTGACCGCGCTCGGACCGGGAAGAACTTGAATTGGAATATTGTGAGCGATCGCTTCCCGAGTCAATCGATATCCCGGGTCGCTGATACCCGGCATCCCTGCATCCGTCACGACAAGAAGATCTTTGCCCGCGGCAAGAATCTCTAAAAATTGTTCTAACCGCTCATTCTCATTTCCCTCAAAGAAGGAGTAGAGCTTTGCTTGATAGGTAATCCCAAGTTCGGCGCAGAGTCGCCCAAAACGGCGAGAATCCTCGGCCGCGATATGTTCAACAGCGGCAATCGCCTCACGTAATCGCGCTGACGCATCCCCGGTGTTTCCGAGCGGGACGGCAGCGAGAATCAACATGTCCTTATTCTCTCAGGGTTTTCCAGCACCCCTTACGCTGTAACTATGAGGCAGGTGCTTTCGAGGTTTCGGGATCCGGTCAACGCCACCGTCTTTGCCCTGATTGGCCTTGCGATGCGGATCTGGCACCTCGACCAACCCAAGGGTTACATCTTTGATGAGGTCTATTACGCACAAAATGCCCATTCCCTTGCCCTCCATGGCGTTGAGTTGCAATCATCGGGGCTCGCTGAATTTATTGTTCATCCACCCGTCGGAAAATGGCTAATCGCGATCGGTATTAAAACCTTCGGCTTCAATGAATTCGGTTGGCGCGTGAGTTCGGCTGTGATCGGCTCGCTCTCAATCGCGCTTATCTACTTTGTCGCGAAAAAACTATTCCAGAGCACGCTGATAAGTTCGGTAGCTGCAATTCTCACGATCGCAGATGGTCTTCATCTGGTCCAATCGAGAACCGCACTACTTGATATCTTCTTAATGTTCTTTATCTTGCTCGCTTTTTTTCTTCTTCTACATTCACATCATTGGTTAGCTGGTATCTCACTTGGATTGGCAGCGGGTGTTAAATGGAGCGCTCTGTATTACATTGTGGCCTACTTCATCTTCACTCTTTATTCCGATTACCGTAGTACTCAAGCAATGGAAGAGCCCTCACCACTCATCGCGACTTTGAAATCCAAGGTAAGTAAACGCGCAGTGCAATACGGTGTAGCTCCAGTTTTGATCTATCTCGTGACGTGGTCCGGTTGGTTCGCAACCCAAGGAGGATGGGGTCGACATTGGTCTAAAAATATTGTTAAGAGTTTCTGGCATTACCAAGCTACGATTCTGCATTTTCACACCACATTAGTTGAAAAGCATTCATACTCGGCTAACCCGTGGAGCTGGTTGATCATGGGCCGACCAACTTCCTTCTTTTATGCCACCCCAAAGGGTTGTGGTACCTCTAGTTGTTCGCAGGAAGTTCTGGTGCTCGGCACACCCTTGCTCTGGTGGAGCGGAGCCATCGCGATCGCAATCACCTTTGGCTACTGGGCTGCTCGCAGTGAATGGCAGAGTGGGTTACTTCTCCTAAGCCTTGGTGCTGGTTACCTGCCCTGGTTCTCTTTCCAAAAGCGAACCATGTTTACCTTTTACACAATTGCCTTCGAGCCCTTTCTTATTTTAATTATCTGTTATGTCATCGCCAAAGCGTTAGAAAATGAGGGGACGCGCAAAGCCCGAGAACGTATTCTCTACTGTTATCTGGGGTTGGTCGTTCTCTGCTTTTTCTACTTCTCGCCGCTCTATTTCGGTGAGATCATGACCTACACATCGTGGCTTCGCCATATGTGGCTTCCATCTTGGATTTGAATAAAAGCTTGTTAGATCGCCTCTGACTCGATGTTATGTGGTCGAGCAGCTTCATCCAAAAGATCCTGATCGAAGAGTTCATCGCGTTTCGTCACTAATAATTGGTTGAGTAGTTCTTGTTCTGCGCTCCATTGTCCAGGAACAGTGAGATCGATAGTGCGCTTTGGAGTGATCGCCTTTGGGGCGGTGGCGTAGGTAGGCCGTGGAACTGACGTTGGCTTCCAACCAGCTCGATCCTTTGGAACAACAATCACACCAGATGGATCTTCCCGATCTTGTAGTGGAATCCACTGTTGGGCTGCATCTGGTTGAGCACTTAATCTGATCCGAGCCGATGGATCAACTTTGAGTTCTGCTGTCATAATTTTCTGAAGAGTATTCAGACGGTGCGCCTTTAATTCGGTCGTAATGAGTTGGCGGCGAACGGCAATAATATAAAGTGCAAAGCCCGATACTGGAATCGCCAGAATAGACCAGGCCATTATTCCGACCGATGCTGCAACGCAACTAGCAAGAGTTAAAAATGTAAGAGCCGAGAAGATAGAACGACGCTGATTGACGAGCCGGCGTTTATCCGAGGGATCCATAAATTCTGGCGAAAATGGTGAGCTGCCCTCAGAGAGAAGTCGGATCGCGCCTTGATAGCGTTCGCCAGCTTTTGTTGAGGATTCTTCATGTCGGTTGATCCACCGAGGGAGAAAGTATCCGCCCCACATCAACAAGATGATGAGGTAGATAATGCTGGACGCCATGGAATGAAATCGTAATTGGCTTACCGCGGTTTCGGGTGGATTTAAGGCACTTGTAACGATGTGTCCTATTTTGGGGTTTTACCGAATTTCCGGGTTCTCTCGGACGAAGATCATGTGATCCCGCCAGTTACCATCGATATGCAGATATCGAAGCCGCAACCCTTCGTAGCTAAATCCAGCCTTCTCGGCGACCCGTTGCGAGGCGGCATTTTCGGGACGCATATTGATCTCTATCCGGTGAAGCGATAACTCTTGGAAGGCATAGTCAGTAAGAGCAATCACTGCCGCTGTGGTTATCCCTTTATTAGCGACGCTACTATCGATCCAATATCCAATATAGCCACCTCGATAGGCTCCAAAGACAATCCCACCAAGTGTTATCTGGCCGACGAAGCGGTTGCGGCCTCGATCTTTAATCCAGATTCCCAACGAGAGCGAGCGCATCGCTTTTGCATCGCGCTGACCCTGTCGCACCATCGCCCAGTAGCTCGGGAGTGGGCCCTGATTATCGATCTCGGGTCGAGTCGCTTCCCATGGATTAAGCCACTCCCGATTCGTTCGTCGAACTTCTTCCCAGGTTGCCCGGTCACGTAACCGTAATGGTCGAAGTGTGATCTCACCCGACGTTGAAGTCGCACGAATGATCGGAGACATTATTGATTGCGCTCGAGAACCATGACATCAACAATATCCCCTGCTTGTGCACCAGGGCTCTCGGCCGGTATCGCGATCAGGCCTTGCGCATCTGAGAGAGTCGATAGCAGATCTTGCTCGGGCAGCGCTGTCACCGTGAGTTCCTGCAATGAGGCGAGTGATGCTCGAATAAGTGAGGTGTAACCAATTGCTGATTGAACAGGTGCAGTTAACTTTGCTTGCACCATCGATCGGTGAATATTGGCAGCTCCGAGCATGGTGCGAATCATTGGCCGCACAAAGATCTCGGCCGATATGTAAGCAGCGATCGGATCCCCCGGCAGGGTAATAACAGGAGTCTTATCTGGACCGATCGTCCCAAAATTGTGACGCCCAGCATCGGTCAATGTAGGAATAACTGTCTGCACATCGCCCAAGCCCTGCAGGGTCGTCGTTATAAGGTCAAAAGATTCATCGTGGCTCTCACCACTTATTACGATTAAATCAGCGCGGACAAGTTGATCTTCGATAATCATCCGTAGTTCTTCCGAGCTCTCTGGGATGGTATGAACGCGGTATCCCATCGCACCCGCCTCTTTAACAGCAGTTGTCAGCATCCAAGAATTTGTCTCAAACTCATCATCGTGATCACGCAGGTATTGACCTGGCTCCACGAGATCATCTCCGGCCGAGATAACTACGACTCTCGGATGGGGTCGAGTCGGTAGGCGGTTGAGCCCGATTGATGCCGCTAGACCAATCTGGGTTGATCGAATGCGTGAGCCAGATCGAAGCACCAGGCGTTCGCCAGCAAAAATGTCTTCCGCCAGGGTTGCGCCGTGTGCATCAAGTAAGGGCATATCGAAAGCTGCGAGTGGGGTGGCGATCGCAAGTAGTGCAGTTGCCAATTCATTTACCGACATCTCACGATCCATGGTTCTACCTTACTTTGTGAGCCCGCCCTACTAAGGTATTGCCGTGCATAACGAAGAAAAAGGCAAGTCAGTTAAATCACTCCTGCGCCAGCAATACCGCCTCGAACGGAGCGAGCGCTTTATGGAAGAGTCCTGGCTTCACATTCTTGAGGCGAACGAGTTTCAGGTTGCGACAGTGGTTGCGAGTTATCACTCGTATGGCGATGAACCTGCTACAAGTGCGATCAATGCAGAATTAATCCGTCGAGGAGTACAGGTTCTGCTCCCCAGGCTCTTGCCGGATAAGGATCTCGAGTGGGTTCGTTGGGATGGTAACGAGAATTCACTTGCCGCTCATGGCAAGGTGCAGGAACCCCATGGCTTCGCCTTCACTGAATTAGATTCAATCGGGGCGATCATTCTCCCAGCGCTTCATATTGATCGTTCTGGGAATCGCCTTGGACAGGGTGGTGGCTCTTACGACCGCGCCTTAAAACGAATTTCGGGCTGGAGTATCGCCCTCGTCCATCATGGCGAATTAACGAGTGAGCCACTGCCCGTTGAAGCGCATGATCAACCTGTAAATGCTGCAGCAACCCCAGATTTAATTGCGAGGTTTCCGAGTATTTAATTCACCTAAGTACCTGTTGTAGCGAGCGAGCTCATCCTCTTCACCCATTGCTTCCGCACGATCAGCAGCCCGATCACTGCGTTTACTCTCCCTTGTGTCATCTCGAATCCATTGCAGGAAGGTCGCGATGAGTGCAAGCAAAATTGGAATCTCCCCCATCGCCCAACCGATCGCGCCACCAGCATGTTGATCAGCTAAGAGATCGAGGTTCCAGGGACGATTGAGAAGTGCAAAATAGCCACCATCGACAAGTGAGGAAGTTGAAAGCAAGGTGATAGAGAAGAAGGCGTGGATGCTCATCGCAGCGAAGAGAATAATAATTCGGACAATATGTGGGATCTTCCGTGGGTTTGGATCGACGCCGATGATGACATAGAAGAAGAGATAGCCAGCCAACATAAAATGGATATCCATCAAGAGATGACCACTATGACTCCGCATCAGTGAGCCATACACAGGTGTGAGGTAGAGACCGAAGAGCGAACCATCAAAGATTGCTAACGCCGTAATCGGATTAGTGATAATAATCGAATACCGCGAATGAATGAGGGAGATAAGTGAGCCACGTATCCCCCGTTCGAGATCTGTGCGTCCAGCGGGAAGGGTGCGAAGCGCGAGCGTCATTGGCGCACTTAAGACAAAGCCGATTGGCGCAATCATGCCCAGAACCATGTGGGCAATCATGTGATAGGAAAAGGCAAAGTGGGCATAGACACCAAGTCCACCCGATGTAGCAAAATCTGCGAATGCGATTGCACATGCAAATGCAACGGTACGACCAACCGGCCACTTATCACCCCGACGAGTAAGTACTACGACGCCACGGATATAGAGTGCCGTTGCTAAAAGGAGTAATCCTAAAAAAGTACCATCAGGAATATATGCGCCAAGCACTCGCCACAACGTTGGTTGCTGCGGCATCGCAATACCGGTCAGGTTCAGAACTGGATCAATTGCACCAGCCGCTACTTTTGCTGGCTCTGGTGGTGGGGTTGTCGAAAGCCAGGCGCCGATAGAGACCGTAATGACCATTACAAGTACTTCATTGATCAGTAGGGAGAATATTTTTAACTCGCTACCAGGTTTGCTCAAATGTTTACGGTGGACCGCCCCAAAGCTAATCAAGATCACCAGCAATAGAATCTTTGCTCCTACGAGTAAGCCGTACAACGTTGCCCACCCAGAAAGAAAATTGAGGCGAGTCCACGCATTGATTGTTCCGCTGATTGCCACAATGATCGCCGCCCAGAGCGCCAGAGAGCTAAAACGTGAGATCGAAGCGGCTCGCTCGGTTGGTGATATGACGATCAAGCCAAATACCCCGCCGACCCAGATCGAGATGAAGAGTACGTGAAAGAGCAATGAACCTATCGCTGCGCCATGGTTTCCCGCACCACTGGCATGGCTATGAAATATCGGTGTAAGTAAAGCTATAAGGGAGAAGGCAAGTGACCAATAAATCGCTCCGACCTTCTTCGCCCGCTGCAGAAAAGCGAGAACAACAAGCGCGCAGATCCCCTGGATGAGAAAGTCACGCCCAACTGCAGTCTGCATAATGAATGATCGCAGCGTCGTTGAATCGAATGCATCAAGTAGCGAGCCACCGAGCAGATTTGCTAACTCCGTAAAGATTCCGCCGATTATTGTTACGAAGGTTATAAAGGTAGCGAGATAAGCCAACTTCTTAACGCGGACGCCTTCAGCTGTAAGCGCCCCACGCTCTTCTCGGATGAAGAAGGCAATAGCAAAAATCAGACCGACGGCACTGAGAGCCGAAAGAAGATAGAGCGCCTTCGAAATCGCCACTAGCGCAGTAACTACGGCATTGTTTGAGGAGGTGTGAAGTTCAGAGTAGAAGTGCACGAGTTACTCTTTACCCACTTTATCCGTTGAATCAGCCTTCGGTTTTCTCGTGCTTCGCTTCGCACGTGATCGACGCTTATCTGCCTGACGCTCTCGAACGAGCATTCGCGCGTACCAGATTAAAAAGATCCCAACGAAGAGTGCGAAGACCATCAAGATGATCACAAAGATATCTGCGGTGTGACTGCCCTTACTTGAAGCAGCGGTTGATGAACTCTCTTGCGGAACTGGGGATGGTGATGAGATCGATGCTGGAGCATTGAAAAGAAAGGTGTAAGAACCGGTAACAGGGGCATCAGTTGTTGAGACAAGATTGTAGGTAACGGTATACACGCCAGCGGCAGTCAGCGGTTTAAGACCGATAACAGCAGTGGTGTCACTGACGGTCAGTGAACCATCATCAACTCGGAGTCCACTTGGATCGGTCACTGAAATTGTTGAACCCTGATCGGTAAGTACCGATGTGCCAGTAACCGATACGGCATTAGGGGCAGCCACAAGCACTGCGCCAGAAGCGGGTGATGTAGCGGTCAAAGTGTTTGCGGTGGCGGCGGGCGAGGCGAGCAGGAAGACGGCAGTAATCACTCCGAAGGCCATGGTCGCCCTCATCATTCGCGAGATACCTGCATACTTCTTCATACTGACTCCCTATGCCTGCCGTCGATTAGAAGTAATTCTCTCACCACTTTAGACTCTGGGGTATGCCTACTTACGAATACTCATGTCTTTCCTGTGAAAACGAGTTTGAGGCGATCCAATCCTTCTCTGATGAATCGATCTCAGAATGTCCTCAATGCAAGGGTGAAGTCCGTAAGGTCTACAACAATGTTGGAGTCGTATTCAAGGGGTCAGGTTTTTACAAGACCGACTCTCGCGCCAACGCAGCCACCGCTACGCCGGCCAACCCGCCGCAATCCCAAACAAAGCCGATCGTCGACTAAATCTCGCTAGCCGTGATGTGGCGGCTTATCGCCACGAATTTCGGCATCTCGAGCCTGCTCGGTAGCTACCTCTGATGGATCTTTAATCTCGTCATCACCTGTCTTGTCAGGAATGATCTTCATCACTTCACTCCTATTCCGAGCTTTTGATTAAATGGCTTATTGTAGAAATCGGATACCCTGAGATTACTCCACATTAATCTAAAGACTAGATCGGGATCTATGTTTGAGAAACTTGGCCACGCAGTAGTCCATCGTCGCAAAGCAATTCTGGCGCTCTTTATCGCCGCCCTCGTCCTCTTTGGCGCCCTCGCTGTCATGGCTATACCTCGACTTTCTGGTGGTGGATATTCAAATCCACAGAGTGACTCGGCGAAGGCCTCTTCCTACTTGACCAGTATTTTTCATGTTAAAGATCCAGCGGTGGTTCTTGAAGTGAAGTCACCATCATTAATTTCCGATCCCCTCGTCGCTCAATCTGCAGCTGCGCTAGAGAAATCGATATTAGGCGAAAAGGGTGTCGGCAAAACTCTCTCGTACTGGAGCGCCGGCAGAACTCCAACTCTTGCTAGTCGTGATCAACGCGCTGCTTACCTCTTTATCTATTCAAGCGAGAGCGATCTCTTTAAAGCGGCCCCTCTTGGAAAACTGATTACCTCGAAGTACAGCGGTAATTTTCAGGGCCTGCAGATTTACGTCAATGGAATTGCCGCAACCAACTCGGCTCTTTCAGAGCGGATCTCAAAGGATCTAGCACTTGCTGAGGGAATATCACTCCCACTGATTTTTCTTCTTCTTCTCTTCGTCTTTGGTGGTCTCATCGCTAGCGTCACGCCATTGATTGTTGGGATAAGCGCAATTATTGGCTCACTCGGCATCATGTATCTCGTCTCGCTCGCTACTGGGGTCAGCATCTTCGCGCTTAATTTGATTACTGGAATGGGGCTCGGTCTCGGCATTGATTATGCGCTCTTAATGGTCAATCGTTTTCGCGAAGAACTCCACAACGGTGAAGATCTAGAAACGGCGGTTACCAACACGGTGAAAACAGCGGGAAAGACCGTTTTCTTCTCTGGCCTGACAGTTTTTATCACACTCGCATCACTGACCTTCTTCCCATTGATGTTTCTAAAATCATTTGGTTATGCAGGAATGAGCGTTGTCGCGATGTCGGTACTGGTCGCACTTGTCCCATTCCCGGCAATTTTGGCGATCATGGGGCCTCGAATAGATAAATTTGTCGTCCGCAAGAGTGCAGTGACACCAAAAGCTGATGGCCGCTGGGCGCAGACAGCTCGCTTCGTGATGCGTCGACCAGTCGCGGTGGTTCTCCTCACGCTTACAGCACTCGCAGTCATCGCCTCGCCAGTTCGCAATATTGTCTTTTCGCAAGCCGATGCTCGCATTATGCCGGCATCTTCACCGATTGCACAAGCCGCCGCGGCGCTCATCCGAGATTTCCCTGGCCAAGAAGGTAATCCCATCGAATTTGTGATCCCAAACGGTACATCGATCGAAACAGAACTTGCTGCCTATGAAGCAAAGGTTCGCGCTGTGAAAGGAATTGTTCGAGTGAGTGGTGAACAAGTTGTCGGCACATCTGTTCGGTTCTCAGCAATTCATTCGATGGCACCTCGTACAAATGAAGCAGAAGCGCTCATCAAAATAATTCGCAACATTCCTTCATCCACCACAATTCTTGTCGGTGGTATCGCTGCCGATTACGCGGATACTCAGAGTGGAATTAGCCAGACACTACCTCTGGCGCTTGGCTGGATCGCTCTTGGTGTCATGATTCTGCTTTTCCTCTTTACTGGATCAATCATCTTGCCAATTAAAGCCGTGGTCCTCAATATCTTTTCCCTCACCGCGATGTTAGGCGCAGTTACCTGGATCTTCATGGGTGGGCATCTTGGTTGGCTCGTTGGCTCCTTCACAAACACTCATACGATTGATACTTCAATAGTAATCCTGATTTGCGTTGTGACCTTTGGTCTCTCCATGGATTATGAAGTCTTTTTACTGGCCCGCATTAAAGAAGAACACGAGACCGGAATGTCCAATGAAGATGCCGTGGCGACTGGACTGCAACGATCTGCTCGTATTATTACCGCCGCAGCGCTCTTGCTCGCGATCGCCTTTGCAGCATTTATCACCAGTGGCGTCAGCAATATTAAGACGCTTGGTTTTGGTGTTGCCTTTGCTGTTCTTCTCGATGCCACCGTTGTTCGAGGATTACTCGTCCCTGCGTTGATGCGACTCTTCGGTGAGCGCAACTGGTGGGCGCCAAAACAGTTAAAACGCTTCACGATTTCCCACTAACCGCGCCGGCGCTTTAGGCTCTGAGTGTGGATCTCATCGTGACTCTTCAGTGCCAAGACCAACCCGGCATCGTGCATGCCATGACAAGCTCAGTTCTCGCTTGCGGCGGAAATATCATCGAAAACCAACAATTCACAGACGCGCCGACCAATACCTTTGTTATGCGCACGAGGATCGAAAGTGAGCAAGGACTCGAAGAAGCGCGCACTGCGATAACCAACGGGCTCAGCCACCTAACTCCGGTGATCACCTTCCGTCCGACTACACAGCGCAAACGCACTTTGATTATGGCGACAACCGAGAGCCACTGTCTTCGCGACTTGCTCTATCTTCAAGAGTTGAACGAGATGCCGATCGATATCGCAGCAGTCGTCTCGAACCAAGAAACACTCCGAACCTTTGTAGAATCACACGGGCTGCCTTTTATCTATTTGCCAGTGGATGCCTCGAATACGTCGAGAAAAGAAGTTGCTGAATTGGAACTGCTCGCGATCATCGAGAAAGAAACGGTCGAAATCGTCATCCTGGCTCGTTATATGCAGATCTTGAGTGAAAAGTTCTGCCAATCTGTGACCGGACGGATTATTAATATTCACCATTCATTCTTGCCGGGCTTCAAAGGCGCCAAGCCGTATCACCAAGCGCATGAGCGCGGAGTGAAGATTATTGGTGCGACCGCTCATTTTGTTACGCCAGATCTTGATGAAGGACCCATCATCACTCAAGATATTGCCCATGTGAACCATTCGGCAACGCCAGAGGATCTGATCGCAATCGGTCGCGATATCGAACGTCGCGTCCTCTCGCAAGCGGTCAAACTCGAAGCAGAAGATCGGATTTTTATCGTTGGATCACGGACAATTATTTTCCATTAATTTAATAAGCACGGCTCATACACGAGGGCAGAGTGTCCCAGGCTGGAGTCGGACTGGCGACCTACCGCTTAGGAGGCGGTAGAAGAAACAACATTTCTTCGTAGTTTGTTCTTGAAGTTTCTCACTTTTGAGCGTGAAGTCAAGGGGAAATCCCCTTTTCAAGTGTCGCTTTAGCCCGCCAGAGTCATGGGGAAGTTATGGGAAAAATTAGGAATTTCGCGCTC
>JBBAMQ010000014.1:18954-20973 GCA_040402395.1 Candidatus Nanopelagicaceae bacterium | reverse complement strand
AGAGCCCCAGCCTTCCAAGCTGGCCATGCCGGTTCGATCCCGGTCACCCGCTCCATAATTTGTAAGCGTAAAACCCATACACAACCAATCTTTCTCGCCAAAATCCCTCATTCTGCAATCACTTATTTTCCTTCAAACTGCCTTACAGGATTTTTTCATTCTCTTTAGTTCAAGCATGTATCAAGGTTAGCGATTGACCCTGTGTGTCGCTATCGAATCATGAATATTTGTTTGTTGAAAATTGATTGTGACGGTTTATCAATATTGGGCAACTGCTTGAAAGGCCATGAATTTATGGATACCAATAAGAAGAAGTAAGGGCGATGCTCAGATGTTGAATGGGGCTCGTAATGCAGGAACAGGACTAGTACCTGCGCTGTGATCTGCCCTGGGCTGACCATAAATAATATTTGAAGTGCATGCGATTTAATCGCCCACTTACTTGTTATAATTATCCATGAAGATAAACCCACAAACAAGTGATCTAACCCTAGATGATCGATTGTGTGTGGCGCTTTACACTGCCTCTCGCGCCATGACGGCTAGATACCGACCGATTTTGGCCGAGTTGTCTCTGACTTATCCGCAGTACCTCGTCATGGTCGCCCTTTGGGAGAGTGCGCCTATCACTATTGGAGAAGTTGGGGATCGATTGAGCCTTGAATCAAGCACCCTTTCACCACTGGTAAAACGCCTTGAATCGATGAACTTGCTCAAGCGCAGACGCAATCCGGAGGATGAGCGCTCGGTCACCTTAGAGCTAACCAAGCATGGCGATGCGATGCGAGTTCGAGCCGAGAGCGTGCCTCACCAAATCAGCACCGCCATTGGTTTATCCGAGAGCAAACAGCGTGAATTAGTCGCCCAGCTGCGAAAATTAGCGAATGAACTCGAGATTTC
The DNA here is from genome assembly GCA_040402395.1 of Candidatus Nanopelagicaceae bacterium. GTDB lineage: Bacteria > Actinomycetota > Actinomycetes > Nanopelagicales > Nanopelagicaceae > PALSA-747. The sequence continues at coordinate 20,073 of JBBAMQ010000014.1, read as the reverse complement.
ATATAACGATTAATCTCCGAATCAAATAATAAGTCGCGGCCGATTTAATCGAGTGCTATCGATTTCTTACTGAACACTCACTTATTATTTGCGGAGGAATTACAATGGCTAAGATTCAAATCGGTACCGAGAACGGCGCACCAATCGAGCTTTACTACGAAGATCACGGGGTTGGAAAGCCAGTTGTATTGATTCATGGCTGGCCTTTAAGTGGTCGCTCATGGGAAAACCAAACACCTGCCCTAGTCGAAGCTGGACACCGAGTGATCGTGATCGATCGCCGCGGTTTTGGTGCTTCATCTCAGCCATGGAGTGGATATGACTACGACACATTTGCGGCAGATCTACACACCTTAATCGAACACTTGGATTTGAATGAAGTTACCCTTGTTGGCTTCTCGATGGGTGGCGGCGAAGTTGTTCGATACATCGGCAACTATGGAACATCACGAATTGCAAAAGCAGTTCTAGCGGCCGCGGTCCCACCATTTTTGCATAAATCAGATGAGAATCCTGATGGCGCGTTGGATGATGCAACGATTACAGCTTTTCAAGCGGCTATAAAAGATGATCGTCTGGCATTCATGGATGGATTTACGACGAACTTCTTTAGTTCAAATGGCGTTCAAAAAGTCAGCGAAGCTCAACGCGTTTACGCGCGTGATATCGCAGCAATTGCATCACCCAAGGGAACAATCGACTGTGTGACAGCATTTGGTCGTACAGATTTCCGTGGAGATCTTGCAAAGATAACAATCCCCACACTGGTTATTCACGGTGATTCAGATGCCATCGTGCCGATTGAAGCAAGTGGTGCGCTCTCAGCGGCATTAATCGCCGGAGCAAAGCTCTATGTCATCAAAGATGGTCCACATGCAATCAATGCCAGCCACGTTGAAGAGTTCAATCGTGAACTGCTCGCCTTTATCGCCAGTTAACTGATTTCTAGGTGGATTTGAACCTCTACTTAAAACTTTTCCATTAAATAGACCACCTGAGATATTATTTTTCAGGTGGTCTATTTATATTCCTGATCAAATCAACTTCAACGGTGCTGCCAAGCGTTCTTCCTCCGAGCTTCTCAGGCCAATCCCTTCCCTGTCGCCCGCTCCAGATTTA
>JBBAMQ010000014.1:0-18854 GCA_040402395.1 Candidatus Nanopelagicaceae bacterium | reverse complement strand
TTCTTCCTCCGAGCTTCTCAGGCCAATCCCTTCCCTGTCGCCCGCTCCAGATTTAGGACAACACGATTCTTGAAGCTTGGCCGACTTCCTCGAAGAAAAATGAACCAGTGACTAAGTAAGGAATTTGTGAAGAATTTTTGTCTATCGAAATCTGAAAATTCACTTGCAGTCCTGCGGAGCTGCCACTGTTATCTACCAAAATTCGCGCATGAATATCTTGCTCATAAACTCCGGAATTGAATCTCGAGCTAATCGCGTCGCTGACTGCGTAATCCGAATACAAAATCGGGGCGTTTCCAGCGCCAACTTGTGTGACGTTTGTTGAGTAGTTTATTTGAACAGTTGGTTGCGTAGATATTTGTCCATGTATAAATACTTCTATGAAATAGATTTTGCCTGCCACTAAATTAATAAAGCCATTCGAAATTGTAGAGACTCCACTAACGCCACTTATATTTGGGAAAACCAGTTGTCCGTAACCCAGTTTCATTGTGCCAGTCGCTCCAGTAGCACCGACACTTCCCGCGCTACCAGTTGCTCCCGATGGCCCAGTCGCTCCTGCGGCTCCGGTAACACCCTGCAAACCAGTTGGACCTGTTGCGCCAACACTTCCGGCAGGCCCCGTTGACCCCGTTGACCCCGTTGACCCCGTTAAGCCCGTTAAGCCCGCTGCACCGGTTGACCCCGTTAAGCCCGCTGCACCGGTTGCACCAGAGAATCCCGCTGCACCCGTTGCGCCAGTCAGTCCAACTCCACCCGTCGCGCCAGAGAATCCAGTCGAACCAGTAGCTCCAACTAATCCAGCAGGACCAACAGAACCGTTAGCTCCCGCTTCACCCTTCTCACCCTTCTCTCCCTTCTCTCCCTTCTCTCCTTGTGCTCCTTGTGCTCCTTGTTGTCCCAACAGTCCCTGAGCTCCCCGCTCTCCCTGTGGACCCTTCACTCCCGAAATTGCTGATGCGTTCTTACCTTCACTGCCTGCCGCACCAGATACACCCGCTACGCCCGCTGCTCCGGGCGCCCCCTTCAATGAGGTTGAAGCGGGCCAACGACCGACGCTCTTTGGGCCATAGATAGCGAGCGCAACGGTGTCGATATAGAAGTCTCCATCAAAACCGATCGCCGACGAAGGAGCAACGCGGCCACTCAAAATAGTGTTTGCTCGAGTAGCGGTGATGCGGCCCGCCTTCTTTGGGATAACCGCCGCATCTACCGGGGAAAATGTGCTGAGCGTAAATGCCACTGAAAGCAGGTAGGCAGCAATCGCAGGGAGTCTTCTCTTCATCATGGGGCACCGATCCAGGTTTCGAAGAGAGTCAACGCCTCTCGATTGCTCTCATTCTGGGATCTCACGCTCCGTAGCAAAAGAGGGGAAACCCCTGTACGGAGAGCGCACAGAGAAGCTCTGGCTTCTCAGTAACTCTCACTACTGTCACAGGTCTATCGCCATGATTTCGCAGGTTAGGGCTGTTATATACAGCTGTTGGGGTGTGAGGGCATCTCGATCACGAGCATAAGAAGGAACGAAGAAGAGCAGTCACATAAATCATCTCTCTAAGTCAAAGCAGACTAGATAAAGGAAGTTCATCCATGAAAATAAGTAAAAAATCATCGCTGATAGCTAGCGCCGTTGTGGTTGCAGTGACAGTCGGATCTTTGGGGATCGCAGAAGCCGCCGCTCCATCCAAATCTTTTAGCATCAATGCAAACGTCGCGACGTCAAAGCCAACAATTGTCAGGGCGATGGCTGGGGCAAATCCACTCAAAACTATTCTTGATGGGCTCGTCACTAAATCGACGATCACTCAAGCACAAGAGGATGCAATCCTCGCTGCAGTCATGGCAGCAAAGCCTGCGCCAGGAACAGATCGACCAGGAACGGCTGGCGACCATGACGGTGAAATGGGAGCGATGCATGAAGCGAATCAAGCCGCAGAGCAGACCACAATTCTTTCAACACTTGGCATCACCGCTGCCGCACTTCAAACAGCACGCGTAGCGGGTCAATCACTTGCAACCGTAGCTGGAGCAAAGACCGCTGCGCTCATCAACGCACTCGTTGCAGTTGAGAATGGGCAGATCGATGCAGAGGTGACAGCTGGAAAGTTGACCGCCGCACAGGCAACAACGAAGAAGGCAAATACCGTTACTCGGGTAACAGCACGAGTGAACGCCACACCTCATCGGGGTGGAATGGGCCACGGGGGCCACGCAGGACCGGGCGCACCTGCTCCAACTCCAAAGCCAACTAAATAATCAAGTAACTCTCGTTTTATAAGGCGCTCACCAATCTCTGGTGAGCGCCTTACCCATTTCTAGAACTTTTGTAAGAAGATACCCCTATGAGAATTCATATCGGTAGTGATCATGCCGGGCTCGATTTTAAAGCTCTTATCATCAAGCACTTGGAGTCCAACGGCCACAGCGTCACTGATCACGGTCCACATTCATTTGATCCACTCGATGATTACCCCACCTTCTGTATTCCTGCCGCCGAAGCGGTCGCAGCTGATCCTGGCTCACTCGGAATCGTTCTCGGTGGATCCGGAAATGGCGAACAGATCGCTGCCAATAAGGTGAAGGGGATCCGAGCCGCACTGGCCTGGTCACTTGATACTGCACGACTGGCTCGCCAACACAATGATGCCAATGTGCTCTCAATCGGTGGCCGAATGCATTCCCCTGAGTTCTCGCTTGAATTAGTCGATGCCTTTATCGCTGAACCATTCTCTGGCGATGAACGACATACCCGACGGATTAATTTGATCAGCACGTACGAGAACGAGGGAGCTCTCTAACGTTTGTAGTACTTCATATCGGTAACGATATGGCCCTTACGAATTCCTTGAGCTTCAAATTTTGAGATGGGTCGCCACTCGGGTCGATCAATCACTCCCCCGGTAAAGAGTTGGCTCGCCGAAATAATCGCCTGTATTGATCGGGCATATTCCTGCCAATCGGTAGCAATATGAATATATCCACCAGCTTTGATCTTTGAGTGAATCGTCTCTAAAAAGGGTTGCTGCACGATACGTCGCTTTCGGTGGCGGACCTTTGGCCATGGATCAGGAAAAAATAGATGAATCGCATCGAGTGAGAGATCGGGAGTTGAATCACGCAAGATCAGGTGCACATCCTCTTCAATGATCTTTACATTAGTAACGCCAGCTCGATCACAGAGATTCATCACAGCACCGATGCCAGGTTTATGAACTTCAACGACTAAGAATCCAATATCTGGGAAGTGGGCCGCAATCTTTGCCGTTGCCTCGCCCATTCCGCTACCGATCTCCATGATGCGGGCGCTGCTTGTCGGAAAGATCTGCCGGGCATCAATAACACCGCGTGGTTCTAGGCCATAGATTGGCCAGAGGCGCTCGTACGCCACTTCTTGAGCCGGCGTCGCCCGTGCACCGCGAAGGGTGTAGCTCCGATTTACGGGACGCTCGACCTCGCTCACAAGGGTAGGTTACTGCTCTATTCCCACCAAAAACCTCACAACCAAGAAGGAGTTCCCGTGCCTGGATTGAACCTCACCCGCGACGAAGCACAAGATCGCGCCGCGCATCTGGCCATTGATACTTACCAGGTTCATCTTGATGTCACGACGGGTCGTGAATATTTCATAGCAAAGACAGTTACAACGTTTACCTGCACGACGATTGGGTACTCCACCTTCATCGATGTTGTTGCGAAGCGAATTATCGCCGCAACAATTAATGGTGTTGCTATTGATCCATCTGCTTTTGATGGTGAGAGCCTCTTCATCACTGGCCTAGCGGCAGTTAATGAATTAATTATCGAAGCTGAGATGCCATATTCTAAAGTCGGTGAGGGTCTACAACTCTCGATCGATCCGGTTGATGACGAGGCCTATCTCTACTCGATGGGTGAGACGGCACATATTCGCAAGATGTATCCATGCTTTGATCAGCCAGATCTCAAAGCGATCTATCTTCTTACAGTAACTGCACCCGGACATTGGGAGGTCATCTCTAATAGCCTCGTCGCCAACACGAAGACCGAAGGCGATAAAAAGATTGTAACTTTTGCCCCAACACCACGTATCTCCACATATATCACCGCGATGGTCGCAGGTCCTTACGCACATCTCCACGATGAGTACCGCGGTAAGAAGGTGGTCCCACTTGGTATGTACGCCCGTAAATCACTCGCCGAATTCATGGATCCTGATGACGTTTTTCTCATTACGAAGCAAGGCTTTGCCTACTTTGAAGAGGTCTTTGGAATTGAATATCCCTTTGAAAAATATGACCAGATCGCCGTTGTGGATTACAATTGGGGCGCCATGGAGAACTCTGGCTGCGTAACATTCTTGGAAGAACTCTTAGTCTTTCGCTCTAAAGTAACCGATCGCATGTATGAATCACGGGCTCACGTAATCCTGCACGAGATGGCCCATATGTGGTTTGGCAATCTTGTCACCATGGAATGGTGGAACGATCTTTGGCTCAACGAATCCTTTGCCGAATGGTCATCGGCCCTGGCGCTCTCTGAGTGCACTCGATTTAAAGAGTCGTGGACTGGCTTTAATATTGATTCAAAAAATTGGGCCTACGATCAAGATCAACTTGTGACTACACACCCGATCATCACCTATCCAGGTGATATCGAGACTGCGGCCACAAATTTTGATGGTATCTCTTATGCAAAGGGTGCGTCAGTGCTCGCCCAACTTGTTCACTACTGCGGCCGCGAAAAGTTCTTGGCTGGGCTCCGTAATTACTTTAAGAAGCACGCATGGGGAAATACCACCCTTGATGATCTGCTCAGCGCCCTTACCGAATCAAGTGGCCGTGATCTCACATCATGGGTCGATACTTGGCTACGGACGGCAGGTGTTAACACGCTACATCCAGAATTATCCCTCGATGGTGACACCTACCAATCCATCAAGATTATGCAGAGCGCGCCGGTTGTGCCTTCGGGATCGACCGAGCTACGACCACACCGCCTTGCCGTTGGGCTCTTCGACATCACGAATGATCGCGTCGTGCGTCGCAGATCGGTTGAACTCGATGTAGCCGGAGCAGTAACAGAAGTTACCGCTCTTGCTGGCGAAAAAGTTGCTGATCTACTTTTGATAAACGATCATGATCTCTCGTATGGCAAATGGCGCCTAGATAGTGGCTCTATCCAAACCCTCAAATCCCATCTGGGAAAGATTGATGATTCCCTTGCCCGCGCCATCTGTTGGTCGGCCGCATGGGATATGACGCGTGATGCCGAGATTTCAACTACTGAATATGTAGATATCGCACTCGCTGGCTTGGCTGGTGAGACGCACATCAGTTCGATTACCGGAGCTGGTTCGCGCATATCCATGACGATTGAAATGTATGCATCCCCCGAACATCGTCCGGCGCTCAAGATCCGCGCTGCGGATTCGCTCTACACAATCTTGGTGGCAGCACCGGCTGGTAGCGATAAGCAGTTGCAGCTCGCTAAGAGCTTTGGATCTCTGGCAAATACTCCAGAGCAAGTCAAAAATCTTCGGGCAATCTTCGACGGCTCACTCGACGGATTGCTGCTCGATACTGATCTTCGCTGGGCCCTTGGTATCGCACTAGCTCAGACTGGTAATTTTGATGCGAATGAACTTCAAAAATTACTTGATGCTGATAACACGATTCCTGGTAATGCCGAATTCCAACGTGGCCTCGCTGCGCAACCTGATCAAGCATCAAAAGAGCGCGCTTGGGAAGATATTTATCGGGTCGAAACCGGTACTCAGATCCGACAGGCAAAGATGGCTGGTTTTCAACGCCCATCGCACCGTGAACTACAAGCGACCTTTGTCGATCAATACTTTGACAGCTTGTTGAAGACATGGGACGAACATGGCTTTGAAATGGGTGGGACGATCATCGAATACATGTATCCGAGCAACGTTGTCACGCCAGAAGTACTAGCTAAAACAGATATCTGGCTTGCCCAGTATAAAGATGCGCCAGCAGCTTTGATCCGTTATCTCACAGAGAATCGCGATCATCTAAATCGTGCCCTTCGCGCACAAGTAAAAGATGCCTAATTAATCTATTGTGCTGAGACTGCTCTTTCCCGCTTTAGAGCGATCTGCTGATGAGATGATCACAACGATAGTGATCACAGTGAAGAGCGCGATGGGCGTAAGAATAAAGTACGACACCCATTGCAGCGTCGTCAGCGCTTTGCCAGGCATCGCGCCATCTTCTTGAGCAGAAAGGTGAAGCAGTGTTGGCAAGAGATGCAAGATCATGACCGAATCTTAATCAGAGTGTCAGGCGCTTGCAGCACTTACTCCGGAGAACCCTGCTCCGACGCCGTATGGCTCGAGATATGTCAGCCATCTCTCATTCGATCGGCCTGTTCCAAGAATTCGCCATGCTGCTCCTGCAGGTTCGCGCGGTAACGAGCGCAACTTCCAGCCAATCTCTTTCAACATTCGATCAGCCTTCTGGTGATTACATTTGTGACACGCTGCCACAACATTCTCCCAATGATGGGCTCCGCCACGACTGCGAGGTATCACATGATCGATCGATGTTGCGGGTGCAGTGCAATAGACACATCTACCGCCATCGCGAGCGAAGACCGCCCGGCGAGATAATGGAACTGCGTGACGATATGGAATCTTCACAAATTTGGTAAGGCGGATAACGGCTGGAAGAACCATCTCGCCACCAGAGTAGTGAAAGACAATATCCGATCCCTCGATAACGCTAGCCCGTTGGTTTAATACAAGAATGAGCGCTCGTCGATCTGAGACGACCCCAAGTGGCTCATAGGTAGCATTCAGAACAAGTGTCTGACTCACCGAACTTCTCCCTTAAGTTCTGGCTAGTGTTTGTCGAACACCAGCTCGCGCACAACCAGCGCGCAATAGGGAAATCTTGCCCTACTCCCCTGAAAAATGTCTGGATTTCGAGAGATTTAGATAGAGTCTTCACACCATGACACTCAATATTCATCATATTTACACCTGGTTTAGCGGTGCACCCCTACATATCCTGACGATTATCGTCGTGGCGATTGGGCTCCAGATCCTGGGCGCACGAGCCATCACCCGGGCCTTGAACCGGATCGCAAATGCTGACTTCGTCCCTGGGCCACAACGAACTGCCAATCGCCAACGCGAGCGGGCGCAGACAACCAGCATGATTTTGCGGTCGGCGCTCAACGGGCTGATCTGGTTGATCGCACTTTCCATGCTACTTAGCGAATTTGGTTTGAACTTAGGTCCGGTCGTTGCATCAGCCGGAGTACTTGGCGTCGCAATCGGTCTTGGCGCACAGACAATTGTTCGCGATCTGCTGGCCGGAATTTTTATGTTGATCGAAGATCAATACGGTGTTGGCGATCAGGTTGATGTCCTTGAGGTTCAGGGAGTTGTCGAATCGGTCGGATTGCGAATTACAACGATTCGCGATGGATCTGGAACGCTCTGGTATTTGCGCAATGGCGAAATATTGAAGATTGGTAATAAATCACAACCCAAGCGCTAATTTTTAATCAGGTTGGTTGATCAAGAATTGTGATGCCTTTAGCATGTACTCCCATAGTTCGGCCTTCAGCTCTGGCGCACATTCGATCTCGTCCACTGCGCTCTTCATGCAGCGCAACCACGCATCGCGTGCCGCGTTATCGATATGAAATCCAGCATGGCGCATCCGCAGCCGTGGATGTCCGCGCTTTTCAGAGTAGGTCTTTGGCCCGCCCCAATATTGTTCCAAGAACATAATCAACCGTTCACCAGCACCATGAAGATCGTTCTCTGGATACATCGGTCGCAAAATTGGGTCAATCGCCACGAGGGCGTAGAAGTGTGAAGTGAGATCCTCGAAGACCTGGTGGCCGCCGATCTTCTCGTAGAAGCTTGCTGGATCAGACATGTGAAAGCTGCTTGGTATCGATCTTCTGCTCCCGACCCTTGCCGATCTGCAAGACGATATATGCAGCGCCAAGACAGAGAATCCCGGCGGCATAGAAGGCGACTGCATAATTACCAAACTTCACGCGTAGGAGCGCCGCACCGAAGACCGCAATAGATCCACCGATCTGGTGAGCCGCGAAGACCCAGCCATAGACAACAGTGGCTCGTTCTGGGCCAAGAATCTGACGACAGAGAACAATCGTGGGAGGCACTGTCGCCACCCAATCGAGTCCATAGAAAATGACAAAGACGAGCGTCGATGCATGCAGGGTTGAGAAGAGAATCGCTGGTAATAAGAAGAGTGATAGCCCACGAAGAAAGTAGTAAAAGAATAGGAGTTTACGCGGATCGATTCGATCGGTGAGATATCCTGAGAAGATTGTTCCAATCACATCGAAGACGCCAATCAGAGCGAGCAGGCTTGCCGCCGTAACTTCAGCCATTCCATGATCGTGTGAAGCTGGGATGAAGTGTGTGCCAACGAGGCCGCTCGTCGAAAGTCCGCAGACCAAGAACGAAAGTGTGAGGTACCAGAAATCTCGCTTCTTTGATGCCTCGCGCAGTGTCGTGATCGCCTCCTTAGCGGCGTTACGTCGTACGACGTTGGGAGCAACCCAATCAGCCGATGCACCATATGGTGTGGTGCCGATTGATTGTGGGCTCTCCTTTAAAAAAAGATAGATCAATGGGATGAGAACAAGTGAGGCGCATCCGACGACCACACCGACGCTCTTCCATCCGTGATTGATCGCCAGAGTTGAGAGCACAGGCAAGAAAATCAATTGCCCAGTCGCAGATCCAGCGGTCAAGATCCCGATGACTAAACCCTTCTTCGCAACAAACCAACGGTTAGCAACATTGGCGGCAAAGACGAGTGCCATCGATCCAGTACCGACACCGACGACGACTCCCCAGAGCACCATTAAGTGCCATGGCTTGGTCATAAAAATTGTTGAGAGAGAGCCAAGACCAACCGCGCCAAGTGCGCACATAACGACTCGGCGAACCGAGAAGCGCTCCATCAGCGCTGCTGCGAAGGGCGCGGTCAATCCAAAGAGAAGGACATTAATACTGATTGCCAACGAGATCGTCGATCTAGACCAGCCAAAGGCGGCTTCTAACGGAACGATCAGGACGGCTGGTGCAGAGCGATAACCAGCACTGGCAGCCAGGGTGAGGAAGGTCAAAGCGAAGGCGTACCAGGCTGGGTGGATCTTCTTCACTGCGCTGGTTCTTCTTGATAGCGGGCCAAATGCTCGCGCTCTTCATCGCGAAGTCTGCGCGATTTCTTCGTTCCAATATCGACGGCAACTTGCACTGTTTTAAGACGGGCGTGGAGACCGGCCAGGCTCTTTAACTCATAGAACATCTCGAAGGATGCACTGCCAATCTTGCCCACCCACATCTCACAATCGATATCGATCGCACCTTCATATATTGGAAGCAAATAATCAGCTTCGGCGCGTGCTACGACCATATCAGTCAGGATTGGCTCAAGACCTTGATCGGTGCGCGAACGCCAGAGCATCTCGACCCGAGCCTCTTGAACATAGGTCAAATACTTTGCGTTGTTCACATGACCAAAGGCATCAATATCATCCCAACGAACATGCGCCGTTGCGGTGTAGCGCATTATCTAGTGAGTTTTCGATAGGTAACGCGATGTGGTCGCGCCGCATCTGCACCAAGGCGCTTGAGTTTGTTCTCTTCATACGATTCGAAGTTGCCTTCGAACCAGAACCATTGTGAATCACCTTCGTAGGCCAGGATGTGCGTTGCGATACGGTCCAAGAACCAGCGATCGTGCGAGATCACTACTGCGCAACCCGGGAATTCAAGAAGAGCATTCTCCAGTGAGCCAAGAGTTTCAACGTCGAGATCATTTGTCGGTTCATCCAGCAACAAGAGATTTCCACCCTGTTTTAAAGTTAACGCTAAATTGAGCCGGTTCCGTTCACCACCAGAGAGAACTCCAGCTGGCTTCTGTTGGTCCGGACCCTTGAAACCAAAAGCAGATACATAGGCACGGGATGGCATCTCAACGTTCCCGACCTTCATGAAGTCGAGGCCATCAGAGACAACTTCCCACAAGCTCTTTGTTGGGTCGATACCAGCACGGCTCTGATCAACGTAGGCGATCTTTACCGTTTCACCGATCTTTACCGATCCAGAATCTGGCGCTTCCAGCCCCAAAATCGTCTTAAAGAGCGTTGTCTTACCGGCGCCATTGGGTCCGATCACACCGACGATGCCATTACGCGGCAAGGTGAAGGAGAGATCATCGATGAGTAAGCGATCACCAAAGCCCTTATTGAGATGTTCAATATCGACGACGATGTTGCCAAGACGTGGGCCAGGTGGAATCTGAATCTCTTCGAAATCTAATTTCCGCGTCTTGTCGGCCTCTGCCGCCATCTCTTCATAGCGAGCAAGGCGAGCCTTGGATTTGGTCTGGCGTCCCTTTGAATTCATCCGAACCCATTCGAGCTCTTCCGTTAATCGCTTTGCACGCTTCGCATCTTTCTGGCCTTCGATTTTGAGGCGCGTTGATTTTGTTTCAAGATAGGTCGAGTAATTACCTTCGTACGGATAGGCGCGACCACGATCAAGTTCAAGGATCCATTCGGCGACATTGTCCAAGAAGTACCGATCGTGTGTGATTGCGACAACGGTGCCAGGATATTTTGAGAGATGCTGTTCAAGCCATAAGACAGATTCGGCGTCAAGGTGGTTGGTAGGTTCATCGAGAAGCAAGAGATCGGGCGCTTCTAGAAGAAGTCGGCAGAGCGCAACGCGGCGCTTCTCACCCCCTGAGAGCAAAGTGACATCGGCATCTGGTGGTGGGCAACGAAGTGCATCCATCGCCTGCTCTAATTGTGAATCAAGATCCCAGGCATTTCGGTGATCAAGTTGTTCTTGCAGAGTTCCCATTTCAGCGAGCAGCCGATCGTAATCTGCATCTGGGTTTGCCATCTCATCAGAGATCGCATTAAAACGGTTCATCATCTCGATGGTTTCGCCAACGCCCATCTGAACATTTTCTAGAACAGACTTCGTCTCATCAAGGTGTGGCTCCTGCAACAAGATGCCGACGCTATATCCAGGAGAGAGAAAGGCTTCGCCATTAGATGCGGTCTGAAGGCCGGCCATGATTTGCAGCACTGTTGACTTACCGGCCCCGTTAGGACCAACAACGCCGATCTTTGCGCCAGGGTAGAAGGCGAGGGTTACATCATCGAGGATGACTTTCTCACCATGCGCTTTACGCGCTTTCTTCATCGTATAAATGAACTCAGCCATAGTGCGGAACTCTATCGCGTTAGTTGCAAGTAGAATTAGCGCAGCAGTTCCGCAGTAGTTCACGTGCCCGTAGCTCAGTCGGATAGAGCAACCGCCTTCTAAGCGGTAGGTCGCTGGTTCGATTCCAGCCGGGCGCACCACTCTGTTTTACGGCAAGAGAAAGCCCCCACCTTCCCTCGAATGGTGGGGGCTTCGTATTTCTTATAAGTAGCGAACTACTTAATTATGCGCCGATCTTTGCAGTAAGACCAACGATTGCCTTACCAAGAGCAGATGTCTTGGAGATAGGAATCATTGGGAAGGTCTTTGCTGTGTCGTAGCAGTTGAAGGCTGTGAACTCAATCTGCTTCTTGACCGCTGCTGCTGTCGCTGCTGATGTGTACTTGCTGAAGGCAAGGGCATATGTTGCAGCTGTTAGTGGGTATGCAGCCTTCGCTGTTGATGCATAGTTCCAGGTAATGATTCCTGTTGCGGCATCAAGCTTTGAATCTTCGAACTGTGCGTAGGCACCATTGACATCTGGGAGTACCGAGTTGCCAGCGTTGTTCAAGACTGAAACTGTTGCAAGGTTTGCCTTTGAAGAAACATAGCTCGCTTCATCGTAGGTAATTGAGTACTTGAGCTTATCTGCGAGATCAGCCACACCAGCAGAGTTTACTGCGTTCTGGAAGTGCGATGGATCAGTTGTAACATCGAATGGGTTAGCGACTGAGAATGAGTCATTACCCTTCTTGATCCAAACAGAACCTGGTGTGCCAGCCATTGCTGATGTGAAGTTATTTGTTGTACCTGAGGTACCACCGCGATAGACGACGTTGATGCGCTGTGCTGGGAATGTGAATGGAGCACCGCCAGTGGTCTTGTATGAAAGGACTACAGCGTTTCCGTTCTTATCCTTGAACTGGCTGCCATCTTTATTCAAGCGGTAGGAAGGAGTCTTCGCTGCCTTGTTGTTATCTGCAGCGATTGCAGGATCATTCCACATGGTAATTTTTCCACCGAAGATATCTGAGATTGTCCTCATTGAAAGCTGCACGTGGCGCTTTGTATTCAAGTTGTAGGCAACGGCGAGTGGCCATACTGCAGCAGGGATATGGAGAAGTCCGGCTGGCGGAGTTGCATTCACTGAATCTGAGTATGCGAGATCTTTTGTTGCTGGTGATGCGTTGATTGCTGTCTTTCCAGCACCTGAACCGCCACCTGCATAAGAGAATGTGTCGCCTGATGCTGTCTGGTAGGCGGCCTTACATGTATCCATGAAAGATGCGACTGCAGTTGAACCAGCGCCTGTGATATCTGTTGCAAATGCTGATGGTGCAATTGCGAGAACCGCAACTGATGCAACAGCAATCAATTTAATGGAGCGTGAAAGCTTCATGTGTAACCTTTCATTAAAGTCTCTAGAGGGCGTACTGAGTAGGTAAAGATTAAATATCTCAGGAAACTTCTAGTCGGTAACCGCTTAATGGGAGGTTAATCAAGAATGAACAGCAGGTGAACGAGTAAACAGCCTTTAGCCGAAGCGACCCGATACGTAATTTTCAGTTCGCTCATCCTTTGGCCGAGAGAAGATCTCGTTCGTTGGGCCGACTTCAATCATGTGACCCGGCCCACCTTCAGTTAAGAAGAAGGCGGTGTAATCAGAGACGCGGGCAGCTTGCTGCATATTGTGGGTAACGATGACGATGGTCATTGATTTTGAAAGTTCAGAGATCGTATCTTCGATACGTAGCGTCGAACCTGGATCGAGTGCCGAACAGGGTTCATCCATCAATAAGACTTTTGGCTTGAGCGCCAAGGCGCGAGCGATACAGAGTCGCTGTTGTTGTCCACCTGAAAGGCCGCCTGCATGTGCTCCGAGCCGATCTTTAACCTCGTTCCAGAGCCCAGCACGAGTTAAGCACTCTTCTAGGAGTACCTCCTTCGCGCCGTCATACTTAATTTGAGCAAGCTTAAGTCCAGCGAGAACATTCTCGCCGATGGTCATGGATGGGAATGGATTTGGCTTCTGAAAGACCATGCCGATCTGAAGACGGATCTTTGTGACATCGATGCCTGGTTCGTAGATATCTTTACCGTCAAGCAGAACCTGACCCGCCATCGCAGCTGAGGGAATAAATTCGTGCATCCGATTGAGTGTGCGAATAAACGTTGATTTGCCACAACCTGATGGTCCGATAAGTGCGGTGACAGTGCCGGCAGAAAAGTCGAGTGAGACGCCTTCAAGGGCATGATGCTTACCAAACCACGCGTGAACGCCACGGGCTTCGAGGCCAACACCAAGGGGGGCTAGACCGCCGGCCGCGTTCTTTTCGGCACGCTTATTTGCAACATCACCGAGTGATTTTGTTGCGGGGCTCTGGGTGCTCATATCGCTCTCATTCTCTCTCTCACCTTTATCGATGTTATCCATGTTATCCATAATCTTAGTTCGCCTTAATCTTCTTATTGCCGAGCGTCCGTGCCAAGGTGAAGAGAATCAAGACGACGGCGAGAAGAATTAAAATTGCTGTCCAAGCACGTTGAACAGACTCTGGAGTTCCGGCCAAAAGACCTAACCAAATATACATTGGGATTGTTCCGGATCCACCCTTAAACGGATTTGGATTGATCGCATCAAAGACGCCAACGGTAAAGAGCAGTGGCGCGGTTTCACCAGCGATACGTGCAACGCCGAGCACCGTTGCGGTGATGAGTCCACTTCGAGCGGCCGGTAGGACAACGAGCGCAACGGTCTTCCACTGAGTTGCTCCCATCGCAAGCCCAGCTTCGCGTAGATCATGCGGAACTAAATTAAGCACTTCTTCAGCGGTACGAGTCACGGTTGGAACCATCAAGATGGTCAACGCCAAGCCGCCAAGAAAGGCCGAGTTACGCAGCGGTGTATTCAAAATAATCGCAGCGTAAATAAAAAGTCCAGCTACTACGGATGGGACGCCAGACATCGCTTGAACCAAGAAGCGGATCAGTCCCGCGGCGCGACCCTTGATTTCGGTGAGATAGATCGCGGTCAAAATTCCCATTGGGACCGAAATAATGATGGCGATCAAGATTAAATAGAGCGTTCCGATGAGCGAGTGAAGCATTCCGCCATTGGCAACTGGATCAGTAAAACTCGTCACCTTCATTGTGTGGCTAAAGAGTGAGAGGTGGAGACCCTTAACACCGCGCGAAACGGTAGCCCAGAGAATCGATGCCACCGCCAGCAAGACGATGATAGCTCCGAAGAGCGTTACTTTGGCAGCGAGGCCGTCACGTATTCCTTTGCTTCCACTGCGACGCGCAATGAGAACGCTATCGACGAAGAACCAGAGAAGAAAGAAGAGGAAAAAGTATGCGAGCTTTCCTTTAAGTGGCGTAATCGCGATGATCACAGTGGTGAGAACTGCCGAGCCGATCACAGAGGCAGCAGTAATCGTCCGGTCTTGCTTCGATGGTGCCCATGGGCGAATTGGCTGCACAGTTGTCATAGTTATCGCCCTGATTTCACGGCGCGATTAACAACGAAATCCGCGGCAAAGTTCACAAGAAGAGTCAACATAAAGAGCACAAGGCCTGCTGCCAAAAGAGCACTAATTTCAGTCTTTCCGGCCTCACCCCATTGCCCAATAATCATCGATGCGACGTTGCCACCTTGAGTAAAGAGGATGTGCCAATTAGGGCGGAAGACAATATTTAATACGGAGAAGACCGCAACGGTCTCACCAAATGCCCGACCCAAACCAAGCATCGCGCCACCGACGATTCCGCTTGAACCAAATGGAAGTACAACAGCTTTGATCATCCCCCACTTTGATGCGCCGAGCGCATATGCGGCTTGAACGCGATCCAACGGTGTCTGGGAAAAGACTTCGCGGGAGACCGAGGTAATAATCGGAACAATCATCACTGCGAGCACAATGCCAGCGATAAATGGTGACCGGGTAAAAGAGGGTTGCGGCACGGAAAAGAATGGAATCCATGATAGATATTTATTGATGAGCTTCGCCCAATATTCGGCCATCGGGCCGAGAATAAAGAATCCCCATAGCCCATAAAGAATGGAAGGGAAGGCTGCCATCAAATCCACAACAGAGATTAAAAAGTTACGAATTCGTTCTGGTGCATAAAAAGTAAGGAAGAGCGCCGTTAAAACGCTGAGTGGTACGGCAATAAAGAGTGCAACGAGAGCGATCAAGACTGTACCGAGCAACATTGCAGAGAGTCCGAAGTGCGCAACTTCTTTCCCAGCATCATTCGTCTGTACTGACCAGCCAGCTGTCGTAAAGAAATTAAGCCCCTGATTTTTAAATGTTGCGAAACCTTTAATGAGAAGGAAGGCGCCTATCAATGCAAGAATAATGAGTGCTGAAAAACTAAATGCCGTGACAACTCCGCGATAGATCTGATCCGACGGTCGAGGTTTGGTCATTAATTTGCGGGGAGCTGGCGCACTCACTGGGGGCGTCTGGGGGGCGAAGGTTGAACTCACGGGGCGATCTTCTCTCCTATCAACCGCCAAAAAGTATGCAATCGATGAACAGAAGGTGAACGAGAGAAGAAGTTCACGCGCGCGCCCCACCCCTACCCACTACCCTTAGCGGCATATGAGTAACGACGCCCCCCACCTGATCTGGATCGACTGTGAAATGACCGGGCTGGATCTCAATAAGGATGCCTTGGTCGAGATCGCGGTGTTGGTCACCGACTCCCAACTCAACGTACTCGGTGAAGGTATTGACCTGGTGATCAGGGCGAGCCAGGAACAGCTCGACGGAATGGGCGACTTTGTCCGCCAGATGCATGCCGATTCGGGGCTCATCACCGAGATCCCCCAGGGCGTTGAATTAGAAGATGCCCAAGCCCAAATCATGGAGTACCTCGCTCGTTACGCCCCGGCCGCTGGAAAGTCCCCGCTAGCTGGCAACTCAGTTTCGGTCGACCGAGGATTTATCGCCCGAGATCTGCCCGAGTTGGCCGCATACCTGCACTATCGGACCATCGATGTCAGTACGATCAAAGAATTAGCCCGCCGCTGGTATCCAAAGTCCTATTTCAGCGCCCCCAAGAAGACCGGCAATCACCGAGCACTGGGTGATATCCGCGATTCGATCGATGAACTCGATTATTACCGGAGCCAGATTTTTCTCCCATAGCAAAGCCGTTACACTTTGCCTCTGCACGTAAGCGTAGAAACAGTAAGAAACCATGGTGGTCGTAGCTCAGCTGGTAGAGCACTCGGTTGTGGTCCGAGATGTCGCGGGTTCGAGCCCCGTCGATCACCCCAATTTTTGGCCCCAAAAAAGAGAGACGAGCAGAGCATGAAGCCGATGATCTTTGATGTGGTTGTTGAGATCCCTGCAGGTAGCCGGAACAAGTACGAGATCAACCACGAGACCGGTGAAGTCCGTCTCGACCGAATGTTATTTACCGCCACGCGATTCCCCCACGATTATGGCTTTGTAAAGAACACACTCTCCTTGGATGGCGATCCCCTCGATGCACTGATCATGTTAGATGAGCCAACATTTCCAGGATGCGTCGTCTCATGCCGCGTAGTCGGAATGTTTCGTATGACCGATGAAAAGGGTGGGGATGACAAACTTCTCTGCGTCGCCGCGGGAGATATCCGCAAGAATGCGATCCAAGATCTAACAGATGTACCAATTTATGAGTTGGATGAGATCAAGCATTTCTTCGAGGTTTACAAAACTTTAGAGCCTGGCAAAGAGGTCTTGGGTGGTGATTGGGTCGGTCATGATGAGGCTCAAGAGGAGATCAATAATTCGTACAGACGCTTCACCGAAAAGCATTGAAAAGCATTAATTAATCTCAGAAATCTAAGGAGGATAGATGATTAATTCAGGTGATACCGCATGGGTGCTGATGAGCGGTGCATTGGTGCTCTTTATGACGCCGGGATTAGCTATCTTCTACGGCGGCATGGTTCGCGTGAAGAGCACGCTCAATATGATGATGATGTCATTTGCCGCGATGGGCATCACAACAATTCTGTGGACGCTCTACGCATACTCATTGGCATTCGGTAATGACACTGGAAATGGCCTAATCGGGAACCTTGATCACATTGGCCTTGCGAAAACAATTACCGAAGTGGTTGGCGCACCTAATCACCAGATCCCAGCTCTTGCCTTTGTGATGTTCCAAATGACTTTTGCCATTGTCACTGTCGCGCTGCTCTCTGGTGCAATCGCGGATCGTACAAAATACAACGCATGGATCGTCTTCGTTGTTGCTTGGATAACTTTTGTTTATGCACCAGTTGCCCACTGGGCCTTTGCCTCACAGAATGGTCACGGCGGTTGGATCGTAGATCGACTCGGGGCCCTCGATTTTGCGGGTGGAACAGTTGTTGAAATTAACTCAGGGGCAGCTGCACTTGCGCTGGCTCTCGTTCTTGGTCGCCGCGAAGGGTTTAAGCGCGATCGAATGCGCCCCCACAATATGCCACTCGTACTCCTTGGCGCAGGCATGCTTTGGTTTGGTTGGTTTGGATTTAATGCAGGGTCTGCTCTTGCCGCAACTCACATTGCAGCAACTGCAATGATTAACACCCAGATTGCTACAGCTGCCGCAGTGATGTCATGGATGACTTATGAAAAATTGCGTGAAGGAAAAGCAACAACTCTTGGCGCTGCATCTGGTGCTATCGCAGGGGCGGTAGCGATTACACCAGCCTGCGCATATGTAACACCACTAGGTGCTCTTGCAATCGGTCTAATCGCCGGCGCAACATGCGCTTACGCTGTTTCATTAAAGTACAAGTTCAACTACGACGATTCACTCGACGTTGTTGGCGTCCACGGAATCGGTGGATTAGTTGGAATGATCGCTATTGGATTGATTGCAACGACCGCAGTTAATACTGCGGGTGGTGATGGTCTCTTTATTCATGGCTCAATTAGGCTCCTTGAAAAACAACTCACTGCATCGGTTGCAGTAGCTGCCTTCTCCTTCATCGCCACTTATCTCATCGCCACAATCATTGCTAAAACAATCGGATTTAGAGTGAGAAAGGATGTTGAATCAGAAGGTCTTGATACAACTATTCACGCAGAGTCCGCCTACGAGATAAGGTAATTACATGAAGCTCATCACAGCGATTGTGAAGCCACCTCGGATGGAAGATATCAAGTCCGCCCTACAGGCTAATGGAATCTTGGGGATGACAGTTTCAGAGGCGTCCGGATTCGGGCGTCAAAAGGGCCACAAAGAGGTTTATCGTGGAGCTGAATACACCGTAGATCTGATTCCAAAGATTCGAATCGAAGTCTTGGTCGAGGATATCGATCTCGACCGAGTAATAGATCTCATCGTAAAGACTGCGAGTACGGGTGCTATTGGCGATGGCAAGGTCTGGGTAACCCCAGTCGAGACCGTCGTCCGAGTACGAACGAATGAGCGAGGATCACACGCGCTATAAGCCCCTTTCTCTGGTTTTCGCCCAACGGGGTCGACGCTGATAGGGTCAGGCCTTGCACTAAAGCAGTAAATCTCAGTATAAATATCTCGCGTTGTTAGCTCAGTTGGTAGAGCAGGTGACTCTTAATCACCGGGTCGGGGGTTCGAGTCCCTCACAACGCACTTAGATATACACGGGAATCACGATCTCGTTGTACTG
>JBBAMQ010000013.1:0-30431 GCA_040402395.1 Candidatus Nanopelagicaceae bacterium | reverse complement strand
GTCGAGACATTTTCAGAATAAAAGCCCTTAAGCAGATGTGGGATTCCAGTTGCAAATTCCACTACTTCCTGACCGCGGGTAATCTCTCCTAGCGCATCTGAAAGAACCTTCCCGTGTTCACTTGTGACGATTTCAGCAAGTTCGCCCTTGCGTTCATTCAGAAGCTCACGGAATTTAAAGATAATCTGTTGGCGCTTCGCTAGAGATGTATCCCGCCAGGCCGGATAGGCATCTTTCGCTGCCTCAATTGCTAGTGCGATTTCACTCTTGTTAGCGAGAGCCACGCGCTTACTTTCTCTACCCAGAGCGGGATCATAAACCGGAGAGGTGATTCCTGAAGTACTTACATACTCAGAACCATTTATCCAATGATTTACGATGGTGCTCATGAAATCTCCTATTCGATATTGCGAAATCATATAGCTAATCTCTATATCTGGGTATTAAGAAAGTAACGGATCCTCGAGTTAGAAAAAGATGAGTTTCAAACCTAGTGCAGCAGCCGAAACCAGAGTGATATTTTGAAATAACTGCTGGTTTATCCTAGAGATAATCTTCTTACCCAGAAACGCGCCGATCGCCACCATGGGAATTGCTGGAATTAAGTAATGAATCGAGCCACGGTTAAGGAGACCCAAGCTAAATGTGAATGGCAGTTTTGTAATATTTAGAGCAAAGAAAAACCAGGCAGTGTTCCCCAGAAAATTCAGAACTGAGTTTTTTCGTAATAGGAGATAAATAGTCATGGGTGTTCCACCAGCGTTCGCCACCATGCTCATAAATCCCGCGGTGGTCCCAAGAAAAATTCGAAGTGTCCGTGGGAATCGAACACTAAGGTCTTCATTATGCCGTTGCCAGTATTGTGTGAGGGGATATAACGAGACAAGTAGAACAACAACCCAGCCAATTGTTCGTTTCAAAGAGCTATCTGTTGAATGTGAAAGGTAAAAGGCGCCAGATATAATCCCAATGAAGACTGGCCAGATAAGCGTCTTCAGGAACTTCCATTCAGCATGTTTTTTGTATGCCCTGATTGCAAAAAGATCACCAGTCAGAAATAGGATCAGTAACACGCCGGTAGATTCTTTCGCAGGCATTATCTGAGCTATCACGGCTGCACATAGCAAACCTAGTCCTCCGATGGCAGTCTTCGTAATGCCCACAAGCACCCCAATAACCATCATCACGATGATAAGTGTTACCGTCATTCGATGTTGGTTCTCAACCTACGACGGCCAACCAGTAATTTTTGCATTGATAAAACCATCCTCATCATTCCAATAAACGGCACATGCACGGTGGTAGCCATCAGCGATGGTCAAGAGCAGCAGTTTTGAACCAGAGCCTCGCACCAATAACAATGGTGTAAGCGGCTCTCTCTTCGCTATCTTCTTTAGATCTCGATTCACATGAAAGTTATCTTTGCCCAATAAATTCGATTGAGATGCTCGAATAACGTCTTTCGCTTTGAAGGACTCTACCTCTGCGCTCCGCAAGTTTTCAATGATCGTCGCTACATCATGAAAAGGGGCGAGCAGAGAGAGGTAAGAGTGCGCCGCTGGATAATCATGCTCTTCAGGAGCGTCTCGCCAAATCACTTTTGCCATAGCCTTAGTATCGAGCAAAAAACTCCACGGAATACCGCTTTAGAGGTAAAAGTAGCTCAAAACTATCTACCCTCGGCTCTCTCTTTGAGCATCGCCAGACGAATCTTTGCATCACGCTTGCCAACAATCGGCACTAGAAGTGGAACAAGGATGAGACCAATTCCTTTCATTCTAGGAAAATCGTGTTGGAATGTCACTAGCGTGCCTGCGCCTACTGGTCGCAAAGTAAAGGTGTTGGTGAAGTAACCATTTTCATCATGGGCTCTAAATACGAATTTGTTATTGGTGATGACTTCTATAACTTCGACCCCATTCTTATGGTCTTTCTCTGCCGGAGGAACGAATCCGATAGAGCTATAGGTGCTTCCGATGGAACCGTTCTCGCCAGAGGTCAATGTGGCTTCAAAGGGCTTTGGTGACCACTGCCCATGTCTCGTTATATCTGAGATCCAGGGCCAGACGACATTGGCTGGGCTACTAATCGTTTCAGAGACCAAGAGTTGGGTCATTTGATTTCTCCTTCAGTTTGGATTTTTGACTGTACTCCTGATCGCAGTTTTCAGTAAGGGGCATCAGATGAAAGATTGATAGAATTCCCTCATGACTTTTATTATGTATTCAACGCCGTGGTGCGGTTACTGCAAGCGGCTTAAGCGCCAACTAAACGATCTTGAGATCACCTTTGAAGAGATCAATATCGAAGAATTCCCGGATGGTGCACGGCTCATTGAACAGATCAATAACGGAAATCAGGTTGTCCCTACGCTGGTCTTCTCTGATGGGACATCGCTGACTAATCCGTCAGCTTTAGCGGTTCAGGAAAAACTGGCCAATATTTAATTGGACTGAACGTGGCTTAAATATTCGATACAACGGTGAGGCGATAAGTGAAGCAGCTTGATATAACGACGGATCTGCAAGAAGTCTTAGATCGCGACTTCTCTGGTCTACATAGTGGTGGCGGGCGTAGTTCGATCGTCGGTGGGCAGAGCGCGGCTAATAAAGCTTTGGCAGAGTTAAATATCGCTGGATATGCCAAGAATCGATCTGAGGTTTTGCCAGTGCACTCACGTGGCGCAACCGTGCTCTCGCCTTATATTCGACACAACATCCTTACCCTCCAACAGGTATGGGATCATGTGGCAAAAGCACCCGTCGCAGATCGAGATAAATTCCGAGATGAACTTCTCTGGAACGAATATTCGCGACATCTCTACGCCCGACTCGGCACACGGTTATTTGAAAACCTTCGTTATGAACAGAGGTGGGATCAGGTCGGAGACGGTTGGCCCCAAGGGATGGCCTGCGTCGATTTTGCAGTCGAAGAGCTCGAGCGTGACGGTTGGTTGGTCAACCAGACCAGAATGTGGCTCGCCTCGCATTGGAGTGTGCGCAACAACGCCGGTTGGTTGCATGGGCAAGAGCGGATGTTCCGCAATCTCATCGATGGCTCTCGCGCGGCAAACTTATTGGGCTGGCAATGGACGGTAGGAAGTGGCAGTGGGAAGCCATATGGCTTTGCTCGTTGGCAGGTAGAGAAACGTGCTCCGGGGCTTTGCGGTGGGTGTGCACTGAAACGAAACTGCCCCATTCAAAACTTCCCAGATGAAATCGAACTTCCAGAAACATCGTTCGAGCCACTGCTGCGCGCAGATCCCGATCCACAACGGACAGTGGGACCCATGCTCACGATTAAAAAACGTCAACCAGATCTCGTGCTGCTGACAATCGATTCACTCGGAGATGGCGACCCAGCTCTCGTGGCGCATCCAACGTTGCCAGTGGCTTTTATCTTTAATGAAGCCGCACTACAAAAACTACAGCTCTCATCGAAGCGAATCTTCTTTTATCTCGAGGTTCTGCAGGATCTTGGGCAGCGAAGAGAGTTGCAGGTCTATCTCGGTGACCCAGCAGAGTTTGCCCGACAGAATTCTGTCGCAGTCACATATGCACCGGTCCCAAGCTTTGCAAAATTTACAGATATCGCAGAGCTCCATCCGTACCCGTGGTTGAGAAAACCACACAGCGAATCGGTTCGATCATTCTCGGCCTGGCGGGGGAAGCTTCAAAAGTAAGAGCACTGCTCCTGCAACTTCGCTATGCGTAACGCGGCCCGGTGCTCTTTGCAGTCATAGGGCCAAAGTTCTTCGCATACTTGGAATATTGGATTGCACCCAGATCCCATTGTTCGACCTTTGTCGGCCGCGAATTCTGAAAGAGATCCACGCCAAGTGGATTCATTGGGGCTAATCCGTCATACATTGCCGGGATTAGGAATCCTGCCACCGATGCGCTCTTCGTCGGGGTGGTGGTGCTCGGCCGGTAATAATCATTTGTCTTATGGGTAAACCGTGGAACTCCTGGCTTCAAGCCCGAGGTAGTGGGTATCCCGAGTGATCCTTGATAGATATTTCCAAGCCACTGAGTTCCCTGGTTTGGCCGCGAAAAAATAACACCCGTCGGCTTCACAAAGAGATTATTAGCCCAACGATTTGCTAGTGGACCAGAGCCACCAAGAATGATTGCTCCACAATTGATAAATGTATTTGAAAGAAAATTAATATTATTGAGATTATTTTCAAGATATTCCAAGGTGACGGAATTTGCTCTACCGCCGATGCCGGAGTTCTCAAAATAGTTATCAAAGCAGAAAATGTTACTCGCCTCTTTTATCCGAATCCCCCCAGCGTTTATGAAGCTATTTCCGTAGGCCATATTGTCGATCCCGTTTCGAAAGACTAGCGCGCCATCTCCGAGGCGAATCGGTTCATTTCCATTATCCCCGCCCGCGCCAAGATTATTTTTAAAAGAACAGAATCGAATTCGATGATAACCCGGTACCTGCGAATCTGGAATGACCCCTACCAAATTACCCATCGGAGCAGTCACTGGCTTATTCTCAAAGTTGCAGTAAAAGATCTCATTTCGTTGGCTGCCAGCTTCCAGATTAATATATTTCTTGGCTGAATAGCCAAAGAAATTGAGATCTTCAATTCGGTTATCACTACCAAAAACTCGGATAACTATGCCAGGGTATTCACCGTTAAGAAATTGGAAGCCACTGAGAACCGTATGGTCACTCTTGATGACAACATGGCTTGAACCGCTAAAAATTACCTTGCCTGGAAGTTCGGCGCGGATGGTGAGGCCGTGAGTCGTGACGGTGAGGGCTGCATCGGTATAGGTGCCCGCAGCTAAGAGAAGGAGATCTCCCGCGCTAGCGCTATTGATACCCGCTTGAAGTTCAGCCACTGAGGTAAAACTCTTTGAAGATCCTGCTGCAGCTTGGACTGTGGGCGACGACAAGAAATAACCACTTGTGATGAGCCCAGCACCTAGCAATATGTTTCTTCGAGTTAGATCCATACGAGGGTTTGCTACTTACTTAGCAGGCTCCAACTCGGGTACCGAAATCGGTTGTGACGGCGCGATAGATGGTTCATTCTCGCGCGGGCGACGTACTACTCGTTCTGGTTCGCCAATTTCAGCCACGTGAGATCTCCCTCTGATTTACTCTGTCGCGCAATCTTAGCAACAGAGGTGTTTACTTTTCTAGTGAAACCTGCAGCGCAGAAACAACGCCTGATCAAACTCATCAGGATCTATCCGATTGTCGCCCTTTCGATGCTGGCTCTCGCATATCTCCTTGGAGCCTTCACGCATCAGAAGGATCCTCTGATCCCGCAAGAAACAGTCACAACGCTGCTCTACGCATTTATTGCAATCGGACCGCTCTTCGTTATCGTGGGCTTTATCAGCATCGGATTAGCTGGTGATCGAGAACGAAAACGCACGCAGCAAAACCAAGGCCGCCTTGCGTATCAGGACCCCTTTGACTTACCGAATGAGAAGATGAGTGGGTTTAAGGTCGTCGCTATCACTGGACTCGAACCATCGCTGACAGGTTTGACCGGCGATAAATACAGAGCGGATGACAGCGCGCGCTGCGCCAGTAATCCCGAACATGTTCCGCCTGTGGCCGATTGCGAATGTGGCTTCTATGCCTTTAAAAAGATCGAAGATGCAAAATTTGAACTCTCAATATCTCCTGGGGTCTTCTTAATTGAAGTCGACCTCTTTGGAGTTGGCTTTGAATATGCCGATGGATACCGGGCTGAGACACAACTCGTTACGCGATTAGTCACGCCTAAGCGCTGCATGAGGTGTAAAACTCTACCAGCGCACCGATTTGTTAAGAGTTTTCACTTAGGTTATTCAGATGAGACGTGGTGGCAGTGGCAGGTCCGCTGCAAAATTTGTTCGAATACCTTCAAAGATAGTGATCGCCTGACGATGTCCGAGATGGGTCAACGATTACAGATTCCAATAGAAAATGAGCCAACGATTTGACGCTGGCCCATCTATTTTCAGAGGTTTTTTGGGTAATAATTAATTACATCTTGTTAGCTACGAGTTGACCACGAACTGCACCATCAGCATATGCCTTTGTGTGGACATTGAGGTAGTACGAAGCTGGGTTCATTGCGATGTCAGACAGAACCTTAGCGACAACCTTGACGCATGTTCCAGCCTTCTTGTTGAACTTGGCTGGAAGAAGTGTGACGACATCGTTGCCGTCAACGCCCTTTGCACCCATGTGGATATGTGCTTCTGCGATACCTACGAGGCCCATTGTGTTAACGACATAACAGAGTGTGTTCTTCTTGGTATCCAAAATGAAGGTTGCTGATGCTGAACCAGTCTTGGCTCCGCCCATCTTCATGTTCGATGCCATGGTGACATCTGCACCTGTTGCGTTCACGGTCAATGTGACTGTTGATGCTTTTGGTGCTGCATAAGCTCCCTGGGTTCCGAGAACTGTTGCGGCTGCGATTGCTACTACGAGAAGTTTCTTCATAAAAAATCCTTTGTGAGAGTGTGAATGAGTAAATGAACGAGCGAAGTCTCCCGTACGTCGTGAAACTTTGCGCGTTGAAGGGAGCGAAATCAGGCGAATCTGGCTGAAAATTCACTGTGAGTTAACCACGATCAGCGGGGCCTCGTTAGGGAAACTTTCACAATCAAAAACGTGTGAGCCACGCCATAGAAGAAAGTTAGCGTTTCACAAAAGGGTCTGTGGCCAGCGGCGCGGTTACAGCAACCTTGCCGGTGGCGAGTCCCAAATCCTGGCCATTCCTCTTTATATAAGAATGCGAGATTGTGATGACGCCGTTCTTAGTTGATGCGCCACCCTCATCGAAACCAAAATTATTATTGGAGATCGAGGTATTAGTAATAGTTCGCGTTCCAATATTTGAAGATCCAAACATCATAAATCCATAGGCATTGTCGTGAATATTATCGTTGTTGAGTTTCATATTCTGAAGACCAGTGACGTGAAAAGCGCAGTGTGCCCCGGTCATCAGCGAATTGGTCAGTGTGATTGATTTTGCTCCGGATATCCCGAAGAAATCTCCACTATTTCTTCCTGTACCCGTCAAGATTGAACGATCGATTGTGATATCTGCATTGCCGTTATTTGCATTGATCCCAGCGCCATCACCTTTGTTATATGTAATGCCATCCGCCATCAAAAAACCTTCGACGTCACTCGACCCATTGACTCCAGAAATATTGCCGCCGTGAATAATAAGTTTCCCTTGTGGCCCAACACGAAATGGTCTCTTCGCACCAGACTCATTAAATAATGAGATCGTTGCCGAGCCGACAACAACTAAACCATCCCAATCCTTGCCAACCAAAGTAAGACCACCCGGGGCGAGTAACTCGCCATTTACGATGATCTGCGTTCCAGGAAGAAGCTTTATGACCGAGCGGGGGGCAACGGTCACGATCTCCCCGACCGGGATCGTCACAACTCCTTTTAATTGAGTCTGAGAATTCCAAAGGATGCCGGTCTTCGCTTGTGCTGGAGAAATAGCTGCGCTCAAAAGCACCGCTGCACTCAATAATCTCAGTGACTTCATTTTCTAAGCCTGCCACAGGGTCTGACTAAGCGCGCGTTAAGAGTTCTGCTTCTGACCTTCGAGAACTGTTTTATTCGACTTCTCCGGGCTACTCGGAGAAATCTCCTCCCCTACCTGAAAGCTTTTTATTCCTTTTTGCACTCCTTGGTCCAACAAAAAGGATTACCCCGATGACCAGGGCATATAAAAAGATGTAGAGGAGGATCTTCATCGTGAATTACTTAAGTATTGCTAAAACTGCTAATGCAAATATGCCGATGCTCATGACAAAGTTGAGAACGATATTGAGCACAATGAGTTCGCGGGATTCGCTGATCTTCTTACCGACCGCTGATAGTCCCGGCTCTTTCTTCAAATCCTGCGTGATCGCTTCAGCTTCACGGATAACTCCCAGGTTGGAGATCGCAGCTAAAATACCAGTTACTGCAATAACGCCGAGGCTAAAGTACTTTGCCTGATGTGTTGCTGTTGCGAAAGTTCCGAGGCTGGCAAGAATAAATGCAGCTGTGAGAACAATGGCTGGAGCTAATTGGGTCATGATGATCTGGTTGCGCTTCTCGTTCCAGATGGCAATTAAATCTTTCTCTTTCATATTTCTTACTCCTTTAGACGGTGGCAGAGGAGTAATGGTCTCTCAAGATCACACTTCTGTCACTTTGCCGCGCTGATCACGCTCATGCGTGGGTGCTAGGGGTCACATCTCTTTCCTACGCTCGATCATCGTGCGCCAGATATTAAAGTATGAAACACTTTTTCCATGAAATTCAATCGTTCAGCAATCGCCGCGCTCAGCTTTGCGCTTCTCACAATCGTCGCCCCTGCACAAGCAAGTGCACCGTACGACGCCTCGACGGTGATGTTCGCTCAAATGATGATCCCCCATCATCAGCAGGCGGTCCTGATCTCGCAATGGGCGCTCAAGCAAGGTACAAATCCAGCGGTCAAAAAACTCGCGGCTCGGATTATTTCCGAACAGTCTCCCGAAGTTGCCCAGATGAAAAAATGGATACCGGCAAAAGCTATGTCGGGTATGTCTGGGATGGATCATGGAGCGTCCATGCAAGGAATCGTGAGCACAGCCGATCTAGCAAAGTTAAGCGCCGCAACTGGCAAAAAATTTGATGGTCTCTATCTCGTAGCGATGACCCTGCATCACCAAGGAGCGATCGCGATGGCTACACCATTAAACATCTCAAAAAATCCTGAGGTGGCTGCGTTAACCAAGGCAATCGTCTCTGGTCAGCGGGCAGAGATCAGCGAGATGCACCGAATTATGGTTACCGGTAAGTAAGCCTTACCTTCGCAGAAATACCTGATTATGCGAATTGCTCAGCGAAAAAATGGCTTCCCGCCAAAGGTCTGCGTGAGGTGCGGGTTGGAATTTGAGTGGCGCAAAAAGTGGGCCCGTGATTGGGAGTCAGTCAAATATTGCAGTGAGAGATGCAAAAAGGGCTGAGAAATATCCCCAGCCCTTGCTCAATCTCAAATATAACTGTTAATTACTCTTTATATATTCTGCTGCATGTGGAAAGCCATTTGCCTCAAGCTTCTCGGCGATATCAGCCTTAACTGCCTGAACAACTTTATGTGATCCATTGCAATTCTTCTCTGGATCTGTGGTGTAACCGCATTGACAAGCTCCCATGAAACCCTGCTTTCCTTAGTGATGTGAGCAGAACCTTATAGGAAGAGCGCTGACTTACGGCTTTGTTGAATGGGCCGGCTTTGTTGAATGGGCCGGCTTTGTTGGATGGGCTGCAGCGTGGGCAGCTTTTCGGGCAGCAACTCGCTCGGCCTTCTTGGCGGCGTGGGCAGCTTGTCGGGCAGCAACACGTTCGGCCTTCTTGGCGTCGTGGGCAGCTTGTCGGGCAGCAGCCTTAACCGGATCAACAGTCTTGGCGACATGTGTGGTCGCAGGCGCCGTGCTTGTTGTATCAGCAGAGGAGATCGCTGGGAGTGAGACGAGTACTGCAGCTATCGCAGTGGCTGAAATTACCTTCAAAGAATGTTTCATATCTGAAGAATCCTCTACCTTCCTTGTAGTTACAAGCGAATCACCACCGTTAGGCGTTAATTTTGGCTGTGAATAGAGTGAAAATTAACCCCAGGCGCTAAGCCCTATCCCGATGAGCCATCCTCGAGATAAAGATAGCGATGACCAAGAGAAGAGCAATGCCAGCATCGAGTGCTAGCTGCCATAGATCACGGTAGAAGGCGTGGTCACTCTTACTTGAGTCAAGGGTGAGCGAGGCGCCGACCGTCAAAATATGTCGTACCGCGGCAATTACACCAATCACAAGGAATTTTTCGAGTTGATAGATCCCGTCGGTGAAGCGTGAAATAATTGTTCGGAGAATTTCAAGGATAATGACGATGAAGAGAATGTTATTAATGCCATCAATCATGCCGTTAGGGAAAAATGGATGAGTTCGGAGCATCTGTCGAATACTGAAATATAGTGCGCCGACGCTAATGCCAAGGAGACAGAAGGAGAGGATGGCCGAAAAGGTATCTTCGACGAAATCAACAATCCGAGCGGGTAGCACATAGCTCTCAGAGCTTTTATCGGAGTGTAATTTCATTGCCTAAGTATTGACCATTCCTCAAAAATTTCAAGATATGGAAGCTCGCGCCTCTAGTTATTGCTTCATCACCGGATTCATAGTGCGGGCGAGGCGCAAAAGATCCACATAGCTCAGGCCCGAAACCAGGACTTCTATCGTGGTGGAGTGCAAGAGTTTGGTCGCCTTGGTATTCCACATCGCATAACCACCAAAATTATGGATATCTGAGGTTTTACAGTTCTGCCATTGCTTCGAATTTGCTGGATCGCAGAAGGCAACGACCTTTGCACTATTTCCGTTGATCATGACGGTGGCTACCGCCTTGCCCAGTCCGGGGTTTGAACACTTGACCGCGGCATCTGTCTCAAGGAATTGAACCGATCGGGTCTCGCCATAGATTGCTGCCAGCCACTGTTCTTGCTTTGCGCCACAGCTCAGAAGTTTGAAACTGCGAAGCGTCAGGTCCTTTGTACTACCACTGCCAGGTTGCCAGATTTGGTAACTCAAACCAGTTTGCGCATCTTGATACGGGTTACCCGAACCCATAGCAATCGCTGGATCGACAACATCGGCGAGCACGAGAAGCGAGAGGAGAGCGGTCACAACAAACTTTCTCATTCCAACATGGTACTCGCCGAGCAAGCTAGAGCCATGAATAACGGCGGCGAAAGGGGGTAGCACCTGCATTGCTTGAGCGATGAAATAGCGCTCTGTGTGATCACTGAGGGTAATTCTTATAGTTAGTATGACGGTAATGAAACTTCTCATTGTTGAGGACGAACCGCTTATGAAGTCCGCCTTAACGTTGGGACTTGAGAGCTTGGGTTTTGAGGTCGCGGCCACTACCGGCAGCGCGCATGAAGTGATTGCGCTCGCCGAACTTCACCGCCCAGATGTAGTCCTCTTGGATTTAGATTTAGGTGACGGTCCAACCGGCGTCGACATTAGTTGTGGATTGCGCGCTAAATTTGCAGATATCGGACTTGTCATACTTTCATCGTATGCCAGCCCACGCTTGATTGGCCGCTTCCTCCCAGAGTTACCAGAAGGTGCAATTTTTCTCCAGAAGAGAAGTGTTTCTGAATTAGCGATCCTGGCAAGCGCGATACGCGATGCTGGTCGATACCCAGCGAAGAAATCACGAACGAAGAGCTCTGGGTACAAGACATCTATTTCTGAAATAGGACTGACCGATCTCGAGATCCAGTTAATGAGTTTTATTTCGATGGGCTTCACAAATGCGGTCATAGCAAAGCGCAGGTTTATTACTGAAAAAAGTACTGAGAATGCCATCAGGCTTCTGACCCAAAAGATCCAGCTGAACCACAATGTCGATCTCCACAATCAGCGAATAATGCTTACGAGAAAATATCTCTCACTTATCGGGAAGTTGTGAAGGCGAGTCTCCGATACGAACTTAGTGTCACGGATTATGCAATGGCAGGTGCTGCCGGCACGGTAATCTGGTTTTTACCTGCTCTCGCTTTCATTAATGAGTCTCAAGGAGGCGTTCGGCACCTACTTATTTCCGGTGCGATTAACGCGCTTAATTTTTTGATCATCAATGTCGCGCTGATTCTTCAAGGAGTTATCACTCAGGAAATCTGCCGAGGAAGATCCCGGAAATTCTCCATTCCAGGAGTGGTTCTCGTACTCCAATGCTTTATAGCTGGCGCAGTCTCTGGGTCTATTGCCCATCAATATATCGATTGGCCGGCAAAAGATTCTTCTTCACTCTTCATTAGAACTATTCAGCCAGGACTGTTGGCTGCCACATGGATTCCACTCACAATGATTACGATCAGCCGCCTAAATCGCTTACGGCATAAGCGCAAAGCGTTAGAGCACGAGCTCGAGATCCTGCTACAGATCGAGCAGACCGCATCGGGGGTCCTGGACGAGATCCGCGCCAGCTTTGAATACTCGATCAGAAACTCGCTGAAGATGACCGCATCTGAAGCACAACAAAAGTTAACCCAGGTATTTTCTGGTCAGGATCAGAGTCCAGAGCAACTGCCCGAGTTGATACGAGATATTGCCTCCATCGATATGCGGGAGCTAAGCCAAGCGATGATAAGAGGAGAAGGTAAGCCCTTTCTCTCAATTCAAAATAATAAAACAGATACTCACCGAAAGTCACACCGGCACGCAAATATGATGCAGTCCTTGAGAGATTTCTTGCGGCGCGATAAATTATGGCTGGTCGTACTTCTGATGGTCGCAACCTTTTATCAAGGAATGATCGGACTACTCCCCCTTCGTAAAGAAATTGAGTTATTTTTTATTCTCAGCGTGGGCTTGACTCTCATCCTGTGGCTCTTCCAGAGAATTGATCAACACTACGATTTTCTATTCTTCTGTTTGCTCTTACTGAGAGTTCCCACTCTGGCGCTCTTCAATTATTTTGTTATTACTCACTATTTTCCTGAGGATGGCTTGCTACGTTTTGAAGCGCTCTGGGATAACCGCGTATTCCTCATTCTCTCGATTACCTGCTTCTGTATAACCGCAAAATTTTGTTCTCGCTATACGCTCAATCAATCGCTGGGAAAGTATCACAGGCTTAATTACGAGGCGGCTCGTCGAAAGGCAGCACATTCAATTCAACATCGCGAACTTGTAGCTCTCTCTTTCAAATGGGCGAAACACATTCATGGCAGGGTTCAATCACAACTTCTCGTAGCGGCTCAGAAGCTCGATCTCGCTTTAGATCAGGCTGATCTCGATGGCTTCAATCAAGCACTTCTTGATGTCAAAGTTCTTTTAGGTACTCCTGATCAAGAGTTACATCAATCGCGAACGACTCTCCATGATGAACTCGCACATCGGGCTCATCTATGGAATGGCTTGATCGATATCAGTGGTGAGATCACCCCATGGGTTGGATTGATCTCACCCGAGAAAATAAGAATCATTGGTGAGGTCGCTGAAGAGGCCTTCGCTAATGCCTTTCGTCATGGCCGGGCCTCTGTGATTACCTACCACTCACAACAAAATCAAGATCGGCGCCTTCAGTTAGTGGTGAAAGATAATGGCTCGGGGCCGAAATCCCGGCGAGAACTTCAAAAGGGTATCGGCTCGACAATTTTCCATCGTGCTTCAAACTCAGATTTCTCTATCTCCCGCGATAGCGCAGCCGAACTCACCGTCGTGGAGCTCTTCATCTCGATTGACTGAAAGCTCTTACTCGCCACTCTTCACTATCAAGTGAATTATTATTACTATTTCGCCATGACAACTTCCACCATGAAATGGCAACACGGCGAAAGCTGGTACCGAATCGTCGGAGATCTCTCGTCGACAATGACTCCTGTTGTGGTGCTCCATGGCGGCCCCGGTGCGGCACATAATTATGTGATCGCGATTGCTGAAATCATCGCGGCGAGTGGCCGCCCCGCTATTTTGTATGATCAAATCGGTTGTGGAAAATCAACACACCTGCCAAATGCCCCAACTGATTTCTGGCGACCCGAACTCTTTATGGAAGAACTTGACTTACTCACTAGGCATCTTGGAATTAGTGAGAACTACTCACTCATTGGGCAATCATGGGGTGGGATGCTTGGCATGCAATTTGCTACTACCGAACGTCCCGGTCTCAAAGCTCTCATTGTCGCTGATTCTCCTGCCAGTATGGGAATCTGGAGCTCTGAAGCAACAAAACTTCGTGCACTCTTGCCTGCTGATATTGAAGCTGAATTCAAAGCAGCTGAGAAGAGCGGTGACTACACCACGCCAGAGTTCCTTGCAGCGATGGACGTTTACTACCAACGCCATGTCTGTCGGATTCCATACCCGCAAGATGTACTCGATTCATTTTCGCAAATCGCAGAAGACCCTACGGTTTACCACACAATGAATGGGCCCTCTGAATTTCTCTGTATTGGTACGCTCAAGAGTTGGGACATTCACGGCGATCTTCACAAGATCTCAGTCCCAACACTTCTCATCAGCGGTGCTTACGATGAAGCAACACCAGGGATGGTTCAAGAGATTCATCGCCGGATACCTGATGTGACCTGGGAGTTATTTCCTGAATCTGCTCATATGCCACATGTTGAAGAGCCAGAGCGTTTTAGTCGAGTAGTGAATAATTTCTTAGTAGCAAAACTTGGGTAGCGCTGGAGTTACCAATCAATAATCTGGCGCTCTTCCCAGAGAAATCCAGTTTTATCAGTAGCTGAATCGAAGCTCCGAGTTGCCAACCAGATTGCGGTATCGGCACCCTCTTCAACAGTCAGTGGTGCATCTGGGCCACCCATATCAGTGCGGGTGTGATTTGGACAGACTGCATCTACCAATAGTCCACGTGCTCCATGAACCGTTTCGTGAGCCAAGTTCCTTACAAGAGCGTTCACACCAGCTTTGCTGATTCGATATGGAGCAAGGCCGCCGGCATTTCCTGGCCCGGACATCCGGCCAAGACAGGCAGAGTAAACAATGATGCGGCCTTTGCGATCTTGCGCCATAGCTGCTCCAAGAATATTCATTGCGGTGAAGACTGAATCGAGATTAATCGACATCACTCGACGCCACTCTTCATTATTTGTCCGAAGCGTTTTTGAAACCTTCTCACTCATCACGCCGTGAGCCAACATAAGAATATCTGGTGTACCAAATTCTTCTAAGATTTCGATAAAAGTTGTTCGAGCTGCATCACCATCTGCAAGATCAACGGCGCGATAGTCGCAGCCCAATGTTTTGGCAGATTCGGCGAGTCGAACGGGATCTTTCGCAACGAGCACAATCTGATGGCCCACTGCCTTCAACGCTCGAGCGCTCTCGAAGCCAAGGCCGCGCGATCCACCCGTGACAACTGCAAGCGACATCTTCCTTTACTTTCTCTTTAAGTTACGAAGTGATTTCTTAATCTCTTTGCGGTGCGCTATCGCTGCTTCATCTCGTTTACTCGGAAATGCCCAGCGGAGAAAAAGCACAAAGATGGGAATAATCATGAAGCCACCAAGGGCCTCGAAGAACATCGAATTATTGATTCCACCAAGCATGAGCGAAATTTACCTAACGGGGTCGGTTAGCGCGAGGTGAACTTCTTGAAATAATCCCAGAGCGCCAAGGTCATCAAAATCATCGAGAAACCGAAGAGAAGATCCTCCATCGGTGCACCAGCTACCCGGCGGCCAATAATGTCGGCCGATGAATACATCACAATATTCTTGGAGGTGAGCCACCAATTCGTTAATAATTGAAAGGGCAGGATGAGGGCATAACTAATCCAGAAGATACCTCGGGTGAGCATCTGTGTTTTTAAAATAAAGAGGTCGATGAAAACTGCGACGAGAATGGCATCTAGCGCAATATCAGAGTAAATCATTTTCGATTCTTCTCCCAGCCTGTCAACTTTAGAAGTGCCTGGAAGGTGATGATCGTAGTCAATGGCACGACGATGAAGAACAATAATTCTTCAAGCGGGACTTTTGGCAGCAGATGAACCGTCAAAATCTGCTGCTTATCAAAGTACCAATTCCCTTTTACGATTGCCCAGTAATCCCAGAGAAGATAACTGATGACGATGCAGATATCGGTAAGTAGGAGCGCCCGCCAAAATCGAGTGATCTTCACTTTGAAGAAGAGATTGACTCCGAGCCCACAGAGCGCGATAAAGAGCAGAACTGCCATGTA
This sequence comes from Candidatus Nanopelagicaceae bacterium, assembly GCA_040402395.1. Classification (GTDB taxonomy): domain Bacteria; phylum Actinomycetota; class Actinomycetes; order Nanopelagicales; family Nanopelagicaceae; genus PALSA-747. Next base: position 14,693 of record JBBAMQ010000013.1, on the reverse strand, counting down.
CCGCAAATGAGCCATGTCTTATATTCTCCCACCTCAGACGATAATGAAATATGCTCAGAGCGTGGCGAGCGCACTTTCTCAGGTCTATCGTTGGGCCCGAAGCACCTCTCGCTGGGCAGCAGTAGCCACAATAGTGATCGTCTTGCTGATAAATATCTTCTGGCACCAGATAAATCTCACGACACAGATCGTCATCGCGCTCATTAGTCTCACACTTGGAATCCCGCACGGTGCTATTGACCACCTGATATCTATCCCAGCGAAGCCACGTTCGCGATTCATCGCCTACATCATCGGTTACATTTTGCTTGCCCTCGTAGCGGGCTGTGCAATCGCAATCTGGAATCTTCTCGGTTTTCAAATCGTTCTCCTCATGAGTTCACTCCACTTTGGATTCGGCGATGCCTCTTTCATCAACGAGGGGCGCGATGCCATGGGAAGAAAGCGCGAACCTCGTTGGGTCGAAATCGCCTATGCAATCCCAGCCGGTTTTCTGCCAGTACTCCTCCCACTCACCGACCATCGCACTCAGAACGCCCTCGATCGCATCAATCATTCACTTGTGACTTGGGCTGGGGTTGAGAGCCAACTGATTCGCACAACGACCATCGCCATCGGAGCAGTTTCACTAGTAGCTCTCGCAGCGAGCCGCCGCTTTGATCTCGCGCTTGATCTCGCTTTATTAGGGGCGCTCTCGGTCGTAGCTCCACCATTGATCGCTTTTGCTACCTACTTTGGTCTCTGGCACGCCCTGCGCCACACCGCCAGGCTGGTCCCCAAGCTTCCTGCGGCCCGTGCCGCGGCAGAGAGCGGTCGATGGAGATCGGCGGTCGCCCTAGCGGTCAGGCCCGGGCTCTATGCGATCGCGGCCACCTTGCTTTTAGGTGGGGCGTTGATGCTCTTTGCACCGGGTCGCTTCTCTTCTGGAAATAGTGGAGCGTCTGGCCTCTTCTGGGCAACGTTAGTAATTGTTTGGGCGCTGACCGTCCCCCATATGGTGAGTACGGCGCGCTTTGATTTTCGAGCGCTCCGGAGCTAAACCGAGATAGATTTTCCGTACCAGGCGGCTTGTGACTAGGCAAATTTCCTGGGAAATTCCTGCGATTCCAGTAGAAATTATTCCGTTTTGGGATAACACTTCGGTTAATGATTTCCGCCGCCGGGCAAACCCGGGGATTTTGGTGGAGGTCCAACCTTTGGAGGCAACATTTCGATGTTACAACTTTCTAATGGCCAATGGAGCTCGTTATATAACATCTTCTCATTCGGCTTAATTTCGATGCTCGCAACCACAGTGTTCACCCTTGTGGGACAGAGCCGCGTTCTTCCTAAGTACCGTGGCGCCCTTGTTATGTCATCAATGGTGACATTCATCGCTGCCTACCACTACTTCCGTATTTTCAACTCATTCAATGAAGCATCAATGAAGCAGGCTCTCAACATCGGTACCGCCCAAGGTTCATTCAACGAGGCATACCGTTATGTTGACTGGATCCTCACCGTTCCACTACTTCTTGCTGAAGTTGTTGCCGTACTCGCACTCGCCAAGAGCGCTTCATCATCACTTATGAACCGTCTCGTCCCAGCATCAGCTGCGATGATCATCTTGGGTTACCCTGGAGAAATTTCAAATAGCAACAGCACCAAAGTTCTCTTTGGCGTTCTTTCAACAATTCCATTCATCTACATTCTGTACATCCTCTTTGTAGAGCTTGGTAAGTCACTTGATCGTCAGCCAGAGGGCGTTGCTGCAACAGTCGGCCGCTTGCGTATGCTCTTGGTCGCAACATGGGGCGTTTACCCAATCTCCTACTTGCTACCAATTCTCGTGAAGAACCCATCTGCAATGCAGGCGGCAAACCTCTTCACTGGACGTCAGCTTGGTTACACCATCGCTGATGTGCTCGCAAAGTGCGTATTTGGTATCACCATTTACAAGATTGCTCGCATGAAGTCAGCTGCAGAAGGCATGAAGGAAGATCACTAAGTAATTACCATCAAAAGGGGGAGGGCGCAGACGCGCCTTCCCCCTTTTGCTTTCTCCAACTATGAGAGGCTTGCTACATGAATAACTACCGCATGTGGGCCTATGCCATGATCGCAACTGGACTGATCAATTGGGATTATCAACGTTCAACTCCCAACATTGTTGCCAAGAGCTTTTTCATTATTATTCCTGGCGTGCTTTTGATCGCCCTCACATTTATTCCAGCGGCAAAGCAATTCTTGATGAGCAAGAGTGCACGATACGCCATCGCCTTAGTAGGGATCGCGGCACTCGCCTACGCATTTCTTAATTAGAAGCGCAAGAACCGCTAGAGGTTATGTTCCATCTCCTGCAGAACAGCCACTCGCTCTTCTTGAGTTGGCATTTTAAAGTAGAGATGGCCGCGTGACCAGTACCAAAGCATTGGGATCAATCCGAGTGCCAAAGATCCGAAGCCAACGACCTTGGTGAGATGATCAAGGGTAGGAATAACCTTGATGAACATAATGGTCATAAAGAGCGCACCGGTCAGTGGCCACAGCCCCATGAAGATAAAATTCTTTACACTCTTGAAGATCATTTTGCGGAAGAGCACTACAACCGAGAATCCTGCTAGCGCATAGTAAATCGAGATTTGGATCCCAATTGCACCGACAGCATCAGCCATAATTTTCCCGATTGAGCCAATAAATTGAGACCCAACAAAGAGACCAATTCCCACAACGGTGACGATCACAGTGGCAACAATTGGCGTCTTGTACTTCTTGTGGACCGTTCCAAGAGTGCGGGGCAGTGTTCCGTCTCGACCCATTGCAAACATAGTTCTAGTTATCTGGATGAGCTGAGTCTCAAGAGTCGCCACCGTCGAAAGAAGAACGGCCACGACGATGAGCTTGCCAGGGGTCCCTGGCCATACCTTCTGACCCAAAATACCAAGCAGATTAGCTGAGTTAGCGCTCACTTCTTTAGCGCTGAGGACCATATTTGATCCAACGGTAAATACCTCAAAGAGGAGAAAGGTGATGATCATCCCGATGATTGCGCCTTGGCCGGGGGTCTTATGCGAACCCTTGGTCTCTTCATTCAGGTTGGCCGTTACATCCCAGCCCCAGTAGTAAAAAGCAGCAATAAGTGCGCCGGCGAAGAAGGTCTGCGAGGTGCCAAATGATGTGGGTGCAAACCAATGCCACGAGAAGGTATGGGTCTTTTGGCCATGAAAAATTGCCAACACGGCGAAGAGAGCGAGAAGACCGACTTCAATCGTTGACATAATTACCTGCACTCGTGCGGTAATCGTTACTCCAAAGGCGACCGCTGCGACCATTAGCAAGAAGAAGATAGTTCCAAAGAGCGTTACCCAGCCCTTGCTGTTCGCTAATTTGTCAGAGAAGAGCCCTAAGAAGGAAGAGCCAGCCGGAAGTGTTGCTGCGACCATAAAGATCGAAGAACACATGAGAACGGACCAGCCAGCGACATAACCGAGTGCAGGGTGGAGTCCACGACGAACCCACGCATATGTTGCACCTGAGTTTGACTCAGTTCGACCAAGATAATTAAAGGCAAAGACGATTCCAAACATTGCAATTCCGCAGTAAAGAAGCGCCGCTGGTCCGGCAAGTCCGACCGCTCCCACCAGGAGAGCGGTTGATGCCGCAATGGAATACGCCGGTGCTGATCCGGCCACGCCCATAACCGCAGATTCAAAAAGTCCTAGGACATTTTCTGCCAGTTTATGTGAATGTGATTGTGGTGAGCTTGACATGAAGTGACCTCCAGGTTGGAGAGGGCATCCGAAGAAGCGTGAGCAGATACAAGGAGAACCGTACTACCCCTGGAATCTGAGGCAAGTCATTTTGGCAAAATTGCTAATATTTTTTTGAGAGTGAGATCTTCTTCTGAATCATGGAAGCAGAGAGTAAGACGAGCCCTCCACCAATAAGTTGGGAGATGGTTGGTGGTTCGTGGAGAAGCCAGATACCTAGAAGAGTCGCAACTACAGGAGTGATGTAAGTAACCGAACTTGCGATCGCACTTCCTGCAAGGCGCACATTTCGAAAATGCCAGATATAGGCAAATCCAGTTCCGACGGCTCCTAAGGCAAACATTCCCCAGAGCGATTTGCTCTGCCACGGAGCATGAGTAACTCCTGCCAGTAAGGCGCAGGGTGCCAATAGAACTGCAGCAGAGATGACTTGGCCAGTCGCTAGCGCCGTTGAGCTGTAATGAAGTGGAGTGATAAAGCGTTTCGAGTACGGGGCCGAAATTCCGTAAAGGAAGGTCGCGAGCAGCAGCCCAGCGATCGCCATCCCATCGTTACCATGCAACCCAGTCAGGGCTCCGGTCAGAATCGCGATCCCCAGGAACCCCACGAAAACTCCGACCATCTGATCTCGATTGATTTTCTGCTCCCTAAAACCGAAGGCGATCACGATCACCGTCATCAACGGCGTGGTTGCATTGAGCAGTCCAGCCATAACGCTACTGAGGTGGGTCTCACTCACCGCAAAGAGGTAGCCAGGACCAGCGTTCAGCAGAAGTGCAACGACAGCTAAATGGAACCAGTGCATCGGCTTGTTAGGAAGCTTTGTCCGGGTCACCAAGGCGAAGATTAGGAGCGCAGCTCCACCAATCAAGCAGCGAAGGAATGCGACTCCAATCGGAGTCAGGGTCAGTAACCCCCATTTAATCAAGAGAAAGGAAGCTCCCCACGTAATGCCAAGTGCAATAAATCCTAGTAGCCACAAACTCTTTGAAAAAGTTAGACCACGGCTCACAAAGTTATTTCTTCAATAGCAAATGTGTTCCGATCGATCACGAGTGCTCGGTGGTTCGGGATTAGGGTCCATCCACTTTGATCCCAGCCAGAGGAGGCAACGAGCACCCCATCCGAATTTTTCCGGTAGTAAAGGTCGTAATACGACTCATTCTCGCCAGCTGGTATCCGCTTAAAATTATGTTCATTGATAATAATCATCTGGTGTGGAGTTAACAGCATCGCATTCAGACTTGAATAATGACATTTCTCGCGGATCAGGCGTAGTGCTGCTATCACGCCTTCAATCAGTCCGAGTTTGCGAACTTGAGTGATCAGCGTTGCGAAGTAGCGTTCGCTATCCGTATCCCCACGCAGGGAATCAAAAAGGTCGACATCGATAAGGGCATCCATTGAATTTACTGGAATAACCGCACCGTTATGGATAAAAGAAATATCACCCCAGACGAAGGGATGGGTATTACCCTCCTTCACCGATAGCCCAGAAGTCGCCCAGCGCATATGCAGAAGGGCGCCGTTGCTCTTACTTTCCTGGGCTACCCTCTTAAAGGTTGGGCTCGTACTTGCTTGAGCCGATTCGACGAGAAGCGTTGGAGCGCTCGAACCACATTCCATCTCCGCTATTCCCCAGCCATCACGATGCAGAAATGAGAGGGCAGCGAACTCGTCAAAATGGGCACCAGCCATCTCGGAGAGCGAAAAATCTTTCGTTGAGACAAATCCCATTAAGCGACACATTGTCTACTCCGACAATTCTGACAATGGGGTTACGTAGGCGCCGCTTATTCCACCATCGACAAGGAAGTTAGCTGCGGTGATAAAGGAAGAGTCATCAGATGCCAAGAAGGCCACGGCGGCGGCAATCTCGGAGGGTTCGGCAAAGCGGCCAAATGGAATATGAACTAACCGACGTGCGGCACGCGCCGGATCTTTGGCAAAAAGTTCTTGCAAGAGTGGCGTATTCACGGGTCCAGGTGAAAGCGCATTAACGCGGATGCCTTCACGAGCAAATTGAACTCCGAGTTCGCGACTCATGGCAAGGACGCCGCCCTTTGATGCGGTGTATGAAATCTGCGATGTTGCAGCGCCCATGGTGGCAACAAAGGATGCAGTATTGATGATTGAGCCCTTGCCGGCCTTCTGCATATAAGGAAGCACATACTTACAACAGAGATAGACAGAGGTTAGATTCACTTCTTGAACGCGGCGCCAGGCATCAATTCCAGTGGTAAGAATTGAGTCGTCATCGGGTGGCGAAATCCCTGCATTATTGAAGGCGATATCGATACGGCCATACTCATCAAAAGCGACCTTATACATATTTGCAACTTCTTCTTCACTCGTCACATTTGCTTTGATGAAGAGACCGCCAAGGTCTTTGGCAACGGTAGCGCCGACAACTTCATTCAGATCGACGATAACAACCTTGGCACCTTCTTGCGCAAAACGTTGAGCAGTCGCAAGACCAATTCCACTTGCAGCGCCGGTTATTACCGCGACGCGGCCCTCTAATCTCTGCATAATCGCTCCTAGTTATTCTTGGGTGTCGAAGAAGACGTTTTTAGTTTCGGTGAAAGAGTCGAGTGCATCTGGACCAAGTTCGCGACCTAGCCCTGATTGCTTGTAACCCCCGAATGGAGTCCAGTATCGCACAGAGGAGTTGGAGTTCACAGAAAGGTTGCCAGCTTCGACGGCGCGAGCAACTCGAACCGCCCGTCCAAGATCGCGGGACCAGATCGAACCGGAGAGGCCATACTCAGAATTATTAGCGATTCGAATAGCATCAGCCTCGTCTTCGAAGGGAAGAACGGAAACTACTGGACCGAAAATTTCTTCCGTGAAAGCCCGATCGTTCTCATTCTTTGGCAGCAACACAGTAGGTGGGAACCAATAACCTGGACCATCGGGTCTCGATCCCTGGAAGGCGATTAATGATTGCTCAGGCAAATACTCACTCACTCGGGCAAATTGCTTAGCCGACACCAGTGGTCCCATCTCGGCGCTTTCAAGGGCTGGATCCTCTACGCGAAATTTCTTTACGCCAACTTCAAATTTTTCCATGAAAGAGTCAAAGACCGACCGTTGAACCAGCAAACGCGAGCGCGCGCAACAATCTTGACCAGCATTATCAAAGACAGCTCCTGGTGCATTTGCCGCCGCCTTCTCAATATCTGAGTCAGCGAAAATTATATTTGCGCTCTTACCGCCAAGTTCGAGCGTCACCCGCTTTACTTGGTTTGCACTGCCACGCATGATTCCTTTGCCAACTTCGGTAGAACCAGTGAAGACGACTTTTCGCACCAGTGGATGAGTCACAAAACGTTCACCAACGACCGAACCCTTACCTGGAATGACGGTGAAGACGCCAGCGGGAATTCCTGCGAGAAGTGCAAGTTCGCCAAGTCGAATCGCAGTCATCGGGGTGAGTTCTGCCGGCTTTAGAACCACCGTATTTCCGGCAGCAAGTGCCGGAGCAAAACCCCAACTTGCAATCGGCATTGGAAAATTCCAGGGAACAATGATGCCCACTACCCCAAGTGGCTCCTTGAAGGTGATATCGATGCCATTCGCTACTGGGATCTGTCGTCCGAAGAGGCGCTCGGGAGCGGCGCTGTAATAATTTAAAAGATCACGGACATTGCCAGCTTCCCACCGCGCATTACCGATGGTGTGACCTGAATTCAATACTTCGAGCTGTGCTAATTCTTCGAGATGCTGATCGACAATGATCGCAAAGTTTCGAAGTAATTTGGCGCGATCGCCAGGGCTAATTTTGCGCCAACTCTCGAAGGCCTTCGCCGCAGCGATAATGATCGCATCGGTCTGCGCGAGATCAGCTAGTTCAATATTTTTGACAGGCTCGGCGGTCGTCGGATTAATAATCGTAAATAAACTCATCTTTACATCCGCTCGAAACTGCGGAATCGCTCCCAATCTGTGACGGCGCGTGAATACGCATCTAACTCGGTATCTGCCATATGTGTGTAGTGCTTCTGGACATCGGCACCAAATGTATCGCGAACCCACGAACTATCCGCCCAAATATCTCGCGCCTCCCTGAGCGAGGTTGGAATACGCGATGTATCCGCTTCATAAGCATTCCCGATAAAGATTGGCTCAAGCGCTAACTTGCGCTCAATACCGTCAAGCCCAGCCGCGATCATTCCAGCAACAGCCAAATATGGATTTGCATCGCCACCCGGAACGCGATTCTCTACTCGCAAGCCATGGCCTTGCCCTACTAACCGCAACGCACAGGTTCGATTATCGCGCCCCCACTTGATCGCAGTTGGGGCGAAGGTCCCTGGTTGGTAACGTTTGTATGAATTGATATTTGGCGCAAAGAGAAGGGAGAGTTCTCGCATATGCAATTGCAGCCCGGCTAGATAATGACGACCGATCTCGCTCATTCCGTCGCCAGCTTCGCCCGCCAACACTGCTGCGCCAGATTTATCACGAAACGATAGATGAATATGGCAGGAACTGCCCTCTTTCTCGTTGAACTTCGCCATGAAGGTGAGCGAGCATCCCTGTTGTTCGGCAATCTCTTTCGCACCCATTTTGTAGATCGAGTGGTTATCGCAGGTAGCAAGGGCATCTTCGTAGCGAAATGCAATCTCATGTTGGCCTAAATTGCACTCGCCTTTTGCGGATTCAACGGTGAGGCCAGCTTTATCCATATGCAGTCGAATCGCACGAAGTAATTTTTCGACCCGCGCTGTGCCCGTAAGTGAGTAATCAACGTTGTACTGGTTTGCTGGGATTAAATCTTTATAACCCTTATTCCAAGCCTCTTCATAGGTATCTTTAAAGACTATAAATTCTAACTCTGTGCCGCACATTGCAACCATGCCAGCGCGATCGAGACGCTCAATTTGCTTCTTCAAAATCGTTCGCGGCGAGACCGAGATTAATTCGTGGTGTTGGTCAACAAGATCTGCAATCACCATTGCTGTTCCATCGTGCCAAGGCAGATAGCGAAGGGTTGCGAGATCTGGAGCCATCCCCATATCGGCATAACCGGTTTCCCACGACGAGACGTCATAGCCTTGGATTGTGTTCATATCAATATCTACCGCCAGGAGATAGTTACATCCTTCGGTCCCATGCAAGAGAGTGTCGGCGAGGAAGAATGGCGCATGTATCCGCTTGCCTTGAAGGCGTCCCTGCATATCTGTCGCACCGACTACTACCGTATCAATGCGCCCAGCTTCGATTTCGACCTTCAGGGCTTCAAGAGTTAACTTTTGAGTGGTCATCAGGCGAGATTACTTGGCGCGCTGGTCTGAATCAACCATCAAAAGTTAAGAATATTTCGCTGGAGTACTTCCAATCGGTCAGGTCGGAGACCACAATTCTTCCTAAGACTTCCGACAGATAGAAGGGCTGGACATCACTCCCATGATCAACGCTAACGATGCCGATGCTAAAAAATTAGCTGAACTCGGCTACAAACAGGAATTCGACCGTAAATGGAGTGGCTTCCACAACTTTGCCATCTCATTCTCGATCATCTGCATTCTTTCAGGTTGTTTTACGACCTTCGCTCAGGCGTGGAATAACGGCGGTCCGGTAGCGATCTCAGTCGGCTGGCCAATCATCGCCGCCTTGATCATGATCATTGGCCTAACAATGTCCGAACTCGTCTCGGCTATGCCAACCGCGGGTGGTATTTACTATTGGGCGCTCAAGCTCGGTAAGCCGATCCATGGCTGGGTCACTGGGTGGTTGAATCTACTCGGACTCATTACCGTCACAGCCGGCGTCGATTACGGTTTTGCTAATTTCTTCGTCTTCACCGCAAACCTTTACTCAAAATCTTTTGATCCGGGCAATCTCCATACGATCTTCATAGTCTTCTTGGTGACTATCTTGATTCATATTGCTATCAATATCTGGGGTGCAAACCTCATCCATAAACTTCAGGGCGTCAACGTCTGGGTCCACATCTTTGGCGTGGCTGCGATCATCTTGATCTTGATATTAATTCCAACACATCATCAATCAACTTCATGGGTCTTCACCCATCAGATCAATAACAGTGGCTTCTCTCATCGCGCCTTTTGGATTTATGTTTTGCCGCTTGGCTTCTTACTCACTCAATATACGATCACCGGCTTTGATGCCTCGGCTCACGTCTCTGAAGAGACTGGCCAAGCAGGAAAAGCTGCAGCGCAAGGCCTATGGAAGTCGATCGCCTACTCAGCTGTTGCTGGTTGGATCTTGCTCCTAGTCTTCCTGTACGCAGCGACCGACGAGGCCGGCATTACGAAATCTGGCGGTGCCGTCACAGCAATCTTTACATCGGCACTCTCTACTCATTGGGCGACAGCGATTCTCATCATCACCTGCGTCGGTCAATTTTTCTGCGGCATGTCCTGTGTCACCGCTGGTTCGCGTATGCTCTTTGCATTCTCGCGCGATAAAGCAGTTCCAGGGTACAAGTACTGGACCAAACTCGATAAGAACCGCAATCCATCACACGCTGCCTTCGGGCTTGGTGCTGCTTCCGTTGTAGTAACACTTCCGGCTCTCTGGTCAGCGGTCGCATTCTTCGCCGTAACATCGATGGCGGTTATCGGCCTCTTTGGATCATTTGCGATCCCTATCTGGTTGCGTTGGCGCGTTGGCGATGCATTCGTACAGGGTGAGTGGAATCTTGGAACAAAATGGAAGTGGATGGCACCGGTGGCAGTGCTTGAAATTGTCATCGTCTCGATCTACTTCATCATGCCAACGACGCCAGCAGGCGTTTGGTGGGGCAAGGGCTTTGATATCAAGGCGGCAAATTACACGCCAATTACCTTCATTGTAGTGATCGGTGGTGCTCTCATCTGGTGGGCCCTTGGCGCCAAGAAACACTTCAAGGGTGCAGTTCGTACTCTTGATTAATAAGTAAAGTGTTATCCCTAAAGCCGTTGGGCATAAACTCCCAGCGGCTTTAGTATTTCTACAAGCGAAGATTCCGTCAGGAGATAAAAATGCGCGTTAATAAAAAGGTTGCCATAATCACTGGGGCGGGCTCAGGTATCGGTGAAGCGAGTGCTATTCGCTTGGCCGAGGAAGGTGCAACGGTAATCTGTGCCGACATCAATGGCCCAGCGGCAGAGTTAGTCTCACAATTAATTCGAACATCAGGTGGTCAGGCAAAGTCGGCAACGATCGATATCTCCAACTTTCAGCAATGTGATGAACTCGTAATCCAAACAATCAACGAGTTCGGAACCGTCGATATTCTGGTTAATAATGCCGGAGTAAACCTGCCTGGTGTATTTCATGAAGCAAGCAACGAGACAATCGATCGCACGCTCGATGTGAATGTTAAGGGTGCGATGTATTTAACCCGAGCCGTACTTCCTGCGATGTTAAAACAGGGCGGTGGCTCCATCGTCAATATGTCTAGTGTTAATGGCTTAGTTTCAGAGCCGTATCTGAGCATCTACTCTGCCTCTAAAGGTGCGATCGTCATGTTTACCAAAGGTATCGCGCTTGATTATGCAAAGACCGGAGTGCGCTGCAATGCGATCTGTCCAGGCTGGGTAGATACTCCAATCAATCATGCCCACGCCACAATGCTCGGTGGATTAGATCATGTCTATAAAACAATCGATTCCTTTCAGCCCATTGGCCGCCCCGGCACCGCGCGTGAGATTGCAAACCTCGTACTCTTCTTAGCCTCCGATGAGGCATCCTTTATGACCGGATCGATCGTTTCAGCAGATGGTGGGATGACCGCGCAATAACTGCTTAAACAACTAACCGGCTTGGATTAATTGGCCCCATCGCGTGATGGTAGGACGCCAAATTTCGATGAGTCTCTGCTCTGCCACGGCAACCTCAGATTCGACACTTGCCTTACCAGATTCGAGGAAGGCGTTATCTGCATTTTTTTCCCACGTGCGAATGATCGATGCATCAATCTCGGGATGAAATTGCACCGCATAACTCTTTGAGCCCACCCGGAAGATTTGATTACGGCAGAGTGCGCTGCTTGCAAGAAGTGTTGCGCCATCAGGTAGGTGGTCGACTTGATCTTCATGCCATTGCGCCACGATCGTGCCGGGGATGATCTCAAAGACTGGATCAGGCTCCCCCACCGCTTCAATCTCGTATATCCCAATCTCGGATTCAGTGGCTCTCACAACAGTGCCACCAAGTGCCGCAGCTAAGAGTTGGGCCCCGAGACAGATTGCAAAGATCGGAATATCCCGGGCAACGGCATCAACCAGCATCGCACGTTCATTGGGTAACCACGGTGCGATCTCATCATCGAGCGCCCCCATATGGCCACCGAGCGGCATCAGCGCATCAACTCCGACGGGAACTGTTGCGGGTACATCTTCCCCGCGATAGGCATGTAGAACCAGAACCTCATGACCCATTTCCTCAAGCCATCGGCCAGCAAGATGTGGTGGATCAGTCTCATCGTTTTGAATGGCGAGGATGCGCATGGGAGAAGTATCTCGGTTGTTCTCTGATTTTGCCGAATCTAGAGACCAGTAAGTTTTACTACCCCAAGTGCAAGCCCAGCGACAACGACCCATGCACAGAGACCCATCACGAGTGGCTTGTGGCCGATCTTGCGAATCGCTGCCCATCGCACATTGGAACCCAAAGCGACGAGGCCGGCGGAGATTAATATCTTGCTCAGCGTCGAAAGGTCGTTATTTATGCGAAGGCTCGTATGGATGACGTTATGAGCAATAGTGAGCACAATGAATCCAACAACAAAGAGTGGAATGAGCGGGACCTTGGTTGCCGTTGGTTCCTGCCTCCCCGCTAGCTTTCGATTTCTAAGTGAGAGAGCCACAATTACCGGAGCAAGCAGCGAGACTCGGACCAGCTTAAAGATAATCGCAGTTGAGACTGATCCTGAGTTAAAGAGAGATGCAGTTGCCAAGACCTGTCCAACATCATGAACCGCTGCACCGGCCCATGATCCAAAGGCACGATTACTCAAATGAATAGCGCGGCCGATTAACGGAAGTACAAAGATTGAGAGGGTGCCACAGAGCGAGACCAGAGCAATCGCGTAAGAGGTCTCTTCCTCTGTCGCATCTGTCTGCGGGCGCACCGCTGCAATCGCACTTGCACCACAGATAGCGAATCCAACAGCGATGAGCATGCCTAACCCAGGAGTGAGTTTAAAGAATTTAGAGAGAGCGAGAATGCCAAAGATGGTAAGAAGAACGACAATAATGATTGCCACAAAACCCTTGAAGCCAATTGCACCCAACGCATCCAGGGAGACCTGAGCGCCGAGTAATACAACTCCCAAACGAAGGATCCTCTTACTCGCGAACGCACTTCCGCCTTTTGCCCAATCGGGCCATTTCCATACATTCGCAAGAAGAAAACCAAGTGCGACAGAGAGTGCGAGCGGACTGATAGCCGATTGCCATTGGTTAACCGCAAAGGCAATCGCTACCAGGCCGGCAATAAGAGCGAGACCTGGAAAGTTCTTGAGCTTAGATGGTGTGATCAGTCGCTTCCACAAACTCTTCATCAGTGAGGTAAGCCAACCCATCGAGATCATCATCACCGGATGTGAGGAGAGCAACGATTCCGATACCGATAACTGCACCAAGGACTTCGGCGCCAATAAAGGCAAGTCCTGATCTGAGATCAATACCTGCTGCAGAGTTGGTCCACATACGAGCAAAGACAGCCGCTGGGTTTGCAAAGCTTGTTGATGCAGTGAAGAGATAAGCCCCACCGATCCATGCCGGGATGGCAATCGCGGCCAGGTGATCGTTGTATTGGTGGATCAAAAGTTGCAAGATAATAATAAGTCCAGCTGTTGCAACTACCTCAGCGACATAGAAGTTCATTCCCTTATGCGCAATAGTTGAGTGGGTGATGGCATGCTGCTTGAACATGTAATTTGCAAGAACGACGCCAGCAAAAGCGCCGGCAAACTGAGCAAGGATGAAGGCGATGAGCTCTTCTACATCTAGTCGCTTAACAATGAACTCGGCAAAGGTAATGACAGGGTTGAAATAGCCGCCACTAATTGAGCCAAAGACGAAGATGATGCAGCCAAGTGCTAGGACGGTTGCGAATGCGCTGACGAATAGCCCAAGGAGGGCATCTTGTGTCAGAAATGAACCCATAAATGAGGATCCAACAACTGCTATCAACAGGATTGCGGTGCCAAGGAACTCTGAAAATGATTTACGAAGTAGATGTGTCATAGATCAATTATGAAGGTATGGCTTCAAATTACTGCATAGTAGAGTTCGTTCATGGAGGGCGTGTTGCAAAAAGCTGCGGTTATGCGCTTCATTGCCGCCAAGGATTCACTCGGTGTTAAGGGTGAGATCACGGTCTTAAGTGAAAGTGCCCGCACTGCCCAAGATGCTGCCTCGGCACTTGGAATCGAAGTTGGCCAAATCGCCTCATCGTTAGTATTTCTGCTACCCGATAAAACTCCCCTACTCATCATCACAAGCGGTCGACACCGGGTTGATACAGATTTGGTCGCTAAGAATTTAGGCATACAAGAGCTAATACGCGCCGATGCTGATTATGTTAAAGAAAAGAGTGGCTTCTCGGTTGGAGGCGTTGCACCTCTTGGATGGCTCACTAAAGCGACAATTTTGATTGATGAAGCGCTCAGCGATTACGAAGTGGTGTGGGCTGCGGCTGGACATCCCCATGCTGTCTACCCATCCACCTACACTGAGCTCATTACCTGTACTGGGGCGCAATCAATGATCGTTGGAGATTAATTGAAAAAGAGTTCTCTCGTATTGTTCATCATGACACTGCTTTTATCGGGATGCACGGCAAAGACAGTAAATTCAGTAAATATCGAATTAGGTAATATTCCTTTTGCATGGACAGTGCCAAATAAGATTGCGTCGCATTTAACTGTTGAAATTCCCCACAACGATTTTTCACGCCAGGCCGAAGAACAAGGCGCTCAAAAGC
>JBBAMQ010000012.1:0-31500 GCA_040402395.1 Candidatus Nanopelagicaceae bacterium | reverse complement strand
ACCGGCGACCTACCGCTTAGGAGGCGATTGCTCTATCCACTGAGCTACTGGGACGGGCGTACTTTCCATCTCAAATCCAACCCTAACCGAAAACTTTGCCCAACATTCTCAGTCATTTCACCCCATTTTATGCAAGGAAATCACGAGCCAACGAGCCCCGATCCTCTAGTATCAAGGCTGTAGCCGTTGGAGATCCTCGGCCGACAGGTAAACGAAAATATGTCACCAAGGAGAAGTACATGAGCAAGAATTTCCGCAAATTTGGTCCAGTTCTCGCAGCAGCTGCGCTCATACTCGCAACAGTTGCCTCGGGCGTCAGCCCAGCAAGTGCTGCAACGGTTCGTCAGGGAACGAAGTGCGCGGTGGCAAAATCAACAAAGATTGTTGGGACCGTCAAATACACATGTGCGACCAATCCCATTGGAACTCCTGCCGGACTCTCTTGGACGATGGCTGATTGCATATCAGCTAATACTGCCTATCTCGCCGCAAAGGCTCAGAATACCGATTTCATTACTTCACAGACCAGCACCCTGGCCGCGATCAAAGAGTCTATTGACGCCTCGAAGCACTCCATCGACGTTTTAAATCAAGGAATTGCCGCGGCTCAGACTAAGGAATATATCGTTGGATACAACCGCTTAGTTAAACCTGTTGCTCCAATTAAGGTTGTTGGCATCGATGCAGCAATCGCCGCAGTAAACAAGCGCATCGCTGATGACACAGCAAAGCGAGATAACGCTGCAAAGCAGCGTGATGCGACTAAGGTGATTCTCGCGGTCAAATACAGCGCGACTCAGATAGCTGGCTGGGATGCAAGCCCGGTAAGCGCCGCAAGCAGTACTGATGTCAATGTTCAGAGTTACGGAAATTGGATTCGAGCATACGGTGGCTATGACAGTGCAATAACAAATGCCCAGCGCTCGATCACAACTTTACAGAAAGTTCCAGCAAACTTTCAGGGCAAGTTGGTAAAGGCACAAGCACAAGTGGATTCAATGACACTTCGATATAACCAAGCTATCGCCAATCAGCCAACACTTGCTCAAACGATCAAGGCAGCCTCTGATGAGGCGCTCTCGACACGTAAATCAGCGTGCAAGGCTGGCTTATAAAAAGCCAAACGCTTTAACCAATCGTTAGCGTCTTCAGGGTTGCGATCGACGGATACTTAAAGAGTGCCGTTCGAGCCGGGCCCTGAAGTACTTTTCCAGTCAGTGAAAATTGTGAACCATGAGCTGGGCAGAGCCACTGATTTCCACTTGGCATCACGGTCACGCCATTATGCGTGCAACTTAGATTAATTACCGTCAGACCCTTTACTCCAAGAGCAGTTCTCACAACAGCAATTGACGATCCATTGGATAGATCGGCTGTTACAGAGCCACCGACTTTTTTCAATGCCGGATTCTTCGAAAGATCGAGGACCATCTTTCCATCTTTGCCTTGGGTGATTCCTGCTGCTGGCGCAGCGGCAAGCGCCACATCCGATGAGATTCCAACAGCTAGGGCAATTGCGCCGCATATAAGGGAACGACGACCGATCTCTTTATCCATGGGTTCTTTTATCTCTCTCATCTGGGCTACTCTCACCAGGTGGTGATTGGCACGGCACGAAGATATCTCACCTTGCGATTAATCGCAGGGGGAATCCTTCTCCTGCATCTGGGAGTTCGCTTAATCTTTTCTCACCCCACCGTCTTCTCTGATCTCGTCCTCTTCAATGCCATCGCTGCGGCAGCAGCTCTCTCAGCACTTTACGCACCACTTTTTAATGATCAGCTTGCGACCATGTCATTGGGCACCGCTATCGGGCTTTGGACTCTTGGGTCATTCATCTCATCGTGGAATTCTTTTATGAGTTTTCACCTATGGGGCGGTGGGACAAATATCGCCTACGGACTCTTCTATCCACTGGCACTCTTTGGCATGATCCGGGCTCTCTCAGCGCGACGAAAAATCAGCGCACTTGAACTACTCGATGTCATCATTATCGCTTTGGGGGTCTCGAGTGTGATGGCATCCTTACTGCTAAAACCAGCCATGATGCACTTCAGCGGCACACCCACTACCGTCTTCTTATCAATCCTCTATCCCATCGGGGATTGCGTTCTCGTTGTCATCGCAATCGTAGGGGTGATCGTGCACGTTACATCTACACGAGCTCTCATTATGCTGCCGGGTATCGCGCTCTTTGCAGCGACTGATTTATATTTCTTATGGAAGTCTGCGACCTCGAGCTATCCCTTTGCATCGATCATCGATGATGGGTGGCTCATCAGTCTCTTGATTATCGCCGAGTCCCTATGGCACCCTGGCGGTACAAGTAAACTCTCTGACCGCGTAACGTCAATTGGCGCGACCATAGCGCTGATTGCGAGTGCGACAATCCTTGGTATTGCAGCGGTGCGTCCACATTACTTCCCAACATTTGCTTTAGTCCCAGCGCTCATCACCATCATGCTCGCTTTCTTACGAATGTCGGTCGCGCTTCGAGAGGCACAACTCGCAGATAGTGACCGTCAACTTGCACGCATTGATGAGTTAACTGGGTTAGCAAATAGAAGGCGCTTCCTAGCCGAAATCGAACTATTGAATCGTAAGGAAGGCACTCTGCTCTTACTTGATCTTGATGGATTCAAGAAGGTTAACGATGCGATGGGACACAGCGCAGGAGACCAATTACTGCAAGAGATAGCGAAGCGATTTCTTAGGTCCCTCAACCATGGCGCACTGCTTGCCAGGCTCGGGGGAGATGAATTTGGCGTAATAATTTATGGAGCGGAAAGCTATGGAATTGAAGTTGCACAAGCGTTACGCGCCTCACTGAGTTATCCAATAACACTGCACTCTGGTAGCGCAGATGTTGGCGTAAGTATCGGACGAGTACTGAGTGATGGAAAGGGTGAACTCTTAAAGCGCGCCGATACCGCGATGTATGAGGCAAAGCGGAGCGGAGCAGGAATAGTTCTCGCTACGAATTAAGTACTTTCGGCTTTACGGATTTTGATCTCATCTAACCGGCCAAGTGATTCGAGTCGCTCTTTTGCATGGTCCACAATCTGTACTGGATAATCGTGAAGGTAACCATCTAAGACGCTCCATGGCTCGTGAATATCAGGCGCGGATAAATGTCGAAGCTCAGGAAGATATTTGCGAAGGTAATCACCGTTTCGATCAAAGCGTTTCCCTTGTTCTATGGGGTTAAAGACTCGGTAATACGGTGAAGCATCGGTCCCTGTTCCAGCGGTCCACTGCCAACCGTGCGCATTCGATGCCGCGTCATAATCAACTAAATGTTCCTTAAAAAAATTAGCTCCTAATTGCCATTCTAGGTGAAGGTCCTTGACTAAAAATGAAGCAACCACCATGCGCGTTCGGTTATGCATCCAGCCTTCATTCACCAATTGACGCATCGCAGCATCTACAAATGGGTATCCGGTACGGCCCTCAGACCAGGCTTTAAACTTCTCCCCTGGTTTGTCATATCGCATCGCTGCGAATTGAGGGGCGTAATAATCATTGACAGTATGCGGATTGTGATGGAGCACATCGCCATAGAACTCGCGCCAGGCAATCTCTTTTCTAAAAGTGTCATGCGCCGTGCTCTCCCCTAATTCAGCGAGCAGGGTCCGGGGGTGAATCTCGCCCCACGCCAGATGAGCACTCAATTTACTGGTGCCATCAATACCTGCCAGATTGCGTGCCTCGTCATACTGTGCGAGCGCTCCACTTTTAAATAACTCCCAGCGGCGTAACGCAGCTTCTTCACCTGCGGTGGTCACAGTAAGACCTTCGGGCATCTGCCAATTCGGGAAAGATCGATCAGATTCTTGTGGTGTGACTGTTGGAATTTCCTGTGGACAAGGGGCTGGATCGCGCCAGCCATGTGCTAACCAGGCCCGGTAGAACGGTGTGTAGACACGATATGGCGTCCCGTCACTTGGCTTGCGAACTCTTCCCGGGGCGACGGCATATGGTCCGCCAGTACGAACCAACGAAATACCAGCGGCTTCAACTGTGCGATCGCGGGCTAAGCCATCTGGTTCGAACTCTTCTGAGATATGAACGTCACTTGCGTTATACCGCGCCATCAATTCACGAAGTACCTTCGCCGGATCCCCAGCCATGAGATGTAGTGAATGACCGAGTGATGTATCTAGCTCACGAAGTGATTGATCGAGATAGGCGAGCCGCTTTGCGCCACTCTCGTTTTTTAAATTCCGATCCAGTATGAATACTGGAACGATCTCATCACTCGCCGCTATCGCTGCATTGAGAGCAGGATGGTCAGCAATTCGCAGATCACGACGAAACCAGATAATTGAGCGAGTCATAGTCGAATTCTCTCATCACTCAACGAAAGTGCAAGGAGAAAAGGCTACGAGTGGAGCGCCTCAACCGCGACATTAAAGCCACTAACGGCATCAGGCTTGCGTGGACCATGACCGATATAGCGAGCTGATGGGCGCACTAGGCGGCCGGTCTTCTTCTGCTCCAAGATATGTGCAGACCACCCGGCAGTACGTGCCGCGGTAAACATTGATGTGAACATTGGTCCTGGAACTTCTGCAAAGTCCAAGACGATTGCCGCCCAAAACTCAACATTTGTCTCGAGGACTCGCTCTGGATGGCGTTCATGAAGTTCAGCAAGTGCAGCTTGTTCAAGAGCGACCGCCACGTCATAACGTGGTGCACCAAGTTCTTTTGCGGTGCGACGAAGTGTGCGAGCTCGTGGATCTTCAGCGCGATACACGCGGTGACCAAAGCCCATTAACCGTTCGCCACGATCCATAATGCCCTTCACATATGCGCGGGCATCGCCACTCTTCTCAACATCTTCAATCATGCCAAGTACTCGTGATGGTGCGCCACCGTGAAGTGGACCCGACATCGCGCCGATAGCACCAGAGAGCGCCGCTGCGACGTCAGCTCCGGTAGATGCAATCACGCGGGCTGTAAATGTTGAGGCATTCATTCCATGCTCGGCGGCAGAAGAAAAGTACGCATCAATTGCGCGAACATGTAGCGGATCTGGCTCACCGCGCCAACGCATCATCATGCGCTCGACAACGGTGTGCGCCTTATCAATCTCTTTCTCTGGAACTGGTGGAAGGATTTGACCACGAGCGGCTTGTGCAACATAAGAGAGAACCATGACGGAAGCGCGAGCAAGATTGTTACGCGCCTCTTCATCGGTAATATCGAGCAACGGCTTAAAGCCCCAAGCAGGTGCGAGCATTGCAATCGCTGATTGAACATCGACTCGGATATCACCCGAGTGGACAGGAAGTGGATACGGTTCAGCCGGTGGAAGTCCCGGGTTAAATTCATCATCGACCAAGAGGCCCCAGACATTTCCAAAACTGATGCGGCCAACGAGGTCTTCAATATCGACACCGCGGTAACGAAGTGCGCTTCCCTCTTTATCTGGCTCGGCAATAGTTGATTCAAAGGCGATGACGCCCTCTAGTCCTGGTTTGAAATCATCTGACATTAAATATCTCCATATCCCTGCTGGAATGTATGGGTGAAAAGACCCGTTTACCTGACGCTAGGTTGGCACTGCGCCAAGCCGTTAGCAAGTGAGCGGCGCCAAGTAGCCCGCACGGGGAAAGTGAGGTTTGATACACCTATGAGCACGATTGACCCGGCAAAACCTGATGAGATTCGAAGCGCTATCCGAGAGATGCGCCGCTCGTATGGTGAGATCGGTCTGGTCGATGTGGACAGTGACCCGATCCGCCAATTTACCCAATGGCTCAGTGAAGCTGCGGCGAATCCGATGATCGTGGAAGCCAATGCCATGGTTCTCACCACTTCTCCCAGCGCTTTAGGGGCCCAACTCTCGACGAGAACGGTTTTGCTCAAGGATGTCAGCGCATCCGGTTTTAGCTTCTTTTCAAATTACGGATCGCGCAAGGCAGATGAGATAGCCGAGAATCCTCAGGTCTCACTGCTCTTTCCGTGGTTCGCCATGGAGCGCCAGATAAGTATCCAAGGAGTGGCCAGCAAGCTCTCCGCCGCCGAGAGTGACGATTACTTTGCGACCCGTCCGTGGGGAAGCCAGATCGGTGCTTGGGCATCGACACAATCTGAAGAGCTCGCGCAGCGCTCGGATCTTGAAACTTCCTATGCGAATTTTGCCGCTCAATATCCAGACGGTCAGCCGGTTCCACGGCCACCACATTGGGGTGGGTACGTTGTTCGACCCTCTACGATTGAACTCTGGCAGGGGCGCTACTCACGGTTACATGACCGAGTTCGCTACATCGCAACCAATGAAGGTTGGGCCATTAAACGCTTCTATCCTTGATTGTGAAGCTTAACGCGAGTGAAAGGCACGAGTAATGAGCGAAATTATTATTCCAGCAGATCTCAAGCCAGTTGATGGCCGCTTTGGTTGCGGACCATCAAAGATCCATCCAGCGGCTCTGACCACACTTGCATCATCTGGCACTTCAATTCTTGGAACATCACATCGTCAGAAGCCGGTCAAGAACGTTGTAAATCGGGTACGTACCGGCTTGACCTCACTCTTTAATTTGCCAGCAGGCTATGAGGTCATTCTTGGTAATGGTGGGTCAACCGCTTTCTGGGACATCGCTACCTTCGGTCTCATCGAAAAGAAATCTCAACATCTGACCTTTGGTGAGTTCTCCTCAAAATTTGCCACTGCCGCGTCAGAGGCGCCTTTTCTCGAAGAACCAACTGTGATTAAAACTGATCCAGGTTCGCACCCACTGCCTATTGCGCAGGCAGATATTGATACTTATGCGCTTACCCACAACGAGACGAGTACCGGTGTCTCGATGCCAATTATTCGCCCACAAGGCATCAACGACGCGTTAGTTCTCGTCGATGCGACAAGCGCTGCCGGTGGCATAGAGCTTGATATTTCACAATCAGATGTCTATTACTTTGCACCACAAAAGTCCTTTGCCTCGGATGGCGGCCTCTGGATCGCAATCATGAGTCCAGCGGCGATCGCCCGCGTTGCGAAGATTAAAGAATCTGGCCGCTGGGTACCGGCCTTCTTCGACCTCACTATCGCAATTGATAACTCACGATTAGATCAGACATATAACACACCGGCCGTTGCCACGTTGATCTTACTCGCAGAACAAATTGATTGGATGAATCAAAACGGTGGACTCACCTTCTCTGCTGGGCGCTCATCTGACTCCTCGTCACGTCTTTATGGTTGGGCCGAAAAGACTTCGTACACCACACCTTTTGTCACAGACCCAGCGATGCGATCACCTGTGGTTGGCACTATCAACTTCGATGAATCAATCGACGCACTGGAAGTTGCAAAAATTCTCCGCGCTAATGGAATTGTAGATACCGACGCGTATCGCAAGCTTGGTAAGAATCAACTTCGTATCGGGATGTTTCCAGCAGTAGAGCCATCTGATATTGATGCGCTCACGGCAGCCATCGATTATGTTGTCGCTGCACTAGCCAAATAGCCAAATAGTCAAACCCCATGAATTACAAGATCCGTAGGATTCTGACACTTGGAATACTTGCGGGGGTCTCCTTACTTATTCTCGTAAAAAGTCTCTAACACATCATCAACTTTGATACTTGAGGGCGCGATCAACCGATCTCGCATGAAAGCGAAGATGCAAAGTGGTGCTAAGAAGGTCAGTGCACCGCAGAGGGCGACGCTCTGCCGCACTCCAATTTGAGTACAGAGCCAGCCAATGAGAGGTGAGCCAAAGGGTGACCCACCCATAAAGACCATCAAATAAATACCCATGACCCGGCCGCGAATTGCTGGATCTGTATGGCTCTGGATATACGAGTTAGCCGAGATCATTGTGGTAAGCGCCAGGATTCCATTGATGGGTAGCGCTATTGCATAGGTGAGAAAGGTCGGGGCTGATGCAGAAATGATTAGTGCGATTCCAAAGAACCCGGCAAATTTTAAAATAAAACGAACGCCCCGCCTAGTATCAAGTCGAGCAGCGAGTATCGCTGCGCTCAATGATCCAATGGCGATGATGGTGCCAAGAAACCCATACACAGCAACGCCCTTATGAAAGATCTGGGTAGCCATAAGCGCATTGAAGATCTGAAAATTAAGACCAAAGGTGCCGGCGAAGAAGACGGTGATCATGACTGCGATGATGTCGGGACGGGCGCGAACATAGCGAAGTGCCTCACTGGCCTTGACCGTACTCTTTGGTCGAGCCTCAATAAAGAGATCAGATTCGCGAATCGCAAGAAGTGAGGCAATAACGAAGATATACGAAGCAGCATTGAGCAGAAAGGATGGACCGGTATGGAATGCCGCGATCAGAAGACCCGATAAGCCCGGGCCAATTAGCCGTCCAGCATTAAAATTTGCCGAATTAAGGCTTACGGCATTTGCCAGATCACTCTTTCCGACCATCTCTGAAGTAAAAGCTTGTCGGGCGGGTGCATCAAGTGATCCAAAGAGTCCCAAAAAGAAGGCAAGTGCAAAGACGTGCCAAATTTTTACTTCGTGGGTAATGACCAAGAGCCCAAGTATGAGCGAGGTGAGACCGCCGCCAAGATTGGTTAAGAGCAATAGCTTGCGCTTGCTGATGCGATCAGCGAGTGAACCGGCGTAGATAGAGAAGATGAGTGAGGGTAAGAATTGCAGGCCAGTCACAAGGCCAAGATCGCGGGCGCTGTGGGTTAATTCCAGAACCAGCCAATCCTGGGCAATCCGCTGAGCCCATGAACCAACGTTGGAGATAAAATTAGAGGCGAAGAGTAATCTGAAGTTTCGGTGGCGAAAAGATCTGAGCGAACCAGTATCTTTCACGCGTAATAACACTGGCGAAGTCTAGTCGTGGGTACAATTGGGCCATGCGGAAGAGCGTCATCGTCTTAATAAGTGGGATAGTGCTCTGGGCTATCGTTCTTGTCATTGAGCTAGCGCGTAGTGCGCCATCCAATGTGCTCTGGATCTGTATCAGCGGAATTGTGATGGGTTTACTTGGTTTGAGATACTCGATTCGACGCTTACGCCGCGAGCGCACCCCGCAGTAATTTACATAACTCCCAATAACTACCTAAAATTCCGAAAACTCTTGAAGGTCAGCCTTCGATCTGTGCAGCAATTCCTTTAAGGACTCGACCAAGACGTTCTGCATCTGCACCCGTTGGGTGGCGCCCATGACGCAATCCATTACCAACTTTATCGAGCATCTTGATCGTATCTTCAATAATTGTTGCCAAATCATCGGCATTGATTCGGGTGTTAGCAACAATTGAAGCCGGCTCATCAATAATGCGAACCGATAAGGCCTGTGGCCCTTTGCGACCCTCTGCGACGCCGAATTCAAGCTTTGTCCCAGGCTTGATCGTTGTGACTCCAGCTGGAAGTGCATCAGATGCGAGATAGACATCTTCACCCTCTTCAGAGGAGATAAATCCAAAACCCTTTTCAAGGCTGAACCATTTAACGCGGCCAAGAGGCATCGATTACTCCCTTCAGAGTATGTACGGCAAGTTTTCTAAAAAGTGCTAGGAAGAGCTAGAAAGAATTGCAAGGGGATCAGTTTAACTGATTAATCGGTGACGACGAGAGCCTCTGAGTGTGCCCCACAGCCGTGATCGAGCGAGACCACGCGCGCATCCTCAGGTGAGAGCGCATTGGCACAGACACCAAAGGCCGATCGGAGCGAGCCAGCGATCGGAATGAAGAAGGCACAGCCAGAGCATGGCTTAGGTGCATATTGAGCAATCGGGGTATTGGGGCCACGATCACCCTCGTACCAGCGCTTGCTCGCCGCATCGCGACCAACAATCGAGAGTACGCGCACTCGGCCAAGACCAAATTCAAAGAGTTGCGCCGGATCGAGCTCATCATCAGATGGTAGAGCTGCAAAACCTGGGACGAGTCTTTCATCATCGGCAGATGTAGGGATGATATCCCCGACGCCGAGATCCCCTGGCTGGATCCGATCTTTATAGGGAATCCACTCTGGCGCTAGGAGTGATTCAGAACCTGGAAGGAGAACAACATCGCAAATGGTTGTCGGTGATTGCTCATCAACCTTTGCAACTGTGACCGCCCACCGCCAGCCGTGATAACCAGGTAACGAGGCTTCGAAGAGATAGGTTGCAATTCGTTCATCGGTATCTACTGAGTGAAGGCTCCCGACGAAGTCGGAGTTCTGCGCATCTTCGATCGCGGCAGTTCGAGCCTGATCGGCGGCGCCAAAGAGGTCGCTCACTTTCTTACTAGATCCCATACGAGAACCTTACTGCACGAAAAAAGCCCCCGATTTCCCGAGGGCTTACATTCGTTCTTAGCAGCGTAGATTTTTAGCTTCTTAGAAATCCATATCTCCGCCACCTGCAGGAGCCTGTTGTCCCTTTGGCTCTGGCTTATCGGTGATGACAGCCTCGGTCGTAAGGAAGAGAGCGGCAATCGATGCCGCATTCTGTAAGGCCGAACGGGTCACCTTTGCAGGATCAATAATTCCAGCTTTGATCATATCGACATACTCGCCAGTGACGGCGTTGAGTCCGAAGCCGGATTCGAGATTACGTACCTTCTCGACAACAACTCCACCTTCGAGTCCAGCGTTGATAGAAATCTGCTTCAGCGGTGCTTCGATCGCAAACTCTACAATCCGGGCACCGGTTGCTTCATCACCGGTCAGGGATAACTTAGCGAGCGCCTTTCCTGCTTGGAGAAGTGCAACTCCTCCGCCAGCGACAATGCCCTCTTCAACGGCAGCCTTCGCATTACGGACTGCATCTTCAATGCGGTGCTTACGTTCTTTGAGTTCAACTTCGGTCGCTGCACCAGCCTTAATAACTGCTACGCCGCCAGCGAGTTTTGCCAGACGCTCTTGGAGCTTCTCGCGATCATAATCGGAATCACTCTTCTCGATCTCGGCACGAATCTGATTGACGCGCCCCTTGATCTGCTCTGCATCACCAGCACCTTCAACGATTGTTGTCTCTTCCTTTGCAACAACGACCTTGCGGGCGCGGCCAAGAAGTGACATATCGGCGGTATCTAATTTGAGACCAACCTCTTCCGAGATGACAGTTGCACCGGTAAGAATCGCAATATCTTGCAACATTGCTTTGCGGCGATCACCAAATCCTGGAGCTTTGACTGCTACAGATTTAAATGTGCCACGGATCTTGTTAACGACGAGAGTTGCAAGTGCCTCACCCTCGACATCTTCAGCAAGGATCAAAAGTGGCTTGCCAGATTGCATTACCTTCTCAAGGATAGGAAGGAGATCTTTAATATTTCCGATCTTTGAATTTGCAATCAGAATATATGGATCTTCAAGGACTGATTCCATTCGTTCTGAATCGGTCGTGAAGTATGGCGAAATATAACCCTTATCAAAGCGCATTCCTTCGGTGAGTTCGAGTTCGAGTCCAAAGGTGTTGCTCTCTTCGACGGTAATGACGCCTTCTTTACCGACCTTATCCATCGCTTCAGCGATCATCTCGCCGATAGTTGTATCTGCTGCCGAGATCGAAGCAGTTGCGGCAATCTGTTCTTTCGTTTCAACCGGCTTAGCCATGGCAGAAAGTTCGGCCGAGATTGCTTCAACAGCCTTTTCGATACCGCGCTTGATCGCCATTGGGTTTGAGCCAGCAGCTACGTTGCGAAGTCCTTCGCGCACCATCGCTTGAGCTAAGACCGTTGCGGTGGTTGTGCCATCGCCGGCGACATCATCGGTCTTCTTTGCGACCTCTTTAACGAGTTCGGCACCGATCTTCTCCCACGGGTCATCGAGTTCAATCTCTTTTGCGATGGAGACGCCATCGTTGGTAATCGTTGGGGCGCCCCACTTCTTTTCAAGAACAACATTGCGGCCACGGGGTCCAAGGGTGACCTTGACGGCATCTGCAAGAGCGTTCATTCCCCGCTCGAGACCACGGCGAGCCTCTTCACTGAAGGCGATCATCTTTGCCATTGCGCTATCTCCTCTAATTCTTAGGTGTACTTATTCACCCTGTCCGGCGGCTGACGAGCTTGTTAATTATCACTCGAGCACCGAGAGTGCTAAGGCCAAACCTAGCCGAAGGTTCAAGGCGACTCAACTTGGGCCTTTTCTAGGGGTGGGATCGATAACGGGCGAGCTCGCTCTGTAGACGATTACCCCCCAGCAGACCTAGAGTTGCGCCACTCGAGGGGAACCCCTTGACCTTCATCCAACGGACCGTCGGGCACGTACCTGCCCGGAGAAGGAGCAATTGCTCATGGCATCAGTCGTATTCGAAAACGCATCACGTATCTACCCCGGCACCACTAAGCCAGCTGTAGACAAGTTGAACCTCACTGTAAACGATGGTGAGTTCCTTGTTCTTGTAGGACCATCTGGTTGCGGTAAATCAACCTCGCTTCGTATGTTGGCCGGACTTGAAGAAGTCGACACTGGCACAATCCGCATCGGAGATCGCGATGTCACCAACATCGCACCAAAAGACCGCGATATCGCAATGGTCTTCCAGTCATACGCTCTCTACCCACATATGTCAGTCGCAGAAAATATGGGCTTTGCCCTGAAGATCGCCGGCGTCGATAAAGATGAACGGAATCGTCGAGTTCTTGAAGCTGCAAAGTTGCTCGATCTCGAACCATACCTAGATCGCAAGCCAAAGGCGCTCTCTGGCGGACAACGCCAACGTGTTGCGATGGGACGCGCGATTGTTCGCGAACCACAGGTCTTCTTAATGGATGAACCACTATCGAATCTTGATGCCAAGCTACGTGTTGCTACTCGTACTCAGATCGCAGCGCTACAGCGTCGTCTTGGGATTACAACTGTTTATGTCACACACGATCAGGTTGAGGCGATGACCATGGGCGACCGAGTTGCAGTTCTCAAAGATGGATTGCTTCAGCAAGTCGATACACCTCGTAACCTTTATGACAACCCGTCGAATGCATTTGTCGCCGGCTTCATTGGCTCACCAGCGATGAACCTACTCAACGTGCCAGTCACCAGTGGCAAGGCACACGTTGGTAACTTCAGTTTTGCAGTTCCAGCATCAGCTGGCTCGACTGTCACAGTTGGTGTCCGCCCAGAAGGTTTCACCCCTGCATCCTCTGGCTTTGAAGTTCTGGTTGAAGTTGTCGAAGAGCTCGGATCCGATGCCTTTGTTTACGGAAAGCCGGTCGCTACCAATGTTGTCGCTGCTCAAGCAGGAGAAGAAGGAGCCCAGATCATTGTTCGATGGGATCCAAAGAACCCGCCAAAGCCTGGCCAGACAATCACAGTTGAAGCAAATGTTTCAGCAATCCACCTCTTTGATGCGGTCACTGGCGAACGTCTAGCTAAGTAACGGTATTCATTAAAAAACCCGCACCACATGGTGCGGGTTTTTTAATGGGTGAAATTAACTAAATTCCTTCTGGAGATTCTGATCAATCGCATCTAGAAAATCCTGGGTGTTGAGGTAGGGCGCATCTGGTGAAATCAGTAGCGCCAAATCCTTAGTCATTTTTCCAGATTCAACGGTCTTGATACAGACTGATTCAAGCGTTGCCGAAAAGGCTGCAAGTTCAGGATTGTTATCAAGTTTTGCCCGGTGGGCCAGCCCTTGAGTCCACGCAAAGATCGATGCGATTGGATTTGTTGAAGTTGCCTTCCCTTTCTGATGATCACGGAAGTGGCGGGTCACAGTTCCATGAGCAGCTTCAGATTCAACAATCTTTCCATCCGGTGTACTGAGTACAGATGTCATTAAGCCAAGTGAGCCGTACCCCTGCGCGACGGTATCTGATTGAACATCGCCGTCGTAATTCTTACAAGCCCAGACATAGCCACCAGCCATTCGCAAAGACATAGCAACCATGTCATCGATCAGGCGGTGTTCATACCAAATACCAAGCTTCTCAAAATCAGCCTTGAATTCTGCCTCATAGATCTCTTGGAAGATATCTTTGAAGCGGCCGTCATATGCCTTCAAAATCGTATTCTTTGTTGAAAGATAGACCGGGTACTTCCGCTTAATTCCGTAGTTAAGTGAGGCGCGGGCAAAATCTCGAATTGAGTCATCTAAGTTATACATCGCGACAGCAACCCCGGATCCCGGGAAGTCAAAGACGTTATATTCGAGTGGAGCAGAACCATCTTCGGGTACAAAGGTCATCGTAAGTTTGCCGGCACCAGGTACCTTGAAATCAGTCGCTCGATATTGATCACCAAATGCGTGACGACCGATCACAATCGGCTTAGTCCAATGGGGAACTAAACGTGGAACATTGGAGATGATAATTGGCTCACGAAAGATCACTCCACCCAAGATATTGCGGATAGTTCCATTCGGTGATTTCCACATCTTTTTAAGACCAAATTCTTCGACACGTGCCTCATCTGGTGTGATCGTTGCACATTTGATACCCACGCCGTGCTTCTGAATAGCCTTCGCTGCATCAATCGTTATTTGATCATCGGTCTCATCGCGCTTCTCTATCCCCAAATCGTAGTACTCGAGATTTACGTCGAGGTAAGGAAGAATTAATTTATCCTTAATGAACTGCCAAATGATGCGGGTCATCTCGTCGCCATCGAGCTCAACAACAGTGCCTTCAACTTTAATCTTATTCATATCGTTAGAGCTCCTTCACATCAGCTTGCTTGGCACGGACAGCTTCTGCTGCACTCTTGAGAGCTTCGATCTCGCCCGGAGTCAAGGAACTCTCAACCACCCTGCGAATCCCGTTCTTACCGATCTCTGCCTCGACGCCGAGGTAGACACCATCGATTCCATATTGGCCTTCAACCCAAGCACAGACCGGCATGATCGCACCTGAATCTTCGATTACAGCTCTCGCCATTCGGGCAGCAGCGGCAGATGGTGCGTAATAGGCAGATCCAGTCTTAAGAAGTGCGACAACTTCAGCACCACCATTACGGGTTCGATCAACGAGTTCGTTGATCTCGCTCTCGCTAAGAATCTCACTCAGTGGCTTGCCATCGACTGTGCAACGGCTTGGCACTGGAACCATGGTCTCACCATGCGAGCCAAGGGTAAGTGTCTTCACTGAAGCAACCGGGACGCCAACTTTTTCTGCCACAAAGTTAGTGAATCGAGCGGTATCTAACATTCCGGCTTGACCCATTACTTGGTGTTTCGGGAATCCAGTAGCGATCTGAACCAGTGAAGTCATCTCATCGAGCGGGTTCGAAACAACGATGATGACGGCATTTGGGGAGTGCTTGGCAATATTTTCAGCGACGCTACGAACAATGCCAGCATTGACTCCAATAAGATCCATGCGAGACATGCCAGGCTTGCGTGGTAGACCAGCGGTAATAACAACAACATCAGAGTTGGCGGTCGCTTCATATCCAACGCCCTCGGCGGTAGTTGTTGCTCCGACGATCTTCGTTTCAAATCCCTCAATCGCACGAGATTGATTCATATCAAGAGCGAGGCCTTCCGGCTTGCCTTCTACGATATCCGTTAAAACGACAGTTTCGAATATGTTGTATTCAGCTAAGCGGAGTGCTGTTGTAGAACCATAAAAACCCGATCCAACGACTGTAACTTTTCCGTGAAGCGCCATCTTTAACTAGCCCGCCTTCTCTCGTATCGATCTACTTATTTATTTGGGAATCTGGGAGAAATGCTACCTGCCATGAGGGAGGGTGATCGCCACGAGTAAGAGCGCACCTGAAATTGCGAGTGGTAGAAATAGCTCGATTCTGCGCTTCACTTCGATCCGTTGGTACTTGAGGTAGCTGAAAGCGGCGCTACCCAGGGCTAGAAATATCGCCCCCGTTCTGACCGTTCCAAAAATGGCGAGACCTACCCCGAAAAAGATGGCGGCGAGTGAGAATTGCTCAGCCCGGAACTTATTGAGAATAATCTTCATGAGCGAAGTGAAGCCTCTACGACGTTGGTCAGTAACATCGCGCGAGTCATTGGTCCCACGCCACCAGGATTTGGAGCGAAATAACCAGCAACTTCACGGACATCAGGATGAATATCTCCCTGTAAACCAGAGGGTGTACGAGTGATACCGACATCAAGCACGATGGCTCCTGGCTTGATCATCTCGGCGGTGATCGAATGTGGGACACCGGCCGCTGCAATCACAATATCGGCGCGACGAGTATGAGAGCGAAGATCCTTCGTCGCCGTGTGAGTAGTCGTCACGGTTGCATCATCGCCGCGGCGAGTGAGAAGTAATCCGAGTGGACGGCCCACAGTAAGACCCCGACCGATGATTACAACTTCTGCACCCTTAGTGGTGAGACCGTAACGATGGAGAAGTTCAATAATTCCGCGCGGAGTACATGGCAGTGGGCCAGGATCACCGATGACAAGTTTCCCAAGATTGAGTGGGTGCAAACCATCGGCATCTTTTGTTGGGTCGATCGCTTCAAGAATTGCGTGTGGATTAATATTTTGTGGAAGTGGAAGTTGGACGATATAGCCAGTGCATTCATCGGCGGTATTGAGATCTGAGATCGCAGCCAACACATCGGCTTGAGTGGCGCTAGCAGGGAGATCAATCCGAATGGAATGTATACCTACTTCAGCGCAATCACGATGTTTCCCACCAACATAAGAGTGCGAGCCCGGATCTTCACCGACGAGAATTGTGCCAAGGCCAGGCCTCTTGACGAGGGTATCGACCTTCACTGTGAGCTCGGATTTGATGGTGGCTGCGGTAGCTCGGCCATCCAAAATAATCGCACTCATAACTTGATCCTACCTATCTCTCGCAACGACTAGGCATGGGAGAAATGTCTCGTTCCAGTCATGAACATGGCGATTCCGGAAGCATGCGCTGCTGCTATGACCTCTTCATCGCGGACGCTGCCACCTGGTTGCACTACAGCTACCACCCCGGCATCAATCAAAATCTGTAAGCCATCAGCAAATGGGAAGAAAGCATCACTTGCTGCTACCGAACCCGGTGCCCGCTCCCCTGCTCTACTCACTGCCAATCGCGCCGAATCAACACGGTTGACTTGTCCCATACCGACTCCCACTGAAGCTTGATCGTGTGCAAGCAAAATCGCATTACTTTTTACGGCACGGATCGCGCGCCAGGCAAAGACGAGATCGGCGAGAAGTTCGGCGGAGATGGCTCCACCACTGACCTGTTTCCAGTTTGCTGAATTATCGCCATCAGCATCAACAAGATCAGATCTTTGAATCAGCAGACCACCAGAGATTGGGCGAACCTCTTCAAGGGGGGTCGAATAATTGTCGATGGTGAGTAACCGAATTGATGGCTTCTTACTTAAAATTTCAATTGCCTCTGGCTCAAAACTCGGGGCGATCACCACCTCGGTAAAGATTTCGCTCAGATTTTTTGCCATCTCAATTGTAACCTCACGATTTGCCGCTACAACTCCCCCAAATGCTGAGACGGGATCACATGCATGAGCTTTCAAATGAGCACTGGTGATATCGACCGCAGTGGCGATACCGCACGGGTTGGCATGCTTAATAATGGCGACGCAGGGTTCGCTGTGATCAAAGGCGGCTCGAAGTGCAGCATCAGCATCGGTGTAATTATTAAACGACATCTCTTTGCCATGCAATTGTCGTGCCTGGGCGATGCCGGTTCCTCCTGCCCCAGCGTAGACAGAAGCAGCTTGGTGCGGGTTCTCGCCATAACGAAGTCCAGAGATACGGTTCCAGACGAGTGCTCGCCAATCATCGGGCTGGCCAACTCTTGCAGCCAGCCAGGTAGCTATTGCAATGTCATATTCTGCCGTCACCCTGAAAGTGGCGGTAGCTAATTCGATGCGTTCCTCACGAGTGAATCCTCCGACCCGTAGCGCCTCAACAACTTGTAAATACTGGGATGGGTCACTTATGACCGCTACTGAGCCATGATTTTTTGCTGCAGCACGCAGCATGGTCGGGCCACCAATGTCGATCTGCTCCACACACTCTGCAAAATCATCTGATGCAGCAATAGTTTGAGTAAACGGATAGAGATTCACGATAACGAGATCAAATGGCGCGATCTCATAAGCGGCAATTTCAGCGAGATGACGTAGATTATTTTGATCAGCGAGAATCCCGCCATGAATTCGAGGGTGAAGCGTCTTTACTCTTCCATCCATGATCTCTGGGAAACCGGTGTAATCCTCGACCGCAGTGACTGGAATATTAGCTGCCGCGATTACCCTCGCAGTTGATCCAGTTGAGAGGATCTCAACTCCAGCAGAATGCAAGGCGGTGGCAAGCTCAACCAGACCACTTTTGTCATAGACGCTCAACAGAGCTCTGCAAATATTTTTTCTCTCATTCATTATCACGAAGTTATTGGGCTCCATCACTCTCATTTAACCATTGGATGAGCACCTCAACAATGAGGCCCCGCTCCACAATCTTAATCCGCTCATGAAGGCTCTCTTCCGTATCCCCGACTTCAATCCGGACCGATCGCTGCGCAATAAGCGCCCCAGTATCAACTCCATCATCAACCCAATGAACGCTAGCCCCAGTCTCGTCAATAGCAGCAGCGAGAGCGTCTCTGACGGCGTGAGCGCCAGGAAAGGCGGGAAGCAGTGACGGATGAGTATTCATGACTTTGAAGCGCTCAACATATGTGGCGGAAAGAATTCGCATAAATCCAACACTAATGACGAGATCGGGAGTAAAGCTTTCTGTTACACGCACCAGCTCTTGATCCCATAGCCCACGATCATCCATCATAGGCAGGTAAATATCTTTGACACCAGCAGAACGAGCACGCACACGAGCGAGCGAGTCTCTATCTGAAATCAGCCCTACAAAATTACACCGACTTGCAAAGGGAGCGTCGAAGAGCGCCTGAGCTAGGGATCCCGAACCGGATGCGAGAAGAAGAATTCGCTTACTCACGATGACGGACCTTCTTCAACAAGGCAGGAATATAGGTGGTGACGACCAAAGTAGAAGCAAAAGCTGCGGCATAGAAGGCGGTTACTCGCCACCACGTAACACCAACAATATTCATCTCTGACGTGAGTAATTCACCGGACGACAGAAAGGCCAAGGTAGTCACAATCAAAATTGTCAGGAGAGAAGTACGCACCGCGAAGAATTGCCTGCTCTTAAATAAAGTATTTTCATAAATTACTGGCGTCAGAGTTATCAGCGCAAAGAGTGCAGTTCCTATCATCCCGAAACTCATCAAGGGATGCGCACCAGTTGGAAGAGCGGCAAGGATAGGAAGCGCTGGAATTCCATGGACGGTAAATTCTGTCGCCGAGATTGCCGTTCCCGCGCCAACATGAAAACCAATACCAGTGATGTACGCCAAAGTAATGAATGCAGCATTAGGAATATATAGAATCTGAACGAGTACAAAGAGAAATCCGCCAATAATTCCTGGTGCCACGACAATCCCCAGATCACGCAGCACACTCCAATGGGCGGCGAGAGAGAAGGCCATCACCAACGAGGCGGCGCCCCAAAAAAGCATCAGGGTATAAAAAGTGAAGCGCATGTAACGAGTCTCGGCGGCACGAAAATCATAGGTAGCAAAATAAGAAATTGGGAAGGTAAAGAGTGGAACGAGATACCAAAAAGGAGCAACTCCAGTACTACGCGAAATGAGCGCCAATACGGCTGCGATGAGTGAGTAAGAAAGAGCAAAGAAGAAACGGGCACCTTCAATCTTGGGTAGGACTTCCCGAACCTTGGGAAAACTCTTACGAATCGCCCAGATCGGAAATACCAGCGCACCGATCGGAAGGACGGTCAGGGCCCCTGGAATATGGTTACTAGAGATTGCGAGATGAAATGGCACCAGGTGTGCACCCAGCCAAATCCAGATCGAGGCGCGGATCGGGTCAGCGGTATTTCCAGATTGGCTACCCGCTGTAGCCCACGCAAAGAGTGAGATGAAACTAGCGGGAAAGAGCGTAAGTGCGATGCTGCGCGCGGCCTGTTGAAGTGAGACCGCGAGCACGCGTCCAAACATAATTGGCTCGATTAACCAGCGCTACGCAAGCAACGTGCGCATCAGCGCCGCGGTCTCACTTGGTGTCTTACCGACAGCGACTCCTGCGGCTTCCAGCGCTTCCTTCTTTGCCTGTGCAGTTCCAGATGAACCAGAGACAATCGCGCCAGCATGGCCCATCGTCTTGCCCTCTGGCGCTGTAAATCCAGCGACATAGCCCACAACGGGTTTTGTCACATACTCCTTGATAAAGGCTGCTGCGCGTTCTTCAGCATCGCCACCGATCTCACCAATCATCACGATCGCGTGCGTGTCTGGATCATCTTGGAATGCGCGCAAGGCGTCTATATGTGTGGTGCCGATTATTGGATCGCCACCAATTCCGATCGCAGTCGAAAACCCAAAGTCACGAAGTTCAAACATCATTTGATAGGTAAGAGTTCCAGATTTTGAAACCAGCCCAATCTTTCCTGGCCCGGTGATATCAGCAGGAATAATTCCAAGATTCGACTTACCTGGGCTGATGAGTCCGGGACAGTTTGGGCCAATCAATTGTGTAATTCCAGAAGCGGCTGCATGCGCATAAAAAGCAGCAGTATCGTGCACTGGAATACCTTCAGTGATAACCACGCAGAGTGGCAGCGCAGCATCAATCGCATCCATCACAGCTGCCTTTGCAAACTTAGGTGGTACGAATACAACAGAGGCATTGGCGCCGGTAGCTGTAATCGCCTCAGCAACAGAGTTGAAGACCGGAAGTTTCTTACCCTCGATCTCAACAATCTGGCCACCCTTACCCGGTGTTACTCCACCCACGATATTTGTTCCAGATTTGATCATACGGCCGGTGTGCTTGGTGCCTTCAGAGCCAGTCATGCCTTGAACAATGACCTTGGTATTTTCATTGATAAAGATAGCCATTAGTGAGCCGCCAATTCTGCAGCTTTAGCAGCTGCGCCATCCATGGTCTCTAGCTGCTGCACCAATGGGTGTGCTGCCTCATTCAAAATCCGTCGACCTTCAAGAACATTATTTCCATCGAGGCGAACAACGATTGGCTTTGTTGCGGCGCTCCCTAAGATTGTTAGCGCATCAACAATGCCATTAGCAACGGCATCACAAGCGGTTATTCCACCGAAAACATTAACAAAGACGCTACGAACATCTGGATCACCCAAGATGATCGAGAGCCCATTTGCCATTACTTCAGCCGAAGCGCCACCACCGATGTCAAGAAAGTTTGCCGGCTTCACGCCATATTTTTCACCAGCATAAGCGACGACATCTAAGGTGCTCATCACTAACCCAGCACCATTTCCAATGATGCCAACTTCGCCATCAAGTTTTACATAGTTGAGGTTCTTCGCCTTTGCCAGCGCCTCTAGTGGGTTTGCAGAGTCATGATCTTCTAGGTCAGCGTGTGTTGCGTGGCGAAACTGAGCACTGTCGTCGAGCGTAACTTTGCCATCAAGCGCAACTATTAGACCCGCTTCAGTTTTTACAAGCGGATTAATCTCCATCAGCGTTGCATCTTCAGCAACAAATGCAGCCCATAGTTTGAGCAGTACATCAGCGACTTGTTCAACAACCTCGGCTGGGAAGTAGCCCGCCTTTACAATCTCGATCGCTTGGGCAAGAGAAATACCTACATTTGGATCAATACCGACGCGTGCTAATTTCTCGGGTTGGGTATGTGCGACCTCTTCGATCTCCATGCCACCAGCGACTGATGCCATGACGAGAAAGTTTCGGTTTGCACGATCAAGCAGGATCGCCAGGTAATACTCTTCAGCAATAGGTGCAGCCTCTGCAATCATCACCTTGTGAACGGTGAGACCTTTAATATCCATTCCTAAAATTGCTTCGGCCTTTACACGGGCATCGGCTGCGTTCTCTGCAAGCTTGACGCCACCTGCCTTGCCCCGTCCACCAACTTTTACCTGTGCCTTTACGACAACTCTTCCGCCCATCGCTGCCGCCGCCGTTTCAGCCTCTGTCGCAGTAGTTGCAACAGCGCCGCCAAGGACTGGGATGTTATGTGCTTCGAAGAGATCACGTGCCTGGTACTC
Organism: Candidatus Nanopelagicaceae bacterium; assembly: GCA_040402395.1. Lineage (GTDB taxonomy): Bacteria > Actinomycetota > Actinomycetes > Nanopelagicales > Nanopelagicaceae > PALSA-747. Next base: position 9,546 of record JBBAMQ010000012.1, on the reverse strand, counting down.
GAAGAGATCCACTCACAGCCCCGATCTAAAATAGAGAATAAGAACTATCAACGAGCGCAATTCTATAAGGGTTTTAGAGCTTCTCTACCGGCGCATAACGCAGGAGTAAGCGCTTCTCGCCAGCGCTGCCAAAGTTAATTGTGGCCTGGGCTCGATCGCCATCCCCGCTCACCTCTACGACAGTGCCCAATCCAAATGTGTCATGAGACACACGATCTCCAATCGCAAGTGAGATAGTTTCAGATGTCCGCTTCCCGGTCGCCATAGGAGGTGGGCCAAAAGATCGAGGTTTTGCACTGCTGGTACTGCCCGATCTTTGAAGCTCGTTCCACTTCACTAGCTCTTCGGGGATCTCACTCAAGAAGCGCGATGGTGGGTTATACATCGGAGCGCCCCACGATGACCGGTACTCAGAACGCGAGAGGTATAAACGTTTACGGGCTCGAGTTAAGCCAACGTATGCCAGGCGCCGCTCTTCTTCGATTTCTGCTGGATCGCCAAGAGTGCGAGAGTGGGGAAAAATGCCTTCTTCCATCCCAGTTAAAAATACCGTTGGAAACTCCAGCCCCTTCGCAGTATGAAGTGTCATCATGGTGACAACTCCACCATGATTTTCACCATCAGGAATTTGATCCGAGTCCGCAACGAGTGAGACCTGCTCGAGGAATCCAACTAACGAGATCTCCTCACCAACTTCGACTTCGCCTTCCTCGTATTCGGTAGCAACTGAGATCAGCTCCTCTAAATTCTCGACCCGTCCCTCGTCCTGCGGATCATCAGAGCGTTGTAACTCTAAAAGTAGACCACTCTGTTCTAGTACCGCCTGTGCGATCACGGATGGTCGAACCTTCGCTTCAACAAGAGTCCGCATCTCTTCAATCAAGCGAACAAAATCCGAGATAGCGCCAGCCGCCCGAGCTGCAACCCCTGGTGCCTGCTTCACATCGGAGAGTGCGCTCCAAAAAGAGATAGTGGATGTTCTTGCGTGGCTCTCAATGACCTCAATGGCTCGATCACCGATTCCGCGCTTAGGGGTATTAATAATTCGACGAAGTGAGATCTCATCCTCGGGGTTAACTAAGACTCGTAGGTAGCCCAGAAAATCCTTGATCTCTTTCCGTTCGTAGAATCGGACACCACCAACAACTTTGTACGGAATCGCCATCCGCATGAAGGTCTCTTCAAAGATACGAGATTGAGCATTTGTGCGATAAAAGATTGCTGTTTCACCCGGTAGGGATTCGCGCTCGTCGCGCAACCTATTTATTTCGCGACCAATATAACCAGCCTCATCGTGATCAGATTCAGCAAGGTAGCCAGTGATTGCCGCACCTGCCCCCTCTTGTGACCACAAGTTCTTCTCCTTGCGTCCCGGATTATTCGAGATCACTGCATTAGCTGCACCAAGAATATTTTGAGTCGACCGGTAGTTCTGCTCCAAGAGAATAGTTCTGGCGTTCTGATAATCCTCTTCAAATTGTAAAATATTACGGATATTTGCACCACGGAAGGCATAGATAGATTGATCGGCATCACCAACAACGCAGAGTTCGGCCATCGGAATTACTTCGTGTGGAGCTCCGACAAGTTCGCGGACGAGAATGTACTGGGCATGGTTGGTATCTTGATACTCATCTACGAGTACATGTCTGAAGCGAGAGCGATAGCGATTGCGCGCCTCAGGGAAACGTTGGAGCAGTTCGACCGTCTTACCAATCAGATCATCAAAATCCATCGCATTGGCTGATTGAAGTCGTCGCTGATAAATAGCGAAAATTTCGGCAACGATCTGCTGGAAAGGCTCACTCGCTTGAAGTTGATAATCCATTGGACCCAGCAATTCATTCTTCGCAGCGGAGATCATTGCGTGCACCGTACGAGGCGTATATTGCTTCGAATCGAGGTTCAGCTCTCGCATGATGATTGCTAAGAGACGCGAGCTATCGCTGGAGTCATAGATCGTGAATGATTGTGAATACCCGAGTCTGGCCGCCTCCTGGCGAAGGATTCGGACGCAGGCGCTGTGAAAGGTCGAGACCCACATACTGCGGGCGCGATCGCCGACGAGTTCGGCCACCCGCTCTTTCATCTCTGCCGCCGCCTTATTGGTAAAGGTGATGGCCAAGATTTCGAATGGCGCGACGCCGCGAGCCGCCATTAAATGGGCGATCCTTCGAGTGAGTACTCGGGTTTTTCCTGACCCTGCACCGGCAACAACCAGTAACGGGGTACCCTCGTGCACTACCGCCGCTCCCTGTTGTGGGTTCAACCCATCTACCAATGACACGGGGCGAGCATATCTCCGAGATAGGACGAGCATGCCACCAATAGACGATAACGATGTTGAGCGGATTCTCTTTGTCACCGCACACCCTGACGATCTAGATTTTGGCGCAGGCGCCACGATCGCACAGTGGACCGACGCTGGCATCCACGTCTCTTACTGCATCTGTACCAATGGCGACCAAGGCGGAAAAGACCTCACCGTGACGCGCGATGAGATGCGGACAATTCGCCAGCGCGAACAGCGCAATGCGGGTGCTGTCTTGGGCGTGAGCGATCTTCACTTCCTGAACTATCACGACGGACTGCTCGAACCTACGATTCAACTTCGGAAAGACATCGTCCGGATTATTCGCACCGTGCGTCCGCAACGATTGGTCGTTCAAAGCCCAGAGCGAAGTTATGACCGGATCTTTGCTTCACATCCAGATCATTTAGCTGCCGGTGAGGCAGCAATGCAAGCGGTCTATCCCGATTGTGGCAATCCATTTGCCTTCCCAGATCTCTTACGTGACGAGGGTCTAGAACCGTGGAACGTCTCTGAGGCGTGGGTAATGACCAATGAATTTAGCGATCACTACATCGACACGACCAGCACCATCGACCGCAAGATCAAGGCCCTGCGCGAACATAAAAGCCAGATCGAAGATATGGATGCCATGGGCGAGCGGGTTCGCGAATGGGGAGCAAGGAATGCAGAATTACTGGGCTTGGCAGAGGGAAGATTTGCCGAGACCTTTAAAATTGTTGCTACGAAGTAGTTAGTTGGAAGCCTCTCCATAATTAAAGGTAGTAACGCAGCCACCGTCTACCGTCACGATTGCACCAGTCATAAAGGATGCATCATCCGAGACCAAGAAGGCAGCAACATTGGCAACTTCAATCGGTTGGGCCTGGCGTCCGATGGGCTGCATCGCTGCAGCTTTTTCCCGACGAGCAACCGCAGCACCATTAATATTTACCCACTGAGAAAGAACCTCGACCTTAGACACAGCATTTCCCCTCTGAGACATTGGGGGAACTCTAGTTACCAATCATAATTTTGGAAAGAGAGAATGTAATTAGCGAACGCTGACCCGTTCAATCGCAATACTCTGTTTTGGTGGTCCATCACCTGTGCCATTTGTAGTTCCCTGTGCTGCAATCGCCTTCACGATATCTAAGCCCTTGGTGATTACTCCCCATCGGGTATATGCCGGTGGAAGAGTGGTGTCGGCATAGACAAGGAAAAATTGCGAACCATTGGTATTCGGACCTGAATTCGCCATTGCAACAATTCCGGCGGGGTAATCATTCGTTGTCACGGTCGGAAGATTCTCATCGCGATAGGTGAAGGTTGGTCCCCCCGATCCAGTTGCAGTGGGGTCACCACATTGCAGAACAAAAATCCCAGAAGTTGTGAGACGGTGGCAGAGACTCTGATCGAAGAAGCCACCCTTCGCGAGCGCCGCCATTGCGATAACGGTGAGCTGAGCGTGTTGACCATCTGCAGCGACAACGATATCTCCACAATTTGTCGTGAAGGTAAATACTCGATTCTTAAATGGTGGCTTGATCGCTGGTGGTGTGACCACGGGAGGTTGATGTCCAACTGCAGTTACCGCTGCACATTTTAGGGCTGACGCGGCCGGCCTATGTTTATCTGCTCGACTTGCAGCCATAGCAATAGGTGAGAGTGCGGTCGTTATAGAGAGCACGGCTACCGCAGCGAGTGCTACGAAAGGTGCACGCTTCATTCTTACTCCCATTCAATCGTTCCAGGTGGCTTACTTGTGAGATCGAGCGTTACTCGATTAATCTCACGAACTTCATTTGTGATGCGGGTTGAAATCTTCTCCAATACATCGTATGGGAGGCGACTCCAATCTGCAGTCATTGCATCTTCACTCGAAACTGGGCGAAGAACAATGGGATGACCATATGTTCTACCGTCACCCTGAACGCCGACGCTACGAACATCGGCGAGCAGGACGACCGGGCACTGCCAAATTTCTCGATCTAACGCCCCTAACTTTAATTCCTCGCGGACGATTAGATCGGCTTTTTTAAGAATTGTAAGTCTATTCTCAGTAACTTCACCGATAATGCGAATTGCTAAGCCCGGTCCAGGGAATGGCTGACGCCAAACAATCTCTTCTGGTAGCCCTAACTCCAGGCCAACTTCACGGACTTCATCCTTAAAGAGGGTTCGAAGCGGCTCAATGAGTGCGAATTGCAGGTCATCGGGTAAACCACCGACGTTATGGTGCGATTTAATATTTGCAGTTCCGGTTCCGCCACCGGACTCAACCACATCTGGATAAAGCGTTCCTTGGACTAAGAAATCAATTGTTTCGTGCGCTGATAGCTCGCGAGCTGCTTCCTCAAAGGTGCGGATAAATTCTCGTCCGATAATTTTTCGCTTTGTCTCAGGATCGGTGATACCCGCAAGTGCGTCAAGGAATTTCTTACGGGCATCGACAACCATCAAGGCGACGCCAGTTGCCGCTACAAAATCTCGTTCGACTTGTTCGGCTTCCCCTTCGCGAAGTAATCCGTGATCGACAAAGACGCAGGTGAGTTGATCACCAATCGCTCGCTGGACAATTGCTGCCGCGACCGCTGAATCAACACCGCCAGAGAGCCCGCAAATTACTCGCTTATCACCGACCTGCTGCTTAATTTTCGCAACTTCAGTCGCGACAATATTCTGCGAAGTCCAGACCGGCTGGCAACCAACAATATCGATGAGCCATCGACGCAAAATCTCCTGGCCATTTTCTGAGTGAAGAACTTCTGGATGAAATTGCACACCGGCAAGGCGAGCATCTTCGCTTTCAAAGGCAACAATAGATGTCTGCTCAGTTGCTGCGGTAGCGGTAAAACCAACCGGAACTTGGGTAACGCTATCGCCGTGAGACATCCAAACACGGAACTCACTATCTAACTCTGCCAATAATCGCGATCCGCCTGAATGCGTCATTGAGGTTCGACCAAACTCTGAGGTGCCAGTCTCACTTACAAAACCACCAAGAGCAGCAGCCATCGCCTGGAAGCCGTAACAGATTCCGAAGATCGGTAGATCATGATCGAAGAGAGTTGGATCAATAGTCGGTGCACCGACCGCATACACACTCGAAGGTCCACCCGAGAGGATGATCGCCTTCGGCTTTTTAGCCAAGATATCGGCGACCGACATGGATGACGGCACAATCTCGCTGTACACGTGTGCCTGTCGAACGCGGCGGGCAATCAGTTGCGCATATTGCGCACCAAAATCAACAACTAAGACAAGTTCCTGTTCAGGCACGTGTAATAACGACTTCTACCCGTTGGAATTCTTTTAGATCGGAGTAACCCGAGGTTGCCATACCGCGACGTAGTGCACCGAAGAGATTCATCGAACCATCCGCCGTATGAGATGGACCGACCAGAATTTCTTCGAGTGATCCAACGGTGCCAACTTTGACTCTATCGCCACGAGGTAACTCATCATGTGCTGCCTCTAGACCCCAGTGCCAGCCCTTACCAGGCGCTTCTTGAGCCTTTGCTAGCGGCGATCCCATCATTACGGCATCGGCACCGCATGCGATTGCCTTCGCGATATCACCAGAGCGTCCTACCGAACCGTCAGCAATCACGTGCACATATCGCCCACCGGATTCATCGAGATAATCTCGCCGAGCACTCGCAACTTCGGCTACAGCTGAAGCCATTGGGACCGAGATACCTAAGACGGTTCGCGTTGTGTGTGCTGATCCCCCACCAAAGCCAACGAGGACTCCAGCGGCACCGGCGCGCATCAGGTGCAGAGCGCCAGTACCTGTCGCACAACCGCCGACGATAACTGGGGCATCGAGTTCATAGATGAACTTCTTTAAATTCAGTGGCTCACTCTTACTTGCTACATGTTCGGCCGAGACAGTTGTCCCACGGATGACAAAGAGATCGACTCCAGCCTTGATGACATCGTTCGCAAATTCTGCGCTGCGCTGCGGTGAGAGCGCCGCAGCAACCGTGACGCCTGCGGCTCGAATTTCTGCGATACGTTCTTTCATTAATGAGGCTTGAATCGGCGCAGCATAAAGTTCTTGCATCCGACGGATCGCCTGCTCTTGCGGCAGGGAGGCAATCTCGGCGAGCGCAATTCGAGGGTCCTCATGACGGGTCCAGAGTCCTTCAAGGTTTAGGACGCCAACGCCACCGAGTTTTCCAATAGCGATCGCCGTCTCAGGTGAGACGACCGAATCCATCGGCGCAGCGAGCATAGGAAGGGCAAACTTATATGCATCGATCTGCCATGAGATCGAGACCTCCTCGGGGTCACGGGTACGGCGGCTCGGAACAATCGCAATATCGTCGAAAGAATATGCCTGACGGGCGCGCTTTCCAGGCCCAATCTCTATCTCACTCATTTACTTGCCACCTTTGTTGTAGTTTGGAGCATCGGCAATATCGAAGACATCGTGTGGGTGGCTTTCTTGCAAACCAGCTGCGGTAATCTGAATGAGTTGGCCATTTCGTTGGAGGTCAGCAACGGTGGCGGCGCCGGCATATCCCATCCCTGAGCGCAGGCCACCAACAAGTTGATGGATAACCGTTGCAACCGGGCCACGATAGGCAACCTTGCCCTCAATGCCTTCTGGTACCAACTTATCTTCAGCAAGTACATCATCTTGCATATAACGATCTTTAGAATACGACTTCTGCTCGCCCCGAGATTGCATCGCACCGAGTGAACCCATCCCACGATAACCCTTGTACTTCTGGCCATTAACTTCAATGAGATCGCCAGGCGATTCATCACAACCAGCAAGCAGTGAACCCAACATCACGGTATCTGCCCCAGCAACGATCGCTTTAGCGATATCACCCGAGTATTGAAGCCCACCATCAGCGATGAGAGGAATGCCGGCAACAAAACAGGCTTTATGAGCTTCCATGATTGCCGTCACCTGAGGTACGCCAACTCCGGCTACAATACGAGTTGTACAGATTGATCCGGGACCAACTCCAACTTTCACGGCATCGACACCGGCGTTGATAAGGGCCTGTGCCCCCGAGCGGGTAGCTACATTGCCGCCGATAATTTGAATCTTTGGAAAGTTCTTCTTAATGCGAATAATCGCATCCAGGACTGCTTTGTGATGACCGTGAGCAGTATCAACAACAACTACATCAACCCCAGCTTCGATCAGCGCCGCCGCTCTTGCAAAACCATCGTCGCCCACACCAACCGCTGCGCCGACAATCCCATGCTTCTTCGCATCGATCACATTGGCGACTTGATCCTGAATCGGCAGGTTGCGATGAATAATCCCAATTCCGCCGGCCTTTGCCATCGCGATCGCCATCGCGCTCTCGGTGACGGTATCCATGGCGGAACTCACGATTGGGATGGCGAGTTCTATTCCGCGAGTCAAACGAGTTGTTGTCGCGACCTCAGAGGGGACGACCTCAGAGGCGTCAGGTAAGAGCAGCACATCATCGTAGGTGAGACCTAGGAGGACGACCTTTTCGCGAGCTGCCTCATGCATGAAGCGAAGTCTAGTAGGGCTTTATAGCCCAACTGCACGCTCGATATTGCTACATGCCGTCATCAAATCACTGGCCAGATGCGCTCCGGTCAACTTGCGTGAGTTCCAGCCGGGGCCGCCAACTATCACTACTGGTTTTGGTCGCATTGATGGCAACCCAGAGATGTATTTAGAATCTGCATTCTTGCGAAGTTGAGCCCATAAGAATATTGCGGGTGGTGCAGTTCTCCGGACTACCTCATTTATGGCGCCTTGCGGAGTTCGTGCTCCTAAGATGTGAATTGCAATGCCACGTTCGGAGAGCACGGCAGCGAGCGCAGTAATCGCAAGTGAATGTGTCTCTTCGCCAATACTTGCAATCAAGACCGGGCGAGCATTGACCTTCTCGCCGATCGTTGAAATCCGAGCATGAAGGATCCGAAGGATGGAATCCGAAAGCAAGTGTTCGACCTCAATGCCTTCGCCAGTCCTCTTCCACTCATCCCCAACGCGTACAAGGAGTGGAACGATGACAGAATGCCAGCTCTCTTCAATGCTGTATTTATTTATATGTGCGAGTAAACCTTCTTCGACCAGCTCGCGATCAAGCCCCCACGCGGCGCGATGGAGTTGATCGACCAGCTCCAAATCGCTCTCAACACTGAGAATCTGCTTACTCTCAAACTCAGTTCGCCCGTCATGCGCCAACGCGGCAGTCGCCGCATCGATGGGAGCGACACCCGAAATAATTAATTTACGCATATAAACGAGACGCCCAACATCGGCCTCGGAGTACCTCCGATGGCGACCCTCGCTGTGGTCGGTGGGCCCGACTCCGTAACGGCGCCCCCAGGTCCGCAGCGTGCCCGGCGCCACCCCAATTCGGCGCGCAACAGCTGCCACCGTCAGGTGGGTCGGGTGGGTCTGGACTGGGGAATCGAGCTCGCTCACGCTCTAAGCATGGTGCAGAGTGAGGCAACTCTCTACCTCAAACTAGAATTAACCCCCTTGGAGGATTTGAACAACCTATGAAACGGTTGTATAATTTTAGTTATGAGTGAATTCGCAAGACTTCCAAAGCCAGTAGCTTCCGAGTGGGAATGGCAATACGAAGGGGCATGCAGGGATCTCCCTACAGAACTCTTCTTCCATCCTGATGGTGAACGAGGACCTCGTCGCCGTAATCGAGAAAATACTGCGAAGGCAATCTGCGCACCCTGCCCAGTCATTGCGGCCTGTAGAAAACATGCGCTCTCGGTTCAAGAGCCTTACGGCATCTGGGGCGGTCTCTCCGAAGATGATCGTCTCTCTATCATTGGCCAGCGCCAACCAGCAGCGATCGGAACTCTTTCAACCGCTTCATAACTTTCCGAATCTTCACAGTACATAAAAAGCCCCCGAAAATAATTTCGCCGGTTCGGCTTGATCTGGTCTCGTTTTCTTAGGGCGAGTGCGCGGGTGGACCAAGCGCGCACTCTTATTGAGATTAACGCGCGAATTTTACAACATCAGCCCTAGCCCTAGAAACAGGACAGCTTTCAATGAAGCGCAGACTACTAAAATCACGCTCAGCAGCCCTTACAGCCTTCGTGGTAATCATCACCGGGGCGATCACCGCCCCATCAGCGCGAGCCGCACCTGACCTTGCGATCAATAGTGGGATTCAAAGCGCCGATGCTGAAACAGCTCGTCTTGCAGAAGTTGCTCGTCTTGCAGAAGTTGCTCGTCTTGCAGAAGTTGCTCGTGTAGCAGAAGTTGCTCGTGTAGC
>JBBAMQ010000011.1:18297-37073 GCA_040402395.1 Candidatus Nanopelagicaceae bacterium | reverse complement strand
AGCGCCATAACGCTGATTGGGCCGCCATTATCTTGGGCCTGGGTCTTGGGCTGACCGCTGGGCTCTATATCGAGAGCACGCGCACTTCGGATTGGGTTGGCCCTTATCCTGTTCTGATTTCGGTGAGCCGGATCTGCGCCTTACTGGGGGCATACCTGGCTCTCGTTGGTTTGGTCTTGGTCTCACGGCTCGCATTTATCGAACGCTCGATCGGACATGATCGCCTCGTTATTTGGCACCGCAAGCTCGGCCCATATTCCTTGTATTTGATTACTTCACATGTCGTACTTGTTTCGATCGGTTATGCCGCGAATGATCACGCAAAGATCGGTGTTGAAATCTGGCGGATCGTTACAAAATATCCGTGGATGTTGCCGGCGGCTGTTGCATTTATTTTCTTCACCGCCGCCGGTATAACTTCTTACAAAAAGGCCAGGGCAAAGATGTCGTACGAGAGTTGGTGGACGGTGCATCTCTATACCTATTTGGCGATTGGGCTCTCCTTTATGCATCAAGTGTTGACCGGTCCGATGTTTATCGGGCATCCGCTCAACAAGTATTACTGGATGGGGCTCTATATTGTTTCGGCAGCGATTATTATTTTATGGCGCATCGTTATCCCGGCGGTGCGATCGTTGCAACATAATTTGCGCGTAGAAAAAGTTGTTATAGAAGGACCTGGTGTTGTCTCGATTCTTATGAAGGGGCGTGGGCTTGATCGCCTCGGCGCCCAAGGTGGCCAATTCTTTAGTTGGCGCTTTATGGCACCGGGACAGTGGTGGATATCGCATCCATATTCCTTATCTGCTGCGCCAACAGCGAAACATTTGCGAGTGACGGTGAAGGCGCTGGGTGATGCATCATCAGAACTTATTAATCTCAAACCCGGGACCCGCGTCTTCTTCGAGGGTCCATATGGAACATTTGTGGCATCAAAAGCGACCCGTGGCCATGTCACTCTGATCGGTGGTGGTGTTGGGATCACACCATTGCGTGCCCTGATGGAAGAGTTTGATCCGACGATGGAGATCGACGTGCTCTTCCGAGCATCAACGGAGGAAGATTTGGTCTTGCGAAAAGAGCTCGATCGCCTTGCCGATGCCCGCGGGGCGCGGGTTCACTACCTGGTCGGGTCACGAAGGATCCACCCAATGAGCGCGCGTTACATCATGCAATATGTCCCAGCCTTCCGAGATTCTGATGTCTATGTCTGTGGACCGAAGGCGTTGGTCAATGCGGTACGTGAAGCGGCAGAATCATCTGGGATACCGAAGAATCGCTTCCACGATGAGGCTTTTGAATTCCATGCGGTATAAATTGATGGTCGGGAGAAGGTAGCGAAATGGGTGCAAAGCGAGTCTTGTTGATGGTCGGCGGTACCGTCGGCGGTCTTGGCGCGGTGCTATCGATTACGCCGCCTCAGTTTGGATCAGCAGCGGCTGGGACGCTTGGTAGTTCGGTGCCGGTCGCTACGGCTCCGGCAGCGAGTACTCCTGCCGCTCTTCCGGCAGCGCCTGCGACTTCTACTGCGCCAGCACCCGCACCTGTCAAAGCAAAACCATCAGGAATATTTATCGGGGCAACGCAGGTGACACGCTTTGGGCCGGTCCAAGTCCAGATCAAACTTTCGAATGGCAAGATCACAGCAGCGAAGGCGTTGCAATTTCCGGATGCAGATTTTCGATCGAAATCTATTTCAGCGCAGGCAGTTCCGTTATTGGTACAAGAGACGATCGCTGCGAACTCTTCAAATATTCAAGGCGTTGGTGGCGCTTCTTACACATCACAAGGTTGGTACGACTCTTTGGTCAGCGCGCTGGCAAAGGCTGGTATGTAATGTCGCTGGCTCGTATCCGAGCCGAGATTCATACGTGGGGGACGGTCATCTTTATCGATGCATCAAGTTCTACTATCAATGAATCTAAAATCCAAAGCGCGATCGATACGGTACAGAGATTTTTCTTTCAGGTAGATGAAATCTTCTCAACCTATAAAGATCAATCCGAAGTCTCACGATTGCGGCGTGGTGAGATGACGATCGATGAGTGTTCTGCCGATCTGCAAGAGCTCTGGCAGTTATCGTTATTGGCGAAGGAGCTCACCGATGGCTCCTTTGATCCTTGGTGTGTTGATGGCGGTTTTGATCCATCGGGATATGTGAAGGGTTGGGCCGCCGATCGCGCGATTGCGATTTTGAAGAACGCTGGCGTCGAACATATTCAGATTAATGCTGCGGGGGATCTCTCACTCGCCGGTGGGGTTGAACCTGGCAAGCCATGGTCGATCGGAATCCGACATCCCGAAGAAGCCCATACGATTGTGAAGGTCTTTGATATTACCGATGGTGCGATTGCCACATCTGGAACATATGAACGTGGCTCCCACATCAAGGACCCACATACCGGTCTCATCGCTATTGGGGCCCGATCTGCGACTGTTTATGGCCCCGATGGTGGGATCGCTGATGCGTTAGCGACCGCTCTTATTGTTGCTGGACGAGACGGGGCCTATCTCTTTCAGAAGCCCGAGCTCTTGGGATATCACTGTTGGGTGATTGATCGCCATAGCGATCAAGCGTGGGCGATTTAGAGTATTTAGTCGATCTAGCGCAGCGGCCGTGCTCGAAAGTTTGGCTGTGAACCACCCGTTTATAGATGGCAAAAAGAGGGTGGCTTTTGCCGTGACCGACACTTTCCTTCGCATAAATGGGTACTGGATAGATTCTGATAGCACCGAGATTCATCAGAAAATGATTACCCTCTTTGAGGCCAATAGTTTTGAATTCATGCACCTTGAGCCTTGGTTGCGCAGCATCGTGAAAAAAGCGTAGGGATCTTCGACGGCATCAAAGGTGTTCAACCTATTAAATACGAGAGAACCCGACTATTCATTCACTGAGAGTAGTTAACCGCGCGAGCTCATCACCACTGAGTTCAACAACCTGGACGATCTCTTCTAATTGAGATGCGACGCGAGCGGAAGCGATCGGAGTTGTAACTCCACGTTGGGCACGAAGCCACGCTAATGCAACTGCGGAGATAGAAGTTTCATGCGTCTTAGCAATATCGCGGAGTGCATCAATAACAGCCCAGCCACGATCGTTCTGATAGACCGCGGTACCAGCGGCGCGAACTGAATCGACAACCACACCGGGTGCGTACTTGCCCGATAAGAATCCTTTAGCAAGACCATAAAACGGCGCACTCCATAAGCCATTGTTCTCAACTACTTTAACAAGATCGTTCTCGTACTCGTTGCGGTCAAGCAAGTTATAGAGATTCTGGATACCACTATATTTAACGAGGCCATTTGCAGTTGATGTATCCAACGCTTCTTGCAACCTTGCACCACTATAATTTGATGCTGCGATATGGCGGACTTTGCCAGCTTTTACGAGATCAGTAAATGCTTGAAGTGTCTCAGTCAGCGGCACTGTTGCATCATCGGCATGCGCATAATAAATATCGATGTAATCAGTCTGTAAGGCGGTGAGTGAGCCCTCGACCGCAGCTTTGATATTGGCAGCTGATAGTCCAGGGCGGGTGGAAAGTTTTGCCACCTTTGTCGCAATCACCATCTGATCGCGGTTTCCCTTGCTCTTCATCCAAGCCCCGATGATTGCTTCAGAGTCGTGGCCATCATTGCCATCAGCCCATTCAGAGTACATATCGGCGGTATCGATAAAATTCCCACCGTGTTTTGCATATGCGTCGAGCACCGCAAAGGATTCGTCGCGGCTCGATGTGTAGCCCATGACATTACTACCGAGGCAGAGCGGGTGGACGTGCAGGTCAGTCGAAGGCAGCGCTATGTGTGATGATTCCATGGCGCGATACTAATAGAGTGTGCCTATGACTACAGGGGACTATACGAGTGCGCAATTAGCGGCAGAAGAGGTGGCGCTAAGCCTTCCGACTCTTGATAACACGGTGGCGTTGGCTCTCGGTGAAATCGCAGTGCGGTTCGGCTGCGAGCGTTCACTGCCTATCGCGACGCAAGTTCGAATCGGTGACTGGATTGTCTTTCATGCCTCCCTTCCTGGTACTGATACGACAAATGATCAGTGGATGGCTCGCAAGGCCCGTGTTGTGGCGCTCACTGGTCACTCCTCTTTACATGAACGTACAAAAGCTGAAGAAGATGGCATCGATTGGTATTCAGTTAATAACGCGCCAGAAGAGAGCCATGCGATTCATGGCGGCGGACTTCCAATCATGGTCTCTGGTCAAGGCCAATGCGGGACGTTATTGATCAGCGGCCTGCCACAACTTGATGATCATCTCTTGGGCGTTGAAATCCTTACTGAGTACCTCAAGACGCTGACGGCGGCGAGTGTTGAGTAAGCCAATCTGGGTTGCCGGTGAAGTACTTATTGATCTAATCCCACAAGCAAACGGTGAACGTCGCGCTGTAGTCGGGGGCGGACCAGCGAATACTGCGAAGTCACTGGCACGGTTGGGGTTAGAGACATATTTCATTGATGGCGTTTCGACCGATAAATATGGTGAACAAGCGAGAGCCGAACTTGAGGCTGATGGCGTAAAACTTGATTACATTCATCTCTCTGATCAGCCGACCTGTCTGGCAACTGTCACACTCGATGGCTCGGGATCTGCATCGTATGAATTTCTGATCGAGGGCACTGCAACCTTTGATTTCCAACGCGAGTGGTTACCTAACCCGGTGGCAGGGAATCCCGCAGTTTTTCACGTCGGTACGCTCGGTCCGTTGATCGAACCCGGTGCATCGGTTCTTTTTGAATGGGCACAAGAGATCAACCAATTTGCACCTATTATCTTCGATCCTAATGTCCGGCCATCTGTTATTGGTGATCGTGCACGCTATGAATCAATCGTAAAAAAGTGGGCTGCGATCTCTAACGTAGTAAAGGTTTCAGAGGACGATATTGCTTGGCTCTACCCAGGTCGGCTACAAGAAGAAGTTGCCGCTGAGTGGTTATCGATGGGCGTGGATCTCGTCGTTATCACCCTCGGCTCTGAGGGCATGCTTGGTATCACTCGTCAGGGATCGATAAAGGTTCCTGGGGTTAAAGTTGTTGTCGCCGATACCGTTGGTGCGGGGGATACCGTTGGTGCGGTTTTGGTTGAGGGTATTGTGAAATACGGGGTCGCTGGGCTGATCGGTGAGGTCCTCAAAGATGTCCTTACCCGCGCAGCTGCGGCTGCTGCAATCACCGCCACTCGCGCCGGAGCACAACCGCCCTACCTCGCTGAATTGAGTAATTAAATGCAACATATCGATGGATCTGAAATCTCAGTAGCGATCGACCTTGATCAAGGTGCGCGGATCGCATCGCTGCAATGGCGCGATCTCCAATTCGCATTGCCCTTTCGCGGCACACCACTTTCGTGGGGTTGGTATGCGATGGGTCCGTGGGCTGGCCGAATTACAGATGGAATCTTGTATGACGAAGCTGATCAAGAGATCACGCTTCCAACAATCTGGGCACCGCCACATGCAATACATGGCTTTGGATTTACTGGATCGTGGGAAGAGACCGGAACAGGTGCCGCGCGCTTCGCACTACCAGCCCCATATGAAGGTGCATTTCTCGAACAACGAATCGAAATTCTTGATGACGCTGTGCGTTGGACGTTGGAGTATGAAGCGAATGGCTGCACCCTGCCGGCTTGGCTTGGCTTCCATCCGTGGTTCCCACGCGAATTAGAACGCGGTGGCGAAGCCGAACTTGAATTCACGGCGGCGCAAATGTTTGTGCGCAACGAAGAGGGTATGCCGACTGGTGAATTAATACCGGCACCAGAAGGCCCTTGGGATGATTGCTTTACTGGGGTCCGAGGCACCCCAACAATTATTTGGCCCGGTGCTGCGCGACTCGCAATCGAGTCCGATGCGCCATATTGGGTTGTTTACACCGAAGATCCGGAAGGTATCGCTGTCGAACCACAGACTGCGCCGCCTGATGCCGCCAATTTGGGGCTAGTTGGCGATCATTATATTGAGGCGCTCTTCACCTTCTCCGAGGACTTTTAATTGGCAGATGTAGATCGCGCCCATCTGAAAAAGTTGATGGTAGTTGAAGAAGCTCGATTTCTAGCGCTTCATCCAAAGAGTGGCGAACTCTTCCGGCAGGCCCAATCGGTAATGACCAACGGCGTACCGATGTCATGGATGTCGAAGTGGCCCGGTGCCTATCCTGTATTTGTAGATACTGCGCGCGGGGCACACTTCACCGATGTTGATGGAATAAAATATTTAGATCTCTGTCTCGGTGATACTGGATCAATGACTGGGCATTCTCCGCAAGCAACTGTCGCTGCCATCAAGGCTCAGATGGATCGCGGCATTACTGCGATGCTCCCAACGGAAGATGCAGTGCTTGTCTCACAAGAGTTAGCTCGCCGATTTGGCCTGCCAAAGTGGCAATTCACAACCTCGGCGACTGATGCCAACCGCTCTGCCATTCGCTATTCGCGCCTAATAACGGGCAAACAGAAGACCGTTGTTATTGATTTCTGTTACCACGGATCTGTCGACGAAAGTTTTGGAACCCTTGATGCAGCCGGGGCAACAGTGACGCGACCAGGAAATATTGGCGCGCCGGTTGATCTTGATGTGACGACTCGAGTTGTTGAGTTCAATAATATTGCAGCGATGGAAGCTGCGCTTGCACATGGAGATGTCGCATCTATTTTGATGGAACCAGCGATGACCAATATTGGCATCGTGCTCCCGGAAGATGGCTACTTACAGGCAGTTGGTAAGCTGGCAAAGAAGTATGGCGTCATATGGATTATTGACGAGACACATACAATCTCGGTCTCTGCCGGTGGTATGACGGCCGCACTTGGACTCACGCCAGATATTTTGACAATTGGCAAGGCGATCGCAGGAGGGCTACCTACCGGAACTTTCGGAATGACTGATGATGTTGCAGATGCGATTAAAGAGCGGACGAGCCGCGAGATTATTGATACCGGCGGTATCGGAGGCACACTCGCTGGTAATGCGCTATCACTGGCTGCGATGTACGCGACTCTGACTCAGGTCTTAACTGAGGAGGCATTCTCTCGAATGGTGCCACTTGGTGATCGTTGGTGTGATGGAGTAGAGCAGGCGATCAAGGATTACGAACTCCCATGGCACTGTTCACGGTTAGGTGCACGCGGAGAATATTTATTTAAGCCAGGCGCACCTCGTACCGGGAGAGAGGCGGCCGATGCTGGTGATTTTGAGCTCGAGCAATATATCCATCTCCGCATGCTCAACGATGGCTTCTTAATTACGCCATTTCATAATATGGCGCTCGTATCTCCGGAGACGACCGCTGCCGATATTGATTCTCACACCGCAGCATTCCGCGCGATGTGTGCCGATCTCACTGAGGTTAATTAAAACCGAGATCCTTATAGACCTTGAGCGCTGCAACATTGTCGGCATCGACATAGAGCATCGCCTCTTTGATGTTGAGATCTTTAAAATACTGAAGCCCAAGTAAGGTCAGTGATTTGCCAAGACCCCTTGTAGCGTGGGCCTTACTCACGCCTAATACGTAAATTTCACCGACCGCACCCTGTCGAGTGAGATCATTGTGAATCTTTGTCCAACAGAAACCAATCATCACGCCAGCATTTTTAGCGATGAAGAAACCCTGCGGATCGAACCAAGTTTCAGCGATCCGATTGGTGAGATCTTCCATAACCCAACCACCCTGATCCGGGTGATGGGTAAAGATCTGATTATTGAGCGCGAGCCATTCGCCATTATCGAGACCAGGTGTGAAGGTGTGGATTTCAAAGGGGATTTCACTTAATTGAATATCACCGATTACTTGGCCAAGCTTTAATATCGTGCGCATAAAATGAATTACACGCGTTCTGAGATCAAGGAATCTTTACCTGGCATATTAAAGCGGTACCCAACGTTACGGACGGTGCCGATAATTGATTCGAACTCTGGCCCAAGCTTTGAACGCAACCGACGGATATGGACATCGACGGTACGAGTACCACCGAAATAGTCATAGCCCCAAATCTCTTGTAATAACTGGGCGCGGGTGAAGACGCGACCTGGGTGCTGCGCTAAATGCTTGAGTAGTTCGAACTCTTTAAAGGTGAGATCAAGTGAGCGACCTTTGATCTTGGCGGTATAAGAGTTCTCATCGATGACAACATCACCGGTACGAATTTCGCGTGCTGATGGATCTGTTGCCATAAGCGTTGCTTGTGTGCGGCCAATAGAGATACGAATTCGTGCATCGACTTCGGCCGGGCCCGCGGTATCGAGAACGACATCATCGACGCCCCAATCGGCGTTGATGGCAGATAGGCCGCCTTCGGTCGCGATCGCGATCAAGGGACAATTGATCCCGGTCGATGTGATCAAGCGAGCGAGTGATTTTGCAGCTGCGATATCTTTATGACAATCGAGAAAGATCGCGTCGACATCGGGAATATCAATCAGCATCGAGGCTTCGGCTGGGAGTATGCGTACCTGATGTTGCAGGAGTCCAAGACTTGGCAACACTTCAGCGCTGGCGCCGAGCGTATTTGTCAGGAGCAGTATGCGTGCCATAAGAAGTGGAATCGTACCTGCCCAAGGCGGCCTGGGGTAATGCAGTTAGACTTGGGTAATGGTCGAAAAGCATGAGCTCCATCAGAAGGGTCTGCGGTTAACGCCACAGCGCGAACTCGTACTTCAGGCGGTCCGTGACCTCGATCATGCCACCCCAGAAGAGATTGCCGAGCAGGTCCGGTTAACGCATGCCGGGATCAATCTCTCTACGGTTTACCGCAACCTTGAAACGTTAGAAAATGTTGGACTAGTACAGCATTCACATCTGGGCCATGGCGGTCTGCGTTATCACGCAGCGGTCGAAAAACTACATGCCCATCTGAACTGCGAGAGTTGTGGACTCTTGATCGAAGTCCCGATCGAAGAGACCTCACTTCTTACTGAGTCGCTTCTCAATGATTATGGCTTCCATACCGATCTTGCTCACCTGGCGATTGCTGGTCGCTGCGAATCCTGCTTTGTAAAACCGTAAGGAGTAAACCGATCATGTCAGCAGTTTTTGTAGAGGGCGGTCCCGATAACGGGGCGATCTGGCATTTTGGAGAACCAAACCACGAACAGCGTGCCCTTGCCGCAGGCAAAGGCTTTGCTGATTTATCTCATCGAGCAGTATTAACGGTGACCGGTGTTGATCGCTTGACCTGGATGAATGATTTAGCGACACAAGAGTTTGCCACATTACAACCGGGATCGTGGGTCGAATCATTAATGCTTGATGCTCAAGGCCATATCACCCAGCAATTTTTTGCGGTAGATGATGGTGAAACCCTCTGGCTACACACCGAAAAAGAGAAGGAGGAGCCACTCCTTACCTTCTTGCAACGGATGGTCTTCATGCTTCGCGTTGAACCAAAGTCGGTGAGTGATACCTATGCCGTTGTCCGAGCTCCTGGTCCCCACGATGGCATCGGTGGTCCTTATGCAATTGTTCCGCGGAGCGAGCTTCAGGATATTTTGCAGGCATTTGCTGCAGTGCATTCACAAGTCGGTACATGGGCGTTAGAAGCAGAACGCGTCGCTGCTCATCGCGCACGTATTCTCTTTGAGAGTGATTACAAATCGATCCCGAACGAACTTGGATTTTTATCGGGTGCGGTACATATGAAGAAGGGTTGTTATCCTGGACAAGAGACCGTTGCAAAAGTCTTTAATCTTGGCCACCCACCGCGTCGCCTGGTCTTGCTGCATTTAGATGGATCGATGGTGCATTACCCCGCAACTGGAGCAAAGATCTTTATGGGCGAAAAAGAAGTTGGATATATCGGGACCGTTGCCCGCCATTATGAATTAGGACCGATTGCACTCGCCGTGGTTCGTAGAAGAACTCCGGTGACCGAGGTACTTATCGTCGATGGTGTGCCGGCGACGCAAGAAGTTATCGTTCCCGCCGAATAGTTTTGTGGCGCTCAATACACCAATACCTGAACGCCATCGGCCATTATCTCTTCAACAAATGATGCGGCGCCACGAATCTGAATCTTTGGGATTATCTGATCTGCAATAATCCCACGGCGTTCGGCACATTGGGTACAAAGCGTCACGGTTCCACCAGCGATAATCGCAGCGAGCAGATCCTGCAGTGGTGCTGCATGGGGGAGAGAAAATTCTTCGGCCTTGCCCGGGAGAGCAAAATCAGAGGCATCACCGGTGAGCCATAATGAGATTTCGATCCCAGAAGCGAGTGCGGTCGCCGCAACGGTAAAGGCCTGTGCGGTACGTTCTGGATCATTCATCCCGGTGAGGACCTTTACTACCAACTTCTTGCGCATGCTCCGATCTTAATCGGCTCTGATCTTAGATATGCTACCGACGTGGTCACAGTAACGAGTGTGCTCTTAATCGCAGCCGCAGCTCTCTTCGGTATAACACTCGTGGTCTGGGGCGTTCGTGGCATGATCCGCAACTTTCGGCCAGAAAAGAGCTCAGAATAATGGTCTTCACCATTCCAGAAAATCTTCATGCCGATCTCTACCCGTTGGCGTGGCTGGTCGGTACCTGGCGTGGCAAAGGCAAAGCAGAGTATCCGGGCACTGAGAGTTTCCAATTTGCGCAAGAGGTCTCTTTTAACCATGACGGTCGCAACTTTTTAAATTATTACTCACGGAGCTGGCTGATCGACGATAACGACGAGATTATTCGACCAGCAGCATCTGAAGTCGGGTACTGGCGTCCGCGGCCAAATAAAGTGATTGAGGTAGTTCTGGCTCACAGCACTGGCATCTCTGAAGGTTGGCTGGGTCATCAAAACGAGCCAGCAAAGATTCAACTTGTACTTGATCGGGGCTACTCAACACCGACCGCTAAAACTGTCACCGCCGGTCAACGTCTCTATGGCTTGGTCGAGGGCCACTTGTTTTTTGCTTACGATATGGCGACCGGTGGCGAAGAGCTTCAGGCACATATCTGGTCATCATTGGAGCGTCAAAGCGATGAATAATTCTGGTGAACTACTCGCCGAACTAGTTCGTAATGGTGTTGTTGAATCTATCCATACCGGCCATCTTGTTGAAATCGGTAGCGATGGCAGCATCTTACGTACCAGGGGTTCGGTTGACTTGCCAATCTTTCCCAGGTCATCGGTAAAAGTTTTTCAAGCGTCAAGCATGGTTCGTGCCGGAGTAAAACTCACTCCAAAACAATTAGCTGTTGTCTGTTCTTCACATAGTGGTTCGGCCGAACACTTTGAAACAATTCTCTCTATCTTGGCATCTGTTGGTCTTGATGAGAGCGCGCTTCGCTGTGCGACTGGTTTCCCACTCGATGAGCGAGAGCGGTTGGTGTGGGGCGATAAGCCTGCAACACAACTAGCGATGAATTGTTCGGGTAAACATTCGGGAATGATCGCTGCCTCGGTGATTGCGGGGTGGGATCATGAAAGTTATACCGATCCATCACATCCACTCCAACAAGCGATCGCAGCAGAGATCACCGAGCTAACGAGTGAACCACTGCAACATGTCGCGGCCGATGGTTGCGGTGCACCACTCTTTGCTGTCTCTACTCTTGGATTGGCTCGGGCAGTTCATAATTTCACTCGTTCTACCGATCCGGTTCACCAAGAAGTGATGGCTGCTTGTCGCGCATTTCCAGAGATGACCGGTGGCAAGGGACGGCTGCACTCACGGTTAATGTCAGTGATTCCTGGCTTCTTTATGAAGGATGGCGCAGAAGGCGTCAATGTATTTTCAATGGCTGATGGTCGTTCGTGTGCTGTGAAATTTGCCGATGGTTCATATCGAGCAAGTGGGCCAGTGGTCACTGCTGTGCTCCGTGGCTGGGGAGTCGATGTGCCAGATGAGCGTGTAGATGTACTCGGAGGCGGAAAAGTGGTCGGGGAGATCAGAGCAGTTCTAGAATAAGAGCCATCATGAAGAGAGAAGCCCGCGTCGCAACGCTGATGCTCCACACCAGCCCGCTTGAACAAGCCGGCACTGGTGATGCTGGGGGCATGAATATTTATGTCGTCGAGGCGGCAATTCAAATGGCAAGAGCCGGCGTTGAGATTGATATCTTCACTCGCGCAACGCGCTCTGGACTGCACGATGTTTCAATTGCAGATGGCGTGACGGTCAAACATTTAGAAGCCGGTCCTTATGAGGGAATCTCGAAGGAAGAACTTCCATCACAACTCTGCGCTCTTACTTCTTCGATGATGCATACAATTTCGCGCTTTCCATCTGATTATTACGATGTACTTCATTCACATTATTGGATTTCAGGACAATTGGGTTGGATGATCTCAGAACGCACGGGGATCCCATTGGTGCATACGATGCATACGATGGCAAAGGTGAAGAACCTGGCGCTCGCTGATGGCGAAATATCTGAACCGCATACTCGTATTATCGGTGAGACCCAAGTTGTGAGTGCATCGACTGCGTTGATCGCAAATACCGATGCCGAAGCTGCATCACTTGTCTCCCTGTATGACGCCTGCCCGGATAATGTTTTCGTCGTAACACCTGGAGTTGATCTCGGACGATTCACTACTGGTCACGGAAAAGCAGCAGCCCGCAAGGAATTGGATATTGCTCCTGATGCGAAGATGATCACCTTTGTTGGTCGCATCCAGCCGCATAAGGGACCTGAAGTTTTAGTGCGAGCAGTGGCCGAACTACTTTCACACTCACCATTCCTTCGTGCGAAGTTGGCACTTGTTATTATTGGTGGTGCCTCAGGTGCTGGTTCACACGAGCCAGAACGACTGAAAGCGCTGGCAAAGTTTCTTGGGGTTGATGATGTCATTCACTTCATGCCACCGATCGCCCGCGAAGATCTCCCCAACTGGTACCGCGCATCTGATCTGGTTGCCGTACCTTCGTACTCTGAAAGTTTTGGATTGGTCGCGCTTGAAGCGCAAGCGTGCGGTACCCCAGTCATTGCAACGGCGGTTGGTGGCCTGCGTACCGCAGTCTCGGATGGAATTTCGGGCTCACTCGTCGATGGCCATGACCCAAAGGCGTGGTCCGCTGTCATCTTGCGCCTACTTTCAGACCCTGCTCGGTTGATCGGATTATCGATAGGTGCGACCTCTCATGCTGCGAAATTTGGTTGGGGCGCAACCGCTCGCCATACCCTCGATGTTTACGACTGGGCAATTGACCAACCTCGGCCAAAGAGCCTCTTTGCGGTTAATGAGTAATGGTTGATTCTGCCGCTCTGATTGAAGAGTTCATCGCATCTCATGATTTGGATGCAGATCGCGTTGATGCGCGGACGTTTTTGATAACCCTGCCGGGTGAGAAGAAACTGCAGACTCATTGCTCCCTTGTTATCGGCGAACACTCACTGACAATCAACGCCTTTGTGATCCGCAAACCTGATGAAAATAATGAAGCGGTTTACTCATTCTTACTTACTAAAAATGCCTCGATGTATTCGGTTGCATTTGCGATCAATGCGCTGGGCGACATTTACCTGGTTGGGCATTTGCCATTAGTGAGTGTGAGCGAGAAAGAGATTGACCGTATTCTTGGCGCAGTCCTGCAGTACTCAGATTCCTCCTTTAATCTCCTCTTAGAGCTTGGTTTTTCAAGTGCAATTCGGCGAGAGTGGGCTTGGCGGCTCTCGCGCGGTGAATCCCTTGCGAACTTAGCGGCCTTCGAACATTTAATTTAAGTTATCCTTCCGCTATGTCTATCGAAACCATGAACTTAATTCTTTTGCGCCACGGTGAATCTGAGTGGAATGCCCTCAATCTCTTTACCGGGTGGGTTGATGTTCGACTGTCGGCAAAGGGTGAGGCCGAAGCAAAACGTGGTGGTCAGCTCTTAGCCGAGCGCAATATCTTGCCGAACGTCCTTCACACCTCGCTTTTGCGACGTGCAATTCATACCTCGCAATTCGCACTCGATGCCTGTGATCGCTCGTGGATCCCAGTTCGACGTTCGTGGCGCCTTAACGAACGTCATTATGGCGCGCTACAAGGTAAAGATAAGAGCGAGACGTTGGCTCAATATGGTGATGAACAATTCCAGTTATGGCGCAGATCCTTCGATGTTCCACCACCACCGATTGATGCCGGCGATAAATATTCTCAATCCGGCGATCCCCGTTACGCGGATTTGGGTCGAGACCTTCCTGCAACTGAATGCCTTAAAGATGTTATTACTCGCATGCTTCCGTACTGGGAATCTGATATTAAGCCAGATCTTCGCACTTCTAAGACGGTACTGGTTACGGCACATGGGAATTCACTGCGCGCATTGGTAAAGCATCTGGATGGGATCAGTGATGAAGCAATTGCGGGTGTAAATATTCCAACAGGCATCCCATTGCTCTATGAATTAACGAGTGACTTCACGCCAATCAAACCTGGTGGGGAGTATTTAGATCCGTTAGCAGCTACTGCTGCAATTGAGGCCGTTGCCAACCAGGGTAAAAAATAAGTTCAGCCTACTTAGGCTGTTCGTACTCGCCAGTGACGGTGAAGTAGACCCGGTTTGCGATTGATACGGCGTGATCGCTGTAACGTTCGTAGTAACGGCCAATTAAGGTCATGTCGATAGCAGGTTCAATTCCGTAGGACCAATCGTCACTGATTAGAAGGCTAATGAGTTGGCGATGAAGGTCATCCATCACATCATCATCTTTATCTAATTCGAGGGCGCGAGAGATATCTCGGTACTGTAAAACGGTGGCGAGCTTTTCGCCCATTGATGCCGCCTCGCGGTCCATCTCGACTACGGTACTCGTTAGGAGTTCGGGAACTGCGGATACTGGGAAACGCATTCGAGCAATTTTAGCGATGTGGAGTGAGAGGCCACCCATTCGCTCTAGATCGGCTGAGATGCGGAGGGAAGAGAGTAAGTTCCGAAGATCTGATGCGACAGGCTGCTGGCGTGCGATCAAATTAAGGGTTCCGATATCCAGATCGTGATTGAGTTGATCGACCAGAACACCATCAGCAATAACTTTTTCGGCCAATTTGAGGTCGGCGGTGAGTAGAGCGGTAGTCGCCTCTGCTAACGAGACCTTCACCAGCCCAGACATACGGAGCAAGGTCTGATTTGTCGCTTCGAGCTCATCATGAAAATGATTGCGCATAGGGGAAGGCTAACTGTCGAGCACTTCTGATGTCGACTCATCTGTGAACGATCGCTGAATAAGGGGTAAATATCTGGAGTTTGACCCCTTATCTGGACCTTCTAGCGATGGTGGCTGCGATAAAACTCCTACGATATCCCCATGGCGTGGCTTAATCGAGTAAGGCGAGCAGCCCCCGAAGAG
The DNA here is from genome assembly GCA_040402395.1 of Candidatus Nanopelagicaceae bacterium. Lineage (GTDB taxonomy): Bacteria > Actinomycetota > Actinomycetes > Nanopelagicales > Nanopelagicaceae > PALSA-747. The sequence continues at coordinate 21,788 of JBBAMQ010000011.1, read as the reverse complement.
AGTGGGGTAGTACCCAGCAACGTACTGCCGGCATCACTCACAGATCTGCTGCGATCCATCGATGCTGAATCGATGCTCCTGGGATCATCGGATGCAATTATTTACTCAACTCAAGGGATAGCCCCATATAAGCTCGTTCGGGATCACTTTGTCATCAATAATTCCTTGCTCACGCTGGTGCGGGCGGTGAGGCGTTCAGGTAAACAACAAGAAGCAACGATGGAGTTGCCGCGCGGACCTTTTGGTGAGGGCACGCATGACTTGTTAGTGCGCGTGACGCCGATTGGTGATGATGGCATTATTGCAATCTTGATCTTCGATGATTCAGAGATGCGGCGCCTCGATGCAATCCGCCGTGACTTTGTTGCAAATATTTCACATGAACTTAAGACACCGATCGGCGCGCTCTCAATTCTTTTCGAGGCGGTCTTGGGTGCATCGGATGATCCCGTAGCGATCACGCGTTTTGCTCATCGTATGCAGACTGAGTCACAGCGACTCACTGGACTAGTGCAAGAGATTATAGATCTCTCTCGGTTGCAGGATGGCGATCCGCTAAAGAGTGGTGAAATAGTTGATTTGGTTATTGCCATAAAAGAGGCGGTAGATGAGACCGCGTTATCGGCAGAATCAAAAAACATTTCAATTACGGTGAGCCTGCCAGAGAAGGTAGAGATCGCCGGTAGTCGTGAGCAAATAATTATGGCGGTTCATAATCTGATCGAAAATGCAATTAATTACAGCCCGGCCGGGACTCGCGTTGCGGTGGCACTTCGCGTTGTTGACGAAGGTACCACTGAGGTCTCGGTCTCTGATCAAGGCATCGGAATTCCGGAGAGCGCGCTAGAGCGAATTTTTGAACGTTTCTATCGTGTGGATGCTGCTCGCTCACGCGCTACCGGTGGTACTGGACTTGGACTTTCGATCGTCAAGCATGTAGCCACAAATCATGGTGGCGACGTTTCTGTCTGGTCGGTTGAAGGTGCGGGCAGTACCTTCACAATGCGATTCCCACTTGCTCATACAGTTCCCCCATCAACACTTACAGCCGTGGAGGCCAAGCAATGACGAAGATCCTCGTAGTCGAAGATGAAGCATCATTCTCTGATGCCCTCTCGTACCTGCTCGGACGCGAGGGATTTGATGTGCGGGTCGCCGATACCGGCGATGGTGCGATCGCAGAGTTTGATCGTCACGGGGCTGATCTCATTCTTCTTGATCTGATGCTGCCAGGTTTATCCGGTACAGAGGTATGTCGCCAGATTCGTCAGCGTTCCAATGTTCCAGTCATTATGCTCACCGCAAAAGATTCCGAGGTCGATAAGGTTGTAGGGCTCGAACTCGGTGCTGATGATTACGTGACTAAGCCATACTCGACGCGCGAACTCGTTGCTAGAATTCGTGCAGTCTTGCGCCGCCAAGGTGAAGATTTTGCCGATATCGCTGCCAATGGAATTCTTTCGGTCGGTCCGGTCCGTATGGATATCGAACGTCACATTGTTAATGTAAACGGTGCACAGGTTCAGCTGCCACTTAAAGAGTTTGAACTTCTTGAATTCTTAATTCGAAATTCTGGTCGAGTGATGACCCGTTCGCAGTTGATAGATCGCGTGTGGGGTAGTGATTACTTCGGTGATACCAAGACGCTCGATGTTCATATTAAACGGCTGCGCGCAAAGATCGAAGCCGATCCTGCTAATCCCATCTTTATTCAGACCGTGCGTGGGCTCGGTTATAAGTTTGAAGAATAATAAGAATAAAGATCTATCAGCCAACGTTGGCGTAAATCGCATCTTTGGCACGCACGAGTAGATCCACTGTAATTCCGGGTGCAGTGCCATAAGTAATGCTCATTTTTACTCGCGTCCCTAATGGTGCATTGAGACCGGAGATAACCGCGTGAGCATTTGCAGTATCCCCTGAGAAGATTATTGGCTTATTTTTCAGAAGCTCGTATTTAGGCTTCGCGAACGTTAGCGCTACTCCATTAATACTCATTGAGTTAATCACATCAGGCGCGTCACCTTCATTAATGAAAGTTCCAACGAGTACAGCCGAGCCATCAGGTTGTGCAACGAGAAGTACATTGCGGGCGATTATTGATCCCGAATCTTTTTCGATGCCATCGGTCACCTGCTTGATATTCCGTGTTGGGGCGTCCAGTCCACTGCCACCGCAACTTGTCAAGAGAAAAAGTGAGGCAATTCCTACGGTGAATTGGGCATAGTGGCTGCGTTTCATAGAATAAATCTTACCTGCTATTATTGGGCCCTATCGAAAGGCGTAAATCTCGATGTCATTTAAAGTCGGTGAAACCGTTGTTTATCCCCATCATGGAGCAGCCCTAATCGAAGCGATTGAAACTCGTACGATCAAAGGTGAAGAGAAGGTCTATCTAGTTTTAAAGATAGCCCAAGGGGATCTCACCGTCCGAGTTCCATCGGAAAATATTGATTTAGTGGGTGTGCGTGATGTCGTTGACTCCGCCGGGCTTGATCGCGTCTTTAGCGTTTTACGTCAGCCATACACTGAAGAGCCAACAAATTGGTCACGTCGTTACAAGGCCAATGTCGAGAAGCTCGCTTCTGGCGATGTCATTAAAGTTGCCGAAGTTGTTCGCGACCTCTACCGCCGCGACCTTGATCGTGGACTCTCGGCTGGCGAGAAGCGGATGTTAGCTAAGGCAAAGCAGATTTTGATCTCAGAGTTGGCACTTGCCGAGCGCACCGATGAAGAGAAGGCCGGCGTCATCCTCGATGAGGTCCTCGCTTCCTAATCTGTAGCGAGTAAGACGCAGTACTTATGAGCATTACAGTTATTATCCCGGCTGGCGGTTTAGGTGAACGCCTCGGTGGAAATATTCCAAAGGCGCTCGTCCAGCTTGGTGGCTGCACCCTTATTGAACATGCAGTTGATCGAATGAGTGCGATTGCAGATCAGATCATCGTTGCAGTTCCTGCTGGATTTGAAGAACACGTTCAAGACCTACTCGGGAGTGAAGTCATTGTTATCACTGGCGGGGCGACTCGTACTGAATCGGTAAAGATCAGTCTCGGGCGCGTGGCAAAAAATACTACATTTGTTCTTGTTCATGATGCAGCTCGTGCGCTGGCATCTACCGATTTGGCACGCCGGATTATTAAAGAGTTACAAGCTGGTGAAGTTGCGGTTATTCCAGGTTTGAAAGTTGCCGACACAATAAAGCGCGTCAACGTTGATGGATTCGTCACGAAGAGTCCTAACCGATCAAAGCTTCGGATTATTCAGACCCCTCAGGGCTTTACCTATGAAACCCTTGTCACCGCGCATAAATCAAAATCTACTGCCACCGATGATGCTGTTTTAGTAGAAGAACTCGATATCCCAGTAAAGGTTATTCTTGGTGAAGAGCGAGCGCTGAAGATTACAACGCCAGAGGATCTACAACGCGCTAACCGTTACCTACTTGGTGAGACTGATCGTGATTTCCGTGTGGGTATCGGTACGGATGC
>JBBAMQ010000011.1:6749-18197 GCA_040402395.1 Candidatus Nanopelagicaceae bacterium | reverse complement strand
CCAATGTTTCAGTACAAATCGTTGGTAATCACCCCAAGATCGGCCCACGTCGCCAAGCGGCGATCGATGCGCTCTCTGCTGCGCTGGGCGGCGCGGTGATATCGGTTTCGGCCACCACAACGGATGGCCTTGGTTTTACTGGCGAGGGCAAGGGTCTCGCTGCGATCGCGACTGCGCTGATCGCCCGCAACTAGCCGTTAGAGTTCTCTAATGATTAACGAGCTGCATCTTTACGATACAGCTACTCGTGCAATTAATCGCTTTACGCCGATCACACCAGGCAAAGTTGGAATCTATTTATGTGGCGCAACGGTCCAGGCCCCACCCCATATCGGCCACATCCGCAGCGGAGTTAACTTCGATATTTTGCGTCGCTGGATGATCGCGACCGGGTATGACGTAACCTTTATTCGCAACGTGACCGATATCGACGACAAGATCTTGCACACTGCGGTCCACGATAAGGCGCCATGGTGGGCAGTTGCGATGAAGTATGAACGCGCCTTCACATTTGCCTACTCATCACTCAATGTTCTGCCGCCAACCTATGAGCCTCGTGCTACTGGCCACGTAACCCAGATGATCGAACTCATGCAGGCGCTCGTTGATAACGACAGCGCTTATGCACCAGGTAACGGTGATGTCTATCTCGAGGTTCGAAAGCTCAAGCGTTATCTCACCTTATCTAATCAAAAACTCGATGATCTACAACCAGCCGAGGATGCCGATCTCACCTTCAAGCGAGATCCGCGTGACTTTGCGTTATGGAAATCAGCAAAGCCGGGAGATCCATCGTGGCCAACTCCGTGGGGTCCAGGGCGTCCTGGTTGGCATCTGGAGTGTTCGGCGATGGCGCATGCCTATTTGGGCGAGAGCTTTGATATCCACGGTGGTGGACTTGATCTCATCTTTCCCCATCACGAAAATGAAATCGCACAATCAGAAGCTGCTGGCTATGGCTTTGCTCGTCGTTGGATGCATAACGCGTGGGTCACTACATCGGGTGAGAAGATGTCGAAGTCACTCGGTAATTCGCTACGCATTCACGAGATCCTTGCAACAGGTGTTCGTGGCATAGAACTGCGCTGGTATTTAGGATCAGCTCATTACCGATCAATGCTCGAGTTCTCTTTTGAATCCCTCACCGAGTCTTCGGTGAACTTTCGTAGGATTGAAGCCTTCTTAATTCGCGCAGCTGAAATGGCAACTGTACCGATTGAGAAAAAGTATTCAGCCCAATTTGCCGCGGCGATGAATGATGATCTAGCGGTCCCGGCTGCGCTCGCTTCGATCTCTGAGGCGCTTCGCCTCGGAAATATTGCGATTGCGGCGTCAGATAAGGGTGGAGTCAAAGTTTACGCTGCCGAAATTCGAGGAGCACTTGCGATTCTCGGTTGTGATCCATCAGATGAGGCTTTCGCTGCGGCTCAATCAAATAAGACAGAAGCGCTTGATGGTCTCGTTCAACTTGCATTGGATCAGCGAAACGCTGCCCGCGCTCGTAAAGATTTTGCGGCGGCAGATGCTATCCGCGACCAGATCCTTCACTTGGGAATTCTCATTGAAGACACCGCACAAGGAACACGTTGGAGTATTCAATGACACGTCCAGGACGCAAGCGCCGCGAGGCGGCAACTGCACCAGCACGAGCTGTTCGCAGAGATGAGGGCCGTCGCCCCGAGTCTCGTCGGGAGACAAAGCCGTCGGGTGATGCCGTTGCTGGCAAGAACTCAGTTGTTGAAGCACTTCGTGCCAAGATCCCGGCGAAGGAATTACTGATCGCTGAACGCACCGAAGTCGATGAGAAGATCGCCGAATCACTTCGCTTAGCGAAGAATCAAAATTTACCGATCAAGGAAGTTCCGCGCGGAACACTTGATGGCGTTACTGGTACTACTACTCACCAAGGAATTGCTCTCGTTATCAAACCATTTAGCTATACCGACTTTGAACAGATGTTGGTGAACGCTATGGAGTCCGATAAAGCAGGTCTGATTATTGGTATGGATGGCGTGACCGATCCACATAATTTGGGTGCGATCGTGCGAAGTGCCGCCGCCTTTGGCGCAGATGGTGTCGTTATTCCAGAACGTCGCAATGCATCGATGACCGGATCTGCCTGGAAGGCATCTGCAGGCGCAGCAGCTCGCATGCCCATTTCACAAGTAACCAATCTGGTTCGATCCATTGACGATGCAAAGAAGGCTGGCTTCTTTGTGGTTGGTCTAGCGGCTGATGGTGATGAGAACCTTCCTAATTTTTCATTGGCCGAAGAGTCGGTCTATGTGATCGTTGGCTCAGAGGGCAAGGGTCTCTCACGGTTAGCACGCGAGAAGTGCGATCTGGTCGTTTCGATCCCCATGAATTCTGAGGTTGAATCGCTCAATGCCTCGGTTGCGACCGCGATCGTGATGCATTGGATTGCCGCGGCCCGCGCAAAGTAAGGATTCTCTATGTAGTTTCCCCCGTGATTACCTGTTATTCATCTAAATAGTAGAAACTACCCCTATGTCCCATTCGATTGCGGAGAATCCGCGCGAGCGCCTCGTTGACCGCGAGCTCTCGTGGCTCGCCTTCAATCAGCGAGTACTTGAATTGGCTGAAGATACTGCGACGCCACTGCTGGAACGTTGTCGATTTCTAGCAATCTTCTCTTCTAATTTAGATGACTTCTACATGATTCGCGTTGCTTCACTCAAACGCAAACTCGACGCCGGTATCACGAAAACCAATACCGCTGGATATAACCCGCGACAATTGATGACCGAACTTTTTCAAAAGAGCCAAGAGCTCAATGACCGCCAATCTCGATGTTTTCATGAATCAGTTCTGCCGGCGCTGCTAAAACATGGCATTTCACTTGTGAAGTGGCCAGAGTTATCGCAGAGTGAAAAGGATTATGTCAACGAGATCTTCCAGGCGAAGATTTTTCCGGTACTCACACCGCTCGCTGTGGATCCATCGCATCCCTTCCCATATATTTCGGGGCTTTCCCTCAATTTGGCTGTTGTTGTGGGGCTACCAGATTCAGATGATGAACTCTTTGCTCGTGTAAAAGTTCCATCAAATCTGCCCAGATTTATTCCGATCGAAAAAAATGATCCGCGCCGGATGATTCCATTAGAACAAGTTATTATCGCAAATCTGCACGAGCTCTTTCCCGGGATGGAGATAAAAAGTTCGTACACCTTTAGATTGACTCGTAACGCTGATCTCGCGCTTGAAGAAGAAGAATCAGATGATCTCCTTGCAACGTTAGAGCAGGAACTCCTACGCCGTAAATTTGGCCCACCGGTTCGTCTAGAAGTTGATCCAAATATTGATGCAGAGTTACTCAATACCCTTATGGATGAACTCGATATCAAACCTCAAGACATTGCGAGAGTGCCTGAGCCGCTTGATCTCACCGGGTTGAACCTGATCGCAGATATTGATATGCCTGAGTTGAAATTCCCGGGCTTCCAGAATCAAGTGCCACCTCCAATTCGAGAGATTGACCCAGAAGATTATGATGAATTTTTCGCGGCTATCCGCAAGCAGGAGATACTGGTCCACCACCCTTATGAATCCTTTACTTCAGCGGTTGTTCGATTCCTAGAGAGTGCCGCGCGGGACCCTCATGTACTTGCAATAAAGCAGACCCTGTATCGCACATCGGGTGATTCACCGATTATGGCTGCTCTCATTGAAGCTGCCGAGGCAGGTAAGCAAGTCTTAGCGGTCATTGAAATCCGTGCCAGATTCGATGAACAGGCAAATGTCCGTTGGGCTCGTAAGTTAGAAGATGCTGGTGTTCACGTCGTCTATGGCCTCGTTGGATTTAAAACTCACGCAAAGTTATCACTTGTGGTTCGTCAAGAACCGAATGGAATTCGCCGTTACGTCCATATGGGCACTGGCAATTACAATCCAAAGACCGCCCGACTTTACGAGGATTATGGTCTACTCTCTGCAGATCCAATCTTGGGTGATGATGTCAACAAACTCTTTAACCAGCTATCGGGTTTTGCTCCTCAAACCTCCTTTGAGAGAATTCTGGTTGCACCTCGAACGATGGCATCTGGACTACTCGAGCGCGTTGATCGCGAAATTGAAAATCATAAAGATGGCAAAGCTTCAGGTATCCGTCTCAAATTAAATTCTGTGCTAGACGAAGAATTTATCGAAGCGCTATATCGAGCGAGTAAAGCTGGCGTAAAAATTGAATTAATTGTCCGCGGTATCTGTGCAATTCGCGCTGGTGTCCCAGGGCTTTCAGAGAATATTCACGTGGTCTCTATCTTGGGCCGCTTCTTAGAGCATTCTCGTATCTTTCATTTCGTCAATGCTGGTGAAGATGAAATCTGGATCGGCTCTGCAGATCTCATGGATCGTAATCTTCGCCGTCGCGTTGAATCTCTTGTAAAGATCATTCAAACTGATCACAAGCGCCACTTACTGCGCGCAATCGATGGCTACCTATCGCCTCGGACATCGAGCTGGCATATGACGGAGACTGGTTCTTGGCAACGAGCAACTCAGACTGTGAATGGCGAACGCCTCACCGATTTCCATCAGGCCTCAATCGATTGGTATCGGGCTAGAGGATGAACCAGACCATTATCGCCGCCGGCGCAGTTGTATGGCGCAGAGTCGAAAAACAGGTGGAAATTGCGCTCGTGCATCGCCCTCGTTATGACGATTGGTCACTGCCTAAAGGTAAGCAGGATCCAGCCGAGGCGCTGATCGCATGTGCTTTTCGCGAGGTAATCGAAGAGACCAACCTGAAAGTTGCCTTCGGACCATATATCGGGGATATTGAATATTTCGTCACCGATGGTTTAAAGCAGGTCTCATACTGGGCGGCTCGGTTAGCAGAGGGCTCAACAGAGTTTCACCCCAATGATGAAGTTGATGAACTTGCTTGGTACTCGATCGAAGCGGCGATCGAGAAGGTCACACGCGATTCAGATCGCGAGATCATCGAGAAGTTTCTCAACGTTCCCTTTGATTCGTATCCGTTAATAATGCTTCGTCATGCAAAGGCGTTAGCTCGCGAAGAGTGGCAGAGCGAAGATGAAGATCGTCCGCTGGAGCAACTTGGTCAACAACAGGCGAGACGCATGCACTCGCTCTATCAAGTTTATGGTCTGACACAGATTCACACCTCGGACGCGGTGCGTTGCCACGATACGGTCGAACAGATGGCGAAGACGCTTTCGATTCGAATGATCATTACCAACAAAATTAGTGAATATACCTGGCACAAAAATAAGGATAAGGCGATTGACTATGCTAAAGATTTACTGAAAGAGAATGAAGCAATTCTTCTCTGCAGCCATAATCCAGTGCTACCACGAATGATGGCAAAGCTCACTAAAAAAATTGATTTCGATTATCCATCAAACAAATTAGAACCGGGTGAATCCTGGATTGTGCATCATGATAAGAAGGAAGTACTTCAGATCGACCGGCTAGAAGCGCCGGTTCGGCCAACGCTTTAGACTATTTTTCAGTCCAGTCCATCCACTTGAGTACAACACCTTCACGGAGCGCCCACGGACAAATCTCTAGCTCGCGCAAATCTAGATTGCGCATAACCGACTCAGTGACATAAGCGCCAGCGACAATCTGCTGGGCCCTATTTGCCGAGACACCGGGGAGTTTTCGCCGATCCTCGAGTGGCATCTCACTCAAGCGATTGCAGATCTTGCGAATAGCGTCAATCTTGATATTTTTACCATTGCCATCAAACCAATCACCACATAGTCGTGCAAGTGTGCGCAACGTTTTAGAGGTAGCAATGGCGCGATCAGTTTCTTGGTGATGAACAAGCGCTGGCAAGATTGAATCAAGTTGTTCTTCAATATGTTCGCGCAGCACATTGATTGACTTTGTTGTGTAGGGATCTCCGATTAAGTAGTTTTTGGTTAATCGCGCAGCACCAAGTGGGAGTGAGACAGCAACTTCTGGCGCTTCGTCAGTACCGACTGCAATCTCGAGTGAGCCACCACCAATATCAATAACGAGTAATCGACCACTAGACCAACCAAACCAACGGCGAGCGGCAAGAAAAGTTAACTTCGCTTCTTCCTCACCCGTTAATACTTGAAGATCAATTTCTAATTCTTTATTGAGGGCGGCGAGAATTGAAATGCCATTTGCCGAATCTCGGATTGCAGATGTCGCGAAGGGTAAGAACTCTTCAACTTTTACTGATTTTGCATGTTCGAGCGCTCGAGTCACTGCACCGCGGAGTGCATCAATTCCAGCTTGCGAGATTGTGTTCCCTCGCTCGAGGTACTCAGTGAGGCGCAGCTCTTCTTTGTAATTATATGTTGGATTGGGACGAGCCCCCGGGTGGGTATCGACGACCTGGAGATGGACGGTATTCGATCCAACATCGAGGACTCCTAGGCGCATTGCCCGACTATAACCACGATTTCGCGCTAGCAATGGCACGTGCCATAATTATGTTTCTTGCTTGATCGCCTACTCCGTAGATCTAGCCAGTGCGCCTCCCTAGCTCAGTGGTAGAGCATCCGCCTTGTAAGCGGAAGGTCGTCAGTTCAATCCTGACGGGGGGCTCCATATTTCAACCATGAGACCCCCGATAGCCCTGAGATCAACGCCGCAATAAATAACCCGACGCGCACTTGTGCTAATTCGTTTGCGCTTGAAAGCGTGATCTCGGCAATTACGACCGATACCGTGAGGCCCATTCCGGCGAGTAGTCCGACCCCAACGATCTCGCCAAGCTTTAAGCCCGATGGAAGTTGGAGTTTTGTATATTTTGTTAAGCACCATGCGGCGAGCGAAATACCGAGCACCTTTCCCAAGACCCGAGCTAGAACCAAGGCGATCGATAGTTTGCCGAAGGCGAGTGAAAAATCGAGCTTTGATAGCAGGTTGATCCAGAGATAAATAGGAATGATCAGAAAAGTCGCGATCGGTGCTAGCACCTTGATTAAGAGCGCGCGCATTGGAAGCGCGAATCCAATTGCAGCCGCGCCTAGGGTGTAAGAGGCACTGGCAAGGTCGAGGTGTGAATGAAAGAAGATCCCAATAACAACGAGTGAGAAGAAATCATCAGCGATTGCGAGGGTAAGAAGAAATAGCCTTACCGCTGGGTTGACCCGCTTGCCCAAAATACTCAGAGCGCCGATCGCCAGTGCAACATCAGTCGGCATCGCTACCGCCCAAGCGTTTGAGCCGTGGTGAATCAGAATAAATATCAGCGCAGGGACGATCATTCCTGCCAGAGCAGAAGCTGCAGGAAGAAGTACCGATTTTAGGTTTTGCAACCCAGCCCGAAGCTCTAACCCAATAAGGGTGAAGAAGATAAAGGTCAGAGTTGCTGAAAGCACCTCAGAAGGATAACAAGGCCGAGGTAAAGTCGTTCTGAAATTTGCCGTGTGGGTCAAGGCGTAAGACATGCTCTCTAAATTCACCAAATCGCGGAAGGACAGAGGCTAGGTGATCGCCACCGAGATTGAACACCTTGCCAAAATGCGGACGAATCGCGAAGGGTTGGAGCGCAGACTCGATCAGCGCCACCAGGGCGAGGACCTCTGGATCGTTCTCCCACGTGAAATGAAAGGCCACGGTCTCACGTTGATAAGCCGGGCTCAACCAGTGTTCATCGGCTGCGATGGCGCGAACCTCAGTAACCAAGAGCTTATGTCGGAAGGAGGGCGAGGTTTCTTCAAGGATTGCAAAGGCAGCGGGCGCGTTTTCGGAGGCAACGAAGAACTCACTCTGAAGTTCGTTACCGGCGCTGGGATTTGCATCGATGCGAAAGTGCGGCAGGCGCAGGTGCCACGGGCCAGCTACACCAAATTGTTCGGTACATGCAGTTGGGTCGACCCCAAAAATTGGATGAGCCTTTTCCGTACGTGCCAGCGCTCCAAAAAATTCAGCAGGTGGTTGGCTCTTTGATTTAAACCAGAGATCACCGGCTTTGTTATTACCCCATGTGGTCAAGTAACTGACGCTATAGGCACCTGAAAGTATTTCGATCAGATTTTCCTGGAAAGTTGTACGTGGTAGGTCGCCATAGACGGTTTGCATAATCTCAAAGCTCGGCTCGATATCTAGTTCGAATGAGGTTGAGATCCCGGTTAGTCCCAGTGCAACAACAGAAGTATAGAATTCACTATCGACTCCGCGGGTAAATTTTCTAAGCGAGCCATCTGCTCCGATGAGTTCAACTGATCTGACCGCAGTATGCAGAGCGCCATTTTTAATTCCAGAGCCATGAGTGCCGGTACTCACTGCACCGGCTATTGAAATATGAGGGAGCGACGCTAAATTATGTAACGCCCAGCCCTTCTCTGACAGGAACTCGGCGAGCTGGGCATACTTCACGCCGGCGCAAACACGAACGCTTTTGCCAGCGGTATTTATTTCCATAAGATCCGGCATCTGATCCAAAATTACAGCTACATTTTTGGTATCGGCAATTGTATTAAAACAATGCGCCGACCCACGGGCCCGAACCTTTTCACCCGTACTCACTAAATCTTGGAGTTGTGCGATCGATTGTGGATGGCTGGTCTGAGCATCTTGGAAGGTGATATTTGTGGCCCAGTTGCGCGTCGTCATAGTGGCCAAACTGTACTGACTAGCGCCTGAGTTAGGTGGTAGAAATAGCCATGACAAACTCCACGCACCGCTCACAGATCTTCGCGCTCTCGGATGAATATGTAGAGAAGGGCGCAGCCTTCAGTCCGATGGATTGCACCCAGCTCGGAATCCCAGGCTTTGAGGATCAACTCGATGATTTCTCACTCTCGCACGCTAATCGGGCGGCCGCCTATGCACGTGATGTCTTACATCGCGCCAAGGCTTTACAACCAATCGATGAGATTGATCGGATTGCGCAAGCGGTATTAATCGAACGAATCGAAGCTCGGTTACAGCTTCATGATTCGCGTGAGGCCTATGTTGCCTTTGGACAGATCGCCTCTCCAGTTGCGGGCATTCGACAGATTTTTTCTATCATGACTTATGAGACACCAGAGCAGATTGCCAATGCTGGCAAACGCCTGGCCGCAATTCCTGGCGCACTGTCATCGTGGCGGGATTGTCTCGAAGAAGTTCAAGCGGAAGGTCACCGCACTGCGCGTCGTCAAGTTCTCGCCGTTGCGGCTCAGTTACAAACCCACGCCGATGGCGCATATTCAAAACTTGCGACCGATATTGCGCCAAATAATCCTGATGTCGCCGACGCTGCAAAATCTGCTGAAGCCGCATGTGCAGAGATGGCGACTTGGTTGATAGAGATCCATGCACCACGATCGGCAGAAGCAGATGGCGTTGGTGAAAAACGTTATGCGCCATGGGCACGATATTTCACAGGTGCTGAATTAGATCTCCATGCAACATATGAATGGGGCAAGAAAGATCTACAGGCGATTAATGATCGGATGTGGCGTGCTGCCGCGAAGATTGCGCCGCAGTGCAAGACGCTTGCTGAAGTTGCCGCTTTCTGTGAATCAAGTGATCACCTGAAGATTCATGGCGCAGAAAACCTTCTGATTCAGCTTAAAGAATTTACCGAAGCGGCGATTAAGAAAGTTGATGGCATCTACTTTGATATCGATGATCGGGTTCGCTTCTGTGATGCGCGACTAGCGCCCGAGGGATCGGCCGCTGCCCCTTATTACATGCCACCTTCAGAGGATTTGAAGCGACCAGGAACCACGTGGTACCCAACGCTCGGCAACGAGACCTTCAACTTCTGGCATATCGCATCAACGTGGTACCACGAAGCGGTGCCGGGCCATCATCTTCAATGCGCAACCGCAATTATTGAGAAGGATCGCCTGACGAGATTCCAACGCACTGGTGCGTGGATTTCGGGATATGGCGAAGGTTGGGCGTTATACGCCGAACGTTTCATGGATGAACTTGGCGCTTTTGATGATCCAGCGCTCGAACTTGGTTACTTGTCGGGTCAAGCGTTGCGCGCAGCACGAATTGTTGTTGATATCGGAATGCACCTAGGGCTTGATGATTTTGATGGAAAGCCTTGGAACGCAGAATCTGCGTATAACTTGATGGTCGAACGGGCGCTGATTGAACCAGCCTTTGCTCAATCTGAAATCGAACGCTACCTATCATGGCCAGGACAGGCGATCTCCTACAAAGTTGGAGAACGTATCTGGATGGAAATCCGTGAGGAGACGAAGGAACGCCTCGGCGATCGTTTCGATATCCGTGCTTATCACAACTACGCATTGAAGATCGGGCCAATGGGACTTGATTCACTTCGCGAAGAGATGCGCGCCTTTAACGGTTAAGAATTCACACGCTCTTCACGTGAGTGAATTTTTCTCCGCCACTAAGTATGGTGAGATAGCGACATGAAACGCGTTCTCGTTGTCGGTGGTGGAATCATCGGTTCGATGCATGCGCTCTTGGCGGTAGAAAAGGGCTTTGAGGTCATCCAGTTGGAACGTGATGCGAAGCCACAATCTGCTTCAGTTCGAAACTTTGGGCTGATCTGGGTGAGTGGCCGAGCAGCTGGGGCAGAGCTAGATCTTGCCATCCGTGCCCGAGAGCTCTGGTCTCACATTGGCAGTCAAGCGCAGGTCGGCTTTCGCGCCAACGGATCGCTCACTATTGCTCAAAATGATGCCGAATACACGGTTTTGCAAGAGGCAGCAGCGATGCCGGATGCAGATCGCAGGGGCTTTAAAGTCTTAGATCGCAATCAAACGATGGCGCTCGAGCCAGAACTTCGAGGAAATTACCGCGGTGCGCTGCAATGCACGACCGATGCTGCCGTCGAACCAGATCTGGTCCTCGGTGGATTACGCGATTACCTCGCCACCTTTCCAAATTACAGTTGGGTACCAGAATTCGAAGCGGTAGATTTTTACCATGACGAAACGGGTAACCATGTCACTGATATTGGCGGCCGCAAATATTCGGGGGATTACCTCGCAGTGTGTGCCGGTGCCGCTCACCATGGTTTTATCGCTGACTATTTAGATCAGGCACCACTTCGTAAGGTGCGGCTACAGATGGCTGCAACTGGACTACTTGGCGCGACGCTCGGCCACTCACTCGCCGATGCCGATTCGTTGCGTTACTACCCAGCATTTAAGGAACTTTCACTGGATCGACTTGGCAGCCAGAGCGAGATCGCTGCACACTATAAAATGCAGCTCCTGCTTGTTCAGCGTCGCGATGGTTCGATGACGATCGGTGATACCCACGAATATGCCGAGCCATTTACACATGAGTTGCACGAAGCACCTTACGATCATCTTCTCGGCGTTATGAAAAATATCTTCGGTCGGGAAGTGCCACGTATCGAACGACGTTGGGATGGCGTATATAGCCAATCCACCAATGACGATATCTATCTTCGCCGCGAGATCGCACCCGGAGCCCACCTTGTTACGGGCGCAGGCGGCCGCGGAAATACTCTCTCACCAGCAATCGCAGAAGAAACGGTAG
>JBBAMQ010000011.1:0-6649 GCA_040402395.1 Candidatus Nanopelagicaceae bacterium | reverse complement strand
CCAGCCCCAGATATGATTTTTCGCTGCATCGATCTCTACAACAAGAGATTTGCGACCGACATAAGTGCCGATGATGTGGCGGTGATTGGTGATACTGAATCGGATATGAAAGCTGGAGTGACGGCGGGCGCGCAGATCGTTGCTGGAGTCTCGACCGGTTCTCACAATTCAGAACAGCTTTTCAACGCTGGTGCCACCGATGTCCTCAAAGGCGCGGTCGACCTGCTCACCATTTGTTAATTTTCCCTTCATCAGTTCTACCCCTGTATGGCATCTGCCCGCTAACTCAACGCAATTAACTCCCTCCACTAGATCCTTAAGGGGGATATATGCGTAAGCGTCTTATTACCGGAGTAATTGTGGCCACCATGGCTGCAGCGACAATGGTTGCAACAACATCAGCTTCAAACGCTGCTGCGATTGACTATTCAAAGTGCACAGATCTCAAGTCTTGCGGTGGCATGGATGCCCTCGTCAAGGCAGCTCAAAAAGAGGGAAAGCTCAACGTCACCACCCTTCCTCGTGACTGGGCAAATTATGGCGAAGCAATGGATCTTTTCTCCAAGGCCTTCGGCATCAAGATTTCAGATGACAATCCAGATGGATCATCTGCCTATGAAATTCAGACTGTAAAGACAGCCCCAGCATCAAAGATTCCTGATGCAGTTGACGTCGGTATCACTTACGGCATTGATAACGCTAACCTCTTTGCTCCGTACAAGGTTGTGAACTGGAACGACATCACACCTGCGTACAAGGAAGCTTCAGGTCGTTGGTTTGGTGACTATGCAGGAGTAATTGCGCTTTCATACGACACCTCAATTCCAAAGGCTCCAAAGTCATTTAATGACCTTAAGGATCCAGCCTTTAAGAATATGGTTGCTATCGGTGGAGATCCATCAGGCGCCCAAGAAGCGTTGATGTCTGTCTTTGCTGCAAACCTTGCAAATGGTGGCACAACAGGCAATGTTCAAACTGGTATCGATTACTTCAAGTCAATGAAGACATCCGGTAACTTTGTGACAGCTTTGGCCAACGGTCAGAACTTTGTCGCAGGTGCTTACAAGGTCTCGTTCTCATGGTCATTCAACGGTCCAGGAGCTGTAACAACAGCTGCAAAGGCTGGAAAGACAGTTAAGTACGTCATTCCATCAGATGCAGTCATCAAGGGAACCCCGTACGTCATGGCGATTCCTTTCAACGCTCCACACCCAGCAGCAGCTCGTCTCTGGACAGAGTTCCTCTTCTCAGAGAACAAGGGCAAGGGTTCAGTAGATCTCGGCTCAACCAAAGGCATGTCAGGCTCGAAGATCTTTGCAGCAATCAACGGTGGACAGAATGTCTGGATCTCAGGCGGCGCACTTCCGATTGAATACGATGCGATGGTTGCCAAGAAGACTAATGCAACAGCACCAGCTGGTTATGAAATCCCAGCAGGCGCAAAGATCGTTACACCAACACCAGCCGAGCAGGATGCAGCGAAAGCGATCCTTAAGGCACAGTGGCCAGCGATTGCAACGAACTAAATCTGCGGATTTAGTTTCTAAGTAAGCAAATACATTGGGAGTAGAGGTAGCACATTCTCGGGTTCGCCCGAGCGGCCGAGGGACCGGCGTGCTGCCACTACTCCCATTCCTTGCATTCACCGGCTTTTTTCTCATCTGGCCAGTTATCGCCGTAACAATCCGTAGCCTTCATGGCAATAAGAATGAATGGACGCTGGCAAATTACACGCCAATTCTTCATCACGGTCCTTATTTTCACGCCTTCGTCGTCTCACTCAAACTCTCACTCATGACCGCGATCATCGGCTCGATTTTCGGGGCACTCTTCGCCTATGTCATCGTGAAATATGCCCACGGCAAGTTTGGCGCTGTTATTGATTCAATCTCGGCTGTTTTTGCTAACTCTGGCGGCGTGCCACTCGCCTTTATGTTTATCGCAGCTTTTGGCGTCGAAGGAGTCGTGACAAAGGTACTTAAGAGCCTTGGCTGGGATATCTACGCCGGCCACTTCACAATCTTCTCGTTCACTGGCGTCGTCTTGGTCTACTCATTCTTCCAAATCCCGTTGATGGTCTTAGTCTTCAAGCCCGCCATCGCTGGCCTTCGCAAAGAGTGGGAAGAGGCGAGCACCAATCTCGGTGCATCCCACCTTACATATTGGCGACGCGTTGCAGTTCCAATTCTGACCCCATCATTTATTGGCGCCTTCTTCTTACTCTTTGCTGGTGGATTCTCGGCCTACGCAACAGCACGCGCACTTACCGTTGGTACCGTCCCATTGGTTCCTATCATCATCGGAACACTGGTCGATGGCAACGTTATTTCGGATCAGGCAAATCTTGGTGATGCTCTTGCTGTCGGGATGATCTTTGTGGCGACGATCGTGATGGCGGGATATATCTGGGCGCAACGAGCCGCTGCGAAATGGCGGAGCGTATGAAAAAGTTCTCGCTCAAGTGGCCACTCATCACCCTCTCCTCTTTTCTTGCCTTCTTTATCTTCCTCGTGCCGCTCTATGGCGCAAGCGTCTATAGCTTTAAGGGCAACGGCGGTAAGGGTCATTCGTGGGTGAACTATCAGTGGCTAATTCACCAAGATGGTTTCTATCCGAGCCTCTTCACCTCGCTCAAGTTGGCGGTACTCGCGGGTCTCTTGAACCTCTTGCTGATGGTCCCGACCATGGTCTATCTCAACCTCAAGGGCCAGCGTTATAAGTCGCTCATAGATTTTCTCTGCATCTTGCCACTTATTATCCCGGTGGTCTCACTGGCAATCGGCGCCCAAGTTGCGATGCCAAAGATGTTACAGAACAGTGAATATGAACTCGTCTTCTTCTTTGTCATCATCGCACTTCCTTATACCTATCGCGCACTTGATACTTCCCTTCAGACGGTCGCCCTAAAAACCCTAGTCGAAGCATCGAGAAGTTTAGGAGCATCATGGAGTCGTACAA
This sequence comes from Candidatus Nanopelagicaceae bacterium, assembly GCA_040402395.1. Classification (GTDB taxonomy): domain Bacteria; phylum Actinomycetota; class Actinomycetes; order Nanopelagicales; family Nanopelagicaceae; genus PALSA-747. The sequence goes on along the minus strand of JBBAMQ010000011.1, from coordinate 3,691 downwards.
TCATTCGAGTCATCGTGCCAGCAATTCGCAGCGGAATAACTGGCGCACTCTTTTTGACATTTGCCCTGTCGATCGGCGAGTACACAATTACCTCGCTCTTGCATTGGGAGACCTTTCCGACGTGGACTGTTGTTGCAGCTCAACAGAATATTCTGGGTGCAATTGCGATCTCTGTCTTTAGTTTTGTCAGCGCAATTGTTTTGTTAGCAGCAATCGCTCTCTTTGCAAAGAAGAGATCAAAACGCGTAGAGGTGGAAGCATGAGGAAGAGCGATCGTGTCAGTAGCACTCTCGAACTCGATGGCGTAAGTCGCCATTTTGGTCCAGTTAAAGCCTTAGATGGCCTTGATCTGACGGTTAAACCAGGCGAACTTGTCGCGTTGCTTGGACCATCGGGCTGCGGTAAGACCACTGCGCTTCGTATTGTCGCTGGCTTAGAGATAACTACCACCGGTGAGCTTCGAGTCAATGGCGTCCGCTATAACGAGACCCCGGCGAGTCAGCGCGATATGGGTATGGTCTTTCAGTCCTACTCACTCTTTCCCAATCTCACCGTCGCCGAAAATATTGAGTACGGCCTTCGGGCTCGCAAGATAGCGTCAGAGCAGCGTCAGAAGCGGGTTCGCGAGATGCTCGATCTCGTTGACCTCGGTCCGAAAGAGAAGTCTTATCCGCATCAACTCTCTGGTGGGCAGCAGCAACGCGTCGCTCTGGCTCGCGCCCTTGCGATCGAACCCCGCGTCTTACTGCTCGATGAACCACTCTCTGCTCTCGATGCGCAGGTTCGTGGCCAAATCCGGGAGGAGATTCGTCGCATCCAAATCGAACTCGGTATCACAACGCTCTTTGTCACCCATGATCAAGAAGAGGCGATGGCGATCTCAGATCGCGTTGGTGTAATGAGCCACGGCAAACTAGAACAGATCGATACTCCGATCGCTCTCTATAACTCACCAGCAACGCCCTTTGTTGCCTCCTTCGTTGGTCAAGCAAATCGTATCCCGGCACAGATCACCGCTAAGGGTAAAGCGAAGGTGCTCAATCAAAAGGTAAACATCTCTGATAACGCTGGATCGTTTGATGAAGGATCACAAGTGCATGTCATCATTCGTCCAGAGTTACTTGAAATTGCAAGTGAGAGTGATACCGAAGCAACGCGCGGAATCGTCGCCCTCAAATCTTTCCTTGGCCCGACTACAAAAGTTGGAATCGCAGTCGAAGGTGCGCCACTGATCCACCTCAACATCGCCAGCCGCGATGTTCGAAAGCTCGAGATTGGTGACAAGATCGCCTTCAAAATTTCTAGTGATGAAGTAATGGCCGAACGTGTCTGATTCACGCGAGCAGCGCATCAAACGCGGTCCAGCAAATGATCTTGGTTGGGTCGACCTTGTAGTGGACGCTGGCGAAACGTTAATCGGTACGCCACCAAGCCCAGCAGCCAAGCCACTTTTGACCTTCGTACATATTTCAGATCTTCATATCTGTGATGCACAATCTCCGGCACGCATCGAATTGGTAGATCGCTTCGCCGATCCCCATAACCCAATGTCTGCAGTGGTGCCATTTGTTGGTGCCTATCGCGCCCAAGAGATGCTTACTACCCAGACCTTAGAAGCGATGGTCCGCACCGTGAATGCGATCAGTACTGGTTTTCACTCTGATCGCCCCGTTGATTTTGTACTCGCAACCGGTGATGTGACAGATAATGCTCAAGCGAATGAACTTGATTGGTACTTCACCTTGATGGAGGGTGGCGTCATCCATCCCGATAGCGGTGATATAAATCTTTGGGAAGGCGTCGCTTCACGTGACCCAGTGAAGTACGATCGTTCGTATTGGAACCCAGAGGGCACACCTGATGGCTGCGAAGATGATTTCCCACGTTCACTCTATGGCTTCCCTGAAGTCCGTGGCCTTACCGATGCAGTTCGTCAATCATTTAAGGCGAGCGGCCTGGTTCATCGCTGGTTTGCAACACATGGCAACCATGATGCACTTTTGCAAGGTACCGTCCCGCACGATGAGACACTTCTTGCTATTGCGACCGGTGATCAACGCCTTAAGGAGTTATCTCCTGACATTGATATGACCAAGGTCTTCGGTGGTTGGAATATGGTCGGCCCGGCGCGCTATGCCAGTCCCGACGGTGGCACCTTCATCACCCAACAAGCCGATCCACGTCGCCGCTTTAATGACCCATCTGATTGGGCGAAGCTGCATCTCTCGTGTGCCGAAGCGGGCCATGATGGTCACGGCCTCACCCAAGAGAATCAACTCCATGGCACAAAGCATTGGTATCGCGATATTGATAACTTCCGGTTGATCTCACTTGATACCGTCAATATCAATGGTGGATGGCAGGGTTCACTTGATGAATCGCAATTCATCTGGCTCAAGAAGATCCTGAGCGAGGCTGATGGAAAGAGATGCATTCTCTTTTCGCATCACCCGCTTCAGACCCTTTTCAATGATTACGCCCCCGAGGGTGCCGACCGCCGAGTAGCCCACGAAGAATTAGAAGCAGAGCTTCTCAAACACACTTCTATCATCGCCTGGTTTGCTGGCCACGATCACGATAATCGAGTCCGTTATATCGGCACAGAAGGTCAGAATGGCTTCTGGCATGTTCTTACCGCTTCACTCATCGATTGGCCTCAACAGGGTCGAGTTGTTGAAATCCTTCAAGATGGCGATGAGCTCGTGATCGCAACAGCAGTCTTTGATCACGACAGTCCGATTGATCTCGCATCGTCAACGGAAGATCTTGATAACCCAATCAAGCTGGCCGGGCTATCGCGTGCCTTGTCAGCAAATCATTGGCAGCGCCGCAAGCAGAATGATCATGCCAGCGAACTAGCTGCGGGTGAGCCGATGGACCGGAATAGGTATCTGCGGATTAGGGGTTAGCTTTTCTTGGTGATGATGCCGTGAAGGGATAGTTGAGCGCCACAAAGAGAAACCCCACAAATTGCTTTGAGGGGTTTTATCTACGACTCACAGTTAATGAGCACTTCTATGACTAAGCAACTAAAGAGTAACACGAGTTATCCACTTTTGTTGGAGTCGAAAAGTTGTACACCATCGTGATTTTCCTAGGATCTCATTTCTCCCTGCTGAATTAAGTTTAGTCTTCCGTACCGCTGTAGCTCAGCGGATAGAGCATTTCTATGACTAAGAAAAAGGTCGTGGGTTCAAATCCCGCCAGCGGTACGCACACTAAGTGGCCTCACGGTTTGTCGCGTGGGGCCATTTTGCTTTTATCACTCTGCGTAACTACCTACAACCGCTGGAGGCTTGCGACCTTTTAACAAATGTGAATTAAGAAGACCGGTGCAGGGCGTTACTCTGAAGCGTCGTCGGCAGATCAAAAAGTCCCAAGAAGAAATCTGAGGGGCTTTTTTACTTGAGGTCAATCAGGCAAAACATTCGATAATGTGTACGAAATCGTCTTTGTGGCGTTCCATGAGCTTAATTGCAGATTCAAGTGGGTTAAGAAGTGATGGCGTCACGCCCTCTTCTTAAAGCACGTCAAAGTTTTTTTTGTAGTACCAAATTATCTCCTCTGGAGCTGGATTAAATCGTTCCCAAACCTGAACTCCAATAGATTGAAGATCGGTGACAATTGCTCGGGCATTGCCAAGCGGGACCTCTATGGAGTTGTTTACAGTAGAAAAGCCACATTTTCTGCG
>JBBAMQ010000010.1:0-40113 GCA_040402395.1 Candidatus Nanopelagicaceae bacterium | reverse complement strand
CTCCATCTCGGCTGTACCAAAAAACGCCAACTCATTGATCATGAGTCGGTTCTTTCTGATCGCGAGATGTGACGCACGTGCTGACACATCTCTATCCCCTCGCAATATCCGGATTGCGCGGGAAACCTGGCTTCGGATCGACATTTACTTCGATCCCTTCGTTGCGAGCTGAATCGCCTGGGCCAAGATTTGACTCTTGCCAGGGTTCAGTATCAAGCGGGTGGTCACAGAAGTCGGAGCAGAATTTACATCCATGCCTCGGCTTACAGGGATAAGGATACCCGCATCAGCGATTGAATCGATGTACATAACGCTGGTCACGAGGTAATTACCCTCGGGCAGGCGCGTGATACTGGTATTCGTCGCTGAAACTTTGAGTGGTACCCAGGCGCCATTGAAGGAGACGGACGGGGTAACGGTATAGGTGGTGCCATTGCCGGTCACGGCGATGCTCTGGCTGAGCAAGATGGCGACCGCGCCAGCGTCATAGGTCATGGCCGGGGCGCTTAAGAGCGTGCCATCATCGGTCAGGATCGGGTTGGGCTTTCCGACGATGATCTTGCCGGAGTGGCCCTGAAGATCGGTGACGGTGAAGCCAGTTGGTAGGCCGGCAGAATCGAGGCCATAAAAGTTAAGTGGGGCGAGCTTCGCATCGATCTGGCGGACGAAGGTATCGGCCTTCTTCTGGAGCTTCTGGAGCGCAGTGGCGGAGGGTGCTGGTGCGGCGGCTGAGGCGACTTGGGATGGGGTGTTCTCCGTGGCGGCTGTTGTTGGGGCGACGGCGGTTGCGGCAGGGGCCTCTTGGGCCTGGTTTGGCGCGGTGGTCGTTACGACGCTCTTGCCGTTGCCGAATGCGTTGAAGCCGACAAAGGCGGCGAGGAGGAGAACGAGTGAGAGCGCGACCTTGGAAGATTTCTTCGCAACTTCGGCAGCCTTCTTATACGAGGATGAGAGAGCATCGAGCGCGGTGGCGCCGCTCTCTTGATCGATAACCCATTCGGTGAGTACGCGGAGGAATGATTGGCGGGCGCGCTGGACGACGTGGCGGACATTCGCTGGGGTTGTTCCGAGCTCGGCGGCGATCTCTTCGGTGGTGCGGCCATCCATCTCCCACATAACGAGCGCGGTGCGCTGGTCGGGTGAGAGGCGAGAGAGCGCTTCGCGGATAATTGAGGCATCTTCAGCGGCGGCGAGGTTCTCGTCAAAGGGAATGTGGTTTGAGGCGGCGATCTCGTTGATCCGTTCGACCGAGGTTTCAGCATCGATTGCGACCAACTTTGGGCGTGCGCCGGTGGCGCGGATCAGGTTGAGGCAGAGGTGGTTGACGGTGGTGCGGAGGTAAGCGAGCGCACGATCGCGGCTATCGAGCTCTGGGGCGGCCAAGATGAACTTGAGGAAGGCTTCTTGGACGATCTCTGAAGCATCGGAGTCAGATCGAAGGATCCGGCGAGCTTGGGAGGTGAGCGATGAGCGTTGTTCGGCGTAGAGAGCGGAGAGATCGGCGATGGACCACTCAGAGACAGGGGTTCCTAGAGCAGGAGTTGATGTTGCCTCCTGAGAAGGTGCCTGCTTCTTACGAAGTGCCACGAATATCCGCCTTTTTAGACTCGAGTTGTGGTGCAGATGGATACGTCTATCCCTCTACTAGTAAAGACACGGAAGTTGCCCAAATGTTGCCCCCAGATAGGGGTTTTCTACAGGTATTTCCTGAGAAAGGGTTGGGTGGATCAATTCAGAGGAGATTCTCGCTTCAAATGATCCACAAATGATGTTATGGATCAATTCATATATGCTCTAGCTATGAGAAAGGAAGATTTTATTGCCCCACAGATGGGGGCTTTAATCCCAATCCAAGGCCAGCAGGGGCTTTTGGGGGAATTCACTCATGTGGCATTTCTACCAAGCGCGCTTCCTGAATCATTCGAGGATTTGTCGTCGAGCACATATCGGGCCTGTTCTGCTGCTGCGGCAAAGATGGCGGCCTTTAATCAATCGCTCACTCACTTACCGCGTGCATCAATTTTTCGAAATCAAGTAATCAACCAAGAAGCGCATGCTACGTCGGCGATCGAAGGCACGCATACCCAACTTGTAAAAGTAATTGAAGCCGATGAGAAAGAAATTCTCGACGATCGAGATTTGCGAGAGGTTTATAACTATTCACAGATGGCCACCTTTGGCTTTGCACAACTGCATCAAAGCCGGCTGCTCTCACTCCAATTCTTACGTGAGCTTCACCAAATCTTGTTTTATGGACTCGATGGAATAAAGAATCATGGTCAGTGGCGAAACGAACTTGTCTATCTAGGAGCAAGGTCTGGGTTACTCCAGAGCGCACGTTTTATTCCGGTGCCCCCAGGAGATCAATTACTTTCAAAACTAGAAGAATTTGTCAGCTGGGAAAACCGCCATACTCGAAGTGGACTCGATCCAATAATCGTTGTTGCGGCAACTCACTACATGTTTGAAACGTTGCACCCCTTTGAAGATGGAAACGGACGAATCGGACGTTTTATTTTGCTATCACAATTGATGGAAACGGGTACCTTGATTGAACCGGTGGCTATTTCAACCTGGATCGAACAACGCAGAAGTGAATACACCGGATTGCTGTACCGAGTAAGTACCAACGGCGCGTGGGACGAATACATCTCATTTATCGCTCAGGCGCTCGAAGCAAGTGCGACTCAAGCCACGTTCCGGATTCAATCACTTTTGAAAATATCTGCTGAGCTCAAAGAAGTTGTCACAAATTCTGGTGCGCGAAGTAATTCGGCCAGCCTACTTATAGATTTTGGAATTCAAAAACCAATTTTCACTGTGAATCAAGCATCAGCTGGGATACAAATTGGCTATGCCGGAACAAATAAACTAATTTCTAAATGTCTCGACCTGAATATCTTAAAACCGTATGGGGAATCAAAGTACGGCAGGAAGTTTTACTTCCCTGGACTATTAACTGAACTTTTAAAGAGCTAAAAGAACTTCAGATGGATCACGGTGTGTGAACGCAAATCTACCGAGGACTTTAGGTGTGAGTGGTGGAGAACTGATATTCCTGAGCGGAATCGTGATGTGGAATCCACCCCGCAATGAAAACCAGGCGCACAGCTTCCGCTGCTAGGTGGTTTGCGCAATCTAAGACTTCGCGAGCATCTTCTATGGTTAGACCAGATGCGTGATAATTGAACTCACTCTTGCGAACACGGCAAAGACTAAAATCCTCCACAAAGTGCTCATATCCAGATATTTCTCCGAGCAAATTTTCGGCTTTCGAATGACTCGCCGATACGGAGTGAGACCCTAGCTTTGCATCACAGATCAGATCACTCGCACGCACAGCTCCAGAAATCGCCAAAGTTCCAGCTGAGTGCGCTCGTCCTAGAGCAAGCTCACTTGTCGCACCATCAAGCATCTGTTTGAGTTGAAGCAACGCCAGGGGAACCATAAGCTCATTGGATTCCTGTTTTCTTGCCACCTAGCCCACCAGTTCAGCGAGTTTCTTTCCGCGCAGAGTGCGCCCATCTAAGAGTACGTTATCGATAAACCTACTGATCTCATTTTTAGTGATCGAATCGCGCTCGATCACAGTGATCTCAACTTGCCTGCCGACCACTTTTCGCAAAGAAGAGCTAGCGGCTAGGGCCTTTCGGCGGAATTCTTGCCCCTGCTGGCGATCTCTTGCAATAACGAGAATATCGACGTCGGATTTCGAGCCCGACTCTCCCCTAGCCGCAGAGCCAAAGAGAACGACTGAGACCGGTTCAGACCCTAACGCTTCAGCCACTAGCTTGCCGGCAGCCCCGTCCTGGATTTTGGCAAACTTGCGGATCTGCTCCACCACGGAATTATCATCTTTTAGGTACCAGAGGTTGGCTCGGCCCTTTGTTTGCCAAGAAACCACCCCAGCATGAAAGAGCTCAGCGAGGGCTCCATTCACCGTCGTTGGGGAAAGATCGGCTTGGCGTGCGATCGCCCTGCCACTTAAGGCTCCCGTGTGAGAAAAGAGCACGTCAAGAACCCTGGCGCGAGGTCCGTCGTAGAAGAGAGCTAGTGGTCGATCAAGTAGGTCCATAGAAACCACCGTCCTTCCTCGAGCATTTATGTCCAGTACGTTGGACATAGAAATAGTAGATAATCCTAGGTAGGTGGTCAAGTTGTGCTAAAAATACTACGCAAGCGGTACATCTATGTCCAGTAAATTGGACATAGATACCCTAATGCGCCCTATTGAGGCAACAGGGTAAGTAAAAGTGGGTATCCGTACCATCACCAAGAGGTGCGTATTCACGATGAATCTACGCTCAGATCTAAGACCAAACTGGGTTCCTGGCAGTCAGACGGATTACCCCTTCAAGTTCGTTCTCGACGCTATGAACTCACTCGAAGAATCCACAAGCACGGAGTACACCAGTCACCTGGATTCCTAATAAGACAATTATTGATGGGTGCAGAAAAGCTCTGAGATGATCACTTAGGCAGGCGGACATCTCGAAGCTGTTGCGCCGATTGCTCGGGCTTCATATCCATGATGAAGGCGCCAAAGGCTGATTCAGAACCCGCCAGGTATTTGAGCTTGCCTGGGGCGCGCCGGACCGAGGTGATCTGCCAATGCAGGCGCATGAGATCGCGACCCTTTCGGACCGGGGCTTGATGCCACGCGGCGATATAGGCCATCTGGATTCCAAAGACGCCATCGAGGCGCTGCAAAACTTCCTTCGCGATCGCGGGGTAAGCATCGGCCTGCTCATCACTGAGTTCGGCGAGATCTGCAACAGATTTCCTCGGTGCAACGTGGATTTCAAAGGGGAAGCGTGCGGCATAAGGAACGTATGCGATCCATTGATCGTTCTGAGCAACGATGCGAATCTGATCTTTTATTTCGCGCTTCACAATTTCATCGAGCAAGATCTTGCCGGTTTTTTCGGTGAATTTTTTAGCAGCGCGATACATCTTCTCGGTACGCGGCGGTAAGAATGGATAGGCATAGATCTGACCATGTGGATGTGACAAGGTCACGCCAACTTCTTCGCCACGGTTTTCAAAGGGAGCGATGTGAGCAATGTGTTTCTCTTGGGAGAGTTCGCGGGTGCGATCGCGCCAGGCTTCAAGGACTACGCGGATCTGTTCTTCCGGAAGTTGGTGGAAAGAAGTTTCGTGGCGATCGGTAAAGCAGATCACTTCACATTTACCCGCCGCCTTGCCGAGCTTTGTCTTGAGTCCATTCCACTTTGGTAGCGCAAAGTCATCACCAGGATCAGAGAGCGATGGCGAACGATTATCGAAGACGACAACTTGGTAGGACCAATCGGCAACTTCACTTTCTAGAGGCTCTTGCCCTGCTTGACCTACTTGGCCAGGTTTGGCAGGTTTTGTCGGACAGAGCGGACAGAGCTCTTTCGGCGGTAAGAAGATGCGGCCTTGGCGGTGCGCTGCGATTGTCGTCCACTCATTCGTCAGCTGATCAAGACGGAGTTCGGCGATTGGTGGGCGAGGCTGTAGTGCGCGATTATCAATGGCATCGCGGGTGACATGACCTTGGTCGTAATACCGGATGGTGCGGCCATCTGCCATCTGGAGATCGGTACGTATCACTCCGGCTGAAAGCGGGCGCATATCTTCGCTCATAGATTGAACTCTAGCGCGCGAAGAGTTCTAAGGGCAGGAGCCCATTGGATAGATTAAATAGTTTAAATAATTGAGCGCTCGATCGCTGCGCGAGCAGCTTCAGCGCGATCAGAGACACCGAGGATCTGGAAGATACGCATCGTTTCATGGCGAACGGTCGAGACGCTATATCCCAAGGTTGTCGCGAGTTCGTGGTTGGTCTTTTCATCGATCATGCCCTGCATGATCTGGAGTTGCCGTGCTGTGAAATCGCCGCGAGTGACATCTCTTAATTTAAATTCTGATGCATGGGTTGTTGTCACTTCTCTAAATCGTGGTAGTAAGTAGAAACTCAAGAGCCGAGAGATCATCGTGATTTCACGAACTAATCCAGTGAGATCTTCCATCGGATTCTTGAAGACGATGACCATCGAACCTTTCGTCACACCGTTCTCGCGCAGCCCGCAGAGCAAGAGATCCCGCTTCGCATTGATACCCATGAAGTTTTCATCGAAAGTGAGATTAACTGTTGAATTTTCGCGTTTGTCAGAACGCCACTGTTCTGTGGTTTCGATCATTCCCGCATAGAAGGTTTTGAAACCATATTGACCAAGATGATGTAACGAGTCGTCCGGGGCTAAAAGCGCCAACCGGACCTTGCCGACGCTGTGATGGGCGAGAAAATCCATAACGACGGCCCGACATATTTCATCGGGCGTTGGATTAAAGGTAAGGAAATCAAGCAGGTAGAAGAGCTGATCCTCGGCGTAGCCAGATTTGGAATGAGCGAGTGAGCTAACCATCGAATCTCTTAGCTCGTAATGCATTTGCGAACTCTGCCAGCAGAAGGTGAGATAGGCGAGGGATATGCGCTCGAATTCGCTGTGGCTACGATTGGTGACCAGTCAAGGCGTAGGGATCCCCTTGAAATAAGGAAAAAGTAGGGATCCCCCTGCGAAAAGTGAGTTACCGGTAATTAAATAGATCGCAGCATCCGCGTATTGCCCAAGGTATTGGGCTTCACACTCTCAAGATCTAAGAACTCGGCGACACCGGCATCATATGAGCGAAGTAGTTCTTGATAAACATCAGCTTCAACTGGAGTACCTTCAATAATTTCGAAACCATGTTTGCTAAAAAACTCGGTCTGAAATGTTAGACAGAAGATACGTTGAACTCCTAAAGTTTTTGCGCGCTCTACCACTGCATCAAGGATGTTGTGTCCGATACCTTGGTGATGAAAATCTGCCTTGACCGCAACGGTACGGACTTCAGCGAGATCTTCCCAGAGCACATGTAGCGCCCCGCACCCAACAACCTCATCACCATTTGCTGCAACAACAAATTCTTGAACACTCTCAAAGAGTGTGACTGTCTCTTTCTCTAACATCTTTCCTGGCGCAGCGAAGGTATCGATAATTGCCCGGATCTGTTTTACATCACTGGTACGAGCTGGGCGAATCGTGATCGTCATCGCAGGTTAATTCTCTTCCGGCTTTACTAGTGGGAATAAAATTGTTTCGCGAATGCCAAGACCGGTAAGCGCCATCAAAAGGCGGTCGACGCCCATTCCGAATCCACCCATAGGTGGCATTGCATATTCCATCGCGCGAAGAAAATCTTCATCGAGTGGCATCGCTTCCACATCACCCTTTGCGCCGAGTGTGGCCTGCTCGATCAAACGTTCGCGTTGGATCACGGGATCAATTAACTCGGAGTAACCAGTAGCAAGTTCGAAGCCTTCGATATAAAGGTCCCACTTCTCAACAATTCCAGGAGTTGTACGGTGGCCGCGAACTAGTGGCGAAGTATCAGTCGGATATCCACGGACAAAGATCGGTTCATTGAGTTTTCCTTCACTCACATCTTCAAATATCTCTTCGGCAATTTTTCCGGTAATCCATTTTGGATCGACCTTTATACCGAGCTTGGTAGCAATCACTTTTAACTCATCGTGCGGGGTCTGGGGTGTGACTTCCGTGCCAACACCGTTGGAGATCAATTCATAGAGTGATGCCTCGCGCCACTTGCCCCCGAGATCGACCTGGCGACCATCGTGATGCGTGACGACGTGACTGCCATAAACCGCCATCGCAGCTTCCTGGATGAGTTCGCGAGTCAGCGTCGCCATCGTCTCCCAGTCTCCGTATGCCTCATATCCCTCAATCATGACAAATTCTGGCGAGTGACTTGAATCTGCACCTTCGTTGCGGAAGTTTCGGTTAATTTCGAAGACGCGTTCTAACCCTCCAACAACACAACGCTTCAAAAATAATTCAGGGGCGATGCGCAGAAATAGCTCCATATCGTAAGCATTACTTACCGTTTTAAATGGCCGAGCTGTTGCGCCACCATGCATGACTTGCAGCATCGGGGTCTCGACCTCAATAAATTCACGTTGGTTAAATGATTCGCGGAGCTGGCGCATTACTTGCGGCCGCAACCGTGCGGTCTGGCGCGCTTCTGGTCGCACAATGAGATCTACATAGCGCATGCGAACGCGGGTCTCTTCACTCAACGGTTTGTGTTCTACTGGCAGTGGTCGAAGCGATTTTGCTGCGAGCTGCCAACTACTCGCCAAGATCGATAACTCACCGCGTTTTGATGTGATGACCTCACCGGTAACCGAGAGCAGATCGCCAAGATCGATATCACTCTTCCAGAGTGCAAGGGATTCTTCACCGACTTGATCGAGTGAGACCATAACTTGCAATTCGGTGCCATCGCCCTCACGCAGGGTCGCAAAACAAAGTTTGCCGGTATCGCGCTTGAAGATTGCCCGTCCGGCAACACTTTCAATGGCGCCGGTGCGAATATCAATTTCAAGTCCAGCATGCTCCTCGCGGATTGCTTTGAGGCTCTTGGTGCGCGGGACAGAGACGGGATATGCCTCGCCGCCACGCTCGATAATTGCTGCTCGCTTGGCTCGGCGAATCCTTAATTGCTCGGGTAACTCATCTTCAGGGGCGCTTACCGGTTGCTCGCTCACTCGCTGATCGTACTAAAAATTACCTTCGTGGACTAAACGCAATCCGATCAAAGTGAGATCTTCTTCATGAAAATCAATGGTTTCGGCGATCCCAAGAAGCAGTGGCGCAAGGCCGCCAGTAGCGATGACGCTGACATCACCGGTATCTGGGTAGAGCACTTCTAGTTCATCAATAATGCGATTTACCAAACCATCAACCTGTCCCGCAAATCCAAAGATTGTTCCCGATTGCAACGCCTCAACGGTGTTCTTACCGATCACACTCTTTGGTCGGATCAATTCCACTTTGCGTAATTGCGCCGCACGCGATGCAAGTGCTTCGACTGATATTTCGATACCAGGCGCGAGTGCGCCACCGAGGAACTCCCCCTTTGGTGATACGACATCTAAATTAGTTGATGTTCCAAAATCAACAACAATGCAAGGACCAGTTGCACCATATAACTCATGAGCTGCCAAGGTATTCACGATGCGATCGGCGCCGATCTCTCGGGGATTATCTACCAAGAGTGGCACACCAGTTCTGGTGCCAGGTTCGATAATTGTGCAATCAGTATCTGCGAAGTAGCGAGCGATCATCACTCGGAGTTCTCGTAAGATCGACGGGACGGTCGAACAAACAGCAAGTCCGGAAACTTCGTGACCGTCGATGAGTGAGCGATAGCGCAGCCAGAGTTCGTCGGCGGTATCACGTGGATCGGTCTTGACCCGCCACGAACGAACCAGCTCGGTCTTATCGAAGATGCCAAGAACGGTATTGGTATTACCGACATCGATTGCTAATAGCATTTACTTTCCCTTCTTCAGGTCGAGCCCGATATCAAGCACCGGCGCAGAATGAGTGAGCGCTCCGACTGCTAGATAATCCACGCCAGTCACGGCATATGCATGGGCATTTTCAAGTGTGAGTCCACCCGATGATTCGAGCTTCACGCGGCCGGCAGTAATAGTCACGGCGGCGCGGGTCTGTTCTAAGTTCATATTATCGAGCAAGATGAGATCGGCTCCGGCATCAACAATCTCAGCGAGTTGTTCAAGAGTATCAACCTCAACTTCGATCGGAACATCAGGGTATTTCGCTCGGACTGCGGCAAGTGCCTGCCGAACACCGCCGGCAGCGACGATGTGGTTATCTTTTATCAGCGCGGCATCCGAGAGTGACATGCGATGGTTCACGCCACCGCCCATTCGTACTGCAAACTTTTCGAGTTCTCGCAACAACGGTGTCGTTTTTCGGGTATCACGTATCTCTGCCTTTGTTCCTTTCACATCATTGACCCAGCGTTGGGTAAGTGATGCGATGCCAGAGAGTCGTCCCATAAAATTCAAGGCGGTACGTTCGGCGAGAAGTAAATTACGAGTACTACCCCGAGCGGTAAGAATCTTTTGATCTGCCTCGACATGCGCACCATCACTTATGTGGATTGTGTAATCGGTGATTGTGCAGACTTCTAGTGCTGCGGCGGCAACTGCAACGCCAGCAAGTATTCCGGCTTTGCGCGCACGAAATTCTGCAGTGCTGGTCTGATCAATAGGAATTGTGGCTTCAGATGTTAGATCGTGACCACCTGCCAAATCCTCAGCGATAGTACGGATCGCTAAATCTTCAACATAGATCGGATCAAGTTGTAGCGCTTGCAAGGTCGCCATCAATTCGGCGGATAACACTATGGACTCACCCCGATTCCGATTTCAGAGCAGCGAGAAGACCAACGACCGTCGGTCGCTAATTGCTGAACGATCTGGTTCTGTCTGGTTGGATCGGTATCAGGAAAATCACTACGCCAATGCGATCCGCGGGATTCGGTACGTTCTAACGCGCCACGTACAATCGCAACTGCCAGGAAATATAAGTTCGATGCTTCCCAGTTTTCAATTCGTGGCTCGGTACTGGCATGGGTAGCGAGTTGTGTGAGTGTGGCGAGTGTCTGAGTGAGCGATTCTTCAGATCGCATAACCCCCGCACCTTCACTCATTGCAAGTTGCAACGGCAGACGGATGGCCGAGCTGAGCAAGAAGCCTTCATTTTGATCTTCGACGGGAAGCACGTGATCTGGCAGGTTCGCTGCGATATCGGCAGCGATACGAGCACCGAAGACCAATCCCTCCAGGAGTGAGTTTGAAGCTAATCGGTTGGCACCATGAGCGCCGGTACAGGCGGTTTCGCCACAGATATAGAGGCCTTTCACTGATGTTCGACCATTGAGATCAACCCGAACGCCGCCCGATGCGTAATGCGATGCCGGGGCGACCGGGATCAATTGCTTGGTTGGATCAATACCATTTGCTTTGCATGATGCATTGATTGTTGGGAAGCGAACCGCAAATTCTGGAATCGCTGTTGCATCAAGCCAGACGTGCGGGATCTGTGATGTGCGCATTTGCGTGAAGATCTCTTTTGCGACGATATCGCGCGGGGCTAGATCTGCAAGTTCATGTTTCTTTGCCATGAAGCGTTCGCCTTTATGGTTGAGCAAGATCGCACCTTCACCACGGACCGCTTCGCTAATCAGTGGTTGTTGGCCACCGTCGGCGGTATCGCGCCACAAGACAGTTGGATGGAACTGAATGAATTCAACATCAGCGACTTCGGCGCCAGCACGCAGCGCGAGCGCAACACCATCACCAGTTGAGACCGATGGATTTGTGGTCTGCGAATAAACTTGACCAAGTCCCCCCGTTGCAACAACAACTGCTCTTGCCAACGCTTGACCAACACCATCCCGGCTTCCTTGACCGATCACGTGCAAGGTGACACCACAGACTTGGCCATGAGCATCTTGAAGAGCGTCGATTGCGAGGGCTTGTTCAACAACTTCGATACCAGAATCACCCTTGATCGCTTCAAGGAGTGCGCGCGAAACTTCTGCACCCGTCGCGTCACCACCAGCATGGAGAATACGATTTCGATGGTGGCCACCCTCGCGCGTTAATGAGATCTCACCCGAATCAGATTTATCAAAGATTGCGCCACGTGCAATAAGTTTGCGGACCGCTTCTGGACCTTCGGTGACAAGCACTTTGACCGCGATCGGATCGCATAACCCGGCACCGGCGATAAGTGTGTCGCTCTCATGTTGATCCGGGGTATCCCCTGGCCCAAGTGCAGCTGCGATGCCACCCTGTGCCCATTTGGTAGAGCCCTCATCAAGCAGTGCTTTGGTGACGAGTAATACTGAGAGCCCGGCAGCGCGCAAGTTCAGGACCGTTGTTAGGCCGGCAACGCCAGAGCCAATCACGACGACATCAGCCTTGATCGTCCAACCCGGCTTTCCGGCTAGGAGCTTCATCTGGTTGCCTTCATCTGCATATTGTCCAACAATCTGATCTCATTTACCCAACCAGCGACCAACGCCCGCGGGTGAGCAGTTTCTGAAGTGGCGGGAAGAAATGTCTCTTCATCAATCACGACCGCGTAATCGAGCATAAAACCAGGAGCGGCAGCGAGCTCTTCGCGCAAGATTGCAAGCGGATCGCCACTTGGTGCCACCTGGGCTGCACGGCCAAGTGAGCGAGAGATCACTAGCGCATCCTTGCGACCTTGATCACCCAGTCGAATATTTCGAGAAGAGAGCGCAAGACCATCACTATCTCGGATAAGTGGCGATGAAATAATTTTTACTGGGATATTTTCACGCGCTACCCATTGCTTAATAATAAAGAACTGTTGAAAATCTTTCTCACCAAAGATGGCATGAGTTGGTGCAATTTTTTTAAAGAGTCGATCTACAACAGTGATGACACCATCAAAGTGTCCAGCACGATTCACACCCTCGTATTTATCTGCAAGATCACCAGCGCTGATAATCACAGGCTTGGCTGGATAGACCTCACTTACCGTTGGTGACCAGATGTGTGTCGCACCTGCTGAAGTAGCGGCTGCCGAATCGCCAGCAAGATCACGGGGGTACTTCGCCAAATCATCGGGGCTCTCAAATTGCAATGGATTAACGAAGATACTGACAACGACATCGTCGGAATATTTTGTTGCAGTCCTGATCAGTGATAAGTGGCCAGCATGAAGTGCGCCCATAGTTGGGACGAGGGCCTTACTGACGATACTGATGATGCTCATGTACTGCTCCAGTCCGCTGCGGGTACCAGGCTCTAGCTTCTACTAGGGAAGTAATCGTACCTCGCCAAAACCAGGCAGAGAAGCCTGCGGATCAAGCTCGAGCCAGGGATCAAGTACAAAGCGACGTTGGTGCGCACGTGGATGTGGAAGTGTCAACGTTTCGCTCTCCATCACCAGATCGCCAACGCAGATGAGATCAAGATCTAGCGTACGCGCACCCCATCGTTCGATACGTTCGCGCCCAGCTTCATTCTCGATCGCTTGCATCTTCACAAGTAATTCTTCGGCGCCGCACTCACTCTCACCGATAAGCACAGCATTGAGGTAACGAGGTTGTTCGGGTCCACCGACTGGATCAGTCTCGATATAGCTCGAAACTTTATTTACGATAATGACCTTGCGAAGCGATTGAACGGCGGAATCAAGTGTCGCTTGGCGATCACCGAGATTTGATCCAAGCGCGATAACGACCCTCATCTAGATCGGTGAATATGTACGGCGATCGCAGCCTCAACCGGGGCTTCGGGCTTATAAATGGTGACTTCGGCGCTTTCCACCCGCGGGTACCTCGCAAAAATAACGGTAACCACTCGATCGGCGAGCGTTTCAATTAAATTCACCGGATCACCTTCCAGAATCTGTTTTACATCTGGCACAACAAGTGAGTAATCCGTGGCATCTGCTAGATCATCAGATAAAGCTGCGGGCGAAAGATTGGTATAAAGAATGAGATCGACTAGGAATCGTTGACCAACGCGGCGTTCTTCAGGGTAGACACCATGAAAACCGAAACCATGAATACCGCTGATCCGAATTTGATCCATTAGAAGTAGAGCTCTTCGATTACTTCAATCGCATCACGATGCGGTTTCACAGTGTGAGTACGGACTGCCCAGACTTCACGGCGAGCCAAATCTGATGTGATGGCGAGGGTCGCATCATCACGATCTTTAGGTTTATTTGCACCAATAAGATCGCCCAGGAAACTCTTGCGAGATACACCGACGAGCAGTGGATAGCCAAGAAGTTGTAATCGTTCGAGACTACGCAAGAGGGTCCAATTATGTTCGGCATCTTTTGCAAAGCCAATACCGGGATCCAAGATTATTTGTTCTGGTGCAACGCCAGCTTTCAAGAGTTCGCTCACTCGTTCATCTAATTCATCTTTTACTTCACGCACTACATCATCGTAAGAAGTTAGATTTTGCATCTCCTTTGAATGTCCCCGCCAATGCATCGCGATATATTGAATCTGCGGTGAGGCGGCGATCGCTTTCGCCATCAGTGGATCTGCAAGACCACCACTTACATCGTTCACGATTGTGGCACCCGCACCGATTGCTGCCTTAGCGACCTCAGATCGCATCGTGTCGACGCTGACCACACAACCAAGTTCGCGCAGTTCGGTAATGACAGGAATGACTCGATCGAGCTCATCCTCAAGTGAGACACGTTCGGCACCCGGCCGAGTCGATTCACCACCAACATCAATGATGTCGGCACCTTCTTCAATGAGAGCGCGACCATGTTTCATGGCAGCTTCAAAGGTGAAGTGTTCACCGCCATCGGCGAAAGAGTCGGGAGTAACGTTGAGAATCCCCATCACCATCGTGCGTTGGTGGCTCTGCGTATCAGGAGGTAACATTTTTAACTCTTGTGTGAAGTTATCAGCGCCATTGCTTCAGCGCGGGTGGCAGAATTCCGGAGTTGTCCGCGGACTGCACTTGTGACCGTGCGGGCTTGAGATTTACGAACACCGCGCATCGACATGCATAAATGTTCGCAATCAATAATAACAATCACACCACCTGGTTCGAGCGCTTCGACGATTGCATCTGCAATCTGAGTAGTGAGCCGCTCTTGCACCTGCGGGCGACGTGCATACATATCAACTAAGCGGGCAATCTTTGAAAGCCCAGTTATGCGACCAGAAGGGCCAGGGATATAACCCACGTGGGCTACGCCATGAAAGGGTGTGAGGTGATGTTCGCAATGTGAAAAGAGTTCGATATCGCGCACAATCACCAGTTCAGAATGTCCTAGATCAAAGGTTGTAGTCAGGACATCGGCTGGCTTCTGCCAGAGCCCAGCAAAGTTCTCTTTAAAGGCTTTCGCGACGCGTGCTGGTGTATCTCGTAAACCATCACGATCTGGATCTTCACCGATCGAGATGAGTAGTTCGCGCACCGCGTTTTCGGCACGTGCTTGATCAAAGGCGGCGGTTGCATTGCCATCATCAGGTCCCATCGAAACCGGATTCACCGAATTTTCATTCACTCTTTGGCGCAGCCTTCTTACGTGCCCGCTTCACTGGAGCTTTTACCGCAGCAGTATTATCGATCGCAAGAGAATTAGCGGGCGAGAGTGCAACAGGTGGTTGGTCTGATGGCACACGATCAGCCGATCCAGTCCATGCTGGACGAGGCTTTACTCGCCTGAGATTAATAAAGATTTTTGCAATCTCATCTTTAAGCAGGGTCTCACGCTCGAGTAGTTCGACGACGAGTTCATCCAAAATATCTCGGTTTAAGACGAGAATGTCGAAGGCCTCTTGATGAGCGTTCTGAATGAGCACGCGGATCTCTTCGTCGACGATTCCGGCAACCTCTTCGGAGTAATCACGTTGGTGTCCATAATCGCGACCTAAGAACGGTTCGCCATCCGAATTTCCTAATTTAATTGCACCAAGGCGCTCGGTCATTCCATATTGGGTGACCATCGCTCGAGCCAAGTTTGTCGCCTTCTCAATATCGTTTGAGGCACCTGTAGTTGGATCGTGGAAGATCAACTCTTCCGCGGCGCGGCCACCGAGTGAATATGCCAATTGATCGAGCATCTGATTGCGAGTTGTTGCGTAGCGATCTTCATCGGGAAGCACCATGGTGTATCCAAGAGCGCGTCCCCGAGGCATGATCGTGATCTTATGAACCGGATCAGTATGAGGAAGGGCAGCGGCAACAAGTGCATGGCCACCTTCGTGATACGCAGTAATGCGACGTTCTTCTTCAGTCATAAGACGCGTCTTGCGTTGTGGGCCAGCCATCACGCGATCGATTGCTTCATCTAACGCTTCTGTTGTGATCACTTTGGCATTTTCACGCGCGGTAAGAAGCGCCGCTTCGTTCAGTACATTTGCAAGATCGGCACCAGTAAATCCTGGTGTGCGCTTGGCAAAGTCAGAGAGTTCAACGGATTTAGCCATCGGCTTACCTTTGGCATGTACTTCTAGAATTGCAGTACGACCTTTGAGATCTGGCCGATCAACAGGAATCTGACGATCAAAGCGACCGGGACGCAAAAGCGCTGGATCTAAAACATCGGGGCGGTTAGAAGCGGCGATCAAGATGACCTGACCGTTGGCTTCAAAACCATCCATTTCAACGAGTAGTTGGTTGAGCGTCTGCTCACGTTCATCATGTCCGCCACCAAGACCCGCACCTCGTTGGCGACCAACGGCATCGATCTCATCGATAAAGATAATAGCTGGGGCGTTCTGTTTCGCTTGCGCAAAGAGATCACGCACTCGGGCTGCGCCAACACCGACAAACATCTCGACGAAATCAGAACCAGATATTGAGTAGAAGGGCGCGTTTGCTTCACCTGCGACAGCGCGGGCGAGCAGCGTCTTACCGGTTCCCGGTGGACCGTAGAGAAGTACACCCTTGGGAATTTTTGCACCAATATCTTGATACTTCTGAGGATTGGCCAGAAAATCCTTAATCTCTCGGAGCTCTTGAACTGCTTCATCCGCGCCCGCAACATCGGCAAAGGTATTGGTCGGCGTCTCTTTATTATTTAACTTCGCTTTAGATCGACCGAATTGGAGCACCTTGTTTCCACCTTGGGCGCTACCCATAAAGAGCAAGAGCAGAAATCCAATAAGGAGGAATGGCCCGAAGCTATAAAGAAGTGAGACCAAGAACGAGGTCGTTGGGATCTTTACATTCCACGCCTTCGGTGGTGGATTGCTGGTCAGGAGTCCAACGACGAGTTGTTCTTGGTTGGAGACATAATTTGCTTCGAGCTTCTGCGATCCGTTGAAATAGACACCGCTCTTTAAAAGAATCTGAATCTTCTGTTCTTTATCAACAATCAACGCCGAATCAACCTTGTTATCAGAGATTTCTGCGAGAACAGTTGATGTATCAACCTTGACAAATTGATTTCCAGAATTTGAGATCCGCCCAAAGATAGCAAGTGCGGCGATCGCGATGACGATCCAGAAAAGCGGGGTACGAATCCAACGCTTGATCCGGGCCTTAGGAAGTTTAACTTTCTTATCTACCACAGCTAATAATCTCCAGTGCTTCTCTTATGAATAGACATGCTCAGAGAGCACGCCAATGAAATCTAGATTGCGATACTTCTCGTTGTAATCCAGGCCATACCCAACGACAAACTCTTTGGGAATATCAAAGCCCACATATTTCACATCGACATCGACCTTTGCAGCTTCTGGCTTACGCAACATAGTGAGAATTTCAACGGTTGCCGTTCCGCGAGATTCCAAATTTGATTTTAACCAACCGAGAGTTAAGCCAGTATCGACGATATCTTCAACAACTAAAACATGGCGGCCGGTAATATCGCGATCTAAATCTTTAAGAATGCGCACAACGCCACTTGATTTCGTTCCAGATCCGTAACTTGAAACCGCCATCCAATCCATCTCGATGTGACGGTTGAGCGCACGAGAAAAATCCGCCATCGTCATGACCGCGCCTTTAAGAATTCCAATGATCAGAAGGTCACGACCTTCGTAATCTCGTTCAACGTCGCGGGCTAACTCTTGCAGCCGATCGCTGATCGCTTGGGCAGTGACAATCACGCGTGCAATATCGGGTCCGGCTGTCGTGAGATCCACAGTGCTCCTCTAGATATGAGTTGATTAAATCGGGCGCGAGAGCGAAAGTCTGCCCGAAATTCGGGAAACCTTCACACCACCCGGCAGCGAGACCTCGCCTTGACCGTGCCAGGCTGTGACGAGCGCCTCTATCGGAGCGAGATGATCGGCGGTAAGCGTGCCATTTGGGGCGCCAGCTTCGTAAACTGCAAGCCGAAGGACCCGGGCTCGGACCGCCGTGGGCAGAGTTAATAATTCATCGATGATCAGATCGGGATGGCGCTCACGAAACTGCAAGGCGAGAAAATCCAAAGCATCGGCATCCTCGCGCAAGAGACGGGCAGTTCTGGCCAAGGCTTCGGTAATTCCAGGTCCGAGTTCGGTCTCGATAATCGGCAAGATATTTTTGCGGATACGCACTCGAGTGAAGTCGACGTTCTCGTTATGGGGGTCGGCCCACGCCTCAATATTTTGTTCAGCGCAGGATGCAACCGTTGTTGCACGATCGACTCCGAGCAGTGGTCGCAAATATTTTCGATCACTCGATGCTGGGGCCATACCGCTCAATGAACGGCTGCCAGAGCCACGGGCCAGCCCTAGTAACACAGTCTCGGCTTGATCATTGAGAGTGTGTCCCAAAAATATTGATGGCGAATTAAATTCTTGAAGCGCTTTATTAAATGCCTGATACCGAGCTCGTCTCGCCGATGCTTCCAGACCATCGGTGATATCAACGTTCACCGTAATGATTTCAATTTGATGATAGCCAAGTTTTGTTAGCGTCTGCGCCGTCGCCTCGGCGACCTCAGCAGAACCGGCTTGGAGAGCATGATCGATAATGATTGGAATGAGATTAATTGCTAGCTCTCTGGATTCAAGCGCCAGCGCCGCCGCAAGAGCTAACGAATCTGCACCCCCCGAAACCGCAATCAAGAGATTGGTGCCCGGCGGAACATCTTCAAGCCACGGACGAACCGCCTGTCGCACGAGCAGCGTCGCCTTCATGGCGCTATCTTAAAGAGGAAAGGGAGGTAACGGTTATACCCGGCCACCCCAAGGCATCATTCCAGAGACGCTGTAAATATTAGAATATAAGAGGCCTTTCCCCTTGGAGTTCGCCTCCCACATCATGCCGCCACCGGCATAGATCGACATGTGATGAATATTTTGAACGCTGCCATCGAAAGAGTAAAAGAGTAGATCGCCCGGTATTAGTGCGTTCAGGGGCACGCGTTGGCTATCAACAAAGTAGAGCGCTGCATTCAGGCGTGACCAATTTGGATAGCCCATGCCAGCCGATTTATATGCCGCGTAGACAAGGCCAGAACAGTCAAAGGCGTTCGGCCCTTGGGCGCCCCAAATGTATGGTTTGCGAGCGAGTACTTGCACCTTTGCAAATGCGACGGCAGCTGCCCGAATCGCTTCAGTCGATCGGGTGGTGGTGCGACCTTTGAAGCCACGATCTGGCCAAATCTTTGCTTGATACTTTGTGGTTGAAGCGATTGCAGCATTTGCTTCTTCTAATTGTGCAAGTTGCAGTTGTTGTTCGAGTGTTAATCGAATACTTCGTGCCTTCGCCAATTCAGCCATCAGTTGATTCTCAATGACGAGTAGGCGACTTACCTCCTTCTGCTGAAGTGCCTTGGCATCATCTGCCGCCTGCTTTGTTGCGGCGACCTTTTCTGTTGCAAGAAGTTGAGCCGCTTTAGTGCGATCGGCCTCGGCTTGAGCTGCCTTCGCAACTACCATTGCACTCTGAAAACGCTGCAGCGCCGTTGCATTGTTAGCGCCGATTTGGTTAAGAGTATTAAGTCGGTCGATCAAATCTTGCGGTCCATTAGAGTGCAATACAGATTCGATATCGGTAAAGCCCGATCCCATGATGTATGCATTCTGCGCCATCCGGCCAATCTGGCGGTTCTGTTCCGCAACTGCAGCTGCGGTAAGCGCGGCATGTGCGGCGGCGACCCGAGCCTGCTCTGTTGCAATTTTCAAATCTATTTGTGCTTTAAAATATTTTGCTTGCGCCGCGTTTGCGACGGTGGTGAGTTGTCGGAGCGTTCCTTGGGCGGCACTTAGTTTTGATGCCGCTGAATTAGCGGCTGCTTGTTTGGCAACTTCTGCCGCCTTCGCGGCGTCGATCTGCGCCTTCGTCGGCTTGGGGGTCTTGGCGAGCGCCAATTCTGGAGAGGTTATGGTGAGCCCGAGAAGAAGCGCGCCAATAATGGCGGTACTCATCACTCGAACTCTCACTCAGTCGCTCCTTGAATCCTTAGGCTCCTGAGCGATTTTACGTCGCCGAACTGAGAAAACTCGACCAATAAAGCTAGATGGCGAAAATTCTTCTAGTTAGATACATCTCGGGCTTTGAAGAGAAATGAGACGATCGTTGCACTCACAATAAGGTAAATCGCATCCATGATGAGCGAGTGCTGGTAAGAGAATGTGAAGTTTTGATTGGTCGTCAAATTTGTAATGTTCTGACCTGGCAACCATTTGGCAGTACTGGTGACAAGCCCAGCCAAGATATTTTCTAGGATCAAAAACCAGATCACACCCGTTGCGATCGCACTGATCGGTGAACGGAAGAGCAACCCCAAGATCATTCCAACGGTACCAAATGAGCTTACGCTGAGTAATACATTGCCGAGCGCGGTAGCGAGCGCACTCATCCCCGCACTCGTTCTCCACGCCGTCGTTGTGACATGTGCATGTGGGGCCAATAAGTAGGCGACCGCGATACTTGATATCAAGGAGAAGATGACCATCAAGAGTGCGAAGAGCAACATCGAGATATATTTCCCGCCAAGAATTTTCATCCGCGCTGGTTGACGGAGCAATAAGTTGCGCAGGGTTCCGTAGGTATATTCCTGAGCAGTCTGCGAAGCAAAGATGCAGAGCGCGACGATCCCAAGAAGGAAGGAGACGATCCCAAATCCGTAGACGAGCCCATGGGAGGTGCTGAGAAATGCGGCGGTGACGGTCTCTCCTCGGCGGCCATTGCCATGAGGATCACCAACGCGCCAAAATGTCAGGAAGGTAAAGAGCGTTGTTAAGAGGGTCACGATCGCCATAGTTGAGAGCAGCAGGCTTGGCCGGCGGAGCTTGCGCATCTCGGCCCAGATCACATTCATCATTCGCTCTCTCCGGTCATTTCAAAGAATGTTGCTTCAAGTGTTGGAAGTACTGAGGTCAACGAGGACAAAGTAATGCCGGCTTCGAAGGCGAGCCGGTTGAGCGTCGCACCCCAATCAGCTGGACTCAAAATATGAGCGGCGCCATCGACAACTGAGACGGCATGGTCATTCTTCTTGACGATATCTACCAACTTATTAAGATCCACCGCATACTCGGGCTTTGCGATCAGTACAGATTGTTGGGCTGAGAGTAAATCTTCGGTGCGACCGTTATAGATCACTTTGCCCTCACGCAACATCACCAAATGTTCGGCGATCATCTCTAACTCAGAGAGCAAGTGAGAGGATACGAAGACGCTCGTTCCGGTAGCAGCGAGATCTTTGATGAGTGATCGCACTTCGTGAATGCCATTTGGGTCAAGGCCATTTGTTGGTTCATCAAGTACGAGAAGTTTTGGATTGGGTAGCAGCGCCGCAGCAATGCCGAGTCGTTGCTTCATACCCAATGAATAGGTCTTGTACTTTGAGCCTCCTCGATCACCAAGTCCGACGCGTTCAAGAAGTGGATCGACGATCGCCTGATCAAATCCACCGAGTGAGGCAAGCACGCGAAGATTTTCGCGACCAGATAGCGCTGGATAGAAGGCCGGGCCCTCGATCATCGCGCCGACTCGTGGCAGATACTTCTCGGGGTGGGCAATCTTCTCGCCGAGCACGGTGCCGGTACCACCTGTTGGAGAGATGAGACCTAAGAGCATTCGAATCGTCGTGGTCTTGCCAGAACCATTCGGTCCGACAAAGCCGCAGACAGTACCGAGTGGAACGCTAAAGGTCGCGTGCGAGAGTGCGGCACGTTCACCGTAGATCTTGGTGAGATCGGTGACGGAGATAGCGAGTTGAGAGCTTTGGGCCATATCAGGAGAGTAACGCTTGGCGGATGGGTGTTAATGAAATGGAGTCCAGTTGGGGATAGTTTGTGCGGATTCTCAGCAATATTTCACGTAAGCGGAGGCTCGGGTTAGTCAGGTTATTTTAAAAGAACACCAGCGACGAGCAAGAGTGAGTACGCGCTGAGATAGGTAATAGACCAGTGAAAGAGTTTTGCAGCTGATCGCTCTGAATCTGAACTATTGATCTTGGTGAGTGTGGTTCCAAAACCAAGTGCCAAGATAAAAGTAACCGCGGCTGTCCACCATGGAAGATGCGCGCTCTGCACAACGGCGAGTGATGTCAGAAACATTCCGGTGGTATGAAAGAGCATCTGCATCTGAACATTACGAAGCGTTGCTACGACCGGCAACATCGGAATCCCTGCAGCTGCATAATCATCTTTATATTTAATTGCCAGCGCCCAAAAATGCGGCGGTGTCCAGAAGAAGATTAAGGCAAAGAAGAGCCATGCAGTAATTGAGAGTGAATTAGTAACGGCAGCCCAGCCGATCAAGACCGGCATGCAACCAGCGATTCCACCCCAGACGATATTTTGCGAGGTGCGGCGCTTGAGACCCATTGTGTAGAAGAAGACGTAGAAGGCGATAGCAAGAGCGGTGAGAATCGTCGCTAAGAGAGTGGTGAAGATATAAAAAATAGCGAGTGAAAGTATGGTGATCGCGGAGGCAAAGATCACCGCCGCACTCTTTGTCATATCACCATTCACAAGTGGGCGCTTCGCTGTTCTGGCCATCAAGCGATCTGATTCAACTTCAATCACCATGTTGTAAGCATTTGATGCACCAGCGGCGAGAGTGCCACCAACCAGAGTTGCAATCGTAACTTTTAACCCCGGGACACCACGGGCCGCCAAAAAGAGAGCGGGAAGAGTCGTCACTAAAAGGAGTTCAACAACCCGCAACTTCATCAGCGCGATATATGGGCGCACTAGGGTCGATTGCATACCCACGATTCTAGGGCTTTTCTTCGCTTCTTAAGGATTGGATGCAGCTGGAGCAGGTAAATCAATAGGCCGTGGCCGAGCGATCAGCGCCAACATCTTGTCAATTGTGGTGCGCGCCGCACTCCGTGCGCTCTCGCGATTGGCAATTCGATCGGCAATAAAGGTAAATGCATATTGCTTGGCGCCAACGGTGACAAAACCGGCGAGGCTCACCGTGTTATCGATCCAGCCAGTCTTAGCTTTCACAAGACCCACAGCTGATGGCGCATCGGTAACAAAACGATTTTTAAGTGTCCCAGTCTTGCCAGCAGTTGGGAGACCGTCATAGATAATTTTAAGTTCGGGGTCGCGCTGGATTTCGAGCAAGAGTGATTCGATTGTTCGGGCAGATACCCGAGTGGCATGAGAGAGGCCATTCCCATCTTGAACCGCCAAGCCCTCACTTGGAACGTTGAGAGTTTTTAGAGTTTTTTCGAATGCGCCTTGCAACCCAGGCGTACCGCTTGAAAGTCCAAGTTGACGTGCAGAAGAGTAGGCCAATCGATTGGCAAGTACATTGTCGCTCCAGAGAAGAGTGAATTTAATAATGTCGCGCATTGGTGGCGATGAAATACTTGCAATAGGCGCGGTGATCAAGGCCTTTGCCGCATCCGCACCAGGGAGCACATGCCCAACAATTTTTACTCGCCCACGAAAGAAGCGCTTGAGATTAGCAACATCCAATGCGTAGACATCTTTGTAATAGAGCGAGATGCTCCGAGCGCGCGGGTGCGCCGCTAATACTTTGTTTATTAGGTATGGTGAATATGCACGGTGATACTTCTTTGCTTCAAATGGGCTGGTAGTCAGCCAGGGGTCACTCTCGCCCGTCAAAACAAAGACGCTCGGCTTTGCCGTGGCACTTATAGTCGTCATAAATTTCTTATCTGGCCCAAATGCTTTAAGCGCGGTGGTCGTTGAGATAAGTTTTAATACTGATGCTGGCGCACGAAGAGTTGTAGGTGCGGATGAGAAAATTGTTTCACCAGTAGCAAGATCTTCAACCAATATTCCAGGATGGTTTAACACCGGCGATTGCGAGAGTTTAATAAATTCCTGAGGGAGTTCTAACGCCTGTGCGCGTGGAAGAAATCCAACGATCAACGAGGTTGATATCAGGGCGACCGCAACTCTCGTCGCGCCTGTTATTCGTCTATGCATGAGGAGGATTATGCCTTGTTCGCTCTCGTATTTAGAGTTATCGCATGACAAAGGCAGAGATTGGTCCGGGCGAGTTCTTCCCAGTAATTGGGGTTGGACCACATCCACTCCCCTTACCGATTGGTGATCAGTACGATCCTGAATTATTGCTCAATGGTGATCGGCGCAACGTCCTAGATCACTATCGATATTGGAGCGTTGCCGCGATCGTCGCTGATTTAGATACGAAGCGACATGATTTACAGATTGCGATCGAGAATTGGCAACACGATCTGAATATCGGATCAGTTGTTCGAACTGCAAATGCCTTCAACGTTTCCAAGGTACATATCGTTGGTAAGCGCGATTGGAATAAACGTGGCGCGATGGTGACCGATCGTTATCTTCAGGTTCTGCACCACCCGACCGTAATTGATTTTAAAAAATGGTGTGATGACAACAACGTTCCTATTATTGGAATTGATAATCTGCCGATATCTCAAGAGATTGAGAGCGCTTCGCTTCCCAAGAAATGCGTAATGTTCTTCGGTCAAGAAGGTGCAGGGATGTCCGATGAGGGGGTCGATATCTGCGAAGTGGTCTTAGCAATCCGCCAATATGGATCTACTCGATCAATGAATGCCAGTGCCGCAGCCGCTATCGCCATGTATGCCTGGGCGATGCAACACCTTAATTAACCTTCGATAACATCCGTGCCTATCCTTCGATAACGTCCGTTACTGAACTAATCCTTCGCTCGATCTCATCAGCAGCTGAAATACGCCCAAGTGTGCGCAAAACAATCGCTATACGACGTTCAACCTCGATAATGAATTCGAAGTCACGGTTCTCTGATTCCTCAGTCGAGACCTCAAGCACGCGTTCAAGAGTCATGAGACCCTCTTCAGTTTTACCGGTATTAATCTGCGCTTTGCCGAGTTCAAGTAGTGAGTAATTTTCGCGATGATGATCATGCGCAGTTGAGAAGACATCGAGTGATTTTTGAGCCGCCATCAAAGCGCCGTCAGCGTCGCCTAATTCAGTCAGGCAATGGGCAATTTTTTGGTCGCAGCGCGCCACGTTGATAACTTCTTTTAACTTCTTGAAGAGTGCGCGTGCCTCCTGAAAGGCTTCGGTTGCTTCGGTGTATTGCTTCAGTTCGCGCAGCGCACATCCGATCAAATGGAGATCATTGGCGGCACCCGAATCATTGCCATCCACGAGATGCTCTTGAACACAATCACGCATGCACTCAATCGTCTTCTCATACTCTTTGGATGAGTAGAGCCATTCGCCCAAGGTGCAGGCAAGATCAATCGCAAGCGGAGATTTTGATTCGCGCAGCAGATCGACCGCTTTGCTCATGGCATCTGCAGCTTCGGTCATTCGCTTAAGTTGATTGAGGTTATAACCGATCGCTGAATAAGCTTGCGCAAGTCCATCCGAGGATGAGACGGGATCCAATTCGGCGTAAATATCACGAGCAGTCTCGGCCAGCGCCAGCGCTTCGTCGTACTGTCCACGGGCATAGATGCGGGCACTCAACTCATAAAAAGTATTGGCTCTATCCAAACCGATTACTTCTGGGATTCGCTCCCAGAGCATCTCTTCGGTGAGAATGTCATCGTGGCCTAGATCATCGTCGTCGCTCATAGTGGTACCCCTCCTGCTGTTCCTGTGGAAGATGAGTTGAACAATAGTGGTCATGGGCTACTCGGGGCGGCGAAACGCAGGAAGTAGGATTAACACATGACAAACTCCGCGGGGTCCAATGGTCCACTGAGCGCACTCAGCAGGCGTAATCTGCTCAAACTTGGCGCAGTCACCGGTGCGGCCACCCTCCTTGGGGCGCTCTCTACCGAACTCGCCAGCGCCGCCTCACCTGATATTTCCCATGGTCCAAGAAACGTTGCTCAAGTAGCTCTCACCTTCCATGGCGCCGGTGATAATGCGCTGGCTCAAAAACTTCTCGCAATCTTGAAGAGTAGTAAAACTCCAGCAACGGTCTTCGCCGTTGGTGCTTGGCTCAAAGCCGATAACACGATCGCCCATCAGATACTTGCTGACGGCCACGACTTGGGTAACCACACCATGAATCATCGACAGAGCAAGACTCTTACCGCTGCCCAACTAGATTCTGAAATTTCGGGGTGCGCCAAAGAACTTATTTCACTTATCGGCAACCACGGCACATTCTTTAGACCGTCGGGTACTCAGTATTCAACACCACTTATTCGCAAAAGCGCGCTCAAATATGGCTATAAGAAATGTATCTCATATGACGTGGATTCCCACGATTACCAAGATGTTGGCAAGGCCGCAGTCATCAACAATGTGATGAAGGCGGTGAAAAATGGCAGCATCGTGAGTCTGCACTTTGGACATCAGGACACCATCGATGCACTCCCCGCATTGCTCACTCAATTACATGCTAAAGGATTAACACCTGTAACGCTTTCAACAATGTTGGGCACGATCTAGTGAAGAAAGCTTTGGCTTCACTGCTAGTTATTCTCCTCGCCCTGCCACTCGTTTCATCCGGTGCTAACGCTGAAACTCCACTGGCGGGCATGCCGCCGGTACTCGATCAGAGCGATATTTACGCCGCAGATCGAGCTAATCAACTCTCCCCCGTTGTCGCAGATTTTCCGCAACGCGTCTATGTTCCGAACCACACATCAAATACTCTGACAGAGATTGATCCAAAGACATTTAAAGTTATTCGCACGATCAAGATGAAGGCAGGTCCGCAACACGTTGTTCCATCATGGGATCTCAAAACTTTATGGGTCAATAACAATGCCGGTAATTACCTGACCCCGATTGATCCAATGACGGGCCTTGCCGGCAAACCAATCTCGGTACACGATCCGTATAATCTTTATTTCACACCCAACGGTAAGTATGCAGTCGTCATGGCTGAATCAGATAAGCAGATCGTGTTTCGCGACCCACACACAATGGCGATCAAGAAAGTGGTACCGGCGCCATGCGCAGGTGTAAACCATGCGGATTGGACCAAAGATGGCAACTATTTCTTAGTCAGTTGCGAATTTAGCGGAACTCTTTTATGGATCAACACCGCAAAGATGGCGATTGAAAAAGTTATGAAGCTGCCAACCACCGCGACCACGTCACCGATGCCGATGCCGATGCCGCAAGATGTGAAGATCTCACCCGATGGTTCGACCTTCTATATCGCCGACATGATCTCTGACGGTGTCTGGGTGATGAAAACGGAAAAGCTTGGTGAATTTACTCTTATTAAAACCGGCAAGGCCGCACATGGACTGTATGTCACTCGCGGATCAAAATACTTACTGATCACCAATCGAGGCGAGGGTTCGGTCTCGGCGCTTCGATTTACCGATAACGCCCTCGTTGCAAAGTGGAAGATCCCGGGCAATGGCAGCCCTGATATGGGCGGCATCTCTGCCGATGGCACCCAATTCTGGGTATCTGGTAGGTATAACAACCTGGTGTATATCTTCGAAATCGCAGATGTCGTGCACGGAAAATTCCTGCGCAGCGTCAAGGTCGGAAGAGAGCCACATGGCCTCGCGATTTACCCACAGCCTGGCAGATATTCACTCGGGCATACGGGAGTATTTAGGTAATGAAATTTACGATTGATACCCCAAAGTGGATCGGCCGAGTGACCTTCTGGCTCGGTCTCCTCAACCTGGCAGCAAATATTTTCCGCCCCTTCCGACCTGTTGCAAATAGGCTTGATCACTTCGTTCCGGCGGTCATTAACTCAACTGCATTCTCAACCGCACTCTTCACATCGTTACTACTTATTTTGATCGCACGTGGTCTGGCCCGAAGAAAACGCCGCGCGTGGAACCTTGCCGTTGTTGTCTTAGTTGCGAACCTTCTTTCAGATATCTTTCGAATCCACCATCACCTCACTCAAGTTGTCATTAACGCTGGCCTACTCGGACTCTTGCTCATATTACGAAAAGAGTTCTACGCACTCTCAGATCCTGCTTCCCGGCGTCAACCGATCATCGCCTTCGTTGCAATCCTGCTACTCACAATCACGAGTGGCATCACGATGATCTACTTCCGACATGGCCATCAGATGGTTGGTCAACAGAGCTTAAAAAATATCTTCCTTACGGTGATCGAGGGCATGGTTGGGGTAGCTGGACCCGTCGAATTTGTCAGTCCAGAGATTGCGGATACCGCTGCAGCGAGCCTGCTGGTACTCGGACTCTTCACAATTATTCTCCCGATCTTCTTATACTTTCGGCGAATTACACCGCTTCCAAAAATGAGCGAAGAGGATCTCGAACTCGTTCGCAAGCTCATCAAACATGACGGCGATCAAGACTCGCTCGGTTACTTCGCAACCCGCCGGGATAAGAGCGTTATTTGGGCACCCAATAAAAAAGCCGGTATCGCATATCGAGTTGAGAGCGGTGTCATGCTGGCGAGTGGAGATCCATTTGGCGAGTACAGCTTGTGGCCAGCGGCGATTGATGCCTTCCTGGAAGAGGCGAAGCTTCATGCCTGGACACCAGCGGTAATGGGTGCAAGTGATCACGGCGGTGAAGTGTGGGTTGAACATGCCGGTATGACCGCCTTTGATATTGGCGATGAGGCAATTATCAAGGTAAAGGATTTCACACTCGAAGGCCGCTCTATGGCGAATGTTCGTCAGATGATTAATCGAATCAAGCGCAAAGGGTACGTCGCATATACGACTCGGTGGTCCGAACTCGATGTGAATATTCGCGTTGAACTGCGTGGTTTAGCAAAGGCGTGGCGTTATGGCACACCCGAACGTGGCTTTTCGATGGCGTTGGATCGCTTTGGTTCTGATATCGATGGCGATGCGATCATCACAATCGCCACTATGGGCGATGAAATTAAAGGGCTGCTCTACTTTGTGCCGTGGTCTAACGATGGAATCTCACTCGATCGCATGCAACGCGAACGTGAGACCGATGCCGGCGTGAATGAACTCCTGATTGTCCAGACCATCGAGTGGGCCAGAGAAAATCAGATTCAAAATATCTCACTTAACTTTGCAGCGTTTCGTTCTCTCTTTGAGCGGGCAGATAAAATTAGCGCAGGGCCAATCACGCGTGGCACCCGAAATATTGTTCGACTTTTCTCAACTTTCTTTCAAGTTGAATCTCTCTACCGCTTTAATGCAAAATTTGATCCAGAGTGGCAGACCCGATACTTGGTCTACCCAAAGGCGACTGATGTGGCCAAGATAGGTTGGGCCGCTATTCGTGCCGAACAATTTATTGGCACTCTTAGAAATAAAGCTGTTAAGGATTAATTACTAACTTTGGCGTATTCAACGAGTTAATCCATTCAAATCCAGTTGAAACGAAGGGCTTCCAGACACTGGTGTTATGGCCCCCAACCGGGATCGGGACATAACGAGTTGGAATTAAACCAGCGGTTGCGCTCATAAACGTTCGCGCTGCGCGATTGGTAAATTTATCTTTTTGGCTGGCAATAATCATCAAGTGAGTTGTCGTTGGGCTTTTTTTGAGTGTTGCCACCAAGTCATACTCACTCGTTAAAGAGCTCCGTTCGCGCTTGCTTACTCCCAGTGAAAATGACGGTGTGAAATACCCAGCGAGTGAAACAGCGCTGGAGTACAAATCTGGATGGCGGATGGCAACTTCGGCTGCGCACCAACCGCCCGTTGAATAGCCAAACGAACTCCATGGTCGATTATCAATACCGATAAATTTAGTAGCAAAATCGTGCATATCGGTAGTGATCCAACTTTCTACCTGGGCACCACCAACAAAGTTTAAGCACTCGGTATCTTGCCCAGGAGCGACATTAATCGCCGGGATAATCGCAATCGTATTCTGCACAGTCCCAGAATTTTCCAAGTTTTCTAACGTTGTTATCCCCGCCATGCTGCCGATCCATGTCTGGGGAACTCCAGGATAGCCGGGGAATAATTCGACGACCTGATACTCAGTGCCGACTGAAGGCGCCGATGGATTCGCTCGCATCTGACTTGTAATTTTGGGTGGCAGAACAACATAGACAACATCAGAAATTTTCGATCGCGCGCCAGTAATCACCTCACGCAGGATCAAACTACCCCCCGCGGTGATTCTTCCGCCGGCGATATCTTTCGCAGAGATCTCTGCCAGTAGGTTTGGTGCGATAGCAATTTTTGCCAATTGGTTCTTACTACCAAAAAAATCACCCCAACTGGCGTAGAACTCGCCAGAGCGATTGATCGTTACTCCGGTAGATGCCAATGCAAAAACTTGAATAAAGATAATGACAGTTATACGGGCTGCAATATGTCGAAATTTACGGCCGCTAAATTTCTGCCAGAAGAGAACGGTCAGAACAATCGCCACAGAAGTAACAGTCCAGAAGATGATCTCGGTACTAAGGCTAGAGAGCAGCAGCATTCGTCACCATGTCGCTTTTGAGGCTATTTGAAGCTGGTTCTGACCACGCATAACTTCCAGTCTAACTTGCTCGTTATAGGTGAGAGGCGAGTATCATTTCGCTACGTGCGTTTCATAAATACCCCAAGCTTTGACCTCACCTACGAGGATGTCTTCCTCGTACCCAGCCGCTCTGAAATCGCGAGCCGGATGGATGTGGATCTAACCGCTATCGATGGAACCGGCACGACAATCCCGTTGGTTGTATCAAATATGACGGCAATATCTGGCCGGCGTATGGCCGAGACCATCGCCCGGCGCGGTGGGATCGCAGTGATTCCGCAAGATATTCCGCTCGAGATCGTCGCTCAAGTTATTTCATGGGTCAAATCCCGTCATACTTTTTTTGATACACCAGTAACGCTCGCCCCAACGGATACCGTCGCCGGTGCGATTGGCCTTATTAATAAGCGTTCACATGGAGCGCTGATTGTTGTCGATGGTGGCCGACCAGTCGGCATTGTCACCGAAGCAGATTGTGAACAAGTAGATCGCTTCACCCAACTGCAGCAGATCATGTCCACTGATCTCATTACCTTGCAAGATACGACCACACCGCGCGAAGCCTTTGATTTCTTGACGACTGCTCGACGCAAGTTGGCCCCGGTTGTCGATAGCGATGGTGCGCTTGTTGGCATTTTGACAAAAATTGGCGCGCTTCGTGCAACTCTCTATAGCCCAGCAGTAGATGCACAAGGGCGACTTCGCATTGCAGCCGCCGTCGGTATTAATGGCGATGTTGCAGCAAAGGCAAAGATTTTGATCGACGCTGGTGCTGACCTACTAGTTGTAGATACTGCACATGGACATCAACTCAAGATGATCGAAGCGCTAAAATCGATACGCGCTATCGATCCCAATATTTGCATCGTTGCCGGCAATGTTGTCACCGCTTCTGGAACGCGCGACTTAATCGAAGCTGGTGCCGATATCGTTAAAGTTGGTGTTGGCCCGGGTGCGATGTGTACGACGCGAATGCAGACCGGTGTCGGCCGACCACAATTCTCGGCCGTCTTAGAATGTGCCGCTGAAGCCGCAAAATTTGGTAAACATGTTTGGGCCGATGGTGGCGTGAGACACCCCCGCGATGTCGCGCTAGCCCTTGCGGCAGGTGCTTCTCAGGTGATGATTGGGTCGTGGTTTGCCGGCACGCTCGAATCCCCGAGTGATTTAAATCGTGATTCGCATGGCCGCCTTTATAAAGAGTCCTTTGGAATGGCTTCAGCACGTGCCGTCGCTGCTCGCACCGTTGGTGATGGCGCCTTCGATCGGGCCCGGAAAGCGCTCTTTGAAGAGGGCATCTCTTCTTCGCGGATGTATATCAACCCATTGCGCCCCGGTGTAGAAGATCTCATTGATGAGATTATTTCGGGAGTGCGATCAAGTTGTACATATGCAGGTGCAGATTCAATTTCAGATTTCTTTGCGAAGGCAACGATCGGAATTCAATCTTCATCCGGCTATGCCGAAGGTAAACCGCTCAATCAATCTTGGTAATTTGGTAATAGAGTCGCTGCTTACTTAATCTCTCGCTTGGGATCGTTCGAGTCATCATATTTCTCTTGCGGTTGAGCGAGTTTCCAATACATATAGATAATGAAAATTCCAAAAAAAGGCCACTCAGCGACGTAGACCCAACTGCGATGGTTGCCACCAAGTGCGCGATCAAGTTCAAAGAAGGCCATGAGAACGCAGAGCGGTACGCCCCATAAAACCCATTTGCGATGTGGATCGGGTTGTAATTCAGGTGGCTGCTGGGGTTCAGTGCTCATCTTCAGCCTCCGCTAATACTCGTTCGCTCTCAAACCAATCCTTCGCCGCCAAGACTATCCACATTGAGTCGATCAACATTCCCATCGCCCACATGATCGCGCCACCAGTATGTTGATCAGAGAGCCCCATCGACATCGTGGTCTGGTGCGGAAGTGAATGTAAGACGCGATTTCCAGAGTAGAGAAAGAAGCCGGTCATCGTTTCGGGCAACATCATCGCAAAGAGTGAGAGGACGCGAATCGAATATCCGAGCGGGTATGGCTGCGGATTACCTTCCATGACAGGGTAGTAATAAATAATTCCACCGAGAAGGAAAAGAATGAGTTCTAGGCAGTGGATATTCGGGTTGCGCATCCCGGCATCGGCCAAGGGTGAGAAGTGGGTCAGGATCAAAACCGCCAAGAAGATTGGGAAGCCAACTTCCGCCTTGAAGAGCAGACGAATGAAGCGATTGCGAGCGAGCGCAGATCCCACCCGCCCAACAGGTGAACCGCCCGCCGCCACGAGGAGTTTGAAGGGTGAGCCAAGAACGATCAGGGGAGCGATCAACATCATCAGAAGAATGTGCTGGATCATATGGACCCAGAAGGTTGATATCGCCTTGTGGGGCACTGGGCCGACCATGATCAGCGCCGTCAGGGCCATGGCGAGATAAAAGAGTAATTGGCGGACCTTGCTGACGCTTTGCTGTTTTCGGTTCTCAGTGAAATACCAGTAAGTGGCGAGGATGAGGGCGAGCCCAAAGAAGAGATCCCAGAAAAGATTGAGGTGCATTGTTCTGGCCCTCTCCCTTCCTGAGAAAATCGTTATAAAAAACCTTCTTTTTATGGGTAAAACCGCTTCTCCGATTAGAAAGAGGAGCGTACCCTCACGCCTAGTGATTCCTGACACAAAACTCACTCAATTTTGAGCGGGCCGGCCATCTTTCGAGAAAGTAGGAAGCTGTGGAAACCTCCACGCAGAATCAAATCTCAGGGGGTAAGCGCCTTACGAGTGCTATCACCTTCCTCTTCTTGGGCGTAGCAATCGTCGCGACCGTTGGATATACGCTACATAAAGTTTCGGCTGATCCTCAAGCAAAGATGTATGCAACAGTCAACGGAACAATTAATTACAACGGCCAGAATTTAAAACACGCCTTCATCACGGAAGGTGTGTACCCAGAGCCAATCGCTTCGAAGGCGCATGGCGCATCAGGTGGTTCACATCTCAACTGGCCGTCGTACGGCCCAGCTACACATCTCGTCTTGCCAGCTCATGCATATGTAACGATGACGTTGCATGTCTACGATAGCGGTGAGAAACTCAATACCAATTATTTTGCAAAGGTAGTTGGCACAGTAGGTAGCGCCGCAACATTTGATGGAGCATCCGCTGGTTCTATTCCTTCGACCGAAGTCCAGCACACTTTTACGCTGCACGGAATTCCAACCTCTACCCAAGATCCGCTCTTTGTTAACGTGCCACTTCCTCGCGTAGTTGCGGATGATAAGGGAAATAACATTCCAACAAACGATGCAGGTACAAATAAGTCCGGACACACCGTTGTCTTCTCCTTTGTGACCGGTGGTGCCGGTGAATATGTCTGGAATTGCGAATACCCATGCGGTGATGGCACATATGCCAAATTTGGAGCTGTAATGGGAGCAACTGGTTACATGTCAGGAAAGGTGAGTGTCATAAATGGCTGATCACAGCGCCGAAGAAATGACACCAACACCTGGGGAGCGCATTACCGGCTTCTTTAAGCGTAAGGATGTCGCCAGGACAACAATTCTCTTCTTCGCGTGGACCATACTTTTCATAGTTCTTGGCTTAGTCTTCTATCCAAAGTGGATGCCGATAGTTATGTCGAAAGAGATGAAATCCGCTGAGTCAATCATGATCTGGTTCACCGTTATTTCAGCTCCGATCGCCGGAATTGTTCTCGCTGTTACGACAAATGCATTTCTTGATATGCATCGCGGAGATACACCACCGCCAGAGGGCCCTGCAATCCGTACCAACGGACCGATCGTAGCAATCTGGAGTATTGGATCTCTCCTCTTCGCACTCGTTGCGATTGTTTGGGGTCTGCTCGAAGTGAACTCACAAGCGGTCGCTGCAAGCAATGATGCAAAGAGCGCGATCACAGTAGAAGTTACTGGCTCCCAATGGGTCTGGTCATTTAACTACCCAGCACAAGGAATTGAAACGCATGACCTTAACCTTCCGGTTGGCGTTCCTGTGGTCTTCAATGTGAAATCTGCCGATGTCAATCATTCATTCTGGCCAGTCCAGCTCGGCGTGAAGATCGATGCAAATGCTCAAGTTACGACGGTTACGCGAACAACGCCAACAATGATCGGTCCCATCGAAGTGAAATGTGCCGAACTATGCGGTCTCTATCACGCCTATATGGAGACGAACGGAGCAGTGATGTCTAAGAGCGACTTCAACGCCTGGGTTGTAGCCCAAGGAGGTCACACATCATGAGTATTCTCGACAAACCACAAGTAAGTTCGCGGCAAATACCGAATCCAAAGCAGAGTTTGATAACTCGTCTTCATATGGGTACAGGAACTGTTGTTGGAATAATCTTCGCAGCGCTGACCTACTACGGCCTCAAGAGCATGTATGTGACCTACACCGACAAGGTGGCGGATCCCATGACGCAGCACAACAACAACATCATCTTGCTTGGTGCGATGTTTGCCTGGTCGATCGGATTCTTAGTTGGTATCGGTGCATTTATCGGACCATGGCGTTGGCTGATCGGAAAAGATCTTACCGACGAAGAAATCCTTTATATGGCTGGCGACGGTCAAGGTAAGAAGCGGTACTACAAGTACTGCACCGACCATAAAGTTGTAGGAATCCAGTATCTCGTTGGCGTCATGACCCTACTTGGTGTCGGCGGCACGATGGCGATGATGATTCGTACAAACTTGGCTCGTCCTGGTGCACACTTCGTCACCCCAACTGTCTACAACTCATTAGTTGGACTGCACGGAATCACCATGATTATTGCGATGATTATCGTTGCGACTGGTCCATTTGGTAACTACATCATGCCAATCATGATCGGTGCTTACGATATGGCCTTCCCTCGCCTCAACGCGCTCTCCTGGTGGGTTCTCTTCACCGCGATCCCTGTGCTCTGTAGCGCCTGGTTCTTAGGCGGAATACCAACTGGCTGGACGGCATATGCGCCGCTTAGTATTCAAGCTGGCCCCGGGATGAATGCCTTCCTTGCCACAATCATTATCTTCGCTGTATCAACTGCAGTTGCTGGAATGAACGTCACGACTACGGTCGTTGCGATGCGTACCAAGGGTATGAAATGGAACCGGGTTCCGATCTTCGTGATCGGGTCAACTATCTCGGTCGCACTTGCCATCCCAGCATTCCCAACATTTATGGCGGCAATGGTGATGACATCACTGGATCGCACATTTAACACTGGCTTCTTCGATGCCAATATGGGTGGAAGTGGCTGGCTCTATTCCAACCTCTTCTGGATCATGGGGCACCCAGAGGTTTATGTAATTTTGATTCCTGGTGTTGCTGTATTGATGGAGATTGCACCCGTCTTTGTACGGAAGCCGCTCTTCTCATATAACGCCGCGATCTTAGGATTCGCTGGTATCGCTGGACTTTCGATTCTGGTCTGGGCCCACCATATGTATATGGCAGGTTGGTCACCAGCGCTCAACGGTCCATTTATGGTGACGACCGAGATGATTTCGATTCCAACCGGGCTCTTATTCCTGGTGCTGATCGGAACGCTCTGGCGTGGAAAACCATGGATGAAACTTCCGATGCTCTCGATCATGGCCTTCATCTGGGACTTCCTGATCGGTGGAATCACCGGAATTTATCTATCGGATGTACCTGCTGATAGCTATCTCCACGGCTCGATGTTCGTTACTGCGCACTTCCACTTCACTCTTATGGGAGCAGCGCTCACCGGTGCGATTGGTGGACTTGCTTATTGGTATCCAAAGATGACCGGCCGGATGCTCAATGAACGAGCTGGATATATCTCATTCTGGCTGGTGCAGATCGGTTTCAACGTCATCTTCTTCGGAATGTTTATGGTCGGTGCGGAAGGCCAGCCACGTCGCGTTGTCGATTATGCAGCCTTCTACAAAAATTCTAACTTGGTCTCTACGATCGGGGCTTATAGCGTCGGTATCGGAATGATCATTCTTCTCTGGGCGATCATTCATTCGTGGACCAAGGGCGTTGTCGCTCCAATGAACCCATGGGGAGCAAAGACTCTTGAATGGACAGTGCCATATCCAGTGCCACTAACCAACTTCGATGAGCTTCCCATCATTACGAGTGATCCATATGGCTACGGAAAGGGTAAGTAACTCATGAGCCACGACACAGAGTTCTACGTTCACCACGATTCAAATGCAGCGGTCGGTCGTCGCGAACGCCTCGGGGTAAGGCTGCTGATCGTCGCCGATGGTTCATTCCTCTTCTCGATGATCTTCTCGTACTTGTACCTGCGCAATCTCAATAACGGTGGTAATTGGCTCCCTAAGGGAGTCCATCACTTCTCGGCTGGTTCTGCTTGGACCGTGGCGATTCCATTTGTTATTGCCGCGATCAGCCACCGTGCCGGTCAAAGAGATAAGCAGCTTCGCAATCTCACCTCGATAGTGACACTTGCCGTTCTACTTATCGGTGGTTACTTCCAGTGGCGTCAACTGGCTCACATGCCTTTCCTTCAAACCGATGATGCCGGAGTTGTCACCTTCAATGGTGCATATGCATCAAACTGGGTTTTAATGGCGGGCTCAGGAATCTTCCATTATCTCCTGGGGGCATTTATCGCTCTGGGTATCTTAATTCGTAATCGCACCACGAACTTGCCCGCTGAACTCGATCTCTGGCGCCAGCGAACGGTGCAATCGTGGTTCACCTGGTGCGCGATCGCTGCTGTCCTTACCGCAATCACCCTTTCAGTCATTTAACTCAGTTAAGAGGGTATCGAAAAACCCACGCCCAGTAGGTCGCTGCGGTTTGTCGTCCTATTTTCGGTCGCATGAAACCCGACTGAAAGAATTCCAATTTTAGCAAGCAACATCATTATGTTTCTTTGGGATGACTTAAACTTACGAAAGTAATCCAGGCGATTCGGTTTTTCCGATCGACGCAATACCAAACACGTCCCGCAGATGAGATTTCATGTTGCCACTGGTCGTAACTCACCCCTTCAATCTTGCGCGTGGAGAGTGACCCCCGTAGCTTGTGGGTCCGACTGGGGTTATCGCCTCGTTCGAGTGGTCTATTCTCAAGTCTCTCTTTTTCCTTTACCATCAAATCAGGCTCTTGTTCTAGGGCCCTGTTCCACTGCTTTTGCGCCTTTGCGGACACTGGTTTGATTACCCACTCTGCAGATGCCACGAAAAATCAGATATCTCAGTTACAGCACCACATCATGCAGTGGTTGAGCTATGTCCCCGATGAGTTCCTCTCGCACATCCTCATCTGACCAAGTCAAGGCTGTTGCCTTCCAATCGCCAATAAAATCTTCCAATTTCGCCGTGGAGCCACTGTTCCTGCTCACCAGCACCTGATCTATCACCTCTTGGAGGAACTGCATTTGGTCACCTTCTGGCATCACAGAGATCCAGGCAAAGGATCCGTACATCGCAGGTCCGCGCCCGACTGGTGGAAGTTGAAGCGCTCGTCCCAAACAAGTTGCGCTCCAAAGTACATCCGACAAGTACTCCCCTCGACGAGCTTCTTCGGCAGGTTGAATAAGGAGAAGCAGACCATCTTTATCGCGAATAACGGCGCTCGATTCCCGCGCAGCATCCAGAACCACCCTATGGTTTCTCTGTAAATCGGTGGCTTGAAAGGCATTTCCTGCATAAATGGTGCTCATGATTCCTCCTAATAAGAATCTTTTGTACGATTGTACATACAATCGCCATTAAAGCAAGCATTCTATCAATCCCGAACTCAGGAGGGTCCTGGAGGCTTAAATATAAAAAGCGCGACTGCCAGTATATTTTTAAGCGACTGAATCAATCAGCAGAAAGAAATAACCCGTTAGCAATCTCTTACGTGACTACAAGGGGGCTGAGCTTCCCCAATAGAAGCTCGGCTGACTTTTAGCGACTACTATGGTTTACACAGTTCACTCAAGGAAGGCAGAAAACATGGCTAACAAAGAACAGAAGAGCAACGCTAATAGCAAGAAAGAGCCAAAGCTCTCACTTAAAGAGAAGCGCACCGCTAAGCAAGAGAAGAAGTCTTCAAAGGGCTCCTAGCCGCGATTGCCGGCCCCGATAGGCAGAGCCGCTGATAGGTTCATCACATGAGCAAAGAACTGCGTTGGGGGTTTTTAAGCGCTGGCTGGATCGCTACTGAGGTCGCCCAAGATTTCCAGATTGCGGGTCTTAAGATCCAGGCGGTTGGGGCGAGGGATCTCGGTAAGGCAAATACATTTGCCGATCGTTTCAATATTCCCAACCGCCACCAAGGTTACGAAGCGCTCGTAACCGATCCAGAAGTCGATATCGTCTACGTTTCTACGATTCACCCTTTTCATAAAAGAGATGCGCTCCTCGCTCTCAATGCCGGTAAACACCTCTTGCTTGAAAAACCTTTCACCATCAACGCCGCCGAAGCAGAAGAGATCAAAGCGCTTGCCCACGCGAAGAAGCTCTTCGTAATGGAGGCGATGTGGACCCGTTTCCTCCCGATGATGGATGCCATCTTTGAGGTCATCAACTCTGGATCACTCGGTGAGATTGAATTACTTATTGCTGATCACAGTCAAGCACTCACACATATCCCGCGTTCGGTGCAGCGTGAATTAGGTGGTGGTGCGCTGCTTGATCTTGGCATCTATCCGATTTCATTAGCTCATCGAATTTTTGGTGCACCAGCAACGATTACAGCAAAGGCGCGATTAAGTAGCGAGAAAGTCGATGCCACAACCTCAATGATCTTTGAATATGCTGGTGGGAAACAAGCCACTATGACTACTTCGGTTCTAGGCGCCGGCCCAGTAACCGCAACTGTGCTTGGTTCGCTGGGTAGAATCGAAATCGATGGTTCGTTCTATGGGCAGAGCTCGTTTCAGGTCATAAATAAACTTGGTGAAACGCTGAAAAACTATGCTGAGAAGATCAATGGCCAAGGTCGCCAATATCAGGGCCTTCACGTAGAGCACTGCATACAAGCGGGGCTGGTTGATAGCCCAGTGATGTCTGTTGGTGAGAGTGTCGAGATTATGCGCGTGATGGATGAGGTCCGCAAGCAGATTGGCGTCACCTACCCCACCGAGTAATACCTATTGCCCGAGTCGCCCCGAAAGATCTGCCCAGAGCGGGGCTTCAAGTTGGCGGGCAAAGGATGCGGTCAAATGGCCGCCATCGCGATAGATCGCGGTTTCATTGGCTATTGGGCTACATGGGTCGGTGTTGCAGATCCAAGATGTTGGATTGACCCAGAGAATATTGAGCGATTGGGCAAGATCTCGTTCTGTTGTTAGCCACGAAGTATCGATGGCGCTAGCAACTGGAGTCGTACAACCCGCGATGCTATCGGGTGAACCACCCAGACAAGCAGGAAGAGTAGAAGTTGCGACCGGGGTATCGCTGATCAGAACTGTATTTTTCGACACCTTCTTAATGGCGTTCAAAGTGGTTGCCATTCCAATCCGCCAAGCTTCGGTTCGTGCATCACCTGCAAGAACTGCGCCAGTGCTATCGATCGTAGCAAATCCACGAGTACCCGCTACAAAGGTTAGATACGGTTTAACTTGAGCAATCTCTTTCAACGCGTTTTTGCGCCAGATCGCACAATTATTCATCAACACATTGGTGACGGGATTCCAT
Organism: Candidatus Nanopelagicaceae bacterium; assembly: GCA_040402395.1. GTDB lineage: Bacteria > Actinomycetota > Actinomycetes > Nanopelagicales > Nanopelagicaceae > PALSA-747. The sequence goes on along the minus strand of JBBAMQ010000010.1, from coordinate 323 downwards.
GCGGGAAGAGTTGCCGGCCAACACGATGACATCGTCAAAGATAGGAAGCGCCATTTTTTAGCAATAGCTAACTTTTCAATAGCTGGAAACCAGGTAAGTGCATGGCTATCCCCAAATAAAATAATCGTAGTTTTTGAAGTTAGGTTTCCATAAAGACAAGTAGCGGTTGTGCTAGTGAGGTTCTGCTGAATATGACAACGATCCTTATATGGCTTAGGCGTATCGGTTGCGATCGAGTTTAAGGAATTTACGAGCAGTTCTGGGAGCGCCTCATCAACGAGCGGCGGGAATTGATAGGGAGCTATCGGGGTAGTCGATGGTGA
>JBBAMQ010000009.1:0-42953 GCA_040402395.1 Candidatus Nanopelagicaceae bacterium | reverse complement strand
CTGTAAATCCCCCGGCTCTGCCTTCGAAGGTTCAAATCCTTCACCCGCCACCAGATAGTTGATCTATATATCAAGCGTATTTATATGTAATTGTTTGACCTTTCGCACTAATCATGACAACACCCACTGACATTCACAAGACCAGTTTTCACTTAGTTTAGGACGGTTGGTGACGGTAATTCATACACCCCCACCCTTAAGTCACTTGAGATTAATTCATACACCAGGGCTTACGGATAGGTAAAGGTTTTTCAGGTTAGGGTGTAGCCCAAGATCCGGCTTATAAGGCGACTCTTCTACTTAAGTTTAAGTTGTTCTGATTCCTTTTAAACTTGAGCAAAATGGCCCATCGCAACACGGCAACGGGCCATTCTGAATGTTCTTTGATTACTTGGTTGGCATCAAAACGGCGTCAATACCGTGCGCTATTTGAAGGTTTCCCTTGTTGATATCGACTTGGCTGAGAATCACCTTTGGTCCACGAAGCTTGGTATTAAATGCAATGAGTTTGATAGTTGTTCCATAAACCGAGACTTTGACTGTCTTTCCTGTCAATGCAGTCATAAGAACTGCACCATTAGCTTTAAGGGCATCACCAGACATGATTGCCTTTCCTGGAATGACGTGATACTCCAAGATCTGCTCTACTGTATCGATTCCTAATCCTGCTACTGTGGCAAACGCTGCATCTTCAGATTTTGGAAACTTACCAGTTAATGCTTTTACGAGATTTTCAAAAGCCATATCGTTTGGAATAAAAGCAGTAACCGCAACTGTGCCATCAGTTAGAACCTTGACTGGTGAATTTGGTTTTGCTTTGAGTACTGCCAAAACTGCGGCCGTTACAATGTCATAGTTCTTCGAATCTTTATCAAATGTATTCTTTGCCGTAAGAACTGATGCCAGAGATGTTGTCCCAGTAGCTGCCTGAGCCTGAGGGATTGAAACAAATGCACTAGCGATCAAGGTAACTGCGATAGATATAGAAGCCATTCGGCTCTTAAATATTTTATTCATTTTTCTCCTTGTTACTTTATTAGGTTTGGCAGGGTGCCGCAAAGTCTCCCATGTTTGATTTATAGCGTCCTCCCCAAAAGTGGATTCACAGTTCGATACAGATATTTATCAGTATTCCTTATGTTTCACAGATCCGATTTCTAAAGTCAGCCAGGCTTACGGATCAACCGTTTTGGCTTTATGCCGATTCCCAGCTAGATTTCACATTCCTTTGAACGTGGCGTGTGACCGGGAAATCGGGCAATATGGGCGAGGGACGAGCCAAGTTCAGCATTTGCCCCAGATCTGTAAATTCCCCGGCTCTGCCTTCGAAGGTTCAAATCCTTCACCCGCCACTCACATACCCAAGATCAGAATTTGCTTGATGTAGGAGAGTTAGTGTCCGTAAGGCTTGAATGTAGTGGATGGAAAGTATTTACCCACGTCCGCTGAAAGGCATCTTCGTAGCCATCACAGTTATAAATGGCACATTTGAATTCAATGGCAGACCCGCCATGTAGGCGACGGCATCAGCAACATTTTGTGGATCAATTGTTGGTTCAATTAACTTCGAGCCATCTGCTTGAGTTGCACCCACTCGCATTTGTGAAGTCATATTCGTATAAGCATTCCCTATATCGATTTGGCCAACGGCGATATCGAAAGCGCGACCATCAAGGGAGGCGCTCTTTGTAAGTCCGGTAACCGCATGTTTTGATGCCGTATATGGCGATGAATGTGGGCGAGGAGTTTGAGCAGAGATGGATCCATTGTTGATGATGCGCCCGCCCATGGGTGATTGAGATTTCATCAGGGCAAAGGCTTGTTGCGTACAGTAAAAGACACCAGAGATATTGACATCCATAACCCTGCGCCAGTCCTCGACGGTAACATCAGTTAGAGCAACTCCAGGTGCAGTAACTCCCGCATTATTAAAAAGAAGATCTAATCTTCCAAATCTACTTTTAATCTCTTCAAACAGGCATTTAACCGATTCAGGATCGCTCACATCGCAAACGATTCCAATTGATTCGCCACCTGCTTCTTGAGCAACAGCATCGATAGCGCTCTTTTCACGTCCTGCAACGACGACCGTCCAACCCTTCTTCGCAAGAGTAATTGCAGTAATTCGGCCGACGCCGCGTCCCGCTCCGGTAACAAGTGCGATCTGAGTCATTTGTTTTGCCCCGGAATCTTTCCGCCTAGTTCATCATCAATATGGTTCTGAATAATTTCATCAAGTGTGCTTTCGGACTTAAAGCCAAGTAACTTCGCTCTAGTACTAGCAATGTTAGGGAAGTTCCAGTTAGAGAGCATTTTCTCAATAATAGGATCTGGCTCATGTTTGATGAGTGAAACGATCTCATCACCTGCGACTCTGCGAAGGGCAGCTATCTCATCACCGACTGTGCCCCACACACCAGGCATCAAGATTGCTCGGTTATCACCCAGTGCGGATGTATCAAGAGTGGCTGCGTTTAGTAGAAAGCCAACTGCTGAACGAGGAGAGGCAAAAAAATTCGTTGCAGTCACTGAGGCAGGAAGTATGGCTTCGATGCCAACAAGGGGCTCGCGAAGAATGTTAGAGAAAAATCCGGAGGCAGCCTTATTAGGTTTTCCCGGACGAACGCAGATTGTCGGAAGTCGCAGACTCACCCCATCGACAAAACTTCGGCGGCTATAGTCGTTTAGCAGCAACTCTGACATTGCTTTCTGTGTGCCATAGCTTGTACGAGGCTGCAAATGGAACTCGTCATCGATGATGTCTGGGTATGGTCCACCATAAACGGCTACCGAAGATGTAAAAACCAACCGAGGTTTGTAGCCATTGCCAGTAAGCCGTATCGCTTCAAGAATATTTCTTATTCCATCTAGGTTAACACTGTAACCTTTTTCGAAATTTGCCTCAGCCTCACCCGACACAACGGCAGCGAGATGAAAAATTAGATCTGGCTTATTGTTAATGAGAGATTTTGCCATTTCGAAGTTGGTAATATCTGTAATTATCGAGTCAATTGGAAAGCTGGTAGTGGTAGATAACGCTGGTGGGACAAAGGCGTCAGCCAGAGTGAGTTGATCTATTTTTTGATTACCGATCTGGCCTGAGAGAGCTAGGTTGAGAGCCAATTTCTGCCCGACCATCCCGCTGCCGCCAATGATCAAGATTTTCATTCGATCAGCCTAGGGGGGGTCCCCCAGCGGGGCCAATAGGAGAGGAGTTTAAATCCCCTCACCTTCGAAGGTTCAAATCCTTCGCCCGCCACCAGTAAGAACTCATGTGAATGAGCGTATGTCTCATTTGTAGTTAGGAACCACAATACTTTCCGACTGCGCAAAAGCAAGGTGAGCACGAATGTGGTTGGTGGCGCTTGGCCTATGTGAATGGGTGGGTTACGAAGCTTGTTTTAAAGCCTTGACAAGACCCGGAACACTTATGCTTGCAGCAATTGCCTTAATAGCTTCGCTACTTTCCACATGAAATCTGGGCATCATTGGCCAACGGCAGGTAAATATAACGGCGAATCGATAGAACTCACCGCTTGGTCTATCGAGTTGAAGGCTCCACCCTCGTAATTATCTCAGCGCGATTTCAGTACGAAAGGTAAAGCCCACAGAGAGTTATGTGGGCCTTACCTTTAAAAATTTAAAACTGAATGCCGCGAGTCAAGGCACCGTCAACGACAAGATTTGTTCCGGAGATTCGAGATGCACGCGGACTTGCCAACATGGTCACGGCGTACGCCTGTTCTTCTGGTGTCCCCATACGTCCAGTTGGATTTAAGCCCATTGCCAAGGTGAAAAGTTCCGGATTGCCGCCTTCGATATTCTCCCAAACTCCACCTGGGAAATAGGTATTACCAGGAGAAACGGTATTTGCTCGAATATTCTTGGCAGCGAGCGAGAAGGAGAGATGTGCCGTATAAGCAATGATTGCAGACTTAGCTGTTCCATAGGGGCCGCCGGCAAAGTCTGCTTCCCTTCCCGAAACACTCGAGATATTGATGATGGAGGCATTCTTACTTTTTTCAAGATAGGGGATAGCAGCAGTGCAGGTTCGGACGGTATGCATGAGATCGACATTGAGCGAAGCTTGCCAATTCTCTTCGCTTTCAGGGATCGCTAGCGCACTCACATTGCAGACTACGATATCTAAGCTGCCAAGCGCTTTGGCCGAGCTATTGACCCACTCTGTAAGTTGTGTGGCATTTCCGACATCAACAGCGGTGCCGGTCACTTTTACGCCACTTTTTCCTAGCTCGGACTCAACCTTTTTGACTTCATCGCCATTTCTTGCACAAAAAGCGAGATTCACACCTTCAGAAATAAGTGCCTCAACTATGGCACGACCAATTCCTTTGGTACCGCCGGTTACGATGGCGTTCATACCCTTCATTTTTAGATCCATGATTTCCTCTCTGTAGGTTTGTGATTAAAGAGCTAGCCCTTTCGCTCTCTCTTTAAGACTTGCATGCATGCCCTTAAAAGCACTTACATGAGGTAGCAATTCCTTTGCTGCCTTAATCACCACGCTGAAGTTTGCATCGACAACATTCGCAATTGGGGCCTTCGTTATTTGAGAAAGCAATTGATATGAATCCATTTGATGCAATCCATATAAATCTTGGAACCAGCGCACTAATTCAACTTGTCCAATCCGCCACGAATCTTCCATAGGCCTTGATGAACCAACAGCCATATAAAAGTCATCGTTTTCAATCCGCGGCCAGGCCGGGGCAGCACCTTTAATCAGATCAATGATTATGATCGAGTCCATGGCCCCTTCGACGGCGGTGCCACATGCCTCACCTTCACCCTGGCGATAGTGACCATCTCCGATTGAAAAAAGAGCACCTTCCACATTCACGCCAAGGTAAACGGTGGCCCCCTTTCTCACTTCCGGAGAATCCATGTTTCCGCCGAAACGCTCTGGCACGAGCGCTGATCGAACCTCTCCGCCAGCGGGCGCTACACCGATAGTTCCAAACATGCATTCGATCGGAAGTTCTACTGAAAAATCTCCAAATCGCGATTGGAATCCAACCGTATTCTTCACCGTATCCACTTCGTAGATCCAGGTCGTATCCAGCAACGGATCTTGCAACATTGCGGTGCGATCAGTAGAGGTGAGGCCACCAAAAAATGGAATAGTGCTTGATGCGCCATGCCCTCTCGCTGGTTTCATATCTACTATATGGATTGCAAGCGCGTCACCGGGCTCGGCGCCTTCTACGTAGAACGGACCAGTTTGAGGATTCACATAGCGTAAATCTACTTTTTCACTTGAAAGATCAGTAATTTTATTTATAGTGTTATTAAATGCATCCTCGGACCAAAGTTTCATTGCTGTCCCGGGCTTTATCTTCATGACGGGAGCAGCGCCGCCAAATGTGTAATTGAGCTGTTTGGCATTTGGCTTAAAATCAACTAGATCCATTTGAATATCCTATGAGTAGATATTTGAGTGTGCAATGAAAAATAGTAAAAAGCTTGCCCCGCTCATATTTGATATTTAGCGGGGCAAAGCATTTTGAAGTGGAGCTTTACTTATGAGCGCATTGGGCTTCCAACTAGGAGTTTGCTGTTCCCATGAGTTTCATTGATCAAAAAGGCGAAAGCTAGATAAATTGCTAACGCACCGGTAAGCACTCCTTCATATCCACCAAATTTGGATAGTGATGAGTTTCCAGCAATGGCTCCGATTCCGAGTGAACCAAGGAGAATTACGGTCATAGCTAGAATAATTGTCAGTATGCGAGGTGCAACCGTTGAAGCGATCATCAATCCGATTGTAAAAATAGCCCAGAGTAGTAAGTAATAACCTACATCTTTACCAGCGACAGTCCACCAACCATGCGCGCCACCAATATTCATGATCGCGAAGGAGAGCCAGAGAAAGGCGTAACCACCGAATGCAGTTGTGCCGAAAGTGTCGCCCTTCGAGTAAAGCATCACACAAACCATTGCTTGTGCAATTCCACCAAAGAAAATTGCCATCGAGAAAATCATTCCGCCCAGTGCGTAAGTTCCGATGTTAGCGAAACTGAGTAATACAGTCGACATGCCATAACCAAGTAAGCCAAGGGGGATGGGATTTGCCTTGTTCATTGATTATTACCTCTCTGTTAGAACGAGGCGCGTTATTGCAACCCCATTGTTGTATTAAAATATTAGAGGTTGAATCAGAGTTTATCCACGCCTACTGATCAGTAGGCGCACGATTCCTTTGCGGATCTTTGCACGCAGTCAGCAATAAAAGCCTGATCGGTCATTTACAAAATCTCGATGACCTAGCCTTTATTTCAGCGAAATAATCTTCCCAGTTTTAGCTGACTCGGTTGCAGCGTCCGCAAGCATCAACGCTTGGCAGCCATCTTCATACGTTGGATTGAGTTGCTTTCCGCTATGAATACTCTCGATAAATAGCTCCATCTCCTTGAGGTAGGAGGCGGCATAACGCTCTAAGAAGAAAGCAAGATATGGATCGCGTTGCTCGCTACCCGTGCTGTTAAGTGACGTCACCGTTGTCGGTGAAATATTATTAACCTGAAGGGCTCCCTTGTCGCCAAAGACTTCGAGACGCTGGTCGTAACCATATGAACTGTGACGAGATGCGACTATTGAGACCAACTCTCCTTTAGCTCCTCGCAAAGAAGTAATTGCAGAATCAAAGTCGCCCTCGGCCTTGATCTCTTTACTAAAGAGATTACCGCCAAATGAACTTACCTCAACAATTTCAGAGATGAAGAAGCGAGCGATATCAAAATCATGAATGATTTGATCTCGATATATACCCCCAGAGATGGCGATATATGACTGGGGAGGAGGTGCGGGATCCCTGCTTGTGATAACTATTTGTTCAATATTACCAATCTCACCAGCGGCTACTCGGGCATGGACTTGGGCAAAACTTGGATCAAATCTGCGGTTGAAACCAATGGAAACATTACTCTTTGAGGAAGCGACTTTATCTTTGATGGTATTTGCTCGATTAATATCGAGATCGACCGGTTTCTCACAGAGCACATGGATACCGCAATCTATTGCTCGGCTTATGAGTTCAACATGAGTTGGGGTTGGAGATCCAACAATAATCGCATCCACCTCGCCCGCTTTGAAAAGATCATCGAGATTGGTTGAGAACTTTGCAGAATATTGGCGCGCTAATTTTTCTGCACTCTCGGCAATTGGATCACATACCCAGGCAATCTCAGCTCCCGGTATTTGGGCGATACTTCTAGCATGCACTATTCCAATTCGACCAGCGCCGATTAAACCAATTCGTAGTTTCTGAGTTGTCATAGTTTCTAGCTCCTTATTGTTGACCTGGGATATTACGCATAAAAAAGTGGCTGTGGCAGATAAGAGACAGTAGCAGCCCCACCATTTTTCATTGAATCTAGTCCTGCCTCTACAACAGCTACTGCAACATAGCCATCCCAGGCATCGGCGCCACCCACTTCTCCGTTTCGCGCAGCATTTACCCAACTCTGGATTTCATCATCATAGGCTCGAGCAAATCTAGTGAGGTAAGAGGTGTGTTCTTTAGTAGAAGATCGCCCAGCCTCCCATGTGGTCATTCCGTTGGTTCTTCCAATTTCGATGACGCCCTTTTGGAATACCGCCTCTGTCTGAACTTGATATCCAAATTGGACCGATACATTCATTTCCACCGTAGCAACAATCCCAGATTCAGTTTCGAGTAGGACCAAGATAGGTTCATCTAATCGTTCTGGGGCTAATTTGTTTCGCTTTAGCGACTTGACCTCTACTGAAACTATCGGTGAGTTGGTGAGAAATTTTACGATATCAATTTCATGTGAAACAGAATCGGCGATCAACATCTCGTTGTTGTACCAATCTGGTACCGATGGATTTCGGTGTGCACAATGAAGGGCCAAGAGTTCGCCAAGTCCGCCCTGAGAAATCTGATCCTTGAGCTCGAGGTAGCCCTCATCAAAGCGCCGCATGAAGCCCACTTGAATTACTTTCTTTCCGCCTTTGACTTCTGCATCAATTATTCGGAGTCCAGAAGCGAGATCTGGAACCATAGGTTTTTCACAGAGGACCGGTTTTTTTGCCGCAATTATTGGCAGGAGAACTTCCTCATGGAAAGCACCCGGTGTTGCAACGACGACTGCATCTACCTGTCCACTGGCGAGCGCGGCAGTGATATCAGGAAATCTTGTAGCGTCTGGGGCGTGAAGAAGAGCGGTCTCCGCTCGCGCAGCATCTGGTTCGACAATTGCGCTCACACTCGAGCCCGAAATGCGAGAATTTAGCCGAATTATATGATCGGTCCCCATAGAACCAGTTCCGATAACTGCCACGCGAAGTCCTGACATCTTCCCCCGAATTCGTCGAATTTCCCGAAGCGTATAAGAAATTTAATGCGAAGGGTAGGCCGCCCGCCTTCGAGCTCACTGCGTGATGTGGCCAACTGCTGAGAGGAACTAGTATTTCCCTATGAGTGATTCAACTGAAAAAGTTCGTTGGGGATTTATTGGCGCAGGATATATTGCGACGAAGGCGCTCTACCCCGCAATTATGAAATCAGAAGTTGGCGAAATTTACGCAGTCGCTTCTAAAGAGGCGGCGAAGGCGAAGTTATTATCACCGTCGGGAAAGATCTACACTGACTACGAGTCACTATTAGCTGATCCACTTGTCGAAGCGATTTATATTTCGCTTCCGAATTCACTTCACATCGAATGGTCGATTAAAGCGATGAGAGCCGGCAAACATGTCTTGTGTGAGAAACCACTTGCGATGAACGCCGACGAAGTCCGCCAGTCGATTGAAGTTCAAAAAGAGACCGGTATGTTATTTATGGAAGCGAGCTGGAATCGTTGGCATCCCCGTTCGATCCGATTGAAAGAGATTGTAAAATCTGGCGCAATCGGTGAAATTAAATCGATTCGGAGCGCATTTACCTATGACGGACTTGATCCCGCAAATATCCGTGCCATTTATGAATTAGGCGGCGGTGGTCTCTACGATCTCGGGCCATACTCGGTGGTTGCACCTCTCTGGCTGACCGACTTTGCCCCAGTTTCGGATATCAAGACAGAAGTTACCTGGCATCCAGGAGGCTGCGACGAAACTGTTAGAACAACTTTTAACATTGGCGATGCCAAGGTCGAGACACTCACCTCAATGAATCAACCCGAGACTCTTTACTTTGAGATAGTCGGATCCAAGGGGAGTGTGAAGACGGGTGGAAACGATGCCTTCAATTCGCACAATAAGCCCAGCACGTTAGAGCTCGAGATTGCTGGAGTTAAAACCATTGAAAACTTTGCCGCCTGCGATCCGTACCAAATTATGTCGGATCATTTTGCAGAGCGGATCAGAGGTCGTGACGGCTGGTTAATGCCGCTCACCGAATCACTTGCCTTTGCTGAACACTTTGATTCGATATTTGCTGTAATGGGCCGCCCCTAAGTCAGCCCTGCATAAGGGAGATAGTTGCAACCGATAGAGTTCTGATATGAGCACAACATTTCAGGCAGTCGACCCCATCACTGGTAGTGGATTTGGCGATCCGATCGCAGAGATGAATCAGAGTGAGGTTGGCTCGAGAATCACTCGTGCCGCTGCGACAGCGGCCGATTTCTCGACAACTTCGCCTACAAAACGAGCCGCTATTCTGCGTGCAATTGCGGCAAAAGTTGAAGCGAGTCGTGAGAAGCTTATTGAAGTAACCATGCAAGAAACAGGACTAGCCAATGGTCGCCTAACTGGCGAGTTATCGCGAACAGTTTTTCAGATAGAACAATTTGCGAAAATGGTGGAGTCCGGCGACCACTATCAAGCTGTAATCGACCTACCGGATGCGAATTGGATCCCGGCAGCACGACCGGATCTACGCAAATCACAGCAAAGTATTGGGTTGGTAGCAATTTTTGCGGCAAGTAATTTTCCATACGCCTTCTCGGTGATCGGTGGCGATTCGGTATCTGCTCTAGCGGCTGGTTGCCCTGTGGTGGTTAAAGCACATCCTTCCCATCCAAATACTTGTCGCATCATGCATCAAGCGGTAGTGGACGGATTGGCGGCTGAAGGAATTTCACCCGACACATTCGTTATGGTCGAAGGTCTGAACCCAGAGATAACTCATTGGCTCGCAGCGGCACCAGAAGTTACGGCGATCGGTTTTACTGGATCAGGAATGGTCGGTAAAATCTTAATCGAGATCAGTTCTAAGCGCCCGGTTCCCATTCCGGTTTTCGCTGAGATGGGTAGCTTGAACCCAGTATTTTTCACACCTGCAGTCTTAACCGAGAAGGCCACCGAGTTAGCGAAAAGCGCAATTGATTCTGTGCTTCTCGGCTCTGGCCAATTCTGCACAAAGCCTGGAATTCTCGTTATTCCTTCGGACGCTAGTGGAGACGCTTTCCTTCTTGAAGTCGAAAGTTACCTGTCATCTCTCGCTGTAGCTCCACTGCTGAATAAAGGAATTGCCGATCGATTCAGAAGTGCGATCTCACAGTTGAGCCAACAGGGATCGGTAAAAGTTATTGAGGGTCAGGCTTCGAGTTCTGGCTTTGGCGTCACCCCAACGCTATTTATTGTTGACTGGAAAGATGCCACAACAAATCCTCAACTACTGGAAGAGCATTTTGGTCCCACCACGGTCATCATCCGTGCCGAGTATCGTGATTTCCCTGCCGTTGCTGGCGGGCTCGAGGGTCAGTTGACGACAGCGCTTCATGCCACGAGCACTGATGCCGTTGTCGATCTTTTGCGGATATTGGGCGAGCGGAGTGGCCGAGTAATTATGAATGGCTTCCCAACGGCGGTTGCTGTTACTGCTGCAATGCAACATGGCGGACAATGGCCAGCATCCTCTTCCCAGACCACTTCGGTTGGGCTCGATTCAATTTTTCGCTTCTTGCGTCCTGTAGCGCACCAAAATTTCCGCGATGATGTACTGCCTCCAGCGTTACAAAACGCTAACCCTTGGGGGATTTCACGGTTAGTAAATGGCGAGCGGAGCGACTCAGCAATCTAAAACTATTGCGCCTTATAGTTTTTGAAATTATTAGTAATGCTTCCGATTCCTTCAATACTGGTGCGAACAACCTCGCCACCTTTTAGATACTTCTCTGGCTTGAATCCCATACCTACACCTTGTGGCGTTCCAGTATTAATAATGTCGCCAGCATGGAGCTCCATTACCTGCGAGATATACCAAATGCAGTAGTTGATATCAAAGATCATGTCATTTGTATTTGAATTCTGACGGATTTCACCATCAACGGTGCACTGGAGTCGCAAATTCTGTGGATCCTTCAACTCGTCTGTGGTGACGATCCAAGGCCCCATCGGATTGAAGGTTGGGAATGACTTTCCCTTTACCCATTGGCCAGAACGTTCAATCTGCCAGTAGCGCTCTGATACATCTTGCGAGATTGTGTAACCCAATATGTGATCGGCCGCCGCTTCAGGTGATTCCAAGTAGAGCGCAGACTTCTTCATCACGACGCAGATCTCGACTTCGTAATCTGTCTTCACGGATTTTGGTGGAACAATCACATCATCGTTTCCGCCGATTACCGTATCCGGTGCCTTCATAAAAATAATCGGTTCTACTGGAGGAGTAGCCCCGGTCTCAATCGCGTGCTGGGTGTAATTTAATCCGACGCAGATGACTTTCGTTGGGCGCGCGACCGGTGAACCTAATCGGTAATCGGCGATAGCAACTCGAGGACGGGTAGATAGATCCAATTTAACTACCTTATCGAGTGCGCCATTTTCGAGTTCGACTCGGTTCCAATCAGCGATGACATCATCAACAAATACCGCCTCGGTATCACTGACGACAACTGCCGGCTTCTCGTTATTGAATGTACCAAGGCGAGCTATGCGCATTTCTTCCCCTTTAATATCAAATCTAGTAGATTAACGAGCCTACCAACCAGGGTTGAATCAAGTAAAACCCTCAGAAGATTGGATGCCACCTGTGAGCGAGAAGGTATATGCCCGCCGAAGTGAGAATTGGTTTAAAGCTGAAGGCAAGCATGGCTATATCTATCGTGAGCGATTCCGAAATATGGGATTTGGCTCCGAAGTATTCGTAGATAAACCGGTCATTGGGATCGCCACTACCTGGTCGGAATTAAATCCTTGTAACGCCCACCTCGATCGAGTTGCCGAAGCGGTAAAGCGTGGTGTCTGGGAGGCAGGCGGTTTTCCACTCGAATTCCCAACCATGTCGCTTGGTGAACCAGTTCAACGCCCAACGACAATGTTGTGGCGCAACTTGCTCGCAATGGAGACGGAAGAGTTAATCCGCTCTAATCCACTCGACGGCGTAGTCCTTCTTGCTGGCTGTGATAAGACCCCGCCAGGAATGTTGATGGGTGCCGCATCGGTCGATCTTCCAACGTTGATGATCACCGGTGGACCAATGTTAAATGGTCGCTACAAAGGCGAAACTCTTGGATCAGGAACCGCCGTGTGGAAGTACAGCGAACAAATTCGTGCTGGAAAATTGAGTATCGAAGAGTTCTTCCAGATGGAATCGTGCTCTGCTCGATCTAATGGCTCGTGCATGACAATGGGAACTGCATCGACGATGGCTTGTGTGACAGAAGCGCTTGGTGTACAACTTCCTGGCAGCGCTGCAATCCCCGCTGTCGATGCTCGTCGCTTTTCAACATCGCAAGAGGCAGGCCGTCGTATTGTTCAGATGGTTCACGATGATCAGAAACTTTCGTCGGTACTGACTCGCGAAGCCTTTGAAAATGCTATCAAAGTAAATGCTGCAATTGGTGGTTCAACAAATGCGGTTGTCCACTTACTCGCTATCGCAGGCCGTATCGGAGTAAAGCTCGAACTCGATGACTTTGATCGTCTGGCTCGCGAGGTACCCGTTCTTGTTAACTTAATGCCATCAGGAAAATACTTGATGGAGGAGTTCTTCGATGCTGGTGGCTTACCTGCAGTCATGAAAGAGATTGAGGGGATGCTACATGCTGAACACATTACAGTTTCAGGTAAGAGCGTCAGAGAGAATATCGCCGATGCCGAATCCTGGAATAAGGATGTTATTACGCCAGCATCTGCGCCATTCCAAAAAGCTGGTTCTGGAATCGTTGTTCTCAAAGGGAGTCTCGCGCCTGACGGTTGCGTACTAAAAGTCTCTGCTGCATCACCAGAGCTTATGGTTCACACGGGTCCAGCCCTCGTCTTTGAAGAAATTGAAGAGTATTTAATCGCCTCTGAAGATATGAACCTTGATGTCACCAAAGATACCGTTCTCGTTCTCAAGCATGCTGGGCCAAGAGGCTTCCCGGGCTTCCCAGAAGTTGGAAATATGCCAATCCCGCGGAAACTTCTCGAACAAGGCATCACAGATATGGTTCGGATATCTGATGCGCGCATGTCAGGAACCGCGTACGGAACCGTACTTCTTCATACCTCACCAGAAGCTGCGGTCGGTGGTCCACTGGCACTCGCTCAAACCGGTGACATGATTGAACTTAATGTGCCGAATCGCTCTATTAATATTCTCGTCTCAGAAGAAGAGATGGCACGGCGCAAAGCGGCTTGGGTTGCCCCACAACCGAAGTTTAATCGCGGCTGGAGCAAGCTCTATTACGAGACGGTGCAACAAGCACACCTTGGTGCCGATCTTGATTTCTTAGTTGGCTCATCTGGACATGAGATCCCTCGCCACTCACATTAAAAAGGCTGGGCGAATTCACACTCTTCCGTAGCCTCTAGCTCTAGTAATTGATTCCATTTTGCGGTGCGGTCTGCACCGTGGGTTGAACCAACTTTAATTTGGCCGGCACGCCAGCCAGTTGCTAGATCGGCCAGCCATGAATCTTCGGTCTCACCACTTCGCGCCGAAACAATAGTCTTGAAGTCCGCAGCAGTGGCCCTATCAAGAACTGCTTGAGTTGAAGTGACCAAGCCATTTTGGTTTGGCTTGATAAGGATTGCATTTGCAGATGAATCGGAGATCCCGCGTTCTAGCCGCGCCATATTTGTTGTGAATAGGTCATCTCCCAATACTTGCAGCTTCGCGGGTGCAACTTCCATAAACTCCTGCCACGCTGGCCAGTCATCCTCAGCAAAGGGATCCTCGATAGAGATGATTGGGTTTTCGTTCACTAACTTGGTGATGAATTTTACAAATTGCGAAGAGGAGAATTTAGAGCCAAGAGTTGGGAGGTTATAGATACCATCACTGAAGAATTGAGTCGATGCGATATCAAGCGCAAGACTTACATCGCTCCCAACGTTCAATCCGATTTCACTGATACATAGTGTGACAAACTCGCAAGCTGCATCGATCGAGGGGAATGGAATTCCAAGACCTCCTTCATCAGCAATTAGATGGGTTATGCCATATTTTTTACCTCGAAGAGTCGCCAATTCCCGGATCGCCACGATCCAAGAGAGAGCTTCCGTAAAGTTTGAGGCACCATGGGGCACCACCAAAACGTCTTGAATATCAAGTGTGCGATTTGCGTGAGCGCCACCAGAGAGGATGTTTACCATCGGCATAGGAATCAGCAGATTGCCAGCCGGCTGTAGATATCGAGCGAGAGACTTTCCATCAGCATGGGCCGCCGCTTTTAAAACCGCGAGTGAAACAGCAAGTGTCGCATTCGCTCCTAGAGCGTGGTGATCAGGACTTGGGTCTAGTTTGGTAAGAATGAGATCGATAACTTTTGGATCTGGGGGTGAGCCTATGATTGCCGGTTTAATCAACTTGTTTATATTATCAATTGCAAAATAGACAGATTTTCCATCGTAAAAGCGTTCGGCAAAACCCGTGCCAGTATCGCGCAATTCTCTTGCCTCATGAGCACCGGTGGAAGCACCAGATGGAACGCGAGCGGTATGAATAGAACCATCTGAGAGGGTGAGATTTACCGCAACGGTTGGACGCCCTCTTGAATCAAGAACTTGGTAGCCCGTTACCCCAATTAATTCCATTGAAAGAGCCCCTCAAAAGTTGCTTGTGGATCCGCGATGATTTTTTTTGTTCGGGTGGTTACACGTTCTTGTCCAGCGGCATCTAAATAACTTACGAGTGAAACGCCCTCAACTCGAGCAAGCGCGATAAGGGCGATATGGCGAGGCAAGCTCGGCGCAATCGGTAATGCACATAGGGCTTTATAACTGTTCAAGAAATTTTCTGCGGTTTCACGTAAGGCAATTTGTTCACTGATTTTTTCACTTTTCATAAATTTGCAGAGTAGATGTGCAGAAAGAAAGGCGAGATCAAATACTGAGTTTCCAGTATGCATAACCTCAAAATCGAGAACGATGGGTTTATGTTCAGAGGTAATCATGATGTTCTTAGGCGAGAAATCACCATGAACAATCGTGCGTTTCTCTCGGTTCAATTCATCGATGAGTTCTTGAATATTGCTAGCGAGTGCGGGGTTCTTACTGGCCACCGCCCGATAGAAGGGAGTTACACGTAGTTGATCAAAGAGCGAATCTTCTGCAAAATCCTTTCGTGCGCTTTCGTTATCAGCACCATAGTTGTGCCACGTTGCCAGTATTTCCCCAAGTTCACTTCCGATATTTGGAAGAATATCGCCAGCTAATAGATCCGTTTTCCAGTTAGTGGAGGATCGAGGAAGTCGACTCATTGTGAGTGCGAATACGCTTTGATCAAGATCAAGCAGTTCAGGAACACTATTTGGCGTGATCGAGTGCAGGAGTTTCATCGCATCTGCTTCCACAATTGCGCGACGCTGATCTGCCTGCCAGAGCGTGGCGACTTTGAGTTCGGGGAGCGCCTGCTTTACAACAAGATCATGACTTCCACTTTTTACTCCAAGCACAACGCAAGAGACCCCACCCGTTAACTCTTCGACTACCCCAGTACTAGTGATTAATCCGCGCTCATGGAGATAGGAGATTACCGATTCTTTTGTAAGAAGTTCAACTGTCATAAATTTCTGCTTGTTCTGCGAACTAAATTGTTCGTGCTATCGAGAATCCACGATCAACAAAGATACTTTGGCCTGAGATCCCGGTATTGGTTTCGCAACCTAATAAGTAGATGCTATTTGCCACATCTTCAGGCGTGGCGAGCTTTCCACCTGGCGTTTGATTTCGAACGTTAGCGATCTGTTCTGGGGTGAGTGTCCGTTCGACCATGGGGCTATTTACAATTCCAGGAAGAATTCCATTGACGAGAATTCCTTTTGCCCGCCCGAGGTCAACAGCGAGAGAGCGTACGAGCCCTCCAACTGCAGCTTTTGTGACTGAGTAGGCAAATTTCTCTTGACGAGTGAACTGTTCCCATAGCGAGGAGATAATGACCACTCGACCTCGTTCATTAATTAAATTATGGTGCATCAGTGCCACGATGGTCTCGGCAACCATGGTGACATTTGCTTCAAAGAGATTGGCCATATCTTCTGAAGTGGATTGAAGGACTGAGCCATTCACATTTGCGCCCTGTGCAAAGACAACGGCATCAAAGGTCTTGCCAGCCAACCCTGACGGTAGCGTCTCTTTTGCAAACGGAAGTTGTACTTCACCCTCATTCACAACTTTTCTGACACCACATGTAGCTCCCCAACCTTCGCTACGGAATTTCGCGAGCGTTGCGCCACCAAGAGTCCCAGTCGAACCAAAGATTAAGAGATTTGGCATCTTCTGTTACTTCACTTGGTCTAGGCCGTAGCGGACCAACATTGAATGACCGATTGCTGCCCGACGAACGCGTTCTCTCGCCGTTGACTCGATCACGCCCTGGATATGACCACCAGCAGGGTAGAGCCCTGGTGAGTTTCGAACGGTGAATTTGAGATAGATCGGAGCCGCAACGCGAACCAGATCCGGAACTTCATAGTGTCGAACTGGGCCACCAAAATCATCTGGACCTTCGACATAGACATCGAGCGGAAGGTCGACCTGCGCGCGAATAGCAGCAATCTGTTGCAACGAGAGATCAGTAGCAAGGTTGAGCGTTGAGGCGCCCATCTCCGCCATCAGTTGGGCGGTCGCGGGATTAGTGCAAGGCATGGCGACTGATGTCTTAAGAATAAAGTCACTTGGGAGATCGCCATTACTACGTGCTTCGCCGAGAACTTTCAATAGACCCATATCGCCAACTAGGACTGAACGAAGGCCGAGATCCGCACCGTGTAGTACATCTTCAACGGCGAAACGGAGTTGATCCGCACCTCGAAGGGTTGGATTTGCAACACCTCCGGCCGAAGAGAGGGGCTGCTTACCAATATCCCATGAGGCGCGAGGTCCTACAAAGAGGCAGACTTCAATGTTCTCAGAGCGCCCCATAGCGACCATCTCTTTGATCTCATCATCGGTCTGCAACATGATGCCAGAACCTTGTGAGATACGGTGGATAGTGAGCTTGCGCTTCTTCGCTTCTTCTAAAACAACTCTAAATGCTGCTGGACCTTCAACGGATGGAATCTCAATCTTCCATCGTGCGCCATCAGCGAAGCGCTTCGCTGATTCTGGTAAACCGTCGGCATCTTGTGGCTGCATTTTCTGTTTCGAGAGCAGCGCAATAGACCTCTTCATCGGTCCTTGTGCATCACGCGTTGATGGCCAATCGGTCATGAGGATTCCATTTCTAAATGAGTTGAGTTAGTTGGATGATCATTCAATGAGGAAATAGTACAGGTGCAACGCCACTGACCTTCGGCCGATAAATAAATGTTTTGCCCCAATCTGCCTCTGCATTAGCAGCGCCATCGTGGGCGGAGGTAATGATTAAAAATTCAAAGTTCGGGCCAGCAAAAGCTGCGCTCGTCACCATGGGCACTGGCATTTCTAGCGTCTCGGTTATATTGAAATCACGATCAAATCTCCGCAAACAAGAGCCGTTCCAAAATGCAACCCAGAGTCCGTCTTCGCCATCGATACACATACCGTCGGGCAACCCTTGGGAATCTTCTGATATTGACCAACGTACCTTTCGATTACTCAGTTCGCCGTCATGATAATCAAAGGAGTCAATAGATTTAGCTAAGGTATCGATGTAAAACATAGTCTTGCCATCCATACTCCAGGCCAAACCATTACTTAACCACACGCCATCAAGAACGCGAGTTAACTTCTCACCCGATTTATCAAGGCGATAAAGCGCAGATGCATTGGGATTTCCCTCCCATTCATATGGCATCGTTCCTAAAAATAGGTGGCCATCGGGAGCAACTTTGGCATCATTCCAGCGCACTGGAAATGAAGCCTCGTGACCATCCGCATCAACGCGAGTGGGAAGGTTATGTAGCGTCCCATCTTTTGCTCGTCGCACCGGTCCATTCGCCGTACCGACTATCTGACTTCCGTCAGCACATGGAATGATAAAAGATGTGTGCTCTTTCATGGCGTATGTACTTGTAGCCCCGGTCGCGACATTACGACTATGAACGCTGTTGTTATAAATATCCACCCATAAAACTTCTTCATTATTTTCACCAATTGCGACTGGGCCTTCACCCACATGACATGCTCGATCGTCCCAAATTTTAAGATTTCCAGCGCTCATGGAAGCACTATAAAGGATTGACTCAGTCCACTACTATAAAGAAATGCAATTAATAAATTTTGATGGTCAGGTTGTCCTGGTCACCGGTGCCGCTAGCGGAATCGGAAAATCTGCCAGCCTTTTGCTTGCAAGCCGCGGAGCCCAAATCATCTGTGTTGATTCAAATCAGGCCGGTGCTGAGAAAATTGCAGCTGAAATCAGAGCAAATGGTGGCCAGGCCAGCTATAAAACCATTGATGTCTCCGTGCAGGATGAAGTGAAGAGCGGCATTGCTGCCTTGTTGGGTGAGTACGGACAGATCCACGCGCTCGTCCACTCCGCAGGGATCTCGGGGCCAACTGGGAAGCCGGTTGAAGAAGTTGAGTGGAAAGATTTTCAGAGAACAATTGAAATTAATCTCTACGGAACAATCTGGCTTACCCAAGCTTTACTGCCTTCGATGAAGAAGAATAAGTATGGTCGAATCGTTCTTCTCGCATCCATTGCCGGAAAAGAAGGCAATCCGGGTATGTCTGCGTATAACGCATCAAAAGCAGGAGTCATAGGATTCGTTAAAGGTGTCGCTAAAGAGGCGGCAACGTTTGGCATTTCGATTAATGCGATTGCACCAGCGGTTATCAGAACCCCTATTAATGAAACGGTCTCTGAAGAGACCCAAAAGTATATGATCAGTCGGATCCCGATGGGCCGCCTCGGCGAACCAGATGAAGTCGCCGAATTGATCGCATTTGCCGCTTCACGAGCCTGCTCGTTTACTACTGGTTTTACATTTGATATCTCAGGTGGGCGAGCTACTTACTGATATGAGCGATCTCTTTACCTTTGGTGAAACAATGGCGCTTTTTATGTCAACGGATATCGATTCGGTGAAGACGGCCAGGAAGTATGAGATGTCCGCCGCTGGTGCCGAAGGAAATGTTGCAGTTGCTGCGAAGCGCTTAGGCATGAATGTCTATTTCCAAACGAAACTTGGAAGAGACCATCTCGGGGATAACGTTGCTCACCAATTTGCCGATGAAGGATTTTCGACTGATCATTTCTTACGAGTCGATAATTATACGGGTGCATTAGTTCGAAATCGCGGCGTGAGCGAACAACTCGACGTTACCTATCTGCGACGCTGCAGTGCCGGGTCGACATTTGCGCCAGAAGATATTGATGCTGCCATGCTCGCTCAATCTCGATGGTTACATGTGACTGGCATTACGGTGGCCCTCTCCGATTCTGCTCGCGATGCTGTTGTATTTGCGATGGATATTGCTCGGAAAAATAAGGTAAGAATAAGTTTCGATTTAAACATTCGACGTAAGCTCTGGAGCGCCGGTAAGGCGAGTAGCACCCTCAGAGAATTGGTACACGACGTTGAGCTCGTGACGGGCGGCGTCGATGAGTACGAATTAGTCTTTGGTGGCAAAACTCCCGCTGAAAATTTCGAGATAGCAGCGGCTAAGAATATTAAAACGATGATTATGACCTCTGGCCCAGAAAAAATGCGGATTATGCACTGCGGTGAGTATTTCGAGTTTGCCCCAGAAATCGTTGAGATTGTCGATCCAGTTGGATCAGGGGATGCATTTATCTCAGGAACCATTTGTGCCTTGCTCGCTGGATTGGATATTAAGGCAGCAATTAATCAGGGAAGTAAGTGCGGCGCGATGGTCGCCTCTACAATGGGGGACTGGGCGGGAATGGTCTCTGGAAAAAATGGGATTTTACCAACGGAAGTGTGGGGTTAGCATGGGAAAAATTTCGCTGCCGATAGCGGACGGGCTAGTCGCCATCATTCGTAGTAAGAGTGAGAGTGAAGGTCGTGAATTTGCAATAGTGCTCGTCGATGCTGGAGTGACGATGATTGAATTTACCACCACAACTCCTGGCGCCTTTGATTTGATTGAAGAATTTTCTAATAAGCCCGGTCTACATGTAGGTCTTGGAACAGCCATGGATAAGAAGCACGTAGCTCGTGGCAAAGCCGCTGGCGCAGAATTTATTATTTCACCGCATACGTCAGGCGAAGTTATACGTGCTACAAAAAAGGCTGGTCTTATCTCTATCCCAGGAGTTGCAACCCCCAGTGATGTAGCTAAAGCAATAAGTTTTGGCGCCGATATGTTGAAATTTTTCCCAGCCTCGAGCCTTATGCCAAGTTACTTAGCAGCGATCCGTGATCCATTCCCGGGCCAAACTTGGATAGCAACCGGTGGAATCACTTTAGAAAGCGTCGAACCGTGGATAAAGGCGGGCGTATCGGCCTTTGGCTTGGGCGGTCCACTCATGTCCGGTGGAACTTCGTCGATAGCGAAGCGGGTTAACGATTTTCACGCCGCAATCAGAGCGGCGAAGGAAAAATAGATGAAATTGATAGATCAGCATATTTTCGTCACTGGCGGCGCTGAGGGCATTGGTGCGGCTATCGTTCTTGATGCAGCACAGGCCGGAGCTCGCGTGTCATTCTGTGATATCGCGATTGAAAAAGGCAAGGCATGCGAAGCCGAACTTCGAAGCAAAGGTCATCAGGTTTTTTTCTGTAACGGAGATGTAGGAAGCATTCCATCAATGGAGGCTGCGTTTTCGGAAATTACTACCGCTTTTGGCGAAGTAAGTGGCGTCGTCAACAACGCTGGTGTGAACGCTCATTTTGATCCAGTTGAAATGACTGAGAAACAATGGGAAGACTTTATGAATGTAGATTTTCGAAGTATTTGGGTGACTGCAAAACTTTGCTTGCCAGCGATGCGCAGGGCAAAGAAAGGTGCGATTGTTAATATCTCATCTATTCATGCTCGCATGTCTTACCCGCAATATTTTCCATATGCTGCGGCAAAATCCGGCATCATCGGTTTAACTCGCAACTTGGCACTCGATGAAGGCATTCACAACATCAGGGTCAATGCGGTTCTTCCAGGCTTTACCTTGACTCCATTAATCGAAGAGCACTTCTCAAAATATCCTGATAAACGTGAGAGCGCTATGGCTGTTCAGCCGATGGCGAGAATGGCGCAACCCTCAGAAATTGCAAAGGTAGTTACCTTTCTCTTATCTGATGATGCCTCATTCGTTAATGGTGCCGATTGGGTGGTCGACGGTGGCTTATCGGGAAGATTTGCTTAAGCCCCAATAACAAGCACAACTTTTCCACGGGGTGCTGGTGCATTTTTTAGAGTATCAATTGCTAAGGCAAAATCTGACAGAGGGAATTTATGAGTGACCAAGAATGTGAGATCTAGTTCGCCTGAGTTAATTAGTCCAACCGCGCTCTCCCAGGATTTAACGGTCGAGGCAAATGATCCGAGAATGGTCAGCTCGCTCATGATGATGCCATCGGTCATTATCGGCGTCATATTCCCAAATCCAGCACAGCCCAAAAGAAGTAGAGTGCCACCACGAACTAGTTGCTTAATCGCTGCCGTAATCCGTTCTCTAGATCCCGCCGCCTCAATAACAAGGTCGTATCGATCGTCACTCTCCTCAGTAAAGAATTGGTCAACACCAGCCTGCTTTGCTATCCCCGCTTGCCCGGGCTTTAGACCGAGCATATGAATCAGGGCTGGCTTATAGGTTTTTGCTAGCGAAGCGGCGATCATGGCGATGGTTCCATCTCCGATAATAAGAATCTTCGCCCCGGATTTTGGGTTCGCGTTCGTTAAGGCATGGGTAACTACCGCTGTAGGTTCAGCCAGGGCCGCAGTTTCATCGGAGACGCTATCGGCAATTACATGAGCTAAAAAGGCTGGGACGGTAATTAATTCGGCAGCAGCACCCGGTCGGGTAAACCCAATTTCATCATACGTCAGACAGCGATTTGTCGCTCCAGCTAGACATTCAAAGCAGGTTTTGCATGGGATTAACCCCGTCACGACAACGCGAGAACCAATCGCTGGTTCGGTCACGCCAGCTCCGAGAGCGACAACTCGGCCGCACCATTCATGTCCGAGCGTTGCTGGGTAGACGACATACTCTGGGTCGTGTTCGCCATTGATGACTTCAAGATCAGTGGCACACACACCAGCATAAATCGGCGCAACTAATATTTCGCCAGCGAGAAGCGTCGGGTCGGCAATGTCGAGGAGAGCAAGAGTCTTATTCCCTGGAGTTATGAGAGCTTTCATAGTACGAAAGATACTACCTCCAACAATGAACAGATTAGTTTTTTGGTCTAGTGCTGGTCTCCCGAAGTCAGCGCTGTTAGCCTTAATATGTGAAGATAGTTGTGACTGGGGCAACGGGTTTACTGGGCGCTGCGACTGCGATTCATTTGGCTAAAGTTGGTCACGAAGTTATCTCGGTTGATCGTCGGCCCGGTCCTGCGCCGCTTGGAACCACCTTAGTAATTGGCGATCTATCTGATTTAACTTTCTGCGACAGCGTGATAGCCGGAGCTGATGCGGTCGCGCATCTTGGGGCTATTCCTAATCCGATCGACCCACGCCAATACACGGTCTTTCACAACAATACTTCCAGCACCTTTGCAGTTTTCGCTGCTGCAGCCCAAGCAAAGTGCAGAGTTGTGGTTTATGCATCGAGCATCTCTGCCTACGGAACTGCTTATTCAGAAGAGTGGCGATCGCCTATTTATGCGCCAGTCGATGAACTTCACTCACTTATTTATGAAGAGAGTTACGCACTTTCAAAAGAGGTGAACGAACTTTCGGCAGTGATGTGGTCACGACGTAGTGAGACATCGTTTGTGGGGTTGCGTTTTCCGTGGACGAATACACCAGAGAGAACCATCGAGTTGGCAAAGCGCTTTAGAGCAGATAAATCTCTCCCACTAGATTCTAGATTCCCACCCGGGATTGTGGAAAAAATTTTATGGGGGTATTTGGATTTACGTGATGCGACCAGAGCAATCGAGGTCGTGCTCACTAGTGAAACATCGGGCGCAAATGTCTACAACTTCTGCGCTCCAGATACGATGGTCAACGAAGTAACGATGAAGCTCATGGCCGAGTTCCATCCAAGTACCGAACTTCGAGGTGATTTTTCGGCCAACCAAGCGCTGATCAGCAGCCAGAAATTCATTGCAACCTTTGGCTATGAAGCTCGATATCTGCTTAACAGGGCAGAGCTCTAGCGCGCCGAAAATGGTCGTTTTTTATTCAATCACTTGCCCTAGAAATTGGTTTATAACAGAATCGTTATTCTGAATGCGCCTAAGCGACTTGACTCAGCTTCAGGCAAGTTCAATGCTTACGCCAACGCGTAGCGCAGCTATGCGGACCTAACTCTGTAGAGAAATGGATAATGAATGCTAAAGAAATCTAAGTTAGCAGGCGTTGTTGCTGCAGTTGCTGCAGTTGCACTCATTGCAACTGGCGCACCAGCTTCACATGCCGCAACAGATAAGCAATTAGAAATCTTCACCTGGTGGGCATCTGGCGGAGAAGCCGCTGGCCTTAAGGGAATGACAGATGTCTTCACAGCAGCAAACCCAAAGACACCTTTTATCAACGCATCAGTTGCAGGTGCAGCTGGCGTTAACGCAAAGGGAGTTCTTGTTTCACGTATGGCCGCTGGCAACCCACCTGACACCTTCCAGTCACATGCCGGTCAAGAACTTTCTGGTTATGTAAAAGCTGGTCAAGTAGAAGATCTCACAGCGCTTTACAAGTCAGAGGGATGGGACAAGGTTTTCCCAGCCGGTCTCGTCAAGCAACTTACAACTGATGGAAAGATCTACTCAGTTCCAGTAAATATTCACCGTGCAAACGTCTTATGGTGGAACCCAGCCTCCTTCAAGAAGGCAGGAATCAAGGCAGCTCCTAAGACTCTTGATGAGATGCTTCTTGATATGGCAAAGTTCAAGAAGGCTGGAATGGATGGAATCGCTCTCGCCGGTAACGGTGACTGGGCGATTGCTCACCTCTTCGATGTAGTACTTCTTGGTTCAATGGGATCAGCAAAGTACAACGGTCTCTGGAACGGAAGCACTTCATGGTCAGGTCCAGAAGTTTCCAAGGCGATTGATTACATGGGCAAGTTCCTTGCTTACGGTAATCAGAGCAAGTCACTTGACTGGCCAGATGCTGGCAAGCTTGTAACTGGCGGAAAAGCTGGATTCTTTATCATGGGCGACTGGGCATCATCACAGTGGCAGTCAGATGGCCTCAAGCTTGGTACTGATTACACATGGGCTCCAGCTCCAAACAACGTCGACAAGGGTAATGTCTACATGTGGCTATCTGATTCGTTCACACTTCCAAAGGGTGCACCAGATCGCGATGCAGGTATTGCTTGGCTGAAGGTCTGCGGATCTCTTGCAGGTCAAGATGCCTTTAACCCTAAGAAGGGCTCTATTGCAGTTCGCACCGACTCTGATCCAATGAAATATGACTCTTACCTCCAGGCCGCAATGAAGGAATGGAAGAAAGATGTTCTCGTTGGTTCAACAGTTCACGGAGTGAACTACAACAACGCTGGAATGGCTGCCTACGACTCTGCAGTCGGAAAGTACTACGCTGGCGGACACATGGATAAGGCTGGTCTCGTAAAGAGCCTCGTCGCATCCTTAGCTGCAAGCAAGGCATAAGCAATACCAGTTAAACAGTAAGAAATTGCAAAAAAGCTCTGGTGGGGTTCTCCCCACCAGAGCCGCATTTTTACGGCAGTAGTTTTATTACTATAGTTCGCGACGGCGCCGAACTTTCTAATTACGGCTTCGAAAGGTGTACCGATTGTGGCGCTAAAAATGAGGAAGCACGTACAAAACCCCTGGGGCGGATTCTTCTTTGTTTTACCATCAATCCTGGCCATGGCAATCTTTGTCTATGGAATGATCGGATGGACGCTCAAGCTATCTTTTAGCCATCGGACAAATGCCTGGTCTAAAGATAATAGTTTTGCAGGACTCTCAAATTACACCGGTCTGCTCCAGGACCCAGAGTTCACTCATGCCTTTGGCAATCTCATAAAATTTACCGTTGTCTTTATGGTTGGAACGTTGATCTCTGGTCTGATTATGTCGCTGCTCCTTGAAAAAGGAATCCGCGGAGAGGGTCTCTTCCGCTCGATCTATCTCTACCCAATGGCGATCTCATTCATTGCAATGGGTACGTCGTGGCGCTGGCTTATGGATTCAGCTCGCGGCACCCGGGCAACTGGCCTCAATATGATTTTGCAGAATATGCATCTTGGATTCTTACAGAACGATTGGTACACCTCAGAAAAAGGTTCCATGTATGCGATGGCACTTCCAGCAATATGGCAGATGTCTGGTTATGTCATGGCGCTCTTCCTTGCCGGTTTTAGAGGCGTCCCTGATGATTTACGCGAAGCGGCTCGAGTCGATGGCGCAAGTGAGTACAAGATTTACCGTCATATTTTATTCCCACAGTTGAAGCCAACATTCCTGACTGTTCTTATCATTTTGGGCCATATCTCAATGAAGGTCTTTGACCTTATCTATGGAATTGCATCGAAGAGTTATGTGACAAAAGTGCTAGCAATTTACTTATGGCAGGTCATCTTTGATTTCCAGAACTATGCAAAGGGTTCAGCCATTGCAATGGTTATTTTGATAA
Organism: Candidatus Nanopelagicaceae bacterium; assembly: GCA_040402395.1. Lineage (GTDB taxonomy): Bacteria > Actinomycetota > Actinomycetes > Nanopelagicales > Nanopelagicaceae > PALSA-747. The sequence goes on along the minus strand of JBBAMQ010000009.1, from coordinate 16,937 downwards.
TGATCGCGGTCGTCGTAATACCGTACCTACGATATGTGAATAAGACCGAGGAGATTAAATAATGAGTACAGAGCTAATCGAGCGAGCAACTCACAGCAAAGATATTTCACGAAGCAAACGCAAATTAACTGGCGTAGGTCAGTTCGCTCTCGTTTTTCGCTACTTCGCGCTGGTGATCCTTCTTGTCATTGCGGTATTGCCGATCTACATCATGGTGGTCAACTCAGTAAAGGGAATCACCGGGGTTAGCCAGAGTGCAGCCTTCATTCCACCAACTCATCTGAACTTTGCGGCGTGGGGACCAACGTGGAAAATTCTTCAAGGTCCAATGGCGCGAACCCTCTTCTTTGTTCTTCAATCCTCGATCATTTCTGCGATCATCGGGTCGATTAACGGCTTTGTCTTTGCAAAATGGCGCTTTAAGGGATCATCCTTTATTTTTACGACCTTCCTCTTTGGAATGTTTATTCCATACCAAGCCATCATGATTCCACTCACTCAATTTAATCACTGGGCTGGTATCGGGGGAACGATCTATGTCCTTGTTTTTGCACATGTAATTTATGGAATCCCAATCTGTACCTTAATTTTCCGAAATTATTATGCAGCAATTCCCAATGAGTTAATTGAAGCAGCGCGAGTAGATGGCGCTGGAATGGTCCGTATCTTCCGCACGATCATCCTCCCACTCTCTATCCCTGGCTTTGTGGTCGTTCTTATCTGGCAGTTCACCTCGGCCTGGAATGACTTCCTCTTTGCGATCTTCTTGACCGGTGGTTCACCAAGACTTGCTGTGGCGACGACCGCCCTTAATTTCATTACGGGCTCTGGAAACCAGGTCTACTACGGAAATAATATGACTGCATCTCTCATAGTTTCGATCCCAACTCTGCTCGTCTATATGTTCTTGGGCCGATACTTCTTGCGCGGACTTCTATCTGGTTCACTCAAGGGTTGATAAAGGCTTAAAGCACTCCGTATTTTGCAAAGGCGGCCGAAGGGGATATACCCTCTTTGACCGCCTTTCTGAATTGGTTTTCCCCAGAATTCTTCTCGATAACAAGTTCTACAACTTTTTCAATTGCAGCCACAGGAATGATTGTTACACCGTCACTGTCGCCAACAATTAAATCACCTGGATTTATTGCTACGCCATCTATTTCACCTGGCACATTGTGCTCAACAACCTCATAGCGACCATTGATATCAACGGGCAGCGTGCCGGTGGCAAAGACTTTAAAACCCATGGCATCAGTGCGAGATAGGTCGCGCGTAGGGCCATCTGTTAGTGCACCAGCGACACCTTTAAATGCACAAGCCGTTGAGAGCAGCTCACCCCAGAGCGCAGCAAGTCCAGTGCGATTTGTTGGTGTTACATAAACATCATCTTTGCCCACGGCGTCGAGCGCTTTCAATAGACCCACATAAGGAACTTCTGGAAAGTCGTTAACAATCTCTAACTTAACTGGGAAGGCATACCCCATCATGATTCCAGATCCGGAGATCATGTTGATGTCGCTCTTTAGCACTTGCTTGCCATAGCCAAGCTTGTCTAGGCAATCTGAAGCGAGAGCCGATGTGAAGATCGTTCTTAGGTGGTCTAGATCGAGTGACATTATGCTCCCCAGTGTTCTTTGACTTTTGCCTTTAAGAAATCTGCGCTCTCAATCATCTGACCCATGCCTTCCACGCCATCTTCAATAGAGATCCAACCATCGAATCCAACGCCCTTTAAAATCCTAAAGATCGCGTCATAATCATTTAAGCCTCTCCCGATGACGCCATGTTTGAAGAATGAGACATAGCCGGCGCTTCCACCCTCAGCCTGACGTAGATCATTGATCGTGCCCGATGCAAGATAGCGATCGCTGGCACCCATAGTGAGGACGCGATGCTTGATCTTTTCGAGGAGTTCAAGTGGTTCTTCTCCCGCAGCTATTGCATTTGAGGGATCAAATTGAACGCCAAAACGAGGTGAATCGATCCGCCCAACGAGATCCACAAAGACATCCGACATCTGTGCAAACTCTGGCTCAGTCCAGAAATCGTCCTTATAGTGATTTTCGATGACGAGGGTGATGTCATATTTTTCGGCCTCAACTAAACATTTCTCTATTGAATCTACAACGTACCCCATGCCTTCTTCGCGAGTTATATCTTTGCGACGCTGGCCAGATAAAACTCGACAATATTTGGCACCGAGTTCTGCGCTCATACGAATGCTGTGGATCTCGTGATCAACCTGGGCTTTGCGAAGTTCTGGATCCGGGATTGTGAAATCAGGGGAGCAGCAGAGCATGGGTATGACCATGCCAGTCGCTTCGACATATGCCCGAACCTTGGCCCAGTTTTTAGGATCCTTAAAGTCAGCGAAGTTGTTATACATCTCAAGACCTTTTATCCCCATTTCTTGGGACATATCGATCCACTCGTAGATGCTCATCTCGTCTGGCTTAACTAAATCTTTAATCCAACCCTTTGGGAAGGCGGCGATTTTTGGCATTTATAACTTCTCCGGATTTCTTCCAATAAATGTGAATTGCTCTAGATCTAAGACTGTGGCGGTAAATGGAATTGATTCATCACTGATCCAGTAGATGCAGCCAGCGGCTAGTTGTTCTGGTGTGCTCATGGTGCCAAATGGCACGTCAGCTTTTGATAACTTTTCCCACCAGCCATCTGGCATTCCTTGTTCAACCTTCATCTTTTTTTCGCGATCGGTCAGAATCCAACCAGGATTTATCTGATTAATTCGCACCTCATTGACACCATTAGCATTCGCCAAATTGCGAGTCATGGTAACCATTGCACCTTTGCTCGTCGAATAAGCCAGCAAGTTTGCTTCACCCGCATGGGCATTGACCGAGCCAATATTTAAGACGGCACCTTTGTTCTTCTTTAACTCTGGGAAGCAGGATTGAATTAGGAAGAGTGGCGCTGTTAAGTTTACCTGCATCATCTTTTGAAAATTCTCATATGTGATCGATTCAATATTTGATTGATCAAAAATTGCCGCACAATTTACTAGTGAATCGATTCGACCAAAAGCGGCTAGGCAGGCCGCCACAATCTTCGTTGGCGATGCGGGATCAACTAAGTCAGCGATACTTAGCGCGGCAGCTGAACCAAGTTCGGCAACTAGGGCTTTTCCTTCGGCTTCAACAATTCCGGTAATTAATACTTTGCCACCCTCTTTGACAACGGCGCGCGAGATGGCAGCTCCGATGCCTGAAGTTCCACCAGTAACAATTACAACCTTATCTTTTAGGCGCATTACTAGGCTGGCTTAATCACGGATTTTATAAATTCACCGGATTGCATCTTTCGAAAGGCGGTCTCCCATTCTTCGATCGGGAAGGTACCGCCAAGAATTGGCGCAAGATCAAGCTGTCCGGTTGAGATCATGCGAAGCGCGCGCTCCCACATAGGCCAGTTATGGCTAAATGAACCTTCGAGACGCACATTCTTCTGTACGAGTTGATCAAGAGAAAAATTGAGAGGCTGTGGCCCCCAACCAACCTTTGAGATCCAACCGTTTGGCCGCACCACATCGAGAGCAAGCTTCAAGGATGCCGAAACTCCTGCTGCATCAACGACGCCATCGGCTCCGAGTCCATCAACCGCCATCGCCCATTCTGTGGCATCGCCGACGATAACTTCACAACCGTATTTCTTCGCAACCTCCAGACGGAGTCGATCTCGTTCTAGCCCGACGAGTGCAACTTCGGCACCTGCCATGCGAGCCATTGCGGCAGAGAGAACACCGATTGGACCAGGGCCAAGAATCACAATTCGATCACCAGGTCGGATATATCCAGGTGCGATCGTGGCGCTATAGGCAACTGCGCAAGGTTCTGTCATCGATGCATAATCGAAGGAGACGCTATCTGGAATTTTATGGAGGAGTCGTTGTGCAACCTTGACATATCTAGTCATCGCACCATGTACGCCATAACCAAAGCCCTTGCGATTCGGATCCAAGTTATACAAGCCCCGGCGTGACATTGGGCTGGACATATCGACGATAGCGGCAGTCTCACTTACTACCCGATCGCCCTCTTTCCAAGCAGTTACACCCTTCCCTAGTTCAAAGATATGACCCCCAAACTCATGCCCCAAAACAACCGGATAATTAACGGGCCAGCTATTTGAGCCCTCCCACTGGTGCAGATCGCTGCCACACACACTCGCAGCCTCTACTTGAATAATTACATCATCATCGCCCGCAACTGGGCGATCAACTTCACGAACTTCAACACTGTGGGGTTCGGAAGAGAAATTTACGACACCAGCAGATTTCATTTATTTGATTCCCTTGACTGGCACATCACCAAAACCATGAACTGCTTCACAAATTTTTCGTAATACCTCTTCAACATTTCCCGCACCAGCACTGAATGAATCGGCATCAATCGCTAGTGGGGCGCCAATAACGACCAGCGGAGCGCCGTATGAAGGGCACGCGATTGCTTGTTCAAGCGAAAGGCCACCTACTGCCTGTACTGGAACGCTCACAGCATCAACCACGGCACGTAACTGGTCAAGTGGATTTGGTGGCGTTTTGCCGGATGCTGCAATTCCACGACGCTCGTCATACCCAATATGGTGAATGACCATGTCACAGCCAAGATCCTCTAAGAGTTTTGCGCCGGCAACCATGTCGCTGCAACCCAAATTATCGCCCATTACCTTTACGCCATAATCTTTGCCGGCCTGTACAACACACTTGATCGTCTCTGGATGAGCGCGAGCCATCACTACAACATGCGTAGCACCAGCTTTTGCCATCATCTCAGCTTCAAGATAACCGCCATCCATCGTCTTTAAATCAGCGATGATGGGATATCCAGGAAATTCATTTCGTAAGGCGCGAACGCCATGGAGCCCTTCAGCCAGAATAAATGGCGTACCTGCCTCCAACCAATCCACTCCCGCTCGCACCGCCGTGTGGGCCATTTCGAGGGCCTCATCCATATCAATCAGATCGAGTGAAACTTGAACAATTGGCCGCATGCCTACCCTATTCTCCCGGATGGATTTCGAGTTTAGCAGGGAAGGTGAATGGTGGATAGTACTTTACCTCAATCGCATGAGCCTACGACCTTCCGCCATGATCTGTTCGTCGGGGATGTTTGAAAAGTCAATCTCGCTGACGCGTTGTACTTGTTCAGCTAATGCGGGGTGGTGTGCGCCAAGATAGATAACAAAGTTTGACAAAGTGGTTGTTTCATCATTCAAGACACCGACAAGAAAGAGTTCCTCGGCACCAACGACCAAAGCAATAATCCTTTCAGCAAATATTGGCGAAAGTTGGTTTTGCGTGAGACGACCAAAGAGACGATGTATTACTTTGCCGAACCCGTGATGAGTAACCCAATGATTAACAACGACGGGTGGAGTATTAACTTCAAGGCCATGGCTCCAAATTCGGGCCTGATTTCGCGAAATCGCGAGCAAGACTTTCTGATCCATATGGAGACCTCCGTTGGGATGATACGCCCGCTGAATTGAAAGGGACCGGAAAGAGTGAGTGCTACCCCTCTTAGGGATATTTGTGGCAGGCTTGTTCGTATGCTCCCAATCGACTCCAGCGCAATACTGAACAACTCTGCAAGTATTGCCATTGTTGGAGTTTCGGATAAACCTGAGCGAGCGAGCTATCAGGTTGCAAAATATCTGATAAGACAATCCGGCTATACGATCTTTCTAGTTAATCCGCTTTTAACCAATCTTTTTGGCAAGCAGGTTTACCCATCCCTGGGGGAGATTCCAGGCCAGGTTGATATCGTTGAAATTTTTAGGCGAGTCGAAGAGATGCCAGAGTTACTGGATCAAGCGATAGCGATCGGAGCAAAAGTTTTTTGGATGCAGCTTGGCCTTCGCGATCCAGAGGTTGCCAAGATCGGTGAAGCTGCTGGCCTACAGGTTGTTCAGGATCTGTGTATCAAGATTGAACACGAGAAACTCTAGAAGGGTAGAACTACTTTGGTTCGAGAACCAGTGCGACTGAATTGATGCACCATCGTTCATCGGTCGGCACGTCGTAACCTTCACCCGTAAAGACATGGCCTAAATGGGATCCACAATGTGCGCAACGCACTTCGGTACGGATTCGTGGCGCTAGCGAGGCGTCTTCAATCAAGAGAACAGCATCATTAGAGGTTGGCGCATAAAAAGATGGCCAGCCACAGCCTGAGTGGAATTTATTCTCACTCTTAAAGAGTTCATTCCCACACGCCTTGCAGTGATAACTTCCGACAGTATGCGTATCGTTATATTCGCCGGTGAAGGGGCGTTCTGTTGCTCCGTTGCGTAACACCTCAAAGGAGAGTGGGTCGAGACGTTCTGCTAGATCTTCCTCATTGATGTCAACTGGAAAAATATTGATTTCGCCCTGTTTTTTAATGTCACCCATGCCTTGAGTTTACAGAACGGCCTGCCTTATCGCCACTTATTCTTACTTCAAAATGTTGACCGCTCGGGCAATCACAAGCCCGACGGTAACGAGTGAGGTTGTGGACTGAATAGTCATTAACGTCTTTGCCCAGCGCGACAATGGCAGCGTATCGGTCGGGCTAAAGGCACTGGCATTAGTAACAGATATATAGAGATAATCAAAGTAATTGGGCGCCCAACTTGGCGGTGCTAACTCAGGTGATTGCATCTGTGGGAAGAGAAAGTCTGGATATGGATCAAGCGCCTCGGCGCGAGCCCCCGGACCACCTCGGTCGAACTCCCAATACCACATGCTAAAAGCGATGATATTTGTGAGCCAAATTGAGCCACCAGCAGCGAGCAGATTATTTGGGCTCGTAGCCGTACCGTTTAATAGTTCACGCACCAAATGCACAGATGATGCGATATTTGAGAAAGTCATAACTGCACTTAACGCAATCCCGATATACCAACGACTTTGTTTGTGGCCCTTAATTCTTCCCGGATTCCACGCAAAGAGCGCGAGCGCCAAAAGTGCTTCGATGAGACAGATCCAATTTTGTGATTTAAGTGAGTAGTGAGCAGGCAGTGTGTATTGTAAAAAAATCACGAGGGCAACGACAAAAGAGACTGGCCACCGAGGTTCGCCGCGATGTACTTTGTGCCAATGTGGCAGCGCCGGAAGGTGATAGTCGCGGGCACGCATCAGAACCCCTTTCCTACATATTTATTCTGCCAGAGCGTAAGTACTTGCGATGTTACTGATTGAAGCAACGCCCTCGTCGCTTCGGAAACGTGTGATTCTGAACAGGTAGGACTGATCTCACATGGCCAATAATTAATTCCTGCAACAAAGGTAGCCGACCCGCTTGGAGCAGTGAACCAAATTGTCTGGGCGGTGAGCGAACGACCGGTTGCGGCACGCGGTGCTTCTGGATCTGTTAATGAGAACTTACCCGAAAAGAGTAGGTGTACATTTTTTGGTGCCGCATCGCCCGAGGCGATCGAGTCAATCTCTGAATTGGGCGACCATTGAGCCAATGTCGCTCCGACTGGGATTCTCAACCACTTGGGAATGCTCATCGCTGTCATGGTCCCCGTGACGTGGACGCCAGCGGTCTTCTCACCAGTGAGAAGTGAGGGTGGAGTATTGATTCTTCGATTTGCAAAGCCAATCGAGACCTTCTGCCAATCGGTCTGTGGATCTAATAACGCATTACGGTAAATCACCATATGTCGATCTGGTCCAGCAGGGGAGGGCTCAGTGCGGGTCTGCCAGTAGGCGCTATTTGCTCCCATGAATGCGATATTGATTCCTAAATTCCTGGCCGCCGAGACGGTATCAAATTCATTTCTCGTCATATATTCAGGGTGGCCACTAAAGATCATTCCACCATACTGATTGACAAGTGATGGCGAGTTACTGAGATCAATGTCGCTGAGTTGATCAATGTTCAGTCCGGTTGACTCTAAGTATTGAACAAAGGCGATTGCGTCACGCTCAATATGGTTCATTCCGCTACCTGCGTAAGGGCGATCGAGTGAGGCAACTTTTGATCGAGCATCGAGTTTGGAATTGCTTGTTGAATATGTCGAGTGTCCACCAAAAGAGTTGTAAGCAGACCACGTTAGCGTCGAGTGGACTAAGAGCAACTTGGACGTTGACGATGATGAACGCAAGATAAAGGGCGCAATATTTTCAATCGCGCCGCTCTTATTTAGCGATGCGGCAAAATATAGACCTGGGGCCCAATCTTCTCCGATAGTGAATGATGTCGTTGTGGGCCAACGGGTTTCAATCATTCTTGTCGCGTTACGAAGATTAGGAGTGTTTCGGTACTTTAATTTGACCGGGCCTGAGTTCCACATCATGCGCGCACCGGCTCCGCCATACCAACCAACTCGGAGTACTTCCAAAGTTCGTACTGTCTTATCGATAGCCCCGTTAGCACTATTTGGATAGAGCGAAGCGTGAATTTTTATCCGATCTCCACATGTAACGGACTGGCGATCTAGCCAGAGGACTGAGCCAGATTCGTGGTAGAGCTGGAGTGATCTCCAATCTGAAGGAGTGAATGAAATTCCAGCGTTGAGATTCTCGTTCTTAATCCAATCGCCGTTCTGCTGCTGGCAGTTCGCTGGCAAAGCGTGGATATCGTCAGGCAATTGCTGATTGAGCGAATCCGCATATGTTGTGAGTGGCTGGAATGGAATATCCCCGTGGGGTTTGATTTTAGGCAGTGGTAAGTTCACGACTACGACGTGATCGTAGAAAAGGATCGATCCTGATACTGAACTAACTCCAAGAAGCAATACCGCAACCCCACCTGCGAGAAACTTTTGTTTTTTGGAGAAACGAGCGAGATTGGGTCGGTTGAAATGCATAATGAGGCAAGGCTACCTCTCTCGTTAGAGACGCTCCTTTTTTACGCGTCAGAATCGAGAAATTTCTCTCGGATAGGATTTTCGATGTACCCTTCGCCTACTGTGAGACCGTGTTTTACAGTGTGATGTAGTTCTTCGCCCCCCTAGCTCAGTTGGTAGAGTGTTTCCATGGTAAGGAAAAGGTCACCGGTTCGATTCCGGTGGGGGGCTCGGCGGGATAGCTCAGCTTGGTAGAGCAAGCGGCTCATAATCGCTGTGTCGTGGGTTCAAATCCCGCTCCCGCTACCAATCTCTACCTGACCTTACGCTCATCCTGAGCGTGGGGCCGGTGGACCGATCTCGCCGTTTTTAATATTGAGCGTGAGTGAAGTAATCTTCATCTCTCGCACCGCCTTGCAATCCCTTGCAAGAAGACCTTAAAGAGTTAAAAGGAGCACGACCATGGCAAGCAAGAGCGCGGATGTCCGCCCAAAGATCACGATGGCCTGTGTCGACTGCAAAGAGCGTAACTACATCACCAAGAAGAACCGTCGTAACGATCCCGATCGGCTCGAGCTAAAGAAGTTCTGTCCACGTTGCAAGCTTTCAACAACGCATCGCGAGACTCGCTAACCAATGCTCAACCCCGACATTGTCGGGCGCACCTTCACCGGTGTTAACACCTTTACCGTTACCCAAGAGTCAATCATCGAATTTTGTGCTGCGATAGGCGAGCAGGACTTCACGATAGCCCCACCGACTTATACGATAAAAATATCCCTCGCCGAATCTCAAGTATTTCTCAAAGAGTCCGGTCTTAACTGGGATCGCGTTGTGCACGGTGATCAAAAATTTGAAATTTACCAGCCAATTGTTGGCGGAGACCTATTACTCTGTTCATCAACGGTAGAGAGTGCGCGGGTTGTTGCCGGGAATGAGATCGTTACCGTTCGAGCAGATCTTCATCGCGGTTCAGAGCATGTTGCATCGTCATGGGCCACTTTGGTTGCTCGCGCATGAGCACTTTTGTTACCGGTGCAGAGATCGCACCAAAGTCTTTCATCATTAATCGGGAGGTCTTGATTGCCTATGCCAATGTAAGTGGTGACCAGAACCCGATTCATCAAGATGAAGCCTTTGCACAATCTGTCGGACTTGAGAACGTCATCGCTCACGGAATGCTTACGATGGCGCTAGTGGGTCGATATGTGAGCGAGATCGCAGGGAGTAGCGCGGTGAAGGAGTTCTCAGCCCGCTTTGTGAAGCCAGTCGTAGTCCCAGCGAATACCGATGTGGAATTGCTGGTGGGTGCCAAAGTCCTGAGTATTGAAAATAATTCCGCTAAATTCGAAATTACTGCCAGTTGTAAAGGCGTTAAGGTATTAAGTATGGCTAAAGCAGTTATTGCAATTAAATGAGTACCGTTCCTGAATCTGTTATCGAGCTAGCGCGAGCGCGTCTTGCAGCCCGGGCTGCTAAAGATTTTGCACTCTCAGATTCACTTCGCGATCAGATTCTTAATTATGGCTTTGAAATACTTGATGTAGCCGATGGCTTCTCGTTCCGTGCAAAGAATCCATTTCCGGTTTATGAGCGGATAGGCGATCTTCGTTCATTCACTGATAAAAAATTTCCAATTTCGATTGGCATAATTTTAGATAGTTATATTGCTGATGCAGTAATTGCAATTGCGGCCATTAAGAAATATGCACCCGCGGATACTGGCATAGTGGTTTTAATTAGTGGAACACCAGACCTTGCAACGATTGCTCTTGAGATCGATGACCGGACTTTCATCGCGCAGATTAATGCGGGCGTAGGCTGGGGCGAGGCCGCCAACGCGATGCTCAAACTCTCGCCATCTCCGTATCTCATCGTGATGGACCCATCGACAATCTTTAAGGGTGACGCTGTTACGCCTGTTCTCACGACTCTTAAAACTGGAGAATTTAGCGCAGCAGGTTGGCACGGGGGACTTGTGAATCTTGAAGACGAGTGGCGTAGCGTGGACGACAAAGGTCCCGGTGAAGTCGATGTTCTTTTTAGCTATTTCATGGGTCTAAATGTTGAACATGCACTTGGTGCAAGTGGATTTAACGCACGTGCAATCTATTATCGCAATGCTGATACTGAATTCTCATTACGATTGCGACAGGCCCGCGGCCGACTTCTTCAACTCGAATTACCACTTGAACAAGCACGTCATCATGGGTACTACGACAGTGATGAGACATTTCGCACTGAACAGTCGAAGAAGACGTATGACCGAATTTTGGAGCGCTTCAGAGGTAAGGACGAAATTCTCACCGAACGCAGGTAGCCTTAGGCAATGAGCAATTTAGCTGATTACACAACGCTTGGCGTGGGTGGTCCCGCTCAATCGTTGGTCCATGCTCGAAGCGAAGTAGAGCTCATCGACGCGATTACTGAGGCAGACTCTGCTGGCACGCCACTTCTTATTATTGGTGGCGGATCAAACTTACTTATTGGGGATCAGGGTTTTCAGGGGACTGTGATCAGAGTCGAAACAACCGGAAATTCTTACGAGATTGATGCCTGCAGTGGGGGCACGCTACAAGTTGCGGCTGGTGTTGATTGGGATCAATTTGTCCTCTTCACAATCGAAAAGGGCTTGGCCAACTTAGAATCCTTGAGCGGAATCCCAGGAACCATCGGAGCTTCGCCTGTCCAAAATATCGGGGCGTATGGACATGATGTCGCTGAAGTTATCGCCCGCCTTCGGTGCTATGACCGGGAGTTAAAAGTGATCAAGACCTTTACAGCGAGTGAATGTGGCTTCAGTTATCGGAGTTCAATCTTTAAAGTTGCAAAGGACCGTTACGTCATTCTTGATGTGACTTTTCAGTTGCGACGGGGTGAAGAATCACTCCCGATTGCATATCCCGAACTTGCGAATGAACTAGGTCTGCGCGTGGGAGATCGTGCACCGATTACCGCAGTTCGTAACGCGGTTCTCAAGTTGCGTGGTGCAAAGGGAATGCTAGAAAGTTCACAAAACCATTCTGCTGGCTCTTTTTTTACCAATCCAATTGTTTCGCCATCGGTGGCCGCTTCACTTCCTATCGATGCACCGCGCTGGCCACAAGAAGATGGAAAGGTAAAGCTCTCGGCTGCCTGGCTCATGGAACATGCTGGTATATCTAAAGGTCAATCATTCGGTGGGGCTGCAATCTCAGAGCACCATGTATTGGCACTTACCAATGCCCATGGCGCATCAGCAGATGAAATTGTTCAACTCGCTCGAATGGCACAAGCTGCGGTGAAGGCCGTCTTTGGAATTACGTTAGATGCAGAAGTTCGTTTTGTTGGCATCGAACTTTAATTCGCTCAGAGTTACTCAGCTTCGGAGAGTAGCGTTTTTAGGCGAGCCATTCCCTCAACAATATCTTCGTCACTGAGAGCATATGAGAATCGAAGATAACCAGATGGCCCGAAGGCTTCACCCGGAACAGCTGCCACCTCAACCTCTTCCAGAATCAAGGTTGCTAATTCAGCCGAGTTTTGCGGGCGCTTTCCTCGTATCTCTTTGCCGATGAGAGCTTTGACAGATGGATAGACATAGAAAGCACCGGTTGGAGTAGGGCATTCGACTCCAGGAATCTCATTGAGCAGCTGGACAATAAGGTTGCGTCGTCGATCAAAGGCAACGCCCATCTCATGTACCGCATCAAGGCTTCCACCGAGCGCCGCGATTGCTGCGCGCTGTGCGATGTTATTTACATTCGAAGTGAGATGCGATTGTAAGTTTGTCGCTGCTTTTATTACATCCTTAGGTCCGATCATCCAACCCACTCGCCAGCCAGTCATTGCATACGTCTTGGCTAGGCCATTAATAATTATTGTGCGATCCGCCATTGCTGGTACTACAACTGGCAGCGATGGTGCCGTTGCGCCGTCATAGAGAAGATGTTCATAAATTTCATCGCTGATGACCCAGATGCCATGTTCGAGCGCCCACTCACCAATCGCTTTGACCGCTGCTTCTGAGTAGACCGATCCCGTTGGATTAGATGGTGAACAGAAGAGGATCGCCTTTGTCTTTGTGGTACGAGCCGCCTCAAGTTGTTCGACGGTAATGAGGTAGTTCTGACTTTCATCGGCAAATACTTCGACCACAACCCCGCCAGCAAGTTTGATGCACTCAGGATAAGTCGTCCAATATGGCGCAGGAAGAATTACTTCATCACCCGGATCAATGATTGAAGCAAATGATTGGTAGACCGATTGTTTTCCGCCGTTGGTGACAAGGACTTGATCCGCGGTGATCGGGTACTTTGAGTCACGCAGAGTTTTGGCTACGATGGCTTCGCGAAGTTCGGGCAGACCAGGGGTCGGGCTGTAGCGATGATTAGCTGGAACGGTCGCTGCCGCGAGCGCAGCATCAACAATATATGCGGGGGTCGGGAAGTCTGGCTCACCAGCTCCGAAGCCAATTACTGGGCGACCAGCAGCCTTTAACGCCTTTGCCTTAGCATCGACCGCTAGCGTTGCAGATTCCGCGATCGACGCAATTCGTGCAGATACGCGTGGTTTTTCGCTCATGAGCGAAGTATGCCAGCCCTACCGTGCGAACTGCCCGCCGGTATTTGGGTTGAAGAGGTTAAAGCAGGAGCAAGATGCGGGTTTGGCGTTATCCACGCTCGCCTCTAGACTGCTCGGTCTGGCGCTTGCAAAAGGTCATGATGACTCATGCCTTAGTAACGTCCGAAGGGTAGTAGCTCAATTGGCTAGAGTTCCGGTCTCCAACACCGGCGGTTGGGGGTTCGAGTCCCTCCTGCCCTGCAAGAACGAGTAAGCCAGTACTAATTAAGGCAAGTAATAAGAGAGGTAAGAAATGGTTGACGAAGTTCTACCAGACCAACAGTCCCTAGGACTCTTTGGCCGCATTGGGCTGTTCTATCGCCAGATTATCTCTGAGCTTTCGAAAGTTGTCTGGCCCACCCGGAATCAGTTGACCACCTACACGGCGGTTGTACTCGTATTCGTTGCTTTTATTATCGCAGTCGTATCACTTCTTGACGTGGTGCTGACGAAGATCATCTTCTTGGTCTTTGGTTAACCGGGACAAGGGAAGGTAGATACCTATGAGCATTGAGAATCCAACATTTAGTAGCGAAGTTATTGAGGTGCTCGTTCCGGCTGTTGCTCCGGCCGTTGATGCATTTGAAGCTGCGCTCGCTGCAGATGCAACCCAAGCCCCTGCGATTGAAGTAATGGAAGAAGGTCTCACCGACGAAGCGCTCACTTCAGAGGATGCAACCACTGATATAGATGGGGATGTCGCCGAAGAAGAATTGCCAGATGATGAGAATGCAGAGTTCCGTCGTGCGCTCGCTACCGCTGCGGGCGACTGGTATGTCGTGCACTCTTATGCAGGCTATGAGAAGAAGGTCAAGGGCAATCTCGCTAACCGCGTCCAGGCGCTCAACATGGAAGATTATGTCTTCCAGGTAGAGGTCCCAGAAGAGGAAGTTACCGAGATTAAGAATGGCCAGCGCAAGCAGGTAAAGCGCAACGTCTTCCCAGGTTACGTCTTGGTGCGTATGGATCTCACCGATGAATCGTGGTCATGTGTTCGAAATACACCTGGCGTTACTGGTTTTGTTGGCAATGCCCACCATCCTTCACCACTCTCTCTCCCTGAGGTTGAAAATATCCTGGCTCCACGTCCGGTAAAGAAGTCAGATAAGGCCGAGATCCAGCTCATTGATTATGAAATTAATCAGGCAGTTACCGTCATGGATGGTCCATTTGCCTCCTTGCCAGCGACGATTTCAGAGATCATGCCAGAGCAGGGCAAACTCAAGGTTCTCGTATCTATCTTTGGCCGCGAGACTCCCGTCGAACTTTCATTTAACCAAGTCCAAAAGATTTAACAAGAAAAAATAGGAGAACGAAAATGGCAGCAAAGAAGAAGATCACAGCTCTCATCAAGTTGCAGATCAACGCTGGCGCAGCGACACCTGCACCACCAGTTGGTCCCGCGCTTGGTCAACATGGCGTGAATATCATGGACTTTGTTAAGGCGTACAACGCTGAGACAGAGGGCCAAAAGGGCCAGATCATTCCAGTAGAGATCACCGTCTACGAAGATCGCTCATTCACATTTATCACGAAGACGCCACCAGCATCTCGCCTCATTTTGAAGGCTGCTGGCATCGAAAAGGGCTCAGCGATCCCTCATAAGAACAAAGTTGCCAATATCAGCCAGGCTCAAGTTGAAGAGATCGCAAAGCTCAAGATGTCTGATCTGAACGCTAATGACCTTGCTGCGGCTAGTTTGATCATTGCAGGTACTGCTCGTTCTATGGGTATCACTGTCGGTTAATTTCCACCTTACTTAGCATCACAGCACTACAGCATCACATTTCGACAAAAACTACATAGGCAACACCCCGTGGGAGGAGCGCGCTGCTCCGTTAACCACAACCCCTAGGTATTAACCATTAATACCTTCTAACAAGGAGAAGATATGAAGCGCGGAAAGAAATATAACGAAGCGGCAGCAAAGGTTGATCAGAAGATTTTCTACTCACCATCTGCAGCAGTCAAGCTTGCTAAAGAGACTTCAGTAACTAAATACGATGCAACTGTTGAAGTTGCTCTCACTTTGGGTGTTGACCCAAAGAAGGCAGATCAAGCCATCCGTTCGACCGTGAACTTGCCACATGGAACAGGCAAGACCGCTCGCGTCTTGGTTTTTGCTGGTGGCGCCCGTGCTGATGAAGCCCGTGCCGCTGGTGCCGATATCGTCGGTGCTGATGAATTGATCGAAGAAGTTGCCAAGGGCCGCCTTGATTATGACGCAGTCGTCTCCACTCCAGAGCTAATGGGTAAGGTCGGACGCCTCGGAAAGGTTCTTGGACCCCGTGGTTTGATGCCTAACCCAAAGACCGGAACTGTGACCACAGATGTTGCTAAGGCAGTTACAGATATCAAGGCCGGAAAGATCGAATTCCGCGTTGATAAGAACTCTAACCTTCACTTTGTTATCGGCAAGGTTTCTTTCACAGAATTACAGCTCGCTGAAAACTACGCTGCAGCGATTGAAGAAGTTATCCGCTCAAAGCCTTCCTCGGCTAAGGGCCGCTTCCTCAAGAGCTCAACCATCTCGACAACGATGGGACCTGGAATCCAAGTAGATCCAAATATCGCTCGTGATGGTGGCGGAAACCTCCAGTAACGAGAGCCCGTATCGGCTTGATTTGTAAAGGGTAGGCCTGATGGCCTACCCTTTTCTCATCACCAAAAACTGCAGGTCTTGAGAACCAGTCGCAAGAATGGTTTTCGTTAATTCTTCGAAAGAGGAGCCCGCATAGGTTCACATGAGATTTATTCCTCGTGCGCACTTATGCGCCGGGGATTTTTTATTTCCGGCTCGCATATGGAAGTGATTGAAGCGCAAAAGCACTTCAGAATTTAGTAAAGAACTATGTAAGAAAGGAAGCACATGGCGAATCCTAAAAAGGAAGCCGCAGTTGCTGAACTGACCGAAGATTTTCGTTCAGCGAGCGCAACTGTTCTCACTGAGTATCGCGGTCTTACCGTGACCGCAATGAAGGCGCTTCGTCGTTCACTTGGTGAAGATACCAAGTACTCGGTCGTAAAGAACACCTTGACCAAGATTGCAGCGAAGAACGCTGGCGTAGAGATCTCTGATGATCTTCTTGTCGGTCCTTCTGCCGTTGCCTTCATCAAGGGTGATGCGATTGAAGCTGCGAAGAGTTTGAAGAATTTCCAGAAAGAGAATCCACTGCTCGTAATAAAGGGTGGCGTCTTTGACGGTAAGTCTGTAACAACTGCAGAGATCATGGTTCTTGCTGACCTCGAGTCACGTGAAGTTCTCTTGGCTAAGTTGGCTGGCGCAATGAAGGGCACGATAGCTAAGGCTGCACGTACCTTTGATGCACTCCGTCTTAAGCAAGTATCCGAGCAAGGAGCTGATGCCAGCGCGGTAGAGGTTCCAGCTCAAGCGGTATCAGAATCAACCGAAGTTCTTGAAAGCGCAGTGGTTGATGCACCAGCAGCGGAAGCAACCCCTGTTGCAGAAGCTCTCGCCGAAGTTGTAGCGGAAGAAACCCCAGTTGTAGAAACCCCAGTTGTAGAAACCCCAGTTG
>JBBAMQ010000008.1:0-51063 GCA_040402395.1 Candidatus Nanopelagicaceae bacterium | reverse complement strand
ATTATTCCTAGCCGTGGTGCTTGGGTTGAATTCGAAATCGATAAGAAGGATCTCGTCGGTGTTCGTATTGATCGTAAGCGTAAGCAATCCGTAACAGTATTCCTTAAGGCGCTCGGCTGGACATCTGAGCAGATTCTTGAGCAGTTTGGTGAGTACGAATCAATCCGTCAAACTCTTGAAAAAGATAACGTCAACACTCAAGATGAAGCCCTCCTTGATATCTACCGCAAACTTCGTCCAGGTGAACCACCAACGAAGGAAGCTGCTCAGAATCTGATCGAGAACCTCTACTTCAATCCGAAGCGTTACGACCTCGCAAAGGTCGGTCGCTTCAAGGTTAATAAGAAGCTCGGTCTCGAACTCGACCTCAACAAGGGTCTCTTGACGATCGAAGATATCGTCGGAACTATCAAATATTTGGCATCACTCCACAAGGGAGATGCGCTCCTTGAATATGGCAAAGAGGTTCGCGTAGAGAAGGACGATATCGATCATTTCGGTAACCGTCGCTTGCGTACCGTTGGCGAACTCATCCAGAACCAGGTCCGTACCGGTCTCTCACGTATGGAGCGCGTTGTTCGTGAGCGTATGACTACTCAAGATGTTGAGGCGATTACTCCTCAGACCTTGATCAATATTCGTCCCGTGGTCGCTTCAATCAAGGAGTTCTTCGGAACTTCCCAACTCTCACAGTTTATGGATCAGACCAACCCGCTCTCAGGGATGACACATAAGCGTCGCCTATCTGCACTTGGGCCCGGTGGACTCTCTCGCGAACGTGCTGGCTTCGAAGTTCGTGACGTGCACCCTTCGCATTACGGTCGTATGTGTCCGATTGAAACTCCTGAAGGTCCAAACATTGGACTCATCGGATCACTCGCAACCTATGCTCGTGTTACACCATTTGGATTTATCGAGACTCCTTACCGCAAGGTCACCAAGGGTAAGGTCACAGATCAGATCGATTACCTGACCGCTGATGAAGAGGATGAACACATCATCGCGCAGGCGAACGCGCCGTTGACGGCAGATAGCCACTTCGCAGAAGAGCGCGTATTGGTACGTCGTCGCGGTGGTGAAGTTGAATATATCTTGGCCGATGAAGTCGATTACATGGATGTCTCGCCTCGTCAGATGGTTTCAGTTGCAACAGCAATGATTCCATTCCTCGAGCACGATGATGCGAACCGTGCATTGATGGGCTCGAACATGATGCGCCAAGCAGTTCCATTACTTCGCGCTGAATCACCGTATGTTGGTACTGGTATGGAGTTCCGTGCCGCAGTCGATGCTGGCGATGTGCTCCTTGCACGTAAGCCTGGTGTTGTCACAGTTGTTCAGGCTGATGAAGTCACAGTGATGAATGATGATGGCACGACCGAGCATTACTTTGTAGAGAAGTTCATTCGTTCAAACCAAGGAACAAGCCGCAATATGAAGGTGCTTGTTTCTAAGGGAGATCGTGTCGAACTCGGTCAGGTTATTGCTGATGGGCCGTCAACCGATAAGGGCGAGATGGCTCTCGGAAAGAATCTCCTTGTGGCATTTATGTCATGGGAAGGCCATAACTATGAAGATGCAATTATTCTTTCGCAGCGCCTCGTTCAAGATGATGTACTTACCTCGATCCACATCGAAGAGTACGAAGTCGATGCGCGTGATACCAAGCTTGGACCCGAAGAGATCACTCGCGATATTCCTAATGTCAGCGAAGAAGTTCTTGCCGATCTAGACGATCGCGGAATCATCCGCGTCGGCGCCGATGTAGTCCCCGGCGATATTCTCGTCGGAAAGGTCACGCCAAAGGGCGAGACCGAACTTACGCCGGAAGAGCGCCTGCTTCGTGCAATCTTTGGTGAGAAGGCTCGCGAAGTTCGCGATACCTCACTCAAGGTTCCACATGGTGAATCTGGCAAGGTCATCGGCGTAACAATCGCTGACTCTGAAGATTACGAATTACCTGCCGGCGTCAACCAAGTGGTTCGGGTCTATGTTGCGCAGAAGCGTAAAATCCAAGATGGTGACAAGCTCGCTGGTCGCCACGGTAACAAGGGAGTTATCTCGAAGATTCTTCCACAGGAAGATATGCCATTCCTCGAAGATGGAACTCCGGTCGATGTCATCTTGAATCCACTCGGTGTACCAGGTCGTATGAATGTCGGGCAGGTGCTCGAACTTCACCTCGGCTGGGTAGCAAAAGCCGGTTGGAAACTTGAAGGCGATGAACCATGGCAGGCGAACTTGCGCAAGATTGGTGCCGCTGAACAAGCACCAGGCGGCCGAGTTGCCACACCAGTCTTTGATGGTGCCCGTGAAGAAGAACTCATTGGTCTTCTCGGTTCAACACTTCCTAATCAGGATGGAATGACCCTGATCGGAGCGAACGGTAAGGCCCAGCTTTACGATGGCCGCACCGGTGAACCGTATAAAGCTCCTATCTCTGTTGGTTACATGTATGTCTTGAAGCTCCATCACTTGGTGGATGACAAGATTCACGCACGTTCAACTGGACCTTACTCAATGATCACGCAGCAACCACTCGGCGGAAAAGCCCAATTTGGTGGCCAGCGCTTTGGTGAGATGGAAGTTTGGGCACTCGAAGCATATGGAGCTGCATACACACTCCAAGAGTTGCTCACTATCAAATCAGATGACGTTCTTGGTCGCGTAAAGGTTTATGAAGCGATCGTTAAGGGCGAAAATATTCCTGAACCAGGTATTCCAGAGTCCTTCAAGGTCCTTGTAAAAGAGATGCAATCTCTCTGCTTGAATGTAGAAGTTCTCTCATCCGAAGGTATCGCAATTGAAATGCGCGATACTGACGAAGAAGTGTTCCGTGCCGCCGAAGAGCTAGGTATCAACTTGTCACGAGTTGAGCCGAGCAGCGTAGAAGAAGTGTGAGGATAAACAACCATGTTGGATGTTAATTTCTTTGATGAACTACGTATCGGCCTAGCGTCGACCGAAAATATTCGTGGTTGGTCCTTTGGTGAAGTGAAGAAGCCAGAGACCATCAACTACCGCACGCTCAAGCCAGAGAAGGACGGACTCTTCGACGAGAAGATCTTCGGACCAACTCGCGACTGGGAATGTTATTGCGGTAAGTACAAGCGCGTTCGATTTAAGGGCATCATCTGTGAGCGTTGCGGTGTTGAAGTAACACGCGCCAAGGTTCGCCGTGAACGCATGGGTCATATCGAACTTGCAGCTCCGGTCACTCATATCTGGTACTTCAAGGGTGTTCCAAGCCGTCTTGGATACCTCCTTGATCTTGCGCCAAAAGATCTCGAGAAGGTCATTTACTTCGCTGCTTACATGATCACTGCTGTTGATGTAGAAGCCCGTACCGAAGATCTTCCACAACTCGAGAAGCGTCTCTCTAACGATAAGAAGAAGATTGAAACCCGTCGCGATACCGACCTTGATTCACGTCAGAAGAAGCTCGAGAGCGATCTCGCAGAGCTTGAAGCTGCCGGCGAAAAGGCTGATGTAAAGCGTAAGGTCCGCGAGGCTGCCGAGCGCGAGCTCAAGTCAACGCGAGATCGTGCACAGCGCGAACTCGATCGTCTCGATGCCGTCTGGTCACGATTTAAGAACCTGAAGGTTCAAGATCTCGAAGGCGATGAAGGTCTTTATCGTGAGATGCGCGATCGTTACGGCGTCTACTTTGAAGGGTCAATGGGTGCTTCGGCAATCAAGGCTCGCCTTGAGACCTTCGATCTTCAATCAGAATTTGTTCTGCTCAACGAACTGGCACAAACAGGTAAGGGTCAGAAGAAGACTCGCGCGATCAAGCGCCTCAAGGTCGTATCTTCATTCCTCAACACCAGCAACAAGCCAGCATCAATGGTTCTCGATGCAGTGCCGGTTATTCCGCCAGATCTTCGCCCGATGGTTCAGTTGGATGGCGGACGCTTTGCGACATCAGATCTCAACGATCTCTATCGCCGCGTCATCAACCGTAACAACCGTCTGAAGCGTCTCGCCGATCTCGGAGCACCTGAGATCATCGTCAACAATGAGAAGCGCATGCTTCAAGAAGCTGTTGACTCACTCTTTGATAACGGTCGTCGTGGTCGCCCAGTAACGGGTCCAGGAAACCGTCCACTCAAGTCACTCTCCGACATGTTGAAGGGTAAGCAGGGTCGTTTCCGTCAGAACTTGCTCGGCAAGCGCGTGGATTACTCTGGTCGTTCAGTCATCGTTGTTGGACCTCAGTTGAAGTTGCATCAGTGTGGACTTCCAAAGCAGATGGCGCTTGAACTCTTTAAGCCATTTGTGATGAAGCGCTTGGTCGACCTAAACCATGCCCAGAATATTAAATCTGCAAAGCGCATGGTTGAACGTGCACGTCCAGTTGTATGGGATGTTCTTGAAGAAGTTATTGCAGAGCACCCAGTACTTCTGAACCGCGCACCAACTCTGCACCGTTTGGGTATCCAAGCCTTCGAACCACAATTGGTTGAGGGTAAGGCTATTCAGATTCACCCGCTCGTCTGTACCGCATTTAACGCGGACTTTGATGGTGACCAGATGGCTGTTCACTTGCCGCTCTCAGCAGAAGCACAAGCAGAAGCTCGTGTTCTTATGCTCTCGAGTAACAACATTCTCTCTCCAGCATCGGGTCGTCCGATCACATCACCAACTCAGGATATGGTCCTTGGTCTCTACTTCTTGACCTCGCTCCGCCCTGATCAAGTTGGCGAAGGACGTGCCTTTGGTTCAGTTGCCGAAGCGCTCATGGCCTTCGAACAAGGAACTCTCTCGCTCCAAGCGAAGATCAAGATCCGCACAGGTGCAGGTTCTGTCCTTGAATCCACTCTAGGTCGCGCACTCTTCAATGAAGTCTTGCCACCAGAACTCGATTTCGTGGATTACGACGTCACCAAGAAGGAACTTGGAAAGCTTGTGAACTCACTCGCTGAAAAGTGCCCAAAAGTTGTTGTTGCGCAGACACTCGATGCCCTCAAGTCACTTGGTTTCTATTGGGCAACTCGATCAGGTATCACCATCGGTCTTGAAGATGTTGTGACACCTGCTCGTAAGCCACAGATCCTCGCTGGTTACGAAGATAAGGCCGATAAGGTCCAATCCCAGTATGAGAAGGGTCTGATCACTGATGACGAGCGTCGTCAAGAATTGATCGAGATCTGGACTCAAGCAACTGCTGAAGTTGGTAAGGAGATGGAAGAGAACTTCCCTAAGACCAACCCGGTCTGGATGATGGTCTTCTCCGGTGCACGTGGAAACATGATGCAGATCCGCCAAATTGCAGGTATGCGTGGACTTGTAGCGAATCCAAAGGGTGAAATTATTCCTCGCCCAATTAAGTCGAACTTCCGCGAAGGCTTATCGGTACTTGAATACTTCATCTCTACGCACGGCGCCCGTAAGGGTCTTGCTGATACTGCGCTTCGTACCGCTGACTCGGGTTACCTAACCCGTCGTCTCTGCGACGTTGCACAAGATGTCATCATCCGTGAAGAAGATTGTGGAACTGATCGTGGCCTCACACTCAAGATCGCAGCAACTAATGCACAGGGCGAACTCGTTCGCGATGAGCATGTCGAAACTGCACTCTTTGGTCGTAATCTGGCCGAAGATGTTGAGTCAAATGGCAAGGTAATACTCTCCGCTGGAACTGATCTTGGTGATGCAAATATCGATCTTTTGGTCGCTGCTGGCGTCGGTGAGGTCAAGATTCGCTCGGTACTTACCTGTGATTCAAAGGTCGGCCAATGTGCAATGTGTTATGGCCGTTCGATGGCATCAGGCAAAATTGTTGATGTTGGCGAAGCGGTCGGAATTATTGCCGCACAATCTATCGGTGAACCCGGAACTCAGCTCACGATGCGTACCTTCCACACCGGTGGTGTGGCAGGCGATGACATCACACATGGACTTCCACGTATCGTCGAACTCTTTGAGGCTCGCACACCAAAGGGTGTCGCACCGATCGCAGAGGCAGCTGGCGTTATCAGCTTCATCGAAGATGCAAAGGGTAAGAAGATTGTTGTCACTCCAGAAGATGGTGGAGAGCCAGTCGCATACCCAATCACTCGCCGTCAAAAACTCCTTGTTGACGATGGCAACCGAGTCTCTGTCGGTCAGAAGCTCGTTGTTGGAGCGATCGATCCAAAGCAGGTACTCCGTATTCTCGGACCTCGCCAGACCCAGATCCACTTGGTCAACGAGATCCAAGAGGTGTACCGCTCACAGGGTGTATCGATCCACGATAAGCACATTGAGATCATTGTTCGCCAGATGTTAAAGCGCATCACAGTGCTTGAACCAGGCGATACCGAGATCCTTCCAGGTGCTCTTGTAGAGCGAGGATTCTTCGAAACTGAGAATCGTCGCGTTGTGACATCAGGCGGTAAGGCTGCATCAGGTCGCCCAGAACTTATGGGAATCACCAAGGCATCACTCGCTACTGAATCTTGGCTATCGGCTGCATCCTTCCAAGAGACCACAAAGGTCTTGACTGATGCTGCGCTCTCCGAGAAGAGCGATCCACTGCTCGGACTTAAAGAGAATGTCATTATCGGAAAGCTAATCCCAGCTGGTACTGGACTTGCTCGTTATCGCAACGTGCGCGTTGAACCAACTGAAGAGGCGAAGGCTGCGGTCTACGCTGCTTACGATGAATATGACTTCACACCATTTGAGACTGCCGGTTCTGGTGAAGCGGTTCGTTTGGATGATCTCGAAGTTCGTTAATAGATCTACTTTGAAAAGGGCCTCATCTTCGGATGGGGCCCTTTTCCATTGCAGTACTTATGAATGTTGCCCAATGAGCCGCTATTAATAGTCCCGTCGAGTGGGTTGAGAGAGTTACAACTTTAGTTTGGGGATTTAAAGGCTTTGACGATCAAACTAGCCGCCGCAGAAAGTTCAGCTGGAATAATCCAAACCTTGCTCGCTGTGCCGTTTGCAATCACCGGTAATTGCTCCAGGTATTTATACGCAAGAACCTTCTCATCTGGATTGGCATCGTGAATTGCCTGAAAGACTTTTCCGATTGCCTTTGCCTCACCTTCCGCATTTATAACAGCGGCTTGCGCTTCACCTTCAGCACGAAGAATATCTGCCTGCTTATTTCCTTCGGCCCGCAAGATCTGACTTTGCTTCTCACCTTCGGCGGTCAAGATTGCAGCACGCTTATCGCGGTCTGCACGCATCTGCTTCTCCATAGATTCTTGGACACTTGGAGGCGGCTCGATCGCCTTAATTTCTACTCGATTAACTCTCACTCCCCATTTGCTTGTAGCTTCATCGAGAACCCCGCGTAGCACCGCGTTGATGTGATCGCGCGATGTGAGCGCCTTCTCGAGATCTAACCCACCTACTGAATTTCTTAGAGTCGTAATAACTAACTGCTCGATCCCTTGAATATAATTTTCGATTTCGTAGGTGGCAGATTTTGCATTGGTAACTTGAAAGTAAATAACTGAGTCAATATTGACAACCAAGTTATCTTCAGTGATAACTGGCTGAGGTGGAAAAGAGACCACCTTCTCGCGCAGATCCACGAGTGGTCGAAGCCGATCTATACCGGGGACCAGAAGGTTAAGGCCCGGCCCGAGCGTGCGGTGATATTTTCCGAGCCGCTCAACAATCCCAGAGTTGGCTTGTGGGACGATGCGGATCGAGATGACCACGAAGATAATCGCCAGAAACAATATAACTCCGAGGGTAATAAGCAGTGCCATGTTCTCTCCTCACTCAGTTTTCTTGGTATGTGATAACTCAACGATCGCCAGAGCGCCATCAATTCTTTTGACTGTAACAAGAACGCCTTCGGGAATTCTCCCACCTTCACTTCGCGCGCTCCATGTTTCATTGTGAAGAATAATTCGGCCAGATGTATCTGTAACTTCTGAGCTGGTAGATGCGCTCGACCCTATGAGCGCTTGCACGCCGGTATCGGAGGCTGGAGTCTTGCGGAAGATAAATTTCAAAAATCTTGGTCGTAATAAGGTCAGGCTTAGTACTGAAAAGAGTGCTATCGATAACCATTGAGCTGCAGGTATATCTGTTAAAAGGGATACGACACCGGCGGCAATTGCTCCGAATGCAAATGATGCAAAGACGAGATTAAAGGAGAGTATTTCTATCGCAGCACAAATACCGGCTAGTGCAAACCAGATCCACGTCTGCATCTTGGTCCATCTCCTTTATCAATTAATAAGGTACCACTCCGTTTGAGTTAAAGATAGATTTCTAGTGGCGTACTGGAATCCCGCTTAGTAAGAGTGATGATTGGTTAGCGTGCTTCAAAGACAACAAGCCCAGCCGCAATAAATTGACAGATAAATGCTGCAGCGGTGAGCGCATGGAAAAGTTCGTGAAAACCAAACCATCTAAAGGAGAAGTTAGGTTTTTTAATCCCGTAGATTAAACCGCCGACTGAATAACAGATGCCACCAATTAAAATAAGAACGAAGACTGCTACGCCACCTTTGGTGTAGAACTCGGGGAGATAGACAACCGCTGCCCAACCAAGAGCTATATAGAGCGGCACATAGAGCCAACGTGGTGCATTGATCCAGAGCACGCGCATAAGTGCGGTGAAGATGGCGCCACTCCAGACCAAAGCAAGTAAAATTGTTGCTTGCTGGCGATTAAGCAAGAAGACGGCAAAGGGTGTGTAAGTGCCAGCGATCAAGATGGGAATATTGGCATGGTCGATTCGGCGCCAGATCGCCTTGGCCCTGGCGCTCCATTTGACCCGGTGATAAAGGGCACTGCAGGTGAAGAGAATGGTTGCGGTGAGGGTGAAGATCCCCAAGGTTATGCGGCCCTGCAGGCGATCGGCCACGGTAATGAGGGTCAACCCAGCAACGAGACTGACCGGGCTCATGACGAGATGGATGATTCCACGCAATTTAGGCGTAAAAACGGTGCTTTTTGCCCCCCCGGGGTTCCCAGGGGAGTGTGGGTGATCTAAAAGCTCCTTCATGGCTCAACCTTCGCTCACTTAGGGTGAAAAAGCGACCCGGGAAGTTGAATTTTTTGATCGGCGTGTCGCTGAAAGGAGAGGGTCGGCCAGGAGTACAACCCGCGTTTTTACTTTCAGGAGTCTCTCCGATACCTTTCTCCTCTGCCGTTTTTATATGCGACACACCCGACCTCGTGGGTGGGAAGTGTAAGCGTAAAAATTAGAAAAAGGCAGTAACGAATGGAGAAAAGTAGTGCCAACTATTCAGCAGCTGGTTCGCAAGGGCCGCGCCGAAAAGATATCAAAGACGACGACTCCTGCACTTAAGGGAAGTCCACAGCGTCGCGGTGTCTGTACTCGTGTCTACACAACGACACCTAAGAAGCCTAATTCTGCGCTTCGTAAGGTGGCACGCGTACGTCTTACTAGTGGCATGGAAATTACTGCGTACATTCCAGGCGAAGGTCACAACCTGCAAGAGCACTCCATTGTTCTTGTCCGTGGTGGTCGCGTAAAGGATCTGCCAGGCGTTCGTTACAAAATTATTCGCGGCTCACTCGATACTCAGGGTGTCAAGAACCGCAAGCAGTCACGTAGTCGCTACGGCGCCAAGAGAGAGAAGAAGGCTTCCTAATGCCACGTAAAGGTCCCGTTACCAAGACTCCTGTTGTTGCAGATCCTGTATACAACTCACCTGTCGTAACTGCGTTAATCAACAAGGTTCTCGTATCAGGCAAGCGTTCAACGGCTGAATCAATTGTTTACACCGCTCTTGAAGGCTGCCGCGAAAAGACTGGTGGAACTGATCCAGTAATTATCTTGAAGCGCGCGCTCGACAATATTAAGCCTGGCGTAGAAGTTCGATCACGTCGTGTTGGTGGCGCTACCTATCAGGTACCGATCGAAGTTAAAGCCGGTCGCTCAATGACTCTTGGACTTCGTTGGTTAGTTGATTACTCACGTGGACGTCGCGAAAAGTCAATGGCAGAGCGTCTTACCAATGAATTGGTAGATGCATCAAATGGTCTCGGCGCAGCGGTAAAGAAGCGCGAAGATACCCACAAGATGGCTGAAGCTAACAAGGCTTTCGCACACTATCGCTGGTAATCCAGCAAACCATCCGAGACTTTTACAGAGACTATTACAGGAAAAAAGGGGATTCATTAAGTGGCCGTAGATACATCGATCGACCTAGCCAATGTTCGCAACATTGGGATCATGGCCCATATCGACGCGGGTAAAACCACGACCACAGAGCGAATCCTTTTCTACACCGGTATCAACTACAAAATCGGTGAAGTTCACGATGGCGGCGCCACGATGGACTGGATGGAGCAAGAACAAGAGCGCGGAATTACAATCACCTCAGCTGCCACCACATGTATGTGGAAGGGCAACCTCATCAATATTATCGATACACCTGGACACGTTGACTTCACAGTTGAAGTAGAACGTTCACTCCGAGTTCTCGATGGTGCAGTCTGCGTATTCGATGGAGTCGCTGGCGTTGAACCACAATCTGAGACTGTCTGGCGTCAAGCCGATCGTTACAACGTTCCTCGTATCTGTTTTGTTAACAAGCTAGACCGTACCGGCGCCTCCTTCCAACGCTGTGTTGACATGATCGGTTCCCGCTTAAATGCAGTGGCGCTCGTCCTGCAACTTCCGATTGGATCTGAAGGTGACTTCCTCGGAGTCGTCGATCTCATTGCAATGAAGGCGCTCACATGGCGTGGAGAAACCGCTAAGGGTGAAGATTATATAGTTGAAGAGATTGCAGCAGAAATGCTCGAAGAGGCGAAGGTTGCCCGTGAAGCGATGCTTGAAACTCTCGCCGATGCAGATGATGCAATCATGGAGAAGTTCCTTGAAGGTATCGAACTCTCTGAAGAAGAGATCATCGCAGGAATTCGTCGTGCGACTATCGCAGATAAACTCACACCAGTTCTTACCGGCTCTGCATTTAAGAACAAGGGCGTTCAGCCAATGCTCGATGCGGTAAACCGTTATCTGCCATCGCCGCTCGATATCTCGGCAATTGTCGGTCACAAGTACGACGATCCAGAGCAAGAAGATACCCGCCAGCCATCTGACTCAGAGCCGTTCTCTGCGCTCGCATTTAAGATCATGTCTGATCCGCATCTTGGAAAACTTACCTTTGTACGTATTTACTCCGGAACTCTTGAGACCGGTGCAACTGTTCTCAATGCGACAACCGGCAAGAAAGAGCGAATCGGTAAGATTTATCAGATGCACGCAAATAAGCGTGAAGAGAAAGATAATGCTGGCGCAGGAATGATCATCGCCGTTATGGGTCTGAAGGACACCACGACCGGTAACACCCTCTGCGATCCCAATAAGCCAATTATTCTTGAATCAATGGATTTCCCAGATCCCGTTATCTCGGTTGCGATTGAGCCAAAGACCAAGGGTGACCAGGAGAAACTCGGCATAGCCATCCAACGCCTCTCCGAAGAAGATCCAACTTTCCACGTTCAATCCGATGAAGAGACTGGCCAGACCATCATCTCTGGAATGGGCGAACTTCACCTTGAAATCCTCGTTGACCGCATGCGTCGTGAGTTTAAGGTTGAAGCAAACGTTGGCAAGCCTCAGGTTGCTTACCGCGAAACTATCCGTAAAACGGTCGAACGCTATGACTACACCCATAAGAAGCAATCGGGCGGTTCGGGTCAATTTGCCAAGGTCCAGATCGCAATGGAGCCAATCAAGGACAACCCTGAGCTCCACTACGAATTTGTTAACAAAGTCACCGGTGGTCGCATCCCTCGTGAATACATCCCATCTGTTGATGCTGGATGTAAAGAATCAATGCAGAACGGTCCACTCGCTGGTTACCCAATGGTGGATGTTCGAATTACTCTTCTTGATGGCGGATATCACGATGTTGACTCATCGGAGCTCGCATTCAAGATTGCTGGTACCGCAGCCTTTAGAGAGGCAGCTCGCTTAGCGAACCCTGTTCTTCTAGAGCCAGTGATGTCAGTAGAAGTCATTACCCCTGAAGACTTCATGGGTGATGTCATCGGCGATCTCAACTCTCGCCGTGGTCAGATCCAATCCATGGACGAGCGGTCAGGTGCCCGCATCGTCAAGGCTGTAGTCCCACTTTCAGAGATGTTCGGCTATGTCGGGGATCTTCGAAGCAGGACTCAGGGTCGCGCTTCTTACAGCATGACATTCGACTCGTATACCGAAGTACCACAAGCGGTTGCGAAAGAAATCATCGCAAAAGTACGCGGCGAATAAGAAACTTCAGAAAAAACTAACGGAAAACCAACAGGAGGCAACAAGTGGCAAAGGCGAAGTTTGAGCGGACAAAACCGCACGTAAACATCGGCACAATCGGTCACATCGATCACGGTAAGACCACTCTTACTGCTGCGATTTCAAAGGTACTTCACGATAAGTACCCTGATGTGAACCCACTCATGAACTTTGATCAGATCGATAAGGCGCCAGAAGAGAAACTGCGCGGTATCACAATCTCGATCGCTCACATTGAATACCAGACTGAGAAGCGTCACTATGCTCACGTCGACTGCCCAGGCCACGCTGACTACATCAAGAATATGATCACTGGTGCGGCACAGATGGATGGTGCGATTCTCGTTGTTGCTGCAACTGATGGCCCAATGCCACAGACGAAGGAGCACGTTCTCCTTGCACGCCAGGTTGGCGTTCCATCAATGGTCGTGGCTCTTAACAAGTCAGACATGGTTGATGATGAAGAAATTCTTGAACTCGTTGAGATGGAAGTTCGCGAACTTCTCTCCAAGTATGAGTTCCCTGGCGATGACACGCCAATCGTACGTATTTCAGCGCTAAAGGCTCTAGAAGGAGATCCAAAGTGGGTCGAAGCTCTTCTTAAGCTTATGGATGAGATCGATGTATTTATTCCACAGCCAGTACGTGAAATCGATAAGCCATTCCTTATGCCAGTTGAAGATGTTTTCACGATCACAGGTCGTGGAACTGTCGTTACTGGTCGTATCGAGCGCGGTGTCGTCAAGGTTAACGAAGAAGTTGAAATCGTTGGTATCCGTCCCGATTCACAGAAGACCACTGTTACAGGTGTTGAAATGTTCCGTAAGCTTCTTGATGAAGGTCAGGCTGGCGAGAACGTTGGACTTCTTCTCCGTGGAACCAAGCGTGAAGATGTTGAGCGCGGTCAGGTTGTTGTTAAGCCTGGTTCAATCACCCCTCATACCGAGTTCGATGCATCTGCCTACATCCTTTCAAAGGATGAAGGCGGTCGTCACACTCCTTTCTTCAACAACTACCGTCCTCAGTTCTACTTCCGTACAACGGATGTAACTGGCGTCGTCACACTTCCAACCGGAACTGAAATGGTTATGCCTGGCGATAACACCGAGATGCAGGTCGTCTTGATCCAACCAATCGCTATGGAAGAAGGACTCCGCTTCGCTATCCGTGAAGGCGGTCGTACCGTCGGAGCTGGTCGCGTAACAAAGATTAAGAAGTAAAAAGCACCCCCTCCTGTTAATTGAGAGGCGATCACCTGGTCGCCTCTCAAAACAGAAGTTAAGAAGGCAAGATCCCATTTTTTAGAAGCAGTAAAGAAAAAAGGAGAAGCAAATGGCGGGACAGAAGATCCGCATTCGTCTCAAGGCTTACGACCATGAGATTATTGACTCATCGGCGAAGAAGATCGTCGAGACGGTCGAGCGCACCGGTGCAACTGTCGCAGGTCCAGTACCGCTACCGACAGAGAAGAACATCTTCTGTGTAATCCGCTCTCCGCATAAGTACAAGGACAGCCGCGAACATTTCGAGATGCGTACACATAAGCGCCTCATCGACATCATCGATCCAACTCCTAAGACAGTTGACTCCTTGATGCGCCTCGATCTCCCCGCCGGCGTTGACATTGAGATCAAGCTCTAAGGGCGGATAGGAAAATTATGTCTAACACTCAATCACAGAGCTCGGCGATCAAGGGAATCCTTGGCCGCAAACTCGGCATGACCCAGGTCTTCGATGCCAACAACAAGATTGTTCCAGTAACAGTTGTTGAAGCCGGACCTTGCGTCATCACTGATATTCGCACCCCAGAGCGCGATGGCTACTCGGCTATCCAGCTTGCTTTTGGTGCAGTCGACCCTCGTAAGGTGACAAAGCCTGTTGCGGGTCACTTTGAGAAGGCTGGAGTTACGCCTCGCCTTGAAGTCGCCGAACTTCGCATCGCAGATACATCGGCTTACACAATCGGTCAAGAACTTCGTGCAGATCTCTTTGCACCTGGCGAGATCGTTGATGCAACCGGTACCTCGCGCGGTAAGGGTTCAGCTGGCGTTATGAAGCGTCACGGTTTTCACGGCCTTGGAGCTTCACACGGTGTTGACCGTAAACACCGCATGGGCGGTTCCATTGGTAACCGAACAACACCAGGTCGCGTCTTCAAGGGTAAGAAGATGATGGGACGCATGGGTGTCGATCGTGTAACAACACAGAACCTCAAAGTTCACTCTGTTGATGCAGTGAAGTCATTGATCTTGATCAAGGGCGCTGTTCCAGGTGCAACGAATTCAATCGTCTTCATCCGCTCTGCTGCTAAGAAGGCAATCTCAGAGCAAGCTACTCAACTCAACAAGGCAGGTGCATAACTCATGGCATTAATAGTTGATATTAAGAGCGCAGAAGGTGTGAAGGTTGGCTCAGTCGATCTTCCCTCTGAGATCTTCGACATTCAAGCGAATGTCCCGCTCATCCATCAAGTCGTTGTTGCACAGCTCGCTGCTGCTCGCGCCGGAACTGCAAAGACTAAGACCCGCGCCGAAGTAAGTGGTTCTGGAAAGAAGCCTTTTAAGCAGAAGGGAACAGGTCGTGCCCGTCAGGGTTCTATCCGCGCTCCACTTCAGCGTCACGGTGGCGTCTCACATGGACCAGTTCCACGCAAATATGATCAGCGCACTCCTAAAAAGATGATTGCTGCAGCGATCAAAGGTTGCCTCTCAGATCGTCAGCGTGAAGATCGTATTCATGTGATTGATTCGATTAGCTCAGCACCGTCCACACAAGCGGCGATCGCTGCGATCCGTCAGTTCTCTGATCGTAAGAACGTTCTCGTAGTGCTCTCTCGCTCAGAGGATCTTGCCTGGCGTGCACTTCGTAACGCTCAGGACACTCACCTGATTGTGAATGATCAACTTAATGCGTACGACATTCTCGTAGCAGATGATCTTGTCTTCTCAGAGAGTGCGATCCGCGAGTACATCGCTGGCCCAACTAAATCTAAGCAATCAGTTTCAGCTGTTGCGCGCGAGAGTGAAGTAGAGGTTTCAGCATAATGAATGACCATCGCGACGTTCTTCTTAGCCCAGTTGTCTCAGAGAAGTCATATTCACTTCTCGACGAGAACAAATACACGTTCATCGTTGCACCAGATGCCAATAAGACCGAGATCAAAATCGCGGTCGAAAAGGTATTCGGTGTGAAGGTAATCAGCGTGAACACCATGAATCGCCAAGGAAAGCGTAAGCGCACCAAGGTAGGTTTTGGAAAGCGCAATAACACCAAGCGTGCGATCGTGCACGTTGCTGCCGGTGACCGTATCGACATCTTCGGAGGGCCTGTCTCCTAAGCGCGAGCTATGGACACAGGACTAGAAGAAGAAGAGGAAAGATAAAAAATGGCGCTACGTAAACTTAAGCCGACGACACCAGGACAACGCGGTGCAAGCGTTCCTGATTTCGCCGAAATCACTCGTACCACCCCAGAGAAGTCGTTGGTTCGTCCAATTCACTCTAAGGGCGGTCGAAACTCAACAGGTCGCATCACCGTTCGCCATCAAGGCGGCGGTCACAAGCGTGCTTACCGATTAATCGATTTCACTCGTAACGATAAAGATGGCATCCCTGCAAAGGTCGCCCATATTGAATACGATCCAAATCGCACCTCCCGTATCGCTCTTCTGCATTATGCAGATGGCGAGAAGCGTTACATCCTTGCTCCAAATAAGTTAAAGCAGGGCGATCCCATTGAGAATGGCCCATCAGCTGATATCAAGCCAGGCAATTCGCTGCCACTTCGTAATATTCCAGTCGGTACCGTATTGCATGCAATTGAACTTCGCCCTGGTGGGGGAGCAAAGATTGCTCGTTCTGCTGGCGCATCCGTTCAACTCGTCGCAAAAGAGGGTCCATACGCACAACTTCGTATGCCTTCAGGTGAGATTCGTAACGTCGATGTCCGTTGTCGTGCAACTGTTGGCGAAGTCGGCAATGCCGAACAAAGCAACATCAATTACGGAAAAGCGGGACGTAAGCGTTGGTTGGGTATTCGCCCAACGGTGCGCGGAGTTGTTATGAACCCGGTTGACCACCCACACGGTGGTGGTGAAGGTAAGACTTCTGGTGGACGTCACCCGGTCTCACCTTGGGGTAAGCCTGAAGGACGTACTCGTAAAAAGAAGGCGTCTGATTCCATGATTGTCCGCCGTCGTAAGTCGAACAAGAAGCGATAAGGAGCCGACTGCACATGCCACGTAGTTTAAAAAAGGGTCCATTCGTGGACGGTCACCTTCAAAAGAAGGTCGATGTTCAAAACGATGCGAATACCAAGAACGTCATTAAGACATGGTCGCGCCGTTCCATGATCATTCCGACGATGATCGGCCACACAATCGCCGTTCATGACGGACGTAAGCACGTTCCAGTATTCGTGACTGAAGCAATGATTGGACACAAGCTCGGTGAGTTTGCTCCAACTCGTACCTTCAAGGGGCACGTCAAGGATGATCGGAGAGCGACTCGTGGCTAGTAACTTGCCAAAGGCTGACCAGAGCGATGTCTTGGTAGCGAAGGCTGTTCTTCGTAACATCCGTAGCACACCACAGAAAGCTCGTCGTGTCGTCAACATCATTCGCGGTGAGCGCGTCGACGTGGCACTCACAACTTTGAAGTTTGCACCTCAAGAGATCGGTGACGATCTTTACACTCTTCTTAACTCGGCGGTCGCTAATGCGAAGCAGAAGAATCCGTCGCTACGTGATTCATCTGAACTATGGGTCTCTGAAGCTACTGTTGATGAGGGCTTCACCTTGAAGCGCTTCCGCCCGCGTGCTCAGGGTCGTGGCTTCACAATCCGCAAGCGCACCAGCACAATCACATTAACCGTTTCTGATGATCGCGGTTATCGCGTAAATGGGCAGCGCAAAGCAGCTCACGTTCATAAGAACGCAACGAAGCCACGCGCAAAATCTGTTAATGAAGTTCCAGAAGGGCAGGCCAAGTAAATGGGTCAAAAAGTAAATCCACATGGCTTCCGCCTTGGTATCACCACCGAATTTAAATCTCGTTGGTTTGCTGAGAAGAACTACGCCGAATATGTGAAAGAAGATATTGAGATCCGCCGCATGATGTCTAAGGGCATGGAGCGCGCTGGTGTTTCACGTATCGAAATCGAGCGCACACGTGAGCGTGTTCGTATCGATCTATATACCGCTCGTCCTGGGATCGTTATTGGTCGCCGTGGAACCGAAGCTGATCGCATCCGCATGGATCTCGAGAAGCTCACCGGCAAGCAGGTACAACTCAACATTCTCGAAGTGAAGAACCCAGAAATTGACGCGCAACTTGTTGCACAAGGAATCGCCGAGCAGCTTTCAGCTCGTGTCTCATTCCGTCGTGCAATGCGTAAATCAATGCAATCAGCTCTCAAGGCTGGCGCACAGGGTATTCGTGTTCAATGTGGTGGACGTCTAGGCGGTGCAGAAATTGCCCGCTCCGAGTTCTATCGCGAAGGTCGCGTCCCACTTCACACACTTCGTGCCGATATTGATTACGGTTTCTATGAGGCCGCAACAACCTTCGGTCGCCTCGGTGTAAAGGTCTGGATCTACAAGGGTGAAGTCATCGAATCCCGCGCAGAGCGTGCAGCCTCGGCTCTTGCAGCGGCACGTGCACCTAAGCCGTCACGTGGACCAGCTCGCCCACAACGTGCGCCACGAGCAGAGGTCACAACCTCTAACGTTGCAGATCGTTCAGCAGCTCCCCTTGCAACAACTGCACCCGTTGCCACAACTAGCGAAGGGACGGTCAGCGAATAATGTTGATTCCTCGCAAGGTTAAGCACCGTAAGCAGCACCACCCAAAGCGTGCTGGCATGTCAAAGGGTGGAACGGTTGTCGCCTTTGGTGACTTCGGTATCCAAGCCCTCGAACCTGCTTATGTAACGAACCGTCAGATCGAAGCAGCTCGTATTGCAATGACTCGTCATATCAAGCGTGGTGGAAAGGTCTGGATCAACATCTTCCCAGATCGTCCGCTTACCAAGAAGCCTGCTGAAACTCGTATGGGTTCCGGTAAGGGTCATCCTGAGTGGTGGATTGCAAATGTAAAGCCAGGTCGTGTGATGTTTGAAATCTCAGGCGTCGCAGAAGAGATTGCTACAGAGGCTATGACTCGTGCCATGCACAAGTTGCCGATGAAGTGTCGCGTAGTGAAGCGTGAGGAATTCTAATGTCAAACATAGTTTCTACAGAGACGCTTCGTGCGCTCCCAACTGATGAACTAGCGATCAAGCTTGGTGAATCGAAGGAAGAATTATTCAACCTTCGTTTCCAGGCAGCGACCGGACAGCTTGAAAGCCATGGTCGTTTGACCCAGGTTCGTAAAGAGATTGCACGCATCTACACAATTTTGCGTGAACGTGAATTAGGAATTGGAGGTGCCGCATAATGTCTAATCTCAATAATGAGTCCCGCGGTTTCCGCAAGACTCGTGAAGGCATCGTGACAAGTGACAAGATGGACAAGACGGTCGTTGTCTCGATCCAAGATCAGGTCAAGCACGGTCTCTATTCAAAGGTCATGGTCCGCACACATAAGCTCAAGGCTCACGACGAGAAGAACGAAGCCGGTATCGGCGATCGCGTCCTCTTGATGGAGACTCGTCCGCTCTCTGCTACGAAGCGTTGGCGTGTTGTGCAGATCCTCGAGAAGGCTAAGTAAAGGGGCTGGTGGATAAAAAATGATTCAACAAGAATCGCGACTTCGCGTCGCCGATAACACGGGTGCAAAGGAACTTCTCTGCATTCGAGTACTCGGAGGCTCATCCCGTCGCTACGCCGGAATCGGTGACATCATCGTATGTACCGTCAAGGATGCAATCCCTGGTGGTCAGGTCAAGAAGGGTGAGGTCGTTAAGGCTGTCATCGTTCGGACTGTAAAAGAGAACCGTCGTCCTGATGGTTCATATATCAAGTTTGACGAGAACGCCGCAGTGATCTTAAAGGCTGATGGCGAGCCACGCGGTACCCGTATCTTCGGACCGGTTGCTCGTGAACTTCGCGATAAGAAGTTTATGAAGATCATTTCATTAGCGCCGGAGGTGTTATAAAAATGGCAAGCATTAAGAAGGGCGATACCGTTCAAGTTATTGCTGGTAAAGATAAGGGTGTCAAAGGCACCGTTCTCGAAATCAACAAAGAGAGTGAGCGCATACTCGTCGAGGGTGTTAACCGCGTAAAGCGCCACACCAAAGAGCAGACATCGGATCGCGGCGTTAAAGTCGGCGGGATTCTCACAGTCGAATCTTCAGTCCATATCTCGAATGTGCAGATTGTTGGAGATGATGGCAAGGCGACTCGTCTTGGTTCGCGTAAAGATGAAGCTGGCAAGAATGTCCGCATCTCACGCCGTACCGGAAAGGACATCTAAGTAAAATGTCTACTACAACTCAGCCACGTCTCAAGACGCGCTACATCGCCGAGATCAAGCCCGCTCTTAAGGCGGCCTTCTCATATGGCAATGTCATGCAGATCCCAACGTTGACTAAGGTCATCGTTAATATGGGCGTCGGCGAAGCAGCTCGTGATTCTAAGCTCATTGAAGGTGCGATCCGCGATCTCACCATCATCACCGGCCAGAAGCCACAAGTGACCAAATCACGCAAATCCATTGCTCAGTTTAAGCTTCGTGAAGGTATGCCAATTGGTGCCCACGTTACACTTCGCAATGATCGCATGTGGGAATTCACAGATCGTCTCCTCTCAATCTCACTTCCGCGTATCCGAGATTTCCGCGGCCTCTCACCGAAGCAATTCGACGGCCATGGTAACTACACCTTTGGCCTCACCGAGCAATCGGTATTCCCTGAGATCGAGCAGGACAAGATCGATCGCCAGCGCGGTATGGATATCACTTTTGTCACCACAGCCAAGACAGATGAAGAAGGCCGCGAGCTCTTGAAGCAACTCGGTTTTCCATTCCGTGAGAACTAAGGAGCGCGACTAATGGCAAAGACATCACTTAAGGTCAAAGCAGCTCGCAAACCGAAGTTCAAGGTGCGCGGTTACACACGTTGCCAGCGTTGCGGTCGCCCGCATGCTGTCTATCAAAAGTTCGGCATCTGCCGTATCTGCTTCCGCGAGATGGCTCACCGTGGTGAGCTACCTGGTATCACGAAATCTTCTTGGTAAAAGCTAAGAAGCCACAACTAATTTATCCAACACTAACTACGGGACAGGTCCACTAGCTACCGAAAGTAACTAGGGGAAACCAGCTCGAGAAAGGCCAGAGGCCAACAGAATGACAATGACAGATCCGATCGCAGATATGCTTGCACGTCTGCGCAACGCGAACTCTGCTTACCACAATGAGGTATCAATGCCCTCGTCGTCGGTAAAAGTTCGTATTGCCGAAATTTTAAAGCAGGAGGGATTCATCGGCAGCTTCAAGGTCGATGCAAATCCAGCCGGCTTTGGCAAGACGCTTACCCTCGATCTGAAGTTCGGTTCAAACCGCGAACGTTCTATCGCTGGTCTGCGTCGAGTTTCAAAGCCAGGACTTCGCGTCTATGCAAAGTCAACCGCCCTACCTAAGGTACTTGGTGGGCTTGGCGTAGCAATCATCTCAACATCTTCTGGCCTGCTGACAGATAAGCAAGCCAACAAGCAAGGGGTAGGCGGAGAAGTTCTCGCCTACATATGGTGATCTGATGTCACGTATCGGTCGCATGCCCATCACAATTCCAGCTGGAGTTGAAATCACTATTGCAGGTCAAAACGTCGCCGTTAAGGGGCCAAAGGGCTCACTTAGTATCCTCGTTACCGAGCCAATCACGGTCGCACAGGAGGAGAGCACACTCGTTGTAGCTCGTCCCGACGATAGCCGTACCGCACGTTCACTCCACGGTCTTTCACGTACCTTGGTCGCGAATATGCTCGAAGGCGTTACAACCGGTTATGCAAAGACGATTAATATCGTTGGCGTTGGTTACCGTGTTGTTGAAAAGGGTAAGGATCTTGAATTCGCACTCGGCTACAGCCACTCTATTCAATTCCCAGCACCTGAAGGAATCACCTTCCAGGTTATCTCACCAACAAAGTTGACTATCAGCGGCATCGATAAGCAGCTCGTAGGTGAAGTTGCAGCGAAGATTCAAAAACTTCGCAAAGCAGATCCATACAAAGGCAAGGGTCTACACCTCGATGGTGCAAAGATTCGCCGCAAGCAAGGAAAGACAGGTAAGAAGTAATGGCTATCGGTGTAAAAGTTGTTAAAGGTTCATCACAGAATGCACGCCGTCGTCGCCACTTCCGTGTCCGCAAGAAGGTCGTCGGCACCGCCGCTCGCCCTCGCCTTGTAGTGTCACGTTCATCTCGTCACTTGGTTGCCCAGGTAATTGATGATGCCATCGGCCAGACCTTGGTATCCGCATCAACAATGGAAGCTGATCTTCGTGGTGACTCGTCGAGTGACAAGAGTGCAAAGGCTCGTGTCGTCGGTGAACTCGTCGCTAAGCGCGCAATAGAAAAGGGAATTTCTACAGTGGTCTTTGACCGCGGTGGAAGCAAGTACCACGGTCGCATTGCTGCTCTTGCAGATAGTGCACGCGAGAATGGATTGGACTTCTAATGGCAGCTCCTATAGCTAACTCTTCAGCTGCACCAGCTCGCGCTCCCCGCGAAGAGGGCAAGAGCGATAACCGCGGCCCCCGTCGCGATCGTCGCGATGGCGCCCCTGAAAAAGAGAAGTCTCCTTACACAGAGCGCGTCGTCTTCATCAACCGCGTAGCAAAGGTTGTTAAGGGTGGACGTCGCTTCTCCTTCACAGCTCTTGTTGTTGTCGGAGATCAAAAAGGAACGATCGGCATCGGTTACGGTAAGGCGAAGGAAGTTCCTCAAGCTATCGCCAAGGCCGTTGAAGATGCGAAGAAGCAATTCTTCAAGGTCCCAATTCTTAATGGAACCATCCCTCACCCAGTCCAAGGTGAAGCAGCAGCAGGCGTCGTACTCCTTCGCCCAGCATCTGCCGGTACCGGAGTTATAGCGGGTGGACCTGTCCGTGCTGTACTTGAGTGCGCAGGAATTCAGGATGTTCTGACCAAGTCACTTGGTTCTTCTAATCCCATCAATATGGTGCACGCAACGGCAGCAGCGCTTAAGGCGCTTGAAGCCCCACAAGCGATCGCAGCTCGTCGCGGCCGTCCGCTCGAGGATGTCGCACCAGCCGCAATTGTTCGCGCTATCGCAGCATCGGTAGGTGCATAAGATGCCACGTTTAAAAGTTACCCAACTTCGTTCTAAGGTCGGAGCTCGTCCTGAGCACCGCGAGACCCTGCGTTCACTTGGTCTTAAGCGAATCGGTGATGTTGTCGTTAAGGAAGATCGTCCCGAGATTCGCGGGATGGTCGTTGCTGTACGTCACATGGTCGCCGTTGAGGAGGTCGAATAAAAATGGTTCTAAAAGTTCATCATCTTCGCCCAGCCCCTGGTGCAAAGAAGGCACGTACCCGTAAGGGACGTGGTGAGGCATCAAAGGGAAAGACTGCAGGTCGTGGTGGCAAGGGAACTCGTGCTCGTAACACGGTTCGTGCCGGCTTCGAAGGCGGTCAACTCCCACTCGTCATGCGTCTTCCAAAGCTCCGTGGTTTTAAAAACCCAGAGCGCGTGGAGTACCAGCCAGTGAATGTCTCCACCATCAATGCCCTCTATCCAAAGGGTGGCACTGTTACAGTGGAAGATCTCATTGCAAAGGGTGCAGTGCGCGATAGCTATCCGATCAAGGTTCTCGGAAATGGTGAGATCACCGTCAAAGTGAACATCACTGCTCACGGGTTCTCTGCTTCAGCGGTCGAGAAGATCTCGGCAGCGGGCGGATCGGCTACTAAACTTTAATACGTTCTAATATCTCAGTCTCCCCCGCGGGAGATTGAGAGTGACGACTTATTTCGACTGTAATTAGAAGGAGAAAAAATGCTTTCAGCGTTTGCCAAGGCCTTTAAGACACCTGACTTGCGCAAGAAGATTTTCTTCACCATGGCGATCATGGGGCTCTTTCGTTTCGGTTCGATCGTCCCAACTCCCGGTGTCTCTTACAAGAATGTGCAGC
Source organism: Candidatus Nanopelagicaceae bacterium (assembly GCA_040402395.1). Taxonomy (GTDB): domain Bacteria; phylum Actinomycetota; class Actinomycetes; order Nanopelagicales; family Nanopelagicaceae; genus PALSA-747. Next base: position 27,745 of record JBBAMQ010000008.1, on the reverse strand, counting down.
AGTGCTTAAAATCAGTAAATAATGGCGGATTATTCGGCCTCGTTAACCTCTTCAGCGGTGGCGCACTTCTTCATCTCTCAGTATTTGCTCTCGGCATCATGCCCTACATCACCAGCTCGATTATCATTCAGCTTCTCACCGTCGTTATTCCGCGCTTTGAAACTCTTAAGAATGAGGGACAGAGCGGAACAGCAAAACTTACGCAGTACACCCGTTACCTCACTATTGGCCTAGCCATCCTTCAATCAACTGGCTTGATCGCAGTTGCTCGTACACCTGGACGACTCTTCAGTGGTTGCGCCTATGCGATTATTCCGGATGCATCATGGCAACGAATCGTCACCATGGTTTTTGTGATGACTGCAGGTACCTCTGTGATCATGTGGCTCGGTGAATTAATCACTGATCGTGGCGTCGGTAATGGCATGTCAATCTTGATCTTCACATCTATTGCCGCTGGTTTTCCAACCCAACTCTGGTCGATTAAGCTCCAAAAAGGTCTCTTCGCCTTCCTCTTTGTCTTGGCGGTCGGAATCTGCGTCGTCGCAGCAGTGGTCTTCGTTGAACAAGCACAACGTCGAATTCCTGTTCAATATGCAAAGCGCCAAGTTGGCCGTCAGTCATATGGCGGAACTAGCACCTATATTCCCATCAAGGTAAACCAGGCCGGCGTTATCCCTGTAATTTTCGCATCCTCACTGCTATATATCCCCTCACTAATCGTCAACTTCTCTGGCTCTAAGGCGAAGTGGGCGGTCTGGATTCAGCAGAATCTTGTTAAGGGTGATCACCCGATTTATATCATCGCCTATGCATCGCTAATTATTTTCTTCACCTACTTCTATGTAGCGATTACATTTAACCCTGATGAAGTCGCAGATAATATGAAGCAGTATGGTGGGTTTATTCCTGGTATTCGCGCTGGAAAGCCGACCTCAGAATATCTTCAATATGTCCTTTCGCGTATCACCGCTCCGGGGTCGATCTACCTAGCATTTGTTGCGATTATCCCGATCATTGCTCTCATACTTTTCAACGCTTCACAGAACTTCCCATTTGGTGGAACTGCGATTCTGATCGTGGTCGGCGTTGGTCTCGATACTGCGAAGCAGATTGAATCCCAGCTACAACAACGTTCCTACGAAGGTTTCTTGCGCTAATGCGTTTTATCCTCGTTGGACCTCCGGGGGCTGGTAAGGGAACGCAGGCAGTTCATCTCGCTGCTCATTATCATCTTCCTCATATCTCAACGGGGGATATCTTTAGGGCGAATATGAAGAAGGAGACCGAACTTGGTCTTCTTGCAAAGTCATATGTTGATCGCGGCGAACTCGTTCCGGACTCTGTGACAAATGAGATGGTGGCCGATCGCCTCGCGCACGATGATGCCCGTAACGGTTTTCTCCTCGATGGCTTTCCTCGCAATGTCCCACAGGCCGAAATCTTGGAGCAGCTATTGGCAAAGTACGAGACCCCACTTGATGCTGTTTTAGAATTAGCTCTTGACGATAGCGAGATCATCGCCCGCTTATCGGGCCGTCGAACCTGTCGTAATTGCAGCGCCTCCTTTCATCTTCACTATGAGCAGCCAGCTAAGGCAGGCATCTGTGACAAGTGTCAGGGTGAGTTGTATCAGCGCGAGGATGACTCTGAAGCCGTTATCTCCCGCCGGCTTGAAGTCTATGCAGAACAGACCAAGCCGATCATTGATTTTTATCGCACGCGTGGGCTGTTGATCACCATTGCGGCAACCGGCGAAGTCGCCGAAATTTCTCAGCGTGCAATCGCTGCACTCAGCGCATCCGCTCTCCATTAATGGGCTAGTCGATGGCTATTCAGATTAAATCACTCGATCAACTACGGAAGATGCGTGAGGCTGGCATCATCGTTGGTGAAGCGCTCTTGCTTATGAAGGCAGCAGCAACGATCGGTGTAACGACTCTTGAACTCGATGCGATTGCGGCGCAGCATCTCAAAGATCGTGGCGCTACTCCCTCGTTCCTTGGTTATCACGGCTATCCAAATGTGCTGTGTGCATCGGTTAATCAAGAAGTCGTTCATGGCATTCCTAATGAACGCCCACTTCAAGACGGTGACCTGCTCTCACTTGATTTCGGAGCAATCGTCGATGGTTGGCACGGTGATTCAGCGATCAGTTTTGGAATCGGAGCGGTCGATCCTGCTGATGAGAAGTTGATGTCGACCTGCGATGAATCGATGTGGCGTGGAATCGCAGCAGCGAAGGTGGGCGGGCATCTCACTGACATATCAGAGGCAATCCAGTTGTACATCGAAGCGCAAGGAAAATACGGAATTCTGCGCGAATATGGTGGCCATGGAATTGGTACTGAGATGCATCAAGAACCACATGTTCTTAATTTTGGACGAGCAGGTTTTGGCCCTGAACTACAGGTTGGAATTGCACTCGCGATCGAACCCATGATTACTCGGGGATCTGCAACAACAAAGGTGCTCTCTGATGATTGGACCGTTGTCTCTATTGACAAGAGCAATGGTTCTCACTTCGAACATACCTTTGCGCTATTGCCGGATGGAAAACCATTTGTTCTGACATCACTCGATGGTGGAAAAGCGCGGCTTGGCGCGTTAGGTATAGAGATCTCTGATCTTCTTAATTAATCTTTTCGCCTGCTTTGTAGATAGCTTCAATCTTAATCGTGTGAACCTCACGCGGAGATAGTTCAAATGGGTTCTGACTAAGAATAATAAAATCCGCCATTGCTCCGATTTCACATCTTCCTAGATCAGCTTCTCGGAAGTTTTGATAGGCAACAGCTGTTGTATAGAAGGCCCAAGATTGTTCGAGCCCAATAGCCTGATCAAGAGACCACGCTGGCTCCTTACTCCCAGGCTTGCTGCGATGGACTGGGACGGCCAGCGCTAATAACGGGTTCTCACTTGTGACCGGCCAGTCTGATCCAAAAGCGATGGTGGCACCCGCTTCAACCATGTCACGTACCCGGTATTGGAGATTGTTCCGAGCACCAATTCGAGGTGCAATTAACTCCTTATTCATAGGGTCAAGATGCATCCATAGTGGTTGCAGGTTTGCGATCACACCAAGTTTTGCAAAGCGGGGGAGGTCGATCTCGCTAATCAATTGTGCATGCACAATAACTGGCCGACGATCCCACGCCGGGTTTTTACCTTGCATCGTTTCGATCGCATTGAGCGCCTGTCGAACCGCTGCATCACCTATTGCATGAATATGCACTTGAAATTTTAGAAGATCAAAGTGTTGGAGAGCGTAATTAAGTTCTTCATCGCCCCAGATCTTTATCCCGGAATATCCAGGTTGGTCGTCGTACTCATCAATGAGAGCTGCTGTCCCACTCGAAAGTGCACCATCAGAAAGGAATTTAACTGATGATGCATTAATTTCTTTGATACCCTCGAAAAGTGCACGTTCTTTAATTATCCGTTTACTATCTTCGTGCCAATGGTCTGGATTTACAAGAAATGCCACGTTCATATCAATCTGAAGTACGCCACGTTTATAAGCTTCGAGGTAAATCTCTGCCATACCTTCTTCTAGCCACGAATCAGTTGCGAAGGTAACACCAGATTCCAGATATTTTCGAGAGGCGTATGCGAGCGCCTCAACTTCTTGATCCACAGTTCGTGGCGTAATTTTCGAGAGCACAAGATTTATTGCCGCCGGTTCGCGTAGCGTTCCTTTGGGTGAACCATCACTGCGTCGAGCGATACTTCCACCTTCAGGATCAATCGTCTGAGCTGTGATGCCCGCAATCTCTAGCGCCTTGGTATTCACCCAGATCGTGTGGTGATCTACGGCGTGGAGTAAAACCGGGCGATCTCCTACTACCTGATCAATCCACTTAGCATCAAAATCTCCGCCATCGATCAGTGCCGCTTCATATGCACCACCAACAATCCAGCCACGTGGGTTCTCCTTCGAATAGCGAAGAAGTTCTTCTTGAATTTCTTGGATGGATCCGAGCCCAGTGATGGCGGGTCCGCCCGCTTCTCGTCCAGCGAAGAGCGGATGGGCATGCCCATCTCCAAATGCCGGCGCGATAAAGGAACCGGCGAGCGCCAAGCGGGCGTCAACGGTGGGATTGAAGAGTTCGGCCGCTTCGGGGCCAAAGGCGATGAATCTTCCAGCGTCAATGAGCGCACCCGAGCGGAGTGGCGCTCCGGGTGAGAAGATCGTCGCACCATCGAGGAAGAGCCTCATGAGAGCGACGCGTGCGGATAATCGAGGGTTCTGGCCACCCCAGGAGTATAAGGGGGCTGATTTCCCCTATGGCTGGGATATCGGTAGCCTTCCCCTCTGCCTAGAAATAGGCGGCATTCCTGCACGACCAGTGAGAGCAACTCTGAACAGAAAAGTAGGTACTGCTTGGCTAAGAAAGATGGCGCAATCGAGATCGAGGGCGTCGTAGCTGAGGCTTTACCGAACGCAATGTTCAAAGTAACGCTCACGAACGGACATGTTGTACTTGCACATATCAGCGGAAAGATGCGACAGAACTACATTCGTATCTTGCCTGAAGATCGTGTGATTGTAGAGCTCAGTCCATATGACCTCACACGGGGTCGTATTACATATCGTTACAAGTAAAGATCAGACCTTAAAGAATTTACTGAATTTAGTGAAAGAGGAAAATCGTGAAGGTTAAACCAAGCGTGAAGAAGATTTGCGACAAGTGCAAAGTTATTCGTCGTAACGGTCGCGTCATGGTTATTTGCGACAATCTTCGTCACAAGCAGCGTCAAGGATAAATAGAAGAACAAGAACAAATCGTTTGGGGTAACTCCCTTACTGCTAAGAACGCGTGGTGCGACTGATCTTCGGATCGGACCTCTGGACCGGAAGGCCAGAGCCTGTTACCCAACAGGGTGCGCTGCGAAGGACCTTTCGGATTAAAGAAAAGGGTACGAGATATGGCACGTCTAGTCGGTGTTGATCTCCCACGTGAAAAGCGTGTAGAGATTGCACTCACATATGTATTCGGGATTGGATTAACGCGCGCGCATGCAACACTCGCTGCGACTGGCGTTAACCCAGATACCCGCGTTAAGGATCTGCAAGAGCCAGAATTGGCAAAGCTTCGTGAATATATCGAAGCAAATTATAAAATCGAAGGTGACCTTCGCCGCGAGATTGCCGGCGACATTCGTCGCAAGGTTGAAATCCAGAGCTACCAAGGTATCCGTCACCGCAAGGGACTTCCTGTACGTGGTCAGCGAACCCATACAAATGCTCGCACACGTAAGGGCCCTCGTAAGGCAATTGCTGGTAAGAAGAAGGAGACTAAGTAACAATGGCCGCTCCTAAATCAAAAGTTGCCGCAGGTAAAGGCAAAGTTAAGATTCGTAAAAAAGAGAAGAAGAATATTGTTGCGGGACAAGCTCACATTAAGAGCACCTTCAATAACACAATCATCTCAATCACCGATCCAAGTGGAGCTGTTATCGCTTGGTCATCTGCTGGTCAGGTTGGCTTTAAGGGTTCACGTAAATCAACACCCTTCGCAGCCCAACTTGCAGCTGAAGCTGCCGCACGTCGTGCCCAAGAGCATGGCCTCAAGAAGGTTGATGTCTTTGTTAAGGGACCTGGTTCAGGTCGCGAGACTGCAATCCGTTCATTGCAGGCAGCTGGTCTGGAAGTTGGAGCCATCTCTGATGTCACTCCAGCCCCACACAATGGTTGCCGCCCACCCAAGCCTCGTCGAGTTTAAGGAAGGAAGAGAATAAATGGCTCGTTATACCGGAGCAGATTGTAAGCGCTGCCGTCGCGAAAAAGTAAAGCTCTTTCTTAAGGGCTCTAAGTGCGATGGTCCAAAGTGTCCGATCGAATCACGTCCATATCCACCAGGCCAGCATGGCCGTGGTCGCTCAAAGGAATCTGAATATCTCTTACAGATGCGCGAAAAGCAGAAGTGTGCGCGTATGTATGGTGTTCTAGAGAAGCAGTTCCGTGGTTACTACGAAGAGGCTAACCGCCTTCAGGGTAAGACCGGTGAGAACTTGCTCATCATCCTTGAGACTCGTCTCGATAACGTTGTTTATCGTGCGGGCTTTGCAAAGAGCCGCGATATGGCGCGTCAACTTGTCCGTCATCAACACTTCTTGGTCAACGGTAAGAAGGTCAATATTCCTTCATTCCGAGTCACCCCGATGGATGTTATCGATGTCGTTCCAGCATCCCTTGATCTCACACCATTTATCGTCGCAAGCGCCGAACTTGGCGAAAAGTCAGTACCAGCATGGATGGAAGTTGTTGGATCAAAGATGAGAATCTTGGTTCACGGCGCTCCAAACCGTGCAGTTATTGACACCTTGATTCAAGAACAACTTATCGTCGAGCTCTACAGCAAGTAATAGTTCTTAACCACTTCAATAAAACGGAGGTCAAATAGTGGATCTCCCCAACGTACGGAGGAAATAAGTGCTTATCGCACAACGCCCCATCCTCAGTGAGGAAGTAGTCTCAGAATTTCGCTCATGCTTCATTATTGAACCGCTTGAGCCTGGTTTTGGCTACACTCTTGGAAACTCATTACGTCGCACCCTGCTCTCTTCGATCCCAGGTGCCGCGGTAACCAGCATTCGCGTGAATGGTGCTCTCCATGAGTTCACCACGCTCGAAGGTGTTAAAGAGGATCTCACCGAGATCGTCTTAAATATCAAAAACCTCGTGATCTCATCCGATAGCGATGAGCCGGTCCTTATTTATATTCGCAAGAATGGTGAGGGAACTGTCACAGGTGCCGATGTTGCTGCTCCTGCCGGTATCCAAATCCATAATCCTGATCTTCATATTGCCACCCTCAACTCATCGGCTAAGTTCGAAGTAGAACTCACCATCGAGCGCGGTCGTGGTTATGTCACAGCTGTATCAAACAAGCAGGCTGGTGGAGATATCGGTCGCATCCCGGTCGACTCAATCTATTCTCCAGTACTTCGCGTCACCTACAAGGTAGAGGCGACTCGCGTTGAGCAGCGCACAGACTTTGATCGCTTGATCGTCGATGTCGAAACAAAGAGGTCAATGTCACCTTCGGATGCCATGGCATCAGCAGGCAGAACCCTCGTCGAGCTCTTCGGCCTGGCTCGTGAATTGAATGTCAATGTTGAGGGCGTCGAAATGGGACCTAGCATCCAAGATGCTGCGCTCGCTGCAGATCTCGCTCTCCCGATCGAAGATCTCGATCTCACAGTTCGTTCATACAACTGCTTGAAGCGTGAGGGAATCCATTCTGTCGGCGAGCTCGTTGGCCGATCAGAAGCTGATCTTCTCGACATTCGTAACTTTGGGTCGAAGTCAATCGATGAGGTAAAGGCAAAACTTCACTCTATGGGACTCCAACTTAAGGACAGCCCAATCGGATTTGATCCAACTAAACACCAAAACTACGGAACTGATGTTGACGACGAACTCGTCGAATCAGAGAACGTCTAAGGCCTACGGTCCAAGGGAGTAAATCATGCCAACACCAAGTAGAGGTCCTCGTCTCGGAAGTGGACCAGCACATGAAAGATTGTTGCTGGGCACCCTTGCTGAGCAGCTCTTTGAACATGGCCGCATCACGACAACTGAAACAAAGGCGAAGCGCCTACGTCCAGTAGCCGAGAAGCTCATCACTGCCGCAAAGGCAGGAGATCTTGCTGCTCGCCGTCGCGTTATGCAGACAATCCAGAATAAGAGCGTTGTACATACACTCTTCACTGAGATTGGTCCACGTTTTGCCACCCGCGATGGTGGCTACACACGTATCACCAAGGTTGGCCCACGTAACGGCGATAACGCTCCAATGGCAGTTATCGAGCTCGTCTAACCTTTCTGCATTATGGCGCAACCCACTCTCAATCCCGAGAGTGGGTTTCGTCGTTTAAAGATCGATCTCTCCTATGATGGGACGAACTTTGCGGGCTGGGCAAAACAACCAGATCAGCGAACGATTCAATTCGAGATTGAAGAAGCGCTCTCGCGCATGACCCGCCATAAAGTCAATACCGTTGTTGCCGGGAGAACCGATGCCGGAGTACATGCCCGCCATCAAATTATTCACGTAGATATCCCCGCCCAACCAGTTATCTCTCGATATCGCCCGAGTGAAACTGAGTGGGATATCGAAAATTTCTTCTTCAGAATTAATCAAATTTTAAGTCGCGATATTCGAATCAACTCTGTCGTTGAAGCCCCAGCAAATTTTCATGCACGGTTTTCGGCAGCGGCTCGTCATTACCGTTACAAAATTCTCGATAACAATCGTGTCCTTTCACCACTGCAGCGATTAGATTCAACGACTTGGTTTCGAGAGCTTGATCTCGATCTCTTAAATAAGGCGAGTCAATTGATGCTTGGTCAGCATGACTTTGCTACCTTCTGTCGGTACCGCCCGCACAGTACGACGATCCGTGAATTACGACGATTTGAGTGGAGCCGAGATAGCGATGGTTTCGTCATCGCAGAACTAGCTGCAGATGCCTTTGGTTGGAATATGGTCCGCAATCTTGTCGGTGCTGCGGTCTGTGTAGGGGAGTCCCGCTATCCGGTGAGTTGGATGCAAGATATTCTCACAGCAAAGTCTCGGGTCTCGGACTCCTATGTCTTCCCATCCTGTGGCCTAACCTTGATGCAGGTAGATTATCCACGAGATGAAGATCTGCTGGCGCGGATCGAAGCCACACTTTCACGAAGAGATGAGATCTTAAATGAAGCGAGTGAATAAGCGCCTTCGTGTAGCGGTGCTCACTGCTGTTGGTACCTCAACCCTCGTAACGATTCCTGATCTTGTCAGCGCTGCCACTACCTATCTTGGCGATGCGATTAATTACAGTTATGGAATTGTTCAAGTCCAAATCACCGTCGATAGCACTGGTCGAATTATCAAAATCGATACTCCACGAGTATCCACCGAAGGTACCAATGCCTCATACACAAATTATGCACTTCCGATCTTGATCTCCGAAGCGCTCAAGGCACAGAGTGTGACGATCAATGGCGTTTCTGGCGCTTCTTATATTTCAAAGGGCTGGAAGAGTTCGCTCGCATCTGCGATTGCCCAATTACCTCCAGCTGCGACCGCGACGATACCCACTCCAATCCCAACGCCCACTCCAATCCCAACGCCCACTCCAAGTACTTCGCCGTTAACTACGATCCACACTGAGAACGAGGGTGAAGCGGGCGACTCAGAGGGTGCTAAATATCCAGGGCCAGTAATGAAGAGCCCCGCTTCGGCAACTAATCACGCTCCGACCCCGACCCAACCATTCGTCCTGAAGCCAGGGGTCAGTGTGATTCAGAAGTCGATTACCTGCACAAAGGGCAGCACCGTGAAGCTCATCCGGGGGCTGGCACCGAAATGCCCCGCTGGATTTACGCTTAAAAAGCGCTAAAAGTAGCGCCTGACCTATTTTGACCCGAGAGCGCTTAGACGGGTAATCTTCACCTCTTGCTTCACAAGAAATACCGCACTTCCAAGCACTCTTATCTACCGTTATTTATTTCAGTCCCCGTCAGTTCAGGCAATAAGGAGAAGACCTCGTGCGCACATTTACACCGAAGGCTGGTGATCAGGCTACTACTCGCAAGTGGCATGTCATCGACGCAGAAGGCGTAGTACTCGGTCGCCTCGCCTCACATGCAGCAGTGCTTCTTCGCGGAAAGCATAAGACAACGTTCGCTCCTCATATAGACATGGGTGACTTTGTCATTGTTATCAACGCCGAGAAGATTGTTTTGACCGGCCAAAAGGCCGCCCAGAAATATGCACATCATCACTCTGGTTTCCCAGGTGGAATGACTTCTATCGTCTACGCAGATCTGATCAACCAAGATCCAACGCGTATTGTCGAGAAGGCGATTCTAGGAATGATTCCAAAGAACAAGCTTGGCCGCCAAGTTGGAACAAAGCTCAAGGTTTACGCGGGTCCAACTCATCCGCATGCTGCTCAAAATCCAACAGCTTTCGAGTTTAGCCAAATTTCTCAAATCGTAAAGAATTAATAGGAGCCTATAAACATGTCAGATCTCGAAACCACTGTTGATACCCAGGATGCCCAGGATGAACTGCTTACTTCTTACACAAGTAGCACACCATCCGCAGCGACCAATCGCCCTTCGATCAAGGCACCAGGTGGCGGAACAGGTCGTCGTAAAGAAGCAGTTGCTCGAGTCCGCTTAATTCCAGGTTCTGGCAAGTGGGTCGTTAATGGCAAAGAACTTGCTGTCTACTTTCCAAATAAGGTTCATCAGCAACTCATCTCTGAGCCGTTCCGCACCGTCGGTGCCGAAGGTGCTTATGATGTATTTGCACGAATCAACGGTGGGGGCATATCAGGTCAAGCTGGTGCGCTTCGCTTAGGAATTGCTCGCGCACTCAACGAGATTGATCGCGATGCAAACCGTCCTTCACTAAAGAAGGCTGGATTCCTTACTCGTGATCCACGCGTCATCGAGCGCAAGAAGTACGGCCTCAAGAAGGCCCGTAAGCGTTCACAATACTCAAAGCGTTAATTTCTTTCTTACACTTCCTGCACCCCTGCTTGGATTGGAAAGATAAATGGCTCTTTTTGGCACCGATGGTGTTCGGGGTATAGCCAACCGCGACCTCACCGCTGAACTTGCGTTAGAGCTTGCTGTCTCCGCTGCTCATATTCTTGGTGAAGTTGGAGTATTCGCTGGCCACCGCCCAAAGGCAATTATTGGCCAAGATTCTCGTGCATCTGGTGAATTTCTAGAGGCAGCAACAATCGCTGGTCTGGCAAGCGCCGGTGTGGATGTGTACCGAGTAGGAATTCTTCCGACACCAGCTATCGCATTCCTCGTCGCAGAAACGGGTGCAGATCTTGGTGTGATGATCAGCGCATCACATAATCCAATGCCAGATAATGGAATTAAATTTTTCGCTAAAGGCGGCGGAAAACTTGATGATGCTCTTGAGGCGAAGATCGAAGCTCGGTTAAAAGAGAAGTGGGAACGTCCACTGGGCGGCGATGTTGGTCGTGTTGTTCTTGATGAGAGCGCAGCAGAGCGATATATCTTTCACTTACTCTCCTCCCTCACCGCCAATCTCACGGGCATAAAAGTTGTCGTGGATTGTGCCAATGGCGCAGCTTCACGTGTAGCACCAAAGACATATGAACGCGCCGGTGCGGAAGTAATCGCGATCTCTGCATCTCCTAATGGGCTTAATATCAATGATGGTTGCGGCTCTACCCATCTTGAGAATCTCAAGGCTAAAGTTCTTGAAACTGGCGCTGATCTTGGTATCGCACATGATGGTGATGCGGATCGTTGCTTAGCTATCGATGCGCAGGGTAACGAGATCGATGGTGATTTCATTATGGCGATTCTTGCTGCAGATCTTCACGCGCGCGGCGAACTCACCAATAAAACTGTAGTTGGCACGGTCATGAGTAATCTCGGATTTAGTAAAGCGATGACTGGGCTAGGAATTAAGGTGGAGACCACAGCGGTTGGCGATCGCTATGTATTAGAGAAGATGCTCTCTGATGGTCATGTTCTTGGTGGCGAACAATCAGGCCACATCATTATGAGAAACCATGCAAATACTGGTGACGGAATTCTTACCGCGCTACATCTCATGCAAGCGATGAAGAATTCAGGCAAGACCTTGGCTGAGCTTGCCGCAGTGATGGTTCGCTTTCCACAAATATTAATTAACGTAAAAGATGTTAAGAAAGATGACCTTCCAACATCGAAGAAGATCCAGGATCAGATCAAGGCGAAGAATGAACAATTTGGCGAGAAGGGTCGAATCTTGGTCCGTGCATCTGGTACCGAAGCTCTCGTCCGAGTAATGGTTGAAGCCGAAACCACGGCAGTAGCCGAGCAGATCGCCAATGAATTAGCCTCACTAGTAAGATCAGAACTCTCGTAACGATAAAAGGAGCCTCGCTAGATGTGTGGGATCGTTGGATATACCGGTAAGGCCACAGCTCTCTCACCAGTTCTCGAAGGCCTTCGCCGACTTGAATATCGCGGATATGACTCTGCTGGAATTGCGCTTGCGGTCACAAAGGGTGAACCGCTCTGGATCGAAAAACGTGCCGGCAAGCTTGGTAATCTCGAATCAACTCTTACGACTGTGCCTGATGCGCATAGCGGCATTGGCCACACTCGCTGGGCCACCCATGGCGGTCCCACTGATCGGAACGCCCACCCGCATCTAGATAATGACGGGAAGCTCGCGCTTATTCATAATGGAATCATTGAGAACTACATCGAACTTCGAGAAGAACTTGAGAAGCGTGGCCACACCTTTCAATCTGAGACAGATACCGAATCAGTAGTTCATCTTTTAAGTGATGCTCGCAAAAAGCACAATGGCGATCTCGCTGCGGCGATGCGTGAAGTCTGCGCAGAGCTACGCGGCTCCTTTACCTTGCTTGCGATACATTCCGATGAACCTGGCAGGATCGTTGGAGCTCGAAGAAACTCACCATTGGTTGTTGGTGTTGGTGTTGGCGAGAATTTCCTAGCATCAGATGTTTCAGCATTTATCGCCCATACCAAGCACGCGCTCGAGCTTGGCCAAGATGAAGTCGTAGATATCACTGCAGACACGATTGTTATTACAAATCTCGATGGAGAGGTACTTCCCCAAAAGGCTTATGAAATTTCTTGGGATGCTTCAGCTGCCGAGCGCGGTGGCTTTGAACACTTCATGTTAAAAGAAATCTATGAGCAGCCAAAGGCAGTTGCCGATACCTTACTTGGTCGTACAGCGGGCCTTGATCCTGAAATCACAGCGAATATCAACCTTGAAGGTATTACTAAAGTCGTCATTATCGCTTGTGGCACAGCTTTCCATGCTGGACTGGTCGGTAAATATGCGATTGAAAAATGGGCGAATATTTCAGTGGATGTTGAGCTTGCCTCTGAGTATCGCTATCGCGAGCCAAGTGTTGATGCAAATACTCTTGTCATCCCTATCTCGCAATCTGGTGAAACCATGGATACCTTGATGGCGATGCGTTACGCACGTAGCAAGGGTGCACGAGTATTTGCAGTCTGCAACACCAATGGATCGACAATTCCACGCGAAGCTGATGCTGTTCTCTATACCCATGCTGGGCCAGAGATAGCGGTCGCCTCTACTAAGGCGCTTCTTACTCAACTTATTGCGATGTATCTGATTGCTCTCCATCTTGGCAACGTCCGCGGATCACTCACTCCAGCCGAACGCGATGAGATCGTTGGCCAGCTTTCAGAGTTACCTAGCAAGATCGAGCAAGTCCTTGAAACGGTTGAACCGCTTAGAGCCCTTACCCGTAAGTTTAAAGATGCTTCATCCATGCTCTTCCTCGGTCGTCATGTTGGCTTTCCAACAGCACTTGAAGGCGCGCTAAAGTTGAAAGAACTGGCATATATGCATGCTGAAGGCTTTGCTGGTGGCGAACTCAAACATGGGCCCATTGCCTTAATCGATCAAGGGACACCGGTCATCGCAGTTATGCCGGCAACGGGTTCTCTCCTTGCCGAAAAGATGGCGAGTAATGTTCAGGAGGTAAAGGCTCGAGGAGCCATCATTATTGCAATAGGTGATGGCGATCTTGCAAGCGCTGATCATATGATCCGAATTCCAACGACACACCCATTTCTTGAACCAGTTCTTGCAGTGGTGCCACTTCAGGTAATCGCTTACGAGATGGCGATTGCTCGTGGGAATGATGTCGATCAACCTCGTAATTTAGCTAAATCTGTCACGGTGGAATAAATGTTGACCACACTTCCTCCGGCACGAAGAGCCGAAATGTTTCGTGCGCTCCGAATATCTTTCATCTTATTTTTAGGTTTTTTGATAGTGACAGAGCAAGTTCTCACGAAGAGTTATCTCTATCAATTCGATCACTGGGTCAAGCAACTTAAGCATCACACCTTTCGAGGACTCTCAAGCCATGCGCTATTGGCGATGGATGATCTCGGGTTACGTAGCTTTACCGCTGCGATACTGCTGATCACGGCAGCGTTTATCGGCTGGCGATTTAAATCCTGGCGTCCGATCTATCTATCGGTTTCGTCACTGTTGCTTCTTAATGGCGTCGTCGGGTTATCAAAATTAATCTTTGGCCGCACCAAGCCTCGACTCGCACTCGACCTACTGCATGCCGGGGGACTCTCTTACCCGAGTGGTCATTCAGCCAACGCGCTTCTTACCTGGGGAATGTGCGCTTATCTTATCTATCGCTATACGCATCGAGAGCCGTTCGAGGGAATTAAATTAAATTGGCTGGTTGGGCTTATCACGATCACGGTATGTCTCGTTTCCCTAATCCGCGATACTCATTGGCTATCGGATCTCTTAGGTGGCGTCTTGATCGGTGGCTCGCTTTTGGTGCTTTTAATTGCAATCGATCGTGCTTGGCCATCGACCCGGCAGCCCTCATGATCTTTGGAATCGGTATCGATGTTGTTGATATCGAGCGCTTTGAAGAGTCATTAACTCGCACGCCAGCCCTGAAAGCACGACTTTTTAAGACGAGCGAGATTGATCGTCCAATCAATTCGTTAGCAGCTCGATTTGCGGCGAAAGAGGCTGTTGCAAAGGCGATGGATTCAAAAGAGAATTTTCATTGGCACGATGTGGAAATTATTAATCTCGCGACCGGAAAACCAACCTTTCAATTAAGTGGATCGACAGCAGTATTTCTTCAGGGTAAGAAAGTCCACCTCACTCTCTCTCATGATGCTGGTATTGCATCTGCCATGGTGGTGATCGAAGAGTGAGCGAACCGCGCGCATATGTCGAAATTGATCTCCGTGCGATTGCAGCAAATATCGCACATTTCGCGGGCGAGACGGATGCCCAGATTATGGCGGTGGTAAAGGCCGATGCATATGGCCATGGCCTGATCGAAGTCGCCCAGACTGCGATTGAATCTGGTGCGAGTTGGTTAGGAACAGCGCTTTTAGAAGAAGCGATTTTATTACGTGAAGCCGGGCTTACCTCTCCAATCTTGGCTTGGCTCACCCCACCTGGTGAGGACTTCGATCTAGCGCTGGATCATGGGATTGATCTATCGGTCTCTTCGCTTGCGATCTTTGAGGAGATTCTTGCCGCTGGGCAGCGTATGGGAGTTACTCCTCGAATACATATTGAGGTTGATACCGGCATGACTCGCGGTGGATTTCTCGATGAGTGGGATCTTTTCTTAGCAAGGTTGCAAGAGGTGAAGGGATCGATTGAACTCATCGGTTTCTGGACCCACTTCGCGCGCGCCGACGAGGCGGATTCTGACTTTACCGAACAGCAATTGATTCTCTTTAACGTTCTTCTCAATGCGCTTCAGAGCGCCGGCTTCTTCCCGGAGATTGTTCATGCTGCAAATTCAGCGGCAACCATCGCTCACCCTGGATCACATAAACAGATGGTTCGCCTAGGAATTGCCATGTATGGATTGAGTCCTGACGTCACAACAATGGGTAGTTCAGAGGAACTTGGACTCAAACCTGCGATGAGCATTAAGGCAAAGTTAGTAAATGTGAAGAGCGTCCCGGCCTTTTCGCGCGTGGGATATGGCGGGGCTGGTGTGACAGATCGCGATACAAAATTGGGGATTGTCTGCATGGGGTACAGCGATGGTCTACCTCGACGGGCAGATTCCACCGCCGGAGTCTCGTACCACGGCGAGCTCGCCCGATTAATAGGCCGTATTTCAATGGATCAATGTGTCGTTGATTTAGGCCCAGAGAGCACCGCATCTGCCGGCGAATATGTAACGGTGATAGGCGAAGATGGTTTTACCGCCGATGATTGGGCACAGGCCGCCGGAACAATCAACTATGAAATCACCACAAGAATCGCCGCCAGACTGCCTAGAATCTACCTTCGTTAACTCTTTTATTATTTTTTAAGGCAGGAGCAAAATTCGTGGCAAGCGAAGAGACTCTGCTCTGCGTCGAATCAGTGCACGTCAACTTCGGTGGCTTAAAGGCCCTGAAAGATATTGATTGTCAGATCGACAAGGGTGAAGTCGTCGGATTGATTGGCCCGAATGGCGCTGGAAAGACCACTCTTTTTAATGTCCTCTCTGGCATCGTGAAGCCAGATTCTGGAACCCTCACGGTGCATGGCGTGAAACGGGATTGGCTTGGACCGCATGAGTTAGTGAAGCACCAGATCGCTCGCACACTTCAAGGAGTGGGCCTCTTTGGCGATCTCACAGTTCTTGAAAATGTGATGATTGGCGCCGAGATACATTCGCGTGCCGGGCTGCTTCGATCAATATTTGGTGCATCAAAGAAGAGCGAAGATGAGATCCGACAACGTGCATTGATCGCTTTGGAAAATACTTATTGTGCAGATATCGCAGATCGCCGCGCGGACTCATTGCCATATCCGATAACAAAGCGGGTTGCTATTGCGCGGGCGTTGGTCAGTAACCCAACGTTGTTGATGCTCGATGAGCCAGCCGGTGGTTTGGGCCCACAAGATATTGATTGGCTCAAGAGTATGGTCAGAAACATTCGTGGTCGGACTTCAGTTCTTATTGTTGAGCACCATATGGATGTGGTCATGAGTGTCTGTGACCGAATCTATGTACTGAACTTCGGTGAATTAATTGCTAAGGGAACTCCGGCCGAAGTCCGCGAAAACCCAGCGGTAGTGGCCGCTTATCTTGGAAATCAAGCAGGCAAGCGATGACCCTGGAGATCGAACACTTACGCGTCCAACACGGTGCAATCTCGGCGATCGATGATCTGAGTTTCACCGTCAACGAAGGCGAACTTGTCACAATCATTGGTAGTAACGGGGCTGGAAAAACAACTCTGCTGCGCGCACTCTCTGGGCTGCTTCCCGCAATATCTGGGAGCGCTAGTTGGAAGGGTCACTCGATTCTCGGCAAGCGGACTGAAGATTTAGTGCGCAGTGGCATCGTCCACGTCTCTGAGGGGAAGGCGGTCATTCCTGAATTAACGGTTAGTGAGAATTTGGCCCTCGGTGGTATTTGGCGTAAGGATCGACGCGATGTTGCGGTAGCCACGGCCGAGGTTCTAGAACTCTTTCCGCGGCTAGCAGAGCGACTTAAGCAGAGTGCCGACACCTTATCCGGTGGTGAACGTCAGATGCTCGCAATCGGACGGGCGATAATTGCTCGCCCTGCACTTCTCTTCCTTGATGAACCCTCATTGGGGTTGGCCCCGCTCGTGATTGATCAAATCTTCGCTGCTATTGATGGACTTCGTCACCGTCTGGGTCTAACTGTTGTTCTCGTGGAGCAGAATGCAATCTCGGCTCTTACAATCGCCGATCGAGGAATAATTATCAATCTTGGCAAACTCGTTACTACTGGTACCGCCGAGCAGCTCTTAAGCGATCCAGCCCTACGATCCGCCTACTTAGGATATTGATGAAGATATTCCTGAACACCATATTAGTTGGCTTGAGTGGTGGAGCAATTTACTCCTTGATGTCGCTGGCGTTAGTGCTTGTTTGGCGATCAACTCGGGTCGTGAATTTTGCTGCAGCTGGTCAAGCAATTCTCTCTACCTATATTGGTTACGAAGCTATGAATCGGATGCATAATTATTGGCTTTCACTTCCGATTGCAGTTCTCGCAGGGGCGCTTATTAGCGCCATAGTCGAGGCGGCGATTATGCGGCCACTCGCAAAACGGAGCGCGGGCACTGTGGTGGAATCGATCGCTCCTGTCATTGCCACACTTGGGGTCTTGGGTGGAATTCGAAGCCTCGCTGGTTTGATTTGGGGGAATTCCTTCGTGCAGTACACCTCGCCACTTTCAAGTAAGGGTTACACGATTGGCTCAACGACGATCCCGTTCTCTCCTCAGAATGCCGCCATCGTTATTGGCGCACTTATTGTGATGGTGATCTTTGCTGCAATATTTACTTTTACGCGATTGGGGTTGGCGCTGAGAGCG
Organism: Candidatus Nanopelagicaceae bacterium; assembly: GCA_040402395.1. Taxonomy (GTDB): domain Bacteria; phylum Actinomycetota; class Actinomycetes; order Nanopelagicales; family Nanopelagicaceae; genus PALSA-747. Next base: position 9,841 of record JBBAMQ010000008.1, on the reverse strand, counting down.
GCGAGTTTCCAACCAGAAATCGCTCGCTTATCCGGTGTTCGAGTGGATCGTATTCGCACAATTGGCTGGGCTTTTGCTGGTGCCGCAGGTGCGGTAGCCGGTGCCCTCGTTACGCCGACGACATATCTCTCACCCAATTCACTTGATCTACTTTTGGTCAGTGGCTTTGTTGCTGCCGTCATTGGGGGATTAGAAAGCCTTGTTGGTGCAGTTGTTGGTGGGCTTGTTCTCGGAGTGGGCTTTGCCGTTATTTTGCAATACATCGGAACCTCAGTGACCTTTAGTGCAGCATTTATTATTTTAATTATCGTCTTACTTATCCGACCGCAGGGAATCTTCGGAAGAAGGAGTGGCCGTGAAGCTTAATTCTCCTAAACGCAGATTTGTTCTCTCATGCATCATTGGTGCTCTCCTGCTTTTATTGAGTGGACATGTGGATGAGCTGCGCTCGTATCAGGGTGCCCAAGTTGCGATCTTTGCTATTGCTATCTCATCGATCGTTCTCTTAACTGGTTACTCGGGTCAGATTTCACTAGGGCATGGTGCTCTGATGGCGGTTGGTGGTTACGCCGCCGTTCTTGCCCAGATTCATTTGCACCTTCCTTATCCCATTACCTTTCTTGTTGGTAGTGCAGTTGGTGCGCTCGCTGGATTCTTACTTGGTATGGCCGCGGCACGGCTGCGTGGCCCGTACTTAGCGGGCACAACACTTGCACTTGCAGTGGGGCTACCTTCACTCGCGAATCAATTCCATCTTCTCGGTGGCGAGCAAGGTCTCAGCTTTGATGTGGGGAGCGCCCCGTCCTGGGCCGGCAAAGACTTTTCCCAGTATCGATGGTTCTTCTGCGTCGCAATTGTGGTTTCACTGGTCATTTTTTGGCTGTTACGTAATTTGTTATCAACTCGTTATGGAAGGCGATGGCGGGCACTTCGGGCTAATCCGACCGCAGCGGCACTTGCAGGGATCGATGTCAGCGGGGCAAAAGTATTGGCATTTACGCTCAGCTCTTCCGTTGCAGGCCTTGCTGGCTCCCTTTTTGCAATGCTTCTCGGTTTGGTTGCGCCGCTTGCCTTTACCCTCTCGCTCTCTTTCACTCTCATTACAGGTGCGGTGCTTGCTGGAGTCACCAACCTCGGGGGTAGCCTTGTTGGTGCAGCGGTTTTGGTCGCAATCCCAGAGCTCTCAAATGCAGTTGCTTCGCATTTTGGGGGATCGGAGAAGGTGACTGCAAACCTACCTGGTGTTATCACGAGCGTGCTCTTGATCGCGACGGTACTTTTGGTTCCGCAAGGGCCAAAGTTTCCTAAGTACCCTAGCCTGAAAAGTTTACGATCGCATAAGCACTAGCAAAACTTCATATTGGCAACTCCTAAATACCCTCAATGGAAGGAAATACATGTTCGTTCAACTCCGAACAAGTCGAACAAGTCGAACAGCGACTGGAATATTTGCGGCAGCAACAATCGCAGCAGTAGCGCTAATCGCTAGCGCACTACCCGCTCACGCAGAAACTGGCGTGTCCAGTACAACAATTAAACTTGGAATTACAGTTCCACTTACAGGCGCTGCAGCTCCTGGGTATAACAAAGTCCCAGCTGCAATGAAGTCCTACTTCGATTACGTCAATGCAAATGGTGGCGTAAATGGCCGAAAGATTCAGCTTGTCGTTAAAGATGACGGCTACTCACCGGCAACAACTCTTTCAGTAACTAATGACCTCATCCTGAAAGATAAGGTCTTTGCACTGGTCGGAACTCTCGGTACTGCAAATAATGAAGCGACAACTCGCTTGGTAAATAGCCACGGGGTCCCTCGCCTCTTCGTCAATACTGGTTTCAGTGGCTTTGCAGATATGAAGAAGTATCCAACAACCTTCCCTCTCTTCCCATCATATGCAACTGAAGCGAAGGTAATGGGCAAGTACATCGCCGAGAATCTCGCTGGTCACAAGGTCGCCTTGATTTATCAGGATGATGACTTTGGTGCAGATGCGTTGAAGGGCTTTGCTACAGCAGGGACAACCTTTGCCGCAAAGATTCCATACTCTGCTCTCTCACAAGCTGATCCGTCAGTTATTGGAAAGTGGATTACATCGATCGTCGCCTCGGGCTCTGATACCGTCATTATGTTCGGTGTTACAAGTGCCACCGGCGCGCTCGCCGGCGGTCTCTATAAGGCCGGACTTATCGGCAAGATCCAGATGATTTTGGGCTCAGTTGGTAGCGATGGAACGACTCTCAAGGGATTGCTTGGGCCGTTAGCCCCAGCACTTGCCGGTTCAATTGCCGCTTCTTTCCTACCATCACCATCTGATGCAACGGATGAATACATCACTCAGTTCAAGAGCATCAGTGCTCAGTACAACCCAAGTGCAGTATTCGATAACAACATCCTGGTTGGAATGAATACCGCGATGTTGACCGTTGAAGCTCTTCGAGCCGCAGGTCCTAACCTGACTCGGACAAATTTGATAAAGGCAATTGAGGCCAAGGGTTCTACTTGGGCATCAGCAGCTTTCTCACCAATCCTCTTCAGCCCAAAGAGCCACGTTGGCTACACCGGCTACTGGTTTGGAAAGCTAGGCCCTGATGGAAACGCAGTTTCTGTCGATGGCGCAGGCAAGTACACGCTTTACACAACCGATTCTGGAAGCGCTCCTGTTGTTAAAGCGACATCAGCACGACCAGCAATGCCAGCGAAGGGATTGCCAAACAACTAATGAGAATCTCAATTAACCAGAAGATGCAGAAGAAGATCGCCGTGCTCGCAGCCTCAGCGCTTGCGACACTTGCTTTCACCGCTTTACCAACAGTTGCTCACGCAGCTCCCATGTGTGATGGCAAGGTCCCTGTTAATTCATGTATCGGTGCAACATCGGATGGTGCCCCATACTCAATGATCGTTCCAGCAAATTTCAACGGAACTGTCTACCTCTATTCACATGGATACCGCTACAACGTAGATATTCCGGCAGCGATTCCATTGATCGGTGGATACAAGATTACGAACACTCCACAACCGGGTCCCACTGCACCAGTGATCCAATACTTGCTTGGCAAGGGCTTTGCAGTTATGGGCTCGGGCTTTGCTCGCCAGGGATGGAATAGTGATTCAGGCGTTGCAACAGATGTCGAACTCATCAATACCTTCAAGACTCAATTCGCCAAGACCACCAAAGTCATTGCATGGGGTGAATCCCTCGGTGGAGTTATCACTCAGGGACTTGCGGAGAAGCTCGGAACTCAGCTCTCAGCTGTCGCTCCACTTTGCCTCGCTACTTCAACAGTAGAAGCAGAGCTGAAGATGGCTGGCGATTTCCTCTGGGGTCTGAAGACCTTCTTCGATCCATCAATCAAGGCTGGTAGTTACTCAGCTGGAACAGCTGGGTATGCAGAAGCCATGGCAGATCTTGGCAAGGTATTTACTGTGATGGGCAAGCTGCAAGCAGGAATTGGTAAGGAACTTGCAACAGGAGCTCCAACATGGCCTGATACAACTCCAGCACCTGTTGCTGCGGCACTCGGCAAGATTCCAGCGCGATCAGCGCTCTTGCTCCTCGGATTGATGGCTGGAGTTCCTGCACAGAGTGCACACTTCGACTCTTCAACAGGTCCGGGTTCCATAAACTCTTCAAGTTATACCGGCTTCGCTCTCCTTGGAAGCCCGGCTCTTGCAATCCTTGAAAATGGAACAACTGCTGCGGCACTTGGAGTGCTCGCAACGTACGATGTTGAACAACAATCTGGCGGCGCGATCTTTGATAACACAAAGACGGATTACGCAGCCCAGATTGGTTCGGATGCAAGCACCTTCAATGCAGCGCTCAGTGGATCACAAGCAACTGGTGGAATGCTTGCAGTGCTCGGGGCATCACCTCGCGCGACTGGTAACCCAGCTGCAATCACAACGATGCGTAGCTTGCTTCAATGGAGTGGCAAGATTTCAGTTCCAACAGTGACTATGGTCGGAGTTGCAGATCCCATTACTCCTGCAGGTGCCTCAACGTACTTGGCAAATAAGTATGCAGCTCAGTACGCAGTACAGATTAAAGCAAACTTGAAGGACCACACTGCTCGTGGAACTTCGAATTTGATCTCGATTTATAACTTGACTCCAACTCACTACACGACCTTCGATGCCACAGGCTCTCCTGTTGCATCGACGCCGGCGGCGAATGGAACAAATCACTGTAACTTCTCAACCAAGCAATACACAACGGTTGCAGATCTACTTGCATACGCGTCAGCAAATGGGAAGAACCGCTCTGGCGGCCCGTTGCTTACAGCGGTACGAAAGATGGGTGGATCTACTGCAGATCCGAAGTTCCAGGCTGTTCTCCCTAAGTACTACGCGCAGGATTAATCCTCGCGTAAGAGAGTAAGTAAGAAGGGCCTCGGGAGACCGGGGCCCTTCTTCTATGCCCGCTTCTATTACTCTTACGGTATGGCCCTTGTGAGATCCCCCGAAGCCATGAAGGAGTTAGGTCAACTTATCGGCGAGACGCTCCACGCTGGCGACTTAGTTCTTCTTAAGGGTGACCTGGGTGCGGGTAAGACTGCGTTGACTCAGGGGATAGGCGCAGCACTTGGGATATCAGGAATAACTTCGCCTACCTTTGTGATCTCTCGAATCCATCACGGTAAAGAGACCTTGGTCCATGTTGATGCATACCGTTTAATCGGTGAGCCGATGGCGATCTTTGACGATCTTGATCTTGACTCGCAGTTGAAGAGTTCGATCATTGTGATCGAGTGGGGCGAGAGTTTTGTAGAACGCCTTGCAGATGCCTACTTAGAAATCACGATCGAATTTGGTTCTGGCGATAACGATCGTGTGGTGACATCTAAAGGGCACGGCTCCCGTTGGCGCGGATTTGATCTATGAGCACCATTCTTTCAATGGATACATCCACCGACCGAACTTCCGTAGCCATCGTTAAAGATGGAGTTGCTCTTGTTGAGTTACACCACGACGATGCTCTGGCCCATGGCGAAGTTCTGCCAAAGCTTATTAAAGAGGCTCTTGCTGTGGAACACACTATTGATCTCGTAGCAATTGGCATGGGGCCAGGGCCATTCACGGGGTTGCGAGTTGGTATCGCTTTTGGTCAGAGTTTTGCGCTGGGCCGCGGAATTCCATGGGTCGGGGTCTCATCACTCGATGCAATTGCCGTAGATGCTGGCAAAGAAGATTTCATTGTTGCGATTGATGCGAGGCGTAAGGAACTTTTCTGGGCGAGATATTTTGAAGGCCGTCGCATCACTGATCCTGCAGTGAATGTTCATCAAATTGTTGAAGAGTTCGATTTGCCGATTGTTCGGACACCACCACGAGCCGTAGCAATTGCCTCACTTTCGATTTCGCAGAATCTGCGTGAACCGATCTATATTCGCCGTCCAGATGCATATCCGGCCCCAGTTGGAATTACCTTCCGCCCCGCCAACCTCATGGATGCCGTTACTTTGTACGCTCTTGAAAAGGAGATCTATCACGGTGAAGATCCTTGGTCGCTGGCGCAGTTTAAAGAGGAGATCGCTGCCCAAGGCCGTTATTACATCGTCGCTGAGAACGATGGCGCCGTTGTTGGTTATGCCGGAGTAGCGCCGGCTGGTGAGTTAACAGATATCTTGACGATGACCGTGGCCGCTAATTTTCGCCGAAAGGGTATCGCCCGTGAGTTTTTGAAGCGGCTGATCGATTGGTCCCGTAATAAGAAAGCGGAAGCGGTAATGCTTGAAGTCCGGATCGATAACATCGAGGCGATCGCACTGTATTCGGCAAATGGATTCCGCAAGATTTCAGAGCGCATGGATTATTACGGTCCAGGCAAGGATGCGATTGTGATGCGCAAGGAGTTGCGATCATGAGTCAGCCGTTAGTACTTGGTATCGAGACATCATGTGATGAAACCGCAGTTGGTATTGTGCGCGGAAGAACTCTTCTCGCCAATGTCATTTCATCGAGTGTTGAACAACATGCTCGTTTTGGTGGCGTCGTTCCAGAAATTGCTAGCCGCGCCCACCTAGAAGCGATGCAACAGGTTATTGGCCAAGCACTTTTCGAAGCGAAGATTTCGTTGAAAGATATCGATGCAATTGGTGTCACAGCGGGACCTGGACTTATTGGCGCGCTCTTAGTCGGAACATCAGCCGCATCCGGTCTCGCACTCGCCCTAGATAAACCGCTCTATGGCGTCAACCACCTCTCATCCCATCTCGCGGTCGATGCACTTGGTAGTGATGAGCGGCTCGACCCAGCAATTGGTTTACTTGTAAGTGGTGGACATAGTTCGATTATGAAAGTCGCTGATCTCGCATTGGATGTCGAAGTACTCGGGGCCACGATCGATGACGCTGCGGGCGAGGCCTTCGATAAGGTTGCCCGCTTGCTTAATTTAGGATTCCCGGGTGGCCCAGCGATCGATCGCCTAGCCAGAAGTGGAAATCCTGGCGCGATTGATTTCCCAAGAGGCCTGACCCACCCATCTGATCTAGCGGAGCATCGCTATGACTTCTCCTTCTCGGGGTTGAAAACGGCGGTATCCCGATATCTGCAGCAGGACCCAGCGGCCGCTCGCGCCGATACCGCTGATATTGCAGATATTGCAGATATTGCAGCCTCGTTTCAAGAAGCGGTCGTGGATGTGCTTCTGACAAAGGCGATCGCAGCCGCTCAGGCAGAGGGTTTTGAATCACTCATTTTGGCGGGTGGCGTCGCTGCCAATAGCCGGCTCCGTTCCGAGGCAGAACGTCGATGCGCTCAGGCCGGAATCCGCCTGCGGACCCCGCCAAGCGCCTTATGTACTGATAATGGGGCGATGGTCGCTGCCTTGACGAGCCTGATCGTGCAATCTGGCAGTGCTCCCAGCCCGGTGGGTTTTGGCGCAGACTCGAGCTCTGGGTTGGAAAGGCTTCTCTGGCGCTAGTAGAGTCCGCTTTAGCACTCTCGGGGTCGGTCTGCTAATTACAGACCAGTTCGGAGTAGTTTCAAAGTAGCCAGATCCGTCAACCAGTCTTGAGTCAATCAGAACCAATTAAAAGGAGTAAATCATGGCAACTGCCATCAAACCACTTGAAGATCGTATTGTTATTCAGGCTAACGCCGCCGAGCAGAAGACCGCTTCCGGACTGGTTATTCCAGATACCGCCCAAGAGAAGCCACAAGAAGGCACTGTTATTGCAGTAGGCCCAGGTCGTTTCGATGATGGCGTACGCACTCCAATGGATGTCAAAGTTGGCGATGTAGTCCTGTACAGCAAATATGGTGGCACCGAAGTGAAGCTCAATAACGAGGAGTACCTCGTACTCTCAGCTCGTGATGTACTCGCTATCATCGAGAAGAACTAACCCAGATGGGCAAGAGTCTTCAATTTGATGAGACCGCTCGTCGCGCGATGGAGCGCGGTGTCAATATTCTCGCTGACACGGTCAAGGTAACGCTTGGACCTAAGGGTCGTAACGTAGTTATCGCAAAATCTTACGGCGCTCCACTCATCACCAATGATGGCGTGACGATCGCAAAAGAAATCGAACTCTCTGATCCAGCCGAAAACATGGGTGCACAACTTGTCAAGCAAGTTGCGGAAAAGACCAATGATGTTGCCGGTGATGGAACCACTACTGCAACTGTGCTGGCACAGGCGATGGTGAAGGAAGGTCTTCGCAATCTCGCTGCCGGCGCTCAGCCAATGGAGATCAAACTCGGAATTGAAGCGGCTGTTCTTGCAGTTGCTGAAGAGTTGAAGAAGAATTCAAAGGCGGTATCTGGAAAGTCCCAGATCGCAGATGTTGCAACGATTTCAGCACAAGATAAGGCTATTGGCGATCTCATTGCGGAAGCGATGGATAAGGTCGGCAAAGATGGCGTTATCACCGTTGAAGAGTCATCAACAACAAATCTTGAACTCGAATTCACTGAAGGAATGCAATTTGATAAGGGTTACATCTCTCCTTACTTTGTTACCGATTCAGAGCGTATGGAGACTGTTCTCGATGATGCCTACATCTTGATCTCTGGCCAGAAGATTTCAGCGTTGAGCGAGATCCTTCCTGTCCTTGAAAAGGTAGCTCAGGCCAACAAGCCACTCTTGATTATTGCTGAAGATGTTGAGGGCGAAGCGCTCTCGACCTTGGTGGTAAATCGTATGCGTGGCACATTTACATCCGCTGCTGTCAAGGCTCCAGGTTTTGGTGACCGTCGTAAATCGATGCTCCAAGATATTGCGATTCTTACAGGTGGACAGGTTATCTCGGCAGAAGTTGGTTTGAAGTTAGATGGCGTCACACTCGATCTATTGGGTCGTGCCCGTCGTATCGTCATTACCAAGGATGCAACGACAATTGTGGATGGCGCTGGCGATAAGGCAGACGTTGCTTCACGTGTCAACGAAATTCGTAACGAACTTGAAAATACTGACTCTGACTGGGATCGCGAGAAGCTACAAGAGCGCGTTGCAAAACTTGCTGGTGGAGTCTGCGTGATCAAAGTTGGCGCACACACCGAAGTTGAACTCAAGGAGAAGAAGCACCGTCTGGAAGATGCAATTTCAGCGACCCGCGCAGCTGTAGAAGAGGGCATTGTTGTCGGCGGAGGGGCTGCACTCGTACATGCTGCGTCCGCTCTCGATAATGATCTCGGACTTACAGGTGATCGTGCGGTTGGCGTTCGTCTTGTTAAGAAGGCATGCGATGAGCCACTTCGGTGGATCGCAGAGAATGCCGGTCACGAAGGATATGTAGTTGTCGCCAAGGTACGGACCATGAAGCCCAATGAGGGTTTCAATGCCGGTACCGAGGTCTACGGTGATCTTGTCGCTGATGGTGTCATTGACCCAGTGAAGGTAACGCGTTCAGCACTTGCTAATGCGGCATCAATCGCTGCGATGTTTATTACTACCGAAGCGCTCGTCTTTGAAACACCGGATAATCAAAAGGAAGAGGCGGCAGGTCATGGTCATTCCCATGGCGCTGGTGGTCACTCTCACTAATTGATTCATTGATTGCAGTAAAAAACCCCAGTTAATCCTGTTATGGATCAACTGGGGTTTTTCTTTCCGCTTGCCCCGTCAGCCGAGTTACTTTTTACTTAGTTTGTGATTATTACATCCACTCGACGAGATAGTGGTGCATCCGTTGTCATAGCTACCAAGACACCCTTACCCAGTACCTCTGTATTTGCCGTGATCTTGAGTGTCTTTAGGAAATTAGCAACGTTTTTCGCACGCTTGATAGATAGGGCCATATTGTCCTTGAAGCCCTGCGCATCTGCAAAGCCCGTGATTGTTATGGTCTTTACGGCAGTTGCTTTTAGAAGGGCAGCAAACTTAGCCATCGCTTTCTTGTCAGCGGCTTTTAGAGTTGAGTCACCGGTCAAGAAGAAGAGTGCAAGAGCAGGCTTAACATTATTAGCGGCAAGGACCGTTGCATCAGGGAGAACCATTGCATTAGCAACAGACTTTTCATCAGTGGCAATTTGCGCATCAGCGATAGTCTTTTTAGCTGTGGCTAAATCGGCTGCAGCCTTAGCAATAGCGCTAGTCGGATTAACGGCCGCAGCAGATGATCCACCCCCACTAAATGGTGGGGTAACTACTACTAGGGCAGCAAGACGGGCTGTTTCAACATCGGCTCCTACCCGAGCTAGGCGAGCAATTTCAATTGCAGCTAGACGAGCTATTCCAGCATCGGCTGCCGCCTGAGCAAGTCGAGCAATTTCTTCCCGAGCAAGGCGAGCGGTTTTAATCGCAGCAAGACGACCGACTTCTATCTGAGCAAGTCGAGCAATTTCTACCCGAGCAATACGGGCTGTTTCAACATCGGCTCCTACCCGAGCTAGGCGAGC
>JBBAMQ010000007.1:0-57251 GCA_040402395.1 Candidatus Nanopelagicaceae bacterium | reverse complement strand
AGCTCAAGCCAATTGTGCGAAATAATTTCGTGGCTCTGGTTTCAGAAACTACAGGGGGCGTTGCACCTCTTGGATGGCTCACTAAAGCGACAATTTTGATTGATGAAGCGCTCAGCGATTACGAAGTGGTGTGGGCTGCAGCAGGTCACCCGCACGCTGTATTTCCAACTACCTTTGATGAACTGATTGCCTCAACTGGTGCAGCACCCAGCATCGTAGGGGATTAACAGCAGAGTTTTTCGCGGGTAGAGTGCGATCATGGAGCTTCAGAAGGTCATTCTCTTCTACCGTTTCATGCCAATCCGTGATCCTGAAGCGATAGCGCTTTGGCAACGCACGCTCTGTGAAAGTCTTGGAATAAAGGGACGAGTTCTGATCTCAGAGCACGGAGTGAATGCCACCCTTGGTGGGGATATGTCGGCGCTCAAGCGTTATATAAAGTTGTCAAAGCATCATCCAGGTTTTCGATCTATCGATTTTAAGTGGACGAGTGGAACGGGAAATGATTTCCCACGGTTGAGTGTGAAGGCAAAGCGAGAACTCGTCACGTTCGGGAAGCCCGATGAAATTGAGGTCGATCAGCACGGTCTAATCGGCGGTGGTATCCATCTCAAGCCACACGAAGTCAATGCGCTCGTTAAAGAGCGTGGCGATGAAGTCGTATTCTTCGACGCTCGCAACTCCTTTGAATCAAAAATTGGCAAATTTAAGAAGGCAATTATTCCAGATGTGACATCCTCACAAGAATTTATTGACGAGATCGAGAGCGGAAAGTACGACGATCTGAAAGAGAAGCCAATCGTCATGTATTGCACTGGTGGTATTCGCTGCGAAGTTCTATCGGTCCTTATGAAGAACCGTGGTTTTAATGAGGTCTATCAAATTGAAGGTGGCGTCGTCCGCTATGGCATGCAGTACGGCAATGATGGGTTGTGGGAAGGCTCGCTCTTCACCTTTGACGATCGCCTTGCTATTGATTTCACGACTGAAACAGCCCTCATCGGCGAATGTGATTACTGCGAAGCGCCAACCCGTCAGTTCTACAACTGCTCCACCGCTTCCTGCCATCAGCTCGCTCTTCTCTGCGACCCGTGCGGCAAGGATTCTGCTACCCGACTCTGTCCACACGTTACGACACAAGAGCTCGAGATGAGTAACTAATTTCCGAATCTAAAGATTCCCTTACTCCGCGTCAAAAATTTTGGGAGCGGCTCTTTGCTTCAAGCATCGTGCTCTATACCTTCGCCTCAACCTATATAGTCTGGAAGACCCTCACAAAGTATGGCGCTCATTGGTGGATCTTTTTTCTCATTGATCTGCCAACCTCCTGGTTCTACGGAATTGCGACCGCCCGAGTAGTTATTGGGGTAGTACGCAAAAGATTTGCCGAAGTGACAAAATGGGGATGGGTTGCTGCCGTGAACTTTGCTCTCCCCCAAATATATATTCTTTATTACGCTCACCATGCTTCAAAGCAGATGCTGCTAATCTTTGCGCTGATCATCACTGCACTCGCTGCATTTTCCCTGTACTCGCTACTTAATCAAATCAGGAAGAGCCGTAAGTCAGGCTGAAGCCGCCATACCGGCGCTACTTTTTAGGCCGGTAAGAGCTTGCGCCCTTGGCAAGGACTAGCATTAAAACGATTGAGCCAAGAGTGAGAAGCAACAGGAATAAGGAACGCATTCAAATAGCGTAGTTGCTTGCCTTCAACTTTGCAGCAAGATCCTTCACAATTGTGGCATTTGTTGGGACGATCGCATGATCGTGGACCTTAATATCTCCGATAATGCGTGCCCCTGCTCCCAAAATAACACCATTTCCAATTGTGGGATGGCGCTTGGAATGTGAGAATTCACGGGCGCCAAGAGTGACATCGTGATACATCAATACATCATCACCGATGACCGACGTCTCACCGATAACGACTCCCATGCCATGATCGATGAAAAATCGGCGACCAATTGTTGCACCGGGATGAATCTCAATTCCTGTGCTCGATCGGACCCAGGCCATATGGATACGTGCAGCAAGTTTGAGGTTGTGGCGCCATAGGAAATTTGCCCAGCGATAACCCCAGACCGCATGCACTCCTGGATAGACCAAAAAAACTTCTAGCTGAGAACGTGCCGCCGGGTCGCGCTTCAGTGCATTTTTCAAATCTTCTCGAAAGTTTATAGCCATAACGTTTCGACTAATCCACCAAGTCTGCGAAGAGGACGGTCGATAGATAACGCTCGCCGAAGGAGGCAAGAAGTACAACGATATTTTTGCCCTCATTTTCAGGACGATGCGCAACGGTATGTGCTGCCCACAGTGCAGCGCCAGATGAAATTCCAGCAAGAATTCCCTCCTCTTGAGCTGCGCGACGCGCAAACTTAAGAGTCAGATCGCTAGGAGCATCCAAGACTTCGTCATAAACATCTCGATCTAAATTTTCGGGGATAAAGTTGGCGCCGATTCCTTGAATCGGATGGGGGCCAGGCTTTCCACCGTTAAGTATTGGTGAGGCCTCAGGCTCGACTGCAATGATCTTAATATTTGGATTTAACTCTTTAAGTCGGTTTCCAATACCGGAAATCGTTCCACCAGTACCAACGCCTGCAATAAAGATGTCGACCTTGCCATCGATATCACGCCAAATCTCTTCCGCTGTTGTCGCACGGTGAATTGCCGGATTCGCTTCATTAGCGAATTGCCGTACTAGTACCGTGCCGGACTCTTTACCAAGCTCTTCAGCCTTCGCTAGCGATCCACTCATACCCTCGGCTGCCGCTGTGAGGACAAGTTCTGCCCCAAAGGCACGGAGCAGTACACGACGCTCTTTCGACATCGATTCCGGCATAGTCAGAATAACTTTATAGCCACGCGCCGCACCCACCATCGCAAGAGCTACGCCAGTATTCCCTGATGTAGCTTCAATGATTGTGCCGCCAGCTTTGAGCTGACCGCTCTTCTCTGCCGCATCGACCATGGCGATCGCAATACGATCTTTTACCGTGCTCGTTGGATTATAAAACTCAAGTTTGGCAAAGACGTTAGCCTTAGCACCATCTGTCATGCGATTAATTTTAACAAGTGGAGTGTTACCAACTGCTTCGGTGATGTCCTGGAAAAGTGTCATGCCTAAGAGTAAGCAGTGATTGATTAATTCGCGAGTTGCAAAGAGATCGCATTAGCGTCTACATCTGCAATCGCTTTGCAAGAACTGAGCTCTTTATCACGCAATCTATTGCGATAATTAAATTTTTCGAACAGGGAATCGTAGAATTGCCTGCGTGGCATCCGCAATGCGGGTGAGTTTGATACTGCCCTTTAACTCATTCTCAGTGAGAGTGCGCACGATTTGTAGTCCTAAATTTGAGGAGTTTTCAATATCAAAACCTTCAGGAAGTCCCACGCCATTATCACTGACAATTACCAGACATTCATACTCAGTATGTGTTATCGCCACCGAGAGTGCATCACCTGAACTTTCAAGGCCATGCTCAAGCGAATTATGAATAAGTTCGGTAATAACAAGGGCTAGCGGTGTGGCAACCTTTGAATCGAAGTTGCCAAACTCACCACTCTTTACGAGTCGGATCGGCCGCGCGCTCAACTCGATCGCATTATGGACTATCCGGTCGTACACCTCATCAAAGAGCACAACCTCTGCTGAAGTTCCGGAGAGAGTTTCATGCACGATAGCGATAGAGGCGACGCGGCGGACCGCTTCCTCAAGCGCCGCAGCTGCGATCGGATCCTCAACTCGACGTGATTGCAGACGTAAAAGTGCCGAAACTGTCTGTAAATTATTCTTTACCCGATGATGGATCTCGCGAATAGTTGCATCTTTAGTGATCAAGGCGCGATCCTGGCGTCGAAGTTCGGTCACATCGTGGAGTAGCACGATCGCACCTACCCGATCTGTCACCTCAATTAATGGAATAACGAGCAGATCAAGAACCGCTTTACCGTTCTCGAAGTCATCACGACGGAGCTCCTTGCTACCGACCACAAGTGACCATGGCTCTTCCGACGCTACCGACCCATTGTCAATCGTGGCCAAAAGTTCGCCTAACTTTTGATTCTCAATCTCTCCCACCCAGCCAGCACGGCTGAGAGCGGATCGCGCATTGGGACTCGCATACATCACCGTTCCTTTACCATCCAAGCGAAGAAGTCCATCACCCACACGCGGCGCAGATTCGGTGCGGTAGGAATTGCTAGCAAAGGGAAAAGTACTTTCGGAGACCATACGATAAATCTTGTGGGCGATTTCGCGGTAGTTGATCTCTAATTGAGATTTAGAACGCATCTGCACCGCATCACGATGGCGCGAGATAACAGCAATTACATGTCCGTTAAAGAGAACAGGAATCGTCTCTTCTTTTATAAGTAGATCGCCAACTTGCTCGGGTTTGGTATCGCGGACAATCTCACCCTGCGACAGTGCTTGATCTATTCGTGGATTATCTCCCCATAGGATTTCTCTTCCTACCAAATCGTTGGCAAAGACCGTGGCTGCCGTCGTCGGGCGAGTATGGGCTATAGCGATATGACCGGTGGGCCAACTCTGATAATCGACCCGCTTTGGGACCCACAAAATGAGATCAGCAAAAGAGAGGTCAGATAATAATTGCCACTCTGCAATCAGTGCACTGATACGGTCTTGATCTCCAGCGCTCAGCGCCGTTGCATCAATGGCGTAACGAGAAGACACGGGCACCTCTCACTGTGATAGCGAACGTTAGATAAGTGATGCCACGATCTTACCAATCTCCCCCTTGCCCGGCTTAGGTGAACCCAACAAGCCAAGTGATCCGAGCGGACTTCTCGCCCCAGTTAAGTGGCTCTCGCGTAAAAGGAATCGAGCCTCAGCCGAAGTGAGAGTCAAGAAGCGCGCCTCTGACTCTCGAAGCTCGCGCGAATTACCGACGAGAATACAGATGTAGGTGATCGGAATTTTTCGTAGCAGAATCGGAAATTCCTTTAGAAAATGGGCAAGTTCATCCAAACTCTCCTGTGTGGATCGAAGCACGTAAAGTAAGTGAGTCGTCTCTTCGAGAATAGAAGAGACGAGGCTGCCCTGCCATCTGCGGTCATGTACGACTTCATCCAGCGCTGGAAGCACCCCAAGATCAACGATCGCAATCTCGTTTGCGGTTAATGGCGGCAGCATCGTGGGCTTGGAAGCAGCAGCCACCGCTAAGAGGGGCAAGAGCGGAAAGAGCTGAGCTGCCTTCTTGCTCGTTTCGATTGACCTACTTCGTTCTAGCCGACGCGTGAGTGACGGTGAACGAAAATCTAAATCAACCATCACAACCTTCTTGCCGGCGATACCCAACATCTCCTGACCGAGCGCGATCGCAAATGAAGTCCTGCCCGGCGCACCTGCACTACCAGTCACCGTCAGCACCTTAGGTGAAGCGACGCTCTCTCGTTGAAAAGTAGTAGAGGGCTCTGCGGGTTGTGGACTTTGGACAAGTGGCAATCGAAGTTGTGATCTGATCTTCTGCATCACAGCATGTGCCGCTGGTTCAGAGCCATCGAGTGAGATAAAGGTAAAAGGTTGATCGTGATAATCCATGAGTAGGCTCGAAGCAAATCCACTGAGATCAGAGTTATAAATTATCACCGTGCGAAGTGAGGAGCGTGTCCCTAAGAATTCGGTCATCGTCGCTGTATCAAAGGCACGATAAATAATGGACCAGCCTTGCGAGAAGAGTAACTGTGCGACAAAATCTTCAAAGTCTGCATCAGCGATCGCGGTGATGACTTCTAATTGTGGAATCTCAGAGCGCATTTCGGACCACCACAATCCGACTAGATATGAGCGAGTCCATGATGGCGGTGATCTCTTTCTCGTGCAGCAAGAAGAGCACTGCTACCGATCCCCCCAGATCACGTGATTTATTATCAACGCTCTTCACCCGAATATCAGTTGCTACCTTCGTTGGTAACTCCCCAGGATTTCTCGGTATTTGATAGAGATCGACTCGTTCGCCCGATGCTAAGTCGACCGGCAAATCACTTTTGGCAACACCCAACGGTAATTCGCGATAATCACTCGCTGCCCCGGCTTGTGTGAGAGCGTTGAGTGGAATGAACTCGAAAGGACCAACAGCTCTCGTCACAACGTTACCGATCAAGGAGGCGCTGCCGAGATAATATTTTTTCTCGGAGCTACCGAGAGTTGCTTCGACTTGAGTGATATCGCCAGTGGCGATGAGCGCGCCGGGTGCGAGTTGATGGGTGGCCGCCCAGATCGGGGTCGAACTTTGCGAGGCTGCGGCTAGGCCAATCGCCCCCAGGATAGATACGAAGATGGCGCCGATTGCGATTACGCGGCGTGAGTTATGAGCGAAAAAGCGTGATAGTCGAAACATGGGGAGATCAAAGCGGTTGCGATCCAATGAAAGATCATCCAAAGGTATGAGGTGTGGATTATCTAGGCAGAGGAATCTGCCGCCATGAATACCGAAACTGCGCTCCCACTTCCAGCCCATCTCCTCCCCCCAAAACTGCCAAAGAAACTCCACTTTCCTTATGCCGGGCCTTCAAATGGCCTCGAGCAGCCGGGCCTTCCCCTCTTCGGCTACGCACCAGCGCTCAGTGAAAGTGCACCAGTAACACCAATAACGAACATGAGCAGATCTCCCTCAAAGTTATATCTGGTCCCAACTCCAGTCAGATTCGATGGCGAAGATCTCGACCAAGATATTCAACCCAAGCCGAGTGCGAGCAGAGATCTGCCCGATATCGAGCAATGGGTATCGCGTTATGTGACAACTCTCTTAGAAATTTGGTCAGGAAAACGTGGTGCGATGCAGCTTGCACGATGGACACATCGCAAAAGCTTCGAGGCGGTTGCTAAACCAGTGAGTCGCAGATCGGCGTTACCTAAAATTCGCAATATCTATATTTCGCAACCGATTGATGGGGTCGCAGAGGTTACTGTCACGCTACGTTATGACGAGCGAGTTCGATCACTTGTCCTACGATTTGAGGGCGTCGATGATCGCTGGTTATGCACTGAATTAATGCATGTGTAACAGTCGAAGATTAAGCGGCGCCGTGGCAACGCTTATATTTTTTACCCGATCCACAAGGACATGGTCCATTCCTCGAACTACCGCCACTGCTCTGCACTTCACCGCTCTCATCAGCTGCAGTATAAATAAGGTTCGGGATCTCTGACTTTTCTGGGGCTGCGATCCCCTTGGGTGAGACCTCAATCTGGTTTTCACCCTGCTGCACATCGACCTCTACATTGAATACGAGCGAGACCAGCTCTTCCTTGATTGCATCCATCATTGCCGAGAAGAGTTCGTAACCCTCTTTTTGATATTCGACGAGTGGATCGCGCTGGGCCATTGCACGAAGGCCAATGCCCTCCTGCAGATAATCCATCTCGTACAAGTGTTCACGCCACTTGTGGTCCAAAACCGAAAGGAGAACTTTTCGTTCGAGTTCTCGTACTACTTCTACCCCAAGCGCCTCTTCCCGTTTTGCATAGGCAGCCCGGGCGTCGTCAAGCACCTTCGTGAGTAAGAAATCGCTATCTAGACCAGCAATCCCGCCTGTTTCTGCGCTGATCTCTTCGACCGAAAAGGAGATGGGGTAGAGCTGGGCGAGCGCCTCCCACAAGGTTGCAAGATCCCAGTTCTCTGGAAAGCCACCAGTAGTAGCCGATGTGACATAGGCAGTAATCGTATCTTCCATAAAAATCTGTACTTGATGAGAAATATCTGCGCCTTCAAGAACCTCGCCGCGCTCTGAATAGATGACTCCTCGTTGGCGGTTCATCACATCGTCATACTTCAAAACGTTCTTACGCATTTCAAAGTTCAGTGATTCAACCTGGGTCTGAGCCGAGCGGATAGCGTTTGAGACCATCTTCGATTCCAGTGGTTGGTCATCGGGAAGTCCTGATGCGCTCATTACCCGTTCTACAAGTCCTGAGTTGAAACGACGCATGAGATCATCCTGTAGGGAGAGATAGAACCGTGATTCACCAGGATCGCCTTGACGACCAGAACGACCGCGGAGCTGGTTATCGATACGACGTGATTCGTGGCGTTCAGTTCCAAGAACATAGAGGCCGCCAAGAGCAGTCACTTCATCGTGCTCTTTCTTCACCGCTTCATTCTGCTTTGCCAACTCTGGCCCCCAAGCGATTTCATACTCTTCGGGTTGATCAACGGGGCTAATGCCACGACGTTGAATCTCGAAATCTGCCATGAACTCTGGGTTTCCACCCAGCATGATGTCGGTTCCGCGCCCAGCCATATTGGTTGCAACTGTTACTGCACTCTTTGCACCAGCGCGGGCGATAATCGCAGCTTCGCGCTCATGCTGCTTGGCATTTAAAACTTCATGCTTCACGCCATTCTTTGTGAGAAAGGAAGAGAGTTCTTCAGACTTTTCGACCGAAACAGTTCCGATTAATACTGGCTGACCTTTCTTATGTTTCTCAACAATATCTTGAGTAACTGCAGCGAACTTTCCAACTTCAGTCTTATAAATAAGATCAGGTTGGTCGAGGCGTTTGCTCTCTTTATTTGTTGGGATCGGGATAACTCCCAGGGTGTAAATCTGCATTAATTCTGCAGCCTCGGTCATCGCGGTTCCGGTCATGCCCGACAGCTTCTCGTAGAGACGAAAGTAATTCTGCAGTGTGATGGTCGCTAGCGTCTGGTTCTCATCCTTGATCTCGATCCGCTCTTTTGCTTCTAAAGCTTGGTGGAGACCTTCGGAGTAACGACGTCCCGAAAGTACTCGGCCAGTGTGTTCATCCACGATGAGCAGCTCACCGCTCATGACTACATAATCCTTATCGCGCCTAAATAGTTCTTTAGCGCGGATAGCGTTATTGAGATACCCGATCATCGGTGTGTTCTCTGCGATGTAAAGGTTGCCAATACCAAGGATCTCTTCAACCTTGGTGACGCCACCTTCGGTAATCGAAAGATTTCGTTTCTTCTCATCGATCTCGTAGTGCAGGTCACGCGTCAACTTGTCGGCAATCGTCGCAAATTCGACGTACCATTTTGTTGGCTTATCAGCTGGACCCGAGATGATCAGTGGGGTTCGAGCCTCATCAATCAAGATCGAGTCAACCTCATCAACGATCGCAAAGTTATGTTCGCGTTGTACGCAATCTTCAAAGGACCACGCCATGTTATCGCGAAGATAATCGAAGCCAAATTCATTATTCGTTCCGTAGGTGATGTCAGCAGCGTAAGCCTCTCGCCGTGCTGCGGGATCCATATTCGAAAGAATAACTCCGACGCGCAATCCGAGGAATCGGTGAATACGACCCATCCATTCGCTATCCCGCTCGGCCAGATAATCATTTGTCGTGACAATATGAACGCCACGTCCCGTTAACGCATTGAGATAGGCAGGAAGAGTTGAGACGAGAGTCTTTCCCTCACCAGTGCGCATCTCTGCAATATTTCCCAAGTGCAGCGCGGCGCCGCCCATGATTTGAACATCATAATGGCGTTGTCCGAGCGTGCGCTTTGCCGCTTCACGAACAACAGCGAAGGCTTCGGGGAGTAAGGAGTCGAGCTCTTCGCCGGCGGTAAAACGAACTTTAAAATTGGCGGTCAAGTGTTGAAGATCTAGATCGCTCATGGCAGAGATCTTTGACTCCCAGGCATTTACCTCGGCGGTGATTTTTTCAAGGCTGCGAAGAGCGCGACCTTCTCCGGCGCGCAAAATTCGATCTAGAATTGCCACTGTCCCTCTTCCATTGCCTTTTATATCAAGTTCTTAGCCGCACGCTTTTCACAGGCACTGGCCTAACGCCCTATCTTATTCGCTAAAAAGCGCCCAGCCACACCTGCGCTGAGCAGGGCAACCGGCTCATACCGGCCGGCTCTGAGTGCCCGAAGCGCCTCTCCCATAGTGCTTCCCGTAGTAACAAGATCATCGACCAGGATTATTCCGCGACCGGAAAGATCTATGCCGGCTTTCACCCCAAAGGCGTTCTTCATATTGGCGGCGCGCTCTCGTGCCGTGAGTTGACTCTGGTCAGCGACCCTACGGGCTGGGTAGAGAAGTGGAGTTACTACGCAGATATCTCCGTACTCTTCTTTGATCCGCTTTGAAAGTAGCCTTGCAAGTAACAGCATATGTTCATACCCTCGACGGTAATCAGCAGCCTTCGCTGATGGAATCGGAACCAGCGCATACGAATCGGCGGTTACCTCACGATGAAGTCTGGCAAAGCGCATCGCCATCAACTCGGCCAAGTATCGAGCCGCCACTCTATCGTTGCTCTCCTTGGCGGCCAGGATTAAGTGAGCGGATGCCTCGCTGTAATGAAGCGCCGAATACAAGGGAAGGTTATGAATGAAATAAAGCTCACGACAACTCGCAAGCAATACTTCGCAACGAGGGCAGATTGTCGCACCCGCCCAACCACAGAGAAGACAGGATGCTGGATAAATTAAGGCGAGTAGTTCATCGAGAAACATGCTCCCTTGTTACACCGATTTAAATATCTTCGCTATCAAGGTTTGCCATTAATGTGGATAGTTCCTCAACAGGCACCGGATGAATTGGCTCAACGCGGATTGGGATACCGGGGCTTTTGGGAAGTGTGACGACAAAATGGGCACCACGGCCTGGTCGACCCCACGCCTTTAACGTGCCTTGGTGCAATTTGGCATCATCGAGTGCGATTGCTAACCCAAGACCTGTTCCACCTCGGACACGAGAGCGCGAAGGATCAGCGCGCCAAAAACGGTCAAAGAGGCGTTCTGCATCTCGCTCGCTAAATCCAATTCCATAGTCCCTCACGCTGATCGCAACTTCATGTTCAGTCTGAACCATAGTTACCGTAACGCCCAGATTTTCACTATGGTCGATCGCATTAGAAATTAGATTACGGATAATTCGCTCGATCCGGCGGTCATCCACAACTGCGCGAAATTCATGATCAACAGCGTTGAAGATAAAACTCTGGCTATCGTGGGCCTGGAGTTGGTCAACGACCTTGAGAACTAATGGTTTTAGGTCGGTATCTGCTGTCTGCAAGATCGCTGCTTGAGCATCAAAGCGACTTACCTCGAGCAGATCTGAGAGCAGTGTCTCAAAACGATCAATTTGTGCAATCAGGAGTTCGGCGCTGCGAGCAGCTGATGGTTCGAGCGTGCTGCGCGCATCATATAAAAGCTGCGAGGCCATTCGAATCGTTGTCAGGGGAGTGCGTAGTTCGTGCGAAACATCCGAGACGAAGCGTTGTTGTAACCTTGAAAGATTTTCTAGCCGTGAAATTTGTTGTTGCATTGAGAGCGCCATCTCATTAAAGGAGATCGCTAACCGACCCATCTCATCCTCACCCCGAATTTCTAGCCGGCGGCCAAGATCCCCCGCAGTGAGTTGTTCTGCAATCTGTGCAACTTCACGGACTGGTAGAACAACTCGCCGGATTACATACCACGTGATCAGCCCAATCATCAGAACTAAAATCACACCAGTACCCAACAAATAACCACGGATTAATCCGATCAATTGACTCTGTTGAGTGAGCGGGAAGAGATAGTAAATCTCATAAATATCTTTTGGTGGAATACCAACAACACGGCCAATCGCAATCGCATCAATAGATTCGCCAGGGCGATCGGCATAGCGAATCTGTACTCTGATTGATTGGGAGAAAAAGTTCTTACGTACTTTCATTCGAAGTGATTGCGGAATCGTGCTAATGAGAACTTTGTTAGAACTACCTTGATATTTAAGAGATCTCTTTGCTGTTTGCGGAGTTGCTAACATGATGGTTTCTCGAACCGAGGTTGTCGGACTTACATCCTTGGCTTTGAAAATTCCACTAATAACTGTTGAGAGAACAATATCTGTGCGGTAGCGAGTGGCATCGAGTTGCGCCTGGGTGTAATTGACTAAGGCCTGCGCTTCTGAGACCGCCGTCTGATTTTTCTCACGGTAAACACCGTCCCTGATCTTCCCGTAAAGCAGTGTGCCAGTCACAAGAGTCACGAGGATCGAGATGATGATGGAAGAGCTGGTAACCTGGAGCAGAATTGACCGACGCCAGCTGCCGATAAATCTCTTCATACGTGGACCATTACCGAACGGCGCCGGCCTTGTAGCCCACACCCCGAACCGTCTGGATTAGCTCTGGATTATCTGGATCTCGTTCGATCTTAGAACGCAAGCGTTGGACATGCACATTGACAAGACGGGTATCCGTTACGTGCTGATATCCCCAGACCTCGCTCAAAAGTGCTTCTCGGGTAAAGACCCGACCCGGTTCTTTCGCAAGCGCAACAAGCAGATCAAACTCCAATCGCGTAAGACCGATAATCTGACCATCACGGTTAAGCGAGTGCGCAACTTGATCAATGGTGATGTCACCAATACGAAGCGAAGATCCACTCTCGCTGGGTGAGCGACGAAGCCTTACCTTTAAGCGAGCAACAAGTTCTGAACTCTTAAATGGCTTCACCATGTAATCATCGGCACCAGCTTCAAGGCCCTGAACAATTTCACGGGAATCACTCTTCGCTGTAAGCATCACGATCGGTACTATCGATTCGGCCCGGATTTGACGGCAAATTTCTATGCCGTCAATCCCAGGCAACATAACATCGAGCAGAATCAGATCGGGCTTATTTGCCCTGAAAATTTCTAACACATCGTCCCCGTGGTTGACGAGATCAACTTCGTACCCAGCGCTATTGAGGACTATGCCCAGCATCTCTGCCAAGTCTTCATCATCATCAACTACCAGGATAAGGGTCATTAAGAGCCGTGCTCCCACGAATTCAAGTAGAGCTCTTGCGCCGGAGTCAGAATATCGATCGCTGCTCCCATACTGGCAAGCTTCAAACTAGCGACCTCCTTATCGATCGCAACCGGAACGTTGTGGAGCCCGGCACCAAGACCCTTTGCAGCGGTCAATAACCATTCGGCAGTCAGCGCCTGATCCGAGAAGGACATATCCATAACCGATGCCGGGTGACCTTCTGCTGCACCTAAGTTAACGAGTCGGCCTTCGGCAACAAGCAAGATACGACGGCCATCGACAAGTACGTACTCATCGGTCTGGTGGCGGATCTTTGAATTCTTTTGCTTGGCATTCTGTTCAAGCCAGGCAACATCGATTTCAATATCGAAGTGGCCGGCGTTGGCGAGAATTGCGCCATCCTTCATGAGTGCAAAATGCTCATCGCGAAGGACATCACGATTGCCAGTGACAGTGATAAAGAAATCACCAATCTTTGCTGCGTCGGCACTTGGCATCACGCGGTAACCCTGCATAAGCGCATCAAGGGCTTTTGTTGGATCGATCTCAGTAATCACGACATCTGCGCCCATACCCTTGGCACGTTCGGCAACGCCTTTACCGCAATAACCAAAGCCAGAGACGACGACCGTTGATCCAGCAATCAACGAGTTTGTTGCACGAAAGATTGCATCCCACGTTGATTGTCCAGTACCAAAACGATTATCAAACATATGTTTCGTGTCAGTATCGTTGACAGCAATCATTGGGAATGTGAGAGCACCATCTTTCGCCATCTGTGCCAGGCGAATAACTCCGGTTGTGGTCTCTTCGCAGCCACCCTGAATGCCTGGCAATAATTCCTTGCGCGTTGTGTGCAAGGTATTTACCAAGTCGCAACCATCATCGAAGACGAAATCTGGTTTGATATCTAGTGCAGCATTGAGGTGGGCGTAGTAACCATCACGATCAACTGAATTGCGGGCGAAGACGCTGATCCCATACTCGTGCACGAGCGCTGCCGCTGTGTCATCTTGAGTCGACAATGGATTTGAGGCACAGAGTGCAACCTCTGCTCCACCAGCTTTCAGAGCGAGCATCAAGTTTGCAGTTTCGGTTGTCACATGCATACACGCTGCAAATCGAACCCCGGTGAATGGCTTCTCTCGCTCGAAGCGTTCACGAATCTG
Source organism: Candidatus Nanopelagicaceae bacterium (assembly GCA_040402395.1). Classification (GTDB taxonomy): domain Bacteria; phylum Actinomycetota; class Actinomycetes; order Nanopelagicales; family Nanopelagicaceae; genus PALSA-747. Next base: position 43,322 of record JBBAMQ010000007.1, on the reverse strand, counting down.
TGCGAGTACCGGCATATTACGGGCCGCCCACTCAATGCGTTTCTTTCCCTCAGCAGTTAGCGCCGGGTTCGCAATTTCACTGCGAATGGATATATCAACAGTCACGGTAGTGCTCCTCATTCTTGTTGGTGATAGTTCGAACGGACTTCTTCGTGAGGCCTCACTAGATAGGTCAAGATTACCTGATGAGTGCCAAGACTTGATCCCGAACCCGCGCCATCTGTTTGGCGCTATTGGCCTCAACATTTAGCCTCAAGAGCGGCTCAGTATTTGACCCCCGGACGTTAAACCACCAATCCGGACCGGTAATTGTGAAGCCATCCAAATCATCAATCGGGTAATCCTGCTCGAACGAGCTCTTGATAAAGGCGAGTGACTCTTCGGTGTTTTCAACCCTCGTATTAATCTCACCGCTAGCAACATAACGGCTATACGGGGCAAGTAGTTGCGAGAATGGCAGATCGCTCGCTGCCAGTTCAGATAGCGCGAAGAGGGCTGCCAGCATCCCGGAATCGGCGTTCCAGAAATCTTTGAAGTAAAAGTGGCCAGAATGTTCACCACCAAATATCGCGTGAGATTCATTCATCATCTTCTTGATATATGAATGACCGACTCGTGAACGTAACGCAACGCCACCATGTTCTTCCACGATCTCGGGAACGGCCTTGGAACTAATGAGATTGTAAATAATTTTTGAGCCCGGCTTCCGCTCTAACTCTCGCACCGCAATAAGAGCAGTCAAGGTAGATGGATTAACTGAAGCACCCCTCTCATCGACAAGAAAACAACGATCTGCATCACCATCAAAAGCCAATCCGATATCAGCCTTCTCTTTCAGCACTCGCTTCTGAAGGTCGATAATATTGGCAGGGTCGAGTGGATTTGCTTCATGGTTCGGGAAATTTCCATCGAGTTCAAAATACATTGGGATGAGATCAACATTAAGTCGCGCCATAACGGGAGCGGCAGTAAGGCCTGCCATGCCATTGCCGGCGTCAATAACTACTTTAAGGCGACGAGCGCTAGCGGTTTTTTCAGGATCAAAGATCGAGAGTAAGAAATCAACATATTCATCGAGCATTGGACGATCCTTTACGATGCCTGGGGCGCGAAGTGCGATCGGAACACCGTGCAGGATCAGCTCTCGGATACGGATCAAACCAGACTCTTTGCCAATCGGACGTGCAGCACTCTTACATAATTTGATGCCGTTGTACTCGGCAGGGTTGTGGCTTGCAGTAAACATCGCACCTGGCAGATTAAGTTTTCCTGCGGCAAAATAGAGCATATCTGTTGAAGCGAGCCCGATCCGTATGACATCAAAACCCTGTGAGGTAATCCCGTCGGCGAAGGCCGCTGCTAGAAGTGGCGAACTTGCGCGCATATCTTCACCGATAACGACAGTTGATGGCTCTCGCTCTTCTTCAAGAAATTTTGCGTACGCGCAACCCAGGGCAAAGGTGAAATCTGGCGTTACTTGACCATCGACCAAGCCCCGAATGTCATAGGCCTTTATGATCGCATCGAGCTGCGCTGCGGTAAACATGTCTTTAATCTAGTCGGGTAGGTTCAATAGCCTTAATCTGATGGGATTGCCCGCAGATGGCCTCGCCGGCCGATCGCTTCACCGCTCGGCACTGGATGCACCTCTACCGAAGCCGGGCGCTGCGCACCAACCTCGCGGACCGCATCAGCGATCGCCATAATGTCATCAGAATTTGGACCTACCTCAGAGTTTATTAACTCCTCCCTTATCACCGTCCACCCATTTGGTAGCGTGAGTTTTTCAGAGTGAGTAAGGCAAAGATCATAAGCATGTGGTTCAGCAAAAGTGGCAAGTCCACCCAGCACTGCAGCCGACTTCGAATAAATATAGGTGAGAGTCCGGACCGCGGGTGCGCGGCAACTTGCCCGAGAACAGCCACGACTTCCACGGCGAACTGGCTGGCTGCTTCTCATGGTTTTAAATCTAGTGGGTCAGAGTGTGAACATCGCTGAAGGGCGGGGCCGTGTTTTCGAAAGCTACACCCGATGCGATCGGAAAGTATGTAAATCCTCCTGCATTGAAAAGGCCTCCGACATAAATTCCCGAATTCGATGCGAGCAGAAAATGAACGGTCTTCACGCCAACTTTCGGTCTCCAGAAGGCAATATCGCTACCAGTAATGGTCTTCGTAAAGCTCTTGCCCGTTAAATACTGACCCCTCAGCTCAACTCTGATCGACTGCCCAAGGAAGGTGAGTGTTGGAATATATCCACCAAAGTTCATCGAGGTGTTGGTCAAAGCTGACACAGGAGCTGCCCACGCAAATTCGTTCATACCGACCATCGTAAGAGCGCCAGCGAGAATCGGCCGATCAGATTCAATCTCTAGGCCAAAGGTCGAAGTTGTTGTGAGATTGGCCAGCGGAACTGTGACAACGCTGCCATGTTTAAGTATGAAGCCATCAAAGCCCACTGGAAGAAAGGAACCATCTCCGGAGATTACGCGGATCCTCACCGTTGCATCGAGTGGCCCAGGCGCTAGCAATCGAATGAAGTGTGCGATCGTGCTCTTTGGCCCGCTATGAGGATAGAGACCAGAAATTACTACCTTAGTTTGTGGACCATCGCTGGGCTTTACATAGTCCATGCCAAGGGCGCTCAACCCCTTCGCTCGTTGATCCAATAAAAAGGTTGCGGTTCGCCCAGTTCGTGTTACGACATGTAACGCCATCGAATCCTCACCCGGTGCCAGGGCATCGAGTGAGACAGTGGCCGAAGAATTAGCCTTCACCTTCACGGGCAGCGCAGCTAACGCACCCTTAGATGTAAAGGGATAAATATCCACCAATGATTCGCTTAAGCCTGAGTTCACAAGCTCGAGCACGCCCTTGCTCGTCACGCCACCAGAGCCACCAATAAACCATTGATCAGGGTTACCAGATGAGCAGGGAACCGCGGCAATTCCAGAAGTAGGGAGGGCGGAGTAGCTCAGCGCAACACCTGGGTTGCCATCAACAAGAAGTGAAAATGCTCGCAGAGTTATCTCGGAGGGTGAGAGATTTTTAAAACTCGTGCTCTTGCCATCAATAGATCGAGCCGAAATTTTTGTCGATGGTAATAACGCAATTGTGACTCCTGCGGTGCTTATCACTGGACACACTTGGGCCGGAAAATTACTTTGTACTCGAGCAACTCGATCAGCGACCGGCAGCGAGTATGAGAGCACCACTCCTGCGAAGAGAATTGCGAGTGCAAGAAACGGCTTCGCGAAGCTAGGTTTCACTGAAAAAATCATCGTGTCGCCTCGCTCACTATGTCACGACGCCTTCGTCCAGCGGGAAGCGCCATCACAATGGCAAAGATCATCGTAATGAGTTCGATCGAGAGCAGCGCTCGACGCATAGTTCCATCATACGAAAGCGATATCTCACCGGCTTGCGGAACTGTGAAGACTGGGAGTCCACTGGAAGATCGTTCGAGTGGAATGGGGTGGCCATCGAGCAAAAGGCGCCAACTCTGATCATATTTTTCAGCGAGCTGGAGTCGTCCAGCATGTGGCACGTTTGCGATCGCACTGACATCTCGTGATTTAATGGTGATCTGGGGTTCGGTTGAACTAAAGAAAAGTAATCGTGGACTACTTCCAATAATACGCCAGACAATTCCATCTGCAGTTGCAGACATTCGAGAGAACCCCCCAGCGCCGTCGATCGACCGCACAAGAGCTTTTGGCATAGGGTTCTGCAGGTAGAGATATTGAATTCCGTAAAGCCCAAGAGTGCGCGCACTCGTTAATCCACTTCCACTCACCAAAGTATTCATGGCTTGAGTGATCGGATCAGGGGGTGCGATCGAAATGTCGGCATCGCCAAGATAAATATCAGCTCCACGGGTCACAAAGTAAATTATTCCTTTGCCGGTTGAGGCGAGCACAATGGTTTTGGGTCTGGCCGGTGTTTGTTGTAACGAATTTATAAATGCTGGAATGTAGCTGGGCTTATGTGCGGTCACAAGTGATTGAGCTCCTCCTGACACTGCCCACACCGTCATTCCAATCAGATTAAAAACCACCAGAAGTGCCATGCCTGCCCAACCAGCATGGCGAAGCCCGACCCGACGATGCGGCAGTGTTGGAAGTGATTCCTGTGCATAGATCAAAACTGGGGCGAGAAGCAGAAGCATCGCAATGGCGATAAGTGGTCCGCTCCATACCTGTGCCGAACTACCGTGCCCGCGCAGGCTAACTTTACCAATCATCAGTGCACCACCGAGTGCAACACTGGCGGCTAATGCGAAGTTGCGCAACCGATTAACAAGCAGACAGATAACGAAGAAGAGCAAGAACGGCGCTAACAGCCAGACCGGTGGCGATGAGAGACCACCAGGGTTAAAGAGTGCAATCGAGATCTGGTTCCCCGATGCCAGCGGAATGCCAGGTTCTAAGAAAATTTGTGTGGGGTGGAGAATAAGAGAAGCCGACCAAGGGAATGTGAGTAGCCACGGTGTAAGGAAGAGAGCAAATCTTCGCTTTACGCCATCAAGGTGCTCAGAGAAAATGAAGGCCATCGCACCTAAACTTTTTAATTCGCCACGTTGTTCTACGAGCGCGATAACGACCAACATAAATTGACCCACTACCCAAATCGCCAAGAGTAATGGTGAGAAGGCAGCTAAAACTCCGGCGAGAAGGGAGACGGCAAAGATGCGTCGCCAGCTTGAACGCTCTGCCGATTTAGCAAAAGGCGAGAGCGCAAGTAAGGTCGGTGCAAGTTGAAGAACCAGGAGGGTTCCGAGCCGTCCCTGATTGATCGATGTCCAGAGCAAGGGTGAGGCGGCATAAATTCCAGCACCCACGAGGCTGTAATTGCGTTGCACGCCCTGTCTCAGAAGCACCCGATAGATAGCCAGGTAAGAGATCGCTGGGGCAAAAAGAAAGATCAAGGTAAGAAGTAAGGCGAGATTCCCGAGCGTCAAGATTGAGGTGAGGGCGAGAAGTGCAACCCATGGTGGCATCGCAACGGATGAACCAAGTCCAACCAGGTGCCAGGACTCAGAGTAGCGATGGAGTAGGTCAAGCCCACTGTGTGGTGAGAGCGCCAACGCACCGCCGGATAACGATCCAAACCGGGAACGCGAGGCGAAGAGTGAGATCACCGCTACAACGAATGCAATAAGAAACTGAGGTTTTTTAAAGAGTGATTTCCATAGCGTCGGCTCTGCCGATGGGGTCATCACCGCGTCATCAAAATCTGGTGCAATTTCTCCAATATCGGAGTAAGAAACGGCCAAAATCTTATTACTTGCCCGCTCTGGAATAATTCTCCGCACAATCACTGCTCGAGCGCGATCGACAGCCAATTGAAATTGGCTCCAGGTTGAAGGTATGTATTGCGAGACAACACGAGCTGAGAGAAGACGCTTCTTTCTGCGGGCTCGACGCGCTTGGAAGAGTTCGGCCGGATGAATTAAAAGTAGCGCCACCGCGCCAATCTCATCACCAGCATATCCAGGGAGTTTCAATAGTAAATTAATAATTGCGCGAACAACACTTGTTGTGAAAAGTTGGAGTACGACCCACGGAAGTAACCACCACGAAGAATTAACGATCAACACATATGCAGCATTTCTGCGATCGAGTAGAAGTGGGCGTTGTAAGAACGCCTCTGATACATCGACAGCGCGACGTTCACGTGCTGAAGCTTCTGCGTGATAAGCCAGGGCTTCAGGAACACAGATAGCTTTATAGCCAGCGACATGAGCACGCCATCCGAAATCAACATCATCGCGAAAAAGCGCTAAGTTAATATCAAGGCCGCCGAGCTCTTCAAAAACGTTACGGCTCACTAACATGGCGGCAGTACTGACAGACATTACATCCGAGATTACGTCGTGCTGACCTTGGTCCTGCTCATCATCTTCTAAGCCAGTCCATCGTGAACCGTTACCAGCAATTGATACACCAACTTCAAGAAGCTGATTCCGGTCATACCAGCTGCGTAACTTCGGGCCGGCAATTGCAACGTGTGGTCGCTCTTCTAAGGCACTGAGCATTAATGCAAGCGCATTACGATCTGGCGCACAGTCATCATGGATCAACCAGATCCACTCGTTCTCTCCTGAAACTGGAGTGAGGGCAAGCGCATGTTCAATCGCATCGCCATAACCCATCTCGCGATCTTCAGCGAAGGTTAAAATTCCAGCAGACTTAAGGAGCTTGGCAGAGTTATCAACCGATGCGGTATCGACAGCGACAATACGATCGAGCGGTCGCGATTGCGAACCCAACGCAGCGATAACTTCTGGTAACCATGCCGCACCGTCGTGAGTAACGAGTATTGCGGTAACGAAAAATTTATCCGCGGGGACGCGGCTCATTAAGGTCTCGGCGACCAGTTATGCACTGCGACGCTTGAGCCGGCGACGTTCACGTTCGGAGAGGCCGCCCCAAATACCAAAACGCTCATCATGGGCCAAGGCATATTCGAGGCACTCTGAGCGGACATCGCACGAGAGGCAGACTCGCTTAGCTTCACGGGTAGATCCACCCTTCTCTGGGAAGAAGGCTTCTGGGTCAGTCTGGGCACAGAGCGCGCGCTCTTGCCATGAGAGTTCGATCGAATTATCAGCGGATGGCAGGCTTACTAGTGTTGGCTTTGAACCAGTCACAGCGTTCTGGTGATCTAACATAAGTAAAACTCCTAGACGTTTGGGTGCCTCGCTCGGTTTGGGAAAGTAAGGCATCTAAGGAGAATTACACGCGTGTAACCCCCCATTCGTCAAGCGGTAGAGCACTCTTTTTACGCGTTATGAGATGAATAACCGAAAAATTCATCGATTGCGACGGTATTCGCTCCAATCTGCGCCCCGGCGGCGATAAAAGTTCGAGTGAGCTCAACATTTTCAGCGATCACTGCGCCATCACCGACGATGCATTGGTGCAGATGTGCGCCAGCCCCGACCGTAGCCCGGGCACCGATATAACTCCCCTCAGCTACCACTGCAGTCGGATCGATTACCGAACCTTTTCCTTGTGCACTGCGATAGCCACTGGCTTCAATGAGCTGCCGCGTTGCCTGGAGCAGTGCTCCTGGATTTCCGATATCGAGCCAATGGCTGTTATCAAGATAACCAACCAGACTCGCGCCACGGACCAGTAACGCCGGAAAAGTCTCTCGCTCCACACTCACTACTGCGGATACTGGAATCTCATTAATCACCGAACGATTAAAGATATAACAGCCAGCGTTAATTATCTTGGTCGGTGGATTTGCCATCTTCTCATTGAAAGTCACGATCTGATCACCACGCATTTCTACAACACCAAAGGGCCTAGCATCAGCTACTTCAGTGAGATGTAAGGTGACATCGGCGCCACTCGTTTCATGAAGCGTGATCTGATTCGTTAATGAATGCTCACTTAAAACATCACCATTAAAAATTACAACAGCACCATCACCCTTTAATAGTGATGCAGCGTTGCGGATGGCGCCACCAGTGCCAAGTGCACTCTCTTCAACTGCGTAAGAAATTTTGATCCCAAATTTCTTACCATTACCAAAGTATGGAATAAAAATTTCGGCAAGATAAGAGGTAGCAAGCACTATCTCCGTAATCCCAGCAGCCTTTGCCTTGAGAATTTGATGTTCTGTAATTGGCTTACCTAGTAACTGGAGCATCGGTTTTGGCGTATCAAAGGTGAGTGGCTGCATCCGCGTCCCCATTCCGCCCACAAGCAGAATTGCTGATTTCACCATGCCGACTACTTACTCCTAAAACTACTAATACGCTCAGCCGCAGTGGCAATCTCAGCATCGGTCGCGGTCAGCGCTAACCGCACATGGTGGTTGCCCGCCGGACCATAGAAGTGCCCTGGAGTGGCAAGTACTCCGAATTGAGCAAACCAGCGGACTGATTCCCAATCAGACTCTCCGCGGGTAGCCCACAGATACAAGCCAGCATCACTGTGATCGACTCGAAATCCCTGAGATTCAATCGCACTTTGAAGAAGTGAACGACGCACTCGGTATCGCTCTGCCTGCTCGGTGACATGGAGTTCATCTCCAAGGGCTACGGTCATCGCCCGTTGAACAGGAAGTGGCATCATCATTCCGGCATGCTTTCGAATTTCAAGAATGCGAGCGATCAACTCACTATCGCCAACAACAAAGGCGGCTCGATAGCCAGCGAGATTAGAACGTTTCGAGAGCGACTGCACCGCAAGAATATTTTTGTTATTGCCATCAGCTACTTCAAAGATTGAGTGTGGCTGAGTGGCTACCCCAGGGAAGTTGATGTAACACTCATCGCTCGCAATGATCGTATCTGTGCGCCGGGCATAATCGAGGACCGCGCTAAGTTGCTCCGAACTCTGAACCTGGCCAGTTGGATTGGATGGCGAATTAATCCACGCCAGATCTGCCGCTGGCCACTGCACTGGGTCGATCGCCACACTTTGATGGTCTGCATCAGCCATAATCGCCCCAACCAGATACGTTGGATATGCAATCTCAGGGTAGAGCACCAGCTTGGATTGAAGGAGCGTGGGCAACCAGGCAATGATCTCCTTCGATCCGATCGTTGGAATACAATCGAAATCACCAGTAATACCAAGTCGTTCTCGTGACCATTTCTTCATCGCATCACGAAGTGCCGGGGTACCAGTAGTGACTGGATATCGCGGTGAATCAGCTGCTGCAATCAGTTCTTCTTGGATAAATGCTGGCGTTGGATCTACCGGCGTACCTTGCGAGAGATCGATAAAACTTTCAGGGTGAGATCTCGCTATGGCTCCGATCGGAGCGAGCGCATCCCAGGGGAAATCCGGAAGTTTCAGAGTTACTCAGCTTTTGCCGGCCGCGCCGTAATCGTTGCGTGGTCAACTGTCATGGCGCCTATCTTGCTGGCACCACCAGGTGAACCGATCTCGACGAAGAATTCGCCATTCACTGCGCCAAACTCCTTCCACTGCGAAGGAATGTCATCCTCGTAGTAGATCGCCTCAACTGGGCAGACCGGCTCGCAGGCACCGCAATCCACGCACTCATCAGGTTGGATATAGAGCATGCGGTTACCCTCGTAGATGCAATCTACGGGGCACTCTTCGATGCAGGATTTATCTTTCACATCGATACACGGCTCGGCAATTACATAGGTCACGCTTGGCTCCTTCTACGGGCTGCAGATCTCAGGATTGAAATCTTAGAATAAAGTTTTCTAGTGTGAATCTTAGGCCAAGAGGGTAGAGAATTGCGTCCATGAGCGGCCGTACCCAACCTGACCTGCCTGGAGCGCCCGAGCAGGGCCAAAAAGTAAGCATTCGCCTCTTCGAACCCGAAGGTGGCTTCCGTGATCTCCTTGGCATACTTGAAACTCCGACAACTGTGCGCAAGAAGGATGGCTCCATCCATTCCTTTGAACACGGCCAAATATTCGTATGGAAGGTAGTACCGCAACAGTGATCGCTACTCCTTTGACCCTGTTCGACACTCGTACTCGCGCACCCAAGCCCGTTGCGATGAGCAACGATGAATCTGTACGTATCTACAGTTGTGGACCTACTGTTTATCGTGATGCGCACGTAGGAAACTTACGCACCTTCCTCCTATCTGATTTGATCGTTAAGACGCTCCGCTTCGCCGGTTTTCAAGCAACCCTTGTCCAAAACATCACCGATGTCGGGCATCTATCTGAAGATCTACATGAAGATAAAATGTTAACTGAATCAGCGCGGCGCAAAATTGATCCGTTCAAGATTGCACGCGAATTTGAAGATCGCTTCCACCGAGATCTTGCTCTCATTGGAATCGAGCCAGCAGCCGAGTACCCCAGAGCCAGCGACTCAATCGAGATGATGCAGAGTGCAATTGGTCGCCTGATCGAAATGGGTGCGGCATATATTGGGGATGATCTCACTGTCTACTTTGCCGCCGAATCTTTCGTCAGTTATGGCGAGATCAGTGGTAATAAATTGGCAGCGCTCCAACCCGGGCATCGCCACGACCTCTCTGAGGATGGTGCAAAGCGCTTCCATGCCGATTGGGCGTTATGGAAAGCTGCTGGTAACCGGAGCGAGATGGTCTGGGACTCACCATGGGGATCGGGATTTCCAGGCTGGCATATTGAATGCTCTGCGATGTCGCTTTATCATTTGGACGGCCTGGTAGATCTACATCTGGGTGGAATCGATCTTCGTTTTCCCCACCACGAAAATGAGAGAGCGCAATCAAATTCCATCGCAGGTTATGAAGTTGTCACGCAATGGGTTCATGGCGAACACCTTCTCTTTGAAGGCCGGAAGATGTCTAAGAGCGCGGGCAATGTGCTCTTAGTCAGTGATGTAGTAGCTCGTGGCCTCGATCCGCTTGCGCTGCGCCTGAGTTTCATCGAAAATCGCTATCGCAGCCAGATCGATCTCACATGGGATGCACTCATCGCCGCCGATGCCACCATCACTCGCTGGCGCAAAAAGTTAAAGGATTGGGGAGAGAGTCTGCAGAATTCCGAGAGTGAAGCGATCCTCTCCTCTCTCACAACTCTGCTACTTAATGATCTAAATACCGCTGATCTTGTCATTGAACTGCGCCGAATAGAACGCGACGAATCCATCGCACCTGGAATCCGTGCCGAAATATTTAGAAAAATTGATCAAATTTTTGCCTTGGATCTTGATCGTCTTCCCGCTCAGATCTTACTCACTACCGAACAAACTGAGCTGTTAGCTGCCCGCGCCGCAGCTCGGAGTGCAAAAGATTTTGCCCTGAGCGATCAACTTCGTGATCGATTACTACAAATCAATATCGTAGTGAAGGATTCACCGACAGGGCAGAGTTACGAACTTACTCAGTAATCCCGGCGAAGAGATCCTGCTCCCAACCTTCAGTCGTTAATTCACCAGCGGTCAGACCCTTCACCAATGTGTAGTACTCGTTCCCCCAGACATCAAGCCCAACGTTATTTGATAGGGCGAAGAATGGGCCGTCGAGTGCAATCTGAGTCGGGTGTGAGGCCATCGCCTTCATCTTCTGTGCGACAAATTTATTTCCATCAATTGCAGTCGTGACTACATCATCATCTTTTGCAAAGGGCAGATCATCAGCACTCTCTACGCCCATAAAATCTGAACCAGCAGCCTTCATCGCATCAATCCCGCGCTGAATAACTGATTTTGGCATAGTGTTCCAATAGATTTTTTGGATATCCCATTGCGGAGCAGCTAGTTCTGCGGCACGCATCGCAACGCGATGTGCCTGAATATGATCGGGATGTCCGTAACCACCGAACTCGTCATAGGTGACCAGTACCTGGGGCCGCACCTCAAGAATAATCTCCACTAGTCGCTGTGCAGCTGAATCAATGTCAGCCTTCCAAAACACATCAGGACGTTCGTTAGATTCACTTCCCATCATTCCGCTGTCACGATATTTAATGGTCGGGTCACCAAGAAAACGATGATCAATAATGCCAAGCGCACTCATGGCATCTGCTAACTCAGCTTCTCGAATCGGTGCAAGTCCATCATCTTTATCTGCCGCCAAATGGGCCAGCTCTGGGATTAAAATCTCACCTTCTTCACCACGAGTACAGGTTATAAGAGTGACTGAGTAGCCAGCGGCGGCATACATCGCCATGGTCGCGCCATTATTGATCGTTTCATCATCAGGGTGGGCGTGGACCAGTAAAAGACTCTTTTTACTCATAAGCAGAGGATAACAACTACTCGCCCACGCTTTTATCCTTAAGTATCCTTAAGTATCCTTAGGCTATGACCAATGATCTCAAAGGCCGCCTCCCCCGTGATGAACGTCGAGCACAGCTATTATCGGCCGCACTCGAAGTCTTCACCCAAGCCGGATATCACTCAGCCGCAATGGATGAGATCGCTGATCGCGCCAATGTAAGTAAGCCAGTCCTGTACCAACATTTCCCATCAAAGCTCGATCTTTACTTGGCGGTGCTAGATCTGCACATCGACTCACTCGTCTTTGATATTCAAAAATCAATCGCCTCACATACAGATAACTGGGATCGAGTTCACGCAACAACGGCCGCATACTTTGATTTTATTAATCGTGAAGGTGAAGCCTTTCGCTTACTCTTTGAGAGCGATATGAGCGTTGAACCTCAAGTACGTCAACGCCTCACCCGTATGACCTATGACTGTGCTGCAGCGCTCTCTGCCGTAATCTCTGTCGATACTGGATTACCTAAAGAGGCATCAATGATGCTGGCCGTCGGAATTATCGGAAATGTACAATCAGCGGCTCGCCATTGGCTCGAACGCGATGGCAAGCTCGATCGAGAGCGCGCAGTCGAACTCGTTGCTACTCAGATCTGGCGAGGTATCGGTGGCTTCCCAAAGCAGAACCAGTAATTTCAGGTTAAGGTTCTGACATGGCTAAAGAGAGTAAGACAACAACAGACCTTCGCATCGGAATTGCTGACACCGGCGTCGATCTCAGCTACGAAATCGATAGCTCAATCGAAAAGGTGATAGCCCAGGTTAAGGAAGCCCTAGATAGTGGAAAGGCGCTCTCGTTCACCGACGCTAAAGGCCGACAAATACTTGTGCCGCATTCCAAGATTGCATACGTTGAAGCAGGAAATGCTGCCAATCGTAAAGTTGGCTTTACCTCACTACAAAGCTAGTACTCGCGAAGGTCGCTAGCCAGCGCGGATAATCCTTCGGGCGTTCGCTCGCTCCTCTAACTTCTCCCACTGGAGTGGATCGGTTGTAAATTCACCGAGCTCATTCATCTTGCCATTTCCGTGATAATCACTCGAGCCAGTCATCGCTAAATCTGAGTGTGCAGCAATTTCATAGAGTAATTGCTGCTGCTCAGGTGTCTGATCTCGATGTTTAATCTCAATCCCATCAAGGCCCGCGGCGATATATGAATCAAAACTTTCCATACTCACCACTCGTCCGCGGAGCGAGGCAAGCGGGTGTGCGATTACCGAGACGCCGCCAGCAGCTTTGATTAGTGCGATCGCGACCTCTGGTGTCGGTGAATAGTGAGCAACATAAAAAGGTGAACTATTTGCCAGCCAATCCCCAAAAACTTCTTCCCGGTTCTTTGCCAGCCCCTTTGCAACTAGCGCATCAGCTAGATGAGGACGCCCAAGAGTCGCACCAGGACTCAATTGGGCATGTACCTCCGCCAGCGAGATTTCGATACCAGCCGCGTTCATTCTGGCAATGATTCTCTCCATCCGTCCCAACCGGTTTTCACGAGTGAGGGCGAGCGCCTCTTGCAACGGTTCGTTAGCGCGATCAAAGAGCAACCCAAGCATATGAACGCTGATGCCATCCTCGGTTTGGCACGAAATCTCTGAGCCAAGAACAAGGTCAAGCCCAGGACGTAGCCACTCGATTGCCTCATCCCACCCACTCACGGTGTCGTGATCGGTAAGAGCCAAGGTTGTTATCCCTTGCGAGAGCGCCTTGTTTATTAATTCACCAGGGCGATCAGTGCCATCACTGAAGTTGGAATGAGTATGAAGATCGATCTTCACTTGGAATTACGCCCAAAGACAAAGATCGAGCAGCCAATAAGAATTCCAACAACGCCAGGAATAATTCCCGCACTTGGCTTTTGATGGAGCCAGAAGAAGGCGAAGATCGATGCGACCGGAACTTCGAAGAAAACGATGAGCGAGACAACGACTGGTGATAGGCGTTTCAGTGAAAAATTAAACATTGTGTGGCCCAAGATTTGTGCGCCCAACACAAGAAGCAGGGCTAAGAGCCATTGAGAAAATGGGAATGCGGTAAAAGTTGAACCAGTGAGAAAGATGACTGGCAAGACTGTGAGGGCGCAGACGCCATAACAGATGCTGGTGTATGTCGATGTTGATATATCCCGCTGAACACTTGAACCAATCATCACATACCCGGCTGCAAGTAGCGCACAGATAATTGCAAAAATATCACCTTCAAATGCTCGCAGTGAGAGTTTTAGATCAACGCCAGTAATGATGAATACGGAAGCGAAGGCGATCAACATTCCGAGAAGTGAGAGGCGTGCAATATGCCCACCGCGGTAGCGCACGTAGATTGCGCTAAATATTGGTTGAAGGGCTGTCAGAGCTGTCCCAGCCGCGACGCTCGTAAAACGCATCGCAAGAAAGAAGCCAATGAAATGGAGCGCGAGAAATACACCGGAAAGTGCGGCAATTTTGAGCGCGCGACGTTCGGTAGCGCTCTTCCACTCACCTTTGCGAAGGGCGAAGGGAGCCATGATCAGAGCGCCGGTGAGGTTTCGCCAGAAGATCAGAGTTGGGACCGGCATAAGACTCTTTGCAATAAGTGGTCCAGAGGTTCCGATACCAAGTATCCCAAGTAAGAGAATTGGAATATCACGGCCCTGTGGAAGCGCAGTATGGTCGTGAACTTTACTCATGCACTACCTCGATGAATCTGCGAAAGTATTAGAAGAATGTGAACCAGAGCATCGCTAGAACACATACTGCAACGATAGCAATGATGACCACATACACGGAACTCATAACCTTGGTAGCAGTAAATTCACCCATCAGCCGCTTGTCGCGTGAGATACCAAACATGTAAAACAAGAGTGGAAGTAAGAGCACGGCATTGATGATCTGCGAGACAATCAAAATAGTAATGAGTGGTGCACCTGGAATAAGGATAAGTGCCGCAGCCAGTACAGTGATGAAACCAAAGGTTGAGTAAAAGAGCGGTGCCTCTTGATAAGAGTCATCAAGTGCCGCGGGACGACCCGTAAGATCACTGATTGAGTAAGCCGTTGAGAGCGGAAGAATAGACGCTGCCAAAAGAGCTGCTCCGACAAGTCCAATTGCAAAGATATCTTTTGCGAGAGTTCCCGCGAGTGGCTTAAGGGCGGCAGCCGCTTGCGAGGCATCTGTGATGTTTGTGATGCCATGCGCGTTCAGAGTTGCAGCGCAGGTGACGATCACGAAGAAGCCAATAACACCGGTGAGTAATGAACCAGCCCAGACATCCACGCGGAGCAATTTTAGATCATCCTTGGTGAGACGCTTATCAACCGCATACGACTGAATAAATGCCAGCCCCCATGGCGCAAGCGTTGTTCCGAGCGTTGCGGTAGCAAGATAAATTGCATCATGGTTGATGGGCATGGATGGGATAACGAGCCCTTTAAATGCCTCACCCCAATGTGGATGCGACATAAATCCTGCAATGACATAGGCGAGAAAAACGGTACAGAGCGCGAAGAATACTTTTTCGACGCGAGCGAAAGAACCACGGAGCACCAGCGCGGAGACAACGAGCGCTGCGATGGGAACACTTATGTACCGTGAAAGCCCAAAGAGCTGGCCAGCTGCTGCGATACCAGCGAATTCTGCGGTCATGGTTCCAATATTTGCAATCACTAACGCGCCAGCACTCAAGATGCCAGAACGAGCACCGTATTTTTGACGCACAAGTCCCAAGAGTCCCTGTCGAGTTACTACACCAATTCGAGCCCCGAGATCTTGGAAGATGACCAGAGCAATCGTGGAGATGAGAAGTACCCACAACAATCGATAACCGTAATGCGCACCCAATTGTGAGTAGGTGGTTATTCCAGCTGGATCATCATCAGAGAGCCCAGCGAGTACTCCTGGCCCCATGACACCAAGAAGCGCCGCTATCCGAATTTTCTTCGGTGAGATCACGCCTTTTGCACGCTTCACAGTAGGTAGCGTCATGGGCGACCTTCATTATCAGTGAGGGCATCAATCAGGTCATCGGCGAGAATCCGACCGATTGGCCGACCCTTTTCGTCAACAACCACGATCGATGATCCCCGGTTATTTGAAAATTCTTCGATAACTTCTTCGAGCGGAGTATCAATCTTTACCGCAGTTGGAAATGGCGCAGCAATCAGAGTTTCGATCAGTGCAGTTGATTTTGCCGCAACAAGTTCAATCGTTTGGATATGATCAACGAGTCGGCCTTTAGAATCCACCACCAAGACCCCATCGACAACATCACGTTCTTTATGTGCCACAAGCAGGTTAATCGCAGTTTCAACGGTATCGCTCTGTCTTATCACGAGCATGTGCGTAGTCATCATTCCGCCAGCAACTTTTTCATCGAATGAGATAAGTTCGCGAAGCACCTTTGCAGTTGGCTTATCCATCATCGCAAGGATCGCATCTCGGTGCTCGACATCGAGATCACGCATTACCTCTGATGATTCATCAGGCTCCATCAGCGCTAGCAACTCTGCCGCACGTTCAGCTGGAAGGCCGCGGAGTAGACCTTGTAGATCGTCTTCTTCCATCTCTTCCAGCGCATCGGCTGCGAGATTGGGGTCTAAGAGATCCACAAAAGCGCTCTGTTCTCGGCCAGCCAAGTCCTCTAGCAGATCGGCGAGATCCGCCGGGCGAAGTTGTGAAAGTTTCGAGCGCTGTCCCGCAGTTCGAACCACACCGGTCCCACTTGTTAAAGAGGCAATCGTCGACCAATCCACAACATGATCCGGTGTCGGTAGGCGACTGAGCGAGCCAGGAAACAACCGGCGCAAAAAAGATCGGAATGAGATATCAACGCCGACGAGTCGAACCTCTTTATCAAGAATCGCCAGGTAGAGATCGGATGAGCGCACGACTCGAAGTCCATCAACATCGACAATTTGATGATCGAGTACATCGGCATCAAGCAATGATTCGCCATCGCGGCGTTGGAAATCTTCAAGATTGATTTTCAAAGATGAGATTCGAATCTCATCGTGATTGAGCATCGAAATCTTCGCGCCATTTATATATGACTTGCGCTGACCTACCTTAACGATCAACCCCGATACAGGTGGATAGGTCGCATCATCATTTCTCACCACGATATCGACGAGTCGGCCAATATCGCGACCGTTCTCATCCCGAACTGGCCGACCAATCAGACCTGAGACTGAAACGAGAGAGTCTCGAATCGACTTCTTTGTCAGCGCGTTATCTGATCGACCGACGATCCGCTTCGCCACCGTATTGAGCGTGCTCACTGGTGGCGTTTTCATAGGGTGATTCTACGCGTGAAGGGTGAGTGGTACTCCTACTAACGAGCGCGGACGGAGCAATAACTTTGCCAGGAGTTCATCTATCGCGAGGCTCGCTGGGGCGTCTGGCTTTGAAAGGACGATGGGTTCGCCATTATCTCCGCCCTCACGCAATGCGGCATCAAATGGGATCTGAGCCAGCAGATTAATATCGCTACCGACCAGCTTTGAGAGTCGAGCCGCAGTCTCTGCGCCCCCACCCGAACCAAAGATTGAGATTAATTCGCCACACTGTGGACATGAAATATCACTCATATTCTCAACAACACCGAGAATGTGTTGCTTGAGTTGATGGGCGATACGTCCGGCACGTTCGGCAACTTCTGCAGCAGCGACCTGCGGTGTTGTGACTACAAGAATCTCTGAGGCAGGAAGTAATTGTCCGAGCGAGATAGCTATATCTCCGGTACCTGGCGGCAAATCGAGAAGAAGAAGATCAAGGTCACCCCAATAAGCATCACTTAATAACTGTTCAAGGACCTTATGTAATAGTGGGCCGCGATAGGCGATTGGATCAGAGCGTTCTGGTTTAAACATTTCCATGGAGACAATCTTGACCCCAAAGTTTTCAACCGGAATAAAAAATTGATCGATCGCCGTTGGTCGTTGTCCCAGCACGCCCATCAACCGCGGGGCAGAGTGTCCATATACATCGGCATCAAGGAGACCAACCTTTAGCCCTTTGCGAGCCGCAGCAACAGCAAGATTGACGGTGACAGATGATTTGCCTACCCCACCCTTGCCCGAAGCAACACCAATGATGCGGGTGAGCGACGATGGATCAGCAAATTGAATCCGCTTTTCACGGCCACCACGCATTAGCTTCTTTACATTGTCACGCTGCTCTTCATTCATCGCACCGAAGGTAAGCTCTATCGTGGTGATTCCATCGACGCTCAAAACCGCTCCGCGTACATCTCGATCTAACCGATCGCGCATTGGGCAAGCTGAAATCGTCAGCAGGATGTTAACAACTGCAGTGGATCCGTGAACTACGACAGATTCAACCATCCCAAGATCGGTGATCGAGCGATGCAGTTCTGGGTCTGAGACCTTTGATAGTGAGAGTTGAATACGTTCTACAAGATCTTGGCTCATAGAAGATCAGGATCAATCTTTGCCTTTTTGGCGATTTCGCCTATCTCGCGTAGCTCAGCAACTGGGATCGCACTTTCAGTAGCGCTACTTAAAGTCTTGGCAATAAATTTCTTTGGGTTGAGATCTGAAACGTTGAGATCTTCGAAGCCTGGACCCAAATTTTCACGTAGCTCGGTCGTTGCCTGTGCCGTTAACTCTTTAAAGCGACGCACATATCGTGCTGCTTCACTCGCGACGTGGGGCAATCGGTCGGGACCCACCAAAATAACGCCCAGGACGGCGAGCAACAACCACTCACCAGCACCGATATTGAACATGATCTGAGCCTACTCCGCCTACCTTACTTCTTGGCAATGAGAGTAAGTGAGACCGATTTCGCTACCGATCCACGGAGGAATTTCACCGTAACGGTATCTCCGACGTTATGTGAACGAATGGCGACAATCAATTCATCGGCGTTATTGATCGCTTGCCCGTCAAATTCAGTGATGATATCGCCCGCGCGCATACCGGCTTTTTCGCCCGGCCCGCCGGCAAGTATCGCCTTCGCACCCGTAGTGATGCGTGCACCAGTGCCGGTATATGTTGAATCGACTGAGACGCCGATCAGTGGATAGGTCGCCTTGCCGGTCTTAATCAGTTGTTCGGCAGTTTTCCGGGCTTGCTTAATAGGTATCGCAAAGCCAAGCCCGATCGAACCGGATTGGCTTGCAAAATTTGAACCAAGAGAGGCGATCGCAGAATTCACTCCGATTACGGCGCCATTGATATTAACGAGTGGTCCCCCAGAGTTTCCAGGATTGATTGCGGCATCAGTCTGCAGCGCATTGATAAATGAGCTCTCACCAGTTCCGCCACCAGAGGTTACGGCGCGATTTTTAGCCGAGATAATTCCTGAGGTCACGGTGCCTGCAAGGCCAAGTGGTGAACCAATCGCAATAACGGGATCTCCAACTTGAATTGCATCTGAATCACCCAGTTGTAGTGCTGGTGCATCAGTAACATCAATTTTTAATACTGCAAGATCATACGAAGCATCTCGGCCAAGTACGCGAGCTGGATAACTCTTGCCATTTGCAAGATTGACAGTGATTGATCCTCCGCTCGTTACTGCGCCTTCAACGACGTGATTATTTGTCAGGATCGTTCCATCGCTTTGAATAAAGAAACCAGAACCGGTGTCACCACCTGATGCTGTCTGCGCATCGATAGAGACAACTGATGGCGATACCCGTGCGGCAATGCCGGCGATCGAGTCAGGGGCGCGTTGCACCGTTGAGTGAGTCGAAACTAAATTGCTATTGTGAAGTGAGAGAGCTCGATCCACGATTGCTCCAACGCCACCAGCGATAAGCGCCATCACTAACGCGAGGCGGATACTGATACCAACTGAGCGGGCTTGCTTCGGTGCTGCTTGCTCATAACCCGACATCCACCACGGCTGGATAGCGCTGGGGGTAGGGGGAACGCTCGAAGTGGTCGGAGTGGTCGGAAGCTCTTGATCGCTCATGGCCGAGATTCTATAAGGCGAATCTTAAAAGTAACTTATGACCGCGACTTTGTGGCCATCAGCACACCTGCACCAAGCGGCAATAGCGTTGAACGCCAACGACTATCTTCTTTTATCGCACGGATACCATCACGGCGTGAGATGCTCTCAAGATCACGTTGCGTTGGATCCGCGACCTTGCCGCCGCTCAGCGCATGATCGATCAACAGGGTGCCGCCCTGGCGAAGCAGCCGATAGGCCTCCTGGATCAAATCCATGACATCAACTGAAGTACGAATGAGAACGAGATCGTAATTAGCATCGGCAAGTTTTCCGACAACATCGTTGATAACACCGGTGATTAACCTAAATCGATGGGCTGGGATACCGGCCTCCTCGAAACTCTCTCGGGCGGCGCTCGATAACTCTCGCTCGGTATCGATCGATGTTAAAACCCCATCACTCGACATTCCTTGAAAGAGCCACAAACCACTAACGCCAGAACCAGTCCCAATTTCTACAACTGATTTTGCGTTAAGTTGACTCGCAGCAAATTGTATTAGTCCGCCAACGGCAGGTGATGGATCGCTCGCTCCACATTCAACGCCATAGGCCCGGGCCTGTTGCATAAAGATATCTTCACGGACATAACTCTCAGAGTATGCCGCCATATCTCCGCGATTGCCGATCGTTGTCACAATGACTTTATCCAATCGATAAGTAAACGAACGCCTGATGCGGTTCCGCCTTTTGGATTCTCGCCGGCATCAACTTCAGAGCGACCCGATCCGGCGATATCTAGGTGAACCCAACGGCGCGTGCCAACAAATTTTTCAAGGAAGAGCGCAGCGGTAATTGAACCGGCGCCAAAATTCTTTCGATCGATATGTGCATAATCAGCGATATCGCTATCCAACGCAGCCAGGTAATCATCAATTAATGGCATATGCCAGACGCTATCGCCAATTCGCTCACCGGCTTCATAGAAATCTTTTGCCAGTTCACTATCGCGCGAATAGAGCGCCGCATGGTGGCGACCGAGCCCAAACCGAGCCGCGCCAGTCAAGGTGGCGATATCAACGAGGTAATCCGGGGCTAATTCCAAATCTGCATAGGCCAAGCCATCCGCTAGAACGAGGCGGCCTTCGGCATCGGTATCAAGTACCTCTACCGTCGTTCCGCCATATTGAGTGATTACATCTGATGGGCGTTGAGCACTGCCTGAGACCAGATTGGCGGCACACATCATGAGCGCTGTTACACGTACCTTTGGTTGCACCTGCGCCATCGCCAGAGTTGTCGCCATCACAATCGCAGCGCCAGACATATCTGTCTTCATCGGCGCCATGTTCTCCCACCCGCGCTTGAGTGAGTAACCACCGGTATCAAAGGTGATTCCCTTACCCACGAGCACTACATGAGGCCACTTACTAGAACCTGGCGGAGCATAAGAAACTTCAACGAAACGTGGACCTGGGCTCGGTTGTGACCCGCCAACAGCCTGCAGGCCACCAAATTTTTTAAGCGCGGCGCCTGAAAGTACCTTTACCGAAACCGACGGTGAGTTCACTCGCTTTACAGCGCGCTTTGTCTGAGCTGCGAGCCAGGCAGGATCCTTCACCGCTGACGTTTCATGGATGAGATCACGCGCCAACCAGACCGCGGCGATGAGTGCGGTCGCATATGCGATCTCGTCAGCGATCGCACCAGTGTGAATAAAACTACAACTCTTTGGCTTCTCACTTGTCTTCTCGTTCCAGAGGTATTGCGAGAGGGCGAGCGCATTGAGATGCACAACCGAATGCTCGGACGCTGAAATAATTCCATTGCAGACTTTGAGCGCTTTCCCTTTCACCTTGCGCCCGAGCGCCACGCCAGCTTTGCGAAAATCTGCGGCGGTGAGCGAACCTGTTCCAACGAGATAGAGACGTTTTACCGATCCAATATGAACCGGGATCTCAATAAGTTCACCAGCACCCGCCTTGAAATCTGGCCACTGATCCAAAATTGCCGCGAGCTCAATTCCAAAGACGGTAAGTGCGAGTTCGCTGACCTCGTTGACGATTAACGTTGCGCCACTCTCGCCACCTGAAAGGCCCAACGCTACGACATCGAAGCCCGCAAAGCTCAGAAGCGGGGAGGTGCAGAGTGAGAGGTGCGGTGGGGTTGTGGTCTTCACACCCCGACCTTATAGAAAATTACTTCTTAACGAGTGCTACTGCGGCTTGAAGCACATTACCGAGATTTGTAGCTTCTTCGATATTGAGTTCGACCACGAGGCGTCCTCCGCCTTCAAGTGGGATCCGCATCACCATGCTGCGAGCTTCCTTTGTGACTTCCATCGGACCATCACCAGTGCGGGGTTTCATCGCTGCCATAGGAGAAGTATCTCGTACCTATAGGTGACAGAGGAAATCGAGGAATTCGGGGAATGAGGAGTGTGCGCTTAATTATTTGTAATTGCGCCCAGAATCCGCGCTTTACCACTGGCAATGACCGACTCAACGGCGCGAATTGGGACGCCGAGCGCAGTGGCGATCTCTTGACTTGTTCTCGCTTTACTGTAGTGAAGGGTCAGAATAAATCGCTCCTCCTCGGGCAACCCCTTGAGCAGCCCTTCTAGCGTCTCCTCGGAGTTAGAGCTTGGTTCTGACACGGGCTCAGATTACTAGCGGGTGAGAGCCAAAAGTGCCTCATCGACCTGAGTAGTCCAGGAAACAAGTTCAATTTGACCGCTCTTCAACAACTTCTGCGTCGCTAAATGATCGAGCGCGCTCTTCAATGGACCATAGGCGTTGACTGGGTCGAGGATTGCGATCGGCTTGGCGTGAAAGGCAAGATATCGACCGACCCAGATTTCAAAGAACTCTTCCAGCGTTCCAATACCGCCAGGTAGCGCGATAAAGCCATCCGCGAGTTCTTCGATCATCGCTTTACGTTCGCGCATCGTATCGACGAGATGCAGCACTGTTGCTTGCGGATCTTGAATTTCGCGATCGACAAGTGCGCGCGGAATAACGCCAATTGTTTGTGCGCCATTATCTCGAGCACCGCGCGCAACGGCACCCATCATCGAGACCTTTGCTCCACCCCAGACGAGATCATGACCGGCGAGCGCGATGCCCTTACCGAGTTCATAAGCAAAGTCGATCAAAGCTGGATCAATATCTGGTGCGGAAGAGCAGTAAACCGAGATCTTCATGCTTACTACTGTAGCAACTCTCCTACGCCAACCGAGCGCGGGGTCAATTTGGTAGGTTTCGGATATGAGTTCAGGAGATACGGCATACGGGTACGGCGTCGCAACGATTGCCGCAAATGGTGATCTCCTTGATACCTGGTATCTCACATTGGGGTTTGGTTCACTTGCAGCGTCGAGTGCGCCAGATCGCAGCGCCTATCTTGCACCGGATGTAGTCCGTGGTATCACCAAGAAGATTATTGATTGCGAAATCACTCTCGCTGATGCACCGAAGAGCGCTGAAGATGCTTACCTGCGCCTGCATTTACTTTCGCATCGGGTCGTTAAGCCACATGGCCAAAACCTCGATGGCCTCTTTGGTCTGCTCACTAATGTCGTGTGGACATCGGCTGGACCTTGCTCACTCGTTGACTTTCCAGCAACCGCTGCCCGACTTCGTGCAACGTATGGGAATCTCACCGTCATTGGGGTAGATAAATTTCCACGAATGGTTGATTATGTAATTCCTGATGGGGTTCGAATTGCGGATGCAGATCGCGTCCGACTCGGTGCACATCTCGCCTCGGGAACAACGGTGATGCACGAAGGTTTCGTTAACTTCAATGCTGGCACACTCGGTAAGTCGATGGTCGAGGGTCGCATCAGTGCCGGAGTAGTAGTTGGAGATGGAAGTGATATCGGTGGCGGCGCCTCAATCATGGGAACACTCAGTGGCGGCGGAAAAGAAGTCATCTCAATCGGAGAGCGCTCGTTGCTCGGTGCTAACTCTGGCGTCGGAATCTCACTTGGTGATGATTGCATCGTTGAATCTGGTGTCTACATCACTGCTGGGTCAAAGGTTTCACTCCCTGATGGAACAGTAGTGAAGGCGCGCGAACTTACTGGGGCTAATAATTTAATCTTCCGACGCAACTCACAGTCGGGTGCGCTAGAAGCTTTACCTAAGACCGGGCAATGGGATGGGCTCAACTCAATCCTGCACGCAAATTAATTTATCTGAAACCACGAGGCTGGAATCTTTAGCTTTGATTTAAATACTCCGACCGCCAAGGTTGACTTCACGCCTGCGGTTGAGAGCGCTGTAAGTGTCACAACACTATTTGTCACAGTACGAGTTTCTGCGACCAGTGTTGCTACATCCGTCAGACCAAAAGCCGCGCTCATATCCTTCTGATTGATAACGCGCTGCCAATGAGAATATGTCGGATTTAAGAGAATATCCAAGGAGTAAGGATCGGCAACATTTGTGAGGTAAGGAAACGAACTCCCCCAGACATCTTCACTGCGTTGGGTTGTTCCGCCACTTGATGAAAAGAAGTAGACGCTGATCGGCGCACCGTTATATGTGATGCTCATGCTAGAGGTGGCATCGACCGCCGATTTCCAGAGTAGGCCAGCCGTTGGCTCTGACTCCTTTGAAAAGCCAATAAAGTTCTGGTCATAGATAGTGCTGTAAACATTGCAATCACAATCTTTCCGAATCACTGCGATGCGTGAAAGTCCGTATGTACGAGATGCGATCGCCTGCGCTTGAATTGCCGCGGTCGGCCAGGCCGAACTCATCTCGCTGATTCCATAAATATATTCAGTGTCGAGTTTCATTGTGGTTGTCACCTCGATCTTGCCGGCGACGGCACGGAGCGCGACTGACCCATACTTTAAGTTGAGACCAGCAACTTTGATAACGCCATCCCATTTCAGAGTGAAAAGTGTGCCCGAAGGAATAACTTGAGCAGGACTACCCTTCATAGTGATGGTGGGTGAAATAACTTTGCCGACTGAAGCGAACTTCAGAGTCGCACCTGGTGTAACCGCTATGACAGGGGAGGCAAGATCACCCTTAAATAATTGGAGATTTGTACCGGTCATTGCCTGATACGTAGATTGATGAGCAATGTTGATCCGGATCTCTTGGTTGATAGCGGATGTGGTGATCTGAGTGCCCGGAAAGTAATAGCCCAAGATATCGCTGGCGCTTTTTCCTTCAAGGGCCAGGCCCTCTGCGCCGATCTGGCTTAAACCAACGCCGTGCCCAAAGCCTGATCCAGTAATAATAAATCGAGCTGGTAGACCATCAGCATGCGCAGTTGAGGAGAGGGTATTGAGAGAGAGCAGTAGCACTATAAGAAACTTTTTCACTCTTCCTTCACCAGATTCGACGGCGATGAAATAAAGCCGATCCCCCACGAGATATGCATGGTGGCCAGAACGACCGGCAGGGTGGCCCGCTCGCGCATATTCTTACCGATCACGATAGAACTTGCGACGATCGCAGAGCTATATGTCAGGGCCGGAATGAAAAAGAGCGGGTGAATCGCCAGCCCAGCCAACAAGGAGGCGGCGATGATCACTGTTGCGACCGGCGGAGCTAGATATCGAGCGTTAAGCGTTCCTGTGTGATGACGCGTAACTGCACGCCGCCAACGGCCATATTCAAAGTACTGCTTTGCTAGCGCCGATAAATTCGGACGTGGCCGATAGATGACAGCCAAGCGTGGATCAAACCAAATCGTGCCCCCCGCAGCGCGCAACCGAAAGTTCAACTCCCAATCTTGGGCGCGGATGAAACGTTCGTCATATCCCCCAACAGCGATGAGCGCTGCCTTCTTAAAAATACCCAAATAAACAGTATCTGCCGGACCAGCACTTCCGCCGATATGAAAGCGGGCTCCCCCAACTCCGATCGGTGAGCGCATCGCACGGGCAACCGCGTGCTCAAAACTACTGTGACCGACTGCCGCCATGATGCCACCGACATTGACCGCCTGGCTTGTTTGCATGATCTCTACTGCATCGCTGATATACCTCTTTGAAATTTCGGCATGGCCATCGATACGACAGATGATCTCAAAGCGCGAGACAGAGATTGCTGCATTCAATCCAGCAGCAGTTCGACCAGTTGGATTTGCAATAAGAACAACACGTGAATCTTTATCATGTAACTGCTGGGCAATTTCATTGGTGCGATCTAGCGAAGGACCAAGAGCCAAGATCACCTCGAGCTCACCGCCGTACTCCTGCGCCAAGATTGTCGAAATAGCGTCCACTAAAAACCGCTCCTCATTGAGAATCGGTAAGACAACGCTGACACCCGGCTGCATAGATACCCACCGTACCGTTTCGGGGCAGTACTATCTCGGTAATGGCACTCAAAATCTCTGTGATTGGCACCGGATATCTCGGTGCAACTCATGCCGCCTGCCTATCTTCGCTCGGTTTTGAGGTAGTTGGAGTTGATACTGATGCATCGAAGGTGGTGGCGCTCCAACAGGGCAAGGTGCCATTCTTCGAACCCGATCTTGAAGAACTTTTAGCCCAAGAAATCGCAACTGGTCGCCTCACATTTACCACCGACTTTGCCTCAATAAAAGCAGCCGATGTGCACTTTATCTGTGTCGGAACTCCCCAAGTCAAAGATGGTCTCGCCGCCGATATGACCTACGTTGATAGCGCGCTCGAAGCAATCGCACCGATCGCCAAAGCTGGCTCACTTATTGTTGGCAAGTCCACTGTCCCAGTGGGAACTGCTGCGCGATTACGTGACCGGTTGCTCGAAATTAACCCTGCTGCCGATCTCGCTTGGAACCCAGAATTTTTGCGCGAGGGTTTTGCTGTCGATGACACGCTCAACCCAAATCGATTGGTTGTCGGTGTTACCAATGATCGGGCCGAAGATATCCTTAAAGAGGTCTATGCCAAGAACCTTGAAGCCGGCACACCGTGGGTACGTGCGGATCTACCAACTTCTGAACTCGTCAAAGTTGCAGCAAATTCATTCTTAGCCACAAAGATCTCTTTTATTAACGCGATGGCCGAAATCTGCGAAGCAGCGGGCGGTGATGTCACTGTGCTAGCCAAAGCGATTGGTTATGACCCTCGCATCGGTGGACGTTTCTTGCAGGCTGGAATCGGATTTGGTGGCGGCTGCCTTCCTAAAGATATTCGTGCATTTATGGCACGCGCTGAAGAACTTGGGGCACGACAGGCGCTCGAATTCTTACGTGAGATCGATTCGATCAATCTTCGTGCTCGCCAACGCGTCATCGACTTAGTTCGCAAAGATCTTGCTGAAGATTTACTTGGAAAGAAAGTCGCAGTACTGGGAGCAGCTTTTAAGCCCGATAGTGATGATGTCCGTGATTCGCCGGCGCTCGATATTGCGGTGCAGATCCATGCCGCGGGTGCCAATGTTGTCGTACACGATCCCAAGGCGACGGTCCCCGCTTCTAACCGCTTCCCGGCACTCACCTTTACCGAAAATATTGAAGAGTGCTTGAAGGATGCCGAGATCGTTCTTCATCTCACCGAGTGGAAGATTTACCGCGAATTAGATCCCGTTGTGGTGAAGGGCCTAGTAAAGCGGCCGATCTTGATTGACGGTCGCAACGCACTTGATCGAAGCGCATGGCAGGCCGCCGGTTGGCATGTGCGCGCCCTTGGCCGCTCTGATACAAATAAGTAGAATCCCATTATGAGAAGTGAGATCGTAGTCGGTAGCCTCGTGCTAACCGAGCTACAGAAATCCTTGGGTGCTGATGTCTCCATCATCACCGATCCGGCAATTACCGCCGCTTACTCGCGTGATCAAGCACCATTCGCTGAATCGTCCCCACCTCTAGCCGTCGTCATTGCTCGCGATATTGAAACAATTTCGCAGTTACTAAAATTTGCTCACTCGCATTCGATCCCAGTTGTTACTCGCGGTGGTGGCTCTGGCCTTGCTGGTGGAGCTAATTCAACAGCTGATTCAATCGTGCTCGCCCTTGAAAAAATGGCTGAAATTATCGAGATTGATCCACGAAATATGATCGCACGAGTTCAGGCAGGTGTCATCAACCTAGATCTAGATAAGGCTGCCCAAGAATTTGGATTGGCCTATCTTCCCGATCCAGCGAGTCGAGAGTGGTCCACGATCGGTGGAAATGCTGCGACTAATGCTGGTGGAATGTGTTGCGTCAAATATGGCGTGACCTCCCAACATATCCGGGCGATGACCGTCGTTCTTGCTGACGGTGAGATCGTCAAACTTGGGAGCGCAACAAAGAAAGCTGTTACTACTCTCGATCTCGCGCATTTGATGATCGGCTCAGAAGGAACACTCGGTGTTATTGCAGAGTTGACCGTCTCTCTTGCCATTCGTCCAAAAAGCCCATCAACCCTGGTAGCAACATTTTCTGAGATCACCGAGGCGGCGCGCGCCAGCACCGAACTCCTTAAATTTTCACCATCTATGCTTGAAATCGTGGACCAGACCACGATTCGGGCGGTCGAGGCTTGGAAGCCATTGGGCTTTGAATCGGTCGGCTCAGTCTTATTAATGCAGGTCGATGATGGTTCTGATCTCTCAGAAGCGGTTGCGATCTGCAGCGCCATGGGAGCAATCGATGCCATCTTCTCTGATGACCCAGCCGACAGCGCCGATCTGATCGCACTACGCAAACTTGCA
The DNA here is from genome assembly GCA_040402395.1 of Candidatus Nanopelagicaceae bacterium. Taxonomy (GTDB): domain Bacteria; phylum Actinomycetota; class Actinomycetes; order Nanopelagicales; family Nanopelagicaceae; genus PALSA-747. The sequence continues at coordinate 15,063 of JBBAMQ010000007.1, read as the reverse complement.
TATCCTGCGCTCGAACGTATGGGAATGACCTTGCTCGATGATGTTGCAGTTCCGTTAAGTAAAATTGCTGACCTGGTTCTTGCGGTCGAGAAGATCGCAGCGGCGCATGACCTCACAATCGCTGTCTTTGGCCATGCCGGTGATGGAAATCTTCACCCAACCATCGTCTATCCACATGGCGATGATGGCGCAGCACAGCGCGCCCTGAAAGCCTTTAATGAGATTGTGCTGACCGCTCAAGCCCTCGGTGGAACAACGAGCGGTGAACATGGCATCGGATTGATTAAACGTTCACTCGTTGCCCAAGAGATTGATCCAAAAGTTATTGAACTACAACGTTCTATCAAGGCAATCTTTGATCCAAAAAATATTCTTAATCCAAATAAAAAATTAGCCTAATCTAACCTCGCAGCTATTCATAAGTAGCGAAATTAAAAACCAGTTCTCTGGTTGCGCTTACCTTTCAGTGCTTGACCCTTTTGGAGTGATTCAACTCGAGCCTGTTCCATCAGACCAGCTACCTTCACTGCAATTCCCACATCAGATGTTCCGAGAATTCGTGCGGCAAGCAGGCCAGCATTCTTTGCGTTTCCAATACCCACTGTTGCGACAGGTATTCCAGCGGGCATCTGTACCATTGATAAAAGTGCATCCATGCCATCGAGATATTTGAGTGGAACTGGAACGCCAATAACGGGAAGCGTCGTTGCAGCTGCGATCATTCCTGGTAGGTGAGCCGCTCCACCAGCACCAGCGATAATCACCTTAAAACCTGAACTAACTGCCGAGTGTGCAAAGTCGAGCATCTCATCGGGTGTGCGATGGGCGCTAATAACGTTCGCTTCATACTCAATCCCGCACTCATCCAAGATCGCTGCCGCTTCCTGCATAATCGGCCAATCTGAATCTGATCCCATAACAATCGCTACTGGCTTACTCATCGATCACTCCACTCAGATAATCAACTGCATGGTCAACTTCCTGTATTAATTCTACGAGATCATCTCCATTACCCAAGAGTGTTACATGACCAATTTTCCGGCCTGGCTTTACCTCTTTCCGATAATGATGGAACTTAAGGCCTGGTGTACGTGCCATCAGATGGAGATAGGGGCGATACATATCGCTCTTCTGGCCACCCAAGATATTTCCCATCACCGCCCAATCGCTGGTGCGAGTGGTATCGCCAAGTGGCAAATCCAAGATCGCGCGTAAGTGTTGCTCAAATTGTGAGGTCTTTGATCCCTCTATCGTCCAATGTCCAGAATTATGGGGGCGCAGCGCCAACTCATTAATAATGAATTCATCACCAACAAGAAATAATTCCACCGCCATGACTCCTACAAGATTTATTCCTTGTGCGATAGTGAGGGCGGCGCTGGTGGCGGCAATTGCAAGTTCGTCACTGAGTTCTGGGACCGGCGTGACAGTTGTTGTGCAGATTCCATCTCGTTGAATGGTCCATGTTGGAGACCAGGTAGCAGCCTGCCCGTGTGGTGACCGAGCTACCATGATCGCAATTTCGCGAGTGAAATCTAACTTCTCCTCAAGAAGGAGTGGTGTCGGTAAAGCTGCCAATTCTTCTGGCGAATTGACAACCCATACTCCACGTCCGTCGTAACCACCAGATGGTGCCTTCGCGATTAACGGAAAGTCTAAATTCGTTGTGCCACCTGTATATTTTTCAAAGCGGGGATTTGGAAGCCCAAGCTCGACCATCTTCTCGCGCATCGCTAATTTATCTTGCGAATATATAAAGGAATCAGAACGTGGATAGACCCGAATTCCATTGGCTTCCAGAGTGCGTATGACTGATTGTGGAACTTGTTCATGTTCGAATGTGACGACATCGCACCCCTTGGCAAATTCCAAAACTGCCTTCGAATCGCTGAAATCACCTATGACAAAGTTGGCGACCTGAGCCGCTGAATCATTTGGACTAGCCGCAAAGAGGGTGAGATTAATACCAAGCTCTGTCGCTGGCGCCACCATCATCCGCGCAAGCTGACCTGCGCCAATTACGCCAACTTTAGGAAAACTCACATCGTTAGTTTAACGATAGATGGAGAATGTCACCGACACTAATAATCACACCAGAATCAAGCATCAGCTCTCCGCTCATGGAGATACCAGTAGCAGTGCCCACCATGGTGCTCCCATCAGGCAGGTCAACCGAGACTTGCTTACCGATAGTTGCGCTCGAATCTAGATAATCTTCGATTAATTCCTCACCATCCTGCCATTGCTCAAGATTGAAGGCGATCTCACGCAAGATAGCTGAGAGTAAAACGTTGCGATCTGGGGCACTGCCAGTCGTTAAAAAAATTGAAGTAGCAGTGGGAACAGGTAATTGTTCTTGGGTCGTTGAAACGTTAATACCGATCCCAATCAAAACTCCTTCGCCATACGTCTCGCAGAGGATGCCACCAACTTTTCCTAAGTCACTCAAAATATCATTGGGCCACTTAGTAAAGAATTCGATTCCTAATACTTCGGCAACAGATAGTCCGATGAGTAATGGGATAAATCCCCAATCTGCTTTATTACGCTTCGGTTGCACAAATGCTGAGAAGAGCAGACCAGTACCGATCTGAGATTCAAATTTTCGATCAAGTCGGCCTCGGCCGGCACTTTGATATTCGGCAACAATTACATCGCCATGTCGTGGTGTTGATGCTTTCAATACGCTCTGGGTTGAATCAATCTCTCCAAGTACTTTTACTGACCAGTAGCCCTCGCCCAACGCGTAATCGATACTCGATTGAATTAGCTCCACCGTAGTACCCTACAACCGTGACTGACGAGAGAGTAGAAAAACGCCGTGCAGAAGGTAAGAAGACAGCACGCGAACGAATTGATCAACTCGTTGACGATGGCTCATTTATAGAATTCGATCAGCAAATCCAAGATGGTGTCATCACCGGTTATGCGACGGTAGATAACCGCACCGTTGCGCTCTACTCCCAAGATTTTCTCGTCAAGGGTGGCAGCCTTGGTGAAATGACTGGTCGCAAAATTGTTAAGGTAATGGATTTTGCATTGAAGAGTGGTGTGCCTCTCATCGGCCTTAACGATTCGGGTGGTGCGCGCATTCAAGAGGGCGTTGTTGCACTCAGCCAATATGGCGAGATCTTTAAACGCAATGTTCGCTCATCAGGAGTGATCCCGCAGATCTCGGTCATCATGGGTCCATCCGCTGGCGGAGCTGTCTACTCACCTGCGCTCACCGACTTTGTCATCATGGTGAATAAAACCTCGCATATGTTTATTACCGGCCCAGATGTCATCAAGGCTGTCACTGGTGAAGAAGTTGCGATGGAAGAGTTAGGTGGCGGACTTACTCATAGCGCTAAGACTGGAAATTCTCATTACCTCGCCGATAACGAAGATGATGCCCTCGATTATGTGAAGGCGCTGCTCTCATTCTTGCCATCCAATAATTTGGATGATGCACCAGTTTTCCAGGCGACCGAGTCCATGGATTTCTCACCCGCTGATCGCGCACTGGATTCACTCGTCCCAGATAATTCCAATAAGCCTTATGACATGAGAATTCTGGTTGAGACGCTCTTGGATGAGGGTGACTTCCTAGAAGTCCACGCACTCTTTGCACCAAATATTCTCGTCGGCTTTGGCCGAATCGAGGGACGATCGGTAGGAATTATCGCGAACCAGCCGTCACAACTTGCCGGCACGCTCGATATCGATGCCTCCGAAAAAGCGGCGCGCTTTCTCCGCCTCTGTGACGCATTCGGCATCCCCATCATCACCCTTGTTGATGTGCCAGGATTTTTGCCCGGAACTGAGCAAGAGTGGGATGGCATTATCCGCCGCGGGGCGAAATTAATTTATGCATATGGCGAAGCTTCTATTCCACTTATAACCGTCATCACGCGCAAGGCATATGGCGGTGCCTATATCGTGATGGGATCGAAGCAACTTGGTGCAGATATCAACCTTGCCTGGCCAACTGCCCAGATTGCAGTCATGGGGGCACAAGGGGCGGTCAATGTCTTGCACCGTCGCGAGATCGCTGCTGATCCATCCGTTGCCGCCACCTTGATCAAGAAATACGAGGATGAACTTTTGAATCCTGATATTGCAGCCGAGAAGGGCCTGATCGATGCAGTCATCGAACCACACCAGACTCGTCGTCAGATAACTTTGGCGCTTCGCGCGTTACGCAATAAGCGGGTAGATCTACCGACCCGTAAACATGGAAACATTCCGCTGTAATGCTGCACGGTAAACGCCTCACAATCGTTAGTGGCGACCCAACGCGGGAAGAGTACGTGGCGATATCTCGCGCAATCCGCGAGATTGCGAAGCAAGAAAACCCAGAGAAGAAGTACCGCACCTCATGGGCGCGCTTGAAGGTAGCTAACTCACTTCCGCGCAAGTGGGGTACAACGCCACAATGAGTAAGCGTCGAATTATTCTTGCATCGGCATCGCCATCGCGTAAGCGCCTCTTAGAATCCGTAGGTATTAACGCCGAGATTCTGGTCAGTGGTGTCAACGAAGAAGAGCCCGATCTCTTGGCGCTGAAGCCATCCGAAATGGTCATCGCATTGGCAATTATGAAGGCGCATACGGTGCGTAACTCTCACCCAGTTGGGGCAAATGCACTGGTAATTGGCTGCGACTCGACCTTTGAATTCGACGGTGAAAACCTTGGCAAACCTCTCACCCGTGATGCGGCAATTGCTCGCGCCAAATTAATGCGAGGTAAGAGTGGGTATCTCCACACCGGCCACAGCGTTATCGATACTGCGCAAGATCTTGAAGTATCAGATATCTCAACATCAAAAGTTACCTTTGTTCAGATGACCGATCGCGAAGTCGAAGAATATGTCAATACTGATGAACCACTTCAGGTCGCTGGTGGCTTCACACTCGATGGCCACTCTGCGCCATTTATCTCACATATTGATGGCGATCCGAGCGGAATAATTGGGCTCTCACTACCGACCTTACGTAAAATTATTATCAACCTTGGTCTGGAATGGGGCGACCTACTATGACCGCTCTGAAGAAGATCTCGGCAGTACTCATTGCTAATCGCGGTGAAATCGCAGTACGTATTTCGCGGGCCTGCCGCGATCACGGCATTAAATCGATTGCCATCTACTCGGATGAAGACCGAAACGCCCTTCACGTCGCAATTGCTGATGAAGCCTTCGCACTCCACGGGTTATCTGCTGCCGATAGTTATCTTGATCAAGGAAAGATTATTGGCCTGGCAAAGAGCTCGGGTGCCGATGCAGTTCATCCAGGTTATGGATTTCTCTCTGAAAATGCCGATTTCGCCCAAAAAGTTATCGATGCTGGATTGATCTGGATTGGACCATCCCCTGAAGCGATTCGGTTATTGGGTGACAAAGTTTCAGCTCGCAAGATTGCCGCCGAAGTCGGTGCACCACTCGTTGCTGGCACGAGTGATCCAGTTGACGACCCACAAGAGATTATCGATTTTGCAAAAGTACATGGTCTGCCTGTAGCAATCAAAGCAGCACATGGCGGGGGTGGTCGTGGCCTCAAGATTGCTCACACCATGGAGGAGATTCCAGAACTCTTTGCATCAGCGGTTCGTGAAGCGATCACCGGCTTTGGACGAGGGGAATGTTTTGTCGAGCGTTATCTCGATAAGCCGCGTCACGTCGAAACTCAGGTGCTTATTGATAGCCACGGTAACGCTGTCGTTGTCTCTACCCGCGACTGCTCATTACAACGTCGCCATCAAAAACTTGTTGAAGAAGCCCCGGCGCCATTCTTAACGCCAGCTCAACAAGAACAACTCTACGAATCAAGTAAAGCGATCATGAAACGGGCTGGATATGTCGGCGCCGGAACATGCGAATTCTTAATCGGAGCAGATGGAACGATCTCTTTCCTTGAGGTAAATACTCGATTGCAGGTAGAGCACCCAGTATCTGAAGAGGTAACTGGAATTGATCTTGTCCGCGAACAGTTCCGCATTGCAGCCGGTGAGGCCATTAGCCCGATCGATCCGATTATTCGTGGCCACTCGATCGAGTTCCGTATTAATGGTGAAGATCCAGGCAACGGCTTCTTGCCCTCACTTGGCACGATTACCCATTGGGAAGTCCCATCTGGTCCTGGTGTTCGCATCGACGCTGGCTTTGATTATGGACATACTGTCGGTTCACACTTTGATTCGTTACTCGCCAAGTTGATCGTGACGGGATCGACCCGAGACGAGGCGATCTCGCGTGCCCGGCGGGCGCTCGCAGAGTTCGATATCGGTGGACTCGCAACAGCACTGCCCTTCCATCGCGCGATCGTAGAAGATCCAAATTTTGTTAAAGATTTTAAGGTCTACACCAGCTATATCGAAAATGAATTTGATAATCAGATTCCAGCCTTCTCGTATAAGGCGGGGGTGGCAGCGACAAAGGTAACTGAACAAAAGATTGTGACCGAAGTGAATGGCAAGCGCTTTGAAGTCGTTGTCCACTCCGAGCAAGAGCAGCATCGTCGCCACAAGATCAGATCAAATGTCGTAAGTGCCAACTCTGGAAATACCTTGAATTCACCGATGCAAGGTACGGTCGTCAAGATTCTCAGAGCAAATGGCGAACGGGTTAAGGCTGGAGATCTCATTCTCGTTCTTGAAGCGATGAAGATGGAGCAGCCACTTATCGCCCAACGCGATGGTGTCATAGAAAAACTCTCGGTCACCGTCGGCCAAACTGTCGCCAGCGGGGCAACGTTGTGTCTAATCGAGGATGCAGAGTAAATTGCTGGTATGAGTGATCTTTATCAAGACCCGATCGGAACCGCTGAAGCCGCGGCGCGCACATTAGCCGAGATCACCGGCAAGAGTTCACATCACGTCGCACTTGTGATGGGGTCGGGCTGGATATCTGCGGCAGATTCACTGGGTAATGCGACCCACGAATTCCCGGCGACAGATCTTCCTGGCTTCTTAGCGCCATCAGTTGTTGGGCATGGCGGTGTGATTAGATCATACGATCTCGCCTCACCGGCTGGCCCGATTCACGCCCTGGTCTTTCTTGGCCGCACTCACTTATATGAAGGTCACGGGATCGAACCCGTTGTTCATGGCGTTCGCACAGCGGTAAAGGCTGGTTGCAAAGTTGTCGTTTTAACAAATGCTTGTGGTGGAATCAATCGAGATTATCAGGTCGGACAACCGGTAATTATTCGGGACCATATCTCGATGACCGGTGTCAGCCCATTAATTGGCGCTAACTTTGTAGACCTGACCGATCTCTATAGCAAGCGAATTCGCGAACTCGTTAAGAGCGCTGATCCAACACTCGTCGAGGGCGTCTATGTCCATTGGCGCGGACCCGCATATGAAACACCTGCTGAAATTATCGCACTGCGCACACTCGGTGCTGATCTCGTCGGAATGTCCACCGTTCCAGAAGCGATTGCAGCCCACGCGCTCGGTGCCGAAGTACTTGGTATCTCACTCGTCACAAATGCTGCCGCAGGAGTAACTGGTGAGAAGTTAAGCCATGAAGAAGTTATCGCAGCTGGTAAAGCGGCAGCGGGTCGCATGGGTGATTTGTTGAGCCGAGTCTTGCCACAATTGTGAGTTTAGACAGTTCACTCGTTACCGCAGTAGTGAATTGGATTGCCCTCGATCCATCACCAGAAGATGCCGCCTTACTTCAGAAATGGCTCGATGATGAGAATGAAGTCGAACTTCGACGCTGCTTCAACGGCTTCCTACAATTTGGTACCGCTGGTTTGCGTGGTCCCGTAGGACCAGGACCGTCGTGCATGAATCGCGCTGTTGTTCATCGCGCCGCCGCCGGTATTGCGGCATATATGAGCGCCCGCGGCATGAGACGAGTTGTTATTGGCCGCGATGCTCGTCATGGGTCAGAAGAATTTACGCGCGAAAGTGCTGAGGTACTGACAGGTGCTGGAATGGAAGTCTTCGTATTACCTCGCCCAATGGCGACACCAATTTTGGCCTATGCCACCCAAGCTCTCGATGCTCACGTTGGAATCATGGTCACAGCGAGCCATAATCCAGCAGCAGATAATGGTTACAAGGTCTATCTCGGCGGGATCGTGGCTGGTGTTCGGTATTTTGGGTCGCAGATAGTCTCACCCGCAGATATCGAGATTGCAACTGAGATCGCAAAAATCCACACGCTTGCGCCAAAGAAGACTGGCTGGGTCGTTCTCGATGATGAGGTATTTGATGGCTATGTCGCAAAGACCGCTGCGCTAGCTGGCTCTCACCAGCCACTAAAAGTTGTCTACAGCGCCATGCATGGCGTCGGAAGTGAGAGTATCGAAGCGGTTTTCAAGGCCGCCGGATTTGCTGATCTTAATTTTGTACCAGAACAACGCCTACCTGATCCAGACTTCCCCACCGTGGTATTTCCAAATCCAGAAGAGCCAGGTGCGATGGATCTATCAATCGAACTTGCAAAGAAAATCGACGCTGATCTCGTCATTGCCAACGATCCCGATGCCGATCGCTGCGCCGTTGCAGTGAATGATCCAACACGTGGTTGGCGCACGCTGCGAGGTGATGAAGTTGGTGCAATTTTAGGATACTACATCGCGACCGAGATGCCAGAATCAACGGCAGGCAAAGTCTTTGCAAACACGATCGTCTCATCCTCGATCTTAAAGAAGATTGCTGATCACCACGGTATCAAATTTGTAGAGACACTTACTGGATTTAAATGGCTCGCCAAGATCCCTGAGCTTCGTTATGGCTATGAAGAGGCGTTGGGTTACTGCGTCGACCCAGAGCGGGTGAATGATAAAGATGGAATATCCGCCGCGCTCTTAATTGTGCAATGTTGCGCCGAATTAAAGACAGCCGGACGCACCGTTACCGATTATTTGAATGAGATCTGGGATACCTATGGATATTATGCGAATGAACAAATCTCAATTCGAGTCACTGATCTAGCCCAGATCGACGCAAAGCTCGCACGGTTACGTCAGAACCCACCGTCAGATATCGGTGGTCGAGCACTCACGAAGGTCGATGATTTGGCTATTCCAAGCGATGGCCTACCCGCTACCAACGGCCTGCGATACTGGTTTGGGCCATCGCTACGTGTGATTATCCGTCCGAGCGGGACCGAGCCAAAGGTAAAGTGTTATATCGAACTTTCTGCACCTCAGAACGAGGCAATTTTAATCTTGCCCGCTCTCAGGGCCGAACTTACCGAATTAATCACCGCTGAATAAAGCTGACCGGTACCAACCAGCGCAATCCCAATCCCGCCATCTTTTACGGTGTATCTCTTACCAAAGACATTGGGGTTCTCTTGCAGCACATCACCCAGGTTCTGCCCTTTAATTGCATAAGCAATTGCATCATACGTAGCACTCTCAAAATGCTTGGTAAAGGCACCAATCAATACGGCAAGTGAGCGCGATGATTGCAACCAATATTGATCCGGCAAGACACCGATAAGTTTGAGCGGACTCTTCTTGGTATTAAGAGCAAGGACCGAATCCAGCAGCGACGAGTTTTGACTCCAATTAGAGTAAACAACATCAATACCAGAGAAGTGCATTAGCGCAAGAGCGCTAGCCGGAGATTTTTCCAAGGGAATTGTTATTGTCGCCGAGATCTTTGGCTTTACCGACTTCGCACCTTGAATAAATGCTGCACCTTGAGCGGGTGAAGAAGCGAAGGCGACATCACCAAGAAAACCAACCTTGTTACTCTTCGAAGCACTCGCCGCTAGGACACCGGCAAGGTAAGCACCCTGCTGTGAATCAAAGATTAGTGATTCGACATTGAGATTCGGAATATTTCCATCATCGATAATTGCAAAAGTAGTCTCTGGGAATTCCTGGCTCACTGTTCGGACTGATTGCTCATACCCAGCACCCACCGCAATAATTGTTGAATATCCCGCGGTCGCTAGAAAACGTAACCGTCTCGAACGATCTTTCTCCGTGCCATCAGTCACCATCTCGCGAACAATTAGCGAGGTCAGTTTCAAATTGATCTTCACAAGATCCACACCCATAGCAACGGCATCGTTTGCTGCATGATCACCGCGACCACCAACTTCATAGGCAATAGCAACTTTGATGGGTGCATCAGCATGGGTAACTGGGACGAGTAAAGTGGTGAAAAAGAGCGCCGAGATAGTTGAAATCAGCCACTTCCGGCTAGCCACGGGGAATAAGCCCCATCGCCTCATATGCCTTGCGGACGGTCTCATCGGCGACAATTGCTGCCTTCTCGGCGCCGATCTTGAGCAATCGGGTGAGTTCGCCCTTGTCTGTCAGTAACTCTTCGCTGCGTCTGCGGATTGGGTCTAGGTGCGCCGTCACAACATCAGCAACCGCCGCCTTGAAATCTCCATAACCCTTGCCCTCAAATGCACTTTCAATTTCTGGGATGCTCTCGCCCGAGAAGGCGGCGTGAATCGTCATAAGATTTGAGATACCAGGTTTATTTGTTTCATCAAATTTTACCTCGCGCCCAGCATCTGTCGCCGCACTCTTGATCTTCTTCGTATTAGCCGTGGCTGAATCGAGGAGTTCAATCAACCCCGAAGCAGAGGACGATGACTTCGACATCTTTGAGGTCGGATCTTGGAGATCAAAGATCTTTGCACCAGATTTCAGGATATAGCCCTCGGGAATAGTAAAGATCTCTTTATATGTTGAGTTAAAACGCTGAGCCAGGTCACGAGTCAGCTCGATATGTTGGCGTTGATCTTCACCGACCGGTACATATTGTGGTTGGTACAACAAGATATCAGCAGCTTGCAACATCGGATAAGTAAACAGTCCTACGACGGTGCGATCCGAGCCATTTTTCGCAGACTTATCTTTAAATTGGGTCATGCGGCTCGCCTCGCCAAAACCAGCGATACATTCCATAATCCAAGCGAGTTGATTATGCGCCGGTACATGCGATTGGATAAAGAGCGTTGATTGTTCCGGATCGATGCCGAGTGCGATCAACTGAGCGACCGATGCAAGTGTGGCATCACGTAACTTTGCCGGATCTACGCCTGCGGTCAGCGCATGAAGATCGACCACGCAATAATGCGTGTCATGGGTGGCTTGGAGTTCTACCCATTGTCGAACCGCACCTAAATAGTTTCCAAGATGAAACGAGCCACTTGTCGGCTGAATTCCTGAAAGTACTCGCGCCTTACTCATGGTTCGTATCTTTCCATTCAGTACGCGAGATCAACAATTGGCCAGCGCGTCTGCCCTCAACGGTAAGCACTGTGACCTTAATTCCATCGATTTTCAGCTCATCATGCGGCTCGGGCAGACGACCTAAGGCGTGCATAACAAAGCCCCCGGCGGTCTCATAGGGACCTTCCGGCAGTGCAATCTGCGTCTGATCGAAGAGATCTTCGAGAGAGATCAAGGCATCGACCTCGAAATCACCGACCTTGGCACGCGCAGTGACTTCGCCGACCACAGCATCATATTCATCATGGATATCACCGACAAAGCATTCGACCAGATCTTCTAGAGTCACGATGCCATCGGTACCGCCATACTCATCCAAGACAACGGCGATATGTGAACGCTTGCTACGCATCTCGGTCAGCGCTGGAAGCACACCCTTTGTTCCCGGTAGATAAACGATCGGTCGCAGATATTCTAAAATATTCTTGGACGAATCATCTATCGTTAATTTCAAAAGATCGCGAATATGTAAGAAACCGATGACCTCATCACTGGATCCACGTGTCACTGGATAACGTGAATGAGCAGTCTCGATCGCAAATTTCTTGGCTTCACCAACGGTAAGGGCGACATCGAGAAAGTCAACCTCAATGCGCGGGACCATAATCTCATGTAGCGATAAATCACTTGTTATAAAGACATCCTCTAAAATATCGCGCTCTTCTGTTGTTAAGGCGCTATGTCCGACCACAAGTTCTACCAATTCAGCTTCAGACATCTGGGATCGAGCTTCCTCTGGTGTCAGGCCAAATATCTTCACGACAAAATCTGTCGATCTCGAGAGCAGCCAGATGATCGGTGAAAAAATCCGAGCAATCCGATCGATCATCGGTGCGGCAGCGAGCGCAATTTTCTCGGTCCGGTAAAGCGCCAACCGCTTTGGCACAAGTTCGCCAAAGACTAGTGAGATATACGCAATCACGATCGTAAGGCCGATCAGCGAAAGGAAGGTCGATAGGCCATGGCTTAGGCCCCAGCGTTCTAGGAGTGGGATAACAAAATCGGTGCCGATTCGATCTGCGCCAAGTGCTGCCGAGAGAAAGCCACAGAAGGTAACGCCGACTTGAGCGGCGGCGAGATAGCGATTCGGGTTCTTCGCCAGATCGGCGACTCGGGCACCGCGTTTCCCCGTTACTTCGAGTTGGCGTACCTGAGAATCCCGAAGTGAAATAAGAGCGATCTCGGCGGCAACAAAGATTCCGGCGATGAGGATAAAGGCGAAAACCAGGCCAATATCGAGAAGGAGCTGACTACCAGTACCGGTCTTCATGTGGCTTTAAGTATAGGTTAAGGAGAGATCGCGATAGAGAAGTCGCGAGAGTTAGAGCGAGAAACCAGCGGTGCGCTGGGTGGTACGTGCCTCGCGGAGCCGGCGGAGCCGCTTTACCAGCATGGGTGAGGCCAATAAGGCATCATCGCGATCGATTAGATTGTTCAGGAGTTGGTAATAAGAAGGCGGTGTCAGATTGAAGAGATCCTTGATCGCAGATTCCTTCGCGCCGGCATAACGCCACCACTGGCGCTCAAAATCAAGGATCCGGAGTTCGAGCTCACTCAACGTACTGCTCTCCAACGCGGGCTCGGCCTCAAATGCCTGATTTTCCATCTCGCAATTCTAGGCGTCGGTAGTGACATTTCTCGCGATTGAGCAGAACGGCACCACATATTTGCCGAAAATTAATCTCGTTACAGCCCCGAGCAGCTAATTGAGGATCTGCAACTCTGATTCATTCACTACAATTAGGGTTTGAGTACAGATCAGAGTTGATCTCCGAAAATCCAGGGTCATCTGAAAAATCAGATTTTTTCGGCAAAACTGTCGACCCAAAGGTATTGAGAAAGGAATTACCCAATGACTGTTCCGATCAAGCCCAAGGTAATTATTCTCGGCGCCGGATTCGGTGGCTTAAATGCCGCCCGCGCGCTCGGTAAATCTGCCGACATCACTGTTGTCGATCACCACAACTATCAAACCTTTCTGCCACTTCTCTATCAAGTATCAACGGCCTCACTCGCCGCCGATCACATCGCCTACCCGATTCGTGGCGCACTCCGTAAATCTGGTGCAAAGTTTCGCATGGGAACTCCGATCTCGGTTGATCATAAGAATAAAACGGTCAAACTCGATTCATCTGAAGTGCTGCCCTTTGATCATCTGATCGTCGCGATGGGCTCTGCCACCGCTGACTTTGGTATCCCCGGTGTTGAAGAGTTTGCCTTTGGTATGAAAAATATGCACGAAGCGCTCGAGATTCGTTCCGAAATTATGCGACGCTTTGAAGATCTTGCTCGCTTTGAAGATGGCACTCGCCTCTCTATCGTCGTTGTCGGTGGTGGTCCCACCGGAGTAGAGATGGCCGGTTCGCTCGCCGAACTCGTCAAAGGACCGCTACGCCACGATCATTATCACGCTTCAAAACATATCGATATCTATCTCCTTGAAGCCGGCCCACGCCTTCTTCCGATGTTTGTGCCCAGCCTCTCCGAGAAGACGATGCGCCAGCTCGAAAATATGGGCGTAAAAGTTCTTGTTAATACCCCTGTGAAAAAAGTTGAATGGCGCAAGACCACACTCGCCAATGGTGAATCAATCACCTCTGAAGTTATTATCTGGGCTGCCGGCGTGAAGGGTGCGCCTGCAATCCACGATCTCTCGCTCCCCATTAAAGGTGATCGACTCGTCTGTGACCCAACCTGTCAGGTCTCGAATTATCCTTATGTCTGGGGCGTCGGCGATAACGCCGGTGTCAGTGGCGCCGATGGTAAACCGCTCCCGATGGTTGCACCGGTCGCGCTACAACAAGGAAAATTCGTTGCCAAGCAGATCAAGCGAATAATCAACGGCCAGCCGGTTCAGAATTTCCGTTATGTTGATAAGGGATCGATGGCAACGATCGGTCGCCACAAAGCTGTCGTTCAGGTCAAGGGGCTTCGCCTCTGGGGACCACTCGCCTGGTTTACCTGGTTATTCCTCCATGTCTTCTACTTAATGGGCGGACAGAAGCGAATTGGAACAATTGCGGATTGGGTCTGGAACTACTTGACCTTTGATCGCGGTAATCGCCACATCATGGATTCACTCTAAAAGCCCAATGGCTTATATCGATCTTCGCGGCCACCAACTCTGGTCAACTGAATATTCAAACAATGGTGAGGCTCTTCTCTCGCTGCATGGCGGTCTCAGTGCATCACATCGTTGGGACTATTTAATCCTTCCTGCAGTCGAAGCTGATCACCATGTCTACTCATACGATCGCAGCGCCCATGGTCGCACCAGAATCCGCCCCGGTTTCTACCACTTTGATTTTCAAGCCGAGGAAGCGATCGCCTATATTGAAGATGTCATCAAAGGCCCCACGCATATGATCGGCCACAGCGACGGCGGCATCATCGCGTTATTAGTAGCAATAAAGCGCCCCGACTTGGTGAAATCAATCGTCGCTATCGGTACCAACTTCCATTGGGATGCAGGTTTTGCGACCAGTGAATTTGATGGCGAGATCACCATCTCGGAAGAAGATGCCGCTGAATATGCCGAACTCTCCCCCGATCACCCCGACACCCAGCGCACCATCATTGAGAAAGCGATGGCGGTCTGGAAATCAGAGCCAAATATCGATCGATCCGATCTAGCTAAAATCAACTGCCCCGTGCTTGTCATGGCCGGTGAAGAAGAACCATTTAGTAACCATCACACGATCGATCTCCATGAATCCCTAGCAGATGCAGACTTGGCCATCATCCCCGGGGCAACTCATTCAGTGATGAAAGATAAGCCTGAGTTAGCTCTGGCGGTTATAGAAGATTTCTATCGTGGGTTAGCGGGGCGTGGGTAGGAAGATGGGTTCCGTTAACTCTTAAT
>JBBAMQ010000006.1:0-63714 GCA_040402395.1 Candidatus Nanopelagicaceae bacterium | reverse complement strand
AGAGCCGGGGGATTTACAGTCCCCTCCCATTGGCCGCTCGGGCAACCCGCCAGGGCTATCGATGAAGCAGCCTACGAATAGTAGCGAACGGCCCGTGCTGGGGTCTAATCGCTTCTTTTAAGCATCTCTCCGCGCGCTGTACCCTCAGCCGGTGATTATATTTTCGAAAGAAGTCGCCGACGCGATCGCAATGAAGAAACCAATCGTTGCTCTTGAATCCACCATTATTAGTCATGGACTGCCTCGTCCCAGAAATCTACTCGTGGCGCAAGAAGTTGAAGCGCTGGTTCGCAAAAGTGGTGCAGCACCGGCAACGATTGCAATTCTGGATGGTTCTATTCACGTTGGTTTAGAGCCCAATCAACTACTTCGCGTAGCGAATGATGGCGATGTTGTTAAGGCTTCGACTCGTGACCTTGTTGTCTTAGCGGCTAAGAAGAAAAGCGCTGCCACGACAGTCGCAGCTACTGCGCATATTGCTGCAATGGTCGGTATCTCAGTTTTTGCAACAGGCGGTCTTGGTGGTGTGCATCGTGGTGATGGCTTCGACGAATCCGCCGATCTACGTGGGCTTTCGATTACTCCTGTTCTCATCGTCTGTGCTGGAGTGAAATCGATTCTCAATGTCGAGGCGACGTTAGAACGACTTGAGACTCTCGCTATTCCAGTCTTGGGTTATCAAACGAATAAATTCCCTGGCTTCTATTTAACCGAATCAGGCTTTGAGATCGAACATCGCGTTGAGGATGCCGAAGAAATCGCTGCCATTTGGAGCCAACGCAAAGCGACCAATACCGCCGGGTCGGCAATTATTGTGGCGAACCCGGTCCGCGTTGAATTAGATCGCGACCTCCATGATCAATTATTACGGGATGGCCTCGCCGCGGCGCTGGCACAACACATTCACGGTAAAGCTGTTACACCATTCTTGTTAGAGTATTTCCATCGCGTGAGCGAGGGCAAGAGCCTGGATGTGAATGTTGAAATTATTAAGTCCAATGCCAAGCTCGCTGCAGAGATAGCACTGGCTTTATAACGGCATGAAGAGCTTTCTCTGTATCGGCGACACCATGATGGATATCAGCGTCGTCATCGATTCAAAAATTCATACCAGCGGGGATACGCCTGCAGTTATTTCAACTCATGGTGGTGGAGCTGCTGCAAATGTTGCGACCTGGCTTGCCTATCTGGGTAATGATGCATTTTTAGCTTCGCGAATTGGCGATGATTCTTATGGGCAGACCCTTCACGCCGAACTTGATACCTATCGCGTTCGCCACTCTGAGCAGCGAGTCCCGAATGAGAAGAGCGGTGTCGTCGTTGTGTTGGTCAATGAATCTGGTGAACGAACAATGTTCCCGGATTCTGGTGCGAATTCAGGGCTGAGCAGTGCAAATTTGCCACCCTTACCCCCTTTTACCGCCATCTACTTATCGGGGTACGCACTCATCAACCCGCTATCTCGCGCCGGGGTGACCGAGATGATTTCAGAGATTAAAACTTTCTCGTTACCGATCGCCTTAGATCCCGGCACTGTTGGTGCGCTGCGTTCAATTCCGTTATCGCTCATTAAAGAGTGGGTTTCTTCTGCCGATCTCTTATTTCTTAACGAAGAAGAGGCGCTCTTTATCGCCGACGAGTCAGAGCTTGATCGTGCGCTCGCTCTCCTTTGCGACCTTACCCCGCTTGTTATTGTAAAACGTGGTGAGAAAGGTGCGATTGCTCAAGCTCGGGGGTCAGGGGCCGTTGAAATTTCGGCTCGGCCAAGTGAAGTGATCGATACCACCGGCGCTGGCGATGCCTTTGCAGCAGGATTTATCTCGGCCTGGTTTCATGAAAAATCACTTGAAAGTTCGCTCATCGCGGGTGCAGAAAGTGCCTCGATATCGATCACAAGAGTCGGGGCTCGCCCTCCTCTCAAACTCTAGATAACAAGTTGAGGGTTATTAGAGCGTTAGGTCATTTTGAAGTAAAAGTCGAGTTAGTGAGTTGAAGAAAGATAATATTCAACCACAACCTTCTCCCAATCGATGGGGGATCCCTCAGGAGGAAATATCTTGAAGAAGACAATTAAGTTAGTAACGCTGCTCGCTGCCGTAACCCTGGTTGCCGGTGTAGCCGTTGCCCCAGCATCAAACGCTGCCAAGATCAAAGCTTGCGTAGTTCTCGATACTGGTGGCGTAGATGATCACTCATTCAATGCAGGTTCATGGGCTGGTGCACAGGCGGCATCATCTGTATCGACCGTTTCGTACCTGCCATCAGCATCGGCTGCAGATTACGCACCAAATATCAAGAAGTTCATTGATCAGAAGTGCGCAATCATCATTGGTGTTGGATTCTCTATCAGCTCTGAAATCGTAAAGGCTGGAAAGGCCAACCCAACTGTGAAGTTCGCTGTGGTCGATGACGGTGCCCTTGATTGCAACGCTGACTATTCAGTATGTAAGGCAATTGCAAACGTTAAGGGTCTAACCTTCTCAACGAACGAAGCTGCATTCCAGGCTGGCTACCTTGCCGCTGGATATTCGAAGACCGGTACCGTCGCTACCTACGGTGGACAGCCATACCCTACGGTCACCATCTTCATGGATGGTTTTGCCAAGGGCGTTGCTTACTACAACAAGGCAAAAGGAACTTCTGTAAAGGTACTCGGCTGGGATCCAGCGAAGCCATCTGCTGGAACATTCGTCGGTGACTTCAGCAGCACAAACAAGGCTCTTCAGATCTCACAGGGATTTGAACAGCAAGGTGCAGATGTAATCATGCCCGTCGCTGGCGGACTTGCTGCTGCAACTGCTGGACAATCAATGAAGAGTGGAAAGTCAGTCACTGTCTGGGTTGATACCGATGGTTTCTTCTCCGCTCCACAATACGGATCAGTTCTTCTCACAACAGTTGCAAAGGGTCTTGGAAATGCTGTTAAGTCAGCTATCACAGATACTGCAAAAGGCACCTTCACAAATGCCGCCTATGTTGGAACTTTGAAGAACAAGGGAGTCTCAATGGCTCCACTCCACGATTTCTCAACTAAGGTCCCTTCACGTTTGCAACTTGAAGTTAAGATTCTTGGCGAAAAGATCGCTTCAGGACAAATCTCAGTTAAGTAAATCTAGTAGTACGGAATACGGGGGCCTCTCATACGAGGTCCCCATATTTTTTTTCGATGATTAAGGATTATGATTGAGACTTGATTCGCTCAGGCGAAAAGTGCCACATTTACTCACGCGGGCGAAGGGCTAAAAAGTGTCTCTCGAACTCAAGGGCATCACCAAGAGCTTTGGGCCCTTGGTCGCTAATGATTCAATCGACCTTTTCGTCAACGATGGTGAAATTCTTGCAATCCTTGGTGAAAATGGCGCTGGCAAATCCACCCTCATGAATATTGTTTATGGCTTATTGGCAGCAGACTCTGGTGAGATCCTGGTTGATGGCAAAGCGGTCACAATTAACGAACCACGTGATGCGCTGTCGGCTGGCATCGGTATGGTGCACCAACATTTCATGCTTATTCCGGTCTTTACCGTCCTTGAAAACATAGTTCTTGGGCACGAAGCGACCTCCAAACTTGGCGCTCTCAATCTGGTGCAGGCACGTGAAAAACTACTCGCTCTTGCAACCGACTTTGGCTTTACTATCGATCCAGATGCGCTCATAGAAGATCTTCCAGTCGGAGTCCAGCAGCGCGTCGAAATTCTTAAGGCGCTTATGTACGATGCGAAAATTCTTATTTTGGATGAACCGACGGCGGTTCTCACTCCGCAAGAAACTGATGAACTTCTCGAGGTCATCAAGCGATTGCGTGCGCAAGGAAGTTCCGTCATCTTTATCTCTCACAAACTTCGTGAGGTAAAAGCACTTGCTGATCGCATCACCGTAATCCGTCGCGGCAAGGTTGTTGGAAGTGCCGCACCGTCAGCCTCGCAGGAAGAGCTCGCCTCTCTCATGGTGGGCCGTGCGGTAAACCTCGCCCCAGATAGAACGCCGCACACCATTGGCGATGTGGTCTTGAAAGTAGAAGGTCTCACAGTTTCGGATCCAACTGGTCGCGCACTCGTAAAAGCGGTCTCCTTTGATCTGCGCGGTGGTGAAGTCTTAGCTATTGCAGGAGTTCAAGGAAATGGCCAATCTGAACTTGCCCAAGCGATCATCAATCTTGAAGATCATGTACACGGCTCAATTCTTTTGGATGATAAAGAAATTGTTGGTCTCTCTGTTCACCAATCACTTCACGAGGGTATTGCCTATATTCCCGAATCACGTGAAGAAGATGGGCTGATTTCATCTTTTTCTATCGCTGATAACCTAATTCTTGATACCCACCGCGAACCGCCCTATGCCAAGGGAATTTCACTATCACCGAGCGCGATCGAAACAGAGGCTGCCTTAAAGGCAGAGGAGTTCGATATCCGAGCGCAATCGATCAAGGATCCAGCATCGTCACTCTCTGGCGGAAATAAGCAGAAGGTCGTTCTTGCTCGGGAACTCTCCCGGCCAGTGAAGTTGCTCGTTGCATCACAGCCTACCCGTGGACTCGATGTGGGTTCGATTGAATTTGTTCATGAACGCATCCTCGCCGAACGTGATGCGGGCCGAGCCGTGCTGCTCTTCAGTACTGAACTCGATGAAGTCCTAGCCCTCGCTGATCGAATCGCCGTTATGTATGCAGGGCAGATACTTGCGATAGTTGATGCGACTGTCAGCCGCGAGAAACTTGGCTTACTGATGGCAGGAGTTGTCGAATGAAAAAGATCTTAGATCGAGTCCTAGGAAGCACGCTTCTACCAGGACTCTCCTTTCTTCTCGCATTCTCAATCTCGGGTTTTGTGATCGCACTCTCTGATTCAAAGGTACTCAAGCTTGTCGGGTCGCCCGGTAAATTTTTAGGTACCGCACTTGCAACTGTTGGGAATGCCTATCTAGCCCTCTTCCAAGGTTCGATCTACGACCCAAATCTTGCCCGTGGACATGGCTTCCTTCAGGGTCTCTATCCATTATCAGAGACAATCGTGACAGCGACGCCATTAATTCTTACCGGCTTAGCCGTAGCACTTGCCTTTCAATCAGGTCTCTTTAATATCGGCGCACAAGGTCAATTTATATTTGGAGCGATCGCTGCCTCGTATGTTGGTTTTCACGTCACTCTTACCCCTGTACTCCATGTTCTTCTTGCGCTCTTTGCTGGCATTGCCTCTGCAGCAGTGTGGGGCGGAATCGTTGGGTTGCTCAAGGCACGAACCGGGGCCCATGAAGTAATCGTGACGATCATGATGAACTACATCGCTGGCTTCTTTATTCTCTGGATCCTAAAGACGACGACCTTCCTGCGTCATGGCCGAATCGATCCGATCGCGCCAGAGGTACACCAGAGCGCTCAGTTACCACACTTGGCCGGCCCCAATTTTAGATTACATGCCGGCATTCTTATCGCACTTGCTACCGCTGCGCTGGTCTGGTGGCTGCTCAATCGCACAACAATCGGATTTCGATTTCGTGCCGTTGGTGCAAATGCGGCCGCGGCGAAGACTGCTGGAATTTCAGTTGCAACAGTCACGATCGCAACCATGGCACTCTGCGGCGCACTTGCTGGTCTCGGGGGCGCAGTCCATGTTCTCGGGAGTGAGTATGCGCTCACTGCAGATATCGCTGGTAGCTTCGGATTTGATGCAATCACGGTAGCGCTCCTTGGTCGGGCTCGGCCACTCGGCACTGTCTTTGCCGCGCTTCTCTTTGGTGCGCTACGTACCGGCGGGCGAACGATGCAAGCAAATACCACAACCCCGCTCGATATTGTTCTTGTGATCCAGGCGCTGATCGTTCTCTTTATTGCAGCCCCGACTCTTATCCGTTTCATCTTAAGAATAAAGAATCTTAAAACCCAAGATGCAATTAAGTCGAAGGGTTGGAACGGATAATGTTTTCCCTCAAATCCTTTACTGCGGCGCAACGTCGTCAGATTCGCCTCCTTATTGTTCTCCTTCTTCTCGCACTCTTCGAACTTATTGCCTTCGCCTTTGGAAACCATCTCAACGCTAAGACCACCTTTGGCTTCATTCTTGCCCATGAATGGGTACTCATTCATAAATGGGTGATTGCTTCTCGCTCTGGTGCATTTATTTTCTCGACTCTGGCCGCTCTTGGAGCCGTTGTTGGAATCGGCTTGGTTCGCAGCAAGAGAAGTCCTGCTATCGGAATCGCGCTCGCCGGAATCTCACTCTTAATGGGCTTCTTATGTTGGGCCGCAGCAGGCAAGTTTATTCCTCTCACCGGAATGCTTCAGGGCAGCTTGTTATTGGCAGTGCCGCTCGTCTTCGGTTCGATGTCTGGATTGCTCTGCGAGCGTTCTGGTGTGATCAATATTGCGATTGAAGGACAGCTTCTTGCCGGGGCATTCGCTTCTGGGGTTGTTGCAAGCCTTACTCATAGAACTGTCTGGGGCTTACTCATAGCACCACTTGCTGGTGCACTCATCTCGCTCTTACTAGCCACCTTTGCCATCAAGTTCTCAGTCGATCAAGTGATCCTGGGCTTTGTTCTCAATGTCCTTGTTATTGGCCTGACCGACTTCCTTTATAAGAAGTTGCTTATCCCCTACCAAGCGACATGGAACTCAGGCCCATCCTTCTCTCGAATCGAGATACCACTGCTTGGCAGACTGCCTATTATTGGGCCGATTTTCTTTAGCCAGACCATTATCGTTTACTTGATGTACGTAATCGTCGCGATTATTGCTTTCTCACTCTTTAAAACGAAATGGGGTTTGCGAACCCGTGCAGTAGGTGAGCATCCCACAGCGGCAGATAGCGTGGGTATCGATGTAAACAAGTTGCGCTTTCGAAATGTGATTATCGCTGGTCTTGTTTCCGGCCTTGGCGGTGCTTACTTTACGATTGGATCCGTCGGTACCTTCGGCAAAGAGATGACCGCCGGTGCTGGTTTCATCGCACTTGCCGCACTCATCTTTGGCAAGTACTCACCAATTGGTGCGGTCTGTGCCGCACTTCTCTTTGGATTTGCCGATAATTTACAATCAACGCTCTCTATTATTGGCGTCTCGATTCCATCCGAATTTATGTTAATGGTTCCATATGTCGCAACTATTATTGCGGTATCAGGATTGGTTGGACGAGTTCGAGCACCAGAAGCAGATGGTATTCATTACAGTCGTGGAGAGAGTAAGTGATGAGCGCAATTAATTGGGAGCAATTGCACGAAGAAGCCAAGGCTGCAATGCTCAAAGCATATGCACCGTATTCAAAGTTTCCGGTCGGTGTCGCTGCGCTCGTCTCTGATGGTCGAATCGTGAGTGGCTGCAATGTCGAAAATGCCTCGTATGGTCTTGGCCTCTGTGCTGAGTGCGGGCTCGTATCTCAGCTCATAGCAACTGGCGGCGGACGATTAATAGCTGCAGTATGTGTCGGCAGTGATGGAAACTTCCTTTCACCA
The DNA here is from genome assembly GCA_040402395.1 of Candidatus Nanopelagicaceae bacterium. GTDB lineage: Bacteria > Actinomycetota > Actinomycetes > Nanopelagicales > Nanopelagicaceae > PALSA-747. The sequence continues at coordinate 56,268 of JBBAMQ010000006.1, read as the reverse complement.
TGCGGCCGTTGCCGCCAACTCCTCTTCGAACATGGCGGAGGCGAACTCGTTCTGATGACACCAGAAGGCCCGACCCCATTGTCTACCCTTCTTCCATGGGCCTTTGGCCCCGATAACCTCACCCAATGAGCGAACAATTTGCTGCCGTCGAAATCATTAGCGCAAAGCGTGATCACCTCGAATTAACTGACCCACAGATCGATTGGGTCATCGATGCTTACACCAGAGGCGTCGTCGCCGATGAACAGATGTCCGCTCTCCTCATGGCAATTTTACTCAATGGCATGAACTCACGTGAGATCTCACGTTGGACCGATGCCATGATCAATTCGGGCGAACGCATGAGTTGGTCAACGCTCTCTCGGCCGACCGTTGATAAGCACTCTACGGGTGGCGTCGGTGACAAGATCACGCTGCCTCTTGCGCCACTTGTCGCAGCTTGTGGTGGCGCAGTACCGCAATTGTCAGGCCGCGGACTTGGTCATACAGGTGGCACACTCGATAAGCTTGAATCAATTCCAGGATGGCGCGCCTCTCTTACCAACCAAGAGATGCTGAAGGTCTTAAACGATGTCGGTGCAGTTATTTGCGCTGCTGGGGCTGGTCTTGCACCCGCGGATAAAAAACTCTATGCACTTCGAGATGTAACATCGACGGTAGAAGCTATTCCACTCATTGCATCGAGCATTATGAGTAAGAAGATTGCTGAAGGAACTTCTGCGCTCGTACTCGATGTCAAAACCGGGGTAGGGGCATTTATGAGCGATCCCCTCAAAGCGCGTGAACTCGCAACCATCATGGTTGGACTCGGGACCCGTGCCGGGGTAAAAACAACTGCACTTATTACAGCGATGGATGTTCCACTTGGGCTCACCGCCGGAAATGCACTTGAAGTCCGCGAATCAGTAGAAGTTCTCGCAGGTGGTGGCCCGGCCGATGTTGTTGAGCTGACACTTATACTCGCCCGCGAAATGCTCGCTGTTGCAAAGATCAAGCCACTTATGGATCCAGCAGAAGCGTTAAAGAATGGTGCCGCGATGGATCATTGGCGACGCATGATTCAAGCGCAAGGTGGCGACCCTGATGCCGCGCTGCCGATTGCAAAAGAACAACAGATTATCCGAGCGCACTCAACTGGTGAATTGATAGGTATGGATGCGATGAAAGTTGGTATTGCAGCGTGGCGATTGGGTGCAGGGCGCTCTCGCCAAGGTGAAAAGGTTCAAGCTGGGGCAGGTATCGAAATTCATGCCAAACCCGGTGAGCGAGTAATTATGGGCCAACCGCTCTACACACTACATACCGACGAGGCTGATCGCTTCCAAGGTGCCGAAGAAATTCTCCAGGAATCCGTGCAGATTTCGGACTCTGGTGAAACCATAAACCGGTTACCACTCATTATCGAACGAATCGAAGGTTGAGATGTCATTCACTAATAAACCAACGCCAGAGCAAGTACGACGTCTACCGAAGGCGGTACTTCATGATCACTTAGATGGCGGCTTGCGACCACAAACAATTATCGACTTGGCCGCAGAAATTGGTTATGCACTCCCTTCGACAAATGCTAACGAACTTGCCGACTGGTTCGAAGAATCGTGCAATTCAGGTTCACTAGAGAAATATCTCGTTACCTTTGATCACACAATTGCGGTGATGCAAAACGAAGAAGCGATCATTCGCGTCGCCCGAGAATGTGCGCTTGATCTTGCGCGCGATGGCGTTGTCTATGCAGAAGTCCGCGGTGCCCCAGAACTCTTCACTCGAGAGGGATTAACTCTCGACCAGATCATTGAAGCGACAACCGAGGGTTTTAAACTCGGCATGAGTGATGCGAAGGCAGAAGGATTTACTATTCGCGTAGAACAACTCCTCTGCTCACTTCGTCAGAATGATTTCGCTAATGAAATCGCCCGTAAGGTCGTTCAATACCGGGATCGCGGCGTTGTTGGATTCGATATCGCAGGACCAGAGGATGGCTTCCCGCCCTCGGATTATCTCGATGCCTTTACCTATCTCCGCCACGAGAACGCTCACTTTACGATTCATGCAGGCGAGGCCTTTGGTCTGCCATCAATCTGGCAGGCGATTCAGATCTGTGGCACCGAGCGGTTGGGACATGGCGTGCGCATTATTGACGATATCGATACCGCGGGGACCGAGCCAAAACTTGGGCTCTTGGCACACTATGTAAGGGACCGTCGTATCCCACTTGAATTATGCCCAACCTCAAATCTGCAAACCGGAGCGGCAAAAGACATTCACTCGCACCCGATTGGAGTATTGGCGAAGTTAAACTTCCGGGTCACGATTAACACTGATAATCGCCTCATGAGCCGCACCTCGATGAGCCACGAGATGAACCAGGCGGTTGCTGCCTTCGACTGGACGATCGAAGATCTTCAAACCGTCACGATCAATGCGCTCGATGGGGCCTTTATCTCTCTCGACGAAAGAGCGGCGATCATCGAAGAGATTATTAAGCCTGGTTACGCAAATATCGCGGCAGAATAATCACACCCCGATTGGGTGCCAGACCGTCTTGCTCTCGACAAAGCTAAGAATTCTTGCTGGGGACTTGATTTCAGCAAAGCGATGAACCCTCTTCAAATTATCAGCTCCAGCCAAACGAACTTCGGCCTCTGATTTCTTTGAAAGTCCTGATACGTCGACGGCATCAATATCCATGTGTGAACCGACCCACGAAACTAATTCGGCAGATTTACCAGTAAGAATATTGACGACTCCTGCTGGTAGATCACTCGTTCCCAGTACTTCAGCCAGAGTTATCGCCGTCAGTGGCGCCTTTTCTGCTGCAATGACAATGCAGGAATTACCAGTCGAAATGACTGCACCGATAGAACTCACAAGTGAGAGCAGTGTAAATTTGGAATCAGCAAATATTGTGACGACTCCTACCGCTTCTGGGATCGTAAAATTGTAATAAGGTCCAGAAACTTGGTTTGTCGAACCTGCGATAGTGGAAATCTTGTCACACCACCCGGCATACCAAACCCAGGTATCAATAGCTTCAGTTACTTCATCGTTGGCGGCTTTGCTAGTTTTTCCCTCATTGGCGACGAGTGCGTCAACAAACTCACTCATACGACCCTGCATCATTTCGGCAGCTCGATAAAGAATTTGTCCACGTAAATAAGCAGTTGAATTGACCCAACCGCTTTGGGCAGTACGGGCAGCGAGAACAGCTTCGCGTAAATCCTTTCGCGATGCCTGGCACGGGTTAGCTAAGAATTTCCCCTGTGAGTCTCGCACTTCATAAACTCGACCAGACTCCCCTCGAGGAAAAGCACCATTAATAAAGAGTTTGTAGCTCTTCAATACATCGATGCGTGTCATTTACTTGGCCACCTTTACATAAGCTGCAAGACCATGGCGGCCACCTTCTCGGCCCCAACCTGATTCTTTATAACCACCAAATGGGCTTGCTGGGTCAAATTTATTAAAGGTATTGGCCCATATGACGCCGGCTTTCAAGCGCTGTGCTGACCAGAGAATCTTTGATCCTTTATCTGTCCAAATCCCCGCCGAGAGGCCAAACGGTGTGTTATTCGCCTTTTCAATTGCTTCTTGCGGAGTCCTAAAAGTAATGATAGAGAGAACAGGTCCGAAAATCTCTTCACGTGCAATTCGATGTGCCTGAGTCACACCGCTAAATATCGTAGGTTTGAACCAGAATCCAACACCAGGAAGTGCGCACTCTGGACTCCAACGCTCGGCACCTTCAACATCCCCTGATGCAGTCAGTTCCTGAATTTTTTCAAGCTGTGCCTTGCTATTAATGGCTCCGAGGTCGGTGTTCTTATCTAACGGATCACCCACACGAATCAAGGCCATGCGCCGCTTTAATTTTTCAGTAACTTCCTCTGCAATATTCTCTTGAAGGAGCAGACGAGAACCAGCACAACAGACATGTCCTTGATTGAAGAAAATTCCGCTGACAATACCCTCGACCGCTTCATCGATGGCTGCGTCGTCATAAACAATATTGGCGCCCTTGCCGCCTAATTCAAGAGTAAGTGCTTTATTCGTTCCAGAAAGTGCCCGAGCAATCCCTTTTCCAACTTCCGTTGAACCAGTGAAAGCAATCTTCTGGATGCCTGGATGGTTGACGAGGTAAGCACCGGTCGCACCATCTCCGGTGATGATGTTCACGACGCCTGCCGGCAAACCCGCTTGCTGGCAGACTTCAGCAAATAGAAGGGCGGTTAGAGAAGTTGTTTCTGCTGGTTTTAGCACCACGGTATTTCCTGTGGCCAGAGCTGGGGCTACTTTCCAGGCCAGCATCAGCAGTGGAAAATTCCACGGAATAATCTGACCAACAACGCCATGCGGCTTGGGGTTAGCACCGAGCCCGGCAAAATCTAATTTATCTGCCCACCCGGCGTGATAAAAGAAATGTGCAGCAGCCAGTGGAATATCAACATCCCGCGACTCTTTAATTGGCTTGCCATTATCCATACTTTCTAAGACTGAAAATTCACGGGCCCGTTCTTGCAGAATGCGAGCGATGCGATAAAGGTACTTTCCACGCTCTGTTGCAGAGGTCTTCGACCACGTTTTCTTGAAAGCTTCAGTTGCTGCCGTTACTGCTTTATCTACATCGGAGTCACTGGCATAGCCAATTTTTGCAAGAGCCTTTTCAGTAGCTGGGTTGATGGTGAGAAATATTTTGCCACCCTGGGGCGCGACAAATTTGCCATTGATGAAGAGACCATACTCGCTCTTGATATCAACAATTGCTGTTGATTCTGGCGCCGGGGAGTATTCGAATTTTGTCATATCTGCCTTCTAATCCAGAGTTACGTAATTGCCACTTGAATAATGACCGTCTCGCATCTTCATACGCTGCATCAATAAATCATTTAACAGCGCACTAGCTCCGATGCGGAATAGCGAGGGAGTGAGCCATTCTTCCCCAGCAATTTCATTTACCAGAACTAATTGTTTGATGGCATCCTTAGTTGTACGAATTCCACCAGCAGGCTTCACTCCAATGCGCTTGCCAGTCATCATATGGAAATCGCGCACTGCTTCGAGCATTACTAGGACGACAGGTGGGGTCGCTGCTGGAGCAACTTTGCCTGTGCTGGTCTTAATAAAATCTGCCCCTGCCAACATTGCTAGGTACGACACTTTCCGTACATTGTCATACGTGACAAGTTCACCGGTCTCAAAAATAACTTTTAAGTGGGCTTTCTCGCCACATAACGATTTAATCAACGCGATTTCATCGAAAACTTCACCGTATCGCCCAGCGAGAAATGCTCCACGGTCAATCACCATATCAATTTCACTTGCACCAGCATCAAGTGCATCTTGAGTATCTCTTATCTTCACTTCTTGACTGGCCCGCCCCGAAGGAAAGGCGGTAGAAACAGCGGCCACCGGGACATCTTGGCCACCAATCGAATCTAAATGTTGGCGCGCAATGGCAGCCATATCGTTATAGACACAGACCGCTCCAACGTGCGGAACTGTGGGATCCGTTGGGTCTGGGCGTACCGCTTTGTTGCATATCGCTCTGACCTTGCCTGGGGTATCAGCCCCTTCAAGCGTCGTAAGGTCGACCATCCGAATAGCTAAATCAATTGCAAAATTCTTGCTGGCGTTCTTGATAGAGCGAGTAGCCAACGAGGCGGCGCGGCTCTCAACACCTACTTGATCTACCGGCGACAAAGTTCGCAAAAATCTCTTGAGCGAAGCTTCATCCCGGACTAGCTCATCAGAAATCATGTGCACGTGGATAATCTAGTCCCGCTTTATGGCTCTATCAAGTGCATTTAGCGCTATCAGGCCGCACTAACTAGAATTCGAGGTATGACTTCTCACATCGAACTCAATGGCGTAAATTTTATTGAAAGCCACGAACGACATGGTTCAGCTCGATCTTTGTTCTGGCCGTGGGCAGCGGGTAACGTTTCTTTTCTCGCTCTCTCTTACGGTTCATTCTTTCTCGGTTTCGGCATCTCCTTTTGGCAAGCAACATTTGCGGCAATTATTGGAACGGTTGGCTCGTTCACCTTGGTTGGAGTGAGCTCACTGGCAGGCAAACGCGCGAATGCGCCCACGCTGACTCTCTCGCGCGCTGCATTCGGAGTCAAAGGGAATGTCATCCCAGGATTTCTTTCATACCTAGTTTTCGTTGGATGGGAAACGGTCCTGGTTTCACTTGCGACGCTCGCTTTCCAAACGGTATTTGTACGGATCGGCCACCTCAATCAAAATTTGTCAGCAATTATTGGTTTCGTGTGCGCAGCTGGGCTGACAATATTTGGTGGAGTTCTCGGATTCAAAACTATTATGCGCATTCAACGTTGGTTAACTCTTGCTACGCTTCTTCTCACGGTTGGATATATCGCACTGACGGCGCACTCAATTAAATGGGGCTTGGTCTCACACATTCATCAGGGAAATCTGCAGGCTTTTATAGGGGCAATGATTTTCGGAATTACTGGCATCGGCCTCGGTTGGGTTAATTCAGCTGCGGATTACTCTCGTTACCTACCTCGCAAAACATCTGGTAGAGCTGTGATTGGGTGGACAGTATTTGGTGCTTCGATTGTTCCCATCGCCCTTGTTATCTATGGCAGCGCCCTTGCGGGAAGCAGCGCTGATCTCAACGGAAAGATCGCATCGGACCCAATCGGCGCACTTACGACCTTGCTGCCAACCTGGTATTTGGTCCCCTTCGCCTTTGTAGCTGTTACTGGCTTAATCGGTGGCTCCATATTGGACCTCTATTCATCTGGTCTGGCTCTCGTTTCAATTGGTTTGCCGGTGAAGCGTCATATCGCAGCCGCCATTGATGGAGTCATCATGACGCTTGGTACTATCTATATCGTTTGGATTAAGAAGGATTTCTTTGGGCCGTTTCAAGGATTTCTCATCACCTTAGGGGTACCGATTGCCGTGTGGTCTGCGATTTTCGTAACAGATGTGGTTCTTCGCAAGAGTGATTACGCAGAACAGGAACTCTTCGATGCCAAGGGTAGATATGGCGCTTGGAACCTGAGGTCAGTGTTGATATTACTCGTTGGTTCGATCGTGGGCTGGGGATTTGTGACTAATAGTTTTGCATCCTGGTTATCTTGGCAGGGTTATTTCATGGCTCTCATCGGCGGAAAAACTGGCTCATGGGCCAACTCAAATATAGGAATTATCTTTGCTTTAGCCATTGGCTTCGTTGGTCACCTGCTACTCTCGCGTAAAGCTATCCAAGTACAAGAGGAGCAGTAATGGCCACCGACTCCAGTTTTGATATCGTCTCGAAGATCGATGAGATGGAAGTCGATAACGCCTTTAACCAAGCCGAACGTGAAATTGATACTCGGTTTGATTTTAAAAACACTGGTGCAAAGCTTGAGAAACTTACTGACAAGATCAATATTGAGGCAGATACTGAAGAGAAGGCAAAAGCTGTTCTGGAAGTTTTGAAGGATAAATTCGTTAAGCGCGGTGTATCTCTCAAGCATCTCGATCCTGGCAAGCCAGAGCTCAGTGGCAAGATCTACAAAATCTCCTGTGCTCTCAAGGAGGGTATCTCAACTGAGAATGCAAAGAAGATTGCGAAGTTGCTACGGGATGAAGGTCCTAAGGGTCTCAAGACTCAGATTCAAGGTGACGAGCTTCGCGTGACGAGCAAGAGCCGTGATGATCTTCAGATCGCTATCGCCATGGTGAAAGATCACCCATGGGAATTCGCTGTCCAGTTCACCAATTACCGCTAAGTGAAGAGTTATAAACTCGGATTAATTTTCGGTATCAGTGCCTATTTTCTCTGGGGACTCTTCCCCCTCTATTGGCCACTTTTAAAGCCAGCTGGCTCCATTGAGATAGTCGCAAATCGCTCGGTCTGGACTCTCCTCTTCTGCTTTGCAGCGCTAGCGCTTTCGCGTCAGCTTCGTCCGACGCTGCAATTAATGAAGGTCGCATCGATTACTTTGAAATTGAGTCTCACTTCGATTCTCATATCAATTAACTGGTTAGTTTATATCTGGGGTGTAAATAGTGGGCATGTAGTCGAATGCGCACTTGGTTATTACATCAATCCTCTTATTATTATCGCCTTCGGCGTTCTCTTACTCAAAGAGAAGATGCGGAGACTGCAATGGCTCTCTATAGGAATCGCTGCCGTTGGGGTAATCATCCTTGCTATTGACTATGGGCGCCCGCCGTGGATTGCATTTGCGCTAGCGCTTTCTTGGGGTAGTTATGGTGCTATCAAGAAGCAATTGGGGCTGCCAGCTCTTCAGGGTCTTGCCATTGAAACGCTGATCTCACTCCCGTTTTATGGTGGCTACATGATTCTCGGTGCCAAGAATGGAAGTTCGCACTTTGGAGACTCACTAGGGCTCACTGTGCTTCTCATCGGCGCTGGGGTAGCTACGGCGATTCCATTATTACTCTTCAACGGTTCTGGCAATCGCCTACCGTTCACTATTATCGGTCTCTTGCAGTACATCACACCAACCATTCAGTTTATTATCGGTGTAACACTTCGACACGAGCGGATGTCGGTAGGAAGCTGGATTGGTTTCTTTATTATCTGGGGCGCTCTGGTCGCATTAGGTACCGACCTCGTAAGGTCAGGAAGTTCGAGTAATGATCGTGTCACAGAGGTTAATTAACGCTGCCTTCGCGGGTCCTTCGGAAATATCCTTGAGTTCGGCACGAGCTCGATCCGCATAATCAACAAGTACTTCACGGGCACGAGTTAAAGCTTCGTGGCTGCGAAGCGTGGCGATTGTGGTGGCGAGTATCTGATCGTCAGTAATGGGCTCTGCAAGAATCTCGCGGAGATCCGCATCTAGGCTATTTTTTGATTGAAGAATAAAGAGTGTGACAAGTGTCGGAATACCTTCACGAAGATCTGTCCCTGGGGTTTTACCCGATTCTGAACTATCACTCGCGATATCGATAACATCATCTGCAAGTTGAAAAAGGGTCCCAATTAATTCACCATATTTCGTCAAGCGTTCAGTTGTAAGAGGATCAGCGCCTGATAAGAGCGCTCCGAAGCGAATGCTGGTTGCGATGAGTGAACTGGTTTTGCCAGAGATAACATAGAGATAGTGATCAAGTTGTGAGAGACCAGTACTAGATCCCTGGCTCTCGCTAATCTGGCCAATTACTAGCCGCTCGAAGGTAGTCGCTTGAAGCCGAACCGCCTCTGGTCCAAGGTCAGCCAAAAGTTGTGAGGCCTTCGCAAAAAGATAATCACCTGTCAAAATCGCAACGGTATTACCCCAACGATTATTCGCGCTCTCAACGCCCCGGCGAAGTAGTGCTTCGTCCATAACATCATCGTGATAAAGCGTGGCGAGATGGGTGAGTTCGCAAACCACCGCTGCTTCGATAATTCCAGGGGCAGCGGGATCACCAAATTGTGCACCTAAGAGTGTGAGGAGTGGACGTAGTCGCTTACCACCGGCTTCGACCAAGTGGCGCGAAGTCTCGATCACGAGCGGATAATCACCTTCAACATGAGATCTCAGTAAGGATTCAACCCGTTCCATATCGCTAATAAGAGAACTTTCAAGAGCAGCATCGAGCTGCGGAATGCCGAGTGACATTAACGCAAGAGGTTAGCGAAGCTCTGCGCACTATTGAGCAAGAGAGATGGATACACACCAAGAAGGATAGTCACAATCGCACTGACTGCGAGGACCACAGTGACCTTCAGCGATGGGATAGAAACTGTTACTGCATCACTCTTTGGTTCGGTGAAGAAGAGCATCACGATGACGCGCAGGTAAAAGAAGAGCGCAATAGCACTCGTAAGAACGCCAAATACAACGATTGTCGTATTCCCACCTTCATATGCCGCAGTAAAGATCGAGAATTTAGCGATAAAGCCGCTGGTCAATGGGATGCCACCAAAGCTCAATAAGAAGAGCGCGAAGGCACCAGCAATCAAAGGCGACTTCTTCCCTAGCCCGACCCATCGATTCATATCGGAGACTTCTCCGGCCGAATCTCGAACGAGGGTTACAACTGCGAAAGCACCCAGTGTCGCGAAGCCGTACGCGACGAGATAAAAGAGCGCTGCCTTTAAGCCCGATTGATTCAGTGCGACGATCCCAATTAATAAGAAGCCAGCATGAGCAATAGATGAGAAGGCTAAGGTGCGCTTTACATCGCGTTGCGAAATTGCCGCAATTGCCCCGACCAGCATGGTGATGATGCTGATGACTGTGACAATCGGCCGCCACTGGATCTGATCAGCGGCGAGCGCGACATAAAAGATACGTAACATCGCACCGACGGCAGCGACCTTCGTGCAGGCTGCCATAAAGGCGGTGATCGGTGTTGGAGCACCTTGATAAACATCTGGTGTCCAAGAATGAAAGGGGACGGCGCCGATCTTGAAGAGCAGTCCAACCATAAGGAAGACGATGCCGATAAGAAGGAAAATATCGTTTCCAGCGCTCCCGGCTATCGCAGCGGCAATCCCATTGAGAGTGAGTGAGCCAGAGTATCCATAGAGGAATGCCCCGCCAAAGAGGAAGAAGGCAGATGAGTACGCACCGAGCAAGAAGTATTTCAACGCCGCTTCTTGCGATAGCAATCTACGGCGGCGAGAGAGCCCAGCCATCAAGTAGAGAGGGAGCGAGAGAATTTCGAGGGCAACAAAGAGCGTGATGAGATCCGAAGCGGCCGGGAAGAGCATCATCCCGCTGATCGCAAAGAGCGTCAGTGGAAAGACTTCGCTCTGGCTTTTACCGGTCGCGATCGAACTCTGCTCATCCTCTGAACCAGGGATTGCCGATGCTTGGGCGACGAAGTTTCCACGATCTGAAATTAATAAGAGTGCAAAGAATGCAAGGACCAAAATCGTTCCCTGCATGAAAACGGTTGCGCCATCAAAGGAGAATGAATCAACTGCGACCAGATTGGAGCGATGGTTCCGCACCCGTAATAATTGAGTAAAAGAGGCTGCGACGCTCAGGAGCGCGACCCAGAGTTGTAAAGAAGCTCGAACGTTCTTCCGGACGAAAGCTTCGATTCCGACTCCGAGTAGTGCGCCGCCGAGGATAATCAGGATAGGAGCAAGAAGGGCATAATCCAGATGAGGGGCTATAAACATTACTTTCCTGCCTTCGGAAGTGGATCTGAATAACCAGCAACTTGGAGGCTCTGATGTGAACTTGGATTAATCCAATTCAAAACCGGCTTAGGGAAGAAGCCCATAAGTATAAGTACTGCAATAACAGGTGCGATTGCAATCCGCTCTCGAAGGTTGAGATCGGTAAGTTTCTCATTGCCTGGCGTTATCGGGCCATGAAGTGAGCGTTGTACAGTGATGAGAACATAAAGCGCAGCGAGGACGATGCCTACAGTTCCTAGTATCGCGGCAAGTGGATAACGAGTGAAGGTTCCGACAAGAACTAAGAACTCACTCACAAAACTTGAGATTCCAGGAAGCGCCAGGGCTGACATGCCAGCGATAAAGAATGACCATGCCATCACTGGTGTGACGCGTTGCAATCCACCAAAATCCTCAATCTGCGATGAGTTACGTCGGGCAACCATCCAGCCAGCGACCAAGAAAAGCGCAGCGGTCGAAAATCCGTGGTTGACCATGTACAACGTTGCACCCGATAGGCCTTGCGAGGTCATGGCAAATATCCCCAGCACAATAAAACCGAAGTGGCTGATCGAAGTAAAGGCAATCAGACCATTGATATCACGTTGACCAATTGCCAAGAATGCGCCATATAAAATCGAGATAATGGAGAGCACAATAATTACGGGTGTAAAGGTCTTCGTCGCATGAGGGAAGAGCGTCATACAGAATCGAATCATTCCGTAGGTACCAACCTTGTCGAGCACACCGAGAAGTAGTACCGATGTAGCAGGGGTCGCTGACTTAGCCGCTCCGGGCAGCCAGGTATGGAATGGCCAGAGCGGGGCTTTAATAGCGAAGGCGATGAAGAATCCAAGGAAGAGCAGGTTCTCGGTTCCAGAATCGATCTTTAGAGTCGCAAGCTTGGCCAGATCAAATGTTCCACCAATTTGATTGGTCGAAATTATATAAATACCGATGACGGCGGCAAGCATCAAGAGCCCGCCAAAGAGTGAGTAGAGCAAGAACTTCATCGCAGCTTGTGCCCGTTCACCGCGGCCATATCCACCAATTAATAGATAGACCGGCACCAACATCGCCTCAAAAATTACGTAAAAGAGGAAAACATCGGTAGCAGAGAAGGCAGCGATCATCGAACTCTCAAGTATGAGCATTAAGAGATAGAAGGTTCGCATGCTCCATCGTCCATTTTCTGCTTCATTCCAACCAGCGAGAAGGACGATTGGAGTCAAAATCGTAGTAAGAAGAATAAGCACAAGAGCAAGTCCATCGATGCCAACTGCATATCGCACCCCAAAGTTAGAGATCCAACTATGAGACTCGACAAATTGCATTCCTGGCGAATTGGCCTGGAACTTGTAGGCGATCCAACCCGAGAGGCCTAAGGTAATGAGTGAGAAAAGAAACGCTGCCTGTTTGATCAGAGTGGTATTTCCTTTAGGAAGGAGATAGAGAAGAACGCCACCGACCAACGGTGTTACCTCAAGAAAAGTTATAAGGCTCATAGGGTGAGCAACCAGATCGTTGCCAGAAGTGCAATAGCGCCACCAACCATCAACAAGGCATAACTACGAACATAACCATTTTGAACTTTCTTGAGTGATTGAGAGAGATAAGCGAGCGTCCAGCCAACAGATCGAACAACGCCATCAATGAAACTAGTATCCATCGCACCAAGAGTTTTGGTCAGTGAACGTCCCGGCAGCACAAGGACGCGATGGTTGAACTCATCTTGTCCAAGATCGCGACGAGCAAAACGAGTGAGAGTAGACCCGGTTGGAGCTTCGATTGGAACGCTTCCACGGTACTTAATTACCGCGATTGCAGCACCCAGTACTACGACAGCGAGAGCAAGGCCGGAGACAACGAGTGGCTTCATAAGCTCTTTGCCGCCTTCGATACCCGATCCATTAACAACCGGTGCGAGCCAATGTACAAGTGCATTGCCCTTGCTTAGCAGGAAGCCAGAGGTAACTGAACCGACTGCCAAGAGCACCATGGGGATCCACATGAGTGGTGGTGATTCGTGCGGATGCGCCTCATCAGCCCAACGCTTCTCACCCATAAAGGTAAGGAGAAAGACTCGAGTCATATAAAAGGCGGTGATCGCGGCGCCCAATAAGGCAGCACCACCTAGCAAAAGTCCCTTGACCCCGCCAGCGTTAAAGGCAGTTTCAATAATTTTATCTTTCGAGTAGAAACCGGCAAATGGTGGTACTCCGATAATCGCAAGATATCCCAAACCAAAGGTAATTGCGGTGATCGGCATGACCTTGCCAAGTCCACCGTAGCGGCGCATATTTACTTGATCGTTCATCCCGTGCATCACTGAACCTGCACCAAGAAACATACTTGCTTTGAAGAATCCGTGTGTGAGTAAGTGCATGATCGCAAATGCATATCCGATGGGCCCAAGTCCCGTAGCAAGAATCATGTAACCAATTTGTGACATCGTTGAGGCAGCAAGGGCCTTCTTAATGTCATCCTTTGCTGTACCTACGATCGCACCGAAGAGCAGTGTGATGGCGCCAACGATCACGATAAGTAAACGAGCGGTCGATGAGGCATCAAAGATAAAGCTAGATCGGGTAATGAGGTAAACCCCTGCAGTCACCATCGTCGCAGCGTGGATCAGCGCAGATACCGGAGTCGGACCAGCCATCGCATCACCGAGCCATGATTGCAATGGGAACTGTGCAGATTTACCAGCCGCCGCCAGAAGTAACATCGCACCGAGCGCGGTCAAAGCTGCAGCAGAGGCATGTGGTGCGCCCGCTTTAACTCCAGCAAAAGTGACTGACCCAAATTGGGTGAAGGCGATCATTATCGCGAGCGAGAGACCGAGATCGCCAACTCGATTGGCAATAAATGCCTTCTTCGCAGCGGTTGCATAGGCAGGTCGCTCGTTCCAGAAACCAATCAGAAGGTAAGAAGCGAGACCTACGCCCTCCCAGCCGACATAGAGATTGAGATAGGAATCCCCCAGGACTAGTAGGAGCATCGCTGCGATAAAAAGATTGAGGTAAGCAAAGAATCGACGTCGATCTCGGTCATGGCTCATATAAGCGATGGAATAGATATGGATCAGCGTTCCAACACCTGTTATCAGTAGTACGAAGCAGATACTCAACTGATCAAGGAGGAGCGAAGCATCGACTTTAAATGTGCCGACTGATATCCATTCAAAGATTCGCTGAGTTGCTGGCCGGGCGTCACCAGCTCGTGAACGCATCGCGACGAACTCAAAGATTCCGAGTCCAAAAGTTGATGCTGAGATGGCGGTCGCCAAGAAATGTCCCCATTTATCAGTGATCCGTCCAAGTAGTAACAAGAAGGCAGAACTGAAGAGTGGAAGCGCGATGAGATAAACGAGATCGGTCCGAGTATCCATCATTATCGCTTCAACAAGCTAGCATCATCAACAGAGGCTGATCGACGTGAACGATACATCGTCACAATAATTGCCAGGCCAACAACGACCTCACAGGCGGCGACAACCATCGTAAAGAAGGAGGCGATCTGTCCCCCAAGATTGCCATTAATGCGGGAGAAAGTTACAAATGCCAAATTTGCGGCATTTAACATGAGCTCGACACACATAAAGACGACAATCGCATTACGACGAACAACAACTCCGATGGCACCAATCACAAAGAGGATCGCCGAAAGGTAGATGTAATTAGAGATATCCATTAATTCTCCTCCACTTCTGGAGCCACGAATTCAAAGGGTGCACTTGAGATAATGTCGCCGCGAGCGGCAAGAGTTGGTGAGATCGATCGTGGTGCTGCGCTTCCATCAGGTAAGAGAGCGGGGACATCTACTGCATTGTGGCGAGCGTAGACACCTGACGCAGGAAGGCCCGCAGTCTCTGCAAGTGATCCTTGGCGAAAGCGGTTCACGGATAGTTGGCGTTGGGAGAGGTGTTTTCTCTCGCTGTGCGCCAAGACCATCGCACCGAGTGCAGCGATAATTAAGAGTGCAGAAATAACTTCAAAGGCCCAGACATATCGAGTGAATAACTCTTGGGCAATGCCCTGAACATTTCCATTGGAATTAACGAGAGTGAGTCCCACTGTTTCGGTATGCGTCACTGCCCGCCCGATAAGTGAGATCAAAAGTCCACCAAATCCAATTGCAGCAACGATTGCGGTGGGCCGTTGTCCCTTGATGTTCTCAATAAGTGAGTCAGAGCTATCAACGCCGACCAGCATCAGAATGAAGAGGAAGAGCATCATGACTGCGCCGGTATAGACGACGACCTGAACAATTCCAAGAAAGAGCGCATCTTCAGCGATATAAAAGATTGCCAGAGTGATCATCACCCAGGCGAGCAACAGCGCAGAATGAACCGCCTTTTTTACGAGCAGCATCCCGAGCGCCGCAAGCACTGCCATCGGCGCAAGCGCCCAGAAGAGAACTGCTTCAGGCGTATGTGTGCTTCCGACCTGAAGCGACGTTTCAAACACTGGGCTTAATCTCCTGTGAGGGATGCGATCCCGTTACATCGCCCTTGTAATAATCGGTATCTGTAGTCCCGGGATACATCGGATGTGGTGGCATCAGCATTCCAGCCCGTAGCGGCCCGAGAAGATCATCCTTCTCAAAGATCAACTTACTGCGTGAGTCGTCCGCTAATTCATATTCATTTGTCATAGTGAGCGCGCGAGTTGGGCAAGCCTCGATGCAGAGACCACAGAAGACGCAGCGAAGATAATTAATTTGATAGACCTTGCCGTATCGCTCACCGGGCGAGTATTGAGCCTCTGGAGTGTTCTCTGCACCTTCGACATAGATCGCATCTGCAGGACAGGCCCAGGCACAGAGTTCGCAACCGATGCACTTCTCTAGCCCATCTGCGTGGCGATTAAGTTGGTGTCGACCATGGAAACGCTCTGCAGTTGGCTCTTTCACTTCAGGATATTGAACGGTATTCACTTTTCTAAATTGAGCAACGAAGGTAACCCAGAAACCAAGTAGTTGCTTAAAGAATGACCCGACAGATTGGTCCAAGATTGGTTGACTCTCGGTGGCAGCTTTCGCTAATCCAAATTCACGCTCACGCGAATTTAATTCTTCTGGAAGCTCGTTATCCATTGGCGCTCTCCACTCGATTGATTCCAGATACATGCGGGATTGGGAATGACGGTTCGATGCTGCTATCAGGAATTTCGTCGATCGTAACCTTACGGGTAGCGCGCTCATATAACGAAGACGTTGCCATGATCAAGAGCACTACTCCGAAGGTAAAGGCTGCGATGACCGTCCTGGGTTCGCCGCGAGCTGACATCACGCGCAGCGTAGCCACAACCAATATCCAGATCAGCGAAGCTGGAATCAAGACCTTCCAGCCAAACTTCATAAATTGGTCATAACGCATACGTGGCAGCGTCCCACGAAGCCAGACAAAGAGATAGAAGAAGGCGATTACTTTTAGGAAGAACCAGACCATGCAGAACCAACCACCGAGCCAATTCTCGGTAAAGCCGAGCCCTGGAAGTGCGTGATAACCACCCAAAAAGAGCGTTGTCGCAAGAGATGAGACGGCGACGATATTGACGTATTCGGCGAGGAAGAAGAGTGCAAACTTCAATGAAGAATATTCAGTGTGGAAACCACCGACCAGTTCGCCCTCGGCTTCTGCGAGATCAAATGGCGCTCGATTTGTTTCACCGACCATGGAGATCGCGTAAATAACAAATGAAGGAAAGAGAACAACTGCGAACCACCACTTGTGTTGTGCGGCGACGATATCGGAGGTGGACATCGATCCAGAATAAATAAAGACCGCAACAAGTGAGAGACTCATTGCAACTTCGTACGAGATCACTTGAGCACTTGACCGCAATCCACCAAGGAGTGGGTATGTCGACCCAGAAGACCATCCAGCTAGGACGATTCCATATACGCCAACTGATGCAATTGCGAGAACATAGAGAACACCAACCGGTAGATCAGTAAGTTGCATAACTGTGGTGTGGCCAAAGAGCCTTACCTTGCCGGTAAGTGGCATAACAGCAAAAGCCATGAAGCAGGTGGTCGCGCTAATGACAGGTGCAATTACAAAGACAACTCGGTCCGCTGCTTTTGGAATGAGATCTTCTTTGAGCGCCAACTTCACTCCGTCGGCAAGTGATTGAAGTAAACCAAAGGGACCGACTCGGTTTGGTCCAAGACGCATCTGCATCCGAGCAACAATGCGACGTTCACCCCAGACCGACATCAGAGTTAGTACTACACAGAGAACAAAAACAAGTAGACCCTTAACGGCGATAAGCCAGCCTGGATCATTTCCAATCAGCGCGGCGGCGTTCATGCTTTAGCCACTTTCACGATAAGCCCACTTGCAGCACCAAGGTTTGCGACACACTGCGATCCAACGCTATTGCGCGGTAACCAGATATTTGAATCTGAAATCGCCCCGATTCGAACTGGCAAAGTGATTGAACCACGCTCGGTTGAGACAATTACGGCATCGCCATTAATAACACCGATCTGGCTGGCGCGAGTTTGAGAGATAACAACTTCGGCAGGTCGGGCAGTACCGGCCAGATTCTCTTCGCCGCCTTGAAGTGTTCCAAGATCCAGAAGTAAGCGCCATGAATTCAAAGTCGCTTGGCCAGCTTCTGGTTCGACATCGTGAATTCCAGCGGTTGTAGGTCTTGCCGAACGCTCACCATCCCACACACCAATCGACTGCAACTCTTTCGCAGCTGCTGTTGCAGATGGCAGATTGATTGGAGTTCCCATCTCGTCGGCAAGCGCCGAGAGAATTCGAGTATCACTTCGGGTAAGAGATTCAGAAATAGCTTTATCAAAGGTCCGTGGTCGGTGTTCCCAATTAAGGAAAGTTCCACTCTTTTCTGGGACTGCTGCAACTGGAAGAACAACATCTGCAATCGCAGTAATCGCAGAATGTGAAATTTCCAGCGAGAGAACAAAGGTAGAACTGTTAAGGAGTTGGCCGAGTGCATCAGCCGCGATATCAAGTGGGTCTACACCACCAACAACAACGGCACTGATGCGGCCCTCGTTTGCAGCTTCGAGAATCTCGGCGGTCGAACGTCCTTGGCTTGATGGAATCCGATCAACGCCCCATGCACTTTGAATATCAACTCGGGCAGCGGGATCAGTTATTGGACGACCACCAGGAAGAAGATTTCCGATTGCACCAGCCATAAGCGCACCAACTTCGCCGGCACGACGTGGCACCCAGCCCAACTTCGCGCCAGAACTTTCGGCCAATGCAATGAGGTCGGTGAAGCGACCATTCACCTCTGCTGCTCGCTCGCCAATAAGAATTACTGACTTTTCTGTAAGAGCAACTACTGAATCAAGTGATGAAAGCACCGTTGCACCGAGCTTTTCAGAGCCACGGCTGGCGAGGGGGGCAATAGTGGTTATTTTGAGCCCACGCTTGCGGGCTTGCTTGTACATACGAAGAAATACGATTGGTGACTCATCTTCTGGTTCAAAATCAACCAAGAGAACGTGATCAGCTCTATCGATGTCACGATAGGTAGGTCTGCTCGTGTTGGCGAGTGAGGCCGGAACGGTATCAACGACGTGGAAGGCGAGGAAGGCCGCCTCTTCAGCGGAGTGCGGACGAGCCCGGAAATCAATATCGTTGGTATTTAGCGCAAGGCGAGCAAACTTTGCATAGGCGTAGGCATCTTCAATCGTGCTACGCCCCCCAACAAGTACGCCAGCACTTTTACCTTTTAATCCGGCAGCGGCGCGAGCAAGAGCCTCTGGCCATGACGCTTCGTGCAGTTCGCCATCGTCGCCACGAATCATTGGGTGAGCGACTCGCTCTTTACTACTAATGTATTTGAAGGCCCAGCGACCCTTGTCGCAGTTCCATTCCTCGTTTACTTCGTGGTCTTCACCAGCAAGTCGTCGAAGTGTTTTGCCACGGCGAATATCAGTGCGCATTGCACAACCCGAAGCACAGTGCTCGCACGCAGATGGTGTGGAAACTAAATCAAATGGCCGGGAACGGAATCGATACGAAGCACCGGTAAGTGCACCCACTGGACAAATCTGCACTGTGTTGCCGGAAAAGTAAGAAAGGAATGGATCCTTCTCGTAGATACCAACTTGTTGCAATGCACCACGTTCATTTAATGTAATAAATGGATCGCCGGCAATCTCTTCACTGAAGCGAGTGCAACGAGCACAGAGAACGCATCGTTCCCGGTCCAACAACACTTGAGATGAGATAGCGAATGGCTTCTCATAGGTGCGCTTCACACCTTCGTAACGGCTCTGCTCGCGACCATTACTCATCGCTTGATTCTGAAGTGGACACTCGCCACCTTTGTCGCAAACCGGACAATCAAGTGGGTGGTTGATTAAAAGCAGTTCCATAACGCCCTTTTGGGCCTTATCAGATACCTCTGAAGTGAGTTGAGTTTTTACGATCATGCCAGGTTCGACTGGAATCGTGCAAGATGCTTGTGGCTTTGGAAAGGCGCGACCATTGATCTCAATTTCGACCAGGCATTGGCGACATGCACCAACCGGCGCCAAAAGTGGATGATCACAGAAACGTGGAATCTCAATACCGAGTTTCTCCGCCGCTCGGATGACAAGTGTGCCCTTTGGAACTGTTACATCAAAGCCGTCAATAACGACAGTGATCATCTCTACTTCAATTGCGGTCTCAGTCGTCATGCATGCACCGCAGTAGTAAAGAGTGTCGCAGCCATGGGATCGAAGGGGCAACCACCATGAGTGAGGTGAGCTTCGTATTCACTACGGAAGTATTTGATAGAGGAAATAATTGGACTTGCTGCACCATCTGCGAGCGCGCAGAACGAGCGGCCCGCAATATTATTTGTAATATCAATAAGTTTATCAAGATCAGCTGGGACGCCTTTACCCGCTTCAAGATCACGAATTATTTGAACGAGCCACCACGTACCTTCACGGCATGGCGTGCACTTTCCACACGACTCGTGCTTGTAGAACTCGGTCCAACGCAGAACGGCACGGACGATGCAGGTGGTTTCGTCAAAGATCTGTAACGCCTTCGTGCCAAGCATTGAGCCAGCAGCTGCAACGCCTTCATAATCAAGTGGAACATCGAGATGTTCTGCAGTGAATAGTGGCGTTGATGAGCCACCTGGTGTCCAAAACTTGAGAGTGTGTCCGGCACGAACTCCGCCCGCTAGTGCAAGAAGTTCGCGAAGCGTGATCCCAAGTGGTGCTTCGATCTGTCCGGGGTTCGTGACGTGGCCAGAGAGTGAGTACAAGGTGAAGCCCTTACTCTTCTCGGTCCCCATCGTCTGGAACCATTCATTTCCATGGGCAATGATTGCGGGGACGCTCGCGATAGATTCAACATTGTTAACGACGGTTGGCCGTGCATAAAGCCCGGCAATAGCTGGGAATGGCGGCCGCAGACGCGGTTGACCACGAAAACCTTCCAACGAGTCAAGCAGTGCAGTCTCTTCTCCACAAATATATGCGCCAGCTCCAACGTGCAAAATGATGTCGAGATCAAAACCTGTGCCACCAATATTTTTACCCAGTAGGCCGGCTGAATATGCCTCTGCGATTGCCTGTTGAACGCGGCGGACTACATGCACAACTTCACCACGAATATAGATAAAGGCCTGGTTGGCTCGAATTGCGTAGGAAGCGATGATCATTCCCTCAAGCAACACATGTGGGTTAGCCATGAGTAATGGTGTGTCCTTGCACGTACCAGGTTCTGATTCATCAGCATTGATAACGAGATAATGTTCCTTGCCATCACCTTGCGGAATAAAGCTCCACTTCAACCCGGTTGGGAATCCAGCGCCACCACGACCACGAAGACCAGAATCTTTAATAAGAGTAATAACCTCATCGGGTTGCATCGCCAACGCTTTGAGTGCAGCGTTATAACCACCATGACGTTTGTATCCAGCGATTGTAAAAGAATCTGGTTCATCCCAATGTGCTGAAAGAACCGGTGAGAGCTTACTCATTTTCCCTCTTTCGATAAGTTAAGTCCGAGCAACGTTGCAGATCCAGCTGAAGGTCCTTCACCAGCGAGACCATCTGAAAGCCCAGCGAGTACGGCAGAGTTCTCGCGCCAGGTACGGAGAGTTTTTGGTCCGCGGGTCGGCGCAGGTGGATTTCCGACACGGGCGCCATCTACTAAATCTTTTACACTCTGCACAGTTTGATTATCAAAGAACTCCCAGTTCACCATGACCACGGGGGCATAATCACACGCAGCATTGCATTCGATCCGTTCTAACGAAACCTTACCATCTGTAGTAACGCCATCGTTTTCAATCCCAAGATGATCGCTGACCTCATCGAAGATCAAATCCCCACCCATGACGGCGCAGAGAGTATTAGTACAGACTCCGACGTGATACTCACCCACCGGTCCCGTTTTATACTGGGTATAGAAGGTTGAAACGGCAGTGACTTCGGCGGTGCTGAGCTCTAATTTCCTAGCAATCTCTTCGATACCCTCGGTGGTGACATAGCCCGAGATAGATTGTACAAAATGGAGTAGCGGCATAATCGCAGAACGTTTGCGTGGGTAGCGCGCAATGATTGAATTCATTGTAGCTACCTGCTCGGTTGAGTAACTCATTAGCGATCAACACCTCCCATAACAGGATCAATTGAGGCGATCGCCCCGATGACATCGGCAATCATGCTTCCCTCACACATGGCAGATGTAGCTTGCAGATTATTGAAAGAGGAGTCGCGGAAGTGAACTCGGTAAGGCCGAGTACCACCATCCGATACGAGGTGCACTCCTGTTTCGCCACGTGGTGATTCGACTGCAACATAAACCTGTCCTGCTGGTACTCGAAAACCTTCCGTGACAAGTTTGAAATGATGAATAAGTGACTCCATGGATTCACCCATGATGTCGCGAATATGCGCCAGTGAGTTACCCATCCCATCAACACCAACTGATAATTGTGATGGCCAAGCAATTTTCTTATCAGCGACCATTACCGGTTCACCCTCAAGTTTTTCTAATTTGTCGCATGCTTGCTCGACAATACGAAGTGATTGCTCAAGCTCTTGCATGCGGATTAAGAACCGACCATAGACATCTGCTGAATCCGTAGTGATAACGTCAAAGTCATAATTCTCGTATCCACAATACGGCTGGGTCTTACGAAGATCCCACGGGAGTCCAGTAGAACGCAAAACTGGGCCAGTAATGCCAAGCGTTGTACAACCTGCCAGATCCAAGTAACCAATATTTTGAGTTCGCTTCATCCAGATCGTATTACCGATGAGCAACTTCTCATTATCTTTAAAGTTCTTTCGAAGTTGATCAACGGTCTCGCGAATCTTTGGAATCGCATCGGACGGGATATCTACCGCAACACCGCCGGGACGGATATAGGCCATATTCATTCGTAGACCAGAGATCATTTCGAAGAGATTTAGAACGAGTTCCCGATCTCTAAAGGCGAAGATCATCGGTGTGAGCGCTCCGAGTTCGAGGGCACCAGTACCGAGTGCCACCATATGCGATGAGATGCGATTGAGCTCCATCATTAAGACCCGAATAACGCTAGCTCGCTCTGGTACATCTTTAGTGATGCCGAGCAACTTCTCAACCGCAAGGCAGTAAGCGGTCTCGTTAAAAATAGGTGCCAGGTAATCCATGCGAGTCACAAAGGTAACTCCCTGAGTCCATGAGCGATACTCAGTATTTTTTTCAATACCAGTATGTAGATAACCAATTCCGCAGCGAACTTCAGTAACGGTCTCGCCTTCAAGTTCCAGGATGATACGTAGAACGCCATGTGTCGATGGGTGCTGTGGCCCCATATTCACGATAACTCGTTCTTCTTTAGTCGCACCAATTTCGGTGGCGAGCGAATCCCAATCGCCACCTGTTACTGAATAAACACGGCCTTCAGTGGTTTCGCGTGATTCTGCATAAGGATCTGAGAATGTTGTCACTGGTATGACCGCCGCTCACTAGGAGGTGGTGTCGTTGCACCTTTATACTCAATTGGAATACCACCGAGTGGATAATCCTTACGTTGTGGATGTCCCTGCCAATCATCCGGCATCAAGATACGAGTGAGCCCTGGGTGTCCATCAAAGATAATTCCAAACATGTCAAAGCACTCGCGTTCATGCCAATTGATTCCACCCCATACTTCAACGAGTGAGGGTAAATGTGGGTCGCCATCAGGAAGAGCGACCTCTAACCGAATCCGGCGATTATGGGTCAACGACAACAGCGCGTAGACGGCGTGAAGTTCGCGACCAATCTCTTCTGGGTAATGAACTCCATCAACCCCCATACACATCTCGAAACGAAGGGTCTCGGAATTTCGCAACATCAAGGCGACTTCAATGAGATGGGTACGCTTTACAAAGAGCGTTAATTCATTGCGATCTACCAGAATTCGCTCGATGCCAGCGTTGAATTCTGGGTATGCGCGCTCTAACTCATCGGCAACTTCATCAAAGTAGCTACCAAACGGGCGCTCAGAGGAGCCGGGTGAGACCTGCGTGCGGACTAATCCGCCATAACCAGATGTGTCGCCAGTACCGCTTACTCCGAAAGAGCCCTTTTCATCGCTCATGCGAGCAGACCGGTGATTTCTAGCGTTGGCTTGGCAGCGAGCGCAGCAGCCTCGGTTTCGCGGATGATTCGCTCGCGATTAATTCCGAGCTTTGCATCGCCAATATTTTCGTGGAGTTTCAAGATTGCATCCATCAACATCTCGGGACGTGGCGGGCAACCCGGTAGATAAATATCAACTGGAACGATGTGATCAACGCCTTGGACGATCGCGTAATTATTAAACATGCCACCTGATGAGGCGCAGGCACCCATTGCAATTACCCATTTAGGAGCCGCCATTTGATCGTAAATCTGACGCAAAACGGGCGCCATCTTGTTAGAGACGCGACCGGCAACAATCATGAGATCTGCTTGTCGCGGGGATGCGCGGAAGACTTCCATACCAAAGCGAGCTAGGTCGTAGCGTCCGCCACCTGCCGCCATCATCTCAATCGCGCAGCATGCCAAACCAAAGGTTGCCGGCCAAAGTGAGCTCTTACGCATATATCCAGCAAGTTTCTCAACTGAGGTGAGAACAATTCCAGATGGTAATTTTTCTTCTAGGCCCATGGTTAATCCCATTCCAATCCGCCGCGGCGCCACACGTAGGCATAAGCAACAAAAACAGTAAGTATGAATATGACCATCTCAACTAAACCAAAGAGCCCGAGCTTGTCAAAGGTAACTGCCCATGGATAGAGGAATACGATCTCGATATCAAAGACAATGAAGAGCATGGCGGTAAGAAAGTACTTCACTGGGAAGCGTCCGCCGCCAGCTGCCTGTGGTGATGGTTCGATACCGCACTCGTAGGCCTCAGATTTTGCACGGTTATAGCGCTTGGGGCCAGTGATTGCAGCGATGGCGACTGAGAAGGCGGCAAACCCGAAGCCCACAGCACCAATTACAAGAATCGGAATATAAAGATTCATATTTCAGAGTCTAAGCCCTGTGCCCGAATTGTCATTATGGCGCTGACCACACGGGAAGGTGAAGGGCCCAGAGAGGCTGGGAGGAGCGATCATTATCTCTGGCCAATGTGCACCGCTACGATCCCAAAGGTGAGATTCTGCCATGCGACCTTCTGCCAGCCAGCGCCGGCCATGATCGCTGCTAATTGCTTTTGATCTGGCCACGCCTGGATCGACTCAGCGAGGTAGATATATGCCTCGGGATTGGCGGTGACCTTTTTGGCGATAATCGGTAGCGCGCGCATCAGGTAGCGCATATAGATCAATCGGAAAAGTGGATGTGTTGGATGGCTGAATTCAACAATAACAATCTTTCCACCCGGTTTGGTAACGCGATGAGCCTCGACGAGGGCGGCGGCGGTATCTTGGGTATTTCGCAATCCAAAAGAGATCGTGGTGATATCAAAGTTCTCATCCGGGAAGGGCATCTTCAAAGCATCGCCTTGAATAAAGGTGAGATCAGGATTTCGATTACGGCCGGTTGCGAGCATGCCCTCTGAAAAATCAAGACAAATTACATCGGCGCCTTTGTCGGCTAATGGGCGCGAGGATGAACCCGTCCCAGCGGCGATATCGAGGATCTTTGCCCCGGGGCGCGGATCAATAATCGCAGTGGCCGCCTTGCGCCAGGCCTTGGTCTGTCCCAGGCTTAAGAGATCGTTGAGAAAGTCATATCGCTTCGCAACCCCGTCAAACATTGAGGCGACCTCATCAGGATCTTTATTGAGATCAGCTGCATTACTCACGCGTATATTCTCGCGCGAGTAGGCTTTTCTCACAACTTACAGTGAATCGAGAAGAAGCCATGTCAGTCAATCAATCAATACCATCCAAAGCTACTCTTCGGCGGGCGCTCATCTCTCGTGACACGGTCGCTACCCAGCTCACCCTCGTCTTCAGTGGTGTCCTCTTCTTGGCCGCTATGGCCCAAATCTCAATTCCGATCCCCGGATCACCGGTACCTGTGACGGGGCAGACGCTGGCGACCTTGCTACTCGGTAGCGCTTACGGAGCAACACTTGGTTTCACGACATTTGCCTCATACCTTGCCCTAGCAGCGGCTGGCGCTCCCGTCTTCGCTCAAGGCGCACATGGATATCACGTCATCTCTGGTGCTACCGGTGGCTACCTGGTCGGGATGCTCGTCGCATCGGCGCTCACCGGGGCGCTCGCTGGCCGCAAATGGGATCAACGGATTCGTACCGTTATACCAACGATGGTTCTTGGGAACGCTGCAATCTTCGCCTTTGGCCTATTTTGGTTGCACCATGCCACACAACAAAGTTGGTCGTGGACAATTTCGAAGGGGTTGACGCCTTTTCTGCTCGGCGAATTCTTAAAGATAGCTATCGCGAGTACTGCAATGCCAACGCTCTGGCGTTTTGTCAGCCGGCGTTAAAGGGACTTAACTGCTCCGTATGTCTATTCGCATAACAACTGAACTCTTGGGTGAGCGTCCGATCCTCTCATCCATCAAGACTGATTCTGAGCTTTCGGCATCCTGGATTCGCAGCGGTAATGGTCTGATCGGCTTTGGACGATATGCGCAGAAGAAGGTCTCGGGTCCACAACGATTCACGGATGCATCTGCATGGTGGCTACAAGAGCGAAATAAATTTTCGATTGAAAATAATGTTCATGGCTCAGGTACCGGCCCAATTCTCTTCACATCCTTCGCTTTCGACGAGAACGAGGAATCTGAACTAGTGATTCCCGAGATCATCGTTGGTCGCAAAGGCGATACCTCATGGATTACCTGGATCGGGGATGGGGTGCAGCCAAAACTTACAACCCGCACTGCCGATAATTCACACCTGACAATGAGCTACTCCCAAGGCGCACTCTCTGAGACCGATTGGATGAGCCGCGTCGAAAGCGCTATTTCAAAGATCGAAGCCGGAGATCTGGAGAAGATGGTCCTAGCCCGAGATAGTCTGGTGAAAAGTGATCAAGCCATTGATATTCAGGGGTTATTGGTCGCACTTGAATCTAACTATCCATCTACCTGGCTCTTTCTCGTCGAGAATCTAATCGGAGCGACGCCAGAATTACTCGTTCGATTAAGTAAATCGCTGGTGACCTCGCGTGTCCTTGCCGGAACGATTCGAAAAACTGGTGATGAAGCTGCGGATCTTGCCTTGGCTGGATCACTTGCTAAATCGTCAAAAGATCTTGAAGAGCACGAATATGCAGTCCGCTCTGTCGCTGATGCGCTGGCACCATATTGTTCATCGACAAATGTGCCAGACTCTCCGTTTGTGCTACATCTTGCCAATGTTATGCATCTTGCTACTGATGTCACCGGTGTTGTGAACGAGAGCGCTGCTCACACCGATATCTTTACTTTGATCGCCGCACTTCATCCATCTGCCGCAGTCTGCGGAACTCCTACCGCAAAGGCAAAGCGTGCGATCGATGAACTCGAAGAGATGTCACGTGGTCGTTACGCCGGTCCGGTCGGTTGGATTGATGCGCGTGGTGATGGCGAACTTGGTATCGCACTGCGCTGCGGTTTAATTAATGAAGCGCGTGATGGCGCCCGAATTTTTGCTGGTTGTGGAATCGTGGCTGGTTCAATTCCTACGGCCGAGCTCGCTGAAAGTCAGGCTAAATTGATTCCAATGCGTACCGCGCTCGCAACACTTTGATATAACTCTCGTAGCGTCGCGGCATTTTCTTCCCGGCTCGGAACTTCGACAATTACAAAATGCAGTCCCTCTGAGCGATTCGCAAAGACGCTCGCAAGCTCGAGCTCGGATTTGACGCTCTGAACCTGTAAGCCAAAGCCTGCAATAACTTTTGATAAATCAAGATTGTGTGGCGTCCCAAATAGCGTTTCAAAGCCAGCTAATCCTGCTTGTGGCAAGGTCGAGAAAATTCCACCACCATTATTATCAATAATAAAAATAGTGAGATTCTCGGTCACGGGATTCACCAGCGCCGAGAGGTCATGTAAAAAAGTCAGATCGCCCAGGATGGCATAACTACGCTCAAATCGGCTCGCTATGCCGAAGGCGGTCGCGATATTTCCATCTATCCCAGCTAGCCCACGATTTGCAAAGAGTGATAGGCCCGCACGTGGTGCGGCACTGGCCTCGATATCTCGGACTGGGCGAGAGGAACCAACAAAGAGTGCTGAGCCATCTGGAATTTCAGCGGTAATTCTCTGAAGGGCCGACCGTTCAGACCATGGTTGGGTGGTAGCGAAGATTCTATGTGCCGATGTCGAAGCGGTATTCCAGAGATCACTCCAGGCCTGAGGTGTCGAGTGCTTACTGACATGAGGTAGCTGTTGCAAAATGAGGTCAGCGGAACGGTCAACGTCAACAAATTCAGTTCTTGGATCAATCACGATTATTCGATCAGAACTATTTACAAAGGTATTCACACTTCGAGAGAGAGTTGTTCGACCGATCACGATAATTTCTTCAGCTTTGAGCGCTTCACGAATATCTTCATCCGCAAGAAAGAGTGAAGCATGCGGTAAGGCAGCCGCAATCGATAATGGATCCTCGGCAACTACGGGCCAATCTAAAATATCAGCAAATTCGTTAATGGCATCAGAAGAAAAGCCGCCGCGATCATGGCCGACAATGAGTACACCAGCTGGACGCAAATCAACACTTACTCTTTCAGGAGCTTCTGTCACTTGATCACGAAAGGTAAGTTCGGCAAGCCAATCTGAGCCATCTTTTTCAAGAAGCGGCTCATCAAATTGGAGATTGATGTGGACCGGACCGCCGATGAGAATCTCCGTGAGATCTAATGCATGGGCCGTATCAAAGGTCTCTATCGGAAAAAGAATTCCATCTTGCAAGGTTGTTTGGTTGGCACCGGTGTTGCGCAACCGTGCCGGCCGATCAGCAGTAAGAAAGAGTAGATTGACATCAGAGTGGTAGGCCTCTAACGCTGCTGGATGGTAATTAGCCACCGCAGTACCACTGGTACAGATAACGACGACATACTGTTCAATAACCTTTGCCACACCTAATGCATAAAAGCCTGCTCCACGTTCATCTAAGCGGGTATGGAGATCGCCTAAGCCGCGCTCTGCCGCTTCGTGTACCGCAATGGTGAGTGGAGCATTTCTTGAACCAGGAGATATAACAAAATCACAGATACCGAGTTCGAGTAGTTCACGAATAGTTGATCGAGCAAGCTTTGTTGCACTGATGCTCATGACCAATCACTCCCTTCACGAAAGCTCTCGCTCTCCCAAATCTCTATGATACGTCGCTGCCACCACTCTACGCGCTCTGGCGCAGCAAAATACTTTGCTAAGAGTGCTGGCACTGGTTCTGCTCTACGTAGATCAATACGGCCATCGTGGGCGATGAACGGCGGTTCACAAATATCTGACTCTAAGAGCGAGACTGTGCCGAGCCCACACGCGTACTCAATCTCTCGAAAAGATGCAGCAAGCGCTAGTCCTTGAGCGATACCAATTCCAGTTTCAAGTGCGCTCGAAATTACAACTGGTAGACCAATTCGGCTCGCTAATTCATGTGCAGTCTGAATCCCTCCAACTGGCGCCCACTTGAGTATCGCAATATCTGCATAGTGATTGAGGAACTCCATCGGTGAAGATAAGTCTTTTCGAATCGCTTCGTCAGCGGCGATCTTAAAAGGAATCTCAGCTTTCAACTGCTTGAGTTCATCAAGTGTGCGGCAAGGCTGTTCGATATATTCAAAGATATTTCCAAAGCGCAAGTTGTAATCATATAAATGAAGCAGCGCCTCGTTTAGGCTCCAACCGCCATTAACATCGAGACGAATCTTTGCGTCGGGTAAATAGTCCAAGGTGGCTTCAACAAGTTCTGATCCAATTTCAAAATCATCAACTTTTATTTTGACACTAGTGCAGCCAGCGAAGCCCGCAAGAATCTTTGGAACCTGCTCGACCGGTACCGTCGGAAGTGTCGCATTAACTTTTATGTCGTGGCGAAAGAGTTCGGGCCAGGGGCGATAAGCAGCCTCCAGCGCTGCTTTCAACCAGATGCTCGCCTCTTCCCTGCCATATTCTAAGAAGGGTGAGAACTCGCTCCATCCTTCGCTACCACGAAAGATCGCAACCTCCCGATATTCAATTCCTCGAAATCGGGCTTTCATCGGAATCGAGAGCACAGCAAATTCTTGAAAAATCTCAACCGGAAAGTTCATAATAGTTATGGACGCTTTGGGAACTTACTGAAATCTGGATCGCGTCGCTCTCGATAAGCATTACGACCCTCTTGGCCTTCCTCTGACATATAGAAGAGAAGGGTTGCGTCACCGGCAAGTTGTTGCACACCTGCCAAGCCATCATCGGCGGCGTTAAGACCAGCCTTCAATAAGCGAAGCGCCATCGGAGAGTGTCGTAACATCTCGCGACACCAGGAAACCGTTTCAGCTTCGAGTTCGGCAACTGGAACAACGGTATTCACCAAGCCCATATCAAGAGCTTCCATCGCATCATATTGACGACATAAGAACCAAATCTCGCGCGCTTTTTTCTGGCCGACGTGTGCTGCAAGAAGTCCCGCCCCATAGCCGCCATCAAATGACCCAACCATGGGTCCGGTCTGACCAAACTTTGCATTGTCAGCGGCAATAGTTAGATCGCAGACCACATGTAATACATGTCCGCCGCCGATTGCCCAACCGGCCACCATCGCGACAACTGGCTTTGGCAGCCGACGAATTTGAATCTGTAAATCAAGAACGTTGAGCCGCCCGATACCCTTCTTTGCCAGCGAATCATCGCCGAGATAACCATCGTCGCCACGAACGTTGATATCACCACCCGAACAGAATGCTTCGCTGCCAGCGCCGGTAAAGATGATTACGCCAACGCTCTCATTATCTCGAGCGAGCGCAAAGGCCCGTTCTAACTCGAAGAGGGTCTGTGGCCGAAAGGCGTTACGTACTTCAGGGCGATCAATCGTGATCTTTGCCATTCCTTCAGCAACTTCATAACGAATATCCTTAAAAGACTCTCCGCCGTCACCAATAGCCCATGCGGGGATCGTGCGGGATCCCGGTTCACGTTTGATCGGCTTGCTCATGACGCTAGCCTACGGTCATCATGGATAAAACGTCACCGAGGCCGCTTCTTCGCGTGCGAAACGAGTGGTCTACTCCACAACTACTCGAGGCACTACAAGCCGCCTTACATGGTGATGGTCCAGCGCTCTCATTCGACAGCTCACAACAGGCAGAGGGATTCACAAAAGTTTCACATGATTGCGCTGTTGTTCTCCCAACGAGTGGCTCGACCGCTAGTCCAAAATTTACCGCGCTCTCTGCCGAGGCTTTAATTGCTTCAGCACGCGCCTCACTCTCATTCCTCACCGCGTCGGTTGGAGATCGCTGGTCACTGCTGCTCCCCACGACTCACATCGCAGGAGTAAATGTTCTGATGCGCGCGCTCGAACTCAACTCTGAAATTGTGGGAGTTGAAGCACCGGCTGACTTCACTGCCGTCGTCCCGACCCAATTACATCGCGCACTCCACGGCGATACTCAATTACTCGAACATTTGCAGAACGCCAAGGCTGTGCTTGTCGGTGGCTCCGCAACTTCAATCGAACTACTAAATTCTGCGGCCATGCTTGGGCTCAACCTCATCACCACATATGGCATGACCGAAATGAGTGGTGGTTGTATCTATAACGGCACTCCCTTAACGGGCGTTGACCTTCGAATTGTTGATGGGGTGATCGAACTAAATGGCGCAATGAAAGCGATTGGCTATCTTGGTGAAGATCGCTTCGATGGTGGTTACTTCCGCACAAATGATGCTGGCCAGATCAAAGATGGCAAGCTAGAAATACTCGGCCGCCTGGATGACCAGATCATAAGTGGCGGTGAGAAGATTTCGCTCGGAGCAATTTCAGATTTTCTTGAGGCCGACACCTCGCAACGCTTCATCGCTGTAGGGCTCCCTGATCCTGAATGGGGTCAAGCTCTCGCCATCGCCAGTGATGGCGCGATTAATGAAGCTGTGATCCGAGAACGCCTGCGAACAAAATTCGGCGTGCATGCCTCGCCTAAGCGTTACCTTGCAAATATAGAGTTGCCTCTCACATCACTTGGTAAGGCAGATCGTAAGCGGCTCGTCGAACTCTTTGGCAGACTCGGATAATGGCTTTGACTCCTTTGAATATGTGGGTTGCTGGCGCACGGCCCAAGACCCTGCCAGCAGCGATCGCACCCGTCTTTGTTGGGACAGCTCTGCGCCACAAAGATCATGCACATATCAGCCTTGTAAACGGTGCACTCGCTCTGATCGTGAGCGTTGCACTTCAAGTCGGCGTAAATTATGCAAATGATTACTCTGACGGAATTCGAGGCACTGATGACAATCGTGTTGGGCCAGTTCGCCTCGTAGGTAGTGGCCTCGCCTCGGCAAAGGCAGTTCGTAACGCCGCAGCACTCACCTTTCTCTTCGCTGCTGCAGTTGGGCTAATTCTTAGTGCGCGTACTTCATGGTGGCTTGTGATCCTTGGCGCTATCGCTATTTTTGCTGCCTGGGGATATACCGGCGGTAAAAATCCTTACGGTTACCGTGGTCTTGGTGAAATATCAGTCTTTCTCTTCTTTGGAGTTGCCGCAACAGTGGGTAGTTATGCCGTGCAATCTGGTCGTATCTCGTGGCAATCAATACTCCTCTCACTCCCAATTGGTGCACTCGCCTGCGCAATCTTGGCAATCAATAACCTTCGTGATCTTCCCAAGGATGCTTTGGTTAATAAACGCACAGTGGCTGTTCGCCTAGGAGATCACAACGCCCGCATCGTACTCATTGCGCTACTCCTCTTTGCCCACCTTTCGGCGATCGCAGCACTCATCATCACCCCCTGGACGTTGGCGACGCTCTTGCTTACTCCGATTTCCCTCGTTATTTCGGCTTCAATCTGGGCTGGAGATAAGGGCGCCGAATTAATTCCCTTACTGGGAAAGGTCGGAAGACTCCATCTCCTGCTATCCACAACAATGGCGATCGCTCTTTTCGTTTAAGGCATTAAACTCTTCCTATGATCAAACTTGAAGCGCTATTGGTATTTATCGGAATTGGCGTTCAGCTCTACGCCCTCTTTGATATCTTCCGTAAGCCGCAAGATAGCTTCGTTAAGTGGCCAAAGTGGGCGTGGATTATTATCGTCATTCTCTTTGGGCTTATTGGTTCACTCGTGTGGCTCGTCTGGGGCCGGGGAAAGAATGGTGGAAATGGCGGACCGCGCCGCTCGCGTCCATCCAGAAATATTCCACCCGATGACAATCCAGATTTCTTGCGCAATCTCTAACGAATCTCAAGCAAGAGATAGTGTGATTCGGGATTATCCAGCTGCTATATAACCTTCGAGGGTGTTTCGTTGAGATTCAATCTCATCTACATAAGCTTTGACGATATCCCCGATCGAGATAATTGAAAGCAAGTTGCCATCATTATCGACGACCGGAATATGTCTGATCCGTTGTTCGGTCATCGTTCGCATCAACGCTGAAACCAAAGTATCGGCCCGACATGTCGTCACATTCTTACTCATTAAATCCTTGACCTGCATGTTTGCAAGTTCAGTAATTCGGCCAGGCATTGCGCGAACAACATCTCGCTCAGAAACGATGCCAACAATGTTGCGGCCGTCGACCGTGACGACAAGAGCTCCCACGTTGCGACGGTTTAATTCAGATACCAGATCCTCGAGTGAAGCAGACGGATCAATAACAGCAGCAATTTTTCCTTGTAAGAGTGACTCGACCTTCATTTCAGCCTCTTCTTGAGCTCTGCTTGGGTCTAAAAATATACGTCAGAAAACAAAGTTGGTAAAGGGTTCAGTGGGCCCCGTTTATAAGCCTGAATAAGTGTGTCGCCCGGTTCCCCAAATATTTACATAGACATAGTTAAAGAGGAAGGTAGATCCGGCGAAGAGACAGAGCCAGGCAGCTTTACGTCCGCGCCATCCTGCTGTGACGCGAGCGTGAAGATATGCCGCGTACGCGACCCAGGTGATAAATGCCCAGGTCTCTTTTGGATCCCAGCCCCAATAACGACCCCACGCAGACTCAGCCCAGATCGCACCTGCGATAACTGCAAAGGTCCAAAGTGGGAAGACAAAGGCAACGAGGCGATAAGAGAGTTGATCGAGCACTTCTAGAGTCGGCAACTTCTTCGCCCATTCACTGCGACCGCCTCTCTGCTCCATCCGATCAAGAATTAAATATGTTGCAGCAATGGCATTTGCCAGCAAGAAGACACCGCCAGAAACAATCGCGGCGGATACGTGAATAGCGAGCCAGGTAGATTTCAGCGCCGGTACCAGCGGTGCACTTGGACGGTAAAGGACTGTTATTGCAGTACCAAGAGTGAGCAAGATAGCGATCGAAACTGGTAAGCCCAACCAACGCAATTTATATTTTGCGAGTGCAAATAAATACGCACCACCGAAGGCAAGAGCGCCAGTGATAGAAAACTCATACATATTGCCCCACGGCACGCGGTGAGCAGAGGCGCCGCGCAGAATGACACCAGCAAAGAGCAGAAGAAAGCCTAGCGCCATCATCGCGGTACCAATTCGGCCAGCGCGATCGGTTCGAGAGAAATCAAAAGTTGTTTTAGTCGAGCTCTCGACATCCTTCACCGCAGTACCGATTCGGCCGGTGCTATCGGTTTGAGAAAGACCAAAAGTTGTTTTGGTCGAACTCTCGACATTCTTTACAGAGAATGAGACTTCAAAGGCATGGGCGAAGAAGGCGATCGTATAAAGCACCATCGCCGAATAAATTGAATAGTTCGATAGATAAGCCAAATTGCGCGATGTCATGACCTCTTAACCCTCTCTCTTGAGTAGTGCATCTCTTAGTGACTGTAACTCTTCATCGAGCCCAGGAACACCATTCTTTGCAAGACCAGCAATTTGAACCCGACCATCGGCCTTGATCCAAATTCGGCGCTGCCGTGTAAAGAGTGATGTCAGCAGGCCAAGAATTGCAAGAATCGCTCCTACCAATGCATATATCTTCCCAGGATCATCAACAATCTGCAGGTTGACCCAGGATTTATATCCTTCAAAAGTGAGAGTTCCCTCACCAAAGTTATATACCTCACCCAGCACGAGGGTTTTGAGGCCGATGCGCTGCATCTTGCTCGTATTAATTCGATAGACCGATTGAGGCACGCCACTATCCAGGCCGAGATCACCCGTCCAGACTGAGACGAGTAATCGAGGATCTAGCACCTCTGGAAATGCTGAGAAGGCACCGCGCTTTGGCGATCGATCAGCGGTAGGAATAAAAGAAGCGACCATGCCGATTTGAGGCGACATATCCGGCAACTTAATCGCACCAATCGATGTGAGATTGCCATCTTGGGGCAAAAACGTCACGGGACCTTCAAAGATTAATTTTCCAGTCTTGTCATGGACTGCAACAACTGGCGAGTAGCCATTGGCCTGTAAATAAATTTTTGTGCTGGCATAAGTGAGCGGGCTATTTACCTTAATGGTTTTCAAACTTTCAGCGCTTCCAAAGGGATTAGAGGCAGCAACTTTTAGCGTGTAATCCGTAGGTGCATTAGTCAAGGGGTCATAGATCGCTTTAAAATCTAAAATCCGAAGTGAGAACGGCACCATATCGCCTTCTCGTTGGAACTTTGCAAATGAGATATTGTCGTAAGAGGTTGGAGTATTAATAAAGTGTTCACCCACATTGAGAATAGTTTCACCCTTGCTACCAAAGAGTCCACCCGCTGCGACTGCAAAGAGAATGACGATGAGAGATAAATGAAAGAGTAAGTTTCCGGTCTCGCGGGAGTAACCCTTTTCGGCAGAGATCGAGTGCTCTTCGCGCCGAACTCTAAATCGATTCTTCTTAAGCCAACTCTCTGATGTATTGAGTGCACCTTCACTGCTTCGATCGAGTTCAACAAAGCCCTCCATCCGATCCAAGAATTTCGGTGTCAGCGGTGGCTTCTTACCGATCGCCTTCGCATGCTCAAAGGAACGAGGCAAGACGCAGCCGATTAGCGAGATAAAGAGCAGAATATAAATTGCGCTAAACCAAGGTGAGGTATAAACATCGAATATCTGTACCTTATTGAGCCACTGGGCAAGCGTTGGATTTTGAAGATAGAAGTCTCGAACCTTCATGGGATTCTGATTACGTTGCGGAAAGAGCGAACCAGGAATTGATGCCAAACCGAGCATCATCAACAATATAAGCGCCGTTCTCATACTTGTTATCTGACGCCAGATCCATTGGAAGCTATTCATTTAGAGGACCGGAACGAATCCCGAGATCAGATCTCGAAGCTGGTTCATGAGTGTTAGCCAGAGGCCAGTGACCTGCAAGAGCCCAATAGCAATAAGAAATACTCCACCAACCTTTGTCATGATGTCACCGTGTTGTGAAAGAACTCGGCGTAACCTTGCAGATTGATCGAAAAAGAGTCCAACAAGAATCAACGGCAATCCAAGGCCTAAGCAATAAGTGAGGCTCAAGATCGCACCACGCGTGGCACTCGATGATTGAAAAGAGAGCGCCTGCACCGCACCGAGGGTCGGCCCAATACAGGGTGTCCAACCAAGTCCGAAGAGAAACCCGAGCAAGGGGGCGCCAAGTAATCCCGTGCTGGATCTCCATTGTGGCTTGAAGGATCGATAGAACTTCTGGCTAAAGAGAAAGACAACGCCCATGCCGATAGTGAGTAGACCCAGCAGGATTGTCAGCCAATGCGAACTATTGTTGATCTTCGATCCCAGTGAGCCAAAGAGTGCGCCATACGAGATAAATAGTGCTGAGAACCCAAGGACAAAGAGAATTGATCCAAGCGCAACCCTTCCTTTACTCTTTACATCACTCATTCCAGCGGCATACGAGAGATATCCTGGAACTAGTGGTAAAACACACGGTGAAAAGAATGAGATCAGCCCAGCGATAAATGCCACGACGAGTGCCAGTATGAGATTGCCGCTCAGAATCTGCGTTGTAAAGAAGTTATGCATGTGATGGCTCCGCTGCAACTCGCTTGATCATTGAATCGAGTAGGGCAAAGTTCACTCCACCGCTAATCCGCACCGCAACCCGATTATTTGTATCAATAATCAGAGTTGTAGGGATCGCATTGGGTAGTAACGAGCCTCTAAAACCAGCCAAAAGTGAGTCATCTGTAAAGTTGGGATACGGAACCTTAAAGCGATTAACAAATGCCGACGCAGAAGAGAGATTATCGCGCGTTAAAATTCCAACAAATTGCACTTTCCCCACCAAGCGATTGGCAAAATCTGCGAGTAATGGTGCCTCAGCACGACACGGTGAGCACCATGATGCCCAAATATTTACGACCGTCTCTTGATTTTTCGCGATCTTGAGTGAAGTACCAGAAAGGGTTGGACCAAATAAATCTGGCGCTATTTTTCTATCTGCCGGCTTTATATACACAGCAACGCCTGATCCAGAGACAAAGGCGCTCTCACTCGCCTTCGAAAGGCCACCACTCGAACAACTTGTGAGCGCTCCGACGCAGAGCACCGCGAGCACAATTCCAATCAATTTTTTCATTTTTTTGGAAGTAAGTGTTTCGCAGGTTCGGTATATGAGGAACCGCTAATGAGTCCGTCATCATCAAGATGAAAACTGGTAACTGAGGCGAGGGTGCATTCCCGTTTACGTGGATCATGCATCATCCTGCGACCTTCAACGGCCGAACGAAGAATCCAGATTGGGAGTTGATGTGAGACGCAGAGCGCATCTTTACCGTTGGCTAAATCTCGCGCGGCAAAAAGTGCCCCAAGCATTCGCTCCGCTTGTCCTTCATATGGTTCACCCCAGGACGGAATCCAAGGACGAGTGAGATGTCGCCATGACTGTGGGTGTTTAAGAACACCACTACCCATTTCAAATTTCTTACCTTCAAAAATATTTGCAGCTTCAATCAATCGCTCATCCGTCGTAATAGCAAGCCCATGGGCTGCGCCAAGTGGTACCGCTGTCTCTTGCGCACGTTGTAATGGTGAAGCAATAATCGCCCCAAGATCTAATTCACGTGACCACTCGGCGACGGTCCGCGCCATCTCTTGCCCGCGATCAGAGAGATACCAACCTGGGAGACGGCCGTAAAGGATCTTCTCTGGATTGAAAACTTCACCGTGGCGAAGAAAATGAACAGTTGCCCCCATAGGAGAAGCATAAAGGAGTGGGGGCGCTCACCCCAGACGAGGGTTCGCTAGGGTAGTGACATGGCACTCACAGAGAAGAGAGTCGCCTTCTTTGATGTAGATAACACGCTGATGCAGGGCTCGTCGCTCTTCTTTCTTAGTCGTGGGATGTATCAACGGGGCTTCTTTAATCGGCGCGACATTCTCGCATTTCTCTTAGCAAATCTCCGTTACCAATTAACAGGCAAAGAGAACAAAGAGGAAATTCTCCGGATTCAGCAAGCGTCCTGTGATTTCATTCGCGGCCATAAAGTTGCCGAACTCGAAAGTTTGGCGCTCGATGTTTATGATCGATATGTCTCACCTGCCTTATGGCAAGGAACCATCGAAATTGCTCATGATCATCTCAACGCCGGCGAAGAAGTTTGGCTGATCACCGCTTCACCGAGTGCAATGGCTGATCTCATCGCCGCAAAGTTAGGATTCACTGGCGCGCTAGGCACTGTTGCGCAAGTTCACGATGGGATCTACACCGGTCAACTTGAGGGCAACCTTTTACATGGTCAAGAAAAGGCAGTTGCGGTAAATAAATTAGCACGGGCCCAAAATATCGATCTAAAAAATTCCTATGCTTACTCAGATAGCCACCACGACATCCCGCTACTAGAGGCCGTTGGCAAGCCACGAGTAATCAATCCGGATACGCTGCTTCAAGTACGAGCGTTACGAGACCAGTGGCCGATACACGATTTTCGGCGCGCGCGCCTTCTGAAAAAAATAATTACCCCAATTATCTCGCGACTCGCTTCAATAACGACCGCTCTCAACCCTCGAATCCGCCGCAAGTAGGAAATCAGCGGAGAAAATACTCGGTAAAGTAAGAGGCTTATGACTAGCTCATTTGCCGATGCCCTTCGCTCACGTAGTGATCTCGAGATGGAGCGCCTCTTCACATCTCGCCCAGATCTTCTTTCGCCCGTGCCGAGTGATCTCTCTGCCTTAGCTGCACGCGCCTCCTCGATGCCGAGCATCTTGAGGGCTCGAGATTCCCTCAATAAATTTGAGTTCGACATTCTTACTGCAGCAACTTCACTCCAGGATCCATTTACTCAAATCGAGTTATTGAGAATTACTGATAAAAGTGCAAAGAAGGCTCTCGCAACGCTCGAAGAACGCGCTCTCGTCTATGCAGATGGCGAAAAATATCGGATCCCAACCAATGTGCGGACTCTTATCGGTGAGACCCCCGCTGGACTCGGACCTCACACGACAAAAAAAATTAACTTTGCTCTACTCGACGATGCTCCAGCAGGCGCAGTTGAGCTCTTAAATAAAATGGTGTGGGGCCCACCTCGTGGCCAAGTTGCTGATGTGCAGAAAGCTAACCCAACAATCAAATGGCTTCTTGAGAATAATTTTTTGATCGCCTTTGATTCCCAAACACTCCTGCTCCCCCGCGAAGTTGCAATGTTGCTGCGCGGTGGAAAGGTCTTCAAAGAGTTACGCCTCGCGGCTCCGGATATGGTGGGGGTTACTCGAAAGCAAAAAGCCGTAGACCTCGCTGCGATTGCAAATATTTCAACTTTTATTCGCTGGGCTGAAGAACTGGCACATAATTGGTCGGATGAGCCACCAAGCGCACTACGTTCTGGCGGGCTCGGGGTTCGCGATCTCAAACGCACGGCCGAACATCTCGGAGTCGATGAAGGCTGTGCAGCCTTCGTTGCTGAAATTCTTTACCTCGGTGGACTCATCGTCATAGATACCGATGATCAAATACTTCCAACAAATACCTTTGATCTCTGGTTGACCAAGAGCGCCGAAGATCGCTGGCAATCACTTGTCACACTTTGGCTCGAAACCTCACGCGTCGCTGGACTTGTCGGCAAGGGCGACTCAAAGAGCGTAGCGGCGCTCGGTCCAGAACTTGATCGTGCCGGCATCGCGGCTCTGAAACGTTCAGTCCTGGCACTTTTGGTGGCAACTCCTGAGATCGACCCAGATTTAACATCACTACAAGAACGTATGAAATTCGATGTGCCCACGCGTACAAATAATGAATACATCTCATGGCTTCTCCGCGAAGCCGAGTGGCTCGGAATTACCGGCCAAGGAGCTATCTCGACCTTTGGCAACGCTCTCATTACTGGTCTAGATCTAGGAGTTCAGGCAGCGCTTCCGAAACCAGTTGACCACATCTTGATCCAAGCCGACAACAGTGCAATCGCGCCCGGGCCATTGACTATTGAAATTGCGAATGCGATGGGAACGCTGGCAGATATTGAAAGTCGCGGTGGGGCAACGGTCTATCGCTTTACTGAAAGTTCAATTCGGCGCGCGCTTGATCATGGAAAAACGGGTGAGAGTATCCGTGAATTCCTGAAGAAGACATCAAAAACTCCAATGCCACAACCACTTGAGTATTTGATCAACGATGTTGCTAAGCGTCATGGTCGGCTCCGAGTGGGTCATGCAAATTCATATATTCGTTGTGAGGATGAAGGATTGATTCAACAGATTACGTATGAGAAGAAACTAGAAGATCTACGTCTCCGTAAAATTGCACCTCAGGTTCTGATTGCCGATGTTGAAATTAATGAGCTCGTTCTTAGACTTCGCGAGGCTGGGTATCTTCCTGCGATTGAGAATGCGACTGGGATTCTAATCTCCGCGCCGGCAATCCGTCGTGCAAAGAGCCGACCTCGGCCACCACGAGTTATCACTGAAAGTAGCTCGCCCACTGAGAAAATAATTACCGCTGCGGTACGAGCACTGCGGGCCGGAGAAAAAGCGACATCACATAAATCGCGCAATGTTCCCCGAACCACCGCTAATGAAACAGTGGATCTGCTCAATCAATATATTGAAGAACAAGTCACAATCACTATCGGATATGCGGATTCCAATGGCGGAGTCTCCAATCGTCTCGTCGATCCACTATCCATCTCGCTTGGGACTCTCGTTGCCCGCGATCATGCAACTGGTGAGATCGCACAGTTCAGAATTCCACGTATTACAGGCGTATCTCACGTGGATTCTGCGCAGTAGTAGCGAAGTAAGGCAGAATACGTAGATGAGTTTCCTAGTAGATCTTCAAAGCTTGGTAGAGCTTCAATCTCCGAGTGAAGATTTGCCTGCTTGTCGCAAGGTACTCGCCCGCGCTCA
Source organism: Candidatus Nanopelagicaceae bacterium (assembly GCA_040402395.1). Classification (GTDB taxonomy): domain Bacteria; phylum Actinomycetota; class Actinomycetes; order Nanopelagicales; family Nanopelagicaceae; genus PALSA-747. Next base: position 15,336 of record JBBAMQ010000006.1, on the reverse strand, counting down.
AGAGATTGCCACTTCCACTCTTGGAGCTCCTGCCAAAATCTTTGATGAAAATGGTCGACCAGTTTTCTGGTGGGGAGCCGAGAACCCGGCGATCGTTATCTTGACCCACCTCGATACTGTCTGGCCGATCGACTCCTTTCTACCGCTCTGGCAGGTGAGTGCTGATGGCGAGAAAATCTCAGGCCCAGGAATTTTCGATATGAAGGCAGGATTCCTGCAAGCGCTCTATGCACTGAAGGAAATCCCAGGTGCCGCCTCAAAAATTGCCCTGATAGCCACAACGGATGAAGAGCTTGGCAGTCAAACATCCCGAGATTTAATTAAACGCGTCAGCGCCCAAGCAGAAGCAGTACTCGTCACGGAAGCCTCGCTCAACGGTAAGGTAAAAATCGGTCGAAAAGGCACATCGATGTATTCGATTATGGTCACTGGACGAGCGGCTCACGCAGGACTCGAGCCCGAAAAAGGAATCAACGCTTCCTCAGAGATTGCACGAATTGTGTCGGCACTTGTTGCACTTGAAAATGGCGAGCTCGGAACAACCGTAGTCCCGACAACGATGCGCTCTGGAACAACGACCAATACCGTTCCTGCTCAAGCCACTCTTGATATCGATAGTCGCTCTTTCACAATCGCCGAAATGGAACGCGTCGATGCTGCGCTTCGCCAGCTTCAACCCGCTCACCCCGATGCTCGGATTGAAGTAACAGGAGGGATAAATCGCCCGCCACTAGAGTTGGCTGCGACCGAAGAACTTTATAGAAAACTAGAGTCTGTCGCAGCGAAGTTGGGTCTTCCGCCAATCGGTGGAGCCAGCGTAGGTGGGGCGAGTGATGGAAACTTTGCCGCAGCTGCTGGGGCTCGAGTACTAGATGGGCTTGGCGCTATCGGCGATGGAGCACATGCACCACATGAATACATTTTGGCATCAACCGTTCCAGCCCGAATCTCTCTCCTCACTGCATTTATTAAGGAATTAATGTGACCGATGGTCCACTGATTGTCCAGAGCGATAAAACGATCCTTCTCGATGTCGATCACATTCTCTCCGATGAATGCCGACGACAGATCGCATCATTTGCCGAACTAGAAAAGTCGCCAGAACACATACATACCTATCGCTTAACACCACTGGGCTTATGGAACGCTCGAGCTGCCGGCCATGATGCCGAACATGTGATTGATATTCTTCTCAAGTACTCTCGCTTCGCTGTCCCTCACGCTCTGCTCGTGGATATTGCTGAGACGATGTCACGTTATGGTCGGCTGCGCCTCGAAGCGCATCCCGTTCACGGTCTTACCTTGGTCTCACACGACCCTGCTGTTCTCAGAGAGGTAACGCGTGGCAAAAAGATTGCACCCATGCTTGGTCTACAGATTGATGATGAAACGATCATCGTCCATCCTGGTCAACGAGGCTTTCTTAAACAAGCGCTCCTAAAACTTGGTTGGCCAGCTGAAGACTTTGCTGGTTATGTGGATGGTAAAGCCCATGAGATTTCACTGAAAGAAGATGGCTGGAAGATTCGTCGCTATCAAGAGCTCGCTGCTGAAGGATTTTGGCATGGCGGATCTGGCGTCGTCGTACTTCCGTGTGGCGCAGGAAAGACGATTGTCGGAGCTGCAGCCATGGCACTTGCAAAGGCAACGACCTTGATATTGGTAACAAATACTGTGGCAGCTCGTCAATGGCGTGATGAACTCTTAAAGCGCACTTCACTTCATGAGGATGAGATTGGTGAGTACTCGGGCTCAAAGAAAGAGATTCGCCCAGTAACTATTGCGACCTATCAAGTTCTTACAACGCGGAAACAAGGCGTGTATACCCATCTTGATCTCTTTGATGCGATCGATTGGGGACTGATCATCTACGACGAGGTCCACCTATTACCCGCGCCAGTCTTTAGGTTTACCGCTGATATTCAATCCCGTAGACGACTTGGCCTCACCGCGACGCTGGTACGTGAAGATGGCATGGAGGGCGAAGTCTTCTCTCTGATTGGGCCAAAACGATATGACGTTCCCTGGAAAGAGATCGAGCAGCAGGGTTACATCGCACCAGCGGATTGTGTAGAGGTACGCATCACTCTGACAGATGCTGAACGTATGCACTACGCAACAGCAGAACAAGAAGATCGATATCGCTTCTGTTCAACAACAGAGACAAAGCGAAAAGTTGCCATCGCTCTAGCCGAGAAACATAAAGGCGAACAAGTTTTGATCATCGGGCAATATATCGACCAGCTCGATGCACTTGGTCTCGAACTCGGCGTGCCAGTCATTAAAGGTGAGACCCCAATCAAGGAACGTGAAGAACTTTTCAACCTCTATCGTGCTGGTGAGATCAAATGTCTCGTTGTATCGAAGGTTGCAAACTTTTCAATCGATCTTCCCGATGCAACTGTCGCTATCCAGGTCTCTGGAACATTTGGTTCGAGACAAGAAGAGGCGCAACGTCTGGGTCGAATTCTTCGGCCAAAGTCAGATGGCAGAACTGCGCGCTTTTACTCACTCGTCGCCCGAGATACAGTTGATCAAGACTTTGCGCAGAATCGACAACGCTTCTTAGCTGAACAGGGTTACGCATATCGCATCATTGATGCTGATGACATTCTCGCCGCTAGTTAACTCTTCCTCACAGCGGCAAGAAATCTTGCTCGATCAACTCTGAAGTAATCATGCGTCGCACCGTCAATCTGAATTACTGGAACTTGTTCGCCATAAAGTTCGATGAGGTCCAGCTGATCATCGATGAAGATCTCGACTAACTCAAAATCAGCCTCACTTTGGAGTTCTTGCACCGTCTGAAAAGCAACTTCACAGAGATGGCAGCCAAGCCGCGAGTACACGGTAACCTGTCGCATTCTTTGACTCCCTTTCTTAATTCTTGCTGTGAAGAGCCTATTATCTGCTCTTCTAGATAGAGGCAACCTTGGGAAATAGGTAGGCTTCGGAATTATGAGATCCCCGTTCAAGATCGCCGGACTCTTAGCTCTTGTAGCTGGGCTTACCCTCCCCATCACCTCTGCCCAGGCAAAGTCGGTGGATTGGGTTGCGGCAGGTTGGGCTAATTTTTACTCAGGATCGAGCACTGCAAAGTCTGTGACTGCAGTAGCCAAGGCTCCTGCGCCGCATCCTAAATCTGCAACCGCTCAAAGTGTTTTCACTATCTCCTATGTCAATGTGCCAGAGAATGAAAAGGTTGCGATTCAAGCAGCTGCAGATTCTTGGGCAGCAAATTGGAAATCTTCTGTCCCAGTAACAATTACCGCTTCGTTCGCACGCCAATCCTCAGTGGCAGTTCTAGCATCAGCAACACCAGTGAAGTTCTTTCATGGCTTTAACGGTTCCCCTGATTCTGAGCTTTGGTACACATCTGCCATGGCAAATGCACTAGCTGGAAAAGATTTAGATCCAGCAAATCCTGAGATCGCAATCCAGATTAACTCTTCGATGGCTCGCTCTTTCTATCTTGGAACTGATGGCATCTGTCCACCCAATCAATATGACCTCGAATCAATTTTGCTGCACGAACTTGGCCATGGTTTGGGATTCTTATCAAACGATTCCTACAACAGTTTCTTTAAAATCGGTTCGATCGATCAACCAACACCCTTCGATGCATACTCCCAGACAGTTGACGGTTCCCGTCTCTCGGATCTCGCTTCGCCTTCAACCGACCTTGGTGCTGCTCTTACCAGCCGATTGGTCTGGTCAGGTGCACGTGGAATCGCAGCAAATGCTGGGGTAAAGCCACTCCTGTACACCCCAAACCCCTACCAACCCGGCTCATCAGTGAGCCATCTCGATCAAGATACTTTTATTAATAGTGGTGCAAATGCTGTGATGTGTCCCAGCCTCAATGCTGCCGAAATCTTCCATGAACCTGGCCCACTGCTCCTCGCGATGATGCAAGATATGTTGACAAAACCTCCTGCTGGCGTTGCGATAAGTGCACCAACCGTACCGCGCAATGTAAAAGCGCTAGTAGCCGATAAATCAGCGATTATCACCTTTGATTCGCCCGCGAATATCAGAACTGCACAGGTTGATCTCTACTCAGTGAAGGTCACACAGACTGGCCAGATCGTTACCGGAACATCAAGCCCAATCATCGTTTCGGGTCTTCGCAATGGCACGAACTACTCATTTAGCGTCACTGCATCGAATACTCTCTTCGGATCATCTGCTTCCACCGCGACAAACAATGTCGTTCCGCAAGCGACGTGGAAGAGTGCGATCATCGATCCAGCTTCAGATGCGAAGTATCTCGCCACAAGTACCTACGCCGGTAAGCCAATTATTGTTTATACCGATAGTAAAAGCGGATATCTCAAAATGACCACCTTTAATGGCAAGAAGTGGCTCACCACAATTATTGATGGCGACTCAGCTAAATTTGGTAAAACAACGAATGATGTCAGCGGAGCGCTCTCGCTCTGTAGTTCGCAGGTTGGCAGGATCGAGACGCTTAATATTTTCTATTCGGATCGCAAGGATAAGGATCTACGTCACGCTAGTTACGATGGTAAGAAATGGTTCTACGAAGTTGTTGATGGCAATGGCCCAATAATTAACGAATACAAAGATCCAGTCCGCGTAGCAACCTCGAGTGATGTTTCGGTCTCGAATGCTTGTGTCGCGACCCCAGCCGGACTACAGGTCTTCTACCGTGATGATTCGCAAGGCATTCTTCTCGGTGCGACAAAGATTGGCGAAAAATGGAGTTATGAATTGGTCGATGGTGATCGCGATACCAACAACCGCTCGACCGGAGATGTCGGTTTCCATCTCAAGGCACTCAATGTTGGCAAAGCTGTCTATGTCTTCTATGACTCGGTAATCCAGGTAAACCAGGATAAGAGTCCAACGCGCGGTGAGATACGTCTTGCGACACGTCAGAGTGCATATCCAGAAGATTGGATCTACTCAACGCCAGATCCTGCTGGTAACGGCACAACGATTGCTGGCTTCGATATTGCGCTATCTCAAAATAAAGGCGTCGTAACCGGGAGTTGGCTCGCATCATCTGGGCTAGCAATCCAAAGCGCTGATCAGCTTCGTTGGGCTGTTCTTGGTGGAACGATTTTGGTAAGAAATACCCCCTCTGATTATTTCGGCACACCAAGTCCTGCTCTTGCAACAGATGGTAGCCATGTGCTCTTTACCTGCCAGACCAGACTCTGTGTCTTAAACACTGCCGACAATGGCATCACGCTGATCTCTTCACTCGATTTCAGTAACTCTTCACGTTTTGATTGGATAACGCTAAACAACCAGAGGTACGCACTCGCTGGCGTAAATGGCGCACTTCAACTATTTAAGCAGTGAGATCACATAACCATTCGGCGTTGAAGTTGTCAGCACCGGACCAACACCTGCAAGGAAATCAATTTTCAATAACGTGTTGGTAATTCTAAATGCGCTATAAATATTCCCGGTACGGCCTCCGACTTTTAGTATGACCTGACCAGGAGTAGTTGGCTTCCATCCTATAACTCCAGGGATTGCACTCTTCGATATGTAACTCTTCCAAATATAGAGGCCATCTTTGAAATTTAACGTTGTGCTCTTCTTTATGGGCACCGGCTGCGCCGCGATAAATTTACTAAAATTACCCAGCCGATCCATGGCGATAGTAAAATCTCTCCCCACTATCTGAAATGAATTCTTGAGATATATGATCGACTGAGGAAGTACTACTTTTTTTGCATCGTATTGATAAGAAGCGATTAATTGACCAGCCGGGCTAATCTGCCAGAGCGAGATTTCGGTGAGCCCGGCTCTGGTCAACGGTTTCGGAGTTATGACGACGCCACTCGGGTTCAATATTCCTGATGGAGTCGGCGTAGGAGTCGGTAGCTGGATCTCTCCAGTTCTGGCAGAACTGCCAGCCACCCAGATGTTTCCTGACGGATCAAGGATTGCTGCGGTTGCGATTGCATCACCCGCACCTGGTATCGGCAGATCCCAGAGCGTGGCGCCAGTACGTGGATCTAGAGCAACAACTTCACCCTGCGTAGCGGCACCATCTGGTTCAGAACTTCCCACAAGATATATTCCGCGCTTTGAAATGAGCGTTTCAGACCACTCACCGCCCGCCCCTTGAAAGAAAGGCGCCTCCACTAATCTGGGCAGCTCAACCATCCTGACCGATTTTTGCTTAATAGTTGCAGAAGCTGACTGCACCGCCAGAAGTGAGAGAGCAAGGGTTACTGCAATCACGTTCTTCTTCACTAGGCAAGTTCGGCAGAGCGCTTTGACGCCGCAGCCATCGCCTGTTCAACGATGTTGTGCAAGTTGTTCGCTTCAAAGGATGCCAGCGCTGCAGCTGTTGTGCCATTGGGACTTGTGACATTTTCACGAAGAGTCTTGGCATCTTTACCACTTTGCTCAAGCATGCCAGCTGCGCCAACAAGTGTTTGAATTGTTAGTTCAGTTGCAACATCGTGGGATAACCCAAGTTTCATAGCACCAGCAACCATCGCTTCGACAAAGGCGAAGAAGTACGCGGGACCAGAACCGCTTGTAGCTGTCACGGCATCTTGCAGACTCTCGGCTACCTCAACCACCTTGCCGCTTGATCCTAAGAAGTGCCGTGCAAAGTGAAGGTCATCAGCTGTTACGCCAGCACCCGGTGATAATGCCGCCATTCCCTTACCAATAAGCGTCGGAGTATTAGGCATAACCCGAATAACGGCATGGGTTGCGCCGACCACAGCTTCGATGCTGGCAATCGTTTTACCAGCGACAAAGGAGATGAGGAGAACCCGTGTGGTCAGTGCAGGTCTTAAAGATTCTAAGGTTGATTGAAGATCCTGGGGTTTAACAACGAGAAGAATAATTTTACATTCTGCACCGATGGCTAAAAGTCCTTGCTTAGTCACACCAAATGTTGTTGCCAGAGTTGCGGCGTGATCTTCGCGCTTATCGGTGATGCAGATCTGGCTCGTTGGTTGGCCCGCCTTGATGAGTCCAGCTAATAGGGCTTCGCCCATATTGCCAACTCCAATAATCCCAACACATTCGCTCATATCCGAACTCTACCGAAGCGCTCGCCATCCACAGCGGACCCTTTCAGTTATTACTTTTGACGCTCAGTAACTAGGCTTACGCCATTATGGAGGTATCACCGAATTTTGCGCGTGACTGGGTCGAGTTTCCTGATCCAGCCAGCCCGAAAGAGATCTTTAAATGCGACCTCACCTGGCTCACATCGTATTTCACCTGTATTTACGGCGCCGGTTGTTGCGGTATTGATGCTGACAAGCCCGACGCTGGTTGCTGTTCTGATGGCGCTTACTACTCTGATGAAGCGGATGAAGCGCGCACTCTAAAAGTTGCCGAACGTTTAACCCCAGATCAGTGGCAGTACTACGACGAAGCACATACCAAGATGAAGGGCGGCAAGCTCAACATTTCAGAAGTTGGTTACGATAAAGATCGTAAGACTCGGATGGTTGATGACTCATGCATCTTTCTCAACCGGGTTGGCCATGAGGCACCTGGTTACACCGGGTCATTTGGTTGCGTGCTACATCATCTTGCGGTCCAGGAAGATATTCACTTTGTTGAGACCAAGCCCGATGTTTGCTGGCAACTTCCGATTCGACGCTCTTTTGAAGAACGCGAAGTTGGCGACCAAACAATTTCGATCACGATCATTGGTGAGTACGAACGTACTGCGTGGGGTGATGGCGGAGAAGATTTCGATTGGTACTGCACCGCGAATAGTGAGGCTCATGTAGGAAGAGAGCCTGTCTATAAATCAAATAAAGTTGAACTCGAGACCTTGATGGGTACTGCCGGCTATGCTGAACTTGCTCGTTATTGCGACGCCCGTGTTGAAGCTATTCGTCTGACACAGGCGGCGCTCGAGAAGCGCTCGCTCCCACTCTTTATCATCCACCCAGCCACCGTCGCTGCTCGGCAATACTCTGAGAAATAGTCAGTAACGGCCGATAGGCTAACGAAATGGCAAAGGGTTCTGCTCCGGCAAAAGATCCATTTCGCTGCAGCGAATGCGGTTGGAGCAGCACAAAATGGGTGGGCCGTTGTGGTGAATGCCAAGCATGGGGCAGCGTTGAAGAGATAACTGCACCTAAGAAACTCTCACTTGTTGCTGGCCGTGTGACAACTGCAGCCACTCCCATTGGCGAAGTTAACCTCGAGCGTGCAAAGGCTCGATCATCTGGAGTATCTGAACTTGATCGTGTTCTCGGTGGTGGGTTAGTTCCTGGCGCTGCAATTCTCCTCGCTGGCGAACCAGGTGTTGGTAAATCCACTCTTCTCTTATCGGTTGCGGCAGAGAGTGCGCGTCAAAAGTTAACTGCGCTCTACATCAGCGGTGAAGAATCAGCATCGCAAGTCCGGTTACGAGCCGAACGTCTCAAGGCTATCGATCCAAATCTATGGATCGCCGCCGAGACTGATCTAGGCGCAGTGATCGCGCATATTGATGAAGTGAAGCCAGAACTATTAATCATTGACTCGATCCAAACAATCGCTTCATCAACGGTTGATGGCTCACCCGGTGGCGTCACTCAAGTTCGTGAGATTGCTGGCGCACTCATTCGAATCGCGAAAGAGCGAAACATTACCGTCGTACTTGTCGGACATGTAACAAAAGATGGTTCGATCGCTGGTCCTCGATTACTCGAACATTTAGTAGATGTCGTCCTCAACTTCGAAGGTGAGCGCCACTCTCGACTGCGCTTGATCCGCGCGATGAAGAATCGCTTCGGTGCATCAGATGAAGTTGGCTGCTTTGATATGACCGAAAATGGTATTGAATCACTGACTGATCCGACAGGACTCTTTACCACTCGACATTCTGAACCTGTCCCTGGTACGTGTGTCACCGTCGCGCTTGAAGGCCGTCGACCGCTCCTTGCTGAAATTCAAGCACTGGTCGGTGTGCCGGTCGCCGAAGGTCGAGATTTCGGTAACTCGCGCCGGGTGACATCAGGGCTCGATAACCCCCGTACCGCAATGACTTTAGCTGTCCTCGAACTTCGGGCAAATATCAGACTCTCTGGTCGCGATGTCTATGTCGCAACCGTTGGTGGTATGAAGATGAACGAGCCATCATCAGATCTAGCTGTTGCGCTCTCAGTCGCATCGGCCGCAAAAGGGCTCGCCCTTCCCGCAGATTTAGTTGCTATCGGTGAGGTTGGTCTAGCGGGTGAAATTCGCAAGGTCACTGGTGCTCAACAACGTATCGCCGAAGCGGCTCGGCTCGGCTTCAAACGAGCAATGGTCCCGGTTGGTTCTGAGGTTAAAGTTCCAGGAATCGAGATCATGGAAGTTGCAAGACTCGAACAAGCGATCGCTCGCGTCAAGATCGGTTGATGAAGCAAGAACTTATTCTCGATTGGTTCGAGGAGAATAGGCGCGATCTACCGTGGCGTAAGACCACCCCATGGGGTGTGATGATCTCCGAATTTATGTTGCAACAAACCCCCGTCAAGCGAGTCTTGCCCAAGTGGAAAGAGTGGATTGAACGTTGGCCGACTCCGGCCGATCTTGCAGCAAGTAAGAGATCTGATGCGATTCATGCTTGGGGGCGACTTGGATATCCCCGTCGCGCAACGAGGCTCTACGAATCAGCGCAGATAATCTCGACGGAGTACAAAAATAAAGTCCCGCGCTCAATCGAAGATTTGAGAAAACTCCCTGGCATTGGCGAGTACACCGCGGCAGCGATCGCCTCCTTTGCCTTTAATGAAAGCGCACTCGTTATGGATATTAATATTCGTCGCCTCTTCGCTCGCGCCATCGATGGCGTTGAATCACCAACGAGTTCTCCCTCAAAAGTGGAGCGAGCGTTGCGTTCTCAATTAATTCCGACTCAAGGTGCGCTCTGGGCCGCCGCAACGATGGAGTTAGGTGCGCTGATCTGCACCGCCCGATCACCACTCTGTGAGGAGTGTCCCATAGGGCCTTCATGCGCTTGGCGCAGCGCTGGATACCCCAAGAGTGAGATGGCAAAACGCACTCAGGCATGGGCCGGGACTGACCGCCAATGTCGCGGATTGATCATTCAACATCTTCGTGAAAATAGCAGCGCAACAAAAACTGCCCTACTAAAACTCTGGGATAACAACGAGCAAGCTGAGCGAGCCTTCAAAAGCCTGATTGCCGACCACCTGATTCAGGTAGCCGGCAAGGTAGGTTTTAAATTAGCGGATTAGTCGCTTGAGGGAACAGTCGCGGTCAGATCACCAGGTGAATCAGGCATCGTTGCCTTTGGTACACCGCGGAAGGTAAAGGTCGCTGTTGGACCCTCGCCCTCAACATCTACCAAGGTAATCTCGCCTGGCTTTACATCACCGAAGAGAATTTTCTCCGACAAGATATCTTCGATCTCGCGTTGGATAGTGCGACGCAGTGGGCGGGCACCAAGCATTGGATCATAACCACGAACTGCAAGAAGGCTCTTAGCAGCGGATGTAAGTTCGATCGTCATATCTTTTGCGCGTAACCGCTCATCAAGACTTGCGATCATCAAATCAACGATCTGGATGATGTCGCTCTCTGATAGCTGATGGAAGACCACAATGTCATCAATTCGATTTAAGAATTCTGGACGGAAGTGGCTCTTCAATTCATCCGAGACCTTCGCCTTCATTCGATCATAATTGCCGAGAACATCGGATGAGTTGTGGAATCCAAGACCGAGCGTCTTTGAGATATCGCGAGTTCCAAGGTTTGTGGTCATGATGATCACAGTGTTCTTGAAATCAACGCTCCGCCCTTGGGCATCGGTGAGACGTCCATCTTCAAGGACCTGAAGCAAGGTATTGAAAATATCGGGGTGAGCCTTCTCGATCTCATCAAAGAGAACGACTGAGAATGGCTTACGACGCACCTTCTCGGTGAGTTGACCACCTTCGTCGTAACCGACAAAGCCCGGAGGTGCACCAAATAAGCGTGAAGCTGTGTGCTTCTCGGCGTATTCGGACATATCGAGTTGGATCAAAGCATCTGAATTACCGAAGAGAAATTCAGCGAGCGTACGTGAGAGTTCAGTCTTTCCGACCCCTGATGGACCGGCGAAGATAAATGAACCACCTGGACGCTTTGGATCTTTAAGACCAGCGCGCGTACGTCGGATCGCTTGTGAGAGCGACTTGATAGCTTGGTTCTGTCCGATGACGCGACGATGCAATTCATCTTCCATGCGAAGCAGACGTGCCGTCTCTTCCTCGGTGAGTTTGAAGACTGGGATGCCAGTTGAGTTTGAGAGCACTTCTGCGATCAACTCTTCGTCAACTTCAGCGACCTGATCGAGATCGCCAGCCTTCCAGGTCTTCTCACGTTCAGCGCGCTCGGCGATGAGGTGCTTCTCATCATCACGGAATGCAGCCGCCTTTTCGAAGTCCTGGCCATCGATTGCAGATTCCTTCGCCTTGCGAGCATCAGCAATCTTTACATCGTATTCCTTGAGTTCTGCTGGAGCAGTCATACGACGAATGCGAAGGCGTGAACCTGACTCATCAATGAGATCGATCGCCTTATCTGGCAAGAAGCGATCTGAGACATAACGGTCGGCAAGAGTTGCTGCTGCTACGAGGGCGCCATCAGAGATCGAGACCTTGTGATGTGATTCGTAACGATCGCGTAGGCCCTTGAGAATTTCAATGGTGTGGGTGACAGATGGCTCAGCAACTTGGATTGGTTGGAAGCGGCGTTCGAGTGCGGCATCCTTCTCAAAATGCTTACGATATTCATCGAGCGTTGTAGCGCCAATTGTCTGGAGTTCGCCACGTGCAAGCATTGGCTTCAAAATACTGGCAGCGTCGATAGCTCCTTCAGCGGCGCCGGCACCAACGAGGGTATGAATCTCATCGATGAAGAGGACAATATCGCCACGTGTGCGAATCTCTTTTAAGACCTTCTTCAAGCGCTCTTCAAAGTCACCACGGTAACGAGAGCCAGCAACAAGTGCGCCAAGATCGAGTGAGTAAAGCTGTTTATCGCGCAGCGTCTCGGGGATATCACCCTTCACAATCGCTTGTGCAAGACCTTCGGCGATCGCAGTCTTACCAACGCCAGGCTCACCGATCAAGACCGGGTTGTTCTTTGTCCGGCGCGAGAGAATCTGCATAACGCGTTCGATCTCTTTCTCGCGGCCAATTACTGGATCAAGCTTGCCCTCACGAGCTGCTTGCGTGAGGTTGCGACCAAATTGATCAAGAACGAGAGAGGTAGAAGGAGTTCCTTCAGCTGGTCCACCCGATGGTGCACTCTCTTTACCCTGGTAGCCCGAAAGAAGTTGAATAACTTGCTGGCGAACCCGATTGAGATCTGCGCCGAGCTTTACGAGAACCTGTGCGGCAACACCTTCGCCTTCACGAATAAGTCCAAGAAGAATATGTTCTGTGCCAATGTAGTTGTGGCCAAGTTGTAGCGCCTCACGAAGAGAGAGCTCGAGGACCTTCTTTGCGCGAGGTGTGAATGGAATATGACCCGATGGAGCCTGCTTGCCCTGACCGATGATCTCTTCAACTTGAGCGCGAACGCCTTCAAGTGAGATGCCCAACGCTTCGAGCGCCTTAGCTGCGACTCCTTCTCCCTCGTGGATCAGCCCGAGGAGGATGTGCTCGGTGCCGATGTAGTTGTGGTTGAGCATGCGAGCTTCTTCCTGCGCGAGAACAACTACGCGACGGGCTCGATCGGTAAAGCGCTCAAACATCTCGGTACCTCCTGTGGGACTGGGTTACTTAATTAGTAAGAGAAAGCCTATCGGGGTTACCGCATAGCCCGCCCGCCCAGAAATTGTGGTTAGTGCACGATAGAACCAATTATTCGCTCAATTTATGCCCATGGCTAGGCGCTAATAGCGCTGATTTACTTGATAAATGTCGGGTGCAACACACCGAGGCCCAAGGCAGATTCGATTGCCGCCATGGCTCGCACTAGAGCGACCTCATTATTGCGTGCCGCAACAACCCCGAGACCTACCGGTAGGCCCTCAACAACGCCCATTGGGACGGTACCGATGGGGGCACCAGCGATCGATGGCGCGGTGGTGATCCACGAACTGCCGCTGAAACTGTCGCCTTCACCGAGCTTTGAAATCCAGGCGGGTGCATATGAACAGCCGATCAATACATCCACATCAGCAAGTGCTTTGGCAAGCGTCATATTTGCCCAATTCAAATTTCGGTCACGCTTCATCTGATATTTCGGACCACGGCCACCAATTTGCAGAGCCTCATCAAAGATCTCTTGCTTGAAATACTTCATCTCTTCATCACGATGCTGCAGATTAAATGCCACAACCTGTGCGAGAGAATGGACCCGTGCATCAGGACGTTGCTTAAGATATTTGCTTAAGTCAGAGTGAAGCTCGTGCTTCAAAACATCGTACTCATCTTCACCGACTTGATCCTTAGGATCAGGGATATCAATCTCAACGATACTGATTCCCGCTGCAGTAAGTTTTGCGACCGAGTCATAGAAGAGCGCTGTAGTTGCATCATGTGTTGTCAGCCAATTCTTTACCAGGCCGATACGAATACCAGAGCTTTGAGTAAGTGCTGCAACAAAACTATTCTGCCCGGTCATTACTTCAAGGAGTAGCGCAGCATCGCCAACAGTCTGTGACATAGCTCCAGGTGAATCTTGCGATCCACTGATCGGGATCATCTGTTCACGCGGAACTGAACCGACTGTCGGCTTGATACCAACACAGCCGTTGAGTGATCCGGGACAAATAATCGACCCATCAGTCTCTGACCCCACCGCGATCTTTACAAGATCTGCCGCAACTGCAGCACCAGAGCCCGATGAAGAGCCACCAGCGCTATGTTTATGGATCCACGGATTAGCGGTGAGACCACCGACCGCTGACCATCCTGAGGTTGATTTGGTAGACCGTATATTTGCCCACTCAGATAAATTCGTTGCTCCGATAACAATTGCGCCCGCCGCTTTCAATCGAGAGACAAGTGGTGAATCAGAGAGTACTGGCGTGTCTGCAAGTGCGAGTGATCCAGCGGTCGCGGGTAGACCCAGGGCTTCGATATTATCTTTAATCAGAATTGGCTGACCACTGAGTGGTAAAACTTCGCCGGATTTATCGTAAGCGTCGGCATCGGCGAGCGCCGCTTCCCGCAGCGCAAGTACCGATCGTAATTCATATCCAGCGCTGTCGATGGTGGCAATTTTATTGAGGGCTATTTCGACCTGCTCGCGTGAGTTCATGGCAGAAGAATAGGAGAGAATGAGCCTATGAGAGCGATTACCAGATGCCGGGGAGTCTGCCGATGAAGAGGCTCTATCGAAAGACGATCAAGCTCTTCACCGACCGTCAAGCATGGGTCCGACAGATTGCGGTTGCGTCAGTGGCCTCCGCAACGGCCTGGCTCCTGGCTGATACATTTATTAAAAGTGGTGGAGTTGTCGCTGCGATCGTCTGCGCCTTATCTATTCGTATTTCGCTCTATAAATCGGTCCGCGAAGGATTTGGCCAGACAGTGGGTACCGCCATTGGTGCAAGCGTTGCACTTGGCACAGTAAGCCTCTTTAACTTTGGGTTCATTGCGGTGGCCACCACGGTCTTGCTCTGTTCAGTTGTCGCACGTGCACTGCACTTAGGTGAGGTGGCCTCAGTTAACGTTCCCGTCACAGCACTCATCGTTATTGGCCCAGGAATAAGCGGTAATACCGCCTTACATAGATTGTTATCAACCCTCGTTGGCGCAGGGGTTGCCATTGTCTTCTCTTACTTCTCTCATGCCTCATCCCCCAGCGGTCGTGCGGAAGCACAGATAGCAAAGCTCGGTGAAGAGTGTGCAACTTTGCTCTCAGAGATCGCAGAAGGTGTCGCAACTGAATATGACGAGATCACAGCAGGCAAATGGCTCGGTAAAGGTCGCGTCATTATTGAGGAGATTCCAAAGTTACGTGCCCAGGCCCTAGAGGCAAAACGATATGCGCGGTGGTCACCACTTGAAGGAGTCGAAGAAGCAGACGCTCTCTATATTTCTGGTGTCGCCATCGAACATACGATCGTGCAAGTTCGTACGATGGCTCGCGCGCTCTTCGATGCTGCTGTGGACCGAGATAACTTCTTATCCGGTAATAGCGAACTTGCTCAGGCAATTATGGACACCAGTAGTGCAATTCTCACAAAAATCGAATATATCGAATTTGATAGTAATAGGGATCAGATCGATAACGTTGCTCATGATCTTCGGCTCGTTTGTCGGGTACTAGCCGGGCATCTCTTTGAACTTGCGGACCAGGTCGGCCAAGACCAATTAGTCCGCGCGATTTCATTGGTAAGCAATATGGAGCGAATCGCAGACTCACTCGATGAGAGCAGCC
>JBBAMQ010000005.1:87590-91279 GCA_040402395.1 Candidatus Nanopelagicaceae bacterium | reverse complement strand
CAATCCGCAACAATCCGCAACAATCCGCAACAATCCGCAACAATCCGCAACAATCGGCGAATCAACCTTTTCCTGAGGTTCTCCGAGCCAACTCTCGCGTAACCTCTCGGTTCGCTTGCTTCTCCATGAGCGCATGACGCTTATCGTGCGCTTTCTTACCTTTAGCTAAGGCGATCTCTACCTTCGCGCGTCCATCCTTGAAATAGAGAGAAAGTGGCACGACAGTAAGGCCACCCTGTTTCAGGATCGCCCCTAGTTTGGCTAACTCTCGTGCATGCATCAAAAGTTTACGATCACGGCGTGGAGTGTGGTTGGTCCATGATCCCTCGTTGTACTCAGGGATATGAACACCGCTCAGCCAAAGTTCACCATTATTCATACTTGCAAATCCATCAACCAGCGACGCTCGACCCGCACGAAGTGATTTCACCTCGGTGCCGGTAAGGACGAGCCCAGCCTCGTAGACCTCTTCGATGAAATAATCATGGCGCGCCGATTTGTTCTGCGCGATTAACTTCCTGCCAATTTCCTTAACCATCTCATCTCACCTCGATCCCAAAGCTTGAGCCACCCAGAGTGAGCAACTTCTAGGAGCTAAGGATACCGAGTTAAAGCGAGGGCTAGACCTTCAGATGCTTGCGGAGAGTCAAGAATGAAGCAACCGCCGAGATAAAGAGACCCACGCCTAGAAGTTCGGCGCTCCCCACCCAGACATCGGACCAGGTAAAGAAGCGGGTAAAGCTCAACAGCGGCGCAACCTTCACATCGATGAGAAGCTTAAGAAGTGAAAGTAGCCCAGTCGAAATACCCCATCCAACAATTGCTGAGAAGATCCCCTCAAGCAAAAAGGGAAGCTGGATCGAGAATGACGAAGCACCTACCAACTTCATGACACCTGTTTCGCGCCGGCGATTAAAAGCGGCGATACGAAGCGTATTACTAATCAAGAGCATTGCCGTTAGAACGCTAGCAAGGCCGATTAGAAGAGCACCATTACGGAGCACATTCAAAAGCTTGAAGAACTTATCCAAGATCGTCCGTTGATCTTGAACAGTATCGATCCCAGGGCGACCAGAAAAAGCGCTCTGCACAACTGCGAATTGGGTTGGGTCTTTAAGTTTGACTCGGAACGATTCTGGAAGTTGATCAGGTGTCACATTTTGCGCAATGGCAGAACCTTTAAAGCGTTCTTGAAAATGTTGATATGCCTGTGTTTGTGATTCGTAGAAAACACCCTGAACAACAGGAAGTGCTTTTAGATCTGATTGGATCGCAGCACGCTGTACATCACTGACTCGTCCGGCGGCACACGAAGCAGATTCCGAGAGTGTGCCGCAGAGGAAAACTGAAACCTCGATCTTGTCATACCAATAATCTTTCATGACGCGCACCTGCGAATTAGCTAACAACCCAACGCCAAGCAGGGTGAGTGAGATTGCAACCGTTGTCATAACGGCAAGGGTCATCGTGAAGTTACGACGGATCCCGATCCGTACCTCTTGGGCGATAAATCCTGCTCGCATCTCTTATCCGATCTCTCTGCTCGTGATGGAAATTCTCAGCCGGTGTATCCGTAGACGCCGCGCACCTGGTCGCGAATTACTTGGCCATTTTCAAGTTCAATGACTCGCTTACGCATCTGATCAACAATTCCAGCATCGTGCGTCGCCATGAGAACGGTTGTGCCCTCGCGATTAATCCGATCAAGAAGCTTCATGATGCCCACCGAGGTACTGGGATCGAGGTTGCCCGTCGGTTCATCTGCAATCAAAATCATTGGACGCGAGACATAGGCACGGGCGATTGCCACACGCTGCTGTTCGCCACCTGAAAGTTCGTTGGGCTTACGATCAGCCTTCTCTTCCAGGCCAACCAGCTCGAGAACTTCTGGAACCTCACGGTTTATCTCTTTTTGGGAGTAACCCAAGACGTGGAGAGTGAAGGCAACGTTCTCTGCAACCGTTTTATTAGGAAGGAGGCGAAAATCTTGGAAGACAGTGCCCACCTGACGGCGCAGTTCAGGGATCTTATGTTTAGCCAGAGTTGATAACTCTTTCCCGGCAACAATAATGTTTCCTGAAGTCGGAATATCTTCCCGCAGCACCAGGCGCAGAAAGGTGGATTTACCTGAACCAGAGAGTCCTACGAGGAAGACAAACTCACCCTTCGTAATATCGAGATCGACGCGATCAAGGGCGGGTTTCTCTTGTTTAGGGTAGAGCTTTGTGACGTTCTGAAAGCGAATCAACGGCACACCTCCTAATATTCCTGTTTCTCACGGCACGTTACCGCTTCTCACGGCACGTTACCGCTTCTCACGGCACGTTACCGGCGCTAGCGGGGATGCAGCACTCACTGGTACAGAGGGTAGTTTAGATAGCAGCCAGACTCGGAATTGGGAGATACGCGCATAATTGGCTGTGAGAAAAAACTTTTTTACGCGTCATCAGGGGGTGGCTAACACTCAGCTGACTACTCCATCGATTTACGCCAACGAATTCCTGCCTCAAGAAAGCCATTAATATCGCCATCGAGTACGCCCGCGGGATTTCCAACCTCATAATCGGTTCGCAGATCCTTCACCATTTGATAGGGAGCTAGAACATAGGAGCGCATCTGATTACCCCACGATCCAGAGTTATCACCTTTGAGCGCATCGATACGGGCACGTTCTTCTTGGCGACGGCGAGCAAGTAACTTGGATTGTAGAACTGCCATCGCCGTTGCCTTATTTTGAATTTGAGACCGTTCATTCTGACATGAAACCACAATGCCAGACGCAAGGTGGGTGATGCGAACCGCAGAATCTGTGGTGTTGACCCCTTGACCTCCGGGGCCAGAGGAGCGATAGACATCAATCCGAATTTCTTTCTCATCGATTTCTACATGGTCGCTCTGCTCAACAACCGGTACAACTTCTACTCCAGCAAAAGAGGTGTGGCGGCGACTCTGTGAGTCAAAGGGTGAGATCCGAACTAGGCGGTGAGTGCCTTGTTCTACTGAGAGCATTCCGTAGGCATATGGCGCACTTACGCGAAAGATCGTCGATTTAATTCCTGCCTCTTCAGCATATGACGTTTCAAGAACTTCGACTTTGTACTCTTTTCGCTCGCAATAGCGAAGATACATACGCATCAGCATCTCTGCCCAATCAGCTGCTTCAACGCCACCAGCTTCAGAGCGCACCGTGATAAGACAATCACGATCGTCATATTCACCGCTCAGAAGAGTCGTTACCTCAAGGTCGCGGATCGCCTTTGTAACGGAATCAAGTTCACTCTCGGCATCATGGAGTGCGACGCTGTCAGCCTCGTCTTGGGCAAGTTCGATTAAAATCGGCACATCATCGAGTCTGCGGCGAATTCCACTGACACGATTAATAGTCGACTGCAATCGTGAAAGTTTGCTAGTAATGATCTGGGCCGCATCTGGATCATCCCAAAGGTTCGGAGCTGAAGCCTCTACCTCTAGGAGAAGAAACTCGCTGCGCAGGCGCGGAAGATCAATTACCTTCTCAATACTGGTGAGGGTAGCGCTCAGCCGATCGAGTTCAAGTGTGTACTCTCTGGCCGCCATGCAGCAAGAGTAACGAGATTTCCTAGAGTGCTCGCGCACCCACTCTGCCGGAAACTTCCGTTCTCTACCTGGCGCTTTCGTTCTCTACCTGGCGCTTTCGTTCTCTACCTGGC
>JBBAMQ010000005.1:85657-87490 GCA_040402395.1 Candidatus Nanopelagicaceae bacterium | reverse complement strand
GTTCTCTACCTGGCGCTTCCGTCCACGAGCTAGCGTGACCTTTCCATGATCCAACCAAGAATTTTCCACTCAACCAATCACATTACTGGCACTGATCGATGCGCTAATGAGTAAAAGCTTGTTCATCACTGACCCCGGGAGAAGTGGTAGCGCGAGAAGAGGTTTCACCTGGGATGTAAGAATTGTGTGCAGTTGATCCCCATCACAGCTGAAAGATGAGATGGCAATCTTCGAACCGTTCAACCGCGATCCTGCGATCTCGGCTCCGAGTGATTCTTCGGCTGATGCGCAATCGATCGGCAAGAGGTAGCTTGGTTCACTCCCGTTCAGACCCGATCCACTCCGAGGACCACTGTAATAGCGTTCCGTATCGATATGGTGAGCCGATCGCGAAATGGCAGCTTCGCCGATATTAATCAACTCTCGCTTCGCTAAAAAAGCTCCGGAGATATCAATGATCGAAAATGCCAGAAGAAGCGTAAGAAGAAATAATGAAGTTATGGCGAGCGAGAGCGAACCAGAATCGTCACTGATGAAGGAGTGGAAGTGAGATCTCGGAAGCAATCTCTGGGCTACGCGTGCGGATCGTCCACCTCTCAATGGCGAACCGAGGGCTACGCGTGCGGATCGTCCACCTCCCAATCTCATTCCCGAGGATCTACCCACTACTCCGCCACGCATCTACAACTTGGGTTGCCGTCGCTTGCTGACCCGTTGAAAGGTCAGAGATCCTTACTACTACTTTTGCATTGGGGGTAAGGCAGGGTTTTGCCTCGCACTGAATTGCAAGCTCGAATCGCTGACCAGCGATAATGCTTCCTCCGTTTCCTCCGTTTCGAGTTTCATAGATTGATATAACTTCACGCGCTCGGAGTTCAGCGAGTGTTTCGGTCGGGCTTGTGACAAAGGCACGCGCTACCTGGCGCACCATATTCTGAAGGTTTGAAGCGTTGAGTTCTATCCTATTAATGGAGTTTAGATAGATCGATAGTGGAATGAATAGCGGTAACGCAATCATGATGAACTCGAGGACTGCGCTCCCATTCTCATTTTTTAAAAGCCCGTGGACAATTTTCTGCTGCAAAAAGTTCTTGACTAGCAAGTTTGCTCTTATTGGGGTTCGCCTCCTCACCGCCCCTCTCCGATCGAAGCGCCGAAAGAGTTGAAGCTATCGCCATTCGGGAGGAAGGGTGTGAGCGAAGGTATCTGATGGCGTTGCTCTCCCAGATAGAGCGCTCCCCCACCAGTCAGAGGGATTACCGTGGAGCCGATGATTCCTTGTGAGTTCATGGCGATAAGTGGTGAAGTACCGGTCGGAGAATAAAGTCCGCTCTGCGTAATCACACTCTGCGTCTTGTTACTCGCAATATCTCGGCTGAGTATGCCCAGCGCAATTTGAAGGATACTCAAGATTAGTATCATCAGGGGTACTAAAACGAGTGCGCTCTCTACCGTCCCACCTTCATCTTTAACGAGTGCGCTTACGCGCGCAATGATCGCCACCGTCCATTCTGCCTATCGAACGTTGTTCATCGAATCGAGGGAACCTCTGAGAAGAGATTCGATACGTGGAGCCGCCACTGTCCAGATTCCAGTTACGAGGCCGGTTGTCATAAGAACGACAAGAACCCACCCTGGTACATCACCACGCTCATCCACAATGAGGTTCGATACTCGCCCCTGGAATTCGCGGCGGTAGATCTCGCCTCTAATGAGAAAGTTTGTCGTGCAATTGCGCAATCGATTAATGAGATCGTCATCTCGCCGAGAGAAATGGCGATCTTCTGCCTGATCTTCTGCCTGATCTTCTGCCTGATCTTCTGCCTGATCTTC
>JBBAMQ010000005.1:80085-85557 GCA_040402395.1 Candidatus Nanopelagicaceae bacterium | reverse complement strand
GATCTTCTGCCTGATCTTCTGCCTGATCTTCTGCCTGATCTTCTGCCTGATCTTCAGGGAACTCAAGCGAGTGCAGGAGACCGTCTTCTGCCTCTTCCCAATTGACTCTCTCTGTACCACTCCTCTTCAAAACTACTAGTTTCATTGTTGAGTTTTCCATTCTCTTCCCCCTTGATTTTTTTACATGGCTTATTTTTTTAACTAACTACCCTCTTACCTACCCACTTACCTAGCTACTTAGCTACCTACCGACGTGAACACGCGCGTCAACTCGTCCTTCACCCGCCACCGAAATTGCCACCTAAAGCAAAGTAGGAAGGCCAGAGTGCGAAGAGAATCGAAATTGGCAAAATAAGAAAGACAACCGGAATCATCAAAGCAACTTCGGCCTTATTCGCTCGCTCGGTGATATGTATTCTCTGTGCCTGTCGCACCTCTTCCACCTGTCGCCCGACAACTTCAATCAGGGAAGTTCCCCGTTCAATGGAGATAGCAAGAGAATCACAGAAGCGGCGTATCACTGGTGAGTCCACTTGCTGATTGAGGAGATCTAACGCTTGTGCAAGATTCACCCCCGAGCGCATCTCAGAGATAATCGGTTGCAATATCTGGTGGAGATAGCCCTGCCCCTTCTCACTAATCCGGGCCAACGCGGTAGAGGGGCTCATGCCGCCACCGACAAGGATGGCAAAGAGTTCGACTACGAGTGGAAATTCCAATTCGATACCAGCACGGGCTCTTTTCTTCGCTCGTCGCAGAGCCAAGCCCTGAGAAATCATCGCCACTTCGCTTCGAAACTCTTCGTAAAGGTTTAGACTGAAATAGAAAATTATGGGTGAAACCACGAAGAGGCCACAGAGAAATCTAAAATTACTCATAGAAAAATCCTCGGCACAACAGGTAATCGGCCGGCGCGCTCCATCCACATGTAGGCGACCAGACTCATTCCGACCCCCACGGAGAGGACGGCGGTACCACCGGGCGTTGAAAATGCCTTCACCGTGCCGGCTTGGGAGGAGAGTATGAGGAGGAGAATCCAGGGTGCTGCCGCCGCGATCAGTGCGGAATTTTTTATCCATCCATGCTTTGCTCGGATCTCGGCGCGGAGTGCAATATCGCTACGAATAAAATCACCGAGTGTGCGCAGGATTACCGCGGTATCGCGAGTTCCAGTTCCACGGGCAAAATCGAGGACCTCACAGACTTGATCAGCGATGCCATCATGGAATTTGGACTTAATAGTTGCAAAAACTTGAGAGAAATCACCACTCTCTCGCAAGAGAATCTCGCACTGGAGGAAGGTGGCGCGGGTCGCAATCGGACCTCGATGAGAGAGCCCTATCAACGTCTCAGCGAGTGACATGCCAGCTCGTAGCCCGGAAATGATGTGGTCGATAATCTCCGGCCACAACGCTGCCAATTCGATACGTTCTCGCTCTTCGCTCCGTTTTTTTAAAGCGCGAGGAACCCATAGTGTGATTAGAGCAAACGCTAGAGCTAGGGGTAGCGAGCCGAAGAGGATCGCGACGATAAAAAAAGAGAAGAGAGCGAAAAAGTCCTCTTTACTTTTCAACGGCGATATTCCAACTTTTTTTACCCGCAGAGCAGCTGGTAGATCGGCGAATAAGCGGTTCATAGTTGAATCCGATGAGCTGCATCGCCCATTCTGCTGGCAAAGATCTCTCTTGGATTCCCGAGTCCAGTGCGATAGCAACCGCCTTCGAAGGTAAAGATTGGCTCGGTCTCTACATGGGTATTTTCGATTCTTCCGGTCACAGCAGAGACTTCAACTATTCGCCGGACACCATCTTCGCGGCCAATTGTCGTATGAATAACCAGGTCGATTGCTGATGCAACGATCGGAGTCACAAAGTTGTGGGAAATATTCTGACCTGCCAATAACGGAAGGGTCTGCAACTTCACAATCGCATCACGGGCCGAATTTGCGTGAATGGTGGCCATTCCAGGGATACCCGAGTTCAGGGCTATCAAAAGATCGAGAGACTCTGCCTCACGAATTTCACCGACAACAAGTTGCGACGGGCGCATTCGGAGAGCCTCCTTTATCAAACGACGAAGCGGAATCTCACCTTCACCTTGTAGATTTGCGGGTCGAGTTTGCAATGCGACGCAGTCGGGTAGCTTCGGTTTTAATTCGAAGACCTCTTCAATGGTTACAACGCGATTCCCGACCGGCACAGCGCTTACTAAAGCGTTGAGAAGAGTCGTCTTTCCGGCTTGGGTTGAACCACTAACCAAGATGTTGAGGCCTAGCGTCACCGACTCCTTGAGAAAGAGCAGCACCTCCTTGCTCATTACACCCAAATCAGCCAATTCTTCCAAGGATTTACCACGCAAAAGGTGCTTGCGAATATTGACCGCCCAATGCGCGGCAGTCACTTCAGGGATCACAACGTGCAATCTGCTTCCATCAGGAAGTCGTGCATCAACAAATGGATGTGAGAGATCCAGCCTTCGTCCACCCCACATTAAGAGTCGCTCAACGAGTTCTCGAACTTCTTCACTGCTCATAACGAGATTGGTAAGTTCACTGAGACCCGAACGGGCTACGAAGATCCGGTGCGGGGAGTTGATCCAGACCTCTTCGATCGTCAGATCTTCAATAAGATCAGCGATCTTTCCAAATTGCGAGCGCGTTGCTATATCCACGGGAGTAGATAACTTCTTCACTGTGAACGGCTCGTTGCTCATCCACAGGGCAGCTGCGCCGGGGTAACTTCTCTCTACCCACATGTCTTGCCTGATCACTCAAAGTAGAAGCAGTAGCGAATAGAGTTCGGGGATGCTCATCATCAATAAGCCGAAGCTGTTTATCGCGCTCGTACTGATGTTGACACTCCTTCTAACTGCGTGCGGACCCAAGAATCCTGACCTGCGCCCCGAGGATTCGAAATTGCGGGATGGCATCTCGCTCTTGATGAAAGATCTTTCGATCTATCACCCAGCGAACAAGAATTGGAATGAGAGTGCAGTTGATCTGCAAGTGCATAGACCATTACCTGTCGGAGTCTCCACCCCTGCTGGTTGGAAATTAACGTGGCCTAACGCGAGCAAAGGTGAACTCCCCTACGTTTATGTTCCGTGGGCGCTGACTGGCACCTACCCAAATAATTTCACCGTTGATAACGCGACCTATACCGCTGGAACTATTGTCCCAAGTGCAATCATCCGCGATATTGCAGTCCAGGAATTTGGCGTCGATGATTACTTTGCCGCGATAGTCGACGTGCGCTACTCGGCGGTCGATAAGCGCTGGATAATCTTTACCAGTGTTCCGTATCTGCCAGTTACCGATAACGCTTACGGCTGGGCTACCGCAATATCTGGCCGGTGGAAAGTTATCGACTTTGGTACAGCGCTCGTCGGTTGCGGAAAGGTTCCAACCTCCGTGCAGAGCGAATTTGGACTGAGCTGTCCCGTTAGGTAATTCGCTTCCGACTCTAACTTTTTGGTAGCACTTGATTCTTCACGAAGCTCTCTTTACAGCCATCCATGCAAAAGTAATACATCACGCCATCACTGAGATATGAAGCCGGTGCATCACTCTTTCGTACCTGCATTTGGCAGATCGGATCCTGAGCAAATTCACTGAACTCCTGCGCTGGCGGGTTCTTATAGAAGTAAAAGACGATCAGAGCTAACGCTAGCGCGACACCATTGAGAATCGTTGTCGCATTCAGACCAACGTGTTTCGCGCCCATTCCCATTGTTTGCTGGCTCGGTATCATCTTTAATAATTGAAAGATTCCCTCGGTGATAACCCCACTCAGGCTCATTACGAACCAAAAGATCAAGGTGAGCTTGATTGCAAACTTGGTCCCGTAGTACTTGCGGTAGATGAGAACGAGAGGCAGAGAAATAAGATCAGCAAAGATGAAGGCGATCACTCCGCCAAAGGTAATTCCACCGCTCCAAAGAGCAGCCGCAAGCGGAACATTCCCGACCGAGCAGACAAAAGAGATAAAGGCTAAGAAGGGTCCGATGATTGCATTCTCTACCGATGACCAGAAACCATGGCCAGAGATGAAGAGCGCCCGCCAGAATGAAAAAGGCACAACCTTCATCGCTAATCCGGCAACAATAAAGCCAGCGATTAATTCCCAGCGAAGCATAATAAAATCGCCAATGGTATAGCCAGCGGATGCACTGATCTTTTCACGTACTGAACTCGTCGTAGATTCATCGTGATCACTCGCCATCGAAGAGACTATCTCCCTCTTAGGTGGAACAATCCTTGGAATCAGCGCTTGCAACAGCAGGATCATAACTGCGCCGCCAACGAACTCGGCAGCGGCAAATTGCCAGCCAATCAGAAGCCAGAGAACAATTCCAAGTTCAATCACGAGGTTGGTACTTGCAAACATAAAAACCATCGAAGCGGTGAAATCTGCGCCCTTTTTGAAGATTGAATGGGCGAGAGCGCTCGCTGCGTACGAACATGAGCTACTCACCACACCAAAGATTGATGCCCTCACGACAGTGCGTGCAGAGTGATCGCCCAACAGAGATTGCATCCGCTTGCGGCTGACGAGCGCTTGGACCAGACCCGATGCCACAAAACCAAAAACAAGTGCCCAGAAGGTATCGAAGAACATCCACCAACCTTCAGCGAGACCGCTTAGAACTTTATGCATCGGATCCCCCAATTGTTCTCAAAAAATTTCTTAGGCTTTCGCCACCAAACTTACTACCACCCTTGAGCAGCGTTCTCTTAATGATAGTGGCGCTGTAACTTCCTTCGTGATAAAAATAAAGAAAGTCTCGTCCTGCACGAATCCCCTCATCAAGGGTTGACTCTATAAAGCGCAGCGTAGGTACACCATTCTCAGCTACCAGCACTTGCCTGCGCATCAGAGTGTGGTCTCGATCCACAATTACTCGTCGCAGCTCACTCTCTAGCGTTTCTGGTGTGACGTTGATATGAGGTGGTGTTGGATGATGTGCGTGGGCCTCGTCTATATAAGTAAGCACAATTCGACCAGCGGCAATCGCTTCCAAAGCAAAGACGCCAATCAATCCGATAAATTGATCGATGACGAGATCTGTCTCGGCCAGGATGTCGGCAATCTGATCATGGGTGACAGCACCGCTCTCAACCCAGTTCTTCCACTCGATCAAGCCCTCTTGGTCTAGCTTCTCGAGAATCGGAAGTACGAGCTCTGAAGATTTAATCCAGGATCTACTAGGCAGATAGAGAACCCGTAATTTTTCACCAACAAAGAGTGGGGACACTTCTGCCACCCGATTAAATCGTGGAAGATCTATTACCACTGGCAACCAGGTGGCATCTGGTACTTCAAGAAAAAGATCCGGGGTAGTGATAAAAATCGGAACTCTCATTGTGCGTAGCAATGGCACAAGTGCTCGATTAACCGCTGCGCTCGCAAGTAACTCCTGGGCTTCGGGTCGCAACTCTTGGGCTTCGGGTCGCAACTCTTGGGCTTCGGGTCG
>JBBAMQ010000005.1:78658-79985 GCA_040402395.1 Candidatus Nanopelagicaceae bacterium | reverse complement strand
GGGCTTCGGGTCGCAACTCTTGGGCTTCGGGTCGCAACTCTTGGGCTTCGGGTCGCAACTCTTGGGCTTCGGGTCGTCCCGCTGGGTTCCGATCTCTCACAGCAAAAGGTGAGTGAGGGTTACTCAATGCATGCGCCATCGGATCCCTGATATCACTTCCATGGAAAATCACGCCAACTCGCTTGCCCATACGCTTCAACAAGGCAATATCGTCGATGCAATGCTGCGGCGCAAAACCTTGGCCCCCTTTTCTGAAGGCGAAGATTGGTCGCATCGACTCCATCAGAATCATGCTCTTTGGCATAAAGACCCGAGAGAGAAGCAACTTTCGAGCGAGCTCATCCTTGCGGTCGTTTGTTCTTAATTCGTGATCGGCCGTAAACCACTCCTTCGAAGGATCGGCTGATATCCGAAGTGAGAGAGCGAAATCAGTGCTCTTGCCTACGGATAGAGCCTTAGCCCAAGCGCTTGCTTGATTCGCTGAATTAGTTGGACCGATGATGTAGCCAGATATTTTATTCGCAGTAAAGAGTAGATCGAAACGTGATTGCAGTATGACGGCTAGCTCGAAGAGCCGTTCTGGAAGTGATTCACGGAGAAGGAGTTTCAGTGCAGAACTTCTCTTCTTAGCCACACTTCTTTCCACCACAAAAGTATTTCATGGATAGAAAATCATGTACGGTCTAAGTGGGTGAGAACCGTCTCATGTGGAACATCCATCGAGCGTTCATGGAGCTTACGAATCTGAAGCTCAAGGCTGGCCACAGCGAGATCGAAGGCGGCGAGGTCGTTGAAGCCGGTTCCCTCAGAGCGCAGGAATGGTCCGGCGCCCCGAGAGGTGAGAGTCACGATATGTGAACTCTTGCCCCGGCTCGGATTACTCTCATGTTTAATTTCGACCTTTATCTCCTCGATCATCACATTGAAACGTTTCAGTGATTTCAGCTTCTCTTCTGCGATCGCAGTAAAATCTTCAGCAAGTTGGGCGTTTCGAGTGTGGAGGACGATCTTCATAAGAACCCCTTACATGACATTCCTGCGTGATATTCAGTTGTGGTTCATGCAGCAAAAAACTTTATGGAGCTTTGCGAGGCTTTCACCCTGCTCTCGCTCTGCTTTCACGGTACTCCTGCCCTAGCCCCGCCACAAGTGGAGAAGCTAGGACCAAGTATTCGGCGAGAAGCATCCAGCCTTAAAGTCGAAGGCGTATTCGTTTCATAGGCCGCTTTGTACGAACAGTTTTCGTAGCGGGGGCAATGGGAGTAACTGGCGCGACCTTTGGTGCGGTGACTACCGGGGCGACCGGAGTAACCGAGGTGACCGGAGT
>JBBAMQ010000005.1:62405-78558 GCA_040402395.1 Candidatus Nanopelagicaceae bacterium | reverse complement strand
CAGCTTTCTTTACAGCAGCTTTCTTTACAGCAGCTTTCTTTGTCGCTAACTTCTTCGTTGCTAACTTCTTAGTTGCCAACTTCTTAGTTGCCAACTTCTTCGTAGTTAACTTTTGCGCAGCGCTCTTCTTTGCCACGGTCGCGCGGAGAGCCGTTGCCCTCTTTGCGATTCCAGTTTTCTGAGCCGTCACACTTCTTGTACGGGCTGCTCGGATGGCACCACCCTGCTTGGTCGAGGTTGTTCGCTGCGCAGCAACGCTTTTAACACGCGTAGCTCGGACCGAAGTACCAGGCTTTTTTGCGGTCTGGCGCGTAGCGGCAACTTTTCGCTTCGCCGCTTTTTTTGCGACTGACTTTGCTGGGGCACCTGCCGTTGCTGACTTAGCCGGTGACTTAGCTGCTGACTTAGCCGCTGACTTAGCCGGTGAACCTGTAGTCGCTTTGCTGATGGGTTCTGCATGTGCAGTAGTGAGATCAAGAACCGCAGTAGGAAGCGCAAGTGATCCGATCAGTGTCGCTGTTATCAGAGCTCGTCGAAGAATGGTCTGGCTAATTTTTTTTCTACTCATAGTAAGAGCCTTTCGATAGTCGTGCCGTTGGGTCGGCGATCAGCCGAATGCGTGGATCTTCGACTAGAAAGTGATCTCATGCCGCCGTGAAAGCTCGTTATTGGGTACGAAGCGCGGTTGTGGAAAGGTAAGCGGCAAATAACTAGACTCGACCTCTATGGACGCTACAGAGAGAACGGGGCTACCGAATAAGGGAGCAAGCGCTCCGCTTATTCAGGTATTCGAACCACATAAGGCGAAACTTCCGCCACTTCTTCCTTACGTTAAAGAGTTCTGGGAGCGCCGAGCCTTTGCGCTCGAACTCGCTCGATTTGCCGATAAGGCAGAGTACCTCGAATCAAAATTGGGTAAGGCTTGGCTAATTCTCAACCCACTCTTTTTATCGTTGATCTACTTCTTACTGGTGACAGTTCTTCGTGGTGGTGCAAATAAAGCTACTGGATTGAGCACACTCGCCCACATCTTGATCGGCATATTTATGTTCTACTTTGCACAGAACATCATCAGTGATGGCGCGCAATCCATCACCGCCGGTGGACGCCTTATTTTGAACCAAGCCTTTCCGCGCGCGCTACTCCCCTTCTCATCATCGGTACGTGCCTTTGGCCAGTTCTGGCCAACGATTCCGACCTACTTTGCCGTTGTCCTTATCGGGAAGATCTTTTATCCCAAAACACAAATACCCTTAGCCAACCTGAATTATCTCTGGGCGCCATTCATCATCGCCGCGTTAGCGATCACTGCATTTGGTCTCTCACTCATCTTCGCCGTTATGAATGTCTACTTCCGAGATACCAGCAAACTCTTGACCTACACAACACGGATCTGGCTCTACGGATCTCCAGTTCTGTGGCAGCCCGAGATGCTCCATGGTTGGCATCGAGCCTTTCTCTACCTCAATCCACTCGGACCCACACTCGCTGCGACCTATCACGTCTGGATCAATGGCGTTCGACCATCGACAGCTGAATTAGTCGGGATGGGTCTTTGGCTTATTCTCGCGATGCTCATTGGAAGCTACTTCTTTACCTCGCGCGAACGCGACTTTGCGGTGCGGATCTGATGTCGATAACACCGCCAGCGAAGCAGGAAGGTCCCATCCGGTTAGGGAGCAAGCCAGCGTCAACGAGAGCGCTGACAATTAAGGGTGCGCACGGAGATATTCTCTTGCCTGACGATCTCGCGATTCGCATCGAAAAACTATCGATCACCTACAAAATTAATATTGATACAAAAAAGACGTTGAAAAATGCCGTAATGCGCGCTTCCAAAGGTGAGAAAGTTCGGATGCGCACGGTCGAAGCGGTCAAGAATATTTCAATCGATATTCCGCATGGTTCTGTCGTTGGTATCGTTGGTGCAAATGGCGCTGGTAAGTCAACGCTAATGCGCTCTATCGCTGGCATCATGCCGCCCACCTCTGGCCGCATTATTGTAAATGGAAAAATTTCCACTCTCCTGGCCCTCGGAGTTGGATTCAATCCATCACTCTCTGGTCGGGACAATATTATTCTTGGTGGTTTAGCAGCTGGCCTAACGCGGGACGAGATCGCATCCAAGACAGATGAGATAGCGGCCTTTGCAGATCTACCTGATGGATTTATTGATATGCCGGTCCGCACCTACTCATCCGGAATGTATGGTCGCGTCGCCTTTGCGGTATCGGTCAGCATGACGCCTGATATTTTATTGCTCGATGAGGCGCTATCTGCTGGGGATGCCGCCTTCAAAGAGAAATCATTTTTGCGTATGCGTGAACTCGTCAAAGAGGCGAGAACAATCGTGATTGTCTCCCATGCACTTGCAACGATTAGTGATCTCTGTGATACCGCGATCTGGATGCATAAGGGTTCGATCCTCGCTCACGGAGAGCCCGAAAAGATTGTTGCCGAATATTTGAAATTCTTAGAAGTTGGGACACTTCCCTCTAACCTCGAAGATATGTAATGGCGCTAGATATCTCCATCATCTCCCCCGGAGCCTCATTGGCTGATGCCAGGCTGCATCGAATCACCAATGCACTTATTCGAAGTGGGCTAAGCGTTGAAATATTGGCACCCGGTAATCCAGCCGATGCGCCCAAGGGTGCGAATGTACGAAGCGTTCACCAAGGTAAGGGTTTCCAGTGGCGCGCACACCGCGCCTTCTATTCGCCATGGCGAGCACAAGGACGACTCCTCTACTGCTTAGCACCCGAGGCACAACTTTTTACCTGGAAGTCTGCTCTTCTCAGAAGAAAGATTTATGCCGCTGACCTCTACGAGGATTACGAAACACTTCTGCGCGATCGAAAATGGGCGCAACAATTCTTTGGTCTACCT
Organism: Candidatus Nanopelagicaceae bacterium; assembly: GCA_040402395.1. GTDB lineage: Bacteria > Actinomycetota > Actinomycetes > Nanopelagicales > Nanopelagicaceae > PALSA-747. Next base: position 75,669 of record JBBAMQ010000005.1, on the reverse strand, counting down.
GGAATGGTTGGGTTGGCTCTAGCAAAGATCGGAACCGCCTTCGCTGCGCGGGCACGACTCACAACTATCGCAGATACCCACTTGCCACCTTTTAATGCGCGGGATCGGATACTCCTACGCAATCTGCCCGACGCTTCACACTTAACAATGAGTGGCAAACTCTCGGAGCGGCCACGCGCGATCTATATCGGGGATCTCCGTGAATCACGTGGCCTTCATACCATGTTGCAATCCGCGGTACTCGCAGAGAATTGGTACTTCGATCTCGTTGGACCAATTTCTGAGAACGATGCTGCGTGGATTCACCTATGGTCGATACAAAATGAGGAAGCGGCTGCACGCATTACTTTTCATGGACGACTCACACCAGAAAACTCGTGGAAGTTAGCAAAGGGTGCTTGGGTGGGGCTCTCGCTCCTAGAACCGACGCCCGCATTTATTGCGGCGATCCCATCAAAGATCTATGAATATATGGCGGTAGGTCTGGCGACAATCACGACGCCATTACCTCGCTGCGTTGAATTATTAGAGAAATCGAAGGCGGGTGCGATCGCTGATGGTCCGCAATCAGTCGCATCGATCTTGTTGCTCTGGGAGAAGAATCCAGCAAAAATCGAGAAGCTCCGTGCCAGCGCTCTCACCTGGGCCGCGAAGAACCTCGATAACGAGGCTGAATATGGCGTGATGGTTGATCGACTTCGCGCTCTCTTGCGCGAGAGGGAGCGTTAGACTCCTCTTATGAGTTCTGCTCGAATCGTTGACTCGGCCGAAGTCGATCCCACAGCAACTATCGGTGATGGATCAGCCATCTGGCATCTCGTTCAAGTGCGCGATCAGGCAAGGATTGGCAAAAATTGCATCATCGGTCGAGGTGCCTATATCGGCACCGGCGTTGTTATCGGTGACAACTGCAAAATTCAGAATTATGCATTGGTGTATGAACCAGCAGAGATCGGGAATGGTGTCTTTATTGGACCGGCCGCCGTCCTTACTAATGATCAATTCCCCCGTGCCGTCAATCCTGATGGCAGTATCAAAAGCGCCTCAGACTGGGATGCCGTCGGTGTGAAAATTGGTGATGGCGCTTCTATTGGTGCCCGCGCCATCTGTATTGCACCGCTCTCGATCGGAGCCTGGGCTCTCATTGCCGCCGGCGCCGTTGTCACGAAAAATGTTCCTGATTACGCCCTTGTGGCAGGAGTCCCAGCAAAAAGAATCCGCTGGGTGGGTCGTGCAGGGGTACCGTTGGAGAATATCGGCGATAATCTCTTCCGTTGCCCGGTGACCGAACAGATCTACCGTGAAATATCGAGCGAGCAGCTCGAAATTCAGGGCTAATACTTCAGAAAAGGATTGTTTTCGACATGGGTTTATTTAAAAAGAACTCCTCAGTAAAGAACGCTCAGGGCATCACAATGATTCCTGCTGCCAAACCAATAATTGGCGCGCAAGAACGTGCTGCGGTTGATCGTGTTCTTCGCTCTGGCATGCTGGCCCAAGGCCCAGAGGTCAAGGCCTTTGAAGAAGAGTTCTCACAGTACGTTGATGGCCGACATTGCATCGCGGTCAACTCTGGTACATCGGCGCTGCACTTGGGCTTTATCGCAGCAGGAATCACGGCTGGTGATGAAGTAATCGTCCCCTCGTTCTCCTTTGCTGCGACCGCCAACTCAGTTGCGCTCGCTGGTGGAACTCCGATCTTCGCTGATATCGATCCGAAGACATTTAATATCGATCCTGCTCACATTGAATCTCTTATTACTCCGCGCACTAAAGCGATCATGCCGGTTCACCTTTACGGCCATATCGCTGCGATGGATCTTATTGAAGCGATCTGCCTCAAACATAATCTCTTGCTCATTGAAGATTCTGCCCAAGCTCACTTGGCAAGTATGAACGGTCGCCCAAGTGGCGCATGGGGAACCGTTGCCTCTTTTAGCTTCTACCCTACGAAGAATATGACCGCTGGTGAAGGCGGGATGGTGACAACAGATAGCGCTGATATCGCGCGTACCTTACGTCTATTGCGCAACCAGGGACAAGAAGTGATCTATCAGAACGAACTCTTCGGCTTTAACAATCGCATGACCGATATTCATGCAGCGATCGGGCGCGTGCAATTACGCAAACTTCCAGCGTGGACTGCGACTCGTCAGAAGAATGCGGAATATCTCAGTAAGAATTTGAAGGGCGTAATCACTCCTTACGTAGCGCCAGGAACAACACATGCTTTCCATCAATACACAATTCGTATTGAAGGAAACGATGCTGCAAAACGCGATCACTTTATGACACAGATTCGCGAGCGGGGTATCGGATGTGGTGTCTACTATCCAACTCCAATTCATCGCCTACCATCCTTCCGACTCGAACTCGATCTGCCCGAAACTGAGAAAGTGATCAAGGAGTGCGTCTCGCTTCCCGTGCATCCAGCGCTGACACAATCTGACCTCGAAAAAATTGTGACCGTCGTCAATGACGTTGCAGCGGCACTGTAATGGCGCCAAAACTTCGCGCTGGGCTGGTTGGACTAGGCATGATGGGGCGCCATCACGCCCGAGTCCTCAGCTCACTTGATGGGGTCGATCTCATAGCACTCTCTGATCCGATGGGAGATCCCCATGGGGTTGCAGGTGGCCGCCCCGTTTATGCAACAGTAAAAGAACTTATTACTGCGGGGATCGACTATGCGATGGTGGCGGCACCTACCGCGTTACATGAAGAGCTTGCCCTCGAATTGGCTGAAGCAGGCATCCATGTAATGATCGAAAAGCCACTTGCCGTCGATACGCCCGCAGCAGAGCGAATCAGCGCAGCATTCAAAGCGAGGAATTTGGTTGGAGCGGTTGGGCATATCGAACGTTATAACCCCGCGCTTCAACAATTGCGCGCTCGCCTCGATAACGGCGAACTTGGTAGCGTTTATCAAATTGCTACTCGTCGCCAAGGACCATTCCCGGCACGTATCGCAGATGTTGGTGTCATAAAAGATTTGGCAACGCACGATATCGACCTCACTGCGTGGGTGGCACGGTCGCCATTCACATCGATCTCTGCACGCACTGCGTTAAAGTCTGGCCGCCCCCATGAAGATATGGTCGCGGCAATTGGTGAACTCGAAAATGGCATTATTACTAATCACCTGGTGAATTGGCTCACCCCATTTAAAGAGCGGCTCACAATTGTCACAGGCGAGCGAGGAACTTTTGTTGCAGATACTCTCACCGCAGATCTCACCTATTACGCAAATGCCTCAGTAGAAACGCAATGGGATTCAGTTGCCAACTTCCGTGGTGTGAGCGAGGGCGATGTCATTCGATATGCCTTTGCTAAACCCGAACCTCTCAAGACCGAACATGAAGCCTTCCGTGATGCCGTTCTCGGGCTAGCCGGAGCGCAAGAGCGAATCGTCACGATGGAGCAAGGTCTCGCCACCGTCGCGGTTGCATCAGCGATGATTGATTCACATCAGAAGAACGAAGTGATCTATCTCGGAAGAGATACTTCGAAAGGCGCTCATTAATCTATGAAGATCGCAGTTGTCGCTTTGGGAAAAATTGGTCTACCGCTCGCAGTTCAATTTGCGATGAAGGGTCATCAGGTCATCGGTTGCGATGTAAATCAGAAGACGGTCGACCTCATCAATGCTGGTATCGAACCATTTCCGGGTGAAGCGCTCCTCGGCGAGTACCTCAAAAAGGTAGTGAGTTCGGGGGATCTGCGGGCGAGCACCGATACAACTGCTGCAGTCGCGCAATCCGATGCCGTTGTAATTGTCGTACCCCTCTTCGTTGATAGCGACGGCGTGCCTGATTTTGGTTGGTTAGATGAGGCGACGGTAAAGATCGCTGCTGGGCTTAAAGCCGGCACTCTTGTCTCTTATGAAACAACGTTGCCAGTAGGAACTACCCGTAATCGCTTCGCTCCGGCGCTGGAGAAGGGATCTGGTCTCAAAGCTGGCGAGGATTTCTCGCTCGTCTTCTCACCCGAACGAGTGCTCACGGGTCGAGTCTTCGCCGATCTTCGCAAGTACCCAAAACTTGTTGGTGGAATCAACTCTCAAAGCACTGAAGCTGGAATTAATTTCTATAAAGCAGTCTTGGATTTTGATGACCGTCCCGACCTGGCTCAAGCAAATGGTGTGTGGGACCTGCTCACGAGTGAAGCTTCTGAAATGGCAAAGCTTGCAGAGACTACCTACCGAGATGTAAATATCGCACTTGCCAATCAATTCGCAATCTTTGCCGAGAGTGCCAACATCGATATTGCAAAGGTTATTAGCGCCGCAAATTCGCAGCCTTATAGTCACATTCACCAACCTGGAATCGCAGTTGGTGGACATTGCATTCCTATCTATCCACGCTTCTATTTGTGGAACGATCCCGCAGCCACCGTGGTCCGTGCAGCGCGCGAAGCAAACGCGGCGATGCCCGCCCATGCGGTCTCGTTGTTAGAAAGTTCGCTCGGCTCACCCGGCTCACCCGGCTCACTCGGCTCACCCGGCTCACCCGGCTCACTCGTCGGCAAGAAAGTTGCTGTTCTTGGAATCTCTTACCGTGGTGGAGTAAAAGAGTCTGCCTTCTCTGGGGTCTTCGGAACAGTTGAGGCACTTATGGGACTTGGCGCCGAGGTTACGGTTCACGATCCTATGTATACCGATGACGAGATCGTTAAGCTCGGTTTTACCCCACACAAACTTGGATCTTTAGTTGATGGCATGATCCTGCAAGCCGATCATAACGAGTATAAATCGCTCACTGCAGCCCAGTTTCCTGGAGTCGCGGCGGTTGTGGATGGTCGACGAACTCTTAATCCCACCGCCTTTGCGGGGATAGTCTTCCGAGTTATCGGAGCACCCGCTGCTCTTTAGCTGCTCATCAATGGATTTGCGTAATTGTGAAAGCTTTAGCGGTTCGCGCAATTGGCTGCGCATCAGCGATGCGATTATAAATCTCAACTAACTTCTCGGCTTGGCGCTCCCAGGAACGTTGACGCAGTACTTCTTCAGTGTAGGCAGATTGATATCTTAGTTTATCAGCGAGGACTGCTCGAATAGCTCGGACAAAATCATCGGTATCGAGCGCTGTGAAGACTTCACCATTACCGAGCCTCACTACTTCGGCAGCCATTGTTTTAACATCACTCACAACGATTGGCAGTTTCGCTTGAGCATATTCGCCAAATTTGGTGATCAGTGAAATCTCATGATTTAACTTGTGATGAATCGGAATGAGTCCGATATCGGCAGTGCTTAAATAATCAACGAGTTCGGCATTCGGTACATAGGGAAGGAGATGGAATCGATCAGCAATATCACGTGCTTGCAGCATAAAATCTTTGACTGATGCGTTCTCTGGATTGGCAATAAGTGCACAGTGCACATCGCTCATCTTGCGGAGCCCAGCAATAATTGTTCCAATTCCGCGTTGTGGTGCGACCGCTCCAGAGTAAACGATTAGCGGAACATCGCTACCTATGGCGCAATCAGCACGAAGATTCCGCGTCGATCGTTGTTGTCCAGCAACAAGTGGATCATTTGCAACGATCTCTGGTTGACGATTACCTAAGTGCAGATGTGGAATCAGTAGCTCAGACATACCTTCACTGACAGAGAGGATTGCATCAGCGAATGATGCGTACTTGATCTCTTCTTCGGTATAGGCACGCATCAGCGGGGCCTTGAGATGAGCTACGCCAGGGACGTATTCGTGAGCGTCATAGACCAACTTCGCATCATGTCCCGCCTTTTGTAGCGCTGCCACAACCAGGCCTGCAATGGGGAGTGCGGTGTAATCATGGGCGTGAACAACGCTCGGCTTGAAGTCGAGCGCGAGTGGAAGGATCGCCTTGGTAGCTCTCCCCCAATTCGGAATTCCAGGTGTGTACCCACCCAAGAACCGTGCCTGGAAGCGACGTTGGTAGTATCGAAGTTTGCGCAACACCTTTGCTATGAAACTCTGCTTGATCACAATTTTCAATGGCAACCGTTTTATTGATGCATAACCAATTGCTAGCTCATCGTTATAGGTAAATGGAGTTGCGCCGGCGACGATGACATCCCAACCAGCATTACTAAGCGACCAAGCACATTTTAAGACTCTCGAATCTTCAGTCACCGCATTGAGAACGATGTGAAGTGCTCGTGGGTTTTGATTTTTCATTGCGAGAACGTGACTGTGTTAGTACGTTATAACGGCAAGAGTACGACAACTGCGGTGAGCACTACGGCAAGTGCCGCCGACTGCAGGAGAATCGAAATCGCAGTTTTGCGATCGCTGGCGCGATCTTCCTTAGAGGCAACTCGAGTGATATCGCGCGATTTTCCGAAGTTAAAACTCCCCATAAATCCGTAGGCGAGACAGAAGCGCTTTCGCGATTGCACAAAACCAATACTGAAGACCATCAGCGGGAGAAAAATACCAGTGCGAGCTAAATGGGAAACATGGCTGTGTTTAAAGGATGCGATAGAGATAATCGAAAGAATTAAGCCAATCAACGCGGTAAATTGACGCTTGCGAATCTCTGCTGGGCCGATGTTGCAAACGCCAGATATATAATCGCCAGAACCTTCGGAAGCCACCACTAGAGCGAGTGCTCCTCTTCCTCAGAGAAGATCTCGTGATCATCTTCCCCATTGCGATCAAGCCATTCAAAGAGACTCTTAAGGCCACCGAAAAGCACGGCGAGAACGGCAAAGAGACCAAAGAGTCTGCGGATCGCTTTAAACATGGCGCAAATCTAACACTTGGCCAAGAGGGCTTGGTCAATATCGGCCCAGAGGTCCTCAATATTCTCGATACCAACGGCGAGGCGAATCAGATTCGTAGGAATGTGCTCACTCTCCCCGTCCCAGCGATGGCGCCGCTCCCACAAGGTTTCTACTCCACCCAGCGATGTTGCATGCGTAATAAGTTTCGATGAACTGCACGCCAGCTCTGCCGCCTCGACTCCACCCTTCACCTGGAAGGCGATGATTGCGCCGAAGCCCTTCATGAATGAGGCGGCGCGAGCATGGTAAGGATCAGTGGGCAGACCGGGATATCGAACTGCTTCGACCGCAGGATGGGCCGATAAGCGATTCGCTAATTCAAGCGCGTTCTTCTGAGCCCGTTCGAGGCGAACGTCGAGGGTACGAATACCACGAAGCGCCAGCCAGACTTCCATTGCGCCAGGAATCGCTCCACCCTGCTTGCGTTGCATTAAGAGTCGGGCAAAGAGTGACTCATCGTTCATCGAAAGTGAACCCATAATCAGATCACTATGACCAGCGATAAATTTTGTTACCGAATTCATCGAAATATCTGCGCCCATCGAAAGTGGCTGCTGCAATAAGCCGGTGGCGAAGGTGTTATCGACTCCAACGCCGAGACCCAGCGCCTTCGCGGCCGGAATAATTTTAGGTAGATCAGCGACTTCGAGCCCAGGATTAGTCGGGGATTCCATCCAGAGAAAATTAGCGCCAGGTAGTGCAGCTAAGACCGCATCGGTATCACCGATATCAACATAACGGATCTCGCAATGGTTCTCACTTTCGAGCTGCTTCAACCGGTACATAGTTCCGGTATAGCCATTGCGCGATGCGACGATAATCGATCGGTGCGGAAGGAGCGCAAACACGGCAGTAATTGCTGCTAACCCTGAAGAGAAGAGCAAAGTGCTGCCACCTTCAAGTCCGCTGATTGCGCTCTCAAGCGCGCTCCATGTCTCATTTCCGGTGCGGCCATAGCCGATAACATTCGGAGCGACATAGCTTGATGTAAAGGAGATCGGTGTATTGAGCGGAGCATCGGGAGTTCGATCTGGTCGGCCGGAGGAGACGATCAGTGAATCCGGGCGAAGGTTGGCTTCGTTACTCATTTGAACATTCTATCGGGGCTTATCCGGGTACACAGTCCCATAACGAAGCTCCAAGAAAAAAGTGGCTTAAGCCAATGAGGCGATCCGCTTTACCGCTTCCGCCAGTATTTCTTGGCTCGTTGCAAAATTTACACGAATGAATTGGCCGTGGTCGGCGGCGTACAGAGCGCCGGCACTAAATGCGACCCGAGCCTCATCCAATAAGCGCTGCCGTGGATCTGCGCCTAGATCGAGCGCAGTGAGATCAAGCCACGCGAGATAACTTGTGTCAGGGATGCGATAGCCAATCTGGGGAAGTTCGGCATCCAGAAGCTCCTTCAAGTAGCGGCGATTTTGATCATTGGTGGCGATCATTGAATCGAGCCAATCGAGAGAAGAGAATGCGACCGTTGCTGCAGCGGCACCGTAGAGAGATGCGCGCCAGTGAACTGATGGTGGCATCGCTTTTGCAACCTTTGCCCAGCGCTCTGATCCAGTGACGATCTCGGCACATTTCAGACCGGCAAGATTCCATGCCTTACTGGCAGAGGTAACGCAAATTCCTACTTCGCGTGCGGTCTCACTCACCGCCAAGAACGGAATAAAACTATTCTCGTCATAGGTGAGCGGAGCATGAATCTCATCACTGAAGATTGCGACTCCATACCGTTGCGCAAGTTCAGCGAGCGTATTCAAATCTTCACGGGAAAAGACGGTGCCGACGGGATTGGCCGGATTGCAGAGGAAGTGCAGCTTTGTACCTTGCTTGTAGACCGTTTCAATAGCATCGAAATCAAGAGAGTAAAAGAGTCCATTGCGCTTGAGCGGTGCATCAACGCGGAGACACTTCAACTCATCGATCCAGTTTCCCATATTCTGGTAAACCGGTGAATTAATAACAATGCCATCGCCTGGCTGGACAATCATCCGTGCCATTTCGATCATGCCGACGCCCACATCGGTACAGGTAAATACCTGTTCGGGATCAAGCTCCCAGTTGAAACGCGTTTTCATAAATGTCGCCAATGAGTTTGCGAGTTCGGGCATCGGTCCCAAATAACCAGTATCAGATACATCAAGCATCGCGCTCAATTTTTCACGGATTGGCGTTGCAATCTCATAATCCATCTCAGCAACGGGGAGCGGGAGAACATCATTAGGAAAACTTCGCCACTTATCACTCGTGCGGTTCCGCAATTTCTCGATCGAGGCAACGGGCAAAAGTTTTGCTTTCAGCTGCGAATTCGTCATTGAATTCATATCCTTACTCTTCCTCTGGTTGGCCCGATTGATCCGATTCACCGGAGTGTATCTGCCCAGGCACTCCTTTTCGAGAACCCGTGCTTTTATAAAAGCTGAGAATTGCAGTTATTAGGAGTGTGCCAACAATAAATCCGAGGCTTAATTTGAGTGATATGTGGGGAACATTTACCCCAAAGATACTTTCATGATGAGTCGTAACTGCTGCCTCAAAGATTAACTTCACCCCGATAAAAGCGAGAATCGCCGAGAGCCCTTCAGTCAGGTAGATCAAGCGCGACATTAGACCACCCAAGAGAAAGTAGAGCTGTCGTAGCCCCATCATGGCAAAAATATTAGCCGTAACGATCACATATACATTGCGGGTCAAGCCAAAAATCGCAGGTATTGAATCAAAGGCGAAGAGCACATTGGTAAGTGCTACTGCAGTTAAGGCCAGCACGAAGGGTGATGCGCCTCGCTTCTTCAGCAAGAGAATGAATCGACCCTCGCGCCACTCTTCTTCTTCGCTCTCACGAAAAAGTTGAATAGCGGTATAAATAAGGAAGAAGCCAAAGAGGAAGAAGATGCCAGCGAAGCGATTGACGATCGCCGAGCCGGCAGCAATGAAGGCGCCACGCAGAAAAAGTGAGGAAACAATTCCAATTAAGAGAACGAGCTCTTCCCGCTCCTTCGCAATCTTCAACCGAGCCAAGATCAGAATAAAAATGAAGAGGTTATCGAACGAGAGTGAATACTCTGTGATCCAGCCAGCAAAGAACTCACTTCGGGCCTGCCCCGTTGCCCAAATACCTAGTGAAAAACCGAAGGCTGACGCGAGTGCGATGTAGATCAAGACCCAGATCGCCGCTTTTTTAAGTGTGGTCGTCTTATGACGATCTCGATAAGCGGTCAGGAAATCGAAGAGTAAAACGAGAGTCAGTAGTGCGAGGGTAATAGTCCAGGCGCGAGTACTAATCATCGATTAATGTGTAAGCAATGGATACGGAACGCCGGTTGATGAATGACAGTCGTAGCCATTCGGATTCTTAGCGAGGTACTTCTGGTGATACTCCTCAGCAAGCCAGTATGTATGTGGTGCGGCAGCTTCGATCTGAGTAACGATTGGGCCAATTCCTTCAGCAGTAAGAGCGCTTTGATAGAGATCCTGAGAAGCGAGCGCATCGCGAAGTTGATCAGCTGACGTCGTGAAAATTGCACTTCGATATTGCGATCCGATATCACCACCCTGTCGATTAAGCGTGGTGGGATCGTGCATCGTCCAGAACTCTTCAAGCAGGCGAGAGTATGTGATGAGTGAAGGGTCAAAGGTCACCGCCACCATCTCGGCATGCCCCGTTAATCCGGTGCAAACTTGTTCATAGCTTGGTGCCTCTGCGGATCCACCCATGTAACCCACTGAGGTCTGGAGAACTCCAGCCAACTTCCATAAGCGACGCTCCGCTCCCCAGAAGCAACCGGTCGCGAAATAGCCGATCACGGGCGAATTTTCGGCGCTTGCGGCGCTTGCCATCCTCGTCATACTCATCGTGCTTCTCTGATCCATGACGTAATTCTTGCACTGATACCCTTCTCTCACACACTACGATTCACAACCCGAGCCCCCGTAGCTCAGGGGATAGAGCACCGCCCTCCGGAGGCGGGGGCACAGGTTCGATTCCTGTCGGGGGCACACTCGTGACTATCTCAGCCTCGTTTCACGCTCACTGCCAACTAATGAGGAATGTCTCACTCAATATCCTTGTTATGTACTCTGGGCAGTGAGAGAATTCTCCCTTGTCGGAGTGCGGATTCGTTCGCATGCCACCCCTCTTCCCCAGCTTAAAGGAGTTACCCACGCATGGATTGGCGACACAAATCGGCCTGCCGAGAAGAAGATCCAGAACTCTTCTTCCCTATCGGCAATACCGGGCCAGCCCTTGCTCAAATCGAAGAGGCGAAGAAGGTCTGTAATCGCTGTGATGTGAAGGATGCCTGCCTGTCCTGGGCGCTTGAATCGGGTCAGGATGCCGGGGTCTGGGGTGGACTCTCCGAGGATGAGCGTCGCGCTATGAAGCGTCGCGCCGCCCGTAATCGTGCTCGAGCGATCGAACAGCAGCAGAGCTTCTAACTGCGCACGCTCGGTTAGCCAACCGCACTCACTGGAGTGCTTTTTAGAGTTCGCCAAGTAATCTAAATTGGCCATCAGCGTTTAATTGGCCTTGGCGGCTATAGAGCTCTAACTTGGCTCGGGTATCTGCAATATCGAGGTTTCGCATCGTTAATTGCCCGATTCGATCGCTCGGTCCAAAGGCGGCATCGGCGGTCCGCTCCATCGAGAGCTTCTCAGGGTGGTAGCTCAGATCTGGACCAGTCGTGTTAATAATCGAATAATCATCTCCGCGACGAAGGCGGATCGTCACTTCACCCGTAACGGCCGAGGCGACCCAACGGGTCAACGATTCACGGAGCATAAGTGCCTGCGGATCAAACCAGCGGCCCTCATAGAGCAGGCGACCAAGGCGACGGCCTTCTGCGTGATAGTTCGCGATCGTATCTTCATTATGAATCGCGCTGACGAGTCGCTCGTAGGCGATAAAGAGCAGTGCCATTCCTGGCGCTTCATAGATACCGCGGCTCTTCGCTTCAATAATGCGATTTTCAATCTGATCAGCCATGCCCAGACCGTGGCGACCACCTATTGCATTGACCTCTTGCATAAGTGCGACAGATCCATCGATTCTTTTGCCGTTGATCGAGACCGGCCGACCCTGAGAAAATTCGATCCGAACATCTTCAGTCGCAATGGTGAGTGATGGATCCCAGAACTTCACTCCCATAATCGGGTCAACGATTTCCAGTGAGGCATCAAGATCTTCTAACCGCTTCGCCTCATGTGTCGCACCCAAGATATTCGCATCCGTCGAGTAAGCCTTCTCGGTGCTATCGCGGTAGGGAAGATTCTTTGCGAGCAACCATTCGGACATCTCTTTGCGGCCACCAAATTCCTCAACAAAATCACTATCAAGCCATGGCTTGTAGATGCGAAGTGCTGGGTTGGCAAGGAGTCCATAACGATAGAACCGCTCAATATCGTTTCCTTTGTAGGTCGAGCCATCACCCCAGATTGAAACTTTATCGGCGAGCATTGCGCGAACTAGGAGTGTTCCTGTTACTGCACGGCCAAGGGGAGTTGTGTTGAAATATTGCTTACCGCCAGAGCGAATATGGAATGCCCCACAGGCGATAGCAGCTAGACCTTCTTCAACGAGTGCAAGCTTGCAATCAACGAGGCGAGCATCCTCGGCGCCATATGCTTTTGCGCGAGCCGGGACCGAGCTAATATCTGATTCGTCGTACTGTCCAAGATCAGCCGTGTAAGCGAAGGGAATTGCTCCCTTGGAGCGCATCCACGCGACAGCGACTGAAGTATCAAGGCCGCCTGAGAACGCGATTCCGACTCGTTCGCCAACCGGGAGTGAGGCTAGGACTTTTGAAGTGTGTGGCGTTGACATCAGAAGAGTCTACTTCGTAAAGTGGAGTGCATCCATCCTCTGAAGTAGCTGCCTCATACTCACCCCAGTATCCCTTTGGCCCGCGTCGCTCTGACCCGCGTCGCTCTGATGGAAGGCGAGAGACCAATCCATGGGGTCGAGATCGAGTAGATAACGTTTAGTTGCGATCTGGGCAGAACGGATATCTCCCCGAGTAAGGAGCCAAAAACCATCCTCTGCAATTCGAGCGCAATAATCTCCTCGTCGAATGAGAGTACTTATTTGTTGGGAACAAGATTTTAAAAGCTCCTCGTAAAGCACAACATCACTCTGAAATCGGTGTGGATCGGAGATTATTTCGGCGCGGCGGCTAGCGCTAGGTTTCGTGAGAACTGGTTGCATAGCGGTAAGGCGAATTGAGATCACGGTGACGGCACGCTTTTCGCGCGCAGCTACGTGGAGTTCATTCTCTAAGATTGCTAAGAAGCTAGCAGGAGCAAGTACTCCGGTCAGCGAGTCATGCACTCCATCGCTCTCAAATTCAACGCGTCGTTGGCCCACCATCTTTCGATCGTAGGAGGGTGCGCCTGCCGGCGTGAGAGGAGTAGCCCCTATTCAGCGTCGTTAACCTTTTTTTTTCGGCGAGTGGTTCTTCTGAGCAAGTGGTTCTTCTGAGCAAGTGGTTCTTCTGAGCA
>JBBAMQ010000005.1:0-62305 GCA_040402395.1 Candidatus Nanopelagicaceae bacterium | reverse complement strand
AGTGGTTCTTCTGAGCAAGTGGTTCTTCTGAGCAAGTGGTTCTTCTGAGCAGTTAATCGCGATGCGACTAGGATTCGACTATGGATCCAGCGATCAACGGGGGCTCGGGTGAGACCGATGGCTCTCGTGGAGTGAATGGCTCGGGTATTTCTGGCCGAGGTGAGGGCCTCTATCGTGTGGCTCGCAGAGCCGCTGTCCCGTTACTTCGCATTGAGGCAAGCATCCTTATCGCACTCGCGCTCTACCTAGCTGTCGCATCCACACTTAATAAAGTCACGCACCCAGGTGCGCTCGGTGGCGAAATCGCCTTTGCAATCTTAGGAGCGGTCGGCCTCTTCCTCTGTTCGATCTCTTACACCCGCGGCACCTCATGGGGTCGCTCCCCCGCAGTCCTAGCAAATTTGCTCGCGCTCGGAGTTTCCTATTTCATGTTTGGAAGCAATCTCTACATCGCAGCCATTCCCCTCCTGCTCTTATCGGCAGCCACCCTCTTTTCAACTCTCTTGGGTTATCGCCCGAATCCGGCTGCTTAGAACTCATTCTTGAATCCTGTGGATCCTGTGAATCCCAGGGTCAGCCAATTCACACGCATTCACTAGATATTCCAAGCCCGACGCTTAAATCAGCTCGGATTTATTGATTAGACTCTGCGTTACCCCTACATAATCTTTTCTGATCATATCTGCAGAGAATTGGAGCGCCAGTGTCGGCATCGGAGTCAGCTACTCCTGGAAATCACTTCGGTGGCTCATTTGGGCCAAATGAATGGCTCGTCGATGAGATGTACGAAAAATTCATCATCGATCCTTCCACTGTTGATGCTGCGTGGCATGAGTTCTTTGCCGATTACAGCAAGTCAGCGCCAAGCTCAGCGACCAAGTTGCCCGCCGATGGTTCAACACCTTCACTGCCGACTCTTGCTACAGCGCCGCTAGGTGGTACGCCACCGATGCCAAAATCTGCGCAGCGAGTCGAGCCTCACGCCCAGCCAGCTGCTCCAGCAGTTGCCGCCAGCACACCCCCAATAATTGCGAATCCAGTGAGTGTAAATCCAGTGAGTGCAAATCCAGTGAGCACTCCATCGGCCGCAACACCGACCTCCATTGCCCAAGATCCTGCAAAGGCGCGCGCTTCGACACCGGCCGATCCGATTCTCAAGCCACTTCCCACCTTGTCCACACCAAGTGCCGCCACCGTTGAACCAATCCGTGGCGTTGGTGCCCGCGTTGTGCAGAGCATGGAGGCCTCTTTAACTGTCCCCACTGCAACATCGGTACGCGCGATTCCTGCAAAGTTGATGATCGACAATCGCACCGTTATTAATAACCATCTCAAGCGTGGTCGCGGTGGCAAGGTTTCATTTACCCACATCATTGGTTATGCACTGGTTAAAGCACTTCGCCAGATGCCAGAGATGAACACCTTCTTTACCGACCTTGACGGTAAACCTGCGATCGGTCGCCCAGAACATATCAATATTGGAATTGCGATTGATTTGGCAAAGGCGGATGGCTCGCGCCAACTCTTGGTGCCTTCCATTAAGGGCTGCGAAGATCTTGATTTCGGACAATTTTGGGCTTCGTATGAAGAGACAGTTCGCAAGGCTCGCACCGGCGCACTCACGGTAGAAGATTTTGCCGGAACAACAGTCTCACTCACCAACCCTGGAACGATTGGAACGGTGCATTCGGTGCCACGTCTTGTTCAGGGCCAAGGACTTATCCTCGGTGTGGGGGCGATGGATTACCCTGCTGAATTCCAGGGTGCTAATGAAGAGACGCTTGCGAATCTTGCGATAGGTAAGGTCATCACGCTAACAAGTACCTATGACCACCGAATCATTCAAGGCGCGCAATCAGGTGTATTCCTCAGTACTTTGCACGGGCTCTTGCTGGGTGAATCTGGCTTCTACGACGAGATATTTGCCGCTCTGCGCATCCCCTACGTACCTATTCGATGGGTACAAGATATGCAGTTCTCGAAGGATGACCAGATTTCAAAGACTGCTCGAGTACAACAGTTGATCGAGGCATATCGTAAATCTGGCCACTTGATGGCTGATATCGATCCGCTGCGTTATGAACAGCGAGACCATCCAGATCTTGATGTTGTGAATCATGGACTTTCACTCTGGGATCTTGATCGAGAATTTGCAACGGGTGGTTTTGGCGGCAAGCCATTTATGAAGCTCCGTCGTATTCTTGGAATATTACGTGACTCATATTGCCGGCATGTCGGTATCGAATATGTTTATATTGAGAATCCCCAAGAGCGTCGCTGGCTCCAAGAACATGTTGAGATTGGTACGCCAGTCACCGATCGTGAAGAGCAACTGCGCATTCTGCGCAAACTCAATAGCGCAGAGGCCTTTGAATCATTCCTCCAGACTAAATTTGTTGGACAAAAGCGCTTCTCGCTCGAAGGTGGCGAATCACTCATCCCGATGCTCGATGCCATCATCTCGAGCGCCGCAACTGACGGTCTCGACGAAGTCTGCATTGGAATGCCACATCGCGGTCGCCTCAACGTCTTAGCAAATATCGCTGGTAAGTCTTACGGCCAAATCTTCCAAGAGTTCGAAGGCCACTACGCCGATAACGAAGTGCACGGTACTGGCGACGTAAAATATCACCTCGGTACTGAAGGGGTTTTCACGGCACCATCTGGAGCGACAACAAAGATCTATCTCGCAGCCAATCCCTCACACCTAGAAGCGGTGAATCCAGTTCTTGAAGGAATTGTTCGAGCCAAACAAGATGTTAAGAACGTTAAAGGCGAATATGCCACACTCGCAATCTTGGTTCACGGTGATGCCGCATTTGCTGGACAAGGGATCGTCTCTGAAGTCTTGAGCATGTCTCAACTCTCTGGCTATCGAACCGGTGGAACTATTCACATCGTCGTCAATAACCAGATTGGCTTCACAACATCACCGTGGGCAGCGCGATCATCTACCTACAACACAGATATTGCGAAGATGATTCAGGCACCGGTATTCCACGTCAATGGTGATGATCCAGAATCTGTCGTCCGCGTCTCTAAACTTGCCTACGATTACCGTCAAGCATTTAATAAAGATGTCATTATCGATCTCGTCTGCTACCGCCGACGTGGCCATAACGAAGGTGACGAGCCAAGTTATACCCAACCGATGATGTATAAATTGATCGAAGCGAAGCGCAGCACACGAAAGCTCTATACCGAGGCGCTTATAGGGCGAGGCGATATCACCGTTGAAGAGGCTGAAGATGTTCTTCGAGATTATCAAACCCAGCTCGAGTCTGTTTTTAATTCAATCCATAATGTAGAGCCAGAACATCTTGCGAATTTTGTCGCTCCTATCGCAGCTAATCCATCGACCGTTGAGACCGCAGTTGATGAAGCAACGCTTCGTAAAATTGCAGCCACTCAAGTCGCAACGCCAGCGGGCTTTACCGTCCACCCTCGACTCGCTCCCCAACTTGCTAAGCGCACGGCAATGCTCGATGAGGGAACTGTCGATTGGGCTACCGGTGAGATGTTTGCCATGGGCTCACTCTTACTAGAAGGCCATCCCGTCCGCCTCGCCGGCCAAGATGTTGGCCGCGGAACCTTTTCACAGCGCCATGCGATTATTCTCAATCAAAATGATGGCTCTTTCTGGACACCCCTACGCGAACTCGTGAGCGACGGTGAGAATCAATTCTTCGTCTTCAACTCCTTGCTCTCAGAGTATGCAGCGATGGGCTTTGAGTACGGATACTCGGTCGTTCGCGAAGATGCGCTCGTACTATGGGAGGCCCAGTTCGGCGATTTCGCTAACGGCGCGCAGACAATCATTGATGAGTTCATCTCATCGGCACTTCAAAAATGGGGTGAGCGTTCTTCGGTCGCGCTACTTCTTCCTCATGGCTATGAAGGTCAGGGGCCAGATCACTCATCTGCTCGCATAGAGCGGTACCTCGCACTCTGTGCCGAAGAGAATATGACCGTTGCTCAACCATCAACGCCCGCAAATTACTTCCACTTGTTACGTTGGCACACAAAGAATCCAGCTCGCCGACCACTCATTCTCTTTGAGCCAAAATCCATGCTCCGTCTTAAGGCAGCCGGTTCGGCTCTGACAGATTTCACTACAGGTCACTATCAACCGTTGATCCCAGATCACTCGGTGCAGAACGCAACGCGAGTTATCTTCACCTCTGGAAAAATCTATTGGGATCTTGTAGCTGAACGTGAAAAACGTGGCGAGAACTCCACCTCGATTCTCCGCGTCGAACAACTCTATCCACTTCCACTTATTGAAATCGCTGCCGAAGCGGCGAAGCATCCAGATGCAACGCTGCTCTGGGTTCAAGATGAACCCGCCAATCAGGGGCCATGGCCCTTCATTGCACTCAATACCCGAGAAGCTTTCGCTGGAAGAACACTTCGACCGGTCTCACGTCGCGCCACTGCTTCACCAGCAACGGGAAGTCATCACCTTCATGAGGAAGAGCAGAAAGCTCTTCTCGAAGAGGCATTCACCCGTTAGGGCTTCTCGTTAGGGCTGTAAGGAAGAGCTGATGGATGGACCTCGCCGATATCTCATGAGATAGCAACCAACGATCTCTTCACCTGCGATGGTGAGGTAGTGGCGTGAATCTGTAGAGGCTTTAGCGCTATCACCCTCGACCCAATAACCGGTATCCAACTCCTTGATCAATCTTTTAATAGTCAGCAGATTGGGTTCGGCCCGACGCCGTACAAGAACGATTTTTCCGATTCTGTCGGCTAAAACTCGCTTGGATAAGCCACTGGGCCGGTAGGTGCAGAGAATCCAATCGCCAGCGCTCAGAGTTGGCGCCATAGAACTGCCGACGATCCTGATCGCACGTAATCGAGTTCTACGCTGGAACGTCATCTCCCCAAGTGTAGATGTACGCTATTGCCTATGAACCTACTTACATCAATGATTGAATCACATCTTGCGCCACGCACCTCGGCATCTGCCCACTGCGATCTTCCTTGCGGAGTTTACGATCCAATGCAAGCAAAGCTAGAAGCCCTCTCGATCAAGGCTGCGATGGAGAAGTATGCCGCCTCAACTGACGGTGATTTCAAATCTCGTGCCGTCGCTGTCAAAGAGGAGCGATCAGAATTGGTAAAGCACCATCTCTGGGTGCTCTGGACTGATTACTTCAAAGCGCCACATTTCGAGGCATACCCTCAACTCCACCTGCTCTTCAACGATGCCACCAAGCTTGCTGGCGCCGGCGGAACTAAGGGCACCAACGATGTCGCAGTAGCTGACAAGTTACTGGCGAAGATCGAAGAGATCTCAGAGATTTTTTGGGCTACTAAGAAAGCCTAACTTTTATTAAACTGAGGTTATCTTCTCGGCTGCAATTCGCGCCATAAATGAGAGTCGATCAATCAATCGCTGCTGCACATCTGCAGTGGCGATTGTTCTATTCAGATGGGTTACCGCAGCTTCAAAGATAATAATCTTCTCCTTGCTCTCGACGAGACGAACATGAGCTCGAACCTCTTCGCCAATGGGGACCGAGGTCAACATTTCAAGTCGTAGCGCCTCGGTATATGAGGTCTCCCCTGGGGAGAGATATTCGGCGAGAGCCGCACTGCAGGCGCTCTCGACAAGTGAGTAAGCGGCGCTGCTGGAGAGCACCGGTAGTTCGTTGAATCCCAAAGCCACTGAGCTATCCGCGGCGCGCACCACCATCGTGGACATGCCGACTACCCCAAGTAGCTCGTCATCGCTTCTCATGTTCGGAACTTACTAGGTGGGTGGGCTCAGAGCCCTTCACGAAACTCTTGGGTATGTGAAATTTCAATAATCGTCTGGCCATCGATGGTGATCGAAGTTTGCGAATAGGTCTCACTAAAGGTCTGAATGAAACTGCCTGCAGCGAACTCAGCTGCCTGCATCTGCGCCGCCAACTCGTGAGTCTGTATGAGCAAGCGCTCATGAAGTGATTGTGATGCCTGCTCGCGGCAGGCGCTGCTCAAGAGATCCTTCAAGAGTAGAACATCCTCTTGATGGGCTGCCAGCGTTGAGCCACAGGGTGGGCACTCACCGCAATGTTCGGTGAGCGATAGTTCAACTTCTGGCGCTAGTAATTCGTGATCGACAGAGAGAAGAATCGCAATATAAATATCCTCACACGAGTGCTGATGGGGAGCGCCACAAGACATTTATTCGCTCCTCTCACTTGTGAGCAGATCCGGTGCGAGGAGTTTTTGAGAAGAGTCAGCTGGCGGAGTAATACCGCGCGAGCGGGCATACTCACCCAGTGAGGCTCGGAGCAATTTACGTCCGCGGTGAAGCCGTGACATAACAGTTCCGGCCGGAATATCAAGAATTTCTGCGATCTCTTTATAGGCATAACCCTCGACATCGGCGTAATAGACCACCATACGAAAATCTTCAGGGATAGCTGCGAGCGCTTCTTTCACATCACCATCTGGTAGATGCTCAAGAACGAGATCTTCCGCAGATTTACCCTGGTCGCTGGTGTGTGATGCTGCCTTAAAGATCTGCCAATCTTCAACTTCACCGTCTGATATCTGAGGGCGGCGCTGATCCTTGCGGTAGGTGTTAATAAAAGTTGTTGTGAGAATTCGATAGAGCCAAGCCTTGAGATTGGTACCAGCTTCAAATTGATGGAAAGAGTTGAAGGCCTTTGCAAAGGTATCTTGGACAAGATCTTCAGCATCCTGAGGGTTCTTGGTATATCGAAGCGCCGCGCCATAAAGGGGTGAGGCAAAGACGAGGGCATCGCGTTCAAAGCGGAGCTTTCGCTCGAGTGGACTCTCGATCGCTAACACCGGCAGATTAGGATCAGGTAGCCCTGGCTCTCTCGCCATCTCTAATTCGGTACTCATGATTGATAAGGCTACTGCCATACCCTGACAACGCGCTGAGGAAGAGATCTATTCCCACCGAGAGTGCGTTGATTAAATTTCACCACTACCCGGATGCATTGAGTTAAAACAGAACCTCTGGCTCGCCTAGTTCGATCGGAAGAATGAGATCGGCGCCAGTATTTCGGATCGAATTTACCTTTGAAGAGACCGGCACAGCGCGTAAACCGAGATCGGCCTGATCGAGCACCATCAGGCTTCGAACCGCTTCGATATCTTGCACTGAACGATCGAGCCAACTCATCCAACGATCAACGGGCAAGAAGGTCGGCATCCTGGAATGCACCGTTGCAAGAAATCCCTCCGCTGGCCTAGTAATAATTGCCGCGCTCTCGATTACCTCGCCATCGGGAGCGACCCAACTGTTCCAGAGTCCAGCAAAGGCGAGTGATATACCGCCGCTACCATTTTCCTGATCGTGCCCCTCGCCAGAAATATTGGCGATGCTAGAAATATAGAACGGCTGCTTCGGTGAGAAGTGGCCGAACTCGGTTGCCCATTCGTAATAACCATCGGCTGGAATAAGACAACGACGATTTCGAATTGCACTCTTAAAGGTTGGCTTTTCACCAATACTCTCACTTCGTGCATTGATAGCTTGCGATTGCGATCGAGTAGCAGAACGGCGATCTTTACTCCATGGCGCGATTATCCCCCACGAAGCGGTGGCTAGTTCACGCTGATTTTCAGAACTGTTGCGAACAAGATAGATCTGACGCGTCGGCGTGATATTCCAGTCAGCTGGCAGAATCGGGGCGCTCTTCCCCGTATGAATCTCGAACTCATCCATTAACTCTGCTGGAAGTTTTGAGAGGGCGAAGCGACCACACATAGGTGAGAGAGTATCGCCTCACTGTAGGATTAACACATGACGCAACTCTGGCCTGCTCCACACCGCGGAGCTAATCCATTGCATGCGCGCGTCACGATTCCAGGATCTAAATCGGTAACAAACCGTGCCCTTATTCTCGCCGCCCTAGCTCAGACACCCTCGCTACTTCGAAAGCCACTGCACTCGCGCGATTCGGCTCTCATGATCGCTGGGCTGAAAGCGATGGGAGTCGGTATCGAGCAAGGAGTGAATGGCGACCTCACCGTCACCCCAAGCCAACTTTTTGGACCAGCTCAGGTCGATGTTGGAAATGCCGGCACCGTCATGCGCTTCTTGCCGCCAGTTGCGGCCATGGCATCTGGTTTGATTCACTTTGACGGCGATCCGCGTTCACATGAACGGCCATTAGCGCCAGTTATAGCCGCACTAGAAGCGCTTGGGGTAAGTATCGAACACGGTTCACGATATTCACTTCCGCTAACAATTAATGGTAACGGCCAACTACGTGGCGGTACCGTCGATATCGATGCATCTTCGTCGAGCCAATTCATCTCTGCTCTCTTATTAGTTGCCTCGGCAACGAAAGAAGGAATCACCGTTCGACATACCGGCTCTTCCCTCCCATCGATGCCCCATATCGAGATGACGGTACAGATGCTCCGCGACATGGGTGTCAGCGTTGAATGTGAAGCTGGCACCACCTGGCGAGTTGCAGCGACCAGGATGCAAGGGCGTGAGATCACCATCGAACCCGATCTCTCAAATGCCGCACCATTTATGGCGGCAGCGATGATCTGTGGTGGATCTGTCACGGTGACGGATTGGCCCAAGCAAACGACTCAGCCGGGGGATCAACTTCGATCTCTCCTTACTCGGATGGGAGCTGAGATAACTTTTGTTAACCGCGAAGATGGTTCAGATCTCACCATCACAAGTAATGGCATTATTCATGGCATTGATGTAGATCTCCATGATGTCGGTGAGCTCACGCCTTCCATCGCGGCGCTCTGCGCACTTGCCGATTCACCATCATCACTTCGTGGAATTGGCCACCTGCGACTTCATGAAACCGATCGGTTAGCCGCTCTCGCAGCCGAGATCAACGCTCTCGGTGGAGATGTTGAAGAAGAAGAGAGTGCGCTACATATTTTCCCGGCGCCACTTCATGGCGGTACCTTCCATAGCTATGAGGATCACAGGTTGGCGACCGCTGGCGCAATGATCGGATTGCGCATTCCAGGGATATTGGTCGAAAATATCGAAACTACTCAGAAGACCTTGCCAGACTTTCCAGGTGCATGGGCAGCACTTTTAGGCCTGCCAGCTTCAGAAGAAAAGCGCTAAGTGAGCCCCCGCAAATTCACTGAAGATGATGTCCGAATCCGGCCAGCAGAACGAACGCGGCCCAGGACGAAAGATCGCCCCGACTACACCCACTCACAAATTGCCCGTGTTGTTGCAGTTGATCGCGGACGCACGACTTGCTTGATCGAAGAGAGTGGAACGATTATTACCGCGATGAAATCGCGCGAACTTGGGAAAAAATCAGTTGTCGTCGGTGATCTAGTGGCGATCGTCGGTGACATCACCGGATCCGATGGCTCCCTTGCGCGGATAGTTGTCGTACAGCCTCGGAGAAATGTACTTACCCGTACCATCGACGATGCTGCCGAATTTGAACGTATGATCGTTTCGAATGTCGATCAGATTGGGATAGTCATCGCAGCGGCAGATCCAGAGCCACGTCACGGCTTTGTTGACCGCGCACTCGTCGTTGCATTTGATCAAGGCATCACACCGCTCATTATTGTGACAAAGTGCGATCTTGCCGACCCGCAGCAATTTCTGGCTATGTACGAAGAGCTAGAAGTCCAAGCGATACAGATCAAACGTGGAAGTGATCTCTCTCGCCTTCGTTCCGAACTCCGCCATAAACGCACAGTTCTCTTAGGACATTCTGGCGTTGGGAAATCGACTCTAGTAAATGCCCTGACTCTAAGTGAGAGTAGAGCAACGGGTGATGTAAATTCTGCTACCGGTCGTGGGCGCCATACATCATCAAGTGCGGTCGCTTTAAAAATTGATCTCGATGCAGAAGAGAGCGGCTGGATTATCGATACGCCGGGCGTGCGCTCCTTCGGTTTGGCACATGTCGAACGAGATCGTGTCATTGGCGCGTTTCCAGAGTTCGCTCCGGCTATAGAACACTGTCCAAAAAATTGTTCGCACGATGAAGAGAATTGCGCCTTAAATTCCTGGCCTACTCTGAGCGAGAGTGCACGCCATCGCCTCGCTAATTTGCGGCGCCTTCTTGTTGAAGGCTCCAAGTAGACTTACGACCATGAGAGACCTAGCGCTCGATCTATCTCTGGCACTTCGCCTCGCCGATGCGGCTGATGCCATGTCAATGGCTAAATATCGTTCTGCTGGACTTGTAGTCGAAACAAAGCCTGACCTGACACCGGTGACAGATGCCGACAAGGGTATTGAGTTTATGATCAGAGATCTGCTTGCGCATGAGCGCCCCACTGATCTCGTCATCGGAGAAGAATTTGGTGGCAAGGATGAGGCGTTAGCAGGTAGCAATAAGCAGTACTACTGGGTTATCGATCCGATTGATGGAACAAAGAATTTTATCCGTGGCGTTCCTACATGGGGAACGTTGATCGCACTCGTAACCCCCGAACACGATGTTGTTGTCGGAGTTGTCAGCGCACCTGCGCTCTATCGCAGGTGGTTCGCCCATAAAGATGGCGGCGCATTTGTCAGTGAGAACGGTAAACCAGCCCATCGGATCCAGGTTTCGGCCGTGCATTCACTGAGTGATTCATCGATCTCTTATTCAGATCTCGTTGGGTGGGGAAATCGCCGTCAAAATTTCGTTGACCTTCAAGAGCGGGTTTGGCGCACTCGCGGTCTCGGTGATTTTTGGTCACACATGTTGGTTGCAGAAGGAGCGGTTGATATCGCCGTTGAGCCGTCGCTAGCCTTATGGGACATGGCGGCAAATGCCATCATCGTCACCGAAGCTGGTGGCGTCTTTGGTGACCTTGATGGGAATCGCGGCGCCCATGGCGCAAGCGGAGTCTCGACAAATGGAAAGTTACATCAGGCTTTTCTTGACGCGCTAAATGAACGGATTAAGTAGGCGCTATGGGATTCTTTTCATTTTTACGCGGTAAGAAGCGGGCAAAATCCCTTTCTTCTTCGACATTGCAGGGCTCGGTTCTTGAACCCGCAAAGATTTGGCATCACACCCTTTCGCAGATCACGATTCTTACTCATCCACTTGGAGCAAGTCCAGGGACTGATCTGGATCACCAATTAATCATCAACGCTCTCTATTCCCTCACCACTGCCGCCTCACTCCACAATCAGGACGAGCAGCAGGAAACTTCGCCTTTCTACGCATTAAACAGAGCAATCGCGGCCTATAGCTCGGCGGAAGGAATCCCAGCTGAGCAGTTGAACCTTGTTGGCTTTACCTTCGATCCAGAACACGGATACGCGGCCCGTGTGAGTGCAAATTCAAAAAAATACACCGCGCTCTTTGGCACTCCTGCACCAGTTGCACGTGCTTCGACGCCATTTCATAGTGAGATTAGGGCCGTTATCGAAGTTGGAATCGCGGGCGAGGGGGAAACAGTGACCACTTATGTTCTCGCCATTGACGGCATAGCTTATGCTGCGCTGATACTTAGCTCAGAGTTACGGTAAAAGTTACAGCTCAATCCATTCGCCGCCAACAAGTTCATTTGCTCGCTCTGGCCCCCACGATCCGACGAAGTATGGGAAGAGTGCAGGTTCACCAGAGATCACATTCTCGAGAATCCGCCAGGTTTCAAGGACCGAATCGATCCGGGTAAAACGCATATGATCACCGGCCATCGCTGCTCGCAATAATCGTTCGTAGGCTTCTTGACGTTCACCGAGGGCCGCCGAAAATTCGACATTGAGCTGTACGGGTTGTGTCGAGAGCGAATCCCCTGGCGATTTGGCAAGGAGTTCAATATCGACGCCATCCTTTTTACCTAACCGGAAGCGAAGAATATTTGGTGCGCCGGCCTGCGTCTCAGCAAAGAGCATGCGTGGCGGTTGCTTAAATTCAATGACAACCTCAAGGGTTGTCTCTGCCAGCGCTTTGCCAGTTCTGAGATAAAACGGGACGCCTGCCCATCGCCAGTTATCGATATGTACGAGCGCCGCGGCGAAAGTCTCAGTACCCGAGTGTGGCTTCACCCCTGGTTCATCGAGATATCCAACATATTGACCACGCACAACGCTCTCTGGCCGAAGCGGTGCAATCGCTCGAAAGATTTTTAACTTCTCATCTTCCATATTATGAGAGTTGATCTCTGAGGGCGGTTCCATAGCAATCAACGCTAGAACCTGTAACAAGTGGTTTTGCAGGACATCGCGAAGAGCCCCAACGCCATCATAGAAAGCGCCACGGCCATCAATTCCAAAATCCTCAGCCATCGTTATTTGGACGCTAGCAATATAGCGGTGGTTCCAGACCGGCTCCCAGATAGAGTTTGCGAAACGAAAGACAAGGATATCTTCAACCGACTCTTTACCAAGATAATGATCAATACGGAAAATACGCTCTTCGGGTAAGACTGATTCGAGCGAATCTTGTAAATGAATAGCAGATTTGAGGTCGCGGCCAAATGGCTTTTCGACAACGAGCCGTACCCGCTCCATAAGGCCCGCTGCATATAAACCGCGAGTCACTTGCTCGAATGCTGATGGCGGGATCGCAAGATAGATCACGATGTTGTTCTTACCTTCGACGCTCTTTGCTAAATCATCGTAGAGCGCCTGCTCTTCATACTTGCCTACAACGAGTCTAAGGTGCTGATCAAGATAGGCCAAGGCTTCTGCATCGGGCTCGGCAACGCTATTTAGGATAGAGGTGTGGGCATAATCAAGGAATTCTTGATGGTTCCACTTCGTCGAGGCAACACCCACGACATCGGTAGTAAGGAAACCAGTCCGAGCCATATGGTAAAGGGCAGGGAAGAGTTTCTTCTTTGCCAAGTCGCCGGTTGCGCCAAAGAGGACCAGAAGGTCAGCATCAGCAAGTTTCTTTTTACGAGGCGCCATATTGTTCTCCTACTTCTTCGACGCTTCGGTGTGGCCACCAAATTTTTTCCGCATTGCAGAAAGAACTTTATTTGCATAGAGATCGTTGCCGCGTGAAGAGAAGCGCGCCATAAGCGAGGCGCTCAACACATTAGCCGGGACGCCGGCATCGATCGCGGTCGCAACGGTCCAACGGCCCTCTCCGGAATCAGGGACGCGCCCTTCATAGCCATCAAGTTCAGGATCTTCTTGATAGGCAGTCGCAGTGAGATCGAGTAACCAAGATGCGACGACTGAACCACGGCGCCAGACTTCAGTAATTTCCCGCATATCAAGTTCATATTGCGTTTCGTCGTGGTCGCCAACTTTTGTTGGATGCTTAATTCCAGATTGAGCAGCCTTAAAGATATTAAGTCCTTCAGCATAAGCCGCCATCGCACCATACTCAATACCGTTGTGAACCATTTTGACAAAATGTCCAGCACCGACGGGTCCGCAATGATAAAAGCCACGCTCAGAATTTGCGGGATCGCCCTCGCGGCCTGGGGTACGTTCTGCAGCATCGAAACCTGGGGCAAGTGCCACAAAGATTGGCCGCAAGCGATCAATAATCTCCTTCTCGCCGCCGATCATCAAGGAATAGCCTCGCTCTAAGCCATAGACGCCACCTGAAGTACCCACATCTACGAAGTTAATCCCTTTAGCGGCCAGCCACGCGGCGTTAGCAATATCGTCTCGGTAGAAAGTATTTCCACCATCGATAATCGTTGAACCAGGAGTGAGATATTCAGCCACTGCACGTATCGTCTCGTTGGTGACCTCGGCCGGAACCATGACCCAAACAACCTGCGGATTGCTCTCACTATTTTGGTCAGCGAGATCGCGCAGTGAGGTGAGAGCTTTGTAACCATGCGACGCAACGCTCTTCACCGTTTCAGCATCAACATCAAAGACACTGATCGTCACCGGGTTAGCAGTATCGATGTGTGAGGAAATGCGGTGGACAATATTGGCCCCCATGCGGCCCAATCCAATCATGGTGAAGTGCAATTCCTGGTTACTCATCTTGATCTCTCCCTCGCTATGACGTTACGTTAGATCAAACTTTGAAATCTGTGACGAAAAAAATCTGTGTGACAGGTGAACACTGCCTCAATCGAGCAACGGGAGAGATCTCATCGCCAGCCAGCACCACAGCAACCGCTTCCCGCTTGCTCTCCCCGAGTGCAAAGATATAAATCGCAGATGCCCTCGCCAACTGAGCGATCCCCATTGATACCCGCGCTGCCGGGGGCTTAGGAGAATTACCTACCGAGATCGCAGAGGCCCCAGAATCAAGCTGTTCACTGTGGCCGGGAAAGAGTGAGGCTACATGACCATCTTCGCCCAAACTTAAGAGAACGGCATCGAATCGTGCAAGCTCACCCAGGCGAGCATCAAGCGATTCAGCGTAAGAGGCAGCTGCCTGCACCAACGTCCCCTGGTCAGGGGCGGCGATACGTTCAAAGACGAGGTGGTCAGCCGATTTTGTAAAGGCTGCGATCAAAGTGGCATCCGAGCGATCATCACTCTCAAAGGGTACAAATCGCTCATCGCTCATCCAAATTCGTATCTTCGCGTTACTGAAGAGCTCTGCACCGTCTTGAGCCGTTGCTCGAAAGAGGGCCAGGTCTATTGCTTGGGCCATTGCGAGGCCGGAGCGACCCCCGGTGATAACGAGTTGGGCTTCTCGCCCTTCGCGCCAGGCGTGCAGTACCGCCGCAACAACGCGTTCTGCGACCTTGACAAAGAGTTGCTCCGCGGAATGATCAAAGATGAGCTGATAATTGAGACGGCTGAGATTATCCATCGGCTCCACAGAGGAAAGGATATTGCTATTTACGGAGCTTAATAAATCCGGCCCACAGCGTTTTTAATAGCGCTGTGGGCCGGAGGATTTCTTTCTCGTACTAGTAGCGGGGACAGGATTTGAACCTATGACCTCTGGGTTATGAGCCCAGCGAGCTACCGAGCTGCTCCACCCCGCGTCGGTAGCTCAATCTTAAAGGAAAGCGTCGAAATTACCCAATCAGTAGAGGTCACTTCCCGGCTTGTGCGCGAATTGCTGCGGCGATAGCTGATTTCAATCTGCTCTGGGCCTGACCATATGCAGTGAAATCTCCACTCTTCAAAGCCTTCTGCGAATCGGAGAGCGCAGCTTCGGCAGCTGCGAGCGCCGCCTTAAGTGAAGTACTCCCCGAGACTGGGGCCGTACTACCCGAGGCTGTAGTAGTGGCACCAGAACTATTTGTTATTCCTGTCCCAGCATTTCCACCAAAGACTTGATCGAGTGCACCCTGAAGAGTGTTATCGAATCCAATCTGATCTCCAAAGCTAATCAAAACTTTTTGAAGTAGCGGATAGGCGGCAGAGTTCGCTGTTGCGCGGACATAGACCGGTTGTACATACAAGAGCCCCCCTCCTACTGGGAGAGTCACGAGATTACCCAAGACAACATCGGAG
This sequence comes from Candidatus Nanopelagicaceae bacterium, assembly GCA_040402395.1. Lineage (GTDB taxonomy): Bacteria > Actinomycetota > Actinomycetes > Nanopelagicales > Nanopelagicaceae > PALSA-747. The sequence continues at coordinate 46,983 of JBBAMQ010000005.1, read as the reverse complement.
CCACCTTGACGCAAGAGTGAGAGCGCCTGGGCAACATCTGGCTTCGCTTCAAAGTTCGATGCGACTTGTGATGGGCCTGAGATATTCGTCGATCGCGGTAATTGCAAAACTGTGATCTTGCCGTAATTTGGACCAGCATCAGAATTAACAACGGCGAAGGCGGTCAGATTCTGGCGCCCACCCTTCGGTACAAAGCTCGTTGAGAGTGAGAATGAGGCGCTCTTTGCGCCGGGCAACTGCATCGTCTGGTAGTACGGCGGTTGAGTTGCAGCATTTGCGCCAAGAGATGATGGGTCACTTGGAATACGCCAGAAATCTTGACCACCGTAAAAGGCGCTCGCAGAATCGACGTGATAGGTGCTCAATACATCGCGTTGAACATTAAAGAGATCTTCTGGATAACGAATATGCGCCAAAAGCGCAGGTGAGATCGCACTCTTGGGTTCGACCGTACCTGGGTAAACCTTCGTCCACGTCTTTAAGATTGGATCGGTGGTATCCCATTGATAAAGATGGACTGAGCCATCGTAGGCATCCACAGTGGCCTTCACCGAGTTACGAATGTAATTCACATTTTGATCAGCGAGTGGTGCGATTGATGTAGTTCCAGAGCTCACCGAGTTCGTGGTCGCTGCTGCAAGGTTGGTGACCTTCGCATATGGATATCCAGCTGACGTCGTGTAGCCATCAATGATCCAAACCACATGCCCGCCAACGATTGCAGGATATTCATTACCGTCCAGCGTCAACCATGGGGCGACCTTCTGGACCCGCTCCATAGGGTTACGGTTGAAGAGAATTTTAGAATCTTTGTTGATGAGATTTGAAAGAACTATTCGTTGCTCTTTATATTTTATTGCAAAGAGCAATCGGGAGAAGACCGATCCCATCGGAACGCCGCCCGTTCCGACATAGGTGTAATTCTTCTGGCCATTTGCCGAGGTGTCATCTGGATAATCAAGCTCGGCCGCAGTTGATGACTTGGCACCACCAATAATTGAATAATCCGGAACATTCTCACCAAAATAAATACGAGGCTGGAACGCCCCAAGGCCGCTCGTTGGTGGAATATTTCCCACCGCAAATGATGGCTTGCCGTCGGCATCCACTGTGTTGTCGAATGCTCCAACAAAACCAAATCCGTGCGTGTATACCAAATGATCATTAATCCAGTTTCGAACTGGACTACCAGCAATATTTAATTCACGGACTGCAACAACGGTATCGCGGCTCTTGCCGTTCACGATATAGCGATCCATATCAAGTGCATCCGGGAAGGTGTAATACGGCTTGATCTGCTGTAACTGACGGAAAGTAGCCGAAACAACATTTGGATCGAGCAAGCGAGTATTTGCAACTGTCAGCGCATCGGCTGCTAGTTGCCCTGAAGCAACTACGGTCGTTGCTTGATAATCTTTTATGACAACCTTGTCGAGGCCATATGCAGCGCGGGTGGCATTGATATTACGTTGAATGTATGGGGCCTCTTTGGAAGATTCCGATGGCTTTACTTGGAACTGTTGAATGAAGGCGGGATATACCCCGGCGATTAAGATCGATGAGATCACCAAGAGCGAAACTCCAGCGGCTGGCAATACCCACGAACGGCGAATAATATTTGCAAAGAAGAGCAAGGCACAGACAATTGCAATCCCCGAGAGGATCGCCTTCGCCGGTAAAGTCGCGTTGACATCGGTATAGGAAAGCCCCGTAATGAGACGCCCAGATTTCAGCGCCAATGTGTAGCGATCAAACCAATATGCGGCGGCCTTCACCACAACTAAGAGTCCAAGTAGGACAGAGAGTTGCACTCGTGCTGAGACCGAAGTTCGATCCTCTTGAACTTGAGGACGGATACCGCCATAGAGGTAATGCACGCCGGCGGTCACAATAAGAGTGAGTACGAGGGTGGAGATCGCCCAACCGATAAGAGCTTGATAGAGCGGTAACTTAAATGCGAAGAAGGAGATATCGAGACCAAATTGCGGATCCTTGACTCCAAAAGAGGAGGAATTCTTATATTGCAACCAGGTCTGCCAAAGATGAGAGCCAGAAGATCCTGCAAAGTAGAAGAGGAAGATTGCTAATCCGATAACGACATAACGTTTAATGGGGTCAAGCTGGCTGCGATAACGCTCGATATTGTCAGCTTCAAGTGTTGTTGGAACGTAGATCGGGCGGTTGCGGTGTGCCAGGTAAATATTGCTGGTAATGATGAGTGAAGTCAGCAGGCCAAATATGACGAAGAGTTCGGCCTTAGTGATGAGCGTAATTCTCCAAACAGAGGAGAAGTGAACAGAACGGAACCAGAGAATGTCTGCGTAGAAGCTACTGAGTGAGACCAAGATAATTGAAAGAACCACGAGGGCGGCAATGGTCAGTGGTAGCGGCCCGACTTTCCGCCGTCCCCCACCTTGGCCAAAATTGCGGCCGTTACCTTGTGAGAAGGGGCTATTCGGGAAATTAAATGAACTCATAGCCCACACTCTAGCGCGCGAGGGTTACGGGAGTAGGTCAGGAGTTATGTGAAGGATCACCCTCATCGGCGTTGAGAGCTCCTAGCACCGGTGGTACTCCTGGTGGGAGTTGTCGTACCGAGCCGGCTAGCGGCAGTGTGCCACCCAATCCAGCTGAGGGGGTGGAACCAGTAAAACTACGTTGAAAGCTCTGGAATGAATTGACCGAGCGATTGGTCTCGTTCTGAAATTTCTCTTTGAAGCGTGAGACCCAAATGACATAAATAATTGCGCCACTCACAGCAATGATAGGAACGAGCCACCAGATCAGCGCTGAAAAGGCAGGATTACCTGAAGTTGTCGGCGCTCCCTGAAGAAGGTGGGAGATAGCCAAGAAAATCATAACCGAACTCTAGCGAGTAGCGCTGTGGAATATTCGCCGAAGTCGTTGCGTTCTGAATATACGGATCTAGATGAAGTTGAGAGAATACAACTATGAGTGGCAATTTTGGCTTTACCCCTGGTGGGGATTTCTCTGATTCGCAGCGAGCGAGTGGGCAAGAAAATCTGCCCATGATCGCAACTCAAGCGCTGCGTGAAAGCGCTCGTAGTTTTCTCGGCGGCCACTCGGTGATTCCAGTGGGTATTCAAGACCTGCAATCGATGGGTGAGCCGCTTACGATTGCCAATAATTGGCTTGATAGTGTGACGATTTTTCCTTCGCTCTCTGTGCCGCGAGATCTAGCGTGGAGTCGCAAGGATTGGATGGAGTCGACGATCGCTGGTTGGCAGAAATTAGTTGAGCCCCTCGCCGAAGGTATGGCGACTGCACTCGCCGAACTTGTGCAAGGAATGGATTTTAGTGGTGGAGATGGTTCTGGAGCGAATGAAGTTGGCAACCCATTCCCAGAGCAGGTAGGCCCAGCCTTCAACTCGATCATGGGCGGGATTCCTCTCTCGCCAGAGGGAATCATGCCGATGATGCGCGGATTTATGGGTGCAATGATTGCAACTCAACTCGGTCAATCTGTTGGTGCGCTCGCTATCACCGTTACCGGAGCAAACGATGTCGCACTTCCACTCTTTTCTCGGAGCGAAACACATCTAATTCCACAGAATATCGCCTTATGGGGCGCGGGCTTGGAGCTACCAGAAAGTGAGATTACGATTTTCCTGGCACTTCGAGAATCTGCTGCAACCCGTCTCTTTACACATGCGCCGTGGCTTCCAGAATATATGCGAGCAGCAATTGCCTCTTACGGTCGTGGCATCACGATTGATATGTCTGCAATACAACGTCAAGCTGAAGATGCAATCTCATCAGGCGCGCTAGATATTGAAAATAGTGATTCGATCAATCGTGCAATCACGAGTGGAATGTTTATGCCAGAACAATCTATTCAACAATCGACAGCATTAGAAAAATTAGAGATGGCTCTTGCACTTATCGAAGGTTGGATTGATCATGTTGTTGCGACTGCTGCCGCGGATCGCCTGCCATCTCTCTCTGCTTTGCAAGAAGTGGTACGTCGCTCCCGTGCAACAAATTCGCCAACCCAACAACTCTTCAAATCACTACTTAATCTTGAGGTCTCGCCTCGTAAGATGCGTGAGACTGCGATTTTTTGGGGCGAACTTCTCACTCTGGCAGGCGCCGAAGGACGTGATCATCGCTGGGAAGACCCAGCACTGCTCCCCAGCAGTGACGAACTGGCAGATCCAGCAGGATTCTTACAAAGCACAACCGTTCCCGACGATCTCCGGGATCTCATCTGAGAAGATAAGTCGCGATTCACTGTTTCGGCAGCGAGCGTTAACTGCCCAAAAAAAAGCAAAGCCCCCGGTCGCACAATTCTTTATCAGCCTTCCCCTTGCTGATAATGAACGGTTATCCGAGGACTTTGTAGACGAAAAGTAGGCGTTATCTTCCTTAAAATCAAATCCCGTTGTAAGTTTTGCACGATAACTTTTAATGAATTCAGACCTTTACTCTGAATAAAGATAATAAATATTTGCGACTCATTCCTGAACTCGCCGCTAATTATGTAAAAGTAGGAGAAACTTATTGCACGCATTCGGTGAGGTGTTGATAAAGCTGTGGAGAGTGAAGGGGTAACCCGTTATGACGGTGGAGAACTTTATTCAGGAGTCGATCTTCGACGATATCTTTCCCGCTGTGCTTTCAACTGAAAATTTTCAACCGCGGCGGGGTAGTCGATCGCTAGGGAGAACCCTTGCTCCGCCCCGTGCTCCAATCCTAGATCCCGCACTTCCAGAGTTCCGATTGATTCGATCGACGCGACGCAAACGGGGAGCAACCGCCTTTCGCGCAAACGGAGTTATTGAAATCCACATCCCCGATCGCACCTCGCGCCGCGATGAGATCGCTCTGATTCCAGAGATGATCTCCCTGGTCTTGCTACGAGAAGCAAAGAGCCGGCGAAGTGACGAGGCCCTCCACCAGATTGCAGAGGAATTGCTCCGGAGCTACCTCCCTGAATTTCATGAACGCCCTTCGGCAATCTCTTGGCGCCAGATGCAGGCTCGTTGGGGCAGTTGCACCACGGTCGATCGGACGATTCGGATCGCAGATCGGTTGGCGAGCGCTCCCGCTTACGTCCTCAACTGTGTCATCTTCCATGAACTCATCCATCTTCGAATTCCAGGCCATGGGGCGCCCTTTAACGAGCTCCTGGCCCGCTACCCAGATCTAGGACGGGCCGAGGCATATCTCGAGGGTTTTGAGGCTGGGCTTGGGGCCCCGCCGGAGGTGATACTTCTTCAACCACTCGATGCTCAGCCTAACCGCGCCTAACCGCGCCTAACCGCGCCTGACCGCGCCTGACCGCGCCTGACCGCGCCAAATTGCCCCCAATGTCGACCAATCGCTGCCAGCCGGGTATGAGAAAGTTCCCCTCAAATTACTCGTAAATCCCACCACGCCTGCGCGTGCGAGGGTACCCTGAGCAGGTACGCACGCTCCGCACGGGAAACACCTGTGCATTTTGACGAGTTGCTGCGGCGATAGGAGGGTCACCATGGCCGAGAAATATGTAGGGAAGCTTGAAGATAACTCAGGCGCTTACTGCGTCAAGTGCAAAGAGAAGCGCGCCTTCGAAGGTGAAGTCAAAGTCTCTGAATCTGGCCGCCGGATGGCTCAGGGCATCTGCTCTGTCTGCGGTACCAAACTCAATCGCATCTTGGGCAAGGCGTAATTACCCTCGCACTCGCTTCACCCCGTAATCCGTTCTAGTGCACCCCGCAGGCTCGCCTCTCTGAGGTGAAGTGTGCGGGGTGTTTTCATCTGATCGCCCTGATTAACTTTTACCGCGCGCTTCTCCACAACGGCCCGCGCTAGAGCGCAGATCCGAGATAAGTACGCCACCCTTCCCGCTGTGCAGATCGATTCTTATCCTCGTATTAAATCAACGCTTCGTACTTTGATGCGCTCTGATGGCGAGCTCTATGTTGGCGATGCACGTGCAGGTTTCCTCCTGGAGCCGATCCCCTACCTGACGATTCTTCGTTCATGCAATGGCGCTCTATCCCGCACCGAGATTGCCCAACGACTCTTCGAACCGCTCGCTCTGATGAATCGTGCGCTGGACTATTTGAGCAGCCTTGGAATTATCGAGAACCTATCCCAGCCAGATCTGATGATGCAGAGCCAGCAACATCACCTCAATTCAATGGCGCGCACCAGAATCGAAAGCTCATTAATCACGCATCGCTCGGAAGATGGCGGTCAGGAGGAATGGCAGGCGCGTGCACATCTCGTAATCTCAATTTTTGGCGATACCCGAGTTGCTCGGAATCTCTTGGCGCTACTTTCGACAAGCGGTTTTACTGAGTGCACAATCGCGCTTGCTTCGCGCGATGAGCAACTACTTGCGCCGCGTGATATCAATGGTCTCTCTGTGACAACAGAACACCTAGCTAAGAGCAAGGCTCTTCACCATCGGGATCTGATTCGCCAGACAAAGTTAGGAGGGAGTACCTCTGCTCACCAGGGCGGTGTTGATCTCATCATTGCAACTGCGCCGCCACCGGCAGAACAGATACAAGAGTGGCAGAGTCAAGGAATCGCCCAACTCGCAATTAGTGAGGTAATTGCGCAAGAGATTGAAATATCACCGATTATCTATCCCGGCATGGTTCCTTGCCTACATTGCATTGCTTTACATCGTAGAGATGCACTCCCCTCGGATCTCACCACACTCGCCCTGGCCGAGAAGCATCACGAACTCCCTGCCCCATCTGCTGCGCTCATTGCCGCAATGACGACATCGATCGTCGCAAACTTCCAGGGCTCATCTCACCGCTCGCTCTCACATAAGGATCAGCGCAACCGGTTGAGCCACTCCTTCGTGATTAACTTGCTCGATCCAACTCTTCCGATCCAACGTCGAAGCTGGAACTTTCATCCTGAATGCGGGTGCGTGGACGTCCGACGCCGCGCTTACCCGCGATGATCTGACCCCCTTCGAAGAGTTCGCCACCCCAGATGCCACAGGGTTCACGACGCGAGATCGCACCTTCAAGGCAGGCAGTCAGCATCGGACATGCACTACAGAGCTCCTTCGCGATTGCGATCTGAACGCTCTCCTCTGAGAAGAAAAGTTCTGGATCCGCGGTATGGCAGGGAAGAGAGAACTCATCGCTCTTATCACTGCAGCCCGTCACATATGTCACTGCAGAAAGGCCAACCTTTGCCTCGCCGCCTTCGGCCCAGCCTGGTACTAACAAATCACTGAAGAGAACGCTCACTTCTCTCACTTCCTTTCACTTTGTCGAGTTTGGTTATTCGTGATCATCGGGGGAAATAAAAAAGGACCGCATATCCGTTACGGATGTGCGGCCCTGGTGGGTTTTTATCGGTTATCCGATACTCCTCCAGGTCCCGCACTCTCCATACTTATTGGCATCTGTAAATGCATAACCCTTATGGCCGCTATGGCCGTTAGCCGTAAAGGAGGCATCCGCTGCCGCGAAGAAATGGTTCGCAGGGGTTGTGGCGCGCCAAGTAAAGTCAGTAAAGCCAGTGACGGCTACTCGACTCATTGTGCTCATGATCTTTTCCACATGCTTAGGGTAGGGCACCCATGATTGAGCTCGCAAGCTAATTAATTGCCTATCCAACGGGACGAGCGGGGGCGATCAACGTCGCTAAAAATGGACTCGCTTCACCCGAGGTACTGAGGTGGACTTGGCGCTTTGCACGTGTGAGCCCCACATAAAAGAGGCGACGCTCCTCCTCTAACGCAGAGGGCGCGATGTCCGCGCCAGTATCGAGCGGCAAGATCCCATCATTTACGCCGACCAGAAAGACGTGATCCCATTCAAGTCCCTTCGCCGCATGCAAGGTCGAAAGAACCACACCAGGGAGCGCGGGTGGATTGTTCTGATCCGCTCGATCTTCCAATTCACGTAAGAAGGCGCGCAGCGAGGGTGCGCCATCGGCCTGCATCTCACGTGCAAGTGAGAGCAAGGCACGAATGTAATCGGCATCTCCAAATGGGCGAAGAACTGATTGCAAATCGTGGAGCCAATTCTCATCCTGCGGAATAACTGAAGCACTTCGAATGACCTTCATCGCATCGCGAACATCTACCCGATCGAAGAATCGTTCGGCACTCTTTAATTGAGATTCCATGCCGCGCTTATTCAACTCGCGTTCGAAGAGATCGAGCTGCTGATTTGTTCGTCCAAGGATCGCAATCGTCAGGTTCTTCTGATCCAATTGTGAGATTCGATCGATCACTCGCACCGCCTCTGCGGCGGGAGTTGTGAAGTGATCTAATTCAAAATTCGCACCATGAGTATTCATTGACGTGAGCTGTTGATCGCCATGAGAAGTGCTCTCACTCAACACGCGATTAGCCAGTTGAATAATCTCGGGTGTAGATCGATAACCACGTGTAAGACGGATTACCTTCGCCTCAGGAAAGCGGCCAGTAAATCCAAGCAAGTAGGTAGATGTCGCACCCGCAAATGAGTAGATCGTCTGCGCCGCATCACCCACAACACAGAGATCATCCCGGTTGCCGACCCAGAGGTTGAGTAATCGTTGTTGAAGTGGCGAGACATCCTGATATTCATCGACGGTGAAATATCTATATTGATCGCGGATACGTTCACGTACCGCTCGATCTTCTTCTAACATCCCAACCGTAAGCAAGAGGACATCTTCAAAATCGATGACTCGCTCTTGCCGCTTTAGAGTCTCGTATGCGTCATAGACCTTCGCAATTTCAGCGAAGTTTTCGCGATCAGATTTTCCGTTTGGTATCCGAAGAGTGCGTGAGGTTGCGATCGCTGCATCCGCATATCGCTCTGGTGCGAATTCGCCGACCTTTGCCCATTCGATCTCACCCGATATTTCACGTAGCGTCATTGCGCCAGGAGCTAAGAAGGTATCGCTGCGCCCCATCGCCTCTGACATAAATCCGGCTTTACTGGTCAGCAACTTGGGAAAGGCGCCGCCAAAAGAGTACGGCCAGAAGTACATCAACTGCTTAAGCGCCGCCGAGTGAAAAGTCCGGGCACTGACATTTGGGACCTCGAGTCCGCGCAAGCGCGCTCGCATCTCTCCGGCTGCGCGAGCGGTAAAGGTTAGGGCGAGCACTCTGCTTTGATCGGTAACTCCCGCTTCGATTGCATAGGCAATGCGATGAGTGATGACGCGGGTCTTACCTGTTCCGGCACCTGCGATCACCGAGACTGGGCCGCGAATTGTGGTGACCGCTTCCTGCTGCTCTGAATCTAAGCCCTGCAAAATCTCATCGAGCTTCATGAAAAGAGCTACTTCCGCCAAGAGTCATTGCCCTGAGGAGCTTCGACCGATTCAAAGGTAGGACGGATACTCCCATCTGGCATAGGAACCATGTTGTACCAGGCTTCAATCATTGCTCGAGCGACGCTGATTTTTGGTGGCAGCAAGAGTTCTCCTGCTATTAGCTCTTCAATGATTGAATCACGATCAAACCATCGAATCTCATCAATCTCTTCGCCATCAGGGCGAGCGTTCTCCGGATCAATAATCGCAGCCTCAAAGGCGATCATCAGTGATGCTGGGAATGGCCATGGTTGAGAACCGAGATACCTCACATCAGCGACTCGCACACCGGCTTCTTCGGCGACTTCGCGGGAGACGCACTGTTCGAAAGATTCACCTGTTTCAACAAAGCCAGCAAAGGTAGAGAAGCGATGTTCTGGCCAAACTTTCTGACGACCGAGCAAGATCCGATCATCACGATCTTTGACCAAGACGATAATCGCGGGATCTGTTCGCGGATAATGTTGGGTCAAACATTGCAAACATTCCCGGATTGATCCACCGAGGGCAGGCTGGGTTAACGAACCGCATTGTGAACAACGCGGATGTTTACTATGCCAATTTGTCAGGCCTTGTGAGTGAACTGCCAAACCAATGTGAAGGTCATCCAGGAGCGCGCCAATTTCGCGAAGGGTCTTGTAGTGATCACCCTCGCCAGTAATCTGCGGTGAGAGGAAGAGAAAGTAGGGCTGGTTCCCATCTAGCCCCAGAAAGAATTCATCGCCATTATCGGGCGCCTCAAAGTTCTTCAAAAAACGGAGCGAACCACTCTCTGGATCGGTGAGAAATTTTTCGCCATCGAAATGGATAATGCGGGCGCGCTCCCATAGCGCTTCAAGGGCGATCGGGTCCTTGCGTAGATGTTCGGCGCGATCAACGCGGCTTCGGGCGAGCGGGAGGTTGAGAATCTTCACTAAACCTTCACCCTACCTTCTACTCACCGAGGCGCTCTCTACAGCGCAGACATGGGGTGACCCTACTAGCCTTGATACATGAAGGTCATCTCATGGAATTTGCTCCATGGTCAACCAGTCCTGCCACCACTCGAACCCCTCTCCCCAGATCTCGCCCACGCCCTCCTCAATACCGCTGCCACGCGACTAGCGACGATCGGTGCAGAGGTAATTGGACTCCAAGAAGTTGATGATTTCCAACCGCGGTCATCCACTATCTCACAGCTCGCCACTATGGCAGCAGCCATGGGCGCGGTCGATTGGGCCTTCGCTCCTACTGTAATTGGAACACCGGGCGAAAGCTGGCGAAAGCTGCGCGACGGTGAGCCGACACTCGAGACCGGCAGCTCTCGAAGTGAAGCAGCAACGCCTGCTGATCCAGCGGCGAAGGTCGCGCGCTATGGCATTGGTTTGATCTCCACAATTCCAGTAAAAAATTGGCACCGATGCGAGTTAGGTCGAAGTGTGATCGGATTGCCGCTCGCAATTCCGACCGGCAAAGGTCTTCGCTTCTTCTATGTCCGCGATGAACCTCGTGTCGCTCTTGCCGCTGAATTAACAAATGGCTTTACCGTGGTTGTTACTCATCTGTCCTTCGTGCCTTTCGTTAATTATTTTCAATTATTGAAGATACGTCGCTGGGTAAAGCGGCTACCTGGTAATCCAATTATTCTTGGCGATCTCAATCTTGGCTGGGGGCTACCGGTCCGCGGAACGCATTGGCGCTCACTGGTGAGTAAAAATACCTATCCTTCATGGGGTGCAAAGATTCAATTTGATTACATCACCGCCCACATTCCCCACTTTGGCGAACGGATCGTTGAAGAGTTGGTGATCCCCGATCTTGGTATCAGTGACCATCTGCCGATCGGTGTTGCGATTACTTAAGCAACTCCCTTTACGACGACCGCCCCACTGATTGTAGGAGCGCTATCAGAGCACTTTCATCTAAGAGATCAGCAGGTCGCACCGTGATGTTTTCACCGATGTAATGAAATCCAGCACTGACCTCTGTGATTGAAATCTTATTAAGTTTTGCATAGGCGAGGCGATAGAGCGCTAATTGGATTGCAGCATCAGCGAGTTGCTCACCCGATCGCTCTCGTCCAGTCTTCCAATCGATCACCTCAAAGCGCCCATCCGGCGCCTGATAAATAGCGTCGATCCGCCCTTTCACAACGAGACCATCAAGCACCGTTTCAAAGCCGACCTCTACCCCAACTGGCCTGCGCTCCGCCCATTCCGATGCAAGCCACTTGCTCTGCAACTCTTTCAATGGGATATCAGCGATCGCGGCAGGATCAAGCGCCTCGTCATCAAAGAGCGTTGAGATCTGAAGATGGCGCTCTAGCCATTGATGAAATTCACTACCTAGCTTGGCAAAGGGATTGGAGTGATCTGGCATCGGGCGCCTGATATCACTCGCCAACTTTTCAGAATTACTCTTGAGCGATAAGAGGGTTGAGACCGAGAGTCGGTCTGGTAGATAGATAGCTTGCGAGCTCTTGCGCTCTTCAATCTCATTGATAATCATCGCAGCATCAGCTGCCTTTTTATTCTCCGCTATCGGTAATGCAAGGAGATCAATCGCCTTGGCGCCAAGGGCAAACTCTGCACTCTTTATAATTGCATCAGCGCGCGCACTGCTTATCGGCCATTGCGCTGTTCGAGGATCTGCGATCAGAGGATTTACGCCATCAAGATCGAGGGCATCGGAGAGTATCGATTCTGGATCGCATTGATCGAGATACTCCTTCAGCCAGTGATAGATCTCAGAGAGCCCCTTCTCTCTACTTCCGTCGCGATAGATCGATGCCGTCGCGATGAGTGAATGGCGGGCTCGAGTAAAAGCGACATAGGCCAGGCGGTACTCCTCTTCTATCCGGAGCGCCTGCCATTGCTCATCAAATTTTTTGAGAGATTTTGACACATCGGCGGCGCTCGGCTGGGTCGATCCTGGTGGAAATTCATACGAAAATCCAAAGTGCAGTGAATCGGCGCGCAGCTCTAATGGGATAGAGCCCGAATTCTTTAACCAGCTCTCACTCTTCTTGCCAGTGCTTGGAAAGGATCCCTTCACCAAACCAGGAACGGCGACATGATCCCACTCTGCCCCCTTAGCGGTGTGAATCGTCAAGAGTTGGACGGTACGGTTAGAGACGGTGATTGTTGCTGGTTTTAGGCCACCCTCGCGCTTATCGGCTACCTCTAGCCAGCGTAGGAATGTTGATAGCGTCCCACCATTTCTCTGAAAGAGTGCCGCTTCATCGATAAAGGCATCGAGGTGGCGCCGGCCGCTCTCCCATCCATCACGAACTAAGAGTTCAGTGTCGAGGCGTAAAAAGCGTTCGGCCTCGATCAAAATATCGGTGATGGAGCCGTTGAGTTGGCGACGGAGCGCAGCAAGTTCGCCAGAGAATTCTGTAAGTCTTCGTAGACCTTCGCGCGAGAAGGTCTCAGCCTTTGCTCCAGATATCTGATCGAGCGCTTCAATGATCGAGCCAATTGCAAAGTCATCGCTGGCAAGGGATTGGAGAGATCCACTTTCAAGCGCCTCTTCCAATTTCCGTGATCTACCTTCGGCCGAACCTTCGGTAACTTCTCGCGCAAAGCGACCCAGCGCCATGAGATCACGCGGCCCGATTGCAAGTCGCGGTGATAGTAAGAGGCGAGCAAGTGCTGTGCCCGCATCAGGAAATGTCAGTGTGCGAAGCAAAGCAATAATATCTGCGATCTCTGGAATGTGAATGAGGCCTCCGAGACCCACAACCTCTACCTCGAGCCCCGCTTCTCGCAACGCTACTTCGATCTCTGGAATATATGACTTAGCGCGAAGTAGAACGGCGAAGCTGGATCGCTCATCTTCGGGTAGGGCCAACCGCGCTGGTTCACTCCACAGCTTCGCAAAGTGAGTTGCGATCGCAACCGCTTCATCGCGAGCGGTGAGGTATCGCCCAGCAACGAGCGTGCCATCGCCCGCCTTTGCACTCAGCGCTAAGCGATCAACGCCACGAGCCCTTCCGTAAGTACCACTCTTTGCGGTGAGCTGATCAACAATGTGATTCGCGAAATCTAAGATCTTTCGATCGTTACGCCAAGAAGTGAGTAAGGTAAAACGCTGACAGGCGTTAGCGCTCTGCTCGTCGGTGAAATCCGAGGCGAAGCGATCAAGGGTATCGGCCGAGGCGCCGCGCCAACCGTAGATAGCTTGGTGCGGATCCCCCACTGCGGTGACGGCAAAGGCATCTCGGCCAGCACTTCCAAAGAGCGCCGAGAGGAAGCGAACCTGAGATTGCGAGGTATCTTGATATTCATCGAGTAGGACTACCTTGTAGCGGCTCCGTTCGCTCAACGATATTTCAGGAATGGTAGAGACGAGCGTTGCGGCGAGGCTCATCTGATCATCAAATGTCAACCGTCCTTCGCTATGTCGCTTTCGGTCAGCGGCTTCCACCATGGGGAGAATAGATAACCGCTCTTGCGCAGTTGCAATCGCTTTGCGCAGCTCTTCATTATCTTTCGAACGATCAACGCTTGCGAACTTTTCTAGGAGTTCTTCAGTGAGTAAGCGGACCTTCTCAGGTCGCTGATCATGCTCAGAGATCTGTGATGATAGAGATATGACCGCATCAACGATCGAATTTGGTGATTTGGTGAGCGGATATTGGGTCTCTAGAAATTCTGCAACAATCTCACTGAAGAGCTCCCAGGCTGCAGCTTCACCGAGTGGAGCGATATCCGCATCGATACCGATTCGAATTCCATGTTGAGCTAGCGTGCGTCCTGCATAGGAGTGATAGGTCGCAATCTCAACGGCGATATCTAACGGGCCAAAGTTATCAACGGGAAGTAACCCGGCTTTACGAAGTTGGCGAAGTCGCTTGCGAATTCGGGTATGTAACTCCCCAGCCGCTTTTCGGGTGAAGGTAAGGCCTAGGATCTCGTCTGGCCGTACAACGCCATTCGCTACCAACCAGAGAACTCGTTGCGTCATCGTCTCGGTCTTACCCGAACCAGCTCCGGCAATGACCACCGCGGCGCCCCAATGCTTTGATTCGATGATCAGCTCTTGCTCAGCAGTGGGCGCAATAAATTTCCCACCGGCCTGTGCCAGTGCGCGATTAATATCAATCGCCCGAATCTCGTGGTCGAGGTGAATTAGACCATCAATAATCTTTACCTGCCGCCGCGCTGAGCTACTCATTCGAGCACGCTTCGCCCTGCGCTCTGAAGTGGACAGAGTGAAGCTACTGGGCAAGTCGTACAGCGCTTATTTGCACGCGCGGTAAAGGTTGCCGCTGCCATGCCCTCAGCGATAGTTTTGATATCGGCTTCGACCGCTATTCGATCAATCGGTGGCTGTGGTTGGGCTTCGATCTTCACCGTATCTTTTGCGAGGAAGAGGAGTTCTGCACCGCCGGTCTCGGTGACTGTGGTGAGGGCGCTCTCGCCATCGAGGGTAAAGCCATCCATCACAACCGCTAGTTGATAGGCCTGAAGTTGTCGGTTCTCTTCACTCTCGATCTTTGTTGCGATCGCCTTTCCGGTCTTAATATCAACGATATGTAGCGCACTACCTGCACTATTTATCTCAATCCGATCAACCTGCCCCTTGATAACAGCACGTCCGACTCGGATAAAGAAATCTTTCTCCGTGGCGAGCAGGATGCGATCATTCTTCATATTCCAGGTGAAGAATCGACGGAGCATCTCTGAGGCGCTCTCAAGTTGTGCGCTCTTATACCAACCAACATTTTGATCGACGATCGACCAGGCCTTGGTAAGTGATTCGATCGCTCCTGCAGCGGTAAGTTCTGGATCTTTCATAACGAGCGCAGCTAAGGCATGGATCGCAACGCCAATGAGTTGCGCAGTCGAGTCACCATCTTGTGCTCCACTCTTCTCAAGAAACCACTTTAAGCCACAGTCGACGAAGTTCTGTAGCCCACTCGGCGAGAGATAGATATCTTGATCAGCGCCAGCGAGTGGTTGATCGATGCTGATCTCGCGCACACCAAGCCAAGAGGTGGGATCAGCGCTGCGCACTCCTGCATCCGCGAGAGTTCGCAGAAGTGAAGCGGCAAAATCGCGGGCCGCTGGATCGAGATCGGAATCTAAAAGATCGCGACGTAGCGAAGAGACGAGTGCTTGCTGAGTCAGCGCTCTCTCCGGTCGCGTTATCGGCGCTTCATCTGATGAGTGGCCGTGAAGGTACTCATAGATCTCTTCAAAGTAGCGCGATGGATAGGACTCTTCCTCTTGGCAGGCGGTGAGAATAAGCCCAGATTTTGCTCGCGTCACCGCGACATGGAGCAGCCTCCGTTCATCTTCGACGAGCGCTGCCGCTGCACTGGCGGCGATCTGATCGCGGATGGTGAGTCCGGTTCGAACCGCTTCAACTAATCGCTCTGATCCTAGAAGCGAACCCCGCTCTGCAAGATTTGGCCAGTTGCCTTCTTGTAACCCGACCAGTGCGACTAACTCCCACTCCAACCCCTTCGCCGAGTGAACGGTCGTGAGAGTGACGACGCTATCGCGTTGCGCCCGCGATGAAATCGCATCGCTAAGGATTCGCTCTTCAAGAAGCTGATCGATAAAGAGTTGGGGGCTAGCATTTGCTGTCCGCTCAGAGAATCGTCTCGCTGCTTCAAAGAGTTGGATCACTGAATCGAGATCGCGATCTGCTGCTGCGCCTCGGGTGCCACCTGCCAAAGCGCGATTGCGCCAGAGAGTTGGAATTAATTCACCTTCATAATTCTTAGCATGTGACCAGATAGCCCAGAGAAGTTCCGAGAGATGACCACGAACTTTACGACCAGCGGTGATCACTTCACGTAGATGGAGCAGAGGGAGGATCTGATGATCTTCGACCTCGCTGATGGGGTCAGAGATTGCATCAAGCATCATCTGCGTCGTTGAACGTAGATCACCCTCTCTTCGCACCTTACTCAGTGATAACCGCATCTGACGAATCACCATTGCATCTGCGCCACCAAATTCGGAGAGAAGTAACTCCTCTATCTTCGGCCAATGTGAGGTCACGAGTAATCCAGGGGTAATAATTAATTGCGCGATATCGAGAATCGGACGGACCGCTGGGTTTTCGGCGAGCGCCGCGGCTTGGGCGTCAATACTTAACGGAATCCCATTGAGAGCACATGCTCGCTGAATTGCACTTACCTCTTGACCAGGGGTGCGAACGAGGATCGCCATCTCAGACCATGGCATGCCCCGCTCTAGATGTGCCTTTCGGAATTGATAGGCGATGTAGAGAGCTGCCTCAGATTGGTTGGCAAACTTTCCAATATCGATTCCTGATTTCACATCAAGGTCGCCCTCGCTACCCACCGGGAGAGCCCACTTTTCACGCTTACGCGCTGGATTCTGAGATCTAAAGTGAGAGGCAACCGCGATACCGAGATCGGTAATAGCGCCATTGCTTCGGTAGATCGTGGAGAGATGGATACTTTCAGTAGTGAACTCTCTACTCCATGCGATAACGCCATCTGGATCGGCGCCGCGAAAGCGCCCAATGGCAGAGTCTGGATCAAGGAAGAGGAAGAGATCAGGTGGCGCAATTAATTCGAGAAGTTCACGTTGGGCGTAATCGCTCTCCTGAAACTCATCGATCATTATCAGAGCAAAGCGAGATCGATAACGCGCCAATAACTCCGGATCACTCTTTAATCGATCGATCGCCTCAACAATTACCGACGATGGATCGATACGAATATGTGAATCGGTAACGCTCTGATTTCGTAACTGCATCGTCTGGTAATACGAGGCCCAGAACTTTGCGGCGCCATCCCAATACCTCTCACCCAGAAGAACGCTTCGCTCTTGAAGCGCTCTTGGGGTGAGGTTAAGTTCTGTTGCTCGCGAGATCAGGTCGCGCACTTCACGGATAAAGCCGCGAGTGCTACGCGCTTGCTCAAGATCTGGATGCCAGGCGATTGGAGCAAATTCATTGTGGAGCAGATCTTTAATAAAGGCATCCTGTTCAGCGCCAGAGATCAAAATATAGGAAGGATCTTCGGGGCGTAACTTCTCGTTAAGGATCGAGAAGGCGAGAGAGTGAAAGGTGCGAGCGAGAGCTTCAAAGGATGTTGTACTGGAGCCACGGGCGATGAGATCGCGCAGCTCTGATGCTCGATCGCGGCCATACGTGAGAATCAGTAGTGATGACGGATCGAGGCCGGCGGTGAGGCGAGCACGTGCAGTGTGAAGAAGTGCGGTGCTCTTCCCGCTTCCGGGGCCGCCAAAGATTGCGATGCGACCGCGTGCAGTGAGAAGTGCGCTCTGCTCTCGATTAAGGTCGAGGGGCGGCTCTTCGTGGATGCGGCGAACGAGATGGAGCGCGCGTTCTCGGGGCGCTCCCTGCTTCGATTTCATAGCCCCTATCTAAGCGAATGGGGCTGACATCTGCGCCATATGGCACGAGGGCCAGCCCCATTAATCCGGATTAGGTTCAATTTTTTGCAGCGATGGCAAGCGGCTAAGAATCTGCTCCTTGGTTAGCCTTCTTGGTGCGAGAAGTAGCCCGGCCACGTTCGTTCTGATCCAAAATTACCTTGCGGACGCGGACCTGCTTTGGTGTTACTTCAACGCACTCATCTTCACGGCAAAATTCCAGCGCCTGTTCCATGTTGAGAAGTTTTGCTGGGATGAGTCGTTCTGCTTCATCTGTTCCGGAGGAACGCATATTTGTTAATTTCTTCTCACGAACGGCGTTGACATCCATATCTTCTGGCCGACTATTTTCACCGACGACCATGCCTTCATACACCTCTGTACCAGGTTCGACGAAGAGTGAACCACGATCCTGAAGCGAATAGAGCGCATACGAGGTAACTGCGCCACGGCGATCAGAGACGAGCGAACCAGTTAAGCGAGTACGAATCTCGCCATGCCAATTCTCGTAACCATCAAAGACGTGGTGCAAGAGGCCGGTTCCACGAGTCTCGGTTAAGAACTCAGTTCGGAAACCGATTAAGCCACGTGAAGGAACTTTATAATCGAAACGAATCCAACCAGTTCCGTGATTAACCATCTGCTCCATGCGACCCTTGCGCAGAGCCATGAGTTGAGTGACAACGCCCAAATACTCTTCTGGGATATCAATAGACAGCCGCTCCATCGGTTCTTGGAGTTTTCCATCTACCTTCTTTGTCACTACCTGTGGCTTACCAACGGTGAGTTCGAAGCCCTCACGACGCATGATTTCGACAAGAACTGCCAGTTGTAACTCACCACGTCCTTGAACTTCCCAGGTATCTGGGCGCTCAGTGTTGTTAATACGTAACGAGACGTTACCGATCAGCTCTGCATCCAAGCGATTTTTTACTTGGCGAGCTGTCAGCAACTTACCAACCTGGCCAGCTAACGGTGAGGTGTTGATACCGATCGTCATTGAGATCGACGGTTCATCGACCGTAATAAGTGGTAGCGCATAGGGCTGCTCGGCATCAGCCAGAGTCTCCCCTAAAGTAATGGTCTCAATTCCGGCAACGGCGATGATGTCACCTGGGCCAGCTTCGAGGCAGGGAACGCGCTCGAGGCCATCGGTAATGAGAAGCTCAGAGATCTTTACCCGCTCTTGCGTTCCATCTTGTTTCATCCAGGCAACGGTTGAGCCTTTTTTGATGACACCCTCACGGACGCGACATAGTGCGAGGCGACCAAGATATGGCGAACTATCCAAGTTAGTGACATGCGCTTGCAACGGTGCGCCATCATGATAAACCGGTGCTGGAATAGTTTTGAAGATTGTCTCGAAGAGAACATCAAGGTTTAGCTCCTCGGGCATCACACCATTCTCGGGACGTGTAAGTGAGGCACGACCAGCCTTTGCAGATGCATAAACGATCGGAAATTCGATCTGTTCTTCATTGGCGTCGAGATCTAAGAAGAGCGCATAGGCCTCATCAACAACCTCGGCGATACGTGAGTCAGGACGGTCAACCTTATTGATCACGAGGATGACGGGCAGGTTCTTGCTCAACGCTTTGCGGAGAACGAAACGTGTCTGAGGAAGTGGGCCTTCTGAGGCATCCACTAACAAAATTACGCCATCAACCATCTCTAAGCCGCGCTCTACTTCGCCACCAAAGTCGGCGTGGCCTGGTGTATCAATGATGTTAACGATTTGATCGCCGCGCTTAACAGCGGTGTTCTTCGCAAGGATAGTAATTCCCTTTTCGCGTTCGAGATCCATCGAATCCATGACTCGATCGCGATTCTCGCCCTCTTTTTGGTGCTCGGAGAATGCACCAGATTGAGTCAACATCGCATCGACCAGTGTGGTCTTGCCATGATCCACGTGAGCGATAATCGCTACGTTGCGAAGTTCATCGCGCTTCTTGAGTTCGCCAGTAATATACGGGCTCTTCTCGTATTTAATTCTGCCAGTTGCGTTAGACATTGAACCTAAATTCCACTACATCACCATCGGCCATTACATACTCTTTACCTTCCATGCGGACTTTTCCGCGAGCACGGGCCTCTGTCATTGAACCTGCTTCTATCAAATCACCAAATGCCACAATTTCGGCCTTGATGAAACCTTTTTGGAAATCGGTGTGAATAACACCGGCCGCAACGGGTGCGGTATCGCCCTGATGAATCGTCCATGCCCGAGCCTCTTTCGGTCCGGCAGTTAAATATGTCTGAAGGCCCAAGGTCTTAAAACCAACGCGGGCAAGTGTTGCTAGCCCCGGCTCTTCCATGCCAAACTCTTTCAAAAGTTCGAGCGCATCAACCTCGTCGAGTTCCGCGAGTTCTGCCTCGGTCTTCGCATCTAGGAAGATCGCCTCGGATGGTGCGACAAGTGCCTGCAACTTCGCGCGCAAATCTTGATCACTTAACTCCGAAGCATCTACATTGAAGACATAGAGAAATGGTTTGGTCGTCATCAATTGAAGTTCTGCGATCAACGCTAAATCAACGCGCGACCCGACGAGTAGCTTTCCAGCATTTAAAAGCTGTTGCGCCTCTTTCACCGCTTCAATAACTGCGACCTTATCTTTATTGATCCGCGACTCTTTCTCTAAGCGAGGAAGGGCCTTCTCAATTGTTTGGAGATCGGCGAGCGCAAGTTCGGTATTAATCACTTCGATATCCGAAGCGGGATCGACAAAGCCAGCGGTGCGTTCGCCTTCACGAGTGACATTCTCATCAGCGAAGACGCGAATGACCTGACAGATGGCATCGGTCTCACGAATATTTGCCAAAAATTTATTACCGAGTCCAGCACCCTCCGAGGCGCCTTTTACAATTCCGGCGATATCTACAAAGGAGAGAGCGGCTGGGAGCAACTTCTCGGAGGAGAAGAGTGCCGCGAGCGTGGCTAGGCGCGGATCCGGGACGCCCACTACCCCAATATTGGGTTCGATCGTGGCAAAGGGGTAATTCGCCGCCAACACATTGTTCTTAGTCAGGGCATTAAAAAGGGTGGACTTTCCCACATTGGGCAGACCGACGATTCCAATTGAAAGGCTCACGAGGAGTAGAGCCTACGGGGCTTTGTCAGCCTTCCCTGCCAAGATGCGGATATGAGTACAACTACCTCAATTCTCCTCGCCCTCGCCGGCCTCATCGGTCTAACTATTGGCGCAATTATCGGATTTGCCCTCGCTCGCCGCTCCTCTCAGGGAGATCGAACCCTGCTCGCGTCAGAGCGGAGCAAATCTGAACTACTCACCTCGCAGCTCATCAAAGCTCAAGCAGAGAGCGAGGATGCAACCCGCCTCGATCAATCCATCAAAGAGGTGAAGGAGAGAATCACTACCCTCACCGAGCAGGCACATGCAGCAGAGGTAAAGCGGGCAACCGCCGAGGCTTCGATCAAAACAACGATCGATACGATGAAGAATGGCAATGAGCATCTTCTTCGTGAGACCACGAAACTTGCTGGCGCGCTCTCTAACTCACAGAGCCGTGGTAAATATGGTGAGGCCCAACTAGAGATGATCCTCGAATCATCGGGCTTACTTGAAGGCATCCACTTCTTTAAACAAGATACTCGAACATCCTCGGTGGCGTCATCATCACGTCCCGATATTCGTATCGCTATCCCCGGTGGTTCCGAGATCTTTATCGATTCAAAATTTCCCTTCGATCGCTTCCTCGAAGCTGTCGGCGAGAGCGATCCAGCTACGCGCCGCTCCTTAATGGAGGGGCATGCAAAAGATCTCATGGGCCATGTCAACGATCTTGCAAAGAAGGGTTACCAGAACGAAGGAAACTCACCCGACTATGTCGTCCTCTTCGCCCCTTTTGAATCGATTCTGACAGAAGCTCTCGATCTCGATCCACAACTTCTCAATAAGGCATTTGAGAAGGGGATCACGATTGCCACTCCCACTACGATGATGGCGCTACTGCGTACCGTCGCCTATGTCTTTAGCCAATCCGATATGGCGAAGAATGCTTCAAAGATTACCGATCTCGCCTCTGACTTACTCAAGCGGATCAACCGCGTTCACTCTAAAATTGCAACCCTCGGCAAGAGCATCAAAAGTTCAGAGCGAGCATTTAACGATCTTGTTCAATCGGCTGAAGAGAATATGCTCCGCCCTGCTCGCAAGATGGTCCAACTAGGTGTCCCCTCATCAGCCAAACTCTCTGGCCATGCTGAGATTGAAGAAGAGGTGAGGAGCATCAAGGGCAAGCAATTAGAACTTACCGACGGTGGCGATCTCGATGCGGATCTAGAGGAGGTTGATTTTGATGAGGAGTTGGAGAAGTTGGGGGATAATGAGTGATATGAATTCACGCAGCGCGCGCAAAGCTTTACCGGGTCCAGGGCTCACCGCACCAGGTGTCCTCATCCTCCAAACGCTACTTATTCTTATCGTCGAGACAGGTGAGTACGCATTGGGAAAGATCGGCACACTTACTGGTCTAGCTCTCCTATTGGCGATTGGTGGCGGGATCTACCTTGGCCGAACCGGAACCGCATTTATAACGGCAGTTGCTCCACCACTCGCTCTACTCTTCGCGACAATCCTCGTACTCTGCACAGTTGGCGGTGTTGGCTTACATCTAGCGCGCCTCGGTCTCGACCTCGTTACAACTCTCGCTGCTCTTGCGCCCTACCTTGCGACTGGCGCCGTTATCTCGTGGGGCAATTACGCTCTAAAATCTCGCGCCACTCTTAAGAAATCAATTGCGGCAGAATAGCGGCCCGCTCAATCTCCACAAGGTTTTCATACCCTCTTATTGAATCCTCCCGATCCTGCTCACTCCAGCCAAGGAAGGGGCCAATAATGGAGGCCACTTTCTCAGTGACGCTTAATCCGTAATCTCCGCTCTCAAAGAAAATCCGTGTGCGGCGAAGGAGAACGTCAGCGATACTCATCGCTCCTTCATGTGAAGCGGCATAATAAATTTCAATGGCGAGATAGCCAGACCCCTCGGCGATAGGCAGTGCCAACTCTGGGTTGCTCTTCAGGAGCGAAGGAAATTCGAAGATATCGGAGCCGTAACGATCCAAGAGTCGTATGATCTGCGAAGTACTGATACCCATCTCATCGGATAATCGCTCCGCCGAATTCACCAGTGCGTGATACCCATCAGCGCCGAGAATCGGAACCCCCTTCGTGACCGAGCTAGGGAGTACGCCGCCAAGATCACTCTTTGCCGCATCAACGGCATCCCTCGCCATGACCCGATAGGTCGTGTACTTTCCACCAGCGACACTGACAAATCCAGGAAGTGGACGATCGACGATATGTTCACGAGAAATTTTCGTCGTGGCTGATGCCTTCTCTGACGAGACGAGTGGCCGCAGCCCCGCGTAAACCCCGAGCAGGTCGGATCGGGAGATGGGTTTGGTTAAGACCTTATTTACTTGATCAATGATGTAATCAACATCGGCGGCATCAGCCATCGGGTTGGTCTTATCCCCTGTGTAATCAGTATCCGTCGTACCAACAATCCATTTATCTCCGCTCCATGGAATAACGAAGAGGACAGATACCTCTGTCTTCAAGATCATGCCGACGCTTGAATTGATCGCACTCCGTGGCAGAACGATATGAACGCCTTTACTCATACGAACTGAGTAATTGGGGGTAATGCCAAATTGTTCATGGAGTTCATTGCTCCAGATACCGACAGCCATAATCGTCGACTTGGCCCTCACCTTAATCATCGTTCCTGATTGCAGATCCATAACTTCTGCACCGATAATTTTTTCACCATCACGCAGAAGGGAATCAACTCGAGTCCGAGTAGTGAGGACTGCACCGTAGAGAGCGGCTGTTCGGGCGATCATCATCGTGTGGCGCGCATCATCCACTTGTGCATCAAAATACTCAATCCCGCCAAGCACAATTTTTGGATTAAGGCATGGTGCCGCCTGTTGAACTCGCTTATGACTCAGATGTTTATGATTTGGCAATGCACGTTGCAAGCCACGCAAAATGTCGTAAAGGAAAATTCCGGCACCGACATATGTGCGTTCACTGATCTTGCTATGAAGTGGGTAGAGGAAAGAGAGTGGCTTGACGAGATGAGGTGCCTGCGTCGTCACCATAAGTTCTCGCTCACGCAAAGCTTCGCGTACTAACTTAAAGTCATACTGCTCGAGATAGCGCAACCCACCATGAATAAGCTTGGATGATCGAGAGGAAGTCCCTGCGGCATAATCTTGAGATTCGACCAACGCTACCTTCAAGCCACGAGTCGCCGCATCGAGGGCGATTCCGGCTCCAGTCACGCCCCCGCCGATAACAAGGATGTCGAACTCTTCCGCGGCGAGTGAATTGAGCGCCCCGGCTCGTTGATCTACGTTGAGGGCTGACTTAGCGCTAGGCACGGTCATAGAATACTAACTATGAGATTTGTTGGCGCGCTCGATCAAGGCACAACAAGTACTCGCTTCATAATCTTCGATAAAGCCGGCTCCATTATCGCTACCGCCCAGGAAGAACATACTCAAATTTTTCCAAAGCCAGGTTGGGTTGAACATAATGCGCAAGAGATTTGGCAGAAGGTAACCATCGTCATTCGACGCGCGCTCGAGCTCGCTGGATTACAGGCGAGCGATCTTGCGGCGATTGGAATTGCTAATCAGCGTGAGACCACCGTTGCGTGGGATAGCGAAACAGGAAAACCTCTCCACCACGCCCTCGTTTGGCAGGATACTCGGGGCCAGAGCGTGCTCGACCAATTATCAGATGAAGAGAAGACGGTTGCGAGCTACAAAACGGGCCTGGCCATTGCTCCATACTTCTCAGCGAGCAAGATGAGTTGGATGTTGCAGAATCTACCGGCGGTAAAAAGCGCTGCTGACTCTGGCAGGTTGCGTTTTGGAACGATCGACTCATGGCTCATCTACAATCTCACCGATCGACTTCATATCACCGATGTAACAAATGCCTCCCGAACGCTACTGATGGATATTGAGACTTTGCAATGGGACGATGACCTATTAAAAATATTTGATATTCCAGCGAGCACGCTGCCCGTAATTAAGAGTTCCTCCGAACTTTATGCCACAACTCGGATTGATGGCCCCTTTGGAGCAGAGCTCCCGATCGCTGGAATTTTAGGCGATCAACATGCCGCAATGGTTGGGCAGCTCTGTTTTGAGCAGGGCGATACCAAGTGCACCTACGGAACTGGAAACTTTGCGCTCGTTAATACCGGCACCGAGATTGTCCGTTCGACAAAGGGACTTCTTACTACGGTCTGTTATAAATTCGGAGAAGAGCCGGCTCGCTACGCGCTCGAAGGATCAGTGGCTGTCTCTGGCTCGGCCATTCAATGGCTCCGGGATCAACTTGGAATTATTTCTCACTCTACCGATGTAGAAGCGCTTGCGGCATCAGTGGCAGATAACGGCGGCGCCTACTTTGTTCCGGCCTTCTCCGGCCTCTTCGCCCCGCACTGGCGAAGTGATGCTCGCGGCGTACTTGTTGGACTGACCCGCTCTGTAACTAAGGCACATATTGCGCGGGCAACCCTTGAGGCGATCGCTTACCAGACTAGAGATGTCATCGATGCCATGGCAGCTGAAACCGGTGTGCGGCTGAGTGAATTAAGAGTTGATGGTGGAGTTACCGAGAATAATCTCTGCATGCAGATGCAGGCCGATATTTTGCAGATTGATATTAATAGGCCGGGAATAACTGAGACGACTGCTCTTGGTGCCGCATATGCCGCTGGCCTAGCAATTGGTCTCTGGCCAAGCCTTGACGCGCTCCACTTACAAAAACGGGAGTCGACCAGATTTTCACCTGATAGATCGAGTGAACTTGCGGATCATGGTTATAAAAACTGGCAGCGAGCGGTCGAGCGAACGCTTAACTGGATCGAGTAATTACTTTCCAGCTGCCTTTAAATCTTTACGAAGCTCAGGTGGCAGTGCGAAGAGGAGATGCTCCTCCATTGCAGTTACCGTCTCAACATCAATAAATCCACGACGAGCTAACTCTTTCAAAAGATCATCAACCAAGATCTCGGGCACAGATGCCCCGCTCGAAACTCCGATCGTCTCAACTCCAACAAACCATTCATCTCGTACCTCGGCCGCATAATCAATGAGATAGGCGGCCTTTGCGCCATACTCTTCTGAAACTTCAACCAGGCGAACCGAGTTAGAGGAGTTGGTCGATCCCACCACTAGAACCAGATCTGAGAGTGGGGCGATCTGCTTTATCGCGACCTGGCGATTCTGGGTTGCGTAACAGATGTCATCAGATGGTGGATCGATCAGATTTGGGAAACGTACTCGCAACGCCGCCACGGTTTGCAAGGTCTCATCCACCGAGAGCGTCGTTTGTGAGAGCCAGGCGACCCGGGATTCATCGCGAACGCGCAGATCTGCAATGCCATCAATACCATCGACGAGTTGAACATGATCAGGCGCTTCACCTGCTGTTCCATCAACTTCCTCATGGCCCTCGTGGCCGATCAATAAAATATCTAAATCCTCAGCTGCGAAGCGACGGACTTCTTGATGCACCTTTGTCACCAACGGACAGGTAGCGTCGATAGTTTTGAGATTGCGAAGAGCAGCTTCGGCATGAACGGCAGGTGAAACACCATGTGCCGAGAAGACGACAGTTGAACCCTCTGGCACATCCGTTGTCTCGTCGACGAAGATCACACCGCGGGCCTCGAGGGTCGAGACCACATGCTTATTGTGGACAATTTCTTTGCGGACATAGATCGGGGCACCGTAGAGCTCGAGCGCTTTTTCAACGGCGATTACCGCGCGATCAACACCCGCGCAATAGCCACGTGGTGCCGCTAATAGAACCCGTTTTCCCATGGTCTAAGCCTAATAGAGTTGGGGTGTGCTCGAGAACTCAGCTGAAGAACCATTACCCGTTCGCGCAATTTCGGAGGCGATCGGTGCTTACCTCAGCAAACTCGGTCCGGTCTGGATTGAAGGCGAGCTATCAGAACTCACCGTGAGGCCTGGTGCGCAGATGGTCTTTATGCGGCTGCGAGATGCGAGCGCCGATATGAGTCTCTCCGTCATGTGCCACAAGTCAGTTCTTGATGCGGTGAGCCCACTCCCCGCAAATGCTCGCGTCATTATGCATGCCAAGGTCTCTTGGTATGGAAAGAGTGGGTCGCTCTCGATGAGCGTGAAGGAGATTAGGCAAGTTGGCGTCGGAGAATTATTAGCCAGGCTTGAACAACTTAAATCTCTACTTGCAGGTGAGGGACTCTTCGCAGCAGATCGCAAACGATCGCTGCCCTTCCTACCAAAGGTCGTAGGTTTAATATGCGGACGTAACTCTGATGCCGAGAAAGATGTCGTAGAAAATGCCCGACGGCGTTGGCCGGCAATTCAATTTGAGATTCGTGAAGTTGCCGTGCAAGGCGCTGCCGCAGTTACCGAAGTCTCTGCTGCACTTCTAGAACTTGATGCCAATCCTGATGTCGATGTCATCATTATTACTCGCGGTGGTGGCTCCTTTGAAGACCTCTTGCCCTTCAGCGATGAGAACCTGGTTCGACTGGTTGCAGCGGCGAAGACTCCGATCATCAGCGCGATCGGTCATGAGAAAGATGCCCCGCTGCTCGATTTCGTTGCAGATTGGCGCGCCTCTACTCCAACCGATGCTGGCAAGAAGGTGGCGCCAGATCTGACAGAGGAGCTATCACTATTGAGCAATCTGCAAGATCGCTCGCTTCGATATCTGAAGGCGCTGATCACGCGTGAGCTGGCTTTGCTTCAGCAGATCAAGAGCCGCCCAATTATCAAAGAGCCGGATACGATCTTCACGATGCGGGCCGAATTAGTCTCGCAATTACGTTCTCGCTCCCTGCGTGCAACCGATAACGCACTCGCCCTTGGGAGTGAAGAGTTGGAATCGCTCAAGGCCCAATTGCGGACGCTCTCACCACAATCAACCTTGGATCGTGGTTATGCCGTGGTTTTGACAGAGAAGGGTGAGGTTGTGCGAAAGGCGGAGATGCTCAAGGCTGGCGATCACATCAGAATAAAAGTCGCCGAAGGTGTGGTTGCTGCCACAACCGATGCGGCGCTCTGAGTGTTGTAGAGGAGTAGATTTATGACCATGGCCGATAAGAAGCTCTCCTACGAGGCAGCGCGCGACGAGCTCGCAGATGTTGTCGCCGAACTCGAATCTGGACAATCAACGCTGGAAGATTCCCTCAAACTCTGGGAGCGGGGAGAAGTCCTTGCAAAGATCTGCCAAGAGTGGCTCGATGGTGCAAAGGCCAGACTCGATGCGGCAAGAACGCTTCAGGGCGATAAAAAGGATAAGAACGATAAGAAGGGTTCTGGCGGTCAAGAAGATGAGTGAATTCACGTATGAAGATATCTTGCCAATTGGCCCTGACACCACTGAGTATCGCCTCATTTCAACGTCGGGGTTCACTACCTTTACCGCCGACGGGGTCGAGTTCTTAAAGGTCTCCCCTGCTGCAATTACCGAACTTACGACTGAAGCAATTCACGATATTTCGCACTACTTGCGCGAAGAGCACTTAGAACAACTCGCCTCAATCCTGACAGATCCGGAGAGTTCAGCCAACGATCGCTTCGTCGCACTTGATCTCCTGAAAAATGCAAATATCTCAGCGGGTGGAGTTCTACCGATGTGCCAAGACACCGGAACCGCCATCGTGATGGGAAAGAAAGGTCAGCACGTTTTAACATCCGAGAAAGATGAGATCTCGATTTCGCGCGGTATCTATGATGCCTATACCAATCTCAACCTGCGCTATTCGCAGCTGGCTGCAGTCACAACATGGGATGAGAAGAACACCGGAAATAATCTTCCAGCTCAAGTTGAAATTTACTCTGACTCGGATCACCCTGACGAATATAACTTTCTCTTCATCGCCAAGGGTGGAGGAAGTGCTAACAAATCATTTCTCTATCAAGAGACGAAGGCGCTCCTCAATCCTGCATCGTTTATGAGTTGGCTTGACGAGAAGTTGCGCTCGCTCGGGACTGCCGCTTGCCCGCCGTATCACCTTGCAATTGTGATCGGTGGAACGAGCGCCGAGCACACGGTAAAGAGTGCGAAGCTCGCATCAACTCATTACCTGGATTCACTGCCTACAACCGGTAGCGCTGCGACTGGACGAGCATTTCGTGATCTCGACCTTGAAGCAAAGGTCTTGGAACTCACTCGCACCCTAGGAATCGGTGCCCAATTTGGCGGAAAGTACTTCTGTCACGATGTTCGTGTTGTGCGGCTGCCCCGTCATGGGGCCTCGCTGCCTGTCGCCATCGCCGTCTCTTGTTCGGCCGATCGCCAAGCAAAGGGAAAGATCACCAAAGATGGTATCTTCCTTGAAAAACTCGAACGCGATCCCGCTCGCTTCCTACCTGATGTGGTTGATGAGCACCTCGATGATGGCGTTGTGAAGGTGGATCTCAACCAGCCAATGGGCGATCTCTTAAAGCTGCTCTCGAACTACCCAATCAAAACCCGGCTGGAGCTCAACGGCACTCTCATCGTCGCACGCGATCTCGCCCATGCTCGGTTAAAAGAGCTCTTGGATTCGGGCAAAGAGCTACCCCAATATTTTAAAGATCACGCCATCTATTACGCGGGTCCAGCGAAGACGCCAGTTGGTTATGCCTCAGGATCTTTTGGTCCAACAACTGCTGGGCGTATGGATTCGTATGTCGAACAGTTCCAAGTAGCTGGAGGTTCGCTCTTAATGCTGGCAAAGGGCAACCGTTCTGCAGCGGTAACGAGCGCCTGCAAGAAAAATGGCGCCTTCTATCTTGGATCTATCGGTGGTCCAGCTGCGCGGCTGGCCCAAGAGTGCATAAAAAAAGTAGAGGTACTTGATTTTGAAGATTTGGGCATGGAGGCGATCTGGAAGATCGAAGTGGAGAACTTCCCAGCCTTTATCGTCGTCGATGATAAGGGAAATGATTTCTTCGCTGAAACGAGTAAACCACTCGTTATCGGAAAGCGGCCGAATTAAAAGAAATTAAAAGATCTAAAGAATAAGCAGGACTTGTTAGTAGCTACCACTGCGCTGTTGTTTGCTGAGCGCATGGCAGGGGGTGCCATATCGGATGCTGATGTAACGCAGTCCCCATTTAAGTTGAGTGATCGGATTGGTTCGCCAATCCATCGCGACGATCTCCATCTTGTCGGCCGGTAACGCCTGGGCAATGCCATGAGCTCCGCTGCGATAATTGTGGGCTTGGAAGTTCCAATGACTCTCGTTATTCCAGAGCGTATTGAGACAGAGGAGTTCGGCGGGGCTCCATTTGTAGGTCGCATCGATCAAGCTCTGGGCAACCTCGCGTGCACCGGCTGGGCTCTTGGCTAGTTCAACTTGGGCCGAAGCGAGGGCAACTAATGAAATCTGATGGGCGCTCACCGCTGGCAGTGAACCTAGGTCGATGAGACCTGGAGCCAGAGGCGGGGTCGTCGTAGGAATCATCATCGCTTCATCACCGGTAAGGGCGGCGCCAGAGTTTTGCCGGTTCGCAATGGGGCTGCTATCCGACAGGGTCAGATCTCGATGAAAACTTGCCTGGGCAAAGGTGGTATCCGTGGCGGCGAGGATGGCGATAACGAAGGCGGTGGTGAGAGCAAGTGTCGGCTTTCTCAACCGTGAAATCCAACTATGAATCATCGTCGCCCCCCTCTTCTCGTTCATTCACCCTGATCAACGGATCGATTAGCCGCCCGAGATGGGCTGCTTCGGGCTAAAGAGTTACATCGATGTGAACGGAGGGCAAATTCAAACTCGCATAGCGTGGGATAAAGTTTTTACTCACAATTTCGGGGGTAGGCAAAAGTGCAGGTCAGCCACTACAGAATGGCAAATGTCTGATTTGTCCGCACCGGGTGCTCTCGGGCAGCCACGAGAGAACACGGCAAAGCGCTAGGCGCTGAAGTTGAGTGGCTCTTCCAGCATCTCGGTAACAAGCGCCGCAATCGCGGAGCGCTCTGACCGCGTCAGAGTCACATGGGCGAAGAGCGCATGGCCCTTAAGAGATTCAACAACGGCTGCGATTCCATCATGGCGACCGACCCGCAAATTGTCGCGTTGGGCAACATCGTGGGTCAAGATCACTCGAGAGCCCTGCCCGATGCGCGAGAGAACTGTAAGGAGCACGCCTCGCTCTAATGATTGAGCTTCATCAACGATGACAAAACTGTCATGGAGGGAGCGCCCACGGATATGGGTAAGTGGCAGGACCTCAATCAACCCTCGGTCGATAATCTCATCAATAACGCTCTGGCTGACAAGCGCTCCCAAGGTGTCGAAGACCGCTTGGGCCCAAGGCGACATCTTCTCGCTCTCAGATCCCGGGAGGTAACCAAGCTCTTGCCCACCCACGGCATAGAGTGGCCGGAAGATCACGACCTTCTTATGTTGACGTCTCTCGAGAACTGTTTCTAACCCGGCACAAAGGGCGAGCGCAGATTTTCCGGTACCAGCGCGGCCGCCGAGCGAGACGATGCCGATCTCATTATCGAGCAGAAGGTCGAGTGCGACGCGTTGTTCGGCCGAGCGACCGTGGAGTCCGAAGGCAGAACGATCGCCACGAACTAATTGGATGCGCTTATCTGGAGTGACACGGGCGAGGGCACTTCCCTTTTCAGAGTGGAGGACGAGTCCAGTGTGAACGGGATATTGAGTCCCGAGCTCGTGCGCTGTTCGGTCATTCTCATAGAGGGCGTCGATGACGGTCCCGCCAACGCTCGCTTCAACTATCCCAGTCCAGCCGGCGCTCGATGCCAACTCGGCGCGATACTCCTCAGCTTCGACGCCACAGGCAGATGCCTTGACGCGAAGTGGCAGATCTTTCGTAACAAGAACAACCTCACGGCCTTCCGACATCAAATTCTTAGCGATCGCCAGAATTCGCGTGTCATTTGATCCATCGCGCATAAAGCCAGATGGAAGTGAGGAGACGTCAGAGTGGTTGAGCTCGACCCGAAGTGAGCCACCCTCGCTATTAATATCAATAGATTCATCGAGGCGGCCATATTTAATTCGAATATCGTCGAGCATACGAAGAGCTGATCGAGCGAAGTATCCGAGTTCGGGATGGTCCCGTTTGATCTCAAGTTCTCCGATCACCACGATCGGAATGATGACTTCGTGCTCTGCAAAGCGGGCGATAGCCGCGGGATCTGCGAGAAGAACACTGGTATCTAGAACATATGTCTTGCGACCTTTATGGCTTTTTGACGGGGCCAAAGTGGGTATCTCGCATTTCCAGGCAGAGTATTCGGTTCCGGGGGAATCGGACTAATACCCCAAAAGGTAGGACTCGCCAGAGCGCGTGGGTGGGCGGCGCGCCGTTTCCGAAAGTTAAATCTTGGTTTCGAGCGCTACTGGCCAAAGCGACGATGTCGCTGAGCATAGGCACGTAAGGCGCGGAGAAAATCGACCCGTCGAAAATCAGGCCAATAGGCCTCGCAGAAGTAGAACTCAGAATGAGCAGATTGCCAGAGTAAGAAGCCAGATAAGCGCTGCTCCCCTGATGTGCGAATCACGAGTTCGGGATCGGGCGACCCCTTCGTATAGAGATGTTTATCGATCTCTGAAATTGTGAGCTGCTCTGCGATTTCAGAGGCACTCTTGTGATCATCAATTCCGAGCTTGATGTAATTACGAACCGCATCAACGATCTCTCTGCGGCCGCCGTACCCGATCGCGACGTTAACAATGATCGTGGAGCAGCCCTTTGACTCTTCTTGCGCCGTATCAAGTTTTTTCTGCAACCACTCGGGGAGCAAATCGAGTGCGCCCAGGGCACGGATCTCCCAACGCTGTTGGGCAACCAGATATTCAACCGCATCAGCGATGATCTTCAAGAGCGCATCTAGTTCTTCTGGGTCACGATTGAGATTATCGGTACTAAGTAACCAGAGCGTGATAATCGAGACATCTGCCTCTTCACACCAATTGAGAAGTTCAATGATCTTTTCGGCACCTTTGCGATGGCCATCTGCCGGTCGGCCAAAATTATTCTTAGCCCAGCGCCGGTTTCCATCGAGAATAACTCCGACATGGTCCGGTGTCTGCACATTACCGAGCTGTCGAAGTAAGCGCTTTTCGTAGAGTGGATAAATAACTGATTTTATAACTGGCTTTATTTGATCACGGAGCACCTTCGATGCAATCGAGCTAGCCATCGAGTTTTTCTACTTTTTTGTCAGTGCTGCGAATTCGGCAACTGCCCTGCGATCGGCGATAAAGGATGCGACCGGAAATGTGCCAGCCAACATATAGAAAACTGCGCTCTTCAATGGTTTGCGGACAGCAAGGCAGTAGTTAAAGGTGACAAGCACATAGACCATATAAGCGATGCCGTGAACAACTGCGATTACCCGGACCAGGTTAGGAATGTTGTCATTGGTAGCAGTGAGTTTTATCGGCAGATAGACCAACCAGAGCAACAATGACATGACGCCCGCCACATTTGCCAGCAATCGAAATCTTGCGAGTGCGCCCGCCTTGTTGAGTTTCAGAAGGTTCATTCCGTTACTTTATCCTGAATTTGCTTCTCGACGCTTGATAGATCGGTTATAGAACGGCGCGAAGAGCACCAGAACCGCCATAAACCACCATGTGATCACATAGGCGATGTGTTGCCAATAAAAACCACCGATAGGAGTTATCAAGGGCGGCGCCGGTACTCGACTTCCACCAACAGCGCTCCCAGAGTGATCGCTCTCCTTGAGTGCACTGACATAGCCATCGAAGAATTGATATTTTCCCACACCAGCAACGAGCGCTGGATCTATCCTAGAGAGCGTCGTTGGGCCACCGTTGGCATGATCCTCATTTTGATGCGGATAAAGCCGGCCAACTACCGTTATCTCATCGCTGCGATCTGGCAATGAACCATCGCTGAGGCCGCGGACGACAAGAATTGCCCGCTCGCGCGAGAGAAGCAAGAGTCCAACTTCGAGATCGACCGCTCGGGTTGGTGAGATCATCTGTTTCGGGGCGAGATAAAACTTCACATAGTGTCCCGTTACTGTTACCAAGCGATTGTATGAGGCATCCCGAAGATTATGTCCGGCAGCAGCGACGCTCTCTAAATTAATGATGGGCCGTTCGGGTGGAGTCTGTGATTGTCGCTGGACATTTTCTGCCCGATGCAATTGCCAGATTCCTAATTCGACAAAACCAAAAGAGAGAATGAGGACAAAGAGGATTGAGGTGCTCTTTTTAAGAAGAGTGGCGAAGGTACTCATTCGCCTTCCCGTTCCTCCAGCTCTTGCTGACGCTTCGCAGCCCGCTTATAACGACGATAAAAACTCAGACAGAGCAGTACAACCGCAAGAGTCAAGAAGGTCATTGTGAGCGATCCGGCGAGACCAACATTGACGTTCTGCGTACTGTCATTCATGATGTAAGTATCTCTCATTTGCGCGGTTCCCCCGATCTGAGCCGTAGACTTGGAGCGTGAAAAGAGAAGATGATCCATTTCTCCGGCAGCGCTATGGCATCCCCGAACCATCCAGCTCTCGTTACAAGCGTTGGTTCACTCCCGCCCTCTTTCTTCTATTAATCGGTGGAGCGTGGCTGGCTTGGTCAGCAAATCACTTTAGCCGCCCAGAGATCCGTTCAACGCTGATCTCTTTTACAGCGGTCGACAGCTCGCATATGCAAGTCAGATACAGCGTCACCTTTCGAGATAGCGCCAGGGCCCACCTCTGCCAATTGATCGCTCGCGATTACTCGGCCAATATCGTGGGTGAGATTACAGATCGCTTCCCTGCTGGAATTTTCACCCCGGTCACCCTGGTAAGCACGATCCCAACGCGTGTCGCCGCGGTCAATGCAGCAATTACTCGCTGTGCCAGCGCCTAACCTCAAGTAAGATTGGTCTTCTTATGAGTACATCGTCACCAAAGAGCCCACAGACCTGGCTCACCCATGAAGCAGCAGATCGACTACGTGCTGAACTCGCTGATCTTCAGGGTCCACGTCGCGCCGACATCATTAAGAAGATTGAAGCAGCTCGCTCTGAAGGTGACTTGAAAGAGAATGGTGGCTACCACGCCGCCAAAGATGAACAGGGAAAGATTGAAGCCCGAATTCGACAGTTAACTCAGATGCTCGAAGCCGCCCAGATCGGTGATCCACCTGCATCTGCTGACGGGGTTGTCGGCCAAGGCATGAAAGTCACTGTGGATCTCATGGGCGATGAAGTTGTCTTCCTACTTGGATCGCGCGAGATTGCGGTCGATGATCTCGATGTTTACTCGGAGAAGTCACCGCTAGGCGGGGCAGTCCATGGCCAGAGTATCGGTGCAACGGTGAGTTACATCGCTCCCAATGGTCGCGAGATCTCGGTAACGATCAAGGCAGCTCAATACCTATAAGACCTTCAAGTGTTCGCGGGTTATCTCTCACTGTTTTGATATTTACGAATACTAAGCGGAACAAAGATCACCATAATCAGAACCATGTATGCCAACGAGGTCTGGACTGGATGCAGGCTAGGGAATGAGTTCTTAGTAACGCCAAACTCATTGTGAAAGCCAAATAATTGGCGGACGGCTGCGACCATGGTTGAAACTGGATTCCACTCTGCAACGTATTGCAACGCTTTTGGCATTGATTTCGTTGACGCGAAAGCGTTGGAGAGGAAGGTCAGTGGAAAGGTAAAGAGGAAGCTGATATTTGCGACGACGCGAGCATCCCGCGCGAAGAGGCCGGCAAAGATACCCGCCCAACTCAGCGCATAACCAAAGAGTAGAAGCATCAGAAAACCAAGGCCGATTTTGAATACTCCAGATGTTGGCCTCCACCCCACCAAATATCCGGCCGTACCCATAACTGCGATGACGACGATATTTAATAAGCCATCACCGAGGGTTCGACCAGTTACGACCGCTGCCCGCGAGATTGGCAGGGATCGGAATCGATCAATGAGCCCCTTCTCCATATCCTGCGCCATGCCTTGAGCAGTTGCGGCGAGGGTAAATGTCACAGTTTGAACGAAGATTCCAGGCATTAAGAGTTGGACATAGCCACCCTTAATCCCAGAGCCAAGCCCCGCGAAGACATAGCGGAAGAGCAGAACAAACATCACCGGCTGAATGGTGTTAAAGATGAGGACTTCAGGGACTCGGGACAACTGCAAGAGTTGACGCTTCATGATGATCATTGAATCGGTAAGTGCTTTCATGCGCGGCGACCTCGCTCTCCTTTCTTGGCAACTCCCGAAGAAGCTTCATCAGCAACTTCGGCCAGATGGCCGGTGAGTGAGATAAAGACATCATCGAGGGATGGGCGCTTCAGTGCAATATCTAATGGATGGATCTTTGCTTGGTCGAGTTCGCGAAGAAGCTCTACCAAAGCCGCGCCGCCTGTCGAGACGGGGGTTGAGATCTTACGTAGACCAATATCAACCGTCGATTTCGTATTGCCGACTCGATCTGCGACCAGACAGGCGGCGGCAATATCGTTTTCAGCGACAATGAGTTCGAGACGTTCACCACCAACTTCTTTCTTTAATTGATCTGATGTTCCACGGGCAATAACTTGTCCGCGATCAATGACGGCAATCTCATCTGCAAGTTGATCAGCCTCTTCTAAATATTGCGTAGTGAGAAGGAGTGTTACACCCTCGTCGACTAGATCTTCGATAACTTTCCACATCTCCATTCGACCTCGGGGATCTAGCCCAGTCGTCGGTTCATCTAGGAAAAGCACCTTGGGGCGAATAATGAGCGAGGCGGCGAGATCGAGCCGTCTTCGCATTCCACCGGAATAGGTTTTAATGGGCCGCTTCGCTGCATCGGTGAGTGAGAACTGTTCGAGCAACTCTTTTGCACGCGCATTCGCCGCCGAAGAACTCAAGTGATAGAGGCGACCAAAGATTACTAAGTTATCCCAGCCAGTCAGGGTCTCATCAACCGCCGCATACTGGCCCGAGAGGCCGATAATTTCGCGAACTGCCTTTGGGTTCTTGCCGACTTCAATTCCGCCAACCACCGCGCGGCCAGAGTCAGGCTTGAGCAGGGTCGCAAGAACACGCACGGTTGTGGTTTTGCCGGCACCATTTGGGCCGAGCACGCTCATCACAGTTCCTTCCTCAACATCGAGAGAGAGGCCATCGAGCGCCTTTACCTGACGGCCACCCTTTCCGTAAATCTTGACGAGATCTTCGGCAATAATGCTCTTCATACCCTTATTCTATTCGTGCTTCGGGAATATTCAGTGATAGCCTGAGGTTGAAAGTTAAACAACTTAAATTAGCTAGATCATCTGGCCAGCCGGGACGCGCCCCTGCATCACGATCTATCGCTCACTATGAAGGGTTCCCATGTCTACTGAAAAAGTAGCCGCACCAACCGAAAAAGGACAGCTCTCCCACAAAGAGATTATGTTCGTCCTCTCTGGTCTCATGATGGGCATGCTCCTCGCTGCTCTCGATCAGACAATCGTCTCGACCGCACTCAAAAAGATTGTCGAAGATTTCAATGGCCTCTCTCATTACACCTGGGTCGTCACGGCCTACCTTTTGACTTCAACGGCATCAACTCCGCTCTACGGAAAGATCTCTGATCTCTATGGCCGTCGGCCAGTCTTCCAATTTGCGATTGTCACATTCTTGATTGGATCCTTTGCCGCGGGAGCTGCTACCTCGATGACTCAATTGATTGCCTTCCGCGCAATCCAAGGGCTCGGTGCCGGTGGTCTGATGGCACTTACCTTTGTCATCATCGGAGATATCGTCAGTCCGCGCGAACGCGGTAAGTACCAAGGTTATTTCGGCGCGGTGTGGGGACTCTCCTCTGTTGCTGGACCACTTCTCGGTGGCTTCTTCTCTGATCACCACAAAATCTTTGGCGTTGCTGGCTGGCGTTGGATCTTTTACATCAATCTTCCCTTCGGTTTAGCGGCACTGGTCATCACAACTCTCTCACTCAACATTCCTAAGGTCTTTAAAAAGCATAAAATCGATTACCTTGGTGCGCTTTTGATGGTTACCGCGGTCTCGGCACTTCTGCTCGCAATCTCGGTCTACGGACCAGAGCGAGGTTGGACATCGACCAGGACGCTGCTCGCCTTCGGCGCGGCCCTCGTCCTTACGCTCGCATTTCTCTACCAAGAGACCCGCGCCGAAGAGCCAATTCTTCCGTTGCGCCTATTTAAGAACCACACATTTACTGTGACATCAATCCTTGGCTTCATCATCGGCGCCGGAATGTTCGGTGCAATTGTGATGCTGCCGCTCTATCTCCAATTAGTAAAGGGCAATACTGCGACCACCTCTGGTCTTAAATTGATTCCCTTTATGCTCGGTATCGTCTCGATGTCGATTACATCAGGAAAACTCATTACTAAACATGGCCATTACAAGCGCTATCCGATTATGGGACTTGCACTTATGACCCTCGGGATTCTTTTGATGTCAACGCTGAATGAGACCACACCATTCTGGCGACTATCAATCTTCGCAATTTTAATTGGGGGCGGGCTTGGCTTGTCGATGCAGACAATCGTTATTGCACTGCAGAACTCGGTTGATTTTAAAGATATGGGTGTTTCGACCTCATCAAATACCTTCTTCCGTTCTATCGGCTCAACAATTGGAGTAGCGATCTTCGGTTCGATCTACACCAGCCGTCTTGCTCACTATTTGCCGCAAGCAATCTCCAAGACTGCCGCTACTGACCCGGCAGCCATGGCTGGGGCAACACCGCAAAAATTTGCTCAACTCCGCAACAATGCCGAGATCTTGAAGAGCTTTTCACCAACCCTTCAACATAATGTTCTCCATGCCTTTGTGCAATCGTTCCACGTCGTCTTCTTGGCAGCGGCACCAGTCACTGCGATCGGATTAATCTTTGCTCTCATCTTGAGGGAGGTTCCTCTTCGCGGGAGCGCCGAACATACTGCGGCAAAGAACGAAGCTGCCGGCGAAGCGCTCGCCTAATTAAGATCAAAAAGAGCCAACTGCCGAAAGAGGTCTTTGTACTTTCGACAGTTGGCTTCTTTGTTGCTATCGGTTATGGCCTAATCGTTCCTGCGATCCCGCTCTTCGCGAAGACCTTTCATTCGAGTGCCACTCAAGTTGGATTTATCATTTCGGCTTTTGCGCTTGCTCGCTTTGCTTCAGGCTTGGTATCAGGAAAATTCGTCGATGCGATAGGTGAACGCATAACCCTGACTTTTGGGCTCTCAATGGTCTCCGTCTCATCGCTGCTCTGCGGCTTTGCCCACTCATATTGGCAACTCTTGCTCTTTCGAGCAGCGGGTGGGCTTGGTTCATCGATGTTTTCAGTCTCAGCAAGTGCGCTACTGATGCGTTCTGTCGATGATCTACAACGTGCCAGAGCTCAATCGATATACAACTCAGGCTTTTTGATTGGTGGCGTAATAGGCCCAGCTTTTGGTGGAGTCTTGTCTGCAATTTCATTAAGGTCGCCATTTTTTGTCTATGCCATCACCCTCATGGCGGCGTCGATTATATCATTCTTCTATCTGCATGAGAAAAGGCTCGGTAGGTCAATCGCTAATGATCAATCAAGTGATGATCGGGTTTTGTTGCGCGACGCAATGAAGCTCTTGCCTTATCGGATCGCACTCGTCGTTACCTTTATCTCTAGTTGGATTCTCTTTGGTTTAAGGTCATCCATACTCCCGCTCTTTGCTACCGCCAAACTTCACATCTCAACGACCAACCTTGGTTTCGGATTTACACTCGCTGCAATTGCACAAGCAACTCTGCTTGTCATCGCAGGGAAGGTTTTAGATATTCGTGGTCGACGATTCGGATTACTCGTTGGGTCACTCCTACTCTCCTCGGGTCTGATCGCTCTCATCATCGCTTCACATCAGTGGTCATACTTTGTTGTAATGATCCTCCTCGGATTCGCAGGTGCCTTTATGGGAACTGCGCCAGTATCAGTAGTCGGGGATCTCTTTGGTGGCCGAGGCGGGAGAGTCATTGCTCTCTATCAGATGGCTGGTGATGCGGGAATGATCGCGTGCCCCGTCATTGTCGGTTACCTGGTGGATCGTTACTCATATCGGGTCGCCTTCGAAGTATCTGCAGCGCTCGTTCTCTACGCAATCTATTGCGCCTTCCATCTTCCCGAGACTCGTAACCTAAATGAGAGTACGGTTCGAGAAGACTGAGAAGTGCCCACTTCACGGTAATTTAACGTTACCTGTAAGCGTGAAATGCGAAAAATATTTGAACCTTCGATATATCACCCATTAACCTACTCGGATGCGTAATGTGATGAGGTCGCTAATAGCAGCGCTCGCGCTCTCGACCTTATCGCTTACAGCCATTGGGCCAGCGGATGCTGCCAGCCTTGC
The DNA here is from genome assembly GCA_040402395.1 of Candidatus Nanopelagicaceae bacterium. Lineage (GTDB taxonomy): Bacteria > Actinomycetota > Actinomycetes > Nanopelagicales > Nanopelagicaceae > PALSA-747. The sequence continues at coordinate 6,964 of JBBAMQ010000005.1, read as the reverse complement.
CGATGTTCGAGCACAAGTCACCCGTCTGCAGATTGAGGCAACGGCTGCGGCCGAAGCTGGCCAGCAGGCCCAGGTCGAACTCAATCGCCTAACAAGGACTCTGACTTCGATACGTCAACAGGATTCGCAACAATCTAGTTCTATGGCGAGTTTGAAAAAGTCATTGGGGCAGATCGCGAGCCAGCAATATCAGAGCAATGGCTTGAGTGAAAGTATGACGCTGCTCTTCTCCTCTGACCCAAAGCTCTACCTACAAACTGCTGGCACGCTCAGTATGGTGACATCGAAGAAAACTCTCGCCCTGACCCGTTACACAACCGCTGAACAACGCCTTCGGGCAACTTCATTGACGCTCAATGACAAGCTTGCGCTCGTTGCCGCTGCGAAGGCTAAATATATAAAGCAGGAGGCACTAGCCCAAGATAAATTGGTGCAAGCCGAATCTCTCGTTGCAAAACTCACCAAGGATCAACGTGATGCGTTAGCAAAACTGCAGGCAAATCAAGATGCTTCAGATCAAAAAAGTTCATTAGCGCTGGCTGGGCAGTCCTTGAAGATAAGTGGCCGTGCCGGCATCGCTATTCGATATGCCGTGAAACAGTTGGGGTCTCGATACCGATTTGGCGCGGCAGGCATTGTCTATTGGGATTGTTCCGGGCTGACAATGCAAGCCTTCTCTGCGGCGGGAGTATCACTTCCACATTCAGCCGCTGCTCAAGCCGGTTATGGAAAGTATGTCCCGTTTAACAAGGTACAACCAGGTGACCTGGTCTTCTTTGGCCAGCCGATCTCGCATGTCAGTATCTATTATGGAAATGGCAAAATGCTTGATGCGCCACGAGCAGGAGCTCGCGTGCGGATCGAGGCCTTCTCTTCAATGTTCGGTAGCAAGAGATTTATTACTGCCCGACGTTTCTGATTTCTTACTTAACTGGGGTATTGGCCGCTTCTTTAAGGATATTGCGAAGCATCGTTGGGAATATCAGTGAATGGAATGGTGCAACTGAATACCAGTAGAGCTGGCCGCCAAGACCACGTGGTGAGAAAGAAGCTTCTTGGACAACACGAGTCGTGCCACCATCGTTGCTGACCTCAAACTGTAACCAAGCCTTCCCGGGAAGAATCATCTCAGCATACAAGCGCAATTTTTGATTAGGAATAAGCTCTTCCACTCGCCAAAAGTCGAGCGACTCACCCACATGCAGATGTAATGGATCTCTGCGACCACGACGTAACCCGACGCCACCGAGTGCGCGATCTATCAACCCGCGCAAGAACCAAAGGAAATCGGAGCCATACCAGCCATGGGTGCCACCAATTTTTTCAATAGCAGCCCAAACGTTCTCGATCGGAAGATCGGTTTCACCGACTCGTCGATCCCGATAGTTCTTCTCCCCTGACCAATCGGGGTCACTCTGTGCCTTTGCCCAAGGTGCGGTCAAGGATGTCGCATCAGACCAGCGAGTTTCAACTCGATTAGTAGAAATCTTGGAGAGCGCTAATTCGATAGCAGTTGCCAACGGAATCAGCCCCTGCGAAGGTTTAGGAATAATCGCATCTATTGAGCGCTTAGGGTCTGCGACAACTTCACTAATGAGTGAATTAACGAGCGGCTTTGCGATCGAAGTCGGTACTGGTGTTACCAGACCGATCCATAACGACGAAAGTTGAGGCGTAAGAACTGGAATCTTTATAATGATCCGCTTGGGCAGCCCAGAGATCTTGGCGAAGATCTGCATCATGGCTTCGTAGGTGAGCACTTCTGGCCCACCGATATCAAAAATTCCGCTGACGGGCTTCGTTAATTCGGCTGCCTGTACCAAATACCAGAGTACATCTCTGATCGCAATCGGTTGAGTTCGGTTCAAGACCCATTTTGGCGTTGTCATGATCGGTAAGCGGTGAGTCAGATGACGCAACATCTCAAAGCTAGCTGAGCCGGACCCAATAATAATACCGGCACGAATTTCCATTACTGGGACATGTGTCGAAGATAGCGCTACACCAGTCTGCTCCCGAGACTTTAAGTGCTTACTGATGTTTTTATCATTAGCGATACCACCAAGATAGATAATTTGGTCGATATTTTGCCGAGCTGATGCTTCGGCAAAATTCTGTGCGATTCGAGCTTCCGTAATATCAAAATCAAATCCGGTATTAATCGAGTGGATGAGGTAGAAAGCGGTATCAACACCATTCAGGGCGAGATCAAGTTCGGCCGGACTTTCAGCGCTTGCCACAACCGTCTCAACCTTGCTGAACCACTCCTGTCCAGAAATTTTACGAGGATCGCGCACCATGACTCGGACCTGGAGCCCTTTAAGCAGGAGCTCTTGGACGAGGCGCCCGCCAACATAGCCAGAAGCTCCAGTGACAAGTACGCGTTTCATAAGTTCCTTTGACCTTCAGTGAGCGCAAGATATGCGGTCTTTACTGGCGCCATCGTATCCGCTATCCAGTAATTCACCACTTCTTAAAGAAGTGCCAACGCAGCGATGCCGGCGTCATATCCCTTATCTTCGGTAGCGCCGACTCCCCCGATCCGAGCAATTGCTTGATCGAGGTCATTACACATCAGTACTCCGAAACCAATCGGCTTCGATCGAGAGAGTTGGACCTGCATAACGCCCTGAGTAACGCCCTGACAGACATAATCAAAGTGTGGAGTCTCACCTTTCAAGACCAATCCAACAATCACCGCTGCATCAAAACCAGAATCGAGCGCCTGTTGTGCGGCAAGTGGCAATTCAAAAGAGCCAGGAACATATGAAATCTCGTAAGCAACCTTGTGCTCAGCCATAGCCTTCACTGCACCAGCAACAAGCGCTGCACAGATATCGGTATGCCACGAGGCGCTAATAATTGCCACTCGTGAATTGCTTGGTGGATTTATTTGAACTGTAGGTGCGCTACCGGACATTTGGCTTCCTTAATTTATCTCGAGTGAGTGTGACATGCGGTTACGTTTTGTTAAGAGATATTCACGATTCTCTTCGTGGACCTCTGTTCGAATTTCTTGGACAGCTACTAGGATTCCGGCACTTTCTAGTGCTTCACTTTTGAAAGGATTATTGGTGAGCAAAGTGACCTCTTCAAGTCTCAGATTTTTGATGATTTCAATAGCATCGCTCCACTCACGTTCATCCACGCCATGCCCGAGCGCAATATTTGCATCAACGGTATCAAGCCCTTGGTCTTGCAAGATATACGCTTCAATTTTTTCCCGTAAACCGATTCCTCGGCCCTCGTGATCTCGTAGATAAATAATGTAACCCGACCCTGCTGATTCAATAGCTGCAAAAGATTCTTCCAGTTGGTCGCCACAATCACATCGGCGACTCCCCAACGCATCACCGGTCAGACACTCTGAGTGCAGACGTACCAATGCCTGATGACCCGGGGTTCCATGGCGAAGGATCGCATTTTCGGCGCCAGCAGCAGCGGTATGAACCGCAATCTCCCAGGATTTTTTACTTCTTGGAAGTTTTGCCCACGAATACGTGACCTGCCGACGCGCTGTCACGGGGAGCTTTCCTTCGGCATACGAAATCAACTCTTGCATCGTAAACATTGGAATCTGGTGCAGCTCTGCAAAAGTCTTTAACGCCTCGCCTCGCGCCATCGATCCATCGTCCAAGACGATTTCGCTGAGCGCTGTAAGAGGCTCTGCTCCAACTAATTGAGCCATAACCACGCCAGCTTCGGTATGACCCTGGCGAGAGAGAAAGAGCCCCTCCGTAGCGATCAAGGGAAATACGTGGCCCGGCCGCATAAAATCTGTTGGCCGTGCAGCAGGATTGGACAACCGTCGAACAGTATTTGCTCGTTCTTCGGCGCTGATACCCGTTGTGTGACCTTGAAGTACGTCGACTGAGACTGTAAATGCAGTTCGCTTCTCATCTTGATTCCGCTTGACCATCGTTGGTAATTTTAAATTACGCGCAATTTCTTCTGTCATCGCAACGCAAATAACTCCTGAGGTGTAGCGGACCATAAAGCCAAGGGATTCGGTTGTTGCCTTCTCGGCAAGCAACATCAAATCACCCTCATTCTCACGCGACTCGTCGTCGGTGATGATTACAAATTTTCCTTCGGCAAAGGCCTTGAGGGAATCCTCTAAATTCAAGCCATTCACTCGGTTCACTCGTTGCCTCGCTTCATGAGTCGCTCGACATACTTTGCGAGTACATCAACTTCAATATTGACCTTGTTGCCAATTTTTAGCAGACCTAGATTGGTCTTTCGCATCGTCTCTGGAATCAGCCAGAGCGAGACGGTATCGTTTGCATCATTGAGTTCTCCAACGGTGAGTGATGTGCCATCGATGCAGATCGAACCTTGCGGTTGAAGGTATTTCATCAGATGAGCGGGTACCGCCAGATCGACTCGTTGCCACTTTTCACCATCCTCGATCAGAATTACTTCACCCACGCCATCGACATGTCCCTGGACTATATGTCCGCCTAAGCGATCAGAGACTCGAGTTGCAAGTTCAAGATTTACTTGTGAACCGATCTCAATATGGTCTAAAGCGGTCATTTTCAAGGTCTGCACCATCACATCCACATCAAAGGTATCTGCGGTGAGAGCGGTAGCAGTAAGGCAGACACCATTCACCGAAATCGAATCACCGAGCTTTGAGCCAGGCAAAAAATCATCGACTTTGAAGCGAAACACTGCGCTATCAGTGCCTCGCTCGATCGAGGTGACCTCTCCTACAGCCTGAACAAGTCCAGTGAACATTAGCTACCTACCTTCAAGTGGGTGTAAAGATCGCTGCCGATCTGTCTTGTCGCCAAGATCGAGAGATCTAAGCGTTGATCAAGCGTTGTTATTCCGAGGTCGCCGAGAAAGTTTTGACCGGTACCGAGAAAAGTTGGCGCCTGGAAGAGTGCGATCTCATCGATCAATCCATGATCAAGCATTGCGGTACCAAGTTTGGCTCCAGCCTCGACAAATACCTGCTTTACGTTTTTCGCCATAAGCGCAGCGATCAGTTGATCAAAATCATGGCTTCTCACATGTAAAAGTTCGGCACGATTATCGTGCACTAGAGCACTCTCTGGAATATCGCGAAGACCCATAACAACTCGGAGTGGATTCTTGAAATCAACGTCATCGTGCGGAACAAGCGATGGATCATCTGAAAGGATTGTTCCGGTCCCGACTAATATCGCATCACTGTTGCGACGAAGAAGAGTCACAAATTCTCGAGCAGCGTCACTAGTGATCCATTTCGATGTGCCATCAACCGCGGCGCTCTTTCCATCAAGTGTCGTTGCAATCTTCCAAATAAAGAGGGGCCGTTCTCGCTCGATAACACTTAACCAGGCTCGATTGAAGAAACGAGCAGCTGTCGCTAATAAACCAGAGATTACTTCGACACCTGCCGCACGTAATCGATCTGATCCACCAGCGGCGATGGGATTGGGATCAGCCACTGCATAAACCACGCGGGATATCCCCGCTGCAATAATCGCTTCGGTGCAGGGAGGCGTCTTCCCAGTGTGGTTACATGGTTCGAGTGTCACAACGATCGTCGAACCCGGTGGGACTTTTCCAAGAGATTTGATAGCTGCAACTTCTGCGTGATCACCACCCGCATGGAATCCTTCGGCGACTATCTCGCCATTGGCGTTAAGAATCACAGCTCCGACAATTGGATTTGCGCCGGTTCGACCTTCTCCGCGCAGGGCCAAGGAGATAGCGTGACGCATCGCATCGTCATATGTATTAGTCATCGCTTCCCCCGTTCAGAAAAATCCGGGGTGGGATCGCAGATCGTGTCACACGCAAAACGCGCAGCAGAATGCGAAATAAGGGTACGCAAAGTACCGTTATAGCTCCCTCTCATCCGGACTTTCACCGTCGGTCCTGGAATTACACCAGATCCACCGTTCGCTGGCTGCCAACGGGTCGCAGACTTTACTGCCGGTTCGGAATTACACCGACCCCGGAAACTACTCCCTAAGTATAACGAGCGACCCGAGTCCCGGCTTACCTGCAATCCTTCTTGCAAGGCGTTGGCAGGTACCGCATAATCCCCCCATGACATATCAACTCAGAGAACTCAAAGATCAAGTAATCGTCATTACCGGAGCTACCGCCGGGATGGGCGCAGCGACTGCAAAGGAGCTAGTGGAGCAAGGAGCAAAGGTCGTCCTTAATGCTCGTAATGAAACCCGGCTGCAAGAAATGGTTGCCTCACTTGGGGAAACACAGGCAACCTATGTTGCTGGCGATTGCTCAGAGCCAGATATCTCCCGCGCAGTCGCTAAGGCTGCGATTGATAAGTTCGGCACAATTGATGCAGTGGTCCCAAATGCCGGAATCGGCATGTATGGCTCAATCTTGGATTACAGCGATGATGAAGTAAATCGCATGATGCGCACCAACTACGAAGGCACAGTTCATATCATCCGGGCTTGCTTGCCGACCATGATTGAGAAGAAGGCTGGCGATATCGTAATCGTCGCCTCAGTCGCAGGATTTCGCGGCGGTGCAAATGAAGCGATCTATACCGGTACTAAGCATGCCCAAGTTGGCTTTGCGGGTGGGCTCGATCGTGAACTTCGCGAAAAAGGTGTCCGCGTCGCTCTTGTCTGCCCTGCAGGAACGGATACAGAATTTGCCCTTGGTGTGGGTCGAACAACAGGAACACCGATCCTGGATAGCTACCTTCGCTCTGAAGATGTTGCATACCAAATCACAACAATCTTGAAGCAGCCACTTTCAGTGCGCACCCACATCTGGACTCTCTGGTCCATGAACCAACAGTCTTAATTCTCATCCGAGGAGCGCTGCTCTATTGCAACTCTCGCAACCGTTGATGCAGTACATCGGCGCTCACATCGACACCGGTCCAATACTTTATGCAAAGCACTGCTTGATTAACAATCATGCCAGAGCCATTTAAAACTCGACAGCCGCTGAATTGCGCGCTCTTAATAAATAGCGTCTCTGG
>JBBAMQ010000004.1:0-100415 GCA_040402395.1 Candidatus Nanopelagicaceae bacterium | reverse complement strand
CACCATCTTCAACTGTGGCACCAACGATGACACCATCTGCGCAACCAACGGTCCGTCCAACACCAACTGTGCAACCCACAGCTCGGCCAACACCAACTGTGCAACCAACGGTTCGGCCAAGTACAGAACCAACTTCATCCCCAACAGCTCGGCCAAAACATTCAGAGTCGCCGACACCTCGCGATTCGGTGGACCCAACACCGTCAAAGCGAAGTGGCTTGAGCGATGCCCAGAAGAGTGCAATCGCAGCGGAGAATGCTAACCACCAACGTGCAACTCAGGGCGCCCTTGATGGTGCCCATAAAGCAATTGCTGACGCCAAGAGCATTCTCGATCAAATTCTTTTAGCTGCTCCCAATGATAAACATCTCAAAGCGTTAGCCCAAGAGGATTACAAACGCAGCACTGCACAAATCTGGTCAGTGTTCACGGGTTCAGTTGCCGCAGTTAAAGCAGCTCATGAAGCAGCAATTGCGAAGATTAAGGCTAACTCCTAAGAGCTAAAGCCCATCAAGTGTTCGATCGCTAACTGATCAAGAAGTTCATATCCTGAGCCACGTAGCGCTGCACCTTCTACATCAAAGCTGGATCCATTCAAATCACGCCATGTTTCTCCAGCTGCCAGTGTAGGAACGGCAAGTTCATCAAGGCGTGAAACCTTCATGGCCTCGATGACTCGTGGATCTGCTCGGAATGCTCGTGAACGTTCGCGTAGCGCAAGATAGGTGCGCATATTGTTTGATGCTGATTGCCAAACACCGGCATCATCTTCATTGCGCATCGGCTTATAATCAAAGTGTTTTGGTCCGTCGTACTTATTGCGCTCGAGTAGATCCACGAGGAAAAAGGCGCTCTTCAAATCGCCGTGGCCAAAGACGAGATCCTGATCAAACTTGGGCCCATGTTGGCCATTGAGATCGATATGAAAGAGTTTCTTTTGGAAGAGCGCTTGCGCGATACCGTGAACGAAATTTAAACCAGACATTTGCTCGTGGCCGACCTCTGGGTTAAGGCCAACCATCTCTGGATGAGCGAGCGTCTGAATGAATGCCATCGCGTGACCAATCGTTGGCAGATAGATATCGCCTCTAGGTTCATTTGGCTTTGGTTCGATCGCAAACTTCAGGTTGTAACCCTGATCAATGACATATTGGCCCAAGATATTGAAACCCTCGCGGTAACGCTCAAGAGCGGTGATCGGATCCTTACCGGCATCTGTCTCGGAACCTTCGCGGCCACCCCAACAGACATAGATTTCTGCGCCAAGATCAACGGCGAGATCGATATTTCGCATCACCTTACGGATTGCAAAGCGACGGATATCGCGATCATTAGATGTGAGTGCGCCATCTTTAAAGACAGGGTGGGAGAAGAGATTCGTTGTCGCCATCGGCACCTTCATACCTGTCTCGGCCAGCGCCTTCTTAAAGCGGGCGATCTGGATATCGCGCTCAGAATCATCTGAGCCAAATGGAATGAGATCGTCGTCGTGGAAAGTCACGCCATAAGCTCCGCGCTTGGCTAGTTCTGTGACGGTTCGAACGGGATCCAGGGGAGCGCGCGTCGCTGAACCAAATGGATCGGCAGCCTGCCAACCTACCGTCCAGAGTCCGAATGTGAACTTGTCTGCGGCTGTGGGGGTGAGGGTTGTCATGGCCAGATTCTCCCTCTTTTTCTTTCAGTTTGGAAGAGTGGATCCAATCACATAAACTGCAGTTACTAGCAATCAATTTCTGTTAGTCGCTCGCGGGAGTGGTGAAATGGCAGACACGCAGGTCTTAGGAACCTGTGCTTCGGCGTGTGGGTTCAAGTCCCACCTTCCGCACCAGCAACGTCAATGTGAATATTGCGAGTAAACTTTCCGTGATGAGCGCTCTGGAGATCTTAGAAGCTGGAATACTCCGCGCCCTTAACTCCTTGCGCATTGAAGGAACCCTCCCAGAGAATGTGGACCTTCCGCTCTCGCTCACCCTTGAACGGCCTAAAAATCGAGACCATGGCGATTACGCCACATCTATCGCTCTTGCGCTCGCTAAGTCTGCAGGGAAGCCCCCTCGTGATATCGCAACTGCGCTACAAAGCGCCCTGCTCGCTGATCCCGAGATGGCAAAAGAACTTGCCGCAGTTGATATTGCCGGTCCAGGCTTTCTCAATCTGACACTCGGAAAATCCAGCCAAGGCGGCGTCTTAGCAACAATCCTTAACGATCGTGAGAATTTTGGAAAGAGTTCAACCCTTGCTGGGCTAAAAATCAACCTGGAATTTGTCTCGGCAAATCCAACAGGGCCACTTCATTTGGGCCATACGCGATGGGCGGCGGTCGGGGATGCACTAGGTCGAGTCCTTACCGCGGTCGGAGCAGTGGTGACTCGCGAGTTTTACGTGAATGACCGTGGAAATCAGATGGATCTCTTTGGTGCCTCAATCCGCTGTGCTGCTCTCGGTCTACCCCGACCCGAAAATGGTTATCACGGTTTATATATCGATGATCTCGCACAGCAGATCGTTTCGACCAATCCGGATTTTAAGGATTTACCAGAAGATGAGTCGGTCGCCGCATTCCGCGATGCTGGATACCTATTGCAACTCGATGATCAAAAGCGAGTGCTGGCAGCGATGAACACTCACTTCGATATCTGGTTTTCAGAGCAAGCGCTCTATGAGAATAATTTCTTTGACCATTGTTTAGAGACGTTGAAGCGGCATGGGCATGTCTTTGAGCACGAAGGTGCGATCTGGCTCCGAACAACAGATTTTGGTGACGACAAAGATCGAGTCATGATTAAATCTGATGGCGCCTTCGCTTACTTTGCTTCAGATTCTGCGTATTACATCTCAAAGCGCGAACGAGGCTTTGATCGATTGATCTATATGCTCGGTGCAGATCACCACGGTTATGTGAATCGCCTTAAGGCGTTGGCATCGTGCGCGGGCGATGATCCAGAGAAGAACATTGATATTTTGATTGGCCAGATGGTAAAGATTTTAGAGAATGGCGAAGAACTGAAATTATCTAAGCGCGCTGGAACTATCATCACCCTTGAAGAGTTGATCGAAAAGGTTGGCGTGGATGCCGCTCGCTACACGCTTATTCGATACCCGGTCGATACCCCGATGGTCATGGATGTTGATATCTTGCGCAGTCGCACCAACGAGAATCCGGTCTACTACGTGCAATATGCGCACGCTCGGATTTGTGGCGTACTTCGTAATGCGAGTGATCTCGGGATCGCCTTTGGTTCCGAACATATTCACCCAGAGCTCCTCGAAGATCCGCGCGAGCGTGAGCTAATCGGTGTGCTGGCAGAATTTCCACGGATAGTTGCCAGTGCGGCCGAACTTCGCGAGCCACATCGAGTTGCTCGCTATATCGAAGAGTTGGCGGGTATCTACCATCGCTTCTACGCAGATTGTCGAGTTCTACCCCTGGGTAACGAAGAGCCGAGCGCCCTTCATTCAGCACGGGCGACGCTCTGTAAATCTACCGCGCAAGTGATCGCAAATTCGTTAGCCTTGCTCGGAGTCAGCGCACCGGAGAAGATGTAGATGAAACTATTAGAGCCATATTCGGGCAATTCATCATTTGATGGTGAACTCGTCATTGCTGGGGTGTCGGCGAGCAAGCTCGTCGCTGAATTCGGTACGCCACTCTTTGTTATCGATGAGCAAGATTTTTTTGATCGGGCGATCGCTTGGCGAGATGCGCTTGAAGCCCACTTTGAAGGTGCAGCCGGAACGGTGTACTACGCAGGTAAGGCCTATTTAAATAAGGAAATTGCCCGCTGGCTCAAATCTGTTGGAATTGGTTTAGACGCCTGCAGCGGTGGTGAATTTGCTGTCGCAAGATCGGTAGATTTTCCAGTCGAGCGAATTGAATTCCATGGAAATAATAAATCAGAGAGCGAGATTCGAACTGCGATTACCGCTGGAGTTGGCACGATCGTGATGGATTCTTTTCACGAGATCGAACGAGTTGCCCGTATCGCTGCTGAAAGCAAGAAAATTCAAAAGGTTTATCTACGCATCACACCTGGAGTCGAAGCGCATACCCACGAATATATTTCTACCGCACACGAAGATCAAAAGTTTGGATTTTCGATAACGAGTGGCGCTGCCTGGCAGGCGATAGTTGCTACTCTTTCACACCCATCACTTGTACTGGCAGGGATACATTCCCATATTGGATCTCAAATATTTATTAATGATGGCTTTGAAGTTGCTGCCGTCCGATTAATCGAACTTCTTTCAAAATTCAAGCAACACTTTGATAAAGAATTACCCGAATTAGATTTGGGTGGGGGATATGGAATTGCATATCTGCCAGGCGAGAGAGCACCTATTCCTTGTGAAGTGCTCGGTGCTATTGCAATTGTTGTAAAGCGCGAATGTGTTAAGCATGGCTTGAGTGTCCCCAAGATTTCTATCGAACCCGGTCGGCATATCGTTGGACCAACGACGACAACCCTTTACGAAATAGGGACGACAAAGAGCGTTCAGCTCGATTCTGGAGAAAGTCGGCGCTACATTTCGGTAGACGGTGGCATGAGTGACAATATTCGGCCTGCGCTCTACGGAGCCGAATACACGGCGCTCTTGGCGAATCGGCTCTCGGTGGCGCCGGTTGTCAGTTCTCGTGTGGTCGGCAAGCACTGCGAGAGCGGCGATATTCTCATTCGTAACATTGACCTTCCAGGGGACATTATTCCCGGCGACCTGATCGCGATCCCCGCTACGGGTGCATATGGGCGCTCAATGGCAAGCAACTACAACCACATCCCACGCCCTGCCGTCGTGGCTGTAAAAGATGGAATTGCACGCTTGATTACCCGCCGAGAGAGTATTAACGATCTTCTAGCTTTAGATATCTGAGATACTTCTCCTCTCGTACCTTTGGCGATCTGCGCCAGATTCTCAATAACGATATGCATTAGGAGTTGATCTCGTGGCCGGCCGTACCTTGGTAGGTAAGACCCTTTACGTTGGGATGCTCGGCTGCGGAAATGTTGGTGCAGAAGTTGCACGGCTCCTCGTCGCCAATGCATCTGACCTGGCCTCACGCGCCGGCGTTCCACTCGTACTGACAAAGATCGCGGTCCGTGATCTCACCATCGAACGGCCGGGAATTCCCAAGGAACTCTTTACTACGGATGTTCAATCAATTATTACTGATCCCGGTATTGATCTAGTAATTGAAGTTATGGGCGGTATCGAACCCGCACATGAATATATTTTGACTGCGATGAAAAACGGCAAGGCCGTTGTAACCGCTAACAAGGCGCTGCTTGCCCACCATGGCGCAGAACTTTTCCACGCTTCTGATGAAGCTGATGTTGATTTCTATTACGAGGCTGCGGTAGCTGGCGCGATCCCAATTTTACGCCCACTTGCCGAATCACTCGTCGGAGATCACGTCGAACGCGTGATGGGAATTATCAACGGAACCACCAACTTTATTCTTACCAAAATGCACGAACATCCTGGGGTCTCATTTGCCGATGCGCTGAAAGAGGCTCAATCCCTTGGATATGCCGAAGCTGATCCAACCGCCGATATCGAGGGATTCGATGCCGCAGCAAAAGCTGCAATTTTAGCGGGGCTCTCTTTTCACTCCGTGGTGACAGATGCTGATGTGTACCGTGAAGGAATCACTAAAATTACCGCCGAAGATGTTGCAGTCGTCCAAGACATGGGCTTTGTGATTAAGCTGCTAGCGATCGCTGAGGCTAATGAAGCTCATGGTTCGAAGGAAGAGACCATCACCGTTCGCGTCCACCCGACCGCGATCCCCAAGACCCACCCACTTGCCTCTGTCCGGGAAGCTTTCAACGCAGTCTTCGTTCAGTGCGAATCTGCTGGCGAGCTTATGTTCTATGGTCGAGGTGCTGGCGGCGCTCCAACCGCTTCAGCGATTCTTGGTGATTTAGTTGCGGTAGCAAGAAATCGCAACGAGGGAAGTCTCGGGCCAACAGAGACAGATTATGCCGACTTAGATATTGCACCGATTGGGCTCGCACGAACTCGATATTTGATTCGCCTTCATGTTTCAGATCGTTCTGGTGTTCTCGCAGCTGTAGCACAAACTTTCGCGGCTCATGATGTCTCAATCATGACAGTTCGCCAAAGTGGAGCTGGCAATAATGCCGAACTTACCATCATGACCCATATCGGATCAGAGTCTGATCTTGCTAATACCGTCAAGGACCTTGCAGAACTTGCCGCTGTCTCTGAAGTTGTGAGCGTTATTCGCGTGGAAGGAATTCGTTAATGGGAATCTTTGCCTCCAAGATAAGCGGTGCGCATCAATGGCGCGGCGTTATCGAGGAATATCGTCATCGCTTACCGGTCTCTTCCAAGACCCCCGTTATTTCATTGCGTGAAGGCGGGACACCACTTGTCGCCACCTGCACACTCTCTGAAATGCTGGGCAATGATGTCTGGCTTAAAGTCGAAGGAACCAACCCAACTGGATCATTTAAAGATCGTGGAATGACTATGGCGATCTCCAAAGCAGCTGAAGATGGTGCAAAGGCAGTCATTTGCGCTTCGACCGGAAATACCTCTGCAGCGGCTGCGGCATATGCCAGAAGGGCCGGCATGATTCCGGTTGTTCTTATTCCCCAGGGGAAGATCGCGATGGGCAAGCTTGCCCAAGCAATTGCACACGGATCGCGATTAATTCAAGTTGATGGAAATTTCGATGATTGCCTCAATCTGGCCCGCGAACTTTCGAAAGATTATCCGGTGGCACTTGTGAACTCAGTCAATCCTTACCGTATTGAAGGTCAGAAGACTGCGGCATTTGAAGTTGTAGATCTTTTGGGGGATGCACCAGATATTCATGTTCTCCCAGTAGGTAATGCCGGGAATATCACTGCGTATTGGCAGGGCTATAACGAGTACTACTCAGATAAAGTTTCCAAGCGACTACCGCAGATGTGGGGTTTTCAAGCTGCCGGTGCTGCACCGCTCGTCCTGGGCCATCCAGTAGCGAACCCCGAAACTCTCGCAACCGCAATCCGAATCGGAAACCCGGCTTCATGGGATCAGGCAATCGCAGCTCGTGATAATTCTGGTGGCCTTATAGATTCAGTGACGGATGACGAGATCCTGACTGCATACCGCTTGGTAGCTGCACAAGAGGGCATCTTCGTTGAACCATCTTCGGCCGCTGGCATAGCTGGTCTCTTTAAGATGCAGGCACTTGGCAAACTTCCTAAGAATAAAAAAATCGTCATTACTGTAACTGGTAACGGATTGAAAGATGTTGGGCATATCCTCGATTCTGCAATTGCACCGATTGTTGTACCTGTTGATGTTGCCGCCGCTGCGCAGGCAATGGGCTTATAGGAGCTTTTGATGACAACAAATCGCCTCACCTTCAAAGCAACTTTGGCGCAAGTGAGCGTCCCTGCAACGTCGGCAAACTTGGGACCGGGCTTTGACACACTTGGGCTCGCGCTCGATCTTCGGGATCGTTACGCTGCAAAGCTTCTTGATGAGGCGATCTTTGATGTAGATGTGAGCGGTGAAGGCTCCGAAGAGATTAAAAAAGATAAGCACAATCTTGTGGTCCGTGCCATGCTCTGCGGATTTGAATATATGGGACAGAAGCCTCGTGGCATCGCGCTGCGAGCTCTTAATGTAACTCCGCATTCTCGAGGTCTTGGCTCTAGCTCATCCGCGATTGTTGGGGGATTGGCACTCTCGCGTGCTCTTGTCCATGGCGGTGAAACTCTATTGAGTGATGAAAAGATGATTGAACTAGCAACTGAACTCGAAGGTCATCCCGATAATGTGGCAGCCGCAGTTTTAGGTGGGGCGACGATTGCCTGGTTGGAGAATGGTCGGGGAAGAGCGGTAAATATTTCAGTGCATGAGAAGATAAACGCGCTCGCCTTTATTCCTTCAGCTGGCTTCGCCACAGCGAAAGCCCGCAAGATGTTGCCAGAGACAGTTCCACATTCGGCAGCTGCAATGAATGCTGGCAAGGCAGCGCTCTTGGTGCATGCACTCTCACTTCGTCCTGACCTACTTCTAACGGCGACCGAAGATCATCTTCACCAGCAGTATCGCGGAAGTGGAATGCCCAAGAGTCTTGAACTCGTGAATCGATTGAGAGCGGCAGGCGTTGCTGCCATGATCTCTGGCGCTGGCCCATCGGTATTGGTCTTGCACACTGGAAACATGACCGAAGTTGAAGAGATGATCGCATCGGCTGGGACGGGCTTTACGGCCAAGACCCTGGCGATTAGCCACAGGGGCTATCTGCAGGCTTAATTTTGGGTAAATATGGTCGGATGTGCTATCTTTTGGGAGTCGTAAAGCCCGCCGGAAACATCTGAGGCGAAGAACGCTTAAGACATCAAGCCGAAATAAAAAGAAATAGCTAGAACAATAATCAAAAATTTATAGAGAAGTTCTCTCTTACAAAGGATCGCTTCGGTTGCACTGAAGCCCTTTACAACATCCACATTAAGGAAAGCATGTCACCAACAGTTACAGCTACGGCCGAAAAGCCCGCTAAAGCCAAGAAGGATTCTGGCGAATTATCGGCAATGACCGTCACCGAGCTTAAAAAAGTTGCCGGTTCACTCGGCATCGATGGCGCAACAAAGTTGAGTAAGGGTGACCTCGTTCAAGGTATCGCCGATCTTCAGGCGGCAAACCGCGAAGCTGCAAAGCAAGAGCGTGAAGATAAGCGCCTAGCCCGACAAGAGGCACGCAACAAGAAAAATTCGGGATCGGCAGCAAAGGGTCGAGAGGATAGTTCGATTGACGACGAGCTTGAAGATTCAATTCCACCACGATCCGATAGCGACGAGCGCGTCAATAACGAGCGTCCAGGTAGCGAGCGTCCAGGTAGCGAGCGTCCAAGTAGCGATCGACGCGACCGAACCGACAGAAACGATCGCAACGATAGAAACGACCGGGGCCGTGGTGGCGGCCGCGACCGTAATCGATTCCGCGACCGTAACGACCGTCCTGATCGCGGTGACCGACAAGACCGACCCGAGCGCAACGAACGCGAAGTTCAGATCTCGGAAGATGATGTCCTTCTTCCAGTAGCCGGTCTACTCGATATTTTAGATTCGTATTCATTTATTCGGACCACTGGTTATCTCGCTGGGCCAAACGATGTCTATGTATCTCAGCAACAAGTTCGACGTTACGGCCTACGCAAGGGTGATGTCATTACTGGACAGGTGCGTCAGCCGCACGAGGGTGAACGGAAAGAGAAATTCAGCGCACTCGTCAGACTCGATACGGTAAATGGAACAGATCCAGAAGAGTCACGGAACCGAGTCGAATTTGCAAAGCTTGTGCCGCTGTACCCACAGGAGCGACTACGCCTTGAGACTGAAGGAAATATTCTTACGACTCGCGTGATTGACCTCATCTCACCAATCGGAAAAGGGCAACGCGGTTTGATCGTCTCACCACCTAAGGCTGGTAAGACCATGGTTCTTCAGGCGATTGCGAATGCGATCACAACGAATAACCCAGAGTGCCACCTCATGGTTGTCCTCGTGGATGAACGCCCAGAGGAAGTAACTGATATGCAGCGAAGTGTGAAGGGTGAAGTTATCGCCTCAACCTTTGATCGCCCAGCCGATGATCACACCTCTGTCGCCGAACTTGCGATTGAACGTGCAAAGCGTCTTGTCGAACTTGGCCACGATGTTGTGGTTCTTCTCGATTCGATCACTCGTCTTGGCCGTGCTTATAATATTTCTGCTCCCGCATCAGGCCGTATTCTCTCGGGTGGCGTTGACTCAGCAGCGCTCTACCCACCAAAGAAATTCTTCGGTGCTGCCCGTAATATTGAAAATGGTGGATCGCTCACCATTCTCGCCACTGCACTTGTTGAAACTGGATCAAAGATGGATGAAGTGATCTTTGAAGAGTTCAAGGGCACTGGAAATAT
Source organism: Candidatus Nanopelagicaceae bacterium (assembly GCA_040402395.1). Classification (GTDB taxonomy): domain Bacteria; phylum Actinomycetota; class Actinomycetes; order Nanopelagicales; family Nanopelagicaceae; genus PALSA-747. Next base: position 90,490 of record JBBAMQ010000004.1, on the reverse strand, counting down.
GGAGCTTAAGCTCGATCGTAAATTTGCTGATAAGCGAATCTTCCCAGCGGTCGATGTCGATGCTTCGGGTACGCGTAAAGAGGAGATTCTCATGGGCACCGAAGAGCTCAGCATTGTCTGGAAGCTGCGCCGCGTCTTGCACGCACTCGATAGCCAACAGGCGCTCGAACTCTTGCTTGACAAGATGAAGGGCACAAAGTCGAACGTTGAATTCTTGATGCAGATCCAGAAGACGACGGCAGATGGGGATGGCAAGTAGGCTCATTTTTTACAGATCGCCCGGGCCTTGGGTAGGATTCGCGTCATACCTACTGGTTCACCGGCTCTCACTTTGCCCCAGGGCAGAGCTAAGCAAGACGGACCCAGCCACTTCCATATAAAGGATTACTTATGAAGCCAGAGATTCACCCAGAATATATCGACACGACCGTGACCTGCGGTTGTGGTGAAGTTTTCACGACCAAGTCCACTAAGGCCTCTGGTTCAATTTATGTTGAAGTGTGTTCCGTATGCCATCCGTTCTATACCGGCAAGCAACGTATCCTAGATACTGGCGGCCGTGTTGCAGCGTTCGAAAAGCGTTTCGGAAAAAAGTAGCTTCCTTCAAAGACCCCACTTCGCACCCATCGTGGTGCGTGGGGTCTTTTTTATTGCCTGATTATGGACGAGTAATTTCATTGAGCGAAGGAGTGAGAAATGGCCGAACGCTTCGGTACTATCCCGGCGCTGCTCGCTGAATATGAAGAGCTGGAGCGAGAGCTCGCCGATCCATCGATCCATTCCGATCAAGACAAGGCCCGTAAACTTGGCAAGCGTTATGCTCAGCTCGGTCCCGTCATCGGTGGCTACCGGGCATATAAGTCTGCTGAAGATGATCTTGTGGCAGCGAAAGAACTCGCCGCAGAAGATCCCCTCTTTGCTGAAGAACTTCCCGCTTTACAGCTCACGCTCGATGCTGCAGGTGAGAAGATGGAGGAGCTCTTGCTCCCACGCGATCCCAATGATGATCGTGATGTTATTCTTGAAATTAAAGCTGGCGTTGGTGGTGATGAATCAGCGCTCTTTGCGGGAGACCTGCTTCGGATGTATCAACGGTATGCAGAGAAGCGGAATTGGAAGACTGAGATTATTGATTATGCCGAATCGGAGATGGGCGGTTATAAGGAAATCTCGATGGCGGTAAAATCAAAGGGTGTCGCCGAAATTGGTCAATCGCCTTATGCAAAATTAAAGTTCGAGGGCGGGGTTCACCGGGTACAGCGAGTTCCCGAAACTGAATCGCAAGGCAGGATCCATACCTCGGCCGCAGGTGTTCTTATTCTCGCCGAAGCTGATGAAGTCGATGTAGAAATTCGCCAACAAGATCTCCGCATCGATGTCTACCGTTCGTCTGGCCCAGGAGGTCAATCGGTGAATACGACTGACTCGGCGGTACGCATTACCCATCTGCCTACCGGGGTTGTCGTCTCCTGCCAAAATGAGAAATCGCAGCTCCAAAATAAAGATTCTGCGCTCCGAATTCTTCGTGCCCGCCTGCTGGCACATGCCCAAGAACAGGCAGATGCCGAGGCAATGGCCCAGCGTAAGTCCCAGGTGAAGTCGGTGGATCGTTCAGAACGGATCCGTACCTACAACTTCCCAGAGAATCGTCTCTCTGATCATCGAGTGAATTTTAAAGCTTCAAATCTTGATTCGGTTCTTAATGGGGAACTCGATCCTGTTATCGACGCTCTCTTATCTGCCGATAAAGCAGAACGTTTGGCGACACCGGGCGAGTAATGGCTTCAGACATTGGCCAGTTGCTTCGATTTGGTAAAGAACGGTTAGCAGTAACCAAAATATCCTTGGTTGATGCTGAATTAATACTGGCACACCTACTGGGAATTTCACGGATGGAGCTTCACTCTCAGGCTATTGATTTACCCGCTGAAGATCTCATAAGGATTTCAGAGGAATTCGATGAAGCGATATCAGAACGTCTGCTCGGTCGGCCAACCCAGTACATTATTGGCGAAGCTCATTTTCGTTATTTGAGCTTTGACGTTGGAGAAGGAGTACTTATTCCTCGCCCCGAAACTGAACTTCTCGTCGATGAAGTATTACATCAGCTCCATCGATATGTAGATCCCATCAGCATCGTCGATCTAGGGTCGGGCAGCGGAGCGATCGCAATCTCGTTAGTAAGTGAGACTGCCAAGAAGCGAGAGGTGAGAGTCGTCGCTGTTGAAAAAGAGAGCGCGGCGCTTATCTGGCTTAATCAAAATATTGCGAAGTTTGATCTACCGATCCGCGTCATTCATGCATCTGCTGCCGATGCTCTTGTTGGAGTCAAATGTGATGTAGTTGTGGCAAACCCACCATACGTACCCGTGGGTCAAGAGTTACCGGCAGAGTTGTTGCACGAGCCGACACAAGCTCTCTTTGGGGGATCGACCGACGGAATGGCTATTCCTTATGAATTTATTGCCGCAGCATCACGGTTATTGAAACCTGGCGGGCTCTTTGCCTGCGAACATAATGAGATTCAAGGTCCCGCCTTCGCAGAAGCGCTGAGTAATGATTTTGAAGAGATTTTTCTTCATCGCGATCTCAACGATCGGTGTCGGTTTACTACCGCGATTCGTAGGAGTTAAGCACTAGGCTCTCGATCATGAAGGTTGCGCCTCGAGTCCCTCATTGGATGCTCGCAACGCTACTTAATTCAGTTCTGATCCAGGCGAGCACATATCTGACTCGGCCAATGATCTCGTACAAACTTTTGAGCCTGCATGCCAGCAATTTTGTGGTCGGAAGTTTTGGTGCTATCTATGCGCTCTTTCCCCTCTTGATCGCCATTCCGCTTGGCCGTTGGATCAACCATCACGGCGAGGGCAGATTCATCGTGCTGGGTACAGCCCTGATTGCAGCATCTACTTTCGCGCTCATCTTCACAAATTCAATCATTGGAATGGTTTTTGCAGTAGCGGTACTGGGTAGTGCGCAACTGCTCTGCATGGCTGGCGCACAAGCACTTTTTGCCAATCGAAGCCCGAGGCAAGGCTATGAGCAGTACTTTGGTTACTACACCTTTAGCGCCGCGCTCGGCCAGTTGGTCGGTCCACTGATCGGTGCTGTCGTCTCGGGATCGCACGGTGTTCTCCCGACACATCTCGATCGCGCCTTTCTCGCCGGCGCAGTTCTAGCCCTCTTCGGCATGGGTATTGCCTTCCTCGGCATTCCGCTCGCCCCAACAGTGGGTGTGAGCGCCGAGGAATCGAGAGCAGCGATCACCTTATTTGCACTATTAGCCAACCCTGGAATGAAGATAGCAATGTTTGCCAGCTTGGCTATCTCATCAAGTGTCGATGTTCTTGTCGTCTTCTTACCAGTTTTTGGCAAGGAGCGAGGCTTTTCATCAGGAGCAATCGGAATAGTTTTAGCACTTCGTGCAGCATCATCCATGCTCTCGCGGATCGGCCTTGGAAAGATGACCGAACGGATTGGTTACTCTCGACTTTTGATCAGCAGTATTGCGATCTCGTCGATATGTTGCATCGTCGCGATCTTCTCACCGAATGTAATATTCCTCGCGGTAATTATTGGAGTAGCAGGGCTCTCACTCGGCGTGGGGCAACCGATGACGATGGCTTGGGTCTCGCGTAGATCTAAGGATGAGGAGCGTTCCTTTGCAATATCTGTGCGGTTGGCTGGAAATCGTCTTGGACAGTTTCTCCTGCCAGCAATCGCTGGTCTCATCGCGGGTGGCTTTGGTTCGAGCGCGGTATTTATCGCTCTCGCGGTATTGATGGGGAGTTCTGGAGTACTTGCTCGCGGCCGCTTAGATAGGTAATTACGAGGGTTGGATCAATCGATACTTGTGAATGGGTCGTCCTGCAGTTCCGTATTGAAGTTCTAAGGTGAGCAACTTTCGATCAACCAACTGCGAGAGATAACGCTGGGCGGTCGCTCGGCTAATGCCAAGCCCTTGAGCAAGCTCGCTGGCGCTGAGAGCTTCACTGCAACTTTGGAGATGTTCAAAGATAGCGAGAGTCGTTGGATTTCCTGAGAAGACCGATGGCGGGATCGGCGTACCACGCAAAAGGGCGCTCACCTGATCGACTTCTGCCTGCGATACTTCATGAGAATCCTGTAGGCGTTCAAAGGCGCCCCGATAGGCCAGAAGTCGTTCAGAGAGCTGACGCTGTGTGAATGGTTTCACCAGGTAATTCGCGGCACCAAGTTGGAGCGCTTCGCGAACACTTTGAGAATCTCTCGCCGCCGTTATTACAAAGACATCGACTTGTGCGTGGACAGGTAATTGTTTGAGCCGTGCGTAGAGAGCAAGTCCATGTTCATCTGGAAGATAGAGGTCTAAGAGAATGAGATCCGGGCTATCTTCGACGATTCGGTCGAAGGCTAGTGCTGCGGAGCTTGCCTTTCCGATCACTTCAAATCCTTCGACACTTTCAACATATGCGGCGTTGATTTCGGCGACTCTATAGTCATCCTCGACAATGAGCACGCTAATCATCTGATGATTGTTTCACGGGAAGTTTCACGAAGAAGACAGCCCCATCATCATTGATACAAGAAATACTTCCCTTTGCCTGTCGCACGAGGCGATTGACGATCGCTAGGCCCAGGCCACGATGGCCCCGGTGACCATGGGTTGCGGTCGGTTTGGTCGAGAAACCATCTTCGAAAACGATATCTGGGTCTGGTTCTGGGAGACCGTGTCCGTTATCTCTTACTTCGATGCTCTTGTAGATTTTGTCATGCTGCGTGAAAGAAATTACGACTGCCCCATCTTCTACCCCTGTCGCTGCTTCGATCGCATTATCGATCAGATTTCCGATGATAGTAATTTGAGCATTGATGCCAATCTCGAGATCATCAAAGGGCGTTTCGGCGTGGACGGTGAGCGTGATGCCCTTCTCGCGTGCAATTGCCGTCTTTGCTAGCAAGAGTGCAGCGATCGTTGAGTTGGCTATCCGGTTGGTGAGGGTTTCTGCAAGATTTCCTTCGATAGATGAGATTTCACCGAGATAGAGCAGCGCTTCATTCATGCGATCCAATTCAAGGAGCCCAGTCACAGTATGGATGCGATTGGCATACTCATGTTGTTGTCCCCGAAGAGCGTCCGTAAGATTTTTTACGCTATCAATCTCTCGGAGTAAGTCAACGTGCTCGGTACGATCTCGAATGGTCACGATTGAACCAATATCCCGTCCTAGTTGCCGTACCGATCGGTGATTGACACGAAGCGAGAAGTTTTCATTCAGGAGGAGCTCGTCGTCACCTTGTGCGATCTCACCTTCAAGAAGGTCGAGCAGTCGGCTAGGGGGGAGTAGATCTTGAATAAATTTTCCGACGACGTCGGGGGAGAGATTGAGTAAGCGGCAGGCTTCATCGTTGATCAGGAGAACTTTATGCTGTGGGCTGAAGCTAATGACGCCCTCCTTGATCGCGTGGAGCATTGCCTCTCGCTCTTGATATTTTAGCCGCATCTCCGTAAGTTCAATCTGGCCTTTACGTGATCGCAACCTCCGCGATAAGAATTCAGCGAGGAAAAAGCCGAGGATGATGACCCCGAGACCGTATAAGAGAAATGATTGGCGTAGATAGGTTGTCTCGTGTGAGAAATTACTAATTAAAAATCCGGCAGAAACTAAACCAACAATCTTCCCTTGCATATTGTAAATCGGTGTCTTTCCATTTGCAGAGGTTCCGAGCGTTCCATTATTGAGTGTTGTGTACGACTTTCCTTCGAGCGCAAATAAGAGACCGTCGATTCGCTGGCCAATTAAGAGTGAATTTGGGTGACTGAAACGGATGCCATCATGATCTGTGATAACAATGTAGGTGGCGCCGGTTTGATGGCGAATACGTTCGGCGAGAGTTTGAAGTTCATGTTGCGGATCACCTCCTTCAACCAAATCAGCGACCAGCGGAATCGATGCGACTGACTCAGCAACAGTCAGCGCACGCTCTTTATATTGGTTCTCTTCGACATTTTTTGCGATATTGAAGGTTAATAAGAGTCCGAGGGCGGCGGCGAGAAAGACGATAAAAGTTCGATTCGTAGCAACCTTAGTTAATGACACTCGCCAGCTCTTCACTTGCCTAGTCTGCACAGAAAAGTCAGCTGATGTAAGAGCTTTGAAGGGGGAGTGAGCAAAACGAGCAAAACCCTCGGTAAGGATTTTTAGCATCTCACTTTTGTTATAAAGGCACTTCCCACTAACAACCCCACTTAGGGTTGAAACATGGCTACAGGCGCATCTGCAAAATTTACCAATGTCTCAAAGCGATTTCGAACATCGAATGGTGGCTGGTATCAAGCTTTATCTAGCTTAGATATTGATATCGCACCAGGTGAGTTTGTCTCACTCGTTGGACCCACGGGGTGTGGCAAGTCCACCGCCCTGACCTTGCTTGCAGGTCTGGAAAAACCGAGTATTGGCACAGTTGAAGTTGGTTCTAAAGTAGTCACAGATATAGATACCTCCACCGGCTTTGTCTTTCAACATGATTCAACTTTTCCGTGGATGAATGTTTATAACAATGTTGCGATTGGTCCAAAGTTCCGGGGTCGAGAGAATATAGATGAGCTCGTAAAAAAATGGATCGCAACAGTCGGTCTTGCTGGCTTCGAGTTGAATTATCCACACCAACTTTCTGGTGGTATGAAGAAGCGTGTTGCCTTGGCACAATGCTTGATCAATGAACCAAGTCTGCTCTTATTGGACGAACCCTTCAGCGCACTCGATGTGCAGACTCGGGCGATCATGACCGATGAACTTATGCGCCTCTGGGAGAGTACGCGAGCGACCGTTCTCTTTGTCACGCATGACCTGGAAGAAGCGATCGCGCTCTCTGATCGTGTCATTGTTTTGACTGCTGGGCCGGCCCAAGTAAAAGCGGATTTCAGGATTGATCTTCCACGGCCCCGCACTGCACGAGAAGTTCGTTTTGATCCGAAGTTTCTTGAGATCTATCAAAATATTTGGGGGGTCTTGCGAGAAGAGGTTGATCTTGCTTACCAGCGACAATTAGTGGCTCCTGGAAAGGGATTTTCGAAATGAGCAAAGCAGTAGAGCAGGTAGTGAATGAAGATTTTCTGAGTGATGAGACGATTAGATCTCGTGCTCGGATTGCCCGAGCAAAAATAACGGTCTTCCAATTTGCCTTCGCAGCCCTCCTTATTGGCTCATGGCAATTCCTCACGGATAAGAAAATTCTGGATCCATTCTTCTATGGAAAGCCAACTGGTGTCTGGTCGCAATTGATGACGTGGATTCGAGATGGTACTTCGATTGGTTCACTCTGGATCAATGCTTGGGTTACGCTCTATGAAGCAACGTACGGCTTTATCTCCGGGGTTGTACTCGGAGTCATCTTCGGTATCTTTCTTGGTCGCAATCGAACTGCTGCCGATATTTTTGCGCCATATATAAAGGTCTCGAACTCCATCCCGCGCGTTGTTTTGGGATCGATCTTCACTATCTGGCTTGGTCTTGGGTCGATATCGAAGGTAGCACTGGCCTTTGTGCTCGTCTTCTTCCCGGTCTTCTTCAATGCCTTTCAAGGAACGCGCGAAGCGGATACCAAACTCATTGCGAATGCTCGACTTCTTGGGGCGAGTGAGCGTCAAGTTACTCGCAACGTGGTCATCCCTTCGGCGCTCTCATGGATTACCGCATCAATGCATGTGAGCTTTGGCTTCGCCTTGATCGGAGCAATTGTTGGCGAATTTCTTGGCGCACAGCGCGGCCTGGGGCTCTTGATCGCAACAGCACAAGGAACTTTCAATCCGAATGGCGTCTATGCCGCAATGATTTTAATCGCCATCATGGCGCTCTCAGCAGAATGGTTGATTACCAAGGTAGAGAACCGGCTCCTTAAGTGGCGGCCCACACAAATTTCTGGTCTGGAGCTATAAGAGTTCTAGAAGAGAAAAACCGAGCAAAGGAGCAAGGATGATCAAATCAAGAAAGGCGTTAGCGCTACTTTCTGTGGCAGCTCTCGGCCTTACATTGGTTGGCACTCAGGTCGCAAAGGCCGATCTGCCAACAGTAAAGATCGAGGTAGGAGGGCTGAGCAAGCAGATTTACATCCATGCCAAGCTCTCAGAAGTCCTAGGAACGTATAAAAAGTATGGCGTAAACGTTGTACTTACCGATGAGGCAGCTGGTGCATCAGCTGAAGATGACATGCTTGCCGGCCAGGTAGATCTTGTACTCGGCTTCTACGATCACACAATTGATCTACAAACAAAGGGTAAAGCGACCGAATCTGTTGCCCAACTCTTGCAATCACCAGGCGAAGCTGAACTCTGTCGTATCGATCTTAAGGGGAAAATTAACTCTCCGGCAGATTGGAAGGGCGGAGCGAGCTTGGGAGTAACAGGATTTGGCTCATCGACCAACTTCCTTACGCTCTCGCTTGGAAAGCGCGCAAAGGTTCCGGCCAAAGATATGCACTCATTTGTTGCAGGTGCAGGAAATACCTTTATCGCAGCAATGACTAATAAGGCGATCGATTGCGGTATGACGACAGAGCCAACAATTTCAACGGTTCTCAGTCGGGGCCTTGGATACGTGCTCGTTGATATGCGTTACGGATCATTGACCCGTGCTGCATTGGGCGGACCATATCCTGCTACCTGTGTTTATGGTCGTACCGATTGGATCAATGCACATAAGGATCTCGTGCAGAAAGTTGTCGATGCAATGATGGATACTTCTTACTTCATCGATACTCACACTGCTGCTCAGATCACAGATAAGGTCCCAGCTGATTATTACGCTGGTCCTGGAAAAGATCTCTATATCAAGGCCTTGAACGATGAGAAGGTTATGTATAACCCTTCTGGTCGTATGCCTGCTGGCGGACCGGCTTCGGTCCAAAAGATCGATGGCTTTGGAAAACTCGCTGGCGGGTTTTGGAGTCAGGCTCAATACGCTGCGATTAATCTGGGAGCGACCTATACAGATTCCTTCGTGATTCAAGCGATGAAGGATATCCACTCTTCAAAGCTCACTACTAAATAGTTTGAAGTAGACCACTTCTTATCGAGGGAGTGGATCTAACGGAAAACCCCGCTAGCAGGAGCCCTGTTCGGCTTATAGTGTTGTTGGGGTAGCGCAGTTTGGTTGGTGAATTCCAATCAATAAACATAGAAATCCCGGTTCTTCCTAATGGAGGAGCCGGGATTTCTGATTGCTAGTTTCAATTTGCACTCTAGGCAGCACTCGGTTCCGACGATACGCATCATTAATAGGAGAGAAATTGAGTAGGCAATGGTTTCTAAGAGCGGTGTTAGTTGGCCAGCAACCTGCCGAACTTGTGCCTTCGCGCTCAAGCTCCGATTAGACTTGTGAAATATGTTCCCCCGTAAGAGCAGTCGTGAGCCGGAGCCAGGTCCGGGTGATTGGACCCTTGAAATCCACGACCGAGCCGATGGCACGGTTCCGTACGAGACTTTTCGTGCTTCACTTGATCCGTACACGCGGGCCGCTTTAGATATTTCCGTAGAGAATGTCCTCGCAAAGCAAGGTCATAATGTTTGCGCTTCTCCGAAATTTGGGCGGAATCTAAAAAGAGGCTTGTATGAGTTCAAGATTGGAAAGCCCTTGGCAACGATTTGTAATGAGCTCGGCCTTCCCATACCTCCGCAGTTTTCTGATGGAAAGGATGTTCTATTGCGCGTATTCTTTGCGGTAGAGGGTTCTCGGATCGTGCTGCTCCTAGGCGGGTATGACAAAAAGAGGGACGACAGCGAGAAACGCCAAGACAAAGAGATTGGAATAGCTCGTACACTGCTGTCGGAGCACAAAGAGCGTCAAAAGTTGATCCAGCGGCAGGCCAAAAAGAAATAGGTCTCAGATACTTGCTTTTTTGTTCTTGATTGGCATAGTATGTGTTAGAGCACATAACCAAGTACTAGAGAAAGGGGAAAGAAATGACTCGCTCATACAAGGATGTAGTCGATACCTCCTATATGCTCGCCGATCCTGACCTAAAAAAGTTCGCCGAGGGCTTCGCAGCTCAGGTTGAGGCAGAGTATGAAGAGGTTTTTGGACTAGGTGAAGTTATTGCCAAGCGCCGTGAGGAGCTCGCACTTTCTCAAACAGCCCTGGCCCAACTGGCTGAGATTACCCAGGCAGATCTAAGTCGTTTGGAGCAGGGAAAGTTGAACCCTACCTACTCCACAATCAAAAGAGTTATGTCGGCACTTCAACTCAGAATGGTTTACGAGCGCGAAGAGCAAGCACCTAACCTCGGAATAAGCGCGTAGCAAAACTCCCCTGTTCGGCTTCAATAAAAAACTAAAACTATCGATTGCCCTTAGCTCGGATATGAGTCTTGCAGAGCATCAAAGAACTGACCGCCCTCCCATTTCCAAAAAAATAACCCCCGGCTTCTCATGTGAGAAACCAGGGGTTATGTCATTTCACCCCTAAAAGTGCGCTACTACTAGCAACACTATAAGCCGAACAGGGCAGGAGCTGGCGGGGTTTTTCTTTCGACAGATCACTTACCTGGGTGGATTACAAGACGCCAAGCAATTGCGCATAACGCCGGCCAATAAGAATGCGTAAATTTTGTTGTTCTGGTGATGAACGAACGCAATCAAGCTTGAGAGCGAGGCGTTTGATCGCCGACTCCACTCCCTTTTCCGATAGATCCATTACCTTCGCAATCTCGGTATTGGTATTTCCTTGCGCTATAAGTAATAAAAGAGTTACCTGATCACTCGTTAAGCCACCGCGGCCAAAGAAAGAATCCACTGCTCGGCGCTGGCTGAATTTTATCTCGCCAGCTTCGCCGGGGATAGCTGAAGTTATGACTGTGAGTAGATCCGTAAGTGTAAAAAAGATTGTTTCAGGAGGAAAATTTTCCTTCGTTAAACCTAAGAAGCTCAGACTTGGTACATCGCTCACCAAGATGTGAATCTTGCTCGGATTCGCAGCCCGCTCCCTCTTCATGCGCGGGATCAGTAGCGAGAAATTCTGGGGAGTGAGGAGAAAGAGATGGAAGGAGTATCCATCATTACTACTCTCTACCACCGACGGCTGCACCATCGTTTGAAAATCGATCTTTACATTGATTGATTCGAAGAGCTGTGAGAGGCCAGCGCTGTGCAGAGGGTCGAAGCCCAACACTACTACCCTCGTGCTACGACTCACGGCATCGGACATTTTGATCAGAGTTGCCCCGAGAGTGAAACCATCGACGAAGAGTAAAGGATTACCTCTTTTTTGTCGCATTTGAGACTGTCACCGATAGCTTCAAGGCTGAATTAACGGCTCGATGAAAAAGTGATATCCTCTGATATCACAACACAAGGAGGCGCTTCCATGGCTGATTTACTGATACGCGATGTTCCTGCAGAACTCGTCACAGCCTTGGATGCCAAGGCAGTTTCACTGGGACTATCTCGGGTTGAGTTCTTGCGCCGCACTATTTCACGCGAGGTCGCGGTCTCGACCGAATCTGTGACTGAAGAACACTTAGCTGCGTTGGTACAGCTGCTTCCAGATCTGGGAGATGAAGAAATTATGGGTGGTGCGTGGAAGTAGCAGGCTGGCTTATAGATAAATCGGCGCTGGTGCGGTTGGCAGATTCACCGGACGCTGCCAAATGGGCAGAGCGAATCAATGATGGGCTCGTTCATCTATCGACAATTACCCGTCTTGAAGTTGGGTATTCGGCTCGGTCGGGTGCAGATTTAAATAAAGCAATGACGAGCCCTCCGATATCGAAGATGCCGCTCGAAGGGCTGACGCCAGCGATTGAAGAATTGGCGTGGCAATCACTGCAACTCTTGGCGAAGAAGGGCCAACATCGAGCACCATCGCTGGCAGATTTGATGATTGCCACTACGGCCCGGCTCTGTGGATTTACAGTGCTGCACATAGATAAAGATTTTGAACTCATCGGTGAGGTTACTGGGGTTCAGGTTGAGAAATTAACGATCAGCCGGTAGCCCAATACTCTTAATCGGGTTTCTACTACGGCGAAGCAATCAGCGGTATCAGCGGTATCACCGGCATCGTGGCTGATTCTCCGCCTGGCTACTTTGTTGCGGTAGCGCTTCTCATCTAACGGATGCTACGAAGTACCGCGGTCACCTTGCCGAGAATCTCTGCCGTATCTGCCGGGATCGGCGCATATTGATCATTTGCTGGAAGTAACCAGTAGTGGCCATCTCGCTGTGAGAAGCTCTTGACTGTCGCTTCACCATCAATCATCGCTGCGACAATCTCGCCCTGTTCGGCAAATTTCTGTGCTCGGATAACAACGTAGTCACCATCGCAGATTGCCGCATCGACCATCGAATCGCCCTTGACCTTCAACATGAAGAGTTCGCCTTGGCCAACAAATTCTTCAGGGAGAGTGAAGCGATCCTCAACCTCTTGCTGGGCGAGAATCGGCGATCCAGCGGCGATCGTTCCAAGGAGCGGGATGACCGTCCCTTTCGCTGGTGGGAGCTGATCGTCAGGGATCGAGAGTTCGAGGGAGCGGGCATTGGTCGCCTTCCGCTTGATAAAGCCCTTCTTTTCGAGCTCTTCGAGCTGGTACTTAACAGAGGCTGGCGAGGCTAGACCCGCCGCTTCGCCAATCTCTCGCATGCTAGGCGGAAATCCCTGGCTCGCGACCGCTTCTTTGATTACTTTGAGGATGAGCTGCTGGCGTTGGGTCAGTTGGGTCGAGCGCGTTAGGGGCAGGATCTCGGCGACCGCCTCGAGGGGGAGTGAGTTTTTAGCCATGGATTAAGGGTACCCCCGGATCTTTTATTTGTCGAACATTTGTTCGGAAAAATGTTGCCGATGTCGGTGGTCTGGGGTATCTTTCTCATTAGAACAACTGTTCGAATCCCCTCGAACAGCGTTGATTGAAAGATGGTAACTAAAATGGTAGATCTACAACTCACCCGACGCGGCCGCAATCTGCTTCGCGTACTAGCATCAGGGTCGCTATTAGTGGTGATTGGCGCTGGTTTTAGCGCAGTGAGCCATGCCTCCGAAGGAACCGCTCTCTCAACTTCATCACAGGCGGGCACAACCCCAGCAAGAAGTTCAGCGGCAACAGCTGGCTATATCCAAATAGTTTTAGCACCGGGGGAGTCTCTCTGGTCGATTGCTGCAATCGTTGCTGGGAACCGGGATGTGAGCACTGTTCTAGATCAGATCGTCAAGGTCAATCGCCTCCTCTCCACCGATCTCGCCGCTGGTACGCGCCTTTTGATCCCTACGAGGTAGCTCTTCACCACTCCTCACTACCCCTCTTTGCCCGCTCCTCCATTTGCTCAAATTCACCGAGCAATTCAACTGAGGCGGGCGTAAGTTTATTAACGACGAGCAAGTGGGCACGTCACCAAAGGAGTGGATATGACGGATTACATTGCACCAGGGCTTGATGGAAGCAAAGCGGTTTTTAGAACTCGTTACGATCATTGGATCGGTGGCGCATATGTAAAACCATCATCAGGTCAGTACTTTGAAAACATCACCCCCGTAACAGGAAAAGTTTTCTGTGAGATTGCTCGCGGAAATGCAGCAGATATTGATGCAGCACTTGATGCCGCACATGCCGCATCTCGTGCTTGGGGAAAGACCTCCGCGACTGCTCGCGCAATAATTCTCAACAAAATTGCAGATCGCATGGAAGCAAATCTTGAGTCGATTGCCGTCGCAGAGACATGGGATAACGGAAAGCCAATTCGCGAGACTCTCAATGCCGATATTCCACTTGCGATCGATCACTTTCGATATTTTGCAGCTGCGATCCGCGCACAAGAGGGATCAGCTGGCGAACTCGATCAAGACACTGTCGCGTATCATTTCCATGAGCCGCTAGGAGTCGTCGGTCAGATCATTCCTTGGAACTTCCCAATCTTGATGGCGGTATGGAAACTCGCACCTGCGCTCGCCGCTGGTAACTGTGTTGTCCTCAAGCCCGCCGAGCAGACCCCTGCCTCGATTCTATTTCTTATGGAATTAATCGCAGATCTACTTCCGGCTGGTGTCGTAAATATTGTAAATGGTTTTGGTGTCGAAGCTGGAAAGCCACTCGCCTCTTCACCACGCATCGCAAAAATTGCATTTACTGGCGAAACGACTACTGGTCGCCTGATTATGCAATACGCGTCGGAGAATATTATTCCTGTGACGCTCGAACTTGGTGGAAAATCACCAAATATCTTCTTTGCCGATGTTGCTGCAGAAGATGATGCTTTCTACGATAAAGCTCTCGAGGGTTTCGCCCTCTTCGCGCTTAATCAAGGGGAGGTCTGCACCTGCCCTTCACGGGCACTGATCGATACCAAGATTTATGACAAATTCCTAAGTGATGCAACTGCTCGTACTAAGGCGATCATCCAAGGACATCCGCTCGACCTCTCAACGATGATTGGCGCTCAAGCTTCGAATGATCAGCTTGAGAAGATTCTCTCGTATATCGAAATTGGTAAAAAAGAGGGAGCAAAAATCCTCACCGGTGGAACACGTGCCGATCTGGGTGGTGAACTTTCTGGTGGGTACTACGTAACCCCAACAATCTTCGAAGGTAACAACAAGATGCGTATCTTCCAGGAAGAGATCTTTGGACCAGTCGTATCTGTGACAAAATTTGATGGCTTTGATAATGCCATGGAGATTGCAAATGACACCTTGTACGGTCTTGGTGCCGGCGTATGGAGTCGTGACATGAATATCGCATATCGAGCAGGTCGCGAAATTCAAGCTGGACGAGTCTGGACAAATTGTTTCCACGCATATCCAGCAGGTGCGGCATTTGGTGGCTACAAGGCTTCTGGTATTGGCCGAGAGAATCACAAAATGATGCTCGATCACTACCAGCAGACGAAGAATCTTCTCGTCTCGTACTCGCCAAACAAACTTGGATTCTTCTAAGCCGGAGGTCATCTCTTCAATACTTTTAAAGAAGTCAAGTAAAGTCAAGAACTAGGTAAGGAGTGAGATGGAGATACCGTCACGAGTGGGCTATACCGAGAGCGCAGCTGAGTTGTTGCGCAAACTCACCATAATTCATGGGCCGTTGATGTTTCATCAATCGGGTGGCTGCTGTGACGGATCTTCGCCGATGTGTTACCAACGCGGAGAGTTCCGCGTTGGGGCACAAGATGTCTTGCTTGGGCGATTTGATATCGAAGGAATTACCGATCCAATTCACGTATGGATTTCCGCTTCGCAATTTGAATATTGGAAACATACTCATCTCACAATCGATGTTGTGGACGGTCGGGGCGGGGGATTCTCCCTTGAATCGCCAGAGGGCAAGCGCTTTTTGATTCGATCCAGGCTCTTTTCAGATGGCGAGTGGGCAATTCTTGAGCAGGCCCCGGTTGCCACAGGAGCAGCTGAGCCGAGGTAAAAAGCGGATCTTTGCTCCTCTAATCCGCTGCGACACGCCAAGCGAGCTTAAGCGAACCCTCAACTGCGGGTGTACAGTCAGCACAAGATGTAGGGGTTGGAGTAGAAATAACACCCATAAGTTGTGTTTTTCCACTATTATTCTCTAACTGCACTACATAAGAGGTTGATCTATAACCATCTGAGAAGAGAAGAGAGTCGAATGAATTGCCCCTTCTGCCGCCACGATGACTCTCGAGTCGTTGATTCCAGGCCGGCTGAAGAAGGCGCTTTTATTCGCCGCCGCCGAGAATGCACCGATTGCGGCCGGCGCTTCACAACTTCCGAGACCTCTGTTCTTCTCATCATCAAGCGTTCAGGGGCGACTGAGCCCTTCTCTCGTGAAAAAGTTATCGCAGGCGTTCGCAAGGCTTGCCAGGGACGTCCCGTCAACGATGATGATCTAGCTCTGCTCGCCCAGCGGGTCGAAGAATCCCTTCGCTCTGATGGCCAAGCCGAGGTAGAGGCACAAGAGGTCGGAATGGCGATCCTCGCGCCACTCCGAGAGTTAGATGAGGTCGCCTACCTGCGTTATGCCTCGGTATACCGTAATTTCTCCTCCCTAGAAGATTTTGAAGGTGAGATCGCACTTCTCCGCGCTGTTCCTTCTCATCAGGCAATACTGAATTCAGCCAGTACCGCACCAACAACTCCATCAGAAAAAACGCTCTCCCCGGCGAACAATTAATTACGACATCACAACCGACCACCGACTATGAGAACTATTAACCAGATTCATAACAATAAGGAGCAGTGCACATGTCCATCGTAAATAAGCCCGTCGCGGAGCGTAAGTCCCAAGTTAAGAAGTTGGGCAAGGGCTTAACTATTGAACGAATTTTCACCACTGCCGGTGTTCATCCTTATGATGCAGTGAAGTGGGAACGACGCGATGTCGTTCAGACCAACTGGAAATCAGGCGAAGTAATCTTTGAACAAAAGGGTACTGAGTACGCTGATTTCTGGTCAGTAAACGCTTCAACAATCGTTACTACAAAGTACTTCCGTGGTGCCCTTGGTCACGACAACCGCGAAACGTCACTCAAGCAGGTTATTGATCGCGTTGTACTTACCTATGTAGCATCAGGAAAGCTGAACGGTTACTTCGCTACAGATGCTGATGCCGAAATCTTTGAACACGAATTGACCTACATGCTCCTACATCAGGTCTTCGCGTATAACTCACCTGTTTGGTTCAACGTTGGAACAAAAGCGCCACAACAAGTATCCGCATGTTTTATCTTGTCAGTAGATGACACGATGGATTCGATCCTCAACTGGTACCGCGAAGAGGGCATGATCTTCAAGGGTGGATCAGGAGCCGGCCTAAACCTTTCTCGTATTCGTTCGGCAAAAGAACTTCTTAAATCCGGTGGAACAGCATCCGGTCCAGTTTCATTTATGCGTGGTGCCGATGCATCAGCTGGAACAATCAAGTCAGGCGGAGCTACTCGCCGCGCTGCAAAGATGGTTGTCCTTGATGTCGATCATCCAGATATTGAAGAATTTATCGAGACCAAGGTCCGGGAGGAAGACAAGATCCGCGCCCTTCGTGATGCTGGATTCGATATGGATCTCGGCGGAAAAGACATCATCTCGGTTCAATATCAAAATGCAAATAACTCTGTTCGTGTCAGTGATGCCTTTATGCGCGCCTATGAAAATGGCGAGCAGTTCGGTCTCATCGGGCGCGCATCCGGTGAAGTAATCGAAACTGTTGATGCTAAGCAGCTCTTCCGTAAAATGGCTGAAGCGGCATGGGCTTGCGCCGATCCAGGAATTCAATATGACGACACGATCAATGAGTGGCACACCAACCCAGAGACCGGTCGCATCAATGCATCAAATCCTTGCTCGGAATATATGTCACTCGATAACTCATCGTGTAACTTGGCTTCGCTCAACCTCATGAAGTTCCTCGCTGCCGATGGTTCATTCGACTCTAAGAAGTTTGTAAAGGCCACTGAACTCATCATCACCTCGATGGATATCTC
Organism: Candidatus Nanopelagicaceae bacterium; assembly: GCA_040402395.1. Taxonomy (GTDB): domain Bacteria; phylum Actinomycetota; class Actinomycetes; order Nanopelagicales; family Nanopelagicaceae; genus PALSA-747. The sequence continues at coordinate 73,077 of JBBAMQ010000004.1, read as the reverse complement.
GATCTGCTTTGCAGACTTTCCAACCGAACCTATCGCCGAGACGACTCGTAACTATCGCCAGCTCGGTATCGGTTACGCAAACCTTGGCGCACTACTTATGGCTTCGGGTCTTGCTTACGATTCAGATGGCGGCCGCCAACTCGCAGGTGCAATTACCTCACTCTTGACTGGAACGGCTTACCGTCGCTCGGCAGAGCTTGCAGGAATCGTCGGAGCCTATGAAGGTTATGCACGTAATGCTGATGCCCACACCAGAGTTATGAAGAAGCATGCAAATGCATCACACTCAGCGAAGAGCGTCGCAACACTTGATCGCGATGTTTGGAGTGAGGCGAATAAGCAATGGGATCTGAGCCTTGAGCTCGGTGCAAAGAATGGCTGGCGTAATGCACAGACATCTGTGCTCGCTCCAACTGGAACTATCGGCTTAATGATGGATTGCGATACAACCGGTATCGAGCCGGATCTTGCGCTCGTGAAGTTTAAGAAGCTCGTTGGTGGTGGATCAATGCAGATCGTTAACCAGACAATCCCAATGGCGCTTCACAAGCTTGGTTATGTTGAAGAGACCGTTGAGGCGATCGTCGAACACATCGCAACTAATGGAAATATCATCGATGCCCCTGGTCTCAAGAGCGAGCATTACGACATCTTCGATTGCGCAATGGGAGCTCGTTCAATTAGCGCAATGGGACACGTCCACATGATGGCTGCCTGTCAGCCATTCCTCTCTGGTGCTATCTCGAAGACAGTGAACCTGCCTTCAGATGCCACCGTTGAAGAGATCGAAGAGGTTTACCATCAGGGTTGGAAGCTTGGTCTGAAGGCGCTTGCGGTTTACCGCGATAACTGCAAAGTTGGACAGCCGCTCTCAGATGGCAAGGGCGAGAACAAGGGACCAGATTCAAACGCTTCATCGGCCCCAGTTGCAGCCCCAGCTCGTAAGCGTCTTCCAAAGTCTCGCCCAGCAATAACAACATCATTCTCAGTCGGTGGCGCTGATGGCTACATGACCGCCGGATCATATGCCGATGGTGCGCTCGCTGAAGTCTTCTTGAAGCTCGGCAAGCAAGGTTCAACTCTTGCCGGCGTCATGGATGCATTCTCGATCGCAGTATCCATTGGTCTTCAATACGGCGTCCCGCTAGAAACTTTCGTAGAGAAGTTCACAAATCTTCGCTTCGAACCAGCCGGTATGACCGATGATGCGGATATCCGCATGGCTCAGTCGATGATGGATTACATCTTCCGACGCCTCGCACTTGATTACCTCTCATACGAGACACGGTCAGCGATGGGTCTCTACACCGCATCAGAGCGCACACGTGCACTCGAGACCGGTGAATACACGGAAGATGCCGAGGCACCAGCACTCCCAAAAGTACTGGTTGCAGCTGCGGCGGTTCCTGCGGTTGCAAATAAATCAGTAGCACTAACGATCGAGGCTAATCCAAGTGGGTTATCCGAGAACGGTGCTGGCGTTGGCTCATCGATGGAGCTCTTCGAGAAGATGAGTGGCGTGAAGTCTGATGCGCCACTCTGCATGAACTGTGGAGTAAAGATGCGCATGGCTGGTTCATGTTTCGTCTGCGAAGGCTGTGGAAATACCTCCGGCTGTTCCTGATGTAAAGTGATGCCCAATTGGCGGTAGATAGAGATAAACGAGCGAGGCTATTGAAGAGATAAATCCTTCATCGGCCTCGCTCTTTCCTTTGCCTTTTTAAAACAGGGGAAACGTCTCATTATACATTGAGTTACCTTTGATTTTTTAGCGGAATTAACTTACTCCCGACGACTAGCGCCGCCCCGATTAGAACTAAATTCTTGATTATGTATTGACCCTCGAGCGTTAAATCAAATGGAAAGTGGGTAAAACACACTTTAGGAAGTAAGACTAAGGGCAAAAAAGTTCCGGGCATCTGTAAGGCTAAAAGGAAGAGACCAAGTCGGATAAGAGGAGGGAAGATTAGGCAGATCCCGATGAGCATCTCCCAGATACCTAGTATTGGAATAAATATCTTTGGATCAAACCAGTAGATGGTCTTTGTTATCAGTGATATTGCGGGACTTTGCCCGAATGGCTTCAGGGCTCCGAACCAGATAAAGATGATTGCCAAATTAAAGCGTAATAGCGTTAGCGATGAGCGATTGAGCCAATTTATCAACCAGGAATCAAACTCGCGCACGTTTTTTAACAATGAACTCACTATTTTACCTCCCCCTACGCTACGGACCCCATTGTATCTCTTGGCAGCGCGCTGCAACTTGTTAGGCGTTTAATTTATTATCAGAGCTATTCGTCGTCGCTGATTCAATACCAAGTTTCGAAGCCTTCACCGAGAGCGTGTAGGTAAGGTTAAATACCTCTGAACCACTTTTTACGCTCACATCTTGCATGATCCTTCCACCAGCGATGGCGCACATATCAAACTGATAACTCTGATGCTTCATCAACACTGAATACTGTCTACTGATGATGTACGTAAATTGATCGATTCCAACTTTGGCTCTAAATTCTGTCGATGCAAACGAGTAGGCTAATTTCCAATCGTCTTTAGCCAAAGCATCTATCTGGCCTGAGATATGTTTATCGATTATTTGAGACTGTGCTTTGGTGCAACTGCCATCGGTGAGCGTTTCGAATGTAGCTTTTGAAGCGCAACCGCTGAGCATTACCACTATTGCAGGCACTGTAATCCATCGCCACATATAAAAAGTTTAATTGGGCATCCACGGGTTGTCTGAATGAAATCAACTCAAAATGCCCGAGCATGTGACCGTGAGTATTTCCTGGTCGGTCCTGCCGCACAGATCACCAAGACGCTACCCTCAGCGGGACGGAATGCTCATTTACGCTGAGGGTATGCTTCAGCCACGGCGAGTCAGAAATACCGGAACGAAGGTGGATAGAACATGGATAGTTCATACAATACGGCGATTGATGCCGCCGATGAGTCACTTCGAATAGAGATAGCTGCCCTTCAAACGCTCTCCCACAGTTTCAGGGAGAATCTCGCTCCAGCCATCGAACTTATGGCCCACAGCACCGGCATGGTGGTAATCACTGGCCTAGGAAAGACTGGATTAATCGGAGCAAAGATTTCCGCAACGCTATCGAGTACCGGGACACCGTCATTTTTTCTTCACGCTGCAGATTCACTTCACGGCGATTCAGGATCATTACGGTCAGGCGATCTCCTGATCGCAATCTCGAATTCGGGGGAGACCGCTGAAGTTGTGCAGATCGCGAAGTTAGCTCAATCTTTGGGCTGTAAGGTCATTGCGATGACGCGCGCCCCAGAGTCCAGCCTGGGTAAAGTGGCTGATGTGGTGCTGCAGCTCTCATATGAGAAGGAATCCGACCCATTAAATATGGCACCAACAACATCGACCATACTCGCACTCGCCACTGGCGATGCGCTGGCCTCCGCCATGATTGCTTATCGGGGTTTCAGTAAGGTTGATTTTCAAGTACGCCATCCCGGTGGCGCACTTGGTGCTCGCTAATGGGAGCAAAGATAAAAGTTCTCACCTTTGGCAGTTTTATGATGGATCTTGTTGCCTATGCAGATCGTCGCCCCAATCCGGGTGAGACGATGAAGGGTAATAGTTTTTCAATGTCGCTCGGGGGCAAGGGTTTTAATCAGGCTATCTCTGCCGGCCGAGCTGGTGCTCAAAGTTCAATGATCGGGACCTTGGGTACCGACACTTTCGGTGATCAGTTTATGAGCGCCTTTGAGAGTGAGAACGTTGATTCGTCAGAGGTAGAGCGCGATGGTGAACGGGGTACTGGCGTCGGTCTGCCCGTCGTCACCGCCGAAGGGGATAACTCAATCATTATTATGCTGCGATCAAATGATTGTGGCGATGCTGAATATATCGAGCGTCACAAGGCGAAAATCATTGGATCCGATGTTCTCCTACTCCAATTGGAGCTGCCACTGTCGGGAAATATTGCTGCAGCGAGAATCGCGAAGCAGAATGGCGTGAAAGTGGTCTTAACCCCAGCCCCGGTTGCAGTTATCAGCGATTTTAAGGGTCTGGTTGATGTGCTCGTGCCTAATGAACGTGAGGCTGAGGAGCTAACGGGTATTAACTCTGATTTAGCAGCACAGGCGGATAAGTTACGGGAGCTCTTAGATTGCCCCATAGTTGTTATTACCCTGGGGGCTCGAGGTGCCTATGTCTCGGATGGCAAAACCAGCCGTCTACTCTCGGCTCCGCGAGTGGATGTCATTGACACTGTTGGCGCCGGTGATACCTTATGCGCAAATCTGAGTGTCCGTTTTGCATCGGGGGAGGAGATCTTCGATGCTGTTCAATTTGCGGTCAATGCGGCTTCGCTCAAGGTAACGCGTAAAGGATCTGCCATGGTTTCGCCAACTCCGGCTGAAGTCTTGGAGTTCATCGATACTAACCCAATGAAGGAGAAATCATGAAGAAAACTGGAATTCTAAATCGCGACATCTCGACCATGATCGCAGCGACTGGCCACTTTGATCGGATTGTAATTTCTGATGCCGGATTCCCGATTCCACAAGGAGTCCGTTGTATCGATTTAAGCATGGGGGCAAACCTGCCAAAGGTTGCTGATGTATTGAGAATGATTGCGCAAGAGCTACCGGTCGAACAATTCTGGTTTGCTGAAGAATTTAAGCCAAGCGTTGAAGAGCGAAAGCTCGAAGTACTTACTATTTTTCCAGGGGCAGAAGCGATCGCGCTACCCCATGCAAAATTTAAAGAACTTGCCTATGGTGCCGTTGGGGTTATTAGAACAGGCGATTTTCATCCCTATGGAAATGTGATGGTCGCTTCCGGCGTCGCTTACTAAGTACTCTTTAATCCGATTTCTTCTTGACCGTCTTCTTGACCGGAGTTTTTCTTGAACTCTTCTTCGCTATCTTCTTTACGACCACTCTCTTCGCTCTCACTTTCTTTACTGCAGCCCGCTTAGCAATCTTTTTTGTGGTTAACTTCTTGACCGCTTTCTTGGCCACCTTCTTCGCCACCTTCTTCCGGACCCGGGTGAGGGGGACCTCGGGGATCTCCACAACGTATTCCATGGGACAAGGGTATGGCGCGGGGGTGGATCGGGGCTAATCGCCATAGGTTTTATTACAAACTGTGGAGTAAGGCCATGAGAGGTGGGTGGCGTCGTAGGATCCTCGCATGGGTATGAATGAGTTAATTTCTGAGTATGAGCTCGCGACTAAAGCCTTTCTCGACGCGGCTAGAAAATTTCAGCCATCAGATTTGGATAAGGGTCCCGAAGGTGAGTGGACGGTGCGCATGGTGGTTCATCATCTTGCACACTCAGATGCGTACTGTCTGACTCGTATTATTCAAGTTCTCTCCGAGCCAGGAACGGTCATTAGATCTTTTAGTGAAGAGGGGCTGGCTGCCAGCAAATTCTTGCACTACCGGAGCGCTCCGATCGAACCTGCGTTGGAACTATTTGCAGCAACCCGATCCGAAACTGCGCGGCTCTTAAAATTCACGAGCGATGCAGAGCTAACGCAGAGTTGTGAACATAACGAATACGGCTTGATGACGCTCGAAGCGATGGTAAAACATTTTACCAACCACCCAACCGGTCACATTCAGCAGATTCTGGATGCAGTACATAATTAAGTGAGCGATTCAAATGCTCTCTTCTTAAAAAAGGTTCGCTCCGCTCTGGATGCTGCCGTAAAATCGATCGGTGGCGATTCTCGATCGGGTCAGATTGAGATGGCCGAGGCTGTTGCAAATGCGTTAGTTGATAGACATCACCTCATCGTTCAGGCGGGAACTGGCACTGGAAAATCACTTGCCTACTTAGTACCCGCACTTGTGTATGGCAAGAAAGTACTGGTTGCAACCGCGACTCTCGCGCTGCAGCGACAGCTGATAGAGCGAGACTTACCGAAAATTAAGGGTGTCCTCGAAAAAGAATTAGGACGCGAACTCACCTTTGCCGTGTACAAAGGCGTTGGAAACTACATCTGTCTTCAAAAAATGAATGCTGAAGGAACAAATTCCGACGGTGAAGTGCTTCTAGAAATTGGTGCCCTAGAAAAGGATGCCAAAAAGTTGCGTACCTGGGTAGAAATTCCTGGGGTCTCTGGTGATCGAGATGATGCACCAGAAGTGGATCGCCGAGTTTGGTTGGCAAATAGTACGTCGGGTCGGGAGTGCATTGGTGCCGATGATTGCCAATTTGGCTCACGTTGCTTTGCCGTGAAAGCGAAGGCAAAGGCTCAAACCGCCGATATTGTCGTGACAAACCATACTTTGCTCGCAATCGAGATCGTGGATTCACATCCGATCTTGCCGGAGCGAGATGTCATTATTCTCGACGAGGCGCATGAATTCATGGATCGAACAACGCAGGCGGTCACGGAGGAATTAACCGTTGGCAGGGTCGAACGAGCGGCGAAGATGGCGAAGAAACATCTTCCCGGCAAGGCGGCGATCGCCTTTGAAAAAGCGGCCGATCAATTCGCAGAAGCGCTCGGGGATTTTGCTCGTGATGTTCGCAATGATCCAACACGGGCCGGGCGAATGCCCGAACTCCCAGCGGCTCTTGAAGCGCCCACTCGAAAAGTGAAGGAAACCGCCGCTGCAGTTATCGCTTTGATCAATGCAGATTCCGAAATCATCGAAGGCGATCCACTTGCCGAGCGAGGGCGCGTCAAAGGTGCGACGCAGGAAGTGCTCACGACCGCAACGAAACTCTTGAAGCCTGGCTCGGGCCAGGTGATGTGGTTTGAACCGACTTTTTCAACTCTCTATCTAGCGCCGCTGCAGGTCTCCACCGTCTTGCGTGAAAATTTATTGACTCGCACACCGGTTATCGCAACATCGGCGACGCTCTCGGTTGGCAACTCCTTCGATTCGATTGCAGCATCCATCGGTTTCGTTCTGAATAAGAATTTCTCGGAAGATGAGGAGCCAGAGAGCTTTGAACCAGGTGAGATCGATCCTGCAAATGTTCAAATGCTTGATGTTGGGTCGCCTTTCGATTTCGCTAACCAAGGCATGCTCTACCTACCAAAACATATTCCAGAGCCAGGTCGTGATGGTCCGAGCATTGAGGCGCTAACTGAGCTTGGGGAATTGGCCGAAGCGGCCGGGGGGCGCACACTGGCGCTCTTTAGTTCATGGCGCGGCGTCGAGATGGCTGATGAGCACCTACGCCGGGTTCTTAAAGAGTTGAAGTTACCGATAATTACTCAGCGCCGAGGTGATTCCGTAGGGCCGCTCGTCGACAAATTCGCGGCAGATCCGCGATCCATTCTCTTAGGCACGATCTCGCTCTGGCAGGGTATCGATGTTCCTGGACCATCTTGCATCCTTGTTGTTATTGATCGCATTCCATTTCCGCGCCCCGATGAGCCGGTAATGGCTGCGAGAGCGGCTGAGGCGGATGAAGCTGGCGGAAGTGGCTTTATGCAAGTTTCGCTTCCCCGTGCGGCGTTGATGCTCGCGCAGGGGACTGGACGGTTGATTCGATCAATCGATGATCGAGGTGTTGTTGCGATACTTGATTCGAGGATCACGACGAAGCGTTATGGATCGATTCTTTTAAATTCAATGCCACCTTTTTGGCGAACATCGGATCCACAAATAATTAAGGATTCGTTGAAACGGCTAGATCTTCAATTCACTCAAGAGGGCGTGTAGGGCTGGCCAGGATCTAGCAAAGCTCGGATGTAAGTTCTTTTCAATTACTTCTGAGAAGCGAACCCATTCCACTTGGAGGGCTTCATCGTTGACATGATGTGCTTCGACCTCGGGGGCTGCCTCGCATATGACGGTCCAATAAGCCCAACTGCCGTGATCATCGATAAAGGTCTCAATTGGTTTTATCAAAGCTTGATCAATGCCGCACTCTTCATGCGCCTCCCGTGCTGCAGCTTCGAAAATCTCTTCATGTGAATCGCGAGCGCCACCCGGAATTCCCCAGGTATCACCATTATGCACCCACGGTGCTCGATGTTGAAGAAGGATTGAGCCATCGCGAACAAGCAGGAGGCCAGCGGCCCCATTGAGACCCCAATGGCGATTACCGCAGGAACATTCCACCCAGCCGTCGCCATCTCGTGCACTCATGTTCTCAATCTACCCATTTATCCACAGACTGCAGATTTAGTGGGCCCCAGTTGAGCCATTGCTTCTACTCTCGTGGCGTGAATCTACATCGGGCTCTCGCGGCAATCGTCACTACAGGATTGATATGCGCCATTGCGTTACCGGCCAAAGCGGCGCAGTGCAGCGATAATATCTGTATCGATGTTCGTTCTGATCCGATAACGGGAAAGATCATTATTGATGCCCGAAAGGTGATTCCTGGTTCAACCCCGAGACCGACCCCGAGAGTTACGGCGCGACCTACCCCTCGACTCTCGCCGAAACCGATTGTAAAGCGCACGGTAAATCCAACCCCGCGTCCCTACGTTCGGCATATCCCTTATGTTTACCACCCTCGAACGCCTCAACCCGCAACGACGATTACCGTACCAAAAGTTGTCGCCGCGATTGATCTTGCTGATCAAATCTCGCAACTCCTACCATCGCATAATATTTTCGTGGAGCCACCAGATGGGGTAGTCGCCCAGCTGCCCACTTATTTTTGGACAGATACGAGTAGCTCCTTTAAACAGGTGAGCATGATTTTGGGGGTGGCGGTTGGCGTTGCACTACGACCGACATTCACCTGGAATTTTGGAGATGGCGGTCTGCTGATTTCAGATCACCCTGGTAGAGCGCTGCCGGATAGGTCGATTCAGCACATCTATCGAAGGGCTGGCAGCTATCTTCTGACGCTTAGTATTGCGTGGACTGGAAGTTGGACGGCAGGAAGTTACTCGTACCCGGTTATTGGTGGGGCAATCATTCAATCGTATACAACTCGCATCAAGGTCTCGCCGGCTCCAACGCTCTTTGGTCATTAACAAGCACTTATTTTCCACAACGGCCGCCATCTTCTCCTTAATTTTGATCGAGCGCAGAGCAACCTTCACTCATGAGAACATTAACTAGCCCACATGATTTACTCGCCGCAGTTCCGTTTTTGATCGGATACCACCCCGAAAACTCACTCGTCCTTATCTCCCTTGAGCAGGGCCGGGTGGGGATAGCGATGCGGATCGATTATCCAACCGAGGTTGATCCCGAGCAGATCGGGCTCTTACTTTTGCACCTTCGGCGGGAAGAGTGCGATGCAGTCTTGATCGTCGCCTACGTTCCTGAGGGAATCGATCCCGCTCATGAAATATCCTCGGCGCTATCTCACGAAATCATCATGGCGGGGTTGAGAGTTCAGGAGAGTTTGCTGGTCAGAGAAGGTCGTTGGCGTTCGCTGATGTGTCGGGATTTTGAGTGCTGTCCACTTGAAGGGAGAGTCCTTCCTGAATTTAGTGACTCTGCTGTAACCGCCGGTCAGGTGGCTGATGGCGTGCCACTTCCTTTTACTGGCTCTGATTCCTTAAGAGCATCGCTTTATTCAAAGAGTCCATCGATCACTCTTCTTACTGCACTTGCCACACAACAACCGATTAATTACGACGAGCAGAATTTTCAGAGATTACAGCGCGAAGGTGCAGTCGCGGTAAATCAACTTGTCGAAGAGTTTAGACGAGATGGTATTTCAGTCGATGAAAATCTCGTCGCCATAGTTCTGGTACGGCTCCTTGATCTACAAGTGCGCGATTATGCACTCGGCATCGCAACAGATGAGAATCAAGAGCTTCTTATTTCACTGTGGCGGTGGTTGACCTCGATTGCTCCACAAGGTTTTGCTGCCGCCCCGGCGACCCTCTATGCCGAACTCGTCTATGAGCATGGGGAGGGCGCGCTTGCGGCGCGTGTCTTAGAGCGCGCCTTTGATGATGACAGTAATTACCAACTGGCAAAGCTCTTGCGACGAAGCTTTGCCGCAGGGTGGGAGCCATCGAATTTTCGGCAAATGCGGAGTGAACTTCATCCGAAGATTTGCCAGGCGCTCTTTGCTGATCACGTTGTGGAGTAAGATCAAAAAAATCATCCATCAACCGGAGGCGCGTCGTGATTATCGGAGTTCCAAAAGAGATCAAAAATAATGAATCGCGAGTGGCAATTACCCCGGCGGGTGCGCGTTCATTGGCCGTTAGCCATCGTGTGATTATCGAATCTGGGGCCGGCCTCGGTTCAGCGATTACCGATGCTGAGTATCGGGCAGCCGGCGCAACAATTCTCGAGAGCGCCGAGCAGATCTGGGAAGAGGCAGATCTCATTCTCAAGGTGAAAGAACCGATTCCGCTTGAGTACCCACGAATGCGTTCTGGACAAGTTCTCTTTACCTATCTTCACCTCGCAGCAGATCGAGAATTAACGCTAGCACTGATGGAGCGCGGTGTTACTGCGATCGCGTATGAAACCGTTGAACTTAACCGGACTCTGCCGTTACTTGCTCCTATGTCAGAAGTCGCGGGACGGATGTCGATCCAAGTCGGTGCAACTGCTCTACAACGCCCCAATGGAGGGCGAGGAGTCCTACTCGGTGGAGTTCCCGGAGTTAAACCGGGACGTGTCGTTGTTCTTGGTGGTGGAGTCTCAGGGCTTAACGCCGCGGCCATGGCACATGGTCTACGTGCTGATGTCACCATCCTTGATCTCAATCTCAATCGCTTGGCTGAGATCGATAATATTTTTCAGGGTCAAGTCAAGACGGTCGCTTCATCGGCACATGCCATCGAAGATGAACTCTTACAGGCGGATTTGGTTATTGGAGCGGTTCTGGTGCCGGGCGCTAAAGCACCAAAATTGGTGAGCGATGCATTGGTATCGCAGATGAAGCCAGGATCGGTGCTCGTAGATATCGCTATTGATCAGGGAGGCTGTTTTGAAGGATCCCGTGCCACAACACATGCCGATCCAACATTCGCTGTTCACAACTCACTGTATTACTGCGTAGCAAATATGCCGGGCGCAGTTCCTGCCACATCCACCTTTGCACTCGCTAATGCGACGATCAAATATGCGCTTGCCCTTGCTCATAAAGGGTGGGAGCGCGCGCTCAACGACGATGCGGCATTGGCCGCTGGGCTCAATATTCACGAAGGAAAGATTATGTATGCAGCAGTGGCTCAGGCACACGGGTTATGAGGGCCTCTTTCACGATTAGTTAAGGCAGTTTTGAGGCAGCTTGAGGCGCCGTAACATTGATGAAACAATATTTTGAGATTCTCAGCCAATGATCGACGATAAGAGCAAGCAAGAGGAGTTCGTTCTTCGCACCTTAGAAGAGCGGTCGATTCGCTTTGTGCGTCTTTGGTTTACCGATGTACTTGGGTTTCTAAAATCTGTGGCGATCGCTCCCGCTGAACTCGACTCTGCCTTTGCTGAAGGAATTGGGTTTGATGGTTCGGCGATTGAGGGTTACGCCCGAATCACTGAATCCGATATGTTAGCGAAGCCCGATGCTGCGACTTTCTCGCTCTTACCATGGCGAACAACGGCGCCCGGGGCCGCTCGTATGATCTGTGACATCACGATGCCCGACGGCTCACCTTCACAATCTGATCCGCGTTATGTTTTGAAGCGCACCCTGCAACGCGCGGCAGATATGGGATTTACTTGTTACACCCATCCGGAATTAGAGTTTTTTCTCTTCAAGAACTCACCAGAGAGTGAGCGCATTCCGGTCCCGGTCGACCGTGGTGGATATTTTGATCACACACCTACGGCTATTGGGCAGGATTTCCGCCGTCAGGCAATCACAATGTTGGAGGCGATGGGCGTCTCAGTTGAATTCTCACATCACGAGGGAGCACCGGGTCAACAAGAGATTGATCTGCGTTACGCCGACGCGCTGAGTACTGCCGACAACATCATGACGGCAAGACATGTCATTAAAGAAGTCGCCTTGGATCAGGGTGTACATGCCTCGTTTATGCCAAAGCCATTCACCGAGCATCCAGGTTCGGGTATGCATACTCATTTCTCACTCTTTAGTGGTGAGGCAAATGCCTTCCATGAAGATGGCGCTCCATTCAGTCTCTCACCAACTGGTCGCTCGTTTATCGCTGGCGTTCTTCGCCATGCACGCGAGTTCACCGCGATAACGAATCAATTTGTTAATTCATACAAGCGGCTCTCGAGTGAAGGTGAAGCACCCCAATTCATCACCTGGGGCCATAACGATCGATCCTCGTTGGTACGAATCCCTGCTTACAAGCCGATGAAGGAGAACTCAACCCGAATAGAGGTGCGCTCACCTGATTCTGCCTGCAATCCATATCTGGCCTTCGCCGTGATTATCGCAGCCGGTCTTGAAGGCATCGAAGGAGGGTATGAACTTACGGAGAACGATTCACCGCAGGCGCTTCCCATGAACTTGGATGAGGCGATAAAAGCGATGGAGAACTCTTCCTTTATCCGCACAGTCCTAGGGGAATCCGTCTTTGAATATGTGCTTCGTAATAAACGAGCCGAGTGGACCGAGTACAGCAAGCAAGTAAGTGCCTACGAGTTAGATAGGTATTTGCCGATCCTTTGAAGCTCATTTACAGTTAGTCCCATGAAGCGCAGCCTCCTCTATAGCTGTCGTGGAGTTCGATAGTGTCCTTTCCGAAGCAGCTCCCTTCAAAGATGCCGGTGCATCGTTACACACCCTTTACGCCAATAGATCTCAAAGACCGCACGTGGCCAGCGAAGCAGCTCACCAAGACGCCGCAGTGGTGTTCAGTTGATCTCCGTGATGGAAACCAGGCACTCATTGATCCGATGGATTCTCAACGCAAACTTGCAATGTTTAAATTGCTCATCTCAATGGGGTACAAGGAGATCGAAGTTGGATTTCCCTCGGCCTCACAGATGGATTTCGACTTTGTCAGAAAAATAATTGAGGAAGAGTTAATCCTCGATGATGTCGTGATTCAAGTCCTTACGCAGGCGCGCGAACCGTTGATTCGTCGCACCTACGAATCTCTCAAAGGTGTGAAGCAGGCAGTTGTTCATCTTTATAATTCAACATCTACTTTGCAACGACGCGTAGTCTTCGGTCAAGATCAGGCTGGCATTAAGAAGATTGCTACCGATGCGGCTCAGCTCTGTATGGATTTCAGAAGCATGGTTCCTGGGTCGAAGATATTCTTTGAATATTCACCCGAGTCATATACCGGCACAGAGCTCGAATTTGCCCTTGAAGTCTGTGATGCGGTGAACGATATATTTAAACCAACTCCTGATCACAAAACGATAATTAATTTACCGGCAACGGTAGAAATGTCTACGCCGAATGTCTACGCCGACTCGATTGAGTGGATGCATCGCAATCTGAAATATCGCGAGAGCGTCGTTCTCTCGCTCCATCCTCATAATGACCGGGGGACAGGTGTTGCCGCGGCAGAACTTGGATTCTTGGCTGGAGCGGATCGAATTGAAGGGACGCTCTTTGGTAATGGCGAACGGACTGGCAATGTCTGCCTCGTAACGCTTGGCTTAAATCTCTTTAGCCATGGAGTTGATCCACAGATTGATTTTTCAAATATTGATGAGATTCGCCGAACTGTTGAATATTGCAATCAACTCCGCGTCCCAGAACGCCACCCCTATGGCGGTGATCTCGTCTTTACCGCTTTCTCTGGCTCGCACCAAGATGCAATCAAGAAGGGCTTTGACCATATGGCGGTCGATGCGTTGACTGCTGGGGTGCATATCGATCAGCACACGTGGGCAGTCCCTTATCTTCCAATCGATCCGAAAGATATCGGTCGCTCCTATGAAGCGGTCATTCGAGTTAATAGTCAATCGGGCAAGGGTGGAGTCGCATACCTTATGAAGAGTGAGCATCAGCTCGATCTGCCGCGGCGACTTCAAATTGAATTAAGTCAGGTTGTGCAGCGAAAGACTGATACTGAGGGCGGCGAGATCACCCCTGACGCTCTGTGGCAGATCTTTGAAGATGAGTACCTTCCAGCGGGGGCCAACAACTGGGGTCGTTTCCGTTTGATGGGGCTGAGCCAAAGTTCGCATCTCAATGAAGATGTAAAACTTACGGTCGAGCTCTCAGATAATGGCGCGCTAAAAAATTACTCGGGTAGCGGCAATGGTCCGATCGCCGCCTTTGTTGAGATCATTGCCGAGCCGTCTAGAAGGCAGATTCGCGTCTTGGATTATTACGAGCACGCGCTCTCGGCTGGTGGCGATGCAAAGGCAGCTGCTTATCTTGAGTGTGAGGTAGATGGCGAAACTTTCTGGGGAGTTGGAATCGACCCATCCACGACAACCGCTGCACTGAAAGCGGTGATTTCGGCGGTCAATCGCGGCCTCCGAGGCGTATGACCACTACCGTCTGAGAGTGGCGGTATATCGAGATCAGGCAGTGGTGCTCCGAACCCAGAAGCTGGGCGAGGCCGATCGAATTATCACCCTCCTTACCCGCGAACATGGACGCATCAAAGCGGTGGCGAGGGGTGTGCGCCGGACAAAATCCCGCTGGGGAGCTCGCCTAGAACCGACGAGCCATGTCGATCTTCAGCTCTACTCTGGCAAATCTCTCGATACCGTCACGCAGGCGGTGAGCATTGAGAACTTTGGTGATCGGCTAAGTGAGAATTACCAGCATTGGACCGTTGCAAATGCGATGATGGAATCGGCAGAGCGTTTCACACAGAATGAGCATGAACCAGCTCTGCAGCAGTACCTCTTAATTACCGGGGCACTGAAAGCGTTGGCGTACGAGAGTTACGATCCTTCGTTGATTCTCGATGCCTATCTGCTGCGCTCGCTCTCAGTCGCCGGCTATGCACCGTCACTAACAAATTGCTCAACATGTGATGCACCTGGTCCACACACCTTCTTCTCTCTGGTCGGTGGCGGCTCGGTTTGTAACAAGTGCAAACCATCGGCCGCGCCATCGCCAGCACCTGAAACCTTGGCGCTGATGTCTGATCTACTCTCGGGGGATTGGCGAGCGGCGACCGAATCCGAACAACGCCATCGTCGCGAAGCATCTGGGTTGGTCGCTGCCTACTTGCAGTGGCATCTAGAGCGCAGTTTACGATCACTGCCGTTGGTTGAGAGGATGTAAGCATGGCGCCGCATAAGAGTCCTAAGGTTCCGAACTCTCCGACCCCACACCCCTCAGGCGCCCGGCCTCCGCAACTTTCGGTAGAAGAGATTCCTCGCCATGTTGCCATTGTGATGGATGGGAATGGTCGTTGGGCCAAGCAGCGCAAACTTCCACGGACGGCGGGACATGAAGCAGGCGAGGCTTCACTACTCGATATTGTTCATGGCGCCATTGAGATTGGCGTGAAAGAGATCAGCGCCTACGCCTTTTCAACGGAGAATTGGCTCCGCTCACCTGAAGAGGTGAAGTTTTTAATGGGATTTAATCGCGACGTTATTCGACGTCGTCGGGATGAGATGAATGCGCTCGGTGTGCGGATTCGTTGGGTAGGCAGAGAGAAGCGGCTCTGGCGATCAGTCGTTAATGAACTTACCAACGCGGAGGAGCTCACGAAGGGGAATTCCGTTCTCACCTTAAATATGTGCGTGAATTACGGGGGACGGGCAGAAATTGTTGATGCAACCGTCGCGATTGCAGAAGAGATTGCGAGCGGCAGACTCACTCCGGACCAAATCTCCGAGAAGGTACTCGCTAAATATCTTTATAACCCTCAAATGAGGGAGGTAGATCTATTTCTTCGATCATCGGGAGAGCAGCGGACTTCTAATTTCTTACCGTGGCAATCGGCATATGCTGAGATGGTCTTCCTCGATGTGCTCTGGCCCGATGTTGATCGTCGCACCCTGTGGCAGGCGATCGAAATTTACGCGCAACGCGAGCGCAGATTTGGTAAGGCTTAGCAGAATTGCGCTAGCTATTTCAGGGTAAAATAGTGAACCTTGCAGTCCGCAAGATCAGTAAAACCCGACAGCCAGCCGGAGGAGAAAATCATGGCCGCAGATCGTTTAGAGACAATTGTTAGTCTCGCTAAAAGGCGGGGTTTCGTTTACCCGTCCTCGGAAATCTATGGTGGCTTGCGTGCGTCATGGGATTACGGCCCACTGGGCGTTGAATTAAAAAATAATGTAAAGCGTCAATGGTGGCGATCGATGGTTCAGGGTCGCGAAGATGTAGTTGGGCTCGATTCATGTGTGATCTTGGCGCGTGAAGTATGGGAAGCATCTGGCCACGTAGAAACCTTTAGCGATCCGCTTACTGAATGCGCTGAATGTCATAAACGTTATAGAGCAGATCATTTGGAAGAGTCATTTGAAGCAAAAAATGGTCGCCCGCCGGCATCTATCGCCGAGGTGAACTGCCCGAATTGTGGCAACAAGGGAAAATTCACTCAGCCCAAGCAATTCTCCGGCTTGCTCAAGACATATCTTGGTGCAGTTGAAGATGAGAGTGGCCTGGCATATCTGCGCCCCGAGACGGCACAGGGAATTTTTATCAACTTTGATAATGTCGCACAAACATCACGCAAGAAGCCACCATTTGGTATTGGGCAGATTGGTAAATCTTTCCGGAACGAGATCACGCCAGGAAATTTCATCTTCCGTACTCGTGAATTTGAACAGATGGAGATGGAATTCTTTGTCGTCCCAGGCAGCGATGAAGAGTGGCATCAATATTGGATCGATACCCGCCTTGCGTGGTACGTCGGCCTTGGTATTAATGTAGATCGACTCCGCTTATTTGAGCATCCACAAGAGAAGCTCTCGCATTATTCCAAGCGGACGGTCGATATTGAATACAAATTCGAATTTAACGGTACCGAATGGGGCGAACTCGAAGGTATTGCTAGTCGTACCGATTTTGATTTAAAAGCCCACAGCGCAGCCTCGGGCAAGGATTTATCGTGGTTTGACCAGGAGAAGAATGAGCGCTGGGTTCCATACGTGATCGAGCCGGCAGCTGGCGTTGATCGTTGCGCACTCACCTTCATGATGGATGCATTTACCGAAGATGAAGCGCCTAATGCGAAGGGTGAGATGGAGAAGCGAGCAGTGATGAAGCTTGATCATCGATTGGCGCCGATTAAGGTTGCGGTCCTGCCACTATCTCGTAATGCAGATCTCTCACCTAAGGCTCGTGATCTTGCTGCCGAACTTCGTCAGAATTGGTCCGTTGATTTTGATGATTCGGGCGCAATTGGCCGCCGTTATCGCCGTCAAGATGAGATCGGCACGCCGTATTGCATCACGATAGATTTCGAAACACTCGATGATAACGCTGTAACAATTCGTGATCGTGACACGATGGCACAAGAGCGCATCGGGATCGATAACGTTCAGGCGTGGCTGGCACCACGTTTGCTCGGGTGCTGACGAAACCTTCACCACTTCGCCTACCCATTTCTAATGGGGGGTTTCTTAATAATGAGGTGGTGCTCGATACCCCTGTTGTTCTTGCGCCAATGGCTGGTATTACCAATTCAGCATTTAGGACGCTCTGTCGTGAACAGGGCGCTGGGCTCTTCGTGTCAGAGATGGTTACGGCTCGAGCTCTCATAGAGAGACACCCTGAGACGCTCCGACTTATCACTCCCGGTGAAGGGGAAACACCTCGCTCCATTCAGCTATATGGAGTGGATCCCATCGTTGTAAGTCGAGCAGTCACGATGCTTATGGAAGAGAATCTTGCCGACCATATTGATCTCAACTTTGGTTGCCCCGTGCCAAAGGTTACGCGACGTGGTGGTGGAGCGGCCTTACCGTACAAGCGACGACTCTTTGAAAATATTGTTCAAGCAGCTGTCACCGCAGCGAAGCCATATGGGGTTCCAGTAACGGTAAAGATGCGAGTGGGAATCGACACTGACCATCACACATATCTCCAAGCGGCAACCGCTGCGGCACGTGCCGGAGTCGCCTGGGTTGCGCTACATGCGCGGACCGCAGAACAGATGTACGACGGCGAGGCTGATTGGTCGAAGATCGCAACGCTCGTTGAACATTTAAAACCGATGGGAGTGCCTGTTCTTGGTAACGGGGATATATGGAGCGGCGCCGACGGAGCCCGCATGATTGCTGAAACTGGCTGCAACGGAGTGGTTGTCGGCCGTGGCTGCCTTGGTCGGCCGTGGCTCTTTGCTGACTTGGTTCGATCAATGAATGGTGACGCGACCCGTTCCGAACCATCTCTCTTTGAGGTACGCAAGATTATGTTGCGCCATGCTTATCTACTCGTCGATTTCTTTGAAGCAGAAGGTCGTGCGATGCGCGATCTTCGCAAACATATGGCGTGGTATCTCAAGGGATTTACCGTCGCGCGAGAAACTCGCTCAGCTTTGGGGATGGTCTCTTCACTTGGAGAGTTAGAACATTTACTTCGTGAATTGGATGATCAGCCATATCCGACGCTGGTCTCGGAAGCGCCACGTGGCCGAAAGTCACATAGTCGGGCGCCTACGCTGCCCGAGGGTTGGCTGAAAGACCCAGATGAGATTCCTGCGATAACGATCGATGACTCGGTCTCTGGCGGATGATCTTCCTCTTTAAAGTTGCGAGAAAGTTCGTCACATTTCTCCTTCTTTTAGTAATAATCATTCCAGGGTATTTTGCCTATTCAATTTGGAGTGAGGGACGAAGCGCCCTGCCACTTCGCAGTGATGCGATTGTCGTTCTGGGGGCAGCGCAATACAACGGTATCCCATCAGATATTTTGAGGGCCCGCATTGATCGGGCTGAACAGATTTTTCATCAGGGTCTAGCGCCACGGATTATTACAGTTGGTGGGAATGCTAAGGGAGATATTTTTACTGAAGCCTCTACGAGCAAAGTCGCGTTACTCCAGCGATCGGTCGCAACTAAAGCTATCGCAACCATCTCAGTGGGTAGGGATACCTTGAGTAGCACGCGTGCCTATGTAAATTACTTACGCACACACCACCTACGCTCAATCATCATCGTGACTGATCCGTACCACTGCTACAGAGCAGAGGCAGAGGCGAAGGATCTAGGAATTTCAACGAGTTGTGCAGCAAGTAGTGATGGCCCAGCCTCGCTGAAGAGCGCTGGTTGGCGTTACATCGCTCGTGAAACTGGTGCCTATCTTGCCTATAAAACGGTCGGACACTTTGGCATTCACCTGACAGATCAGATCAAGAAGTAGAGTTCACGCATTATGGTTCTTCGCCAGACACAGGAACGGCCCGGGTATACCCCCGAAGATCGTGAGCGATTTCTCGATGAACCTGCCAAGCGCGGTGGGCGTACCGAGTTTGCTCGTGATCGCGCACGCATCATTCACTCCTTTGCGTTGCGACGACTCGCGGCCAAGACGCAGGTAGAAGTGCCGTGGGCATCAGATTTTCCGCGAACCAGACTTTCCCACTCACTCGAATGTGCCCAAGTTGGCCGCGAGTTAGGTGAATCACTTGGCGCCGACCCTGATCTCATGGAAGGGGCTTGCCTCGCCCATGATCTGGGACATCCACCTTTCGGTCACAATGGCGAGGATGCGCTGAATGATCTTTGTACTGAGGCAGGAGGCTTTGAAGGAAATGCTCAATCACTTCGATTACTGCTTCGGTTAGAGGCTAAGAGCGTTGATGCCAACGGAAAGTCTGTGGGACTCAATCTGACTCGTGCCTGTTTGGATGCAGCAACAAAGTATCCGTGGCCACGAGCAGCTGATCTTCGCAAATTTGGTGTCTACGATGATGATCTTGAAATTTTTCAGTGGATACGTCAAGGCTCA
The DNA here is from genome assembly GCA_040402395.1 of Candidatus Nanopelagicaceae bacterium. Taxonomy (GTDB): domain Bacteria; phylum Actinomycetota; class Actinomycetes; order Nanopelagicales; family Nanopelagicaceae; genus PALSA-747. Next base: position 53,396 of record JBBAMQ010000004.1, on the reverse strand, counting down.
CCTGTCGGTGTGCAATCCATAGAGGCACAAATTATGGATTGGTCTGATGATGTCGCCTATTCAGTTCATGATCTTGAAGATGCGATCGTCTCTGGTCAGGTAAAACTCGAGAATCTCAACGTTGATATGAGCGCTCTCTACCTCATGGCAAAAAGTGGCTATCTCCCCGACATCACCGAGGAAGAGTCGAAGAGTGCGCTAGAAAAATTACAATCTCTCTCTTGTTGGCCAATCAACTATGACGGTACGCATCGTCAATTGGCCGGATTGAAGGATCTTGCATCACAATTGATTGGTCGATTCGCGTTGGCTGCAGAATCGGCGACCCGCGATCAATATGGAGATGGAAACCTGACGCGTTACAGCGCTCATCTCGTGGTGCCGCGCGAGGAGCGAGTTGAAGTTGCGGTATTGAAAGCGATCGCTGGGCATTATGTGATTAGCGCCGGACCATCGCAGAAGCGTTATGCCGAGCAGCAAGTAATTATCAAAGAATTGGTAGAGATGGTCTATGCAGGTGGTGAGGCGGCGCTAGAGAGCTTCTTTATTCAAGATTGGCGTGGTGCTAATACCGATGCTCAACGGCTTCGAGTCGCGATTGATCAGATCGCTTCGCTGACAGATCCCGGGGCCTACGCACTCCATAGCAAGCTCACCAGCCGCTAACTGTCGCTCCAAATCGTTACGATATAGCCATGGCCGGCCGGATACGAGATCAAGATGTAGCGCATGTGCGGGAGCAGAGCCATATCGATGATGTCGTCGGCGATTATGTTCAATTAAAAGGCGCTGGCGGAGGGCAGAAGAAGGGGCTCTGTCCTTTCCATGATGAGAAGTCGCCGTCATTTCATGTGACACCATCTAAAGGATATTTTCACTGTTTTGGCTGCCAAACTGGCGGTGATGTAATCGCCTTCTTGATGAAGTTAGAGCATCTCACTTTTACCGAGACGGTCGAACGGCTAGCTGAGCGGATGGGGTACCAGCTCACCTATGACTCCAGTGGGCCCTCGACACCTGGCATTAATCGCTCGCGCCTCGTCGCAGCGAATACCGCGGCGGCAAAGTTCTATCAAGAAGAGTTAGGCAAGCCGGGCCCAGCCCATGTTGGACGCGATTTTCTTAATGGCCGAGGCTTTGATCGAAGTGCAGCAGAGCTCTTCGGAGTTGGATATGCGCCAGATGAGTGGGATGCGCTTTCAAAACATCTCACCGCGCTTGGTTACAACGAGACCGAACTTGATACAGCTGGCCTGATAAAAACTGGCTCTCGCGGAAATTACATTGATCGTTTTCGTAACCGCTTGGTGTGGCCGGTCAAAGATATCTCAGGCGATGTCGTTGGCTTCGGTGCCCGCAAGTTAGCGAGCGACGAAAAAGATCAGGGCCCCAAGTACCTCAACACATCCGAGACGCCGCTCTACAAGAAATCGCAATTGTTATATGGCCTAGACATGGCGAAGAAGGAGATTGCAAAGCAGCGTCAAGTAGTTATTGTCGAAGGATATACCGATGTCATGGCGGCACACTTGGCCGGGGTCGTAACTGCCGTCGCTACCTGCGGAACTGCCTTTGGTGATGACCATATCCGGATCATTAGACGGTTACTTATGGATGATGATGCCTTTCGTGGCGAGGTAATCTTTACCTTCGATGGTGATGCTGCTGGGCAGAAGGCGGCGCTTCGCGCCTTTGATGATGATCAGAAATTTGTTGCGCAGACCTTCGTCGCTGTTGCTGCAAACGGGATGGACCCCTGCGAACTTCGTGAGAGCGGGGGAGATGAAGCGGTTCGAGATCTGATTGCACGTCGTGTACCACTCTTCGAATTTGCAATGAAATCAGTGATCGCGGGCTACGATACAAAGGTTGCCGAGGGTCGTGTGAGCGCACTAAACCAGGTTGCGCCACTGATTGGGAAGATTAAAGATGCATCACTTCGCCCCGAGTATGTCCGTTCGGTTGCGGCTTGGCTTGGTATGGAAGTTGAAGTTGTCAACAGTGCGGTGAAGAAGAGCGGATCACGCGGGTCGACCTCCTTGCCGCCACATCCAACTGAGTCGACAGCCAATCTGAAAGATCCAATTTTGATCCTAGAACGTGAGGTGTTGAAGGTGAAGTTACAAGTTCCGCAGCTCGCTCACCTTTGGGCGGAGCTAGAGCCACACGCATTTTCTTACGGCTTGTATGCCGATCTTCGCACCCGGATTGATGAAGCGCCAGACCAGGAAATTTCTGATCTCCTTGATCGCACCGAAGATAACGAGCTGCGATCTCTCATTACCGAATTAACGGTCGAACCGATCCGTACCGATGGCGAGATTTCAGAGCGATATATTCAATCAATCTTTGCACGGTTGCGTGAACTCGCTCTTGGTCGCGAGATCGCTGAGATTAAATCGAGCCTGCAGCGCCTCAATCCGGTGGAGAACGAGGTTGAATATACCGAGACCTTTACTCGGCTCGTCGGGCTAGAAGCTCAGCGCCGCACCCAGAAGGAATTGGCGATCGGCGAGGCCCTTTAGTATCATTCCCCTGAACATTCCCCTGTAGCTCAGTTGGTAGAGCACTCGACTGTTAATCGAGATGTCACAGGATCGAGGCCTGTCGGGGGAGCCAGTTTTAACCGACAAATTTCTGGTCGATACTGTTAACTACCCACATGGCATTAAAGAAAATTGGGTTCGCCTCATGGCGCCAACAACCCCTCGGTATCGCAATTCTCCGCCTCTGGCTTGGTGGTACCTGGATCTATGGGGGTTGGATAAAAGCGACTGATGCGAGTTTCTTGGGTGTATCCGGTCCCAACTCTTTTGGTGGTCAACTCACGAGCTACCTTGGGCACTCACCAATTACCTTCATTCTCCGCCGCATGCTCGAGCACGCAACTCTCTTTGCCTGGTTTGTCATGCTCTCTGAGTTCGCCATCGGCATTGCCATCATCACGGGCGTCGCAATGCAACTTGCAATCATTGGTGGATTTTCGGTCTCAATTATTCTTTGGCTCTCTGTCTCGTATCATGTAAAGCCATACTTCCTCGGAAGCGATCTCGCCTTCGCAGCGTCGTGGCTTGCACTCTTCTTCTTATGGCGCACCCACGCTCGGTCGGGTTCGCGTGCTCGTACCTCGTTGATTGGGGATATTCTTCCCAACCTTCGTGAGCGTCGTGAAGTCGTGGGGTTGATGGGTGTCGCAGCTGGTGCCGTTATTGCTTCGCTCGCTGGTGCTTCGCTACGTCCGGCGCAGAAGGTCGGCGCTACGATCGTTAAAGTTGCAGATTTTCCGGTTGGGGCGACGATGCCGTTTACTGCTAATGATGGAACGCCAGCGATTCTCTTCCGAAGCAAGGCTGGGGTTTTTGCTTACAGCGCGGTCTGCACCCACCAGGGTTGCACCGTTGCTTACGATGCGCTCTCGCATGCGATGAACTGCGCCTGTCACGGTGCAAAGTTTGCCGCGGCGAGTGGCGCTGTCCTGGCTGGGCCAGCTCAATTGCCACTACCAAAGTTGAGCGTGCAGATCTCGGGCACAAACATCATTCAAATTTAATTGTAACGTTCGCGTAATGCATATCAGGTAAGTTCTTCCCATGGCTCAATTTATATTAGAGGTTGCCCTCCCGGATCGGCTTGGCTCACTGGGGGCGGTTGCATCCGCAATCGGTTTCGCTGGTGGGGATATACGCGGCTTGAAGGTCTTGCGGAGTGAAGATGGTCGCGGTTATGACGAGATCATCGTTGCTATCCCCGGATCAGACACGTCCGATCTCTTGAGCGTACTGAATCAAATAGGTGGCGTTGAAGTTCTCGCTGTCAAAGCGATCTAAAACTTTCGTACGCATCCGAGATCATCGCTTCAAGGTTGCGTGATGGTCGCCATTTCAAGATTTCCAGTGCCTTGGTAATTCCCGCGACGAGTACTGCTGGATCACCTACTCGACGCTCACTCGCTATGGCAGGAATCTGATAACCAACAACCTTGCTTGCAGTTTCAATAACCTCACGGACCGAATAACCTCCACCGCTACCAAGATTTATAATTTCATGTCGCCCGGAGATGAGTGCATCGAGTGCAAGTACGTGCGCCTCTGCCACATCAACGACATGAATGTAATCGCGGATACACGTCCCATCCTTGGTTGGCCAATCCGTTCCAAATATTTGCAGTGGCTGCTCCTCAGTTGCTCTTAAAACATTTGGAATTAAGTGAGTCTCGGGGCTGTGGCGTTCTGCCAGCCAACGGTCAGCAGTGTTAATTGCTCCGGCAACATTGAAGTAACGAAGACTGATAGCGGCAAAATTATTTTCAGCGGCGAGATCCGTCAGCAAATTATCCACAGCAAGTTTACTTTCGCCATAAGGGTTGGTCGGAACTGCTCTCAGACTCTCATGAATAGGTTGTTCTTTACTATCCCCATACGTAGCGGCCGACGATGAGAAAACAATCCGTGTCACTCCGGCACCATCCATCTCGTCGAAGAGAATCTGGCTTCCAATGATGTTATTGGTTCGGTATAGAGCGGGCTTGAGAACGGATTCACCAACCAAGGATTTAGCCGCGAAGTGGATAACCGCATCGCAGCCTTGAAGGGCCTTTCGTACGAGTTCGCCATCGAGGATCGAACCTTGGAAAAAGGAAGCATCTGCAGGAATCGAATCGGCATGTCCAGAGCTACAATCATCAAGGACAGCGACATCAAAGCCTCGTTGAAGCAAGAGTGCGACCGCGGTGCTACCAATATATCCAGCACCACCAGTAACGAGAATTTTACTCACCGGCATACTCTACTTGGGGCGGCTAATTACGAATTTGACCTGCACAAGAGTCGACCGCGGGCTCTTTGCTTTTGCTCGGGGTGGGAGATGCAGAGGTGGTTGACGATGGCGTGGCTCCTTGTGTCACATGAAACTGCACCGGTAGTTCATTCCCGGCATGGGTTCCAGATGGATCGGTAAACGAAATGACTCCCAAGTAATCGCCGGCGATCAATCCCTTTACAGTGAGTGTCCACCGTCCAGTAGCCGCTCGAATCGAACTCTGTGTTCCGATGATGAGTCCAGAATCGAGTGATCTAAATCTGACTGCACCTGTCACCACGGGAGTTCCATCGGGTCGAGTGATATCGACAGTAGCGATAAAGGGCTCATTGGTTGTATTCGAACTTTGAGTGAGAATTTGCATCGTGGTCGGCTCGTTCTGAGGTAAGGAGTCGACTGGTTCTGGCACCCATGTTCCTCGAATGAGTGCGAGGAATTTTGCTGACGAACCTGCAAAAAGATTGAGGTCCACACGCGTGCCAGGGACGCCATACTTTTTTGCTATGCCACACGATGTGTACTGCCAAAACTGCCATTGCGCTGTGCAGTTGGCATTGCTCCACGGATGGGCAAAACAACCTACGCTCTTTGAATTAGGTTGCGATGAGGCGATCGCTGGGTCGAGTGAATATCTCGCCAGCCAGAGCGGATATTGACGTAAGGCTGAGTCACCCGCCATCGCACCTTCGAGAAATTGCGGATACGAATAGAAGATTGGCTTGCGTCCAGACTTTTCGGCAACGCTTTGGAGCCAGGTCTTCGCCCACAAAGTCACGTTGGTGCGAGACATGTATTTTGCGCACCCGCCGTTACCATCAACGCGTTGGCAATTATTTTCTAGGTCAAGTGCGACTGGCAGATCTCGTCGGTTGTAGCCGCCAACTTGGCCGATCCGCCAGATAACTTTAAGAGCTTGCGCTGTGGCATCTTTAACGATGAAGGCGGGATCGGTGCTATCTGGGAGGTATGCGTAGTAGTAGAAGCCGGTGTAGAGGAGTGCGCGCTGGGCTGCCTTGCGATCGATCAGAAGATATTTGAGTGCCATGGCATCTGCAGCAGTTTGAGCGTCGCCGCCCTTGATCATCACGAAACGGAGCCCCGCGCTGTACATCTGCTTGAAATCAATCTCGGCTTCACCAGGGTGTTGCCAATGACTTATGTCGATCCCGGCAATTCTCGCGCCAGGTCCAACTTGGGCGATCCTCACCGGAGTGAGCGCCGAAACTGAATCGGCAAGAAGGGTTAGAGCGAGCGCAAGAATTACAAAAGCGCGTCTCATTCCTCAACTATTTCTAACTGAGCACCCGTAATTTCTTTGATAGCTTTTTGAAGCAAGGCAACATATTTTGGGTTTCGCGCGCTACTGAAATTATGTTCGCCGCCAAATTTTGTTACATCGACAAAGTTCAGAGTAAGAGTGGTGGCGCTGAGTTCAACGAGACGGGCATCGAAGAAGGCGAGCCATGCAATCCGGTCCTGTTCGAGCAGGTGATCCAGGACACTGTTCCAGGCCGACTTCAGCTCTGTCAGCGTAATTTCGCTGTTGATACTCACATCGAGAAGAGTAAACGAGGGAAGGGGAAATTTCCTTAGCGACGCTCAGACTAATTTGGGGGGGGGGTAGATATCGCTAGAATGTCGAAATGGAAACCGAGAGCAAATGTCCTTACCCAGGTGTAAACGTCACAGGCGAACCGATGTCGAATCAAGACTGGTGGCCGAACCAACTCAACCTTAAGGTTCTCAAACAAAACTCTGAATCTGCCGACCCGATGAGCCCGGACTTTGATTATGCGAAAGAGTTTAAGAGCCTTGATTTAACGGCTCTTAAAGAAGATCTCGCAGTGCTGATGACTGATTCACAAGATTTTTGGCCCGCTGATTATGGGCATTACGGTCCATTCTTTATTCGTATGGCGTGGCATAGTGCTGGTACATATCGCACCTTTGATGGTCGTGGTGGTGCAGGTGCGGGCATGCAACGCTTTGCACCGATTAATAGCTGGCCTGATAATGGAAACTTAGATAAGGCTCGCCGTCTACTTTGGCCGATTAAGCAGAAGTATGGAAGAAAAATTTCTTGGGCCGACCTCATGATTCTCACTGGCAATGTTGCGCTCGAGACAATGGGCTTTAAGACCTTTGGTTTCGCCGGCGGTCGCGCCGATGTGTGGGAGCCAGATGAAGTGTATTGGGGCATGGAGAGTGAGTGGCTTGCCGATGAGCGTTACAAGGGAGATCGCGAGTTAGATAATCCACTCGCTGCAGTACAGATGGGTCTAATTTATGTGAACCCAGAAGGTCCAAATGGCAACCATGACCCACTTGGTTCTGCCCGCGATATTCGTGAAACTTTTGGTCGCATGGCGATGAATGATGAAGAGACTGTAGCTCTAGCTGCTGGGGGTCATACCTTTGGTAAGACGCATGGCGCAGCAAATCCAGAAGAATATGTTGGGGCCGCGCCAGAAGGTGCCTCGATCGAAGAGATGGGACTTGGCTGGAAAAACAGCTATGGCACCGGTAAGGGTGGCGACACAATCTCAAGCGGCCTTGAAGGTGCTTGGACAGCCACACCAATTTCTTGGGATATGAGCTACTTCAAGACGCTCTTTAAGTACGAGTGGGAGCAGACGAAGAGTCCAGCAGGGGCGACCCAATGGATTCCAGTTGGTGGCGCTGCCGCAACAACTGTTCCTGATGCGCACGATCCATCGAAGACACATGCACCTGTCATGCTGACATCTGATATTGCACTTCGCGTCGATCCCATCTACGAGAAGATCTCGCGAGATTTCTTAGCTAACCCAGATAAATTTGCCGATGCCTTTGCGCGCGCTTGGTACAAGTTGACGCATAGAGATATGGGTCCGATCGTTCGCTATCTCGGCGACGATGTTCCGTCCGAAGAACTTATTTGGCAAGATCCAATTCCAAAAGCGCCGAAGAAAACGATCAGTGCCAAGGATATTGAATCGCTCAAGAAAGAAATTCTCGACTCTAAACTCACCATCGCAGAGTTGGTCACGACCGCTTGGGCATCAGCAGCAACATTCCGCGGCAGTGATAAGCGCGGCGGAGCCAATGGCGCCCGTATTCGTCTTGAACCACAACGACATTGGGCAGTCAATAACCCGGCCGAACTCGCAAAGGTCATCAAGGTTTTGGAAGAGATCCAAAACTCCTTCAATAAGAAGAATTCACCGCAGGTCTCACTCGCAGATCTCATTGTGCTGGGGGGAGTCGCAGCGGTAGAGAAGGCGGCGAAAAAGGCTGGCACTTCAGTGACTGTTCCATTCACACCAGGGCGTACCGATGCAACCCAGGAAAATACCGATGTGCACTCGTTCGCTGTTCTTGAACCCACTCATGATGGCTTCCGTAACTACATCGATAAGGGCCATACCTTGCCTGCAGAGCAGTTACTTCTTGATCGGGCATCACTCTTGACGCTTTCAGCGCCTGAGATGACTGTTCTTGTTGGAGGGATGCGAGTTCTCACAGGATTCTTTACTGATAAGCCCGAGACGCTGACCAACGATTACTTCACAAACATTCTTGATAGCGATCTTGAATGGGCACCGAAAAGCGGTACTGATCGCTTCGAGGGCCATGATCGTGCGACTGGTAGCGCCAAATGGGATGCAACAAGGATCGATCTTGTCTTTGGTTCACACTCGCAGTTGCGCGCCCTCAGTGAGGTCTATGCGAGCGATGATGCGCAGAAGAAGTTCGTCAAGGATTTCGTTGCTGCATGGAGCAAGGTTATGGAGTTAGATCGTTTCGATCTCAAGTAATTTAGGGCGAGTGGGGCGGGTCGGGCTCGAACCGACGACGACGGAATTATGAGTTCCGGGCTCTAACCAACTGAGCTACCGCCCCTAGGGAATTAACTACTCTTTCAAGCGGCTAAGGGCGAGAGTTTACTAGTTACGAGCGACCCCTAGAACCCCTAAGCACATTTCATCCGATGAGCCTTCGCCCCATGTGACATAACGCGGTGCGACCTTCTTCAATTGTGGAAGAACCGACCGCAGCGTTGGGTCGAAGGTACATTGCACTCGCACGACATCCCCAACCTTGAGAGCTACTGGCTTTTTTAACAAGGTGGGAGATTGGTCGTCAAAATTGTAGTGAGGCCGATCCAACAGGATCTGTTCCGTCGAGGTTCCTGGGTTGAGAATGAGTTTCAGCGAAGTACCAAGAAGATGCATATGCGGAGTCGCCTTTATCACCAGTTCGTTTCGAGTGATGGTGCGATCGCAGGTCGAGGTGGTATTCGGGATGGGTTTAAATGCGCTCTGACCGCAGAGCAGGTTGAGCCCAACTGACTCGAATGCACTCGAGGTACTCGTACGACGAGCCAGATCAATTAATGATTTTCCTCGATCGCAGAGATCTCCCGTTACATCAGCTGGACAAGCGAGTTCTACGGGGGCGGGAAAGAGATCGGCAAGAAGTGGCTTTAGGTTTGAGCCTACTGCGGGTGAAGTGTTCAACACGACACTGGATTGATCCTTAGGGGTCCCACCAAAATCTATTGCAAGTAAGTTGTAATGAACCTGTAGAACAAGTAAATCGCCCTTACCGATTGAAGTTCCATATCCCGCCGGCATCACGTCAACGTTGCGCCCAGGTGCCCACGATGAGAGCCAGGGAGTGGTCAGGAATGAGGAGAACGTGGAACCCATTCCGGTGCCACCAAAGCAGGACCAACCTTCACCGTTATTGTCGAGGGTAAGTGCTGACTCACGATTCTTCTGGGTTACTTGAAAGAGAATCATGTGATGGACGATCAATTTTTGTTGGGGCTTGAATGCAACGGAAGTGATCATCGCGTTAGCTCTCAGATGTGGATCAATCACAAAGCAGTGGTAGTCATCCGTTCCGCCATTATTTGGCGCTGGCTGGTATGGCTTGCTCATTGTTGCGGTATTGGAGCTGGTTGCTGTTGTGATTGAGATCGCACGCGCAGTCGAACCGAGGGCCAACGTGGCTGTGAAAGTGAGTGGAATGAAAAGTACTGCAATAAGAATCCGCAAAAATCGCATACGAAATTCTAGCGAAATTTCCAAATAGCATCTCCATGGGCTGGGGACTAGCGTATGGGCGTGAAAAGGCTCTCGCGCATTGTTCTTGCGCTCGTGATGAGTGGGATACCCCTTCTCTCGTTCACATCGTTTACTGTGATCGCCTCGAGCGAGGCGGTGGAAGCAGCGATAAAGACGAGAGTTACTGAGCAGCGAATTGCTGGAGCTGGTGGCGTCACCCTAGACACTTCGCTTTATCTGCCATCAAAACTGCCTGCGCCTGCGATCTTGTTGGCCCATGGATTTAGTGGTGATAAAAACTCAGTGAGTTCTCAGGCTAAGGCGCTGGCAGAACGCGGCTATGTAGTTCTTGCTTGGACCGCCCGAGGCTTTGGAAAATCAACTGGTGAGATTTCAATGGATTCACCGACTGGGGAAGTTGCTGATGTCTCTCGTCTTATCGGTTACTTAGCGAAACAAAGTGAGGTGATCCAACAGGGCGTGAACGACCCACTCGTTGGAATCACAGGCGATTCTTATGGTGGCGGTATCTCGCTGATGACCGCTGGAATCGATCACCGTATTGATGCTGTTGCAGCAAATATCACCTGGAACAATTTGAAATATGCGCTCTTTCCACAGAATTCAAATGACTCTAGTTACGGTCCTTATAAGAAATTTTGGGCTGGCACATTTTTCGCGCTCGCAACTCTTCCTAATGCATTTGGCGGGGAGTGTGGCACCTTTACTGCAGCCTGGTGTTCGGCCTTTAAGGATGCGGTGGCTAATGGCGTTCCAACCGCTGCCGATGAGAAACTTCTCCAAGCATCCTCACCCTCAACCGTTGCCGCAAAAATCACCGCTCCAACTTTATTGATGCAGGGCGAGGCAGATTCTCTCTTTCCATTAAGTGAATCAATTGCTACCGCCACGCAGATTCAACAGGCACACCCCTCGCTGCCACTTGCGATGATTTGGCATAGTGGTGGCCACGATGGCGGTACCGATGAGAGCAAGCGGTTGCAAGAGTCAACAGGTAAATGGTTCGACAAGTATTTGATGAAGAAGGATATTTCCTTCCCAGCCTTTCAAGTGACAGATACCAATGGCTCCATCTCACTTATTGATTCCTCTGTAATTCCAAAGAGCTTGCAGAGTAATAGCCTGCCAACTAAGAGTTCGTACTCCAGCCTTCCGATCGAAGTACCGTTTGCAGCGCTGATTGCACCCATTGGTGGAATTCCGGGAGCGATCTCGTCCTTACCTGGTGTTGGTTCTGCGCTCTCACTTGCTGGAAGTATCGGCGGAATCTCTGCAGCATTCTTACCCGGCCAGAGTGGTTTTCTTGAAAGTGCACCGCTGATGAAGCCACTTACGATAATCGGCCCCTCAAATATTCAGATAAAAGTCTCGTCAAATAAGCCCGATGCGACGCTCTTCTTCTCATTGGTCATTCGAACCGCTTCGGGTCAGACAAAGTTACCGAATGGCATAGTCGCGCCAGTCCATCTCACCCATCTCCTCTCAACCGGCTCACTCTTCACAATCCAACTACCCTCAGTGGTGATCGATGCCGCTGTCGGGGACAAGCTGGCGGTGGCTATTTCAACGACCGATCAGGGCTATGCGATGCCGGCTGATGGTCGTCTCTACTCAGTGACAGTCGCATCACCGTTGCACTATTCGAACCAACTCTTTATTTCCCAGCGAAGCAATGGTTCGCTCTTAATCTGGCCGATTGCGGCGCTAATAATCACGCTGATCTCAATCTTGGTCGCGTATCTTCGACGTCCTCGACATAATACGATTCCGATGGAAGAGAGTGATGCACTTGTTGTTGTCAGTAAACTTTCGAAGGTTTACAAGGATGGGTATAAGGCGGTCGATGACCTTTCCTTCCATGTGAAGCGCGGACAAGTTCTTGGACTGCTAGGGCCAAATGGCGCAGGTAAGACAACAACACTTCGCATGATGATGGGTCTGATCTATCCGACGCAGGGTGAGATCAGCATTAATGGCAAGCCGATCTATCCTGGGTCGCCAACGCTCGCTGAACTTGGCTCATTTGTTGAAGGTTCTGGTTTCCTTCCACATCTTTCTGGCCGAGAAAATCTTGAACTTTATTGGAAGTCGATTGGCCGAACCGACGACCCATTCTTTGATGAAGCGGTAAAAATCACCGATCTTGGGAACGCGTTGGAGAAGAAGGTCCGGGCGTATTCGCAAGGTATGCGTCAACGTCTTGCTATTGCTCAGGCGATGCTGGGGATGCCCGATCTTCTCGTGTTGGACGAACCAACTAATGGCCTAGATCCACAGCAGATAAAGGCGATGCGTGAAGTATTGAAGAATTACGCCAAGACCGGCCGTACCGTTATTGTCTCTTCACATTTACTCTCCGAGGTTGAGCAAACATGTACTCATGTCGTTCTGATGCACCGCGGCAAGTTGATCGCTTTTGGCACGATGAAGAAGATATTAACTAAGGCGGGCAAGAAGGTCGGCTCACTAGAAGAAATCTTTATAGAACTCATTGGTGAAGATCTCACTATCGGCAAGGAGTCATAGCATGTACTCACCACAGACAACGTTGCCTTATCGCATTGAAATGTATCGTCAGCTCAAACGTAAACGTACCTTCTTTGCCTATCTCTTTGTCATGTCGCTACCGATTATTGTGGCGCTCGCCGTTAAATTTGGAACAACCGGAAATAGCACAGGTCCAACTCGTTTTGGCGCTGGAACGGCAGATTTGATTGGGCTTGCAACAAAGGGTGCGGCGAATTTCACCGCGACGATGTTCTACTTTGCAACACCTTTCTTGCTAATCGCGGTAGTCGCGCTCTTCAATGGCGACACTGTTGCATCAGAAGCTTCTTGGTCGACGCTTCGTTACTTACTTGCTGCGCCAATTCCGCGCACGCGATTACTCATCCAAAAGTTGAAGGTCAGCCTTACCCTGTCGTTAGTTGGAATCCTGCTTCTCGCCGGAACCGCATGGCTTGTTGGCTCACTGGCATTTGGTACCGCGCCGCTGCAGACGCCACTTGGTGTGACTATGGCCAACCCAGTTGCAATTACTCGCTTGGCAATCGTCGCCGGTTACTTAGCTATCACCTTACTCGTGGTTGCTGCCATCGCCTTCTATTTCAGTGTCACCACTGATATTCCGCTCGGCGCAGTTGGCGGAGCGATTGGTCTGATGATCCTCTCAAATATTTTGGATGCGATATCAGGACTCGGTTCGTTGCGTTATTGGTTACCAAGCCACTTTTCATTCTCATGGTTCGATGCGCTCTCAAGTCAGATCGATTGGACCCAGATGGTCCGAGGGGCTTCGTACAGCGTTATTTTGACAAGTATTTTGCTAGCCATAGCCTTTATTCGCTTTGCTAAAAAGGATGTAACCTCCTAACGATAGGCTTGTACAATGAAGCGCCTGCTCGTCGTATTAGTACTTTTTTCGGGCCTCCTTCCACTTACTTCAGCGCAGGCGGCTCCGCTTTATACATTTCCTATCACCGGATGTAGTTATACCTATGCGCGTTCTCACCACAATTACCCTGCCACCGATATTCTGACGCAGATCGGCTGCAGTTTTGTCGCGCCAACGGCTGGAATAATCGATGAAGTAAATCGCGTCGATCGATATTCCTGGAAGAACGACAAGGGAGCGGATCGAGGGGGACTGTCGGTAAGCATGATCGGAGATGATGGCGTTCGTTATTACGGATCTCATCTCTCGGCTATTCCGAGCACAATTATTTCAGGATCAAGAGTCGCGCCTGGTGAAGTGATTGGCAAGGTCGGCAACTCGGGCGATGCCCGAGGTACTGCACCACACCTTCATTTCGGGATTAGTTGGCCAACTCCTTCGGGAAAAAATATTTGGTGGGTCCGCCGAGGCGAGCTCTATCCGTGGCCATTTCTTGATGCTTGGAAAGCTGGCAAGGATCTCTCACCTGCACCCGCTATTGCGAAACTCAGGAAGAGGAGTAGCGAGATTCCCAAACAAGTTGGATATTGATTGATAAAACGTTGGGCCATAAAAGAAGCCCTTCTCTTTCGAGTAGGGCTTCTTTTATAATGAGTGGATATTACGCAGGATTAACTGCATCAGCCTGAGGACCCTTTGGACCCTGTACGACTTCGAAAGTCACAGCCTGACCCTCTTCGAGAGACTTGTAACCATTGCCTTGGATAGCTGAGTAGTGAACGAAGACATCTTGTCCGCCACCATCAACAGCAATGAAACCAAAACCCTTTTCAGAGTTGAACCACTTAACTGTACCTGTTGCCATGTAACTTTTTTCCTTACGGTAAATGTGATTACTAAGAATTCCTTAGAAACCGGTCTTCCTCTGTACAGATTTACCGGGGAAAGCACTGATTACTCAATTGCTAAAACGGGTACTGCCAAGCGTCGGACTACGTAGAAGTGTAACGGTTCAGGATCGTTATGAAAACCGCCGATTGGGCCTAAATGAGGGGTCATTTGTGGAGAGCCCTTCCTGCTGTCCGTCTTGGCTCCGTATCATTGGGCTATGAAACTATCATCGGTTAGGCCCAGCCCAGTTGAAGCCGGATCATTCCTCATCATGATTGGGCTTATTTTTGGTGGCTCATTCATTGGCTCGGGGCTAGCGGCGAAGGCAGGAAATGCCATCACTGTGACTGGCTCCGCAAAGACTGCAGCCATTGCCGATAAGGTCGTATGGAATCTTGGAGTGAATGAGAGTTCGTCGACGGCGGCAGCAGCAGTAAAGAAAGCCGAAAAGAGTTCGGCCGCGCTTCATGATTATCTGGTCGCTGGGGGAGTTCCCGAGACTGGAATCGAACTCGGCGGTATTACAACCTATCCCAATAATGAATTTGTCAATGGCAATCCAACGGGCCGAGTCCTCTCTTACAATGCAAATCAAATGACCATTACTCGGAGTACAGATGTACAAATGATTAAGAAGCTCAGTACCGGGCTCGGTACTTTGCTACAAACTGGCGCGAATATTTCAAATGGCGGAGCTCAGTATCTAGTTTCAACACTCGTCGCACTGCGGCCGCAATTGCTCGCGGAAGCGATGAAAGATGCGAAGGTAAGAGCGCAGGCGATCACCTCTGCAGTTGGTGGAAAAGTTGGAGCCGTTATCTCGGTCTCAAGTGGCCCAGTCCAAGTTACTGCACCAGATTCCACGGATACTTCTGGTGGTGGTTCCTACGACACTCAAACTATCCCAAAGACAGTGTCAGTCACTGTAAGTGTGAGTTTTAAAGTTTCGAAGTAAATCCTTATTGAAAGGATTTAAAGAGGAGCACGACATTATGGCCACCAAAGCCAAATGAATCATTCAGGGCAACGATTGGACCACTGGGCAGGGCGCGCGGCTGATCGCGAACGATATCAATCGTTACTGCGGGATCAAGTTTTTCGATATTAATAGTTGGCGGTGCTATCCGATGATGGATAGCTAAGATACAGAAAATTGATTCAATGGCCCCGGCCCCGCCAAGCAAGTGGCCGGTCATGGACTTCGTCGCTGAGACTGCGACATGAGAGATATGTTCACCGAGCGCCGCTCCTAGCGCGCGTGCCTCGGCAACGTCACCAGCGGGAGTGGATGTTGCGTGTGCATTGAGGTGAACCACCTCAGAGAGATCAACGCCAGCATCATCAAGGGCCAATTGGATAGCGCGAGTCACGCCCGCGCCTTCGGGATCAGGGGCGGCGATGTGGTAACCATCTGAAGTGAGGCCTTGCCCTGCCAACTCTGCGTAGATTCGCGCGCCACGCTGCTCGGCATGTTCGAGTGATTCAATGATAATAACTCCGCCACCTTCGCCTAGTACGAAGCCATCACGATCCTGATCGTAGGGCCGCGAAGCCTTAGTGGGATCTTCATTGCGGGTCGAGAGCGCCTTCATCGAGGCGAAGCCAGCCATAGGTAGTGCGTGGATCGCCGCTTCAACACCACCAGTAATAACGATATCGGCGCGACCAGTGCGAATCATCTCCATCGCATAGCCGATCGCTTCGGCGCCGGATGCGCATGCACTTACTGGAGTGTGAACGCCAGCCTGTGCTTGAAATTCGAGACCTACATTTGCCGACGGGCCATTAGGCATTAACATCGGAACGGTATGTGGGCTGACGCTACGCGCGCCTTTGGTTCGGAGAATCTCATATTGGTCGAGGAGAGTAATCACTCCACCGATTCCAGAGGCAATGACAACCCCAAGTCGAACCTTATCGACATCGGGGGAGCCGGCATCTTTCCACGCCTCGCGCGCTGCGATCAGTGCAAACTGCTCGGAACGATCGAGTCGGCGCATCTCGACTCGTTCCATAACTTCCGCCGGTTCGACAGCTACGCGCGCAGCAAATTGAACCGGTGCATCGAGCGCCCACTCTTCTGTGAGTGAGCGAACGCCACTCTTGCCGGCGAGGAGTGCATCCCACGTACTGGCAACATCGCCACCCAATGGTGTCGTTGCGCCAAGGCCGGTTACGACAACGCGTCTCTTAGACATTACTTCTTCCAACTTTTTCTAATTTTTTCTATGGCTCGAGAACGGGCTCTAGAAATTACTTCGCTGCGGCGACGATGAAGTTCACGGCATCTGCAACAGTTGCCATCTTTGTCACTTCGTCATCAGGAATCTTTACGCCAAACTTCTCTTCTGCTGCCACAATAACTTCAACCATAGAGAGTGAATCGACTTCGAGATCTTCGTTGAAGCGCTTCTCCATCTCGATCGTTGTTGGATCGATACCTGCAACCTCGACGACGATATCCTTGATCCCTGCTAGTACTTCAGCTTGTGTTACTGACATTGTTCTTCTCTCCTTATTGGGTTTCTGAGCTGTTGCTCTCTTACCTTATTGCTTCTTATTAGGGTTGCGGTGGTAATTCAACCACTTGTGCGGCAAATACCAACCCGGCCCCAAAACCGATGAGTAGGGCGTTTTTGCCGTGAAGATCCGGGTGCTCGGTCAAAAGTCGATCCATTGCAAGGGGGATCGAGGCAGCCGAGGTATTACCCGTGGTGCGGATATCCCTGGCAACTTCTACGGTATCTGGTAGGCCGATAGATTTTACGAGTGAATCGATGATCCGCTCATTGGCTTGATGGGGAATAAACGCGGCGAGATCTGAGGGGGTTATGCCGGCAGCGGTGATCGCCTGTCGTCCAATTGGAGCCATTTCATAGACCGCCCAGCGAAATACGCGTTGACCTTCTTGTGCAATATTTGGCCAACCAACTTCGGCGACGCTCTTGCCTCTTTTAAATTCTAGGAATGATGGCTCTAAGGTGATTGCATCTCGGTTTGCGGCATCAGAGCCCCAAATCATGGGTCCAATCCCTACCGTCTCTGACGGCCCGACAATAACTGCACCGACGCCATCTGCGAAGATAAAGGCAGTTCCTCGATCGCTAGGATCAGTAAAATCAGATAATTTTTCGCCACCGATTACCAACACATATGTTGCGCTCCGATTACGTACAAAATCTGAGGCCATGCCAACACCGTATGTGAAGCCGGCACATGCAGCCGAAATATCGAAAGCGGCTGCAGTGTTTGCACCAAGGCGAGCAGCTAATTCTGTCGCGGCACTTGGGGCCTGGAATGGATAAGAGATCGTGGCAAAGATAATGGAATCGATCTGATCGATGCTGATCTTGGCCCGGTTGATTGCAATCGTCGCAGCCTCAACTGCCATATCAACAAGTGATTGATCTGGCGCAGCACGGTGGCGTGATGCGATGCCGGTGCGTTGCTGAATCCATTCATCTGAAGAATCAATCAGGTCAACAATCTCAGAGTTAGGAACAACTCGTTCTGGGCGGTAGGCACCAACCGAAAGTATTCTCGAATTCTGGGTGATCTGGTTATTGATGAGACTCACTTTTTACCACCATGCTTTGCGATAAATTCGTGAGCAGCAACGAGATCTTCTGGGCTTTTGAGTGCAAAGCTCTCGATCTGCGGTTGTGCGCGCTTGAGCAAACCAGTCAGTGTTCCGGCGGGTGGGAGTTCGATCACGCCAGTAATTCCGAGCTCTGCCATCTGCGCCATACAAAGATCCCAACGGACAGGTTGCGCAATTTGTCCAACGATCCGATCGAGAACTTCGCCACCAGCTGCAACGCTGGTGCCATCCTTATTAGAGAGAATTGCTACCGCGGGATCAGTTACCGCGATCTTTGAAGCATATGTAGCGAGAATTGATACGGCGGGTTGCATCACTGTTGTATGAAATGCGCCAGAGACTGCGAGCGGCCGCACTCGAGCCCCTGCCGGTGGGTTTTCGGCAAGTTTGGCGAGCAGCGTGAGTGAGCCAGCTGCAACGATCTGACCGGCACCGTTCTCATTTGCAGCAGAGAGACCCATTGTTGCGAGATGGGCAAGGACTATTTCTCGATCACCACCAAGTACAGCAGACATCCCAGTTTCTGAATTATCGGCCGCCTTCGCCATCTCCCGACCGCGAAGTGAAACCAACTCCATCGCATCATCGGCCGCGATGACACCAGCAAGGGTTGCTGCAGTTATTTCTCCCACTGAGTGGCCGGCCATAAGGGAAATTTTAGAAGCATCACCAGCGAAGAGCGCAGTTGCGCCGATCAGCCCACCTAGTAGTAAGAGTGGTTGAGCAGATGCAGTTGCTTTAATTTCATCAGCGCTCGCACGTGTTCCAAGGTAGTGCAGATCGACGCCACTCATTGCAGACCAGTGATCAATGAGGCTCTTTGATACATCTCCCTGATCATCACAATACTGAAACCAGGAAGTCAAAAAACCTGGGGTTTGCGAACCTTGACCTGGAGCGAGGAGTGCTAACACGTTTCGAAGTTTACGGATTCCTACCGCGTACTAACGAGTATTTGAGCCGAAATTCTTGTGAAGTACGCCTAATACTGGGCTAACGCGTGAGCGTTTCTCGGACAATCTTGCAAAATTCCCACGCCATTAAAATCAGCGCCGCGGGTAAGAGATCCACTGACCGCTTGAGAAACCATGGAGTCCCATTTTTAAAGAGCCACAGAATCTTTGCTCTTTTAGATTCAAGCGAGAGTTGTGCAATCACCGGCAGTTCGAGATCCCAGCCTCGGGCTGCGAGTTCTTTAGCCATCTCGCGAGCCAAGATTTGGTGTCCAAATGGACCTGGGTGCATTCGATCGATATGCCAATTACGCAGATCGTGTACGTGGGGGATGTTGCGGGTACGAATTAAAATAACATCAAGTTCTTGTGCAACTTGTTCGTAGACCGCATTCACGGAATCGACCCGTCGGCGAATCACTCGCTTAAGCAGCCGTGGAACTCTTAGAAGTTGATTAGGGTCATGGAGCTGGACCATTAATACCTCAGAGCCCTGTGACATCAGAGCCCGACAAGCTTCTGTGATATTCATATGCAATTCGATGGGCGAGAAACCATTACGCAACATATCGTTTCCACCACAAATTACGGCGCAGATATCGGGTTCGGTATCGAGGGCCTTCGCCAATTGAACCTTGCGCACTTCTGAAGACCTTGCTCCAGGGCGCGAATAATTAAAATACGAGGTGTGATCGTTAAATACCTGGGATAAGTAGTAGCCCCAGCCACGGGGATTGCCATCTTGATCGAAATCGCCGGTGCCAAATGCTGCGCTGTCACCAATCACAGTGAAAGTGAGCGATGGCAGCACGAGTGACATCAGGCAGCTCGAAGCTTACGTTTGGTGGAAGCCGACGGGGCTTCTCGACCGATAATCTCTAAGCCGTGAAGTTGCATCATGCGCGTGACCGTTGAATCCCACGGGAGACGTTCGGCGGATTTGCGAGCAACGCTACGAAGTATCGGTTTAAAAGCGAGGCGCTGGATAGCATCGGCGAAGGAGAAGCGTTCATCACCGGCGATCGCCCCAGCTGGCCGGTTCTCAGCGTGACGCAAAAATTCACCGACGGCAGAACTGGCCGAAGCCACAACGGGAGTTCCGCTGGCGAGAGATTCAAGTGCTGATAGACAGAAGGTCTCTAGCGGTCCAGGTGCGAGCGCGACATCAGCAGAGGCAAGGATCGCCGATACTCGCTTGCGATCAGCGACATAACCCAGCATCTCTACCGGAAGACCCTCGGCTCGCTTGCGCATCTTTGCCCAGAGCGGACCGTTACCGATGATGATGAGGCGTGCATCGATGCCACGTTTGAGAAGAATTTGTAGCGCGTCAATGCTGCGTTGTGGCTCTTTTTCGGGGGAGAGGCGGCCGCAGTGCACCAAAAGAAGTTGCGAGCCTTGCAGCAGATCATGACGTAACTGAAGTGAGCGATTCTTTGGGGTGAAGGTTTCAAGATCAACACCTAACGGAATCTTGACGATGTTTTTTATCTCAATCTCACGGAACTCTTTTGCAGCGAATTCAGTTGTCGCAACTACGTGATCGAAGGCCGCGGCGAGGCGGCGGTTATGCCAATTAACGAGTGAGGTGAGTGGTAACCACGAAGGAAGAAAACGTGAAGCTAAACCACGGAGCGTCTCATGGCTAAAGACAACGGTAGGAATACCCTGCTTCTTTGCCCAGAGCCCAACACCGCGGAGAGTAAAGCGATCAGAGACCTCAATCGCATCGGGGTTAAGAGCGGCAATAATCCGTTTGAGCTCTCTGTTGTTACGAATAATTCGGTAGCCACCACTACCTGGCAGCATCACACTAGGAAGTGTTATTTTGTAGCCATACTGAGTAATCTCGCTATGGTTAGTCACGCCTGGAACGATATAAATGAACTCGTGGCCGTGACGCAGGTAGCCTCGACCTAATTCATGGAGCGTGGTCTTAATTCCACCTGAATTCGGTCCGTAGAAATTCGCGATATGTACAATTTTCATGCGACACCGACCTCCCGCTTGCTTGCCCCTTCCGAGATCACAGCTCGGTAGTGGTGCAAGAGTTGGTCATTTACCTTGCCCCAAGTTCGTTCAGCGACAGAGTGGCGCGCCATCAATTGCATCTCTACTCGATCATCACGTTGGAGAAAGTGGTCAACCGCCGCTAATAGTGAGTCCGGACGATTAGTATGCAAGATATAGCCAGTTGCTTCCGTTGTGACGAGATCCGCTGGCCCACCTGTAGTAGGAACGATGCACGGAACCCCAGAGCTCAGCGCCTCTTGCACAGCCTGGCAGAAGGTTTCGTTAGGACCTGGATGTATGAAGAGATCAAAGCTTGCATAATGTGCGGCAAGATCGTTACCACCTTGGAACCCCGTGAAGATGGCATTGGGAAGATCGCGTGACAATTTTACTTGTGCCGGACCCTCGCCGACTAACACGATTTGGATACGAGGATCACGATCTAAAATTGCGAGGTCAGAAATTCGTTTCTCATTAGCGAGACGTCCAACGTAACCGACAATGAGTTTCTTATCTGCCCCCCACTGCCTGCGAAGTTCAAAATTTCGTTGCATCGGATTGAAGAGCGTTGTATTAACTCCGCGGCGCCACATATAAATATTTTCAACACCCTGTGACGCTAACTCCAGACATGATGAGCGAGAAGGTGCAAGCGTTCGATCCGTACTCGCATGAATCTTTCCAACAATTTTTCGAAGCGAACCCCCAGCTAGATTGGCACCATATGAAGAGGCGAAGCCGGCGAGATCTGTCTGATAGATCGATACCGTCGGGATCTCTAACCGTTTTGCAACGCGAGCGGTGTAGGCACCCAGCGCAAAGGGTGAGGCGAGATGAAGCACATCAGGGGCATAGCCATCGAGTAGATGTTCTAACTTACGAGTTGGCATCGCAATCGGTAGCCCAATCGGAAGGAGTGATTGGATGGGAATAGCTGGGACACGCTTAATTCGATGGCCGTGGTACTCGGTCGGACCTCCGTTACTTTCTGGGGCGATCACCATTGCTTGGTGACCTTGACTCGCTAGGAATTCAAGGATGCGTAGGACCGAGTTGGTGACCCCATTAATCTGAGGAAGAAAGCTCTCAGTGACGATCCCGACTCTCATGACTTCAGGGTGGGGTAACGAGAAAGCCTGTACTAGTGATCTAGGTTACGAGTCGTTGAAGGCTGGATGAACAGGTGCCATCTCTGGCTACTCACGAGTAACATACTGCTATGAAGATTGCAGTCTGTATTAAGCAGGTCCCAGACTCCTGGGCCGAGAAGAAGATGGGTAGCGACCAGCGCCTTGATCGAGCCAGTGTGGATGCTGTCCTTAATGACCTCGACGAATATGCAATTGAATCTGCGCTCGCACTCGTTGAAGCACATTCACCGACTGGTGAAGTAGGCGAGGCGAGTGGTCACTCAATCACAGTAATCTCGATGGGCCCAGAACGGGCGACAGAATCTTTGCGGAAGGCGCTCTCGATGGGAGCCGATGATGCGATTCTTATCAACGATGATGCGCTCACTGGATCGGATGCGCTCGCGACATCTAAGGTTTTAGCAGCCGTGATCTTAGCGGGGGGATATGACCTCGTGCTCTGCGGAACTGAGTCAACCGATGCACGCATGAGTGTTATTCCGGCGATGCTCGCCGAACGTCTCGGCTTTGCTCAACTCACCTTTGCCGGCAAGGTCGCTCTGAATGGCACGACTGTAAATATTTCCCGTCAAACTGAATTTGGCGTCGAAGAGATGAGTGCAGAACTTCCGGTGATTATCAGCGTTGTTGAAAAGATCAATGAACCTCGCTACCCATCCTTCAAAGGCATCATGGCATCGAAGAAGAAGCCATTAGTGACAAAATCTTTAACTGAGATTGGTATTTTACCAGCCGATGTCGGGAGCGCCGCCGCATGGTCAACAGTGAAAGATTCTCTGCCACGTCCACCTCGTGGCGTAGGAGTAAAAATAATCGATGATGGCAATGGTGGATCGCAATTGGTCTCATTCCTTGCAGAGAGAAAGTTAATATGAGTAGCGTCCTTATCCTGGTTGACAGTGTCGGCGGAAAAGTCAGTAAATCAACCGCTGAAATTGCTACTTTTGGTAGACGCATTGGCTCTGTGATCGCCGTGGTCTGCAGTAGTGATGCCGCGATAATTGTTCCGCAATTAGCAGATCTCGCTATCGATAGAACTATCACCTGCACCGGCGTTGAGTTTGAAAAGTTTTCTACCGGTGCCGTTGCATCTGCCCTCGCCGCTCTTGTTACGAAAGAGAGCCCAACCGCTGTTCTCATCGCATCGTCGGCTCGGGGTAAAGAGATTGCAGGTCGATTAGCGGTACGTATCAACTCTGGAATTATTACGGATGCGATCGATATCGATAGCGAACTTATCGCTACTCAATCAGTCTTTGGTGGTTCTACAACGGTCCATTCAGTTGTCACGCACGGAACCCCCATCATCACAATTCGCGGAAATGCCGTCGAAGCGTTTCATGCCAGCCCCGGCACCAATGCACCAGTACACGAAGATTTTTCCGTGAGCTATGACGGAGCAGGCGGTGCAGATAGAGCGGCAGTTCTCTCCGTTGCGCCTGCAGTTAAAGGCGGGCGCCCCGAGTTGACGGAAGCATCGATGATCGTCTCGGGCGGTAAGGGAACTGATGGCAACTTCGCACCTGTAGAAGCTCTCGCCGATGCTCTTGGCGCAGCCGTCGGTGCCTCTCGAGCTGCAACCGATGCGGGTTGGTACCCACACTCTTTCCAAGTCGGCCAAACCGGTAAAACGGTGAGTCCGCAGCTCTATATCGCAGCTGGCATCTCGGGTGCGATCCAACATCGCGCTGGTATGCAGACCTCCAAAACGATTGTGGCAATCAATAAAGATCCGGAAGCACCAATCTTTGATGTTGCTGATTTTGGCATCGTTGGCGATCTCTTCACCGTTCTCGCACAGGCAAGCGCAGGAGTGATCGCTAAGAAGTCCTGAGATATTCCTCGCTTCGTCCTACACTTCGATAGTGAAAATTTACTTCGATCATGCTGCTACGACCCCTATGTCGCAACCGGCGATTGAAGCACTCACCCGCCAGATTTCGCACATCGGGAATGCTTCGAGCCTTCATACTCAGGGACGCTCGGTTCGCAAAGAGGTAGAAGAGGCTCGTGAACTTTTAGCGCAGATCGCAGGGTGTGGTTCGTCCGAGATTATCTTCACTGGCTCTGGCACTGAATCAAATAATTTAGCAATCAAGGGATTTTATTGGAAGCGTCGATCCGAGGTGCCCGAGCGAAATATTATTGTGATTTCGGCCTTTGAACACCATGCAGTTCTTGATCCCGTTGAATGGCTGGTTGAGCATGAAGGTGCACTCCTTATGGAGGTCCCGGTATCTCCCTCTGGTTTAATTGATCTCGAAGCGCTCAGGTTGATTGTGGATCGTCACGGTGAAAACATTGCAATCATTGCGGTGATTCACTCGAACAATGAAGTGGGAACTGTTCAGCCGATTCGCGAGATTGTAGAGATAGCTGGCGACATTCCGGTTCATACCGATGCAGTGCAATCTTTCGGAAAGATACCCTTTGATTTTCAGGAACTTGGGGTTAGCTCGGCAACTATTAGTGGGCATAAGGTCGGCGGACCGTTGGGTGTGGCAGCTTTGATCTTGCGACGTGGTGTTGACATCACGCCGATTTTGCACGGTGGGGGACAAGAGCGAGATATTCGAAGCGGCACCCTGAATGCTCCTGCGATCGTATCGTTCGCCGCTGCTGCGAAAGATTCACAGACCCATCGCGAGGAACGCTATCTCAAGGCGCGCGAACTTCGTGCGTATCTGATTGCCTCGCTGCGAGAGCGCCTTCCTGATATTCGCGTCAACGGTGATATCGAGCCAGCTCTTGCTGGGATCGCAAATATCACCTTCCCGGGAACTGAAAGCGATGGGCTGCTGCTCTTGCTTGATGCCGAAGGAATTGCATCCTCGACCGGTTCGGCCTGTAGCGCAGGAGTTCCGCGCCCGAGCCACGTTCTCTTAGCCATGGGGGTGTCAGAACGAGACGCTCGCTCATCGCTACGATTCTCACTGGCGGCAAGCAATACCCGTGAAGAGATAGATCACCTCGCGGCGATTATCAGCTCGGTTGTGGAGCGGGCACGCGCTGCACTTGATCGTCAGTAGTCCGGACTATTTTTGAGTAAAGATTAGA
The DNA here is from genome assembly GCA_040402395.1 of Candidatus Nanopelagicaceae bacterium. Taxonomy (GTDB): domain Bacteria; phylum Actinomycetota; class Actinomycetes; order Nanopelagicales; family Nanopelagicaceae; genus PALSA-747. The sequence goes on along the minus strand of JBBAMQ010000004.1, from coordinate 28,446 downwards.
GAGTAAATATAGTAAGTAAGGAGTCGGCGTGAGAGTCATAGCAGCGATGTCGGGTGGAGTTGACTCGGCCGTGGCTGCGGCGCGCGCCGTTGAGGCCGGTCACGAAGTCGTTGGGGTACATCTCGCACTCTCACGTAATCCGCAGAAGTACCGCTCTGGCGCCCGTGGCTGTTGCACGATCGAGGACTCACATGATGCCCGGCGTGCAGCCGATGTGATTGGAATCCCCTTTTATATTTGGGATATGGCGGAAGAGTTCCACGAAGGTGTCGTCGAAAACTTCATGAGTGAATATGCGGCCGGACGGACCCCAAATCCTTGCCTGCGTTGCAATGAGAAGATTAAGTTCGCCGCAGTATTAGATCGCGCCCGAGCGTTGGGTTTTGATGCGGTAGTCACCGGGCATTACGCCCAGATGCGGGAGACCGAACTGGGGCGCACGATGCACCGGGCAGAGGATCCGCTAAAAGATCAGAGCTACGTGCTGGCAGTACTGAAAAAAGAGCAGATTGATGGCGCAATCTTTCCGTTAGGTGATACATACAAAGAAGAAGTGCGTCGTGAGGCGAAGCGTCGTGGTCTCTACGTTGCGAACAAGCCAGATAGCCACGATATTTGTTTTGTACCATCGGGAAATAATGCCGGGTGGCTGCACGAGCGATTAGGAAGTGAGACTGGACCTATCGTTGATGAGGCTGGCACAAAACTTGGCGAGCATCAAGGGGCTTACACATACACAATCGGCCAGCGTCGCGGTTTGAATCTCACGGTACCGACTGAAGGTGGTCTGCCACGCTATGTTCTTAAAATTGAACCAGCGAGCAATACCGTAGTCGTCGGATTAAAAGAGGCGCTAGCTGTCATTGGGATAACAGGTGAGAAGGCGATCTGGTGTGGCCCAGCCCCTACGCTCGACAGAGCGCTGCGCGGTTTTGCTCAGATACGAGCGCATGGGGAACCTCTGGCCTGCACGTACTCCACCGATGGCAGTGAGATTTCGGTAGATCTAGATGAACCGCTCTTTGGTCTAGCAACGGGACAGGGCCTCGTTATCTATGACGGTGATCGTGTTGTTGGCTCAGCGACAATCAGCGCGACGCAGTAAATGAGTGAGGCAATTCAGGGAAAGATGGCCGTGCTTGTTCAAGCGATTCGGGATCATCAATTTAGATATTACGTGTTAGATACCCCAGTTATTACAGATGGTGAATTTGATGTGATGCTGACGGAGCTGCAGAAGCTTGAAGGCGCATATCCACAATTTAAAGATGTTGCAAGCCCGACAGATCTCGTTGGAGGTGGTTTCGCGACGACCTTTACACAATACGACCATATCGAAAAAATGTTCTCGCTCGACAATGTTTTTGGCAGCGATGAATTAGGGTTATGGTTTGATCGTCTTGAAAAGAGCGGTGCAGCGAATACCTGGCTCTGTGAGGTCAAGGTCGATGGTCTAGCTATCAATCTTCAGTACGAAAAGGGAAGATTGGTGAGAGCGCTCACTCGGGGCAATGGCGTCACCGGCGAAGATGTGACGTTGAATATTCGCACTATTGCAGTAATCCCAGAGCTATTACTCGGGTCCGGTCATCCAGATTTACTTGAAGTGCGTGGTGAAGTCTTCTTCCCTATCGCTGCCTTTAACGAGTTTAACGATGGCTTGGAAGAGGAGGGCAAGGCGCGCTTTGCCAATCCGCGTAACGCTGCCGCCGGTTCACTTCGCCAGAAAGATCCTCGCATAACTGCCAGTCGACCACTCGCCATGGTCGTGCATGGAATCGGTGCCAGTGAGGGCATCTCAGTTGAGAGGCAATCAGATATCTATACCTTACTCGCCTCATGGGGCCTGCCAACGAGCTCACGTTATACGATCGCGAAGAGTCGGGCCGAAGTAATTGATTTTATTAACTATTATGAGAAACATCGCCACGATGTCGAACACGAGATCGATGGCGCCGTAATAAAAGTCAACGAGCTATCGGCGCAACGCGAGCTTGGTTATACCTCACGTGCACCAAAGTGGGCGATCGCCTTTAAATATCCACCCGAAGAAGTTACAACGCGTCTTGTTGATATCAGGGTAAGCGTCGGACGCACTGGCCGAGTCACACCGTTCGCATATATGGAACCAGTTCTCGTCGCTGGATCAACGGTCACGCATGCGACGCTGCATAATGCCCAAGAGGTTTTACGTAAAGGAATATTGATTGGCGATATCGTCCTGATCCGTAAAGCCGGTGATGTGATTCCTGAAGTACTTGGCCCGGTACTCGATCTTCGTTCGGGTGAAGAGGTCGCTTGGGTGATGCCCACCCATTGTCCTGATTGTGGCAGTGTGCTGCGAGCGATCAGTGAGGGCGATATCGATATCCGCTGCCCAAATACTCGAAGTTGTCCTGCCCAACTACGAGAACGACTTTATTACATCGGTTCTCGTGCCGCCTTGGATATCGACATCTTGGGATATGAAGCGGCAACGGCGCTACTCGCCGATGGTCTGGTTCAAGACGAGGGCGACTTATTCGCCTTGACCGCCGATTCACTTCAACGTTCAAGTTTTTTCTGTAAGAAAGATGGGCAGATTGGCGCTAACGCAACTAAGTTCATCACTGCACTAGATAGAGCAAAGTCAGCGCCACTCTGGCGAGTAATTGTCGCGCTCTCAATCCGCCATGTTGGACCAACCGCCGCTCAAGCGCTCGCAAAGAATTTTGGCTCACTCAGAACGATTTCAGAAACCCCGGCAGAGCAATTGGCGCAGGTCGATGGCGTTGGGATGGTGATTGCACAATCTATTATTGAATGGTTTGCGATTGATTGGCATCGGGCAGTCATTACGAAGTGGGAAGGCGCCGGCGTTAGCCTGATTAATTCCGCGATCGAAAATAACCAACCTCAAACGCTCGCTGGGCTAACGATCGTTCTGACGGGCTCGCTCACTGAATTTACTCGGGATGGCGCGGCAGAGGCGATCACCATTCGCGGCGGCAAAGTCGCATCATCGGTCTCGAAGAAGACTGATTATGTTGTGGTGGGAGAAGCGGCGGGATCGAAGGCTGATAAGGCGATCGAACTGGGGCTTACTATTCTGGATGAGGCGGGATTCAAGCGTCTCCTTGCGGCGGAGAGTTAACTGCACGAAAAGGAGGAAGAAAAGTTCGGTAGAGTACTGCCATGTTGAATTCACTCCATATTCACGCTGAAGGTGCGCTTCGCCATCTGCCGGTCTCACCTCTCTTCTTCGGACTCTTCGCATTTGGAACGTTGAGTTTCCTGCTCTTCCTTGTCTTGCGTCTAGACCGCGAGTAAGACCATCGCACAGATAGGAATACTTGGTGGGACTTTTGACCCAATTCACCTTGGCCACTTACGTATCCTCACCGCCGTTGAGTCTCGTTTCGATTCAATCTTCCTGATTCCTTCTGGCCAACCACGTCTACGCAGCGAAAAACCAGCGGCGAGCGGCCTTGATCGAATTGAAATGTGTGTAGCTGCGCTGGCGGATCTGCCTGATGTGCTCGAGGGAAAGGTCTCGGTACTCGATCTGGAAGTCAATCGCTCCGGACCGACCTTTACCATCGATACTGTAAATCAGATTCGAATGGTCTATCCGCGGGATTCATTTACCGTGATTGTTGGTAGCGATGCCGCAGCAAAGCTGGACCAGTGGTACCGCTCTGACGCGCTACAGAAAATTGTCGAAATACTCGTTGTGAAGCGCCCAGGTCAGGAAAAATCTGGCTTCCCTGAAATTGAGATCAAGGCAATCGATGTCAGTGCTACTCAAGTCCGTGAGGCGATTTCGCAGCGAGCAGACCTTGCTCCGATGCTCTCGCCATCTGTCCGTACCTATATCAAAGAAAAAGGCTTATATGGCAGCAAGTAAAGCAGTTTCGGATCTCGCACAGTTGGCCGCAACGGCGGTCGCAGAAAAGTTAGGCACAGATATTGTTGCGCTCGACATGACGGACCAGATGATTCTCTCTGAAGTATTTTTGATCTGTACTGCATCTACCGATCGTCAAGCAGAGGCAATTTCCGATGGCGTCTTTGAAGAACTTGCAAAGATTGGCGAGAAGCCGATCCGCCGTGAAGGTAAAGGCCAATGGATACTCTTGGACTACTCAGATCTCGTCGTCCATATTCAGACGCAAGAGTTACGTAGCTACTACATGCTCGATCGCCTCTGGAACGATTGTCCAAAACTTAATTTGGTGATCGAAGAGGCGCGTTAATTTCGATGATGGCGAGTCGAAAGATAGTCCTCTGGCGTCATGGTCAGACCGATTGGAATATTGAGAATCGCTACCAAGGGCATACTGATATTGCTCTCAATGCCGTAGGAAGATTCCAGGTAGAGCATGCTGCGAAAGTCCTTCTTGGAATGAATCCAGTAAAAATTCTTTCCAGCGATTTGCTACGAACTCGCGAGACTGCTGCCGCCCTCGCTGATTTAACTGGCCACAAGGTAACGATCGATAGCGGGCTACGTGAAACTAACGGTGGTAATTGGGAAGGACGCACGGGAGCAGAAAATCACGCTCTCGATGGGAAGAATTTTCAGAGTTGGTTACAGGGTGAGGATCTGCCGGCTGGCGGTATTGGTGAACGTCGCTCGGAAGTTGCTGCTCGAACGCTAGCTGTCGTACTACGTGAGATGCACCAGGTTGAAGGAACAGTGATCTTTGTGACACATGGTGGGGCAGCGAGATGCATCCTCGGAGGAATTCTTGAACTGCCACTTGAGAAGTGGGGCGCCCTTGGCGGCCTCGCTAATGCCTCGTGGTCTATCTTGGAGGAGAACTCGATCGGCAAATGGGTCCTCACGGAACATAATTCTGGCTCCTTGCCAGAACCGCTCTTTGGCAACGAGAGTGGGAGTTAGATAAGGTCTACTCCTCGCGTTAATCTCGTGTATCGAGCAGACGGGGCTGTGGCGCAGCTGGTAGCGCACCTGCATGGCATGCAGGGGGTCAGGGGTTCGAATCCCCTCAGCTCCACTCTATGAATAATTATCGGAGTTCAGAGTTCCAGATTCCGGCTGCCTGGACAGAGCAATCCATGGGCGACCAAAGTGGCAAGAAATTTCTTATTACAGGCGGCACTAGCGGTTTAGGGCTCGCAGCTGCTACCGCACTCACCGCAAAAGGTGGGGAAGTTACCATCACTGCTCGCAGCCTTAAAAAGGGCGCCCGCGCTCAAGAGTTGAGTGGCGCAGCTCATCTCTTGGAGCTTGATCTCGCCGATCTCTCATCGGTGCGTGAAGCAGCAAGCAAAATTACCTCACCGGTTGATGTTGTCATTCTCAATGCCGGAATTATGGCGACGCCTTATCGGCTATCTGTTGATGGCTTTGAAATGCAGCTCGGAACAAACCATCTTGGCCACTTCGCCTTCGCTGGACTCATTAAGAGTCAGATTAAGGAGCGGCTGATCTCCATGTCGTCGCAGGCGCATCGGCTCGGAACTTTCGGTGATCAGAGCAAGGATGAGATCCGTAATCGCGCCCTCGGTAAAGGAAAGTACTCCCCGTGGTCGGCATATGGTGATAGCAAATTAGCGAACCTCCTCTTCGTCAATGAGATCGAACGGCGCCGCAACCGTGAAAAGCCATCCTTTATTGCCATTGCTTGTCATCCAGGTTGGGCAAATACCAATCTTCAAAAAGTCGGCCCCATGATGGTTGGACGAACTCTCCAATCCCGCGCGATGATCGCGACAAGTGCGATGCTCGCGCAGACTCCACTGGAAGGTGCATTTCCAGCTCTCTGTGGCGCCACATACCCAAATATTTTGGGAGCTTCGTATCTGGGACCACGCGGCCTCGGCGAGATGCGTGGGACTCCTAAATTCACGCACGGAAAAGCTCTCGCCTATGACCAGCGCCTTGCAACAAACCTTTGGGAAGTGAGCGAAGAGCTCACCGGCGTTACGTGGGAAGGCTAGAAATTTTTTATGGCTGAACACGAGGCATATGACATTCATGGCGTAGAGGCAAAATGGTTGCCAATCTGGGACGTTTTACAGCCTTTTAAATCTGGCCTTCCTGATGATGCGCGGCCAAAGCGCTACCTGCTCGATATGTTTCCCTATCCATCCGGAGATCTTCATATGGGCCATGCCGAGGCTTATGCGATGGGTGATGTCATCGCACGATATTGGATTCAACAGGGTTTCAACGTCATGCATCCCATCGGATGGGATTCCTTTGGATTGCCAGCAGAAAACGCTGCCATTAAACGAGGTTCAGATCCACGCGAGTGGACTTATGAAAACATTGCCGTGCAGAAAGCTTCGATGCGCAGATATGCCTGCTCCTTTGATTGGGATCGCGTACTGCACACCAGTGACCCCGAATATTACAAATGGAATCAGTGGATCTTTTTGCAGATGTACAAGAAAGGGCTGGCCTATCGAAAAGATTCACCGGTCAATTGGTGCCCCAACTGCCAGACCGTGCTTGCCAATGAGCAAGTTGTTGCTGGACTCTGCGAACGTTGCGATACCGCGGTAACGAAGAAGAAGCTTAACCAGTGGTATTTCAAGATCACAGATTATGCCGATCGACTTCTTGCAGATATGGATCAGCTTGAGGGGAAGTGGCCCGAAAAAGTTCTTTTGATGCAGCGTAACTGGATCGGACGCTCTATTGGGGCTGACGTACTCTTTGAGATCGAAGGTAGATCAGAGCCGATTGCGGTCTACACCACCCGCCCCGATACTTTATATGGTGCGACATTTATGGTGGTCGCAGTCGATTCATCACTGGCTGCTGAGCTGGTTCTAGGCACTGGTGTTGAAGATGATTTTTCACAGTACCTTGCAACAATAAAGTCGGCGAGCGATATCGATCGCCTGGCAACAGATCGCCCAAAGAGTGGAGTATTCCTTAAGCGTTATGCGATCAACCCCATCAACGGTGAAAAACTACCCATCTGGGCGTCAGATTATGTTCTTGCAGATTATGGAACGGGCGCGATTATGGCGGTGCCAGCTCACGATCAACGAGATTTAGATTTTGCGATGGCGATGAAATTGCCGGTGAAGGTTGTCCTTGATACTGGCGAAGCAGATCCAGTTGACTCTGGCATCGCCACAGTTGGCGGGGGAAAACTTATCAACTCTGGAACTCTCGATGGGCTCGATAAGGATGAAGCGATAATAAAGATTACGGAAGAGTTGGCAAAACGCGAGCTTGGCAAGGCGTCGAAGAATTACCGGCTTCGTGATTGGCTGATCTCTCGCCAACGATTCTGGGGAACTCCAATCCCGATCATCCATTGCCCGACATGTGGTGAGGTCCCTGTTCCGGAGAGCGAATTACCGGTTGAACTCCCAAGTGCTGTGGGACTCGATTTAAAACCTGCTGGCACCTCACCGCTTGGCGCGGCATCCGACTGGGTTAATGTGCCCTGTCCAAAATGCGGTGGACCGGCTAAGCGAGATGCTGACACTATGGATACCTTCGTGGATTCGTCGTGGTATTTCTTACGCTACACAAACCCAGCTGATGCAACCCAAGCATTCGATAAGAAACTAGTTGAAGAGTGGGCACCTGTTGATCAGTATGTCGGGGGAGTTACTCACGCCATCCTGCATCTTCTCTACTCGCGCTTTTTAACGAAGGTCCTCCACGATATTGGCTTATTGAATTTTACCGAGCCCTTTTCCCGACTGCTCAATCAGGGAATGGTTCTTATGGATGGCTCGGCCATGTCGAAGAGCCGTGGCAACCTGGTTCGACTCTCCGAACAACTTGATACTCATGGCGTCGATGCGATTCGACTCTCGTTGATCTTTGCTGGCCCACCCGAAGATGACATTGATTGGGCCGATGTATCGCCATCTGGTTCATTAAAATTCCTCAACCGAGCTTGGCGAATCTCACAAGATGTTGAAAGTCTGCGGGGGATAGATTTTTCTACCGGCGATCTCGCACTCCGTAAAGTTACTCACAAATCTCTTCGTGATATTTCGCTTGCAGTGGAGACGCTTCGATTTAACGTCGCAGTCGCTCGAACCATGGAGCTCGTGAATGCCACCCGTAAAGCGATAGATAGTGGTTGCGGACCTTTGGATGCAGCGGTCCGGGAAGCGGCTGAGGTAATCGCGGTCTCGCTCTCACTCGTCGCACCATTTACCGCGGAGGAGATGTGGTCAATTCTTGGACATGAACCGTCGGTGGCGCGCGCCGGTTGGCCAACAATCGACCCGACGCTACTTGAGGAAGATCTCGTTGTTGCAATCTTGCAGATCAACGGAAAGATCATCGATAGGGTTCAAGTATCACCCCATATCCCGGAAGCCGAGCTTGAGAAGTTAGCCCTCGATAATCGTGAAATCTTAGCCGCGCTGGCCGGTGTAAAAGTATTAAAAATTATTGTTCGAGCACCAAAACTTGTTAACATCGTTATTTAATTAACAACAAGTATCAAGCACGCCTTCACCTTTTCTTCTGCGCTAGTACCTTCACGCTATGTTTCAGATTCCAGAATTTACGCAGATCCAACGAAAAATCATCTACATTATTTTTGCCTCTTCGCTTGCGGTTGGTGGCCTCTTCTTCTCGCTCGCCCAAGGAAACGCATCGCCAACCCCACGCCCAACGTTCAGCGCTGCGCCGATAACGCCAGCCGTTCCTACCCCCGCGACGATCGTTGTTGATGTCGCTGGGAAAGTTATACACCCCCAGATCTACACCCTCCCCGCTGGCTCGCGCGCTGCGGATGCGATTCTGGCCGCTGGCGGTGCGCTCAAAGGGAGTTCACTTACCGACATTAATTTGGCTCATATTCTTGTAGACGGTGAACAGATTGTTGTTGGGGCGCCAGCGGTGGTGGTCATGCCCTCGACAAGCAAAAGCAAAGGTAGCAAGGGCGGCAAGAGCAGTACGACGATCGTCAACATCAACACCGCTTCTGCTGCCCAACTCGAAATCTTGGCAGGCGTTGGCCCGGTTATGGCGATGAAGATTCTTGCCTATCGCACTGCGCATGGAAAGTTTGTGGCGATTATTGGTCTATCGAAAGTCCCCGGATTCGGGAGCGCAAAATTCGCCATCGTGAAATCGCAACTTCGCATTTAGCGCTCTTAATTCTGGGATTAGCGATATGGCTCGGAGCGGCAGGCGTAGTTCTTATCTTCTACTCATAGCCGCAATCTGTGTGGGTGGTTTTGGGTCGGCGCTTCGCATCCAAGGGCTGTCGCACTCTCCGCTGCGTTCGGCGAGGAGTGTGAGCTTTACCGCGATGGCGAAGAGTGACCCGGTACTCGGGCGACCGAAGGTTATCGGCTCACATCTCAAGCCAGCGACTACCACTTTTCTTGCGACGCTCGATCATGGTCGCATCGATGGCGTGGAGTACTCGTTACATCTACCTGTTCGTATCACCAGTACAAACCGTGTTCACTTTCTTCCTGGTGCGCGGATTTCTGGATCTGGGACGGTCTTCGCAACGAATGAGCGCAGAACCGCAGCGTTGATCTCTGCTCGGGCAAGCTTGCATGAAATAACTCCGACTGATCCCATCAATCAGCTCGCTGGCACGATTCGATCTGCGCTGCGAAAGAGTGCGCTCACTATTAACGGAGCAAGTGGTGCCCTCATTCCAGGGTTGGTACTCGGGGATACCTCATTAGAAAGTAGTACCTTCATCACTGAGATGCGACGGGCTGGTCTAACCCATCTCACTGCAGTCAGCGGTGAGAACTTCGCGATTATTGCGGCATTTCTACTTTGGTCTCTCCAATTTATAGTACGGCGACTTCGGACACGGTTACTGATTACCGCGATCGTCTTGATTGCCTTCATTTTTCTCGTGAGACCATCGCCCTCGGTACTGCGAGCATCGGTTATGACTGCGGTCCTCTTACTCGGGAAGGCGAACGGGCGGAGGGGATCGGCCCTACCGGCACTAGGTCTTGCGATCGCGCTATTGATCTTAGTTGACCCCTTTCAAGCTATTGATCCCGGCTTCGCCTTATCTGTCAGCGCTACAGCTGGAATCTTGATTCTCACGCCGCCACTTACCCATTTTTTCACTCGTTATACACGACACGAAAAATTGGTGGAACTCTTAGTTATCCCGATCTCGGCAACGATTTTTTGTACCCCGTTGATTATGGCGATCTCGGGTCAATTCAGCTTAGTTGCGCTCCCAGCAAATTTCTTGGCATCTGAGGTAGTTGCACCACTCACCATCATCGGGTTTCTCGCTGCGTTAGTAGCGCCGTTAAACCCGGGCTTCGCACACCTCTTGTTATTGATATGTAAACCATGTGCCGCCTGGATTGTTCTCGTTGCGCATACCTTGGGCTCACTTCCACTGTTGAAGGTGCCCACAAGTTTTCTTGGTGCGGGTATTGCTCTTGTAGCGATTCTTCTTATTACGAGGCGAATGTGGAAGTCACTAGCTCTCATTGTGATCTTTGGTCTCATACTTCACCTTGCGGGAAATCTTGGCTGGCCAGGTAAATCGTGGTTGGTAGTGAACTGCGATGTTGGGCAGGGCGATGGTGCAGTAATAAATCTTGGCGGGGGATCGGCAATTCTTATTGATGTTGGCCCAGATCCGGCAACGATCGGCTCATGTCTTGATGATTTACATATTCAAAAAATTCCTCTTCTCATTTTGACTCACTATCACGCAGATCACGTGAATGGCCTGCCGGGTGCACTTGCCCATCGCCAGATCGGCTCAATCTGGTTGACAAATAATCCGAGCCCGGTCGTTGAGTTTGAGCAGACTAGAGCGCTCTTGCAAGGCTATCCACAAACAGTTGTTCAACAAGGGGAAGTCGTTCACTTCAATTCTCAATCTGGTCCGGTCTCTATCCTCGTATTGTGGCCCCGAGCAGAGATCGAGAAGTCACCATCTTTGCCTGGAGATGGATCAGGGATAAATAATTCCAGTATCGCGCTTCTCATCACGATTGGTAGCTTTACTTTTTATACCTCGGGCGATACTGAGCCGCCAGTGCAGGAAGAGATTGCGCGAAGTGGTTTAGTTCATCGGGTCGACCTCATGAAGGTGAGCCATCACGGCTCGGCTTACCAATACCTCCCGCTCTTCGATCTCTTACAGCCCAAAGTCGCCCTGATAAGCGTCGGCGCTGGTAATTCCTATGGCCATCCATCGCCAGCCACGATCGCCGCGGTGCAATCGCGCGGGGCTAAGCTTTATCGCACCGACCTGGACGGAGCAATTGCAGTTGACTCACACCTTAGAATCAGCACTAAGCGGAAGAAATGGTGGGATATCTCGTGGGGCTGATCTTGATCCAAGGCGGAGAATCTGTTCTCGCTGATCGCGCTATCACTACCTCCATTGGCGCAACCATCGCCTCCGCGCCTACAGCGACGCTTGCGCAATTAGATTGCGCTGAGATTGAGTTGGGTGCGATCACTGATGCACTCGCCCCATCCCTCTTTAGTGAAGAGCGCATCATTGTCCTGCGTGAGATTCAAGAGCTGGCCCAGGATCTTCAAGATGAGCTGGCAGATTACCTGAGGCAGATGGATGAGAGCGTCACCTTGATCCTTTGGCATAAGGGTGGTGTCAAGGGTAAAGCGCTCTTGGAGAAGGTAAAGAAGTTAAAACCTGAGATTATCGCCGTTGATGTAATAAAAAAAGATGGCGAGAAAAATCAATTTGTACTTGAAGAATTTTCACGAGCAGGTCGCAAAATTACGGCAGATGCAGTTCAAGCCCTCGTTGATGCGCTCGGCTCTGATCTTCGCGAACTCAGTGGCGCTGCCTCGCAATTGGCTCGAGATGTCGTAGCTGGCAAGTCGATCGATGTAGCTGATGTAGCAAAATTTCACCAAGGCAGAATTGAGATGACTGGATTTGATGTTGCGGATGCCACGCTCGATGGTGCAACTGATCTTGCGCTGATAACTCTTCGGCAGGCACTTAAAAGTGGCGTTGACCCAGTCCTTATTACTTCTGCACTTGCAGCATCGATTCGAACTCTCGCAAAGGTATCTGGCGCCAGTCGGGGCGTGAAATCCTTTGATCTCGCCTCATCACTCGGTTTACCGCCGTGGCAGATCGATAAGGCGAGGCGACAACTTCAGGGTTGGACGCAAAAGAGCCTCTCGGGGGCGGTTGTTTCGCTAGCGCAGGCTGATGCCGATATTAAGGGCGCCTCGGCCGATCCACTCTATGCACTAGAGCGTTGCATTTTGCAGATTGCACGGGCGAGGGCGCTCACCTAATCTCTGTAGCCCTTGAACCCAATCTTTGAATTCTGGCTAAATTCCCGGGTATGTGGCGAAAATATCGGGCAAAGGCTCGGTTTGAGGGGAGCGCCCCTTGGCTGATAGCCTTCACCCTTGCAAGAAATGTGAAGTTTCACAGCGAGCCCACAAGGGCCCAATAATTTGTAGAAAAGGTAATCTCACGTGGCAAATATCAAGTCGCAGATCAAGCGTATTAAGACCAATGAGAAGGCGCACGCACGTAACAAGTCAGCTCGCTCAGGACTCAAAACCTCGATCCGTCGCTTCAAGGATGCGCTCACCGGTGGGGATGCAGCAAAGATCACGGAAGAGCTTCGCGTCGCTTCAAAGAGCCTTGACATTGCAGTTTCAAAGGGCGTTATTCATGCTAATGCTGCTGCAAATAAGAAGTCAGCTCTGGCAAAGCAAGCTAATAAAGTTTCTAAGTAACACTTCAATCCTAGAAGTTCACGGACGGTAGGTATTTATGCCTGCGATCCCATTAGCTAAAGCGCCACAGCCCTCTCAGACAAATCCAGCGCAGATTCGCAACTTCTCCATCATCGCTCATATTGATCACGGAAAATCGACTCTTGCTGATCGAATGTTGGGAATCACGGAAGTTGTCGATCAGCGCAATATGCGCGCGCAATATTTAGATCGGATGGATATCGAGCGAGAGCGCGGTATTACGATCAAATCTCAGGCAGTTCGTCTGCCTTGGCGATCTGGAATTGATGGCCAAGAATATATTCTCAATATGATTGATACACCGGGGCACGTTGACTTTAGTTACGAAGTATCTCGCTCACTCGCTGCCTGTGAAGGCGCCGTCTTGTTGGTCGATTGTGCGCAGGGTATCGAGGCGCAAACACTCGCAAATCTCTACCTTGCCATGGAGAACAACATGACAATTATCCCAGTGCTGAACAAAATTGATCTACCCGCTGCCCAACCAGAAAAATTTGCTGAAGAGTTGGCGAAGTTAATCGGTTGCGAACCAGAAGATTGCCTTCGAGTATCTGGCAAGACTGGCGTCGGAGTAGAAGCGTTACTCGATCAAATCGTTAGACAGATTCCTGCTCCGGTCGGAGATCCGAGCGCGCCAGCGCGAGCGCTAATTTTTGACTCGGTCTATGACTCTTATCGAGGTGTCGTCACTTATGTTCGAGTTGTTGACGGACATCTTTCGACCCGCGATCAGATCCAGATGTTCTCTACGGGTGTTCGCCATGAGATGCTTGAAGTCGGCGTTATTTCACCAGAACCTGTGCCTAGTAAGGGTCTTGGCGTAGGCGAAGTTGGATACTTGATCACGGGTGTAAAAGATGTTCGACAATCTCGAGTTGGGGATACCGTTACAAATTACCAACGCCCAACGGATACCGCGTTGGCGGGTTATAAAGATCCACGACCTATGGTTTTCTCTGGGCTCTTCCCATTAGATGGCGCAGAATATCCAATGCTCCGTGAGGCGCTCGATAAGTTACAACTCAACGATGCTGCCCTCGTCTATGAACCAGAGAATTCTGCGGCACTAGGCTTTGGATTTCGTTGTGGCTTCCTTGGGTTACTGCATATGGAAATTGTTCGCGAACGCCTTGAGCGAGAAGCTGGACTCGCACTCATTTCGACGGCGCCAAACGTTGTGTATCGAGTAACTGATGACAAGGGCGAAATCATCGTTGTCACCAACCCAAGTGAGTTTCCAGATGGCAAAATCATGAAGGTAGAAGAGCCGATCGTCCGGGCTACCGTTTTAGCACCCGCAGAATTTATTGGCGCAATTATGGAGCTCTGTCAGCAACGCCGTGGAACACTCCTTGGAATGGATTATCTCTCCGAGGATCGCGTTGAGATTCGTTACACCCTCCCACTAGCAGAGATAGTTTTTGATTTCTTTGATCATCTTAAATCACGGACTCGCGGCTATGCATCTCTAGATTATGAGCCGGTTGGCGATGCCGAAGGCGAACTCGTAAAGGTTGATATCTTGCTGCAGAGTGAGAAAGTCGATGCCTTCAGTGCAATTGTTCATCGCGACAAGGCCTATACCTATGGCGTAATGATGACGACCAAATTGAGTGAATTGATCCCGCGTCAGCAATTCGAAATTCCTATTCAGGCGGCGATCGGTGCACGTATCATCGCCCGCGAATCTATTCGTGCTATCCGTAAGGATGTGCTCGCTAAGTGCTACGGCGGTGACATCTCTCGTAAGCGTAAATTGCTTGAAAAGCAGAAAGATGGCAAGAAGCGCATGAAGATGGTCGGTCGGGTAGAAGTTCCACAAGAGGCGTTTATTGCTGCGCTAACGACCGATGGTGAGAAATCTAAGGAAGCGAAGAAGTAGTCGTGGCACTCTCTACCGTTGGTTCGGCGCTCTCCTTCTACATTCATATTCCTTATTGCGTTAAGCGCTGCGGTTACTGTGATTTTAATACCTATACGCCAGCTGAATTAAAAGTTGAATCCACACTCATTGAAATCTCCCATAGCTATATCGATCTTATGATTAACGAGATCGAGATGGCTCATCTTGCTCACTTAGTCATAGAGTCCGCAACGATGAGTAAAGTACCGACGATATTTTTTGGAGGCGGAACTCCAAGCCTGATGGAGCCAGAGGATCTAGCCCGAGTTATTCAATCGATTGAGCTGAACTTTGGAATCGCCGCTGATTGCGAGATAACGATGGAGGCGAATCCAGATACCGTCACGGCAGAGCGATTGCTTGGTTATCGAAAGGCAGGAATTAATCGACTCTCAATTGGCATGCAATCGGCGGTACCTCATGTTCTCCAAACACTCGACCGCACCCATAATCCAGAGAATATTGAGCGAACTGTGGCCTGGGCACGCAAGGCTGGTTTTGAAGAGATTTCACTCGACCTTATTTATGGAACTCCGGGCGAGAGCCTTTCCGATTGGCAGCGAAGTATTGATTCGGCGTTAGCACTCGATATCTCTCATATCTCGGCGTATGCGTTGATCGTTGAGCAAGGCACGAAACTTGCAGCCCAGGTGCGTCGTGGCGAAGTCACGATGCCCGATGATGATGAGACCGCCGATAAGTACATTCTCGCTGATGAGAGTTTTAGCGCCGCTGGTTTCAATTGGTATGAGATCAGTAATTGGGCGAAGCCGGGATCAGAATGTCGTCACAATGTTGCCTATTGGCAGGGCGCGAATTGGTGGGGGGTTGGACCCGGTGCGCATTCACATATTGATGGTCGACGGTGGTGGAATGTGAAACACCCAACTGCATATCGAGAGCGGATTATGGCAAAGGTGGCTCCGATGCAGGAGCAGGAGTTGCTCTCTGCCTCTGAGATAGCGCGAGAGGAGATCATGCTGCTGATACGTCTCCCGGGCGCGCTGCAGCTTGAGATGCTTAGCGATGGCCAGCGAGAACACCTTAAAACCTTTCTCATGCAGGGCTACCTTGATCAGAGTTCTTGGGATGTTGGCTCTGTAACTCTGACTCAGAGCGGGCGGCTCATTGCAGATCGCATCGTGCGCGAAATAGTCCTCTAGTAGACTTAATTGATAATGCAAGAACGCCAATTAGAAATCCTCCGAGCAATCGTGGAGGAGTACGTCGCTACCGAAGAGCCGGTGGGCTCTAAGGCTATTGCCGAAAGACGCGGCCTCGGAATCTCGCCAGCAACAATTCGAAATGAAATGGCTCTTCTGGAAGATGCCGGGCTGATTGCTCAACCACACACCAGCGCAGGTCGAATCCCAACAAATCAGGGTTACCGTATCTTCGTCGACAAGATTGCTGAAGTGAAGCCGCTCTCATCTGCTGAACGCCGCGCCATAGAGAGTTTTATGTCGGGAGCCCAAGATCCAGAAGAGGTCGCTCAACGCGCAGTGCGGTTGCTGGCGCAGATCACACATCAAGTAGCGATTGTTCAAATTCAAGTACAAGATCGCGTTGTTCTCTCCGGTACCGCCAACCTGGCGCGCTCGCATCATGAAAGCGCATCCGAGCTATTTCCCATTCTTGAAGCGCTAGAAGAACAGGTGGTTCTTCTTACCTTACTGGCAGATGCCGGCGCGGATATCAACGTCAAGATTGGTTTCGAGCAATCAACTGCGAATCTTCAATCGACGAGCGTTGTGAGTATGGGAGCTGGAGCGGGCGCGATCGGAATTCTTGGCCCCACCCGGATGGATTACTCTGGTTCGATGGGCGCAGTTCATGCTGTCGCTCGATATATTGGCAAATTCTTTGATGGCGAGGTTCGTTAGTGTCCGATCATTACACCACTCTTGGCGTGCAGCGAGATGCATCAGCTGATGAGATCAAAAAGGCCTACCGGAAATTAGCGCGCGAGCTGCATCCCGATGTAAACCCAGATTCGTCCTCTTCTGAAAAATTTAAGGGCGTTACGACGGCATATGAAGTTCTAAGCGACCCACAGAAGCGTCAGAGCTATGACCGGGGAGGTGATCCATTCTCACAATTTGGTGGTGGTGGAGCGAACTTTGGTTTTGGCGATGTCATGGATGCCTTCTTTGGCGGCGGTGGATCACGTGGTCCCCGTAGTCGAATGCGCGCCGGGCAGGATGCGCTAATTCGGATCGAAGTTGATCTCGCGGAAGCCTGTTTTGGTGTTGATCGTGACTTCGAAGTCGAGACCGCGATCTCGTGTGGGAAATGTTCTGGTTCAGGTTGTGCAGATGGCGCCAAGCCATCAACGTGCGATATCTGCAAGGGTCGCGGCGAGGTTCAACAGATTCAACGTTCTATCATCGGGCAGGTCATGACGAGCCGCCCGTGTGCGAGCTGTCAGGGATACGGTTCAGTCGTTAAACAACCGTGTAGTGAATGTGCTGGCGATGGTCGAGTTCGTGCTCGCAAGAGTGTGCATGTAAAAATTCCGGCAGGTGTAGAGACCGGTAATCGTATTCAACTCACCGGCCAAGGAGAAGTAGGTCCTGGTGGCGGCCCGGCTGGTGATCTCTATGTTGAGATCGTCGAGAGCGAACACCCATTCTTAATCCGTGATGGCGTCACCCTTCACATTTCTGTTGCAATCCCTATGACTTCCGCTGCCCTTGGGGGAGAGATTAGGGTCGAGACGCTCGATGGTGAACGTGGCTGCGTATTTAAAGCTGGGATTCAGAGCGGTCATACCGTGACCCTTAAAGATCTAGGTGTCTCTCGCTTACGCGGTGGTGGACGTGGCGATCTGATTGTTCATATAGAGGTGAATACACCAACAAAGTTAAGTAAGGAAGAGGAAGAACTCCTGAAGAGACTAGCTTTGCTCCGTAAAGAGAACAGTTCATCTGTGGCGGTTCATCGAGTCGATGAAAAGGAAGATGCAGGTCTCTTCGGCCGATTTAGAGATGTCTTTCATCGCTAATGCCCGCACTCTTCTTCCTTCCTGAGATTCTTGCTAGTGACACGCTCGTGGTTGATGGCGATGAGGCTCATCATGCTCTCAAAGTATTACGGCTCACTCTTGGCGATGAACTACAGGTAAGTGATGGGCGCGGTAATTGGGCGCAAGGGACGATTACCTCTCTGGATAAAAAAAGTTTGACTCTCTCGGTTTTTGATCGTGGTAACGCCGAGCGAATCGATCCCGAACTTATCGTGATCCAAGCACTGACCAAATCGGATCGAGCTAAAGAGACGATCGAATTACTCGTTGAAGCCGGGGTAGATCGAATAATTCCGTGGCAATCTGATCGCTGCATCTCTCGGTGGAAAGGCGATATGCACCAAAAGTGGGAGAGTTCGGTCGTAACTGCATGCAAGCAATCTCGTCGATACCACCTACCAATTGTTGAGCAGCCCATCTCGATGAAAGCGATTCGAGAGCGGTTTACGAGCGATGCACTTCTTCTCGTTCTTCATGAATCTGCATCGGAAAAATTAAGTAGCGTTGTAACGCCGGCGGAGCTGACCAATCGGCAGATCGTCTTAGTGGTGGGCCCTGAAGGCGGGATTAGTAGCGATGAGCTGCGCGAATTGTCGGCGATGGGGGGCAAGGTTGTTCGATTAGGTAATCCGATTTTGCGTTCGGCCCATGCAGGAATCGCAGGGCTCGCCGCACTCCAAGCGCTGTTGAAGCGTTGGTAGGTCTAGAGTCTTTATATGTGCATCTTTTGTAAGATCGCGGCAGGGGAGTTAGGAACAGAATTTCTCTATGAAGATAGTTCTGTCCTCGCTTTCAGGGACCTACAGCCGCAAGCGCCAACTCACATCTTGATTATTCCTCGGAGCCACTATGAAAATGTTGATGAGTTGTCGGCGGCCGAGCCGGAGACGGTAGCCGCGCTCTTCCGGGTAGCAAGCGAACTTGCACGATCTGAGGGCGTTACCGGCCATCGCACCCTTTTTAATACCGGCGAGAGCGCAGGTCAGAGTGTTTTTCACGCTCATCTCCATCTGCTTGGGGGTCGATCTTTCGCATGGCCGCCTGGTTAAAAGTAGGATTGAAGTAATGGATTCAACCCTTATTACCGTCCCCACCGCGATTCCTATGGTCGCCCTTGTCGGACCAAACGATGCCTTTCTGCGAATTCTAGAAATTACCTTTCCTAAGATTCTGATAACGGTTCGCAGTAATGAAATATCAATCAAAGGTGATCCCGAGCAATCTCTTGCCTTTGAATCTCTCATAAAAGAGTTGCTAGTTTTATTGCGCGGCGGACATCTACTCTCTGTGGAGGCGATCGAAGAAGCGATCGCGATGGTGAAGCGAATTCCGCAAGATCATCCAGCCGAAGTCCTCTCGCTCAATATCCTCACCAATCGCGGCAAGAGCATTCGACCAAAGACTGCCAACCAAAAGCGTTATGTTGAAGCGATTGATACACATACGATTACCTTCGGTATTGGACCTGCTGGAACGGGTAAGACTTATCTTGCGATGGCTAAAGCGATTCAATCGTTGCAGGCGAAAGAAGTTAACCGAATTATCTTGACTCGACCAGCGGTTGAAGCGGGCGAGAAATTAGGATTCTTGCCGGGCACGCTCTCTGAGAAGATTGATCCATATTTGCGCCCGCTCTTTGATGCACTTCATGACATGATCGATCAAGAGTCAATCCCACGATTGATGCAATCTGGCGTCATCGAAATTGCGCCGTTGGCATATATGCGCGGACGTACCTTAAATGACGCCTTTGTGATTTTGGATGAGGCTCAGAACACGACCCCCGAGCAGATGAAGATGTTCTTAACCCGTCTTGGATTTGGGTCGAAGATGGTTATCACCGGCGATGTCACTCAGGTGGATCTACCAAATTATGCAAAATCTGGTTTATCTGTTGTTCAATCTGTTCTTGATGGCGTGGAAGATATCTCCTTTATGCGACTGACTTCTGAAGATGTAGTTCGCAACCGCCTCGTGGGTGAAATTGTGGAAGCGTATGGACGATTCGATGGTGGCGAAGAGAGTGCGGCAGCGAAGAGCGTCACTGATGGCTATAGAACTTTCAAACGAGTCTAAGTCGGGCTGCGATGAGCAGGCTCTCATCTCAGTAGCCCAGTTTGCGGTAGGCGCAATGGGGATCCATCCTGAATCTGATCTGAGCATCACGATCGTTGATGAAGATCGTATGAGCGAGTTACACATCGAGTGGCTCCAACTTGCTGGCCCGACAGATGTTCTCTCTTTCCCTATGGATGAGATGCGCCCCTACTCCATCGAGAGTGGACCAGGAATTATTGGCGATATCGTTCTCTGCCCAGAGTTTGCGGCAAAGGAATTACTCAACCACTCACTGGACGACGAATTGGCGCTACTGACGATTCATGGTTTTTTACACTGCCTCGGTTATGACCACGCCGAGAAGGTCGAAGAGCTGGCAATGTTTCGATTGCAAGATCAGATTCTTGCTGAGTGGAAGCTCACTCACGCATGAAAATAGTTATTAGTCTTCTGCTTCTTGTCGGCGTACTAGTGACAGGTTTTCTTATCGGATATTTCACGGCAGTACATCCGATCCTGAGAGCGATGGATCGTCTCATTCGGTCTGCGATTAATTTTCTTACTGCCGGCCGAGGGCTAGGTTTCAGCCATTACGCCAATGAGGCTCAACTTCGCGACATGGTAGACGAGGCGAGTGAGCGTGGACTGGTCGAAGATTCCGAACGCGCGATGATCCACTCTGTCTTCGAACTGGGCGATACTTTGGTTCGCGAATTAATGGTGCCTCGCACAGATATGCTCTGGATTGAGGGCGATAAAACGGTGCGCCAAGGGCTTTCGCTAGCACTGCGCTCTGGCTTTACTCGGATCCCGGTCATCACCGATAATCTGGATAATATTATCGGAATCGCTTATGTAAAGGATTTAGCCCGGCGAGTACACGAGCACCATGAATCTCAGAACATCGAGACGGTTCTTACCCACTCGCGACCAGCCACTTTTGTTCCTGAGACCAAGGCCGCGGTCGAACTTCTCAAAGAGATGCAACGAGATCAGATTCATCTCGCGATCGTTATCGATGAATATGGTGGTACCGCTGGCCTTATTACGATCGAGGATATTCTTGAAGAAATCGTGGGTGAAATAGCTGACGAATATGATCTCGAGGCGCCGGAAGTTGAATGGCTCGATGCTGATACCGCTCGACTATCGGCTCGATTGCATGTGGAAGATTTCGAAGCGGCCTGCAAAGTTAGCCTGAACGAGGATCAACGCGAAGCTGTCGATAGCCTCGGTGGCCTGATGGCGAAAGAACTTGGCGGAGTCCCAATCCCTGGAAGCACTATCACCATCGGTGGCTGGAAAATCACAGCAGAGCGGCCGGTGGGTCGTCGTCATCGCGTTGCTTCGCTCCTCGCGGTTCGAAGTAATGAAGCGGATTCAATACCTTCACCTTAGAAGTTGTAGGCTCGGCTAATGCGTATCGTTCGATTTTCTCCTCCAACTAGCGCCGGAATCGGCACTGATCCGCTTTTTGGTGTATTGAATGACCAGGGCGAGATTTTGGTTATCAAGGGTGACCCGATCTACTCCGGCAT
This sequence comes from Candidatus Nanopelagicaceae bacterium, assembly GCA_040402395.1. Taxonomy (GTDB): domain Bacteria; phylum Actinomycetota; class Actinomycetes; order Nanopelagicales; family Nanopelagicaceae; genus PALSA-747. The sequence continues at coordinate 7,228 of JBBAMQ010000004.1, read as the reverse complement.
CATTCCGACAGATAAAAAGATTGCGCTCGAGGAGGTACGACTCCTAGCCCCAGTGATCCCGCGCAGCAAGGTGGTCTGTGTTGGTAAGAACTACGCGGATCATGCGGCAGAGATGAACTCTGCTCTTCCAGATGAGCCAATCCTTTTCTTAAAGCCAAATACCTCTGTAATTGGACCGGACGATATTATCCAGTGGCCAGCGATGGCGCCAAGTATTGATTATGAGGGTGAACTAGCGATTGTTATTGCTCGCATCTGTAAGGATGTGCCGAAAGAGAAATATGCTGACGTGGTTTATGGCTATACAATCGCTAACGATGTGACATCACGAGAGCTACAAAAACGTGATGGTCAATGGATGAGAGCGAAGAGTTTTGATACCTTCTGCCCATTAGGACCGTGGATTGAGACAGAATTTGTACCAGGTTCACAGCGGATCGAAACGGTCGTTGATGGCGTGCTCAAGCAATCTGAACCGATCTCGTCGATGATATTTGATATTCCAACAATTATAAACTTCGTCTCTTCCGTTATGACGCTACTCCCGGGCGATGTTATTTTGACGGGTACGCCTGCCGGTATTGGGCCGATGGGCGCTGGCGAGAAGGTCAAGATTTCGATTGAGGGTATTGGCGACCTAACAAATACGGTGAGCGCCCGTGCCCGTTAACCCGACTGCGACCGCGGTGCGTGTTCGCTTCGCACCATCACCTACCGGCGAGCTCCATGTAGGAAATATCCGTACTGCACTCTTCGATTGGGCTTATGCCCGCCATACCGGAGGTAGTTTCATCTTCAGGATTGAAGATACCGATACCGAACGAGTGACTCCTGAATATATTCAAGCAGCCCTCAATACCTTGAAGTGGCTCGGTCTAGATTGGGATGAGGGTCCCGAGGTGGGAGGACCTCATGGTCCTTACCTTCAGAGTGAGCGATTGGATATTTACGCCGAATGGGCGGCAAAGTTCCTAGCAAAAGGTGATGCCTACCATTGCTATTGCACATCAGAAGAACTTGAAGCAGTTCGGGAGGCACAACGTTCAGCAAATGTGGCGCCGGGATACAACGGCCACTGTCGCGATCTCAGCAAGTCTCGACGCGCTAGCTTTATCTCAGAAGGCCGCAGACCAGTGTTACGTATGCGCATGCCTGATGGGTCAACAACCTTTACCGATCTGATCCGTGGGGAGGTGACCTTCGAGCATAAATATGTCCCGGATTTTGTGCTTGCGCGAAGTGATGGCTCACCGCTCTATACCTTGGCGGTCGCCGTAGACGATATCTTAATGAAAGTCACCCATGTATTACGTGGTGAAGATCTACTCTCATCGACGCCGCGCCAACTTCGCGTCTACGATGCAATGGGTGTTCAACCAGAAAACTATCCGGTCTTCGCCCATCTGCCATTTGTGATGGGTCAAGATAATGCGAAGCTCTCGAAGCGCAATGGCGAGACATCGATAGCGTGGTATCGAGATGCTGGATATCTGCCAGAGGCGATCTGTAATTATCTAGCGCTCCTTGGGTGGTCACCTGGTGAAGACCGAGAGAACGTGACGATGAAGGAGCTCACCGAGCTCTTTACCGTTGAACGTGTACACAGCTCACCTGCCCGCTTTGATATGAAGAAACTTGAATCCATCAATGCTGACAAAATTCGCGCACTCACACCTGAACTTTTCTTTGATTGGGCGATGCCATTCCTCACTCGCTCAGGAACGGTACAGGGGAGTGAGTCAGAAATCGCATTAGTGAAAGCAGCTCTGCCTATTATTCAAGAGCGAATCGTCACACTTGGTGAGATTCCTGGACTTCTAAACTTCCTCTTCGTGAAGGATTTTGAAATCGCAGAAGACTCTCGAGAGAAAATTCTTGATGCGCAATCAAAGCAAGTTCTGACCGTCTCAGCTGAGCGATTGTCTGCGTTGAGTCATTGGAACCATGAATCGATCGAGGCGCAGCTCCGTATTGCACTCATTGAAGAACTTGGGTTGAAGCCACGCATCGCCTTTAGCGCCCTGCGAATCGCCGTTACTGGCAGTCATATCTCGCCGCCGCTCTTTGAGTCGATGGAGCTGCTCGGTGCGGAGAAATCTTTGGAGAGAATTCGCGCCGCCTTGGCTCGTTAGAAAGCAGCTCCAAGTTCGGCTATTCTTAGCCCTTCCGAGATTAGCGTGAAAACGTCGATTTTGGTGGGGTATGGGGTAATTGGCAGCCCAAATGATTCTGGTTCATTTAGTCTAGGTTCGAGTCCTGGTACCCCAGCGATAGCTCTTCTGCGCCAGCCGTTGAAGAACTGTCGAGCAGTAAAAATCTAGGGCCCCGTCGTCTAGCGGCCTAGGACTCTGGCTTCTCATGTCAGGTACGAGGGTTCGAATCCCTTCGGGGCTACTTACAGGAGCTAACCATTGGAAAGTGGTTGGCCTAACCATTGCTCGGATGAGACTTGAGAATCATGAGTTTTGTTCGGGCTTTTGTTGGTTTAGGAGCAGATCACTTAGCGATTGGGCCTAGTTGGTCAGAGACGCTGTGGTGATCGCGGCAAGTGGTGTGACTGGGCATGGCTTGAACCCAGCCGGTGGCGACTGGGATACCTTGGTATGGGCACCTGGGTGGGATTTGTATTGCTTACGCGTCACATTTTGGCTTCTCGGAATGGTTGCAGTTATGGCAGTTATCAGGTACAGTCCATAACATGAAAACAGTAAGCGGACCTCAGATCGTCGAGGCGGATGAAGTACTGGAAGTTGATGTGCGTCTTTTGCGATCAGCCCTGTCTAATCTAGCTGGCTCGGCAACACGTGGCGCCTTAACTCTCTTCATTGAGGGGCTAGAGGGCGGTGGCGCGGTTGTGGGCAAACTCGGCGACCTGCTGACTCCTCAGGAAGCTGGCGAAATGATTGGAGTTTCGCGTCAGTACGTGGACAAGTTGATCGCATCTGGTCGTCTGCGCGCTCAGTGCAAGCCGGGCAGCACCCATCGGGTCATTCGCGCTAGCGATGTTGTGGCCCTTACTCGCAAGCGCGAAGAAGGTCACGCACGCATTGACGCGACCATTGACGAACTCATTGAGGCGGGCCTCGAGTACTAGCGTAAGAAAGCAGGCTCATTGCTCGTATTTGTAGATACAAATGTCTGGTTTCCGGTCGCGATAGCCGACTTGATTTTGCGTTGCATAGAGGATGGGATGTTTGATCTTGCCTGGTCGGACGAGTCCCTGGCGGAGCTGGAACGAGTTCTTGTACAGGTAAAAGGTTTGCCTCCTCAGAAGGCGGCTGTATTCATCGCGCAAATTCAAAATGTAGCCCCGACGGGCCGCGTGGATCCTGGGCTCTATGAACATCTAGTCAGTCAGATGTCTGGCCCCGACCCCGACGATCATGTGTTCTTGGCCGCAGTTCAGGGCGGGAGGGTGAATGTCCTGCTTACAGAAAACCTTAGCGACTTCCCGGAAGTTGACTTAGGTCATCTCACTCGAGCGAAGACTCCTGATGATTTCTTCATGGGTCTGGCCGGCCAATTTCCTTTAGAGTTTGTTGATCTCATTGGCCGCATGTCGGCTCATCTGAAGAACCCTCCAATAAGTGAGTTGGAGGTCTTGGGCCGTCTTGAAAAGAACGGGATGCCTGAGTTCGCCGCGTTGATGCGGAACCAAATAATCTAACGAACCCGAAAGAACCAGTAGCTTAGCCAAGTTGGAGTTTTTCGGATTTTGGGTTGGAGTTAATTGAACAATTGCCCGAAAGGACCAGGTCAGAGCAACGGTTAGCTAGCCACTTAGTTAGGTTAGGTTGGTTAAGTAAGCGTATTTTTTGGCCGGGGGCGCGAGCTCTTGGCCATTTTTACTTCACTTTACCTGGGCGAGATATTCTGTCAATCGCGCAGCGGTAGCTACAACTTGAGCCGCATGCAAGCGACCCGGCTGACGACCGAGTCTCTCAATAGGGCCGCTAATACTTACGGCGGCAATCACCTTATTATTTGGCGCACGTACCGGTGCTGACACTGATGCCACACCGACTTCACGTTCGCCTACAGACTGCGCCCAACCACGACGTCGAACTGCCGAGAGCGATGCTGGTGTGAAGAGTGAACCCGTGAGGCCACGACGTAGCTTCTCCGGCTCTTCCCACGCCAATAAAATTTGTGCCGCAGATCCCGCTTGCATGGTGAGGACAGTTCCTACTGGAACTGAATCGCGGAGGCCACTCATGCGTTCGGCAGTTGCGACGCAGACGCGTTGATCACCCTGTCGGCGATAGAGCTGAGCACTCTCTGATGTCGCGTCGCGGAGCGCTGTAAGAGCGGGGGTAGCGATTGCGAGTAGTCGATCTTCTCCGGCCGCGGCGGCTAATTCTCCAAAGCGCGCACCGAGTGCAAAACGACCCATGAGATCGCGGGTGAGAAGTCGGTGAAATTCGAGAGCCACGGCGAGGCGATGAGCGGTTGGGCGGGCTATCCCAGTCGCGGCAACGAGCTCGGAGAGTGAGTGCGGCCCAGATTCCAAGGTCGCCATGATTTTGACGGCTTTATCTAGTACGCCGACTCCGCTATTCTTCTTGTCCACACTCTAATACTGGCATCTCGACATGCGAGATGCAACTGTTTGAGAAGTGGACGACTCGGAGGGCTCATGGGAAAGACACTTGCAGAGAAGATCTGGGCTGATCATATTGTGAGCAGCGCAGCGAATGAACCTGACTTACTTTATATCGATCTTCATTTAATCCACGAGGTCACCAGTCCACAAGCATTTGATGGCCTTCGACTAGCCGGGCGTCCGGTGCGTCGACCCGATCTCACAATTGCGACCGAAGATCACAATGTTCCGACCCTCAATATTGATCAACCGATTGCTGATCCCATTTCACGGTTGCAGGTGGATACGCTTCGGGCTAACTGCAAAGAGTTCGGTGTACGACTGCACTCACTTGGGGATTCAGAACAGGGCATCGTTCACGTTGTGGGGCCCCAGCTTGGCATCACTCAACCTGGAATGACGATCGTGTGTGGCGACTCGCATACTTCGACTCATGGCGCATTCGGCGCACTCGCATTTGGAATTGGTACATCAGAAGTTGAACATGTCCTGGCTACTCAGACCCTTCCTCTCGTTCGGCCAAAAACGATGGCGATCAATGTCGAAGGAGATCTGAAAGCTGGAGTTACTTCGAAAGATATTATCTTGGCGATCATTGCAAAGATTGGAACGGGCGGGGGGCAGGGTTACGTTATTGAGTACCGTGGTTCAGCAATTCGTACGCTTTCGATGGAAGCTCGTATGACGGTATGCAATATGTCGATTGAAGCTGGTGCTCGCGCAGGTCTGATCGCACCAGATGAGATCACCTTTGCCTACGTCAAAGAAAAGCCCCATGCGCCTCAGGGAGCCGATTGGGATGAGGCGTTGAAATATTGGAAGACGCTGCAGACTGATGGGGACGCGGTATTTGATCACGAGATTACAATTATCGCCGACGATCTTGAACCATTTGTTACCTGGGGGACCAACCCAGGACAGGGTGTACCACTCAATTCACTAGTGCCGAACCCAGCCGACATTACAGATGTCGAAGAACGCGGTGCGGCAGAACGAGCACTTGCATATATGGGCCTTGTGGCCGGAACGCCTTTAAAATCGATCGCTGTTGATACCGTCTTTCTTGGTTCGTGTACGAATGGTCGTATTGAAGATCTTCGGGCAGCGGCAGAAATTCTGAAAGGCAAGAAGATTGCGCCGTCACTGCGATTACTCGTTGTCCCGGGTTCGGCAAAAGTGCGCCTGCAAGCAGAGTCCGAAGGCTTGGATAAGGTCTTCTTAGATTCTGGCGCTGAATGGCGGAACGCTGGTTGCTCGATGTGTTTGGGAATGAACCCAGATCAACTCAAGCCGCAAGAGCGAGCCGCATCGACATCAAACCGAAACTTTGAAGGACGTCAGGGTAAGGGCGGGCGTACCCATTTAGTTAGCCCTCTCGTCGCCGCGGCAACTGCCATTCGCGGAACACTCTCTTCACCATCAGATTTATAAGGGGAATTACAATGGAAAAATTTACTAGCCATACCGGCACCGCAATTCCGTTGCGTCGAAGTAATGTAGATACAGATCAGATAATCCCCGCGGTCTACTTAAAACGTGTAACGAAGAGTGGCTTTGAAGATGGGCTCTTCTCGGCCTGGCGCAGTGATCCTGAATTTGTCTTCAACAATAGTTCGTACCAAGGTTCGACCATTCTTGTCGCGGGACCGGATTTTGGCACTGGCTCTTCACGGGAGCATGCAGTCTGGGCCCTCCAGAATTACGGCTTTAAGGTCGTGCTCTCTAGCCGCTTTGCAGATATCTTCCGCGGTAACTCTCAGAAGGCGGGGCTGCTCACCGTGCTCTTGCCGCAACCGGCAATTGAAGAGATTTGGCAAGCGATCGAGAACGACCCAACTATGGTGATCACTGTGGATCTCGTTGAAAAGAGCGTTCGCTACGCCGATCGTTCTCATAGCTTTGAGATCGATACGTATACGCGCTGGCGATTGATGGAGGGCCTTGACGACATTGGTCTTACACTTAAAAAGATCGCTGAAGTAGGCGTGTTTGAGGCAAATCGAGCGAGCTTTAAGCCTAAAACCCTTCCAGTGATGAAGTAATTCATTACGTATGAGAAACTCTCGATGACGCCTCGAGAGTTTTTTCAGCCTTTTTATGCGTAAAGAATGATTATTTTTACCGCGACACACCGAGCGGTATAACCCCTATGTATGCCTTGCAACCGTAGATTTCTCACAGCGTTAGGCAAATGCTTAACAATTTACGCGTAATAAGGGGAATTAATGAACAAGGCCCAGTTCATCGCATACTTGGCACCACATTTCGGTGATAACAAAAAAGAAGCTGCCCGTGCTGTAGATATGGTCTTTGACGCAATCGTTCGCAATATCTCTAAGGGCGACGACGTCATGATCAATGATTTTGGTAAGTTTAAGAAGGTTGACCGCGCTGCACGTAAAGGCCGCAATCCATTCACTGGTGAAACTATCCAGATCAAGGCGAGCAAGAAAGTTCGCTTCCTTCCGGCGAAGGCGCTTAAGGAAATCATCTCAGGTGCGCGCAAGATGGAGCCAGCTCCAAAGCCCCCGGTAAAAGTTGTTGCAAAGCCAGTAGCCAAGAAGGCTATTGCCAAAAAAGCTCCAGCCAAAAAAGCTCCAGCCAAAAAAGCTCCAGCCAAAAAAG
>JBBAMQ010000003.1:0-146471 GCA_040402395.1 Candidatus Nanopelagicaceae bacterium | reverse complement strand
ACCTCGTTAGCAGTGAGGCGCACTCGACCGGGCTATGCGACGTCTCCAAGTGGTATCTGTAGTTTACACGGTTATTCCTCGACTTTTGTACCCGAGTTTCGTTAATTGAAAGTCGAAATTGAACTCAAAAGGTTAGGAGCTCCCTTACCCCATCACCAACCCGCCATTAACATTTATTGCCGCGCCCGTTATATAGGAGCTTTTTTCGGAGGCTAAGAAGGCCAGCATCGATGCAACTTCGTGGGGTTCACCCATCCGTTTCATTGGAGTCTGCGCAATCCACTCATCCATTCTCGATTCTGATTGATCCTGAATCATTTCGGTAGTTATTCGACCAGGCAGAACAACATTTGCTGTGACACCACTAGAGCCTAGTTCCTTTGCTAATGAATAGGTGAATGCCAACAAACCTGATTTTGCTGCCGCATAATGCGCATGATTAGCCGAGCCGGTTTGAGCCACTTGAGAAGACACACAAATAATTCTTCCCCAGCCATTTTTTTTCATCGCTGGAACGCACTCTCGTGTCAATCGAAAAACAGCGGAAAGATTTACATTTATCGATTCGTCCCACTGCTCGTCACTCATCTCTTCTATCGAAAAATGTGTCATTACTCCAGCATTATTTATTAGCACCGAGACTTCGCCAAAGTGGGCTCTGACATCAGAAACGATTTGCTTTGGCACTTCTGGCTTAGCCAGGTTGCCCTGAAATGCCATCGCGCGTACCCCTAGTGCAGCGATTTCCTCAACTAGTTCCTTCGCCCGATCCGCACTGTTGTTGAAGTGAACGGCAATAGAAAATCCATCCTCCGCGAGAGCAAGTGCAGTAGCGCGACCGATTCCACCACTCGCTCCCGTGATTAATGCAACTCGGTTTTTCATGTGCGCCTACTCTCTTTGAAGAAGTTCTCTAATTGATCGACGATATTTTTCGTATGATGGACGGGTACTTCATGAGTTGCCCCTGCCAAATGTGGACTCAAAATCACATTATCGAGGTCTCTTAATGGGGAATCTTGAGGGAGCGGCTCGATTTCATAGACATCTAACGCAGCTCCGGCAATATTCTTCTGCTGGAGCACTTCAATGAGTGCTGGGTAATCGACCAGACTTGCCCGGGCAGTGTTTATAAAATAACTTGTTGGTTTCATCTTTTTTAGAAGATCAGAGGTTATTAGACCCTGACTTCTCTCCGTGACCTTGGCCGCAATTACGACAAAATCTGCAGTCGACATGAGATCTTCCAGGGAGATTAATTTCGCCGATCTGGATTCAACGAGTTTGGATGTTATGTAAGGGTCGTATATCAAAATTTCCATTCCAAACCCAAGGGCACGTAGGGCAATTTCACGCCCTATCAAACCAAATCCTACAATTCCTATTTTTTTTCCGTATAACTCTGGCCCACTAAATCTCTGAAATGGCGCGCCAGGATCTAGGCTCCATTCAGATGTGATCTTTGAACGGTCGCCAGTTTTATCATGATAATTAACGGCTGTTAACTCATCGGTGTACCTCAATAAATAATGTGACATATAAAGTTTGCGAGAGATTGAAATCATCAATCCAAACGTGTATTCCGCTACAGCTATCGCATTCCGTCCTGGGGTTGAGAAGAGCGAGATACCCCTTGATCTTGCCTCCGCCTCATCAATATTCGCACCAGGTTCATTCCGGCAGCAAGCAATCACTTTAAGTTGCGGAGAGGCAGCCAATACCGCTGCCGTGAAAGGTTCAAATTCCACTATTGCGATATCGATATCCTCGAGTACTTTGATTAGAGTTTCTTCAGAGAGCTTTTCCCCATTTACCCCATATCCATCGAAAATATATGCGGAAATATATGGGTCAAGCCGTTTCAGAATCTCTCGATCTATTCGAGCCGTAACCAGGGCTTTCATTTAGCTACCTCCGAATCTATCAACTGGGACAAAGTATCAAAGCTGGATTTAGAGTTCTCGTAAAGCTTCAAGTACTCCTGAAACTTTGCTTGATAGAAGTCATATTTACTCGGATCGGGAGTGTAAATCTTTGCAATTTTTACTGATTCATTTAACGTTGCTCGAATATCGTTATATATCCCAAGCCCCATACCTACAATTAAAGCATCACCAAAGGTAGCTCCAAATGCCATTTCCGGAACATTTATTGGAATTCCCGTAATGTCGCTCTTGATCTGTACCCAGAGATCACTTTTTGCGCCACCTCCAGTTGTACGAATTTCACTTATTTGCACGCCTGCTTTTCTTGCGATCTCAATATTTTGTGCAAATGCAAAGGCGGTGCCTTCCAATACCGCTCGTGTGATCGAGGCTCGCGATGTTGCGAGATTTAGCCCAAAGAGAACTCCGCGAGCATTGGAGTTCCAGATCGGTGAACGCTCTCCCATCATGTAAGGCAGGAAGATCACACCTTCTTTTCGCGTATCAATTCCTTCTGCCTCTGTAATCAATTGCTCAAGATTGCCAACACCAGCAAAGAGGGTTTTATGCATCCACTCCAAGCTTGCCCCAGAAGAAACCATTGCCGCTAATAACAGCTCTCGATGTGGAATAGCTGCCGCCATAGAAGTAAACGATTGCTTAATAATGGATCCATCGGTCGGCATCAAAATAACCGAGGAGGTCCCGGTCATTTCTACAACAGTCCCCGGGTCAATTGCGCCAACTTCAAGTGCCGCAGCGGCACCATCGACCGTTCCGTAGAAAACTGGTGTCCCGCTCTCGAGTGATGATTCGATACTTGCCAACTTACTCACAACACCTAACTGAGAGGCGGATTCACCGATTTTTGGAAGTTTATCGTTTTCAATTCCTACAAATTTGATTAACGTAGCATCCCATCGTTGGTTTTTGTCCCGCAATTGCAACAGACTTGCATGCGCAGGATCCATTCCAAATTCACCTGTCAAACGATAATTTATATATCCATTTATTTGCAAGAACATTTTAGTAGCGGCAAATATTTCTGGTTCATTCTCTTTTAGCCACATAATTTTTGACGCAACATAAAATGGATCCGAACGGTTTCCCGTGATCGTCAAGACATCTGGAGCGAATTTTTTTAACTGTCGAGCTTGACTCTCCGCCCTTCTATCCATCCAAATCATTGCGGGCCTTAAAACTTGGCCCGAGCTATCGATAGGAATCAAGGTTGGAGCTTGCGAACTCACCGAAACCCCCAATATTTTTTGCTTCTCATTGCCATTTCGTGCAATTTTTATTGACTCACAAACCGCTCGCCACCAGTCTTCAGGATTTTGTTCGGCATAGCCTGGTTTCGAATAAGACGTCAGATACCCAGATCTGCCGGTACCAACTAATTTGCCTGAAGTTGTGAATAGCGCAGCCTTTGTTGCGGTTGTTCCAATATCGATACCAAGCAGCAGCCCTTTGGCGGCATTAGTGTCCATCCGCTTAAACTATCGCCGCACAAGGGCGAATTACTAGACATCGCGCATTTCAATCGTGGACATTGAGGGTTAACCTTCAGCCATGAGTAAAAAAGTAAAGACCACCTCCTACGATGCCCCAAGCGCAGATGCCTGGTCAAAGTTCATGAATACAGGTTGGGCGCCGTCGCCACTCATCGGTTTCACCGCCTCGGCCGTGCTTCCCTTTAGCGCTGATCGGCGCGCGCGGTTATCTGAAGAATACCCGGGCGTCAGACTGGTTATCTCAGCAGGATCACTCAAAGTTCGTAGTAATGACACCGATTATCGCTTCCGTGCCCATTCTGCTTTTTCTTACCTGACGGGCATCACAGCAACTGATGCAATTCCTGACTCGGTATTGATTCTTGAACCTAAAAAAAATGGACACGAAGCCATTCTCTTCACGCACCCACGTTCACCTCGCGACTCAGAAGAGTTTTACCGCGATCGTGAGCATGGCGAATTCTGGATCGGCCGCCGCATGACTCTTGACGAGACCGAAATTCGTTATGGAATTAAGTCTAAAGATATCGCAGGGTTGAAAAAATTCTTGACTGACGATACTGAGGCTCTCATTGTTCGCGGTGAGGACGCGGTGGCTGATAAAACTATCGCAAAGCGGAGAAAAAAGGAGTCAGAGTTTCTGACTTTCCTCTCTGAGATGCGCATGCTCAAGGATTCATTTGAAATTGCAGAGATGCAAGCAGCTGTCGATGCAACTGGTCGTGGCTTTAATGACATGATCAAGAATATGAGATCAGCGATCGGGGTCAAGCGCGGTGAGCGTATTATCGAAGGTGCTTTCTTCTCGCGCGCCCGCCTTGAGGGTAACGAACTTGGTTATGACTCCATCGTCGCTAGTGGATCACACGCTTGTGTCTTGCATTGGATTCGAAATGATGGGCCGGTCAATGATGGCGAACTCATTTTGATTGATGCCGGAATTGAGATGGAATCTCTTTACACTGCCGATATCACGCGCACGCTTCCTATCAATGGAAAATTCACACCAGCACAGCGCGATATCTATGACTTGGTATGGCGGTCACAACAAGCGGGATTCGCGGCGTGTAAACCAGGCGCAAAATTTGCTGATATCAACCGCGTTTGCCAGGAAGTACTTGCCGAAGGACTCGCCGTGATGGGTGTATTACCAGTGTCGGCAGAAGAATCGATGAAACCAGAAGTTGGATTGCATCGTCGATGGACAATTCACGGCGTGAGCCACATGCTCGGTATCGATGTCCATGACTGTGCGGGTGCCCGGGATTCTGAATATAGCCAGGGAGTTCTCAAGGCTGGCATGGTTCTTACCGTTGAACCCGGCCTTTACTTTCAGATCGATGACTTGCATGCGCCAGAACGGTTACGCGGAATCGGTGTCCGAATCGAAGATGATGTCCTGATCACCGAGACTGGCTGTGAAGTATTAAGCCGTCATATCCCAAGCCAAGCCGATGATGTCGAAGCTTGGATGCGCTCACTGACCTAAAAGTTAGAGTCGATTTCCGATCGCGGCGGCGCTGATTCCGAGTACTAAAGTCAGGGCCAGATATAAGTAGGCCTTGCCCTTGTGATTTTTCTTCATCAGATGATGGGTCTCTATGGCAAAAGAGGACCAGGTCGTGAATGCACCGGCAAAACCAGTTCCGAGAATAAGACCAACGTTATGATTTTGATGAACCGTTAGACCAAGAATCAATGATCCGACAGTATTTATGGCAAGTGTTTCGATCGGAATCAATGAGCGATGCCATTTCTTAATAGCTCGATCCAATAAGTATCTCGTCGGTGCGCCGGCTCCGGCACCCAGTGCGATCAGCAGTTCGCTACTCATTTGACTAACTTCTTCTCTAAAAGCTCGTGAGTGGCGAAGACTAAAATAAATGTTCCAAGCAAGGATGCGACTGCATAAATGATTGCTGAATTGGCGTGAGTGCTTTCAAAGTATTGATCCATCTTCAGGGCAAAAGTTGAATATGTCGTAAATCCACTACAGAAACCAGCACCAAGAGCTGGGCGCCACCACCAGCGAGCAGATTTGTGATGCCGGGAGTAGAGCAATACCGCCACAAGGATGACAGACCCAGCGTAGTTCACAATCAGCGTTCCCCAAGGGAAGCCCTTTTCAGAGAAGGGAAGGGAGATTAGCCAGCGAGCAAGGGATCCAACAATTCCACCCAGCGAGACAACGGCAACGTTCTTCAGTTCTTACTCGCTTTTTGAACTGTGCGATTCAGTAAGCCAGAGACGAGTGAAATAATTAAGGCTGCAAGGAGAGCAGACCAGAAATTTTTAATGGTGAGTGCGGTAGACCATCGTGCGGTGAGTTCGAGCATTGCGGCGTTGATAACAACAATGAATAAACCCAATGAAAGTAAGACTGCCGGAAGAGTGAGCAATTTTATAAAGGAACCAATCGTGGTGTTGATGACTGAAAAGATCAGTGCCACCCAAAAATAACTCCAAGCACCGCCATGGACTCTAATTCCTGGCACAAGAGCAGTCGCGGCCCAGACTGCGAGAGCGCTAACAGACCAACGAAGAATAAGTTTCATACCCAACAGGGTACTGGATTACATCTCTTTCGTTATTAAAGAATGCCCTCGCGCTTGCGAATCTTGCTTCCCAGCCAGCGAATTGGATCGTACTTCTCATCCACCACGCGCTCCTTCATGGGAATAATCGCGTTATCGGTGATGCGGATATGTTCTGGACAGACCTCGGTACAACACTTAGTGATGTTACACATGCCAAGACCATGCTCTTCCTGGGCTTGCTTCTTTCTATTACGCAAGGTATCCAATGGGTGCATATCAAGTTCGGCGATACGAATAAAGAATCGTGGACCCGCAAAGGATGCCTTATTCTCTTCGTGATCACGAACAACGTGGCAGGCATCTTGGCATAAGAAACATTCAATACATTTACGGAACTCTTGGGAACGTTCGACATCGATCTGTTGCATGCGAGCTTCGCCTGGCTTAAGGCCTACTGGCAATTCAAGGGATGGAATCTCCATCGCCTTTTTGTAATTAAAAGAGACATCGGTGACAAGATCCTTGATAACCGGGAAGGCGCGAAGCGGCGTAATGGTAATGGTTTGGTCATCAGGATAGGAGGCAACTTGTGTCATACACGCAAGGCGTGGCTTTCCGTTGATCTCCATCGAACACGATCCACACTTACCAGCTTTACAGTTCCAGCGAACAGCTAAGTCACCCATCTGTGTCGCTTGAACGCGGTGAATAATATCGAGTACTACTTCACCGGGATTCGCTTCGACCGTGACATCCTGTAGCGCCCCGTTCTTATCGTCCCCACGCCAAATGCGTAATTTGAGAGTGCGTGCCATTAGTTGGAACCGCCTTTCGAGATTTCTGCCGGAGTCATGTACTTCTCGAGTTCGTGTACATCAAAGAGATCAAAGAGTTCCTTTGGTATAACAGGGAGTGGCTGGGACTTGGTATCAACCTTTTCACCGTCATAACTAGAGATATGGTTCACCTGACGCCAGGTCGGATTCATACTTGGGAAATCATCGCGAGTATGACCACCACGTGACTCTTCACGCAATAAAGCAGACTTTGCAGTGCTTTCTGCCACGAGCAACATATTGTCGAGATCGAAGGCTAGGTGAAAACCTGGGTTGAACTTACGGTCACCAGCGACAGAGATATTGCCACTGCGTTTACGTAATTCAGCGATCTCTTTAATCGCCTCTTCAAGTTCTGCTCCACTGCGAATAATCCCAACTAAATTCTGAGTTACCTCTTGAAGCTCTTGATGTAAGGAGTAAGCGTTCTCGCCACCCGTGCGTGTAAATGGTGCTGCGATACGAGTCGCCGCTTTTGCAATTGAACCGTCGCTCACTGGATTAGCACTATTCATTCTCACATAATCGGCTGCGCCTTGACCTGCACGACGACCAAATACGAGTAGATCGCTAAGGGAATTGCCACCAAGCCGGTTCGAGCCATGCATTCCACCAGCAACTTCACCAGCTGCAAAGAGTCCAGGCACGCCGACCGCTGCTGCAGTATCAGGTTCAACTTCAACGCCACCCATAATGTAATGACAGGTAGGGCCGACTTCCATCGCCTCTTTTGTAATATCTACGCCCGCGAGTTCATAAAATTGATGCCACATCGATGGCAACCGCTTCTTAATGATCTCGGCAGAAATTCGCTTTGAAACATCGAGGAAGACGCCACCATGTTCAGTTCCGCGACCAGCCTTAACTTCGGCGTTGATTGCACGAGAGACCTCATCGCGTGGGAGAAGTTCTGGTGGACGGCGATTATTATCTTGATCAACATACCAACGGTCTGCTTCAGCTTCGTTATCGGCATATTTATCTTTAAAAACATCTGGAATGTATTTAAACATAAAGCGTTCACCGAGAGAGTTGGTGAGAATTCCACCTTCACCTCGTACAGATTCGGTGACAAGAATTCCTTTAACCGAAAGCGGCCAAACCATTCCAGTCGGGTGGAATTGCAAGAACTCCATATCAACTAAATTCGCACCAGCCTTAAGCGCAAGCGCATGGCCATCACCAGTACCTTCCCATGAATTGGAGGTAACTTTAAAAGTTTTGCCGACGCCACCGGTCGCGATAATTACTGCTGGTGCTTCAAAGAGAACTTCGGCACCGGATTCGCGCCAATAGCCATAGACGCCAGCAACTTTGCCGTTCTCTTTGAGAATATCGGTAACGGTGAGTTCCGGGAAAACCTTCAACCACTCTGCGCCATTATGTTCACGGAGATCTTTTTGTTGCAGTGCAACGATACGTTGCTGCATGGTGCGAATGAGTTCTAAGCCAGTGCGATCGCCAACGTGGGCAAGACGTGGGTATTCGTGCCCACCGAAGTTGCGCTGTGAAATCTTTCCTTCTTTGGTGCGATCAAAGAGCGCGCCCCACATTTCGAGCTCCCAGATACGATCCGGTGCTTCCTTAGCATGTATTTCAGCCATACGATAATGATTGAGGAATTTTCCACCACGCATTGTGTCTCGGAAGTGCACCATCCAGTTATCATTTTCATTGACGTTGCCCATTGATGCGGCAGCTCCGCCTTCGGCCATAACAGTATGAGCCTTGCCGAAGAGCGACTTACAAATGATTGCAACCGAGAGACCCGCCTCGCGTGCTTCAACTGCAGCACGAAGTCCCGCCCCACCAGCACCTATAACGACAACGTCGTACTTATGCTTCTCTAACACCACTGTTGTATCTGACATATCTGATCTGCCCCCGATTTAGAAGAAGTACAAATTAGTGATCGCGTGGGTCGCGACTTCACGTACATACACATCAGAGAAGGCAACGCCGATTAAAGATATCCAAGCGAAGTTCGGATGGTAATGGTTGAGCTTTGAAACAAAGGTCCATGCCTTATATCGGATTGGATGCTTCGAAAAATTACGAAGCCGTCCACCAACAGTGTGACGGCAGGTGTGGCACGAGAGTGAATACAACCAAAGGAATGTTGAGTTGGCGAGCAAGACCAGTGTGCCGACCGACATATGGCCCCATTGCTTATCTGCATTTCTGAATGCCAAGACGGCATCCACAGTGAGCAAGACGTTGAAGACAAGCCCAGCGTAGAAGAACCATCGATGAGCGTTCTGCATGATGAGTGGAGCTCGTGTTTCACCGGTGTACTTCGCATGTGGTTCTGCCACTGCGCATGCTGGCGGTGACATCCAGAAGGAGCGGTAATACGCCTTGCGGTAGTAGTAGCAGGTTAAACGAAATCCAAGTGGGAAAATCAAAATCAATAACGAAGGCGAAAGCACCATACCAAAAATATGAATAATTCCGAAGGGCGTGCCGAGTAGTGAAGCACCAGCGACGCATGCAGTAGATAAGCATGGTGAATAGAAAGGCGAGATCAATGGCTCTACAAAGTAGTTGCCGTTCTCAAATGCTCTAAAGGTCGCATAGATAATGAATGCAACGAGAGCTAGAAAAGTTGCGAGCGGTTGGATCCACCATTTGTCGGTGCGGAGTGTGCGCTCAGATATCTGCGCTCGTCCTTCAGAAAATACGCCTGTAGCCATAGGAGAAGTCTGCCTAGCCTTCGATACATTCGCTAGGTAAGGATGGGCGCTGGGGCTGTGAGGTCAGCCACCTGCCTTTTCCTTTTCTTTCCGGATAACAACCGCTCATTTTCGAGCTGCAATTCTGGCGGAGGACGTGGGATTTGAACCCACGAAGGTTTCCCTTGCCGGTTTTCAAGACCGGTGCACTCGGCCGCTATGCGAGTCCTCCGTGCGCAAACTTACCGTTCGGGATAGCAACCCTCAAAATTGAAGGGCAATTAAGCAGGAAGGGCGAGTAACTCTTCAATAATTCGCGCAACCGAGTCGGTGTGATGAGCTTCGGCGATAAATTTTGCATGTTTGATCCCGTCACGATGACCATCCCCCATTGCCCATGACCGGCCAGCCCAGGCGAGCATCGAAAAGTCATTTGGATTATCGCCGAAACTCACGCAATCATCGGGACCAAGTCCAAGTCGGGCAGCAATGATCGCTAGCGTCTCACCTTTGCTGACGCCACTCGCCGAAATTTCTAAAAGCGATTCGGAAGGACTTGAATGAGTAATCGTCGCAATATGACCAACTTCGCGTTGGGCAATTTCTAACATCTCATCCGATGACATTTCATAATTACTACAACGCGCAAGCATTTTGAAGGCAGGACGGATCATTCGCTCTTCGATTTTTGGTATCGCCTGCATATCAAGTCCGATATCCCAACGAGGAACATAAGCCGCCTCGTGATGAAATTCATCGCCATATTCAATTGCAAAGGAGATGTTGGGAATGTGTTGGCGCAGAATCTTGACGATCTCTAACTGATTCTCTACTGGGATAGCCCACTCGTCTAGCACTTCCTCGTTAACAAAGTCATAGAGCAAGGCGCCATTTGCGCAGATTGAATTACCAAAACCAAAGGCATCTTTAATCTCGGGCATCCATCGCGGTGGTCGACCCGTAACAAAATAAATATGTATTCCTTGGTCGTACGCACTCTTAAATGCGTCGATTGTGCGTTGACGAATCTGGCTCTCTTCATAGCCGGCACCATGGACAACGATCGTGCCATCAAGATCAGTTGCAATAAGTTTCGGACGCTTGCCCGCAATGGTCACGCTATTGGCAACATTTTCTCGACTCCCAAGAATGGGCGAAGCGCAGCAGGAACATTGACGGATCCATCTGAGTTTTGGTGGTTCTCAAGGATTGCCACGATCATTCGTGGAATAGCAACCAGGGTGCCATTAAGGGTTGCGACTGCCTTAGTTCCAGATTCTTCCCGGTAGCGGATATTTAATCTACGCGCTTGGAATTCTGAACAATTCGATGTCGATGTAACTTCTCGATACGCGTTCTGGGTTGGGATCCACGCTTCGATATCGAACTTGCGAATAGCAGCGGCGCCGAGATCCCCAGATGCCACATCAATCACGCGGTACGGGATCTCCATCGCATTCATAAAATCCTTCTCCCATTGCAAGAGGCGAAGATGTTCAGCCTTAGCATCCTCAGGTTTGCAGAAGGTGAACATTTCGACCTTATCAAATTGATGAACCCGAATAATTCCTCGAGTATCTTTGCCATATGTACCCGCTTCGCGGCGGAAACACGATGAATAACCAGCATAGCGAAGTGGGAGCTGATCGAGGATCTCGTCCATGTGGTACGCCGCTAATGGAACTTCTGATGTTCCGACCAGATAAAAATCATCCGCTTCTAAGTGAAATACATTTTCGGCGGCTTGGCCTAAAAATCCTGTGCCCTCCATGGCATGTGGCTTTACCAATACTGGTGGAATAACCGGTATGAAGCCGGCCTTCGTTGCGAGTGAAATTGCATAATTAACGAGCGCAAATTCGAGCAGCGCCCCCATGCCGGTTAGATAGTAGAAGCGTGATCCAGATACTTTTGCGCCGCGTTCGGTATCAATCGCTTTAAGAATTTTCCCGATCTCAACATGATCTCTCGCTTCAAAGCCATCCTTGGCGAAATCACGCGGGCTCCCGACATGTTCAATAATGGTGAAATCTTCTTCACCACCGACCGGTGCCTCTGGGTCGATGAGATTATGAATCTGTAACAAGATCGATTGGGATTTGTCAGCAAGCTCTGATGCTCTTGATTCTGCTGCTTTCACTTGGCCAGAGAGCTCTTTCGCACTCTCAAGTAACGCACTTTTCTCGGCTCCACTCGCAGCACCAACTGCTTTAGAGCGGATATTTTGCTCTGCTCGAAGAGTTTCAAATGTTGTGAGTGCCACCCGGCGCGCGTCATCGGCTGCAATAACTAGGTCGATCAGAGCAGGATCTTCACCTCGAACTTTTTGCGAAGCGCGGGCCGCCTCAGGATTATCGCGAATAACTTTGAGATCGATCACGAGTGAACTCTACCGAACTCTCGGGTATGAACCCAGAAGGCGAATGTCATCACAAATTTCCTGTAGCCCTCGCACCGCAGTAGCGACCGGTTCATCATTAATGTGCCCTTCAACATCCATGATGAAATGGTAATGACCCAGCTCGCGTCCGGTTGGGCGACTCTGAATAAAGGTAAGATTTACTTTGTTCTTTGCAAATTCATTAAGAATTTCAAGAAGCGCACCTGCATGGTCGATATCAATATAAGCGACGAGTGAAGTCCGATCGTTACCAGTCGCGGTTGGAGTTTCACCAGGAAGTTCGACGATCACAAAACGGGTAAGTGCCCCTTGGTTCTCTCCAATGTCTTCAGCAATAACTGTACGACCATATTTCTCTGCCGCCCATTTTGCTGCGATCGCTGCATCGTAATTTCCATCTGAAAGTGACTTCGCGGCCGAGGCGGTAGATGGCGTATCAATTATCTCGGCTTCTGGAAGTTCGCGGGCAATATAACTTCGGCATTGGGATTCGGCATGAGGATGAGTGCCGATGCGCTTGATCTTTTGACCAATTCGATCTGGCATAACCATGAGTGCGAACGAGACCGGCAGCGTTGTCTCGGCGGTAATCACGAGTGGCGTACCAATGGCAAGTTCATCGAGAGTTCGAGCAACAACGCCTTCAACAGAATTTTCAATAGGAACGAGTGCTTTGAGGACTTCTCCGTTACGGACCGCGTCGAGCGCGGCGGTCACATTCGCATAAGGAATGAGCTCATCTGCAGTGGATGTAATCTGATGAAGAGCCGCTTCCGTAAAGGTGCCTTCGGGTCCAAGATAGGCATATTTACTTGAAGGGCGGCTCACTCCCTAAGGGTAACTTGTTAGGCTCAGGGCTCGTAATCCTTATCTTTTAACCGTGAATGGAGCAGCCGTGACCCGATCATTCCGCGTACTTGCTGCGACTGATCGCGGCCTTGCTCGAGATGGAAACGAAGATGCCGGATTAGTAGCACCGCGATTAATTGCCATTGCCGATGGGATGGGTGGCCATGCCGCAGGTGAGGTAGCCTCAAAGATTGCTATCACTTCACTTGCCGCGCTCGGTCTCGTTCTTGATGATGCCGCGATTGATCACGAATCTCGGGAAGATCTCTTACTCAATATCTGTTTCTCCATTGATCAAGAGATCGTAAACCACACATCAGAAAACCCAGCATTGAACGGCATGGGAACAACTCTCACCGCGCTTCACCTCACAGAGCACACCGTTGAATTACTCCACGTTGGTGACTCACGTGCCTATCGATGGGATGGGAAGAAGATCAAGCAAATAAGTGTTGATCACACCGTTATGCAAGAGCTCATCGATCAAGGTCGGCTCACTCAAGAAGAAGTTCATGGCCACCCACAACGTTCACTTCTCACCCAGGCGCTGATGGGAGATTCTGGAATTGATCCAGTCTTAGTCGAACTCAAAGCTGAAGTCGGCGAAAAATTCTTATTGTGTAGCGATGGTCTCAGTTCTGTTCTCTCTGACCATGAAATCGAAGAAGTGATAAAAAATACCGAAGAGAGTGAATTGCTAGCTGCGCTTATCAGTGCAACAAAAGCTAATGGTGCCCCTGATAACATCACAATTATTTGGGCAGAAATTGTTGCTGAAGATTCGACCGTGATAGGACTGCTTGGCGCCGCTGATGAATAAGGTGCTGGGTGATCGCTACAGCGTTGGTGCCATGATTGGTACTGGTGGTATGGCAGATGTATATGCAGCACGAGATAACCGATTAAATCGTGATGTAGCGATAAAGATTCTTCGCAGCGATCTCGCTCGTGATCCAGCATTTATTTCACGCTTCCGTAAAGAAGCGCTAGCTGCGGCCGGTCTCAACCATCCAGGAATCGTTGCCGTATATGACTCTGGTGAAGACGGAACAGATTCATATATCGTCATGGAATTAGTAACGGGCCATACCCTCCGTGAAATACTCCAACAGGGAGCACTTGATGTAGAGACAGTGCTTCGATATACCGCTGGCATTCTGGAAGCACTCGAATACTCACATTCCAAGGGCATTATCCATCGCGATATTAAACCCGGAAATATCATGATCACCGATACCGGTGAAATAAAGGTGATGGATTTTGGTATCGCTCGAGCGCTGGCTGATATCGGCGCGACGCTCACAAATACCTGGAATATCGTGGGTACCGCTCAATATTTATCGCCAGAACAAGCAACAGGTGAGACAGCAGATGTAAGGAGTGATATCTATTCACTCGGCTGCGTCCTCTATGAAATGCTCTCAGATGAACCGCCTTTCACGGGTGACACCCCAATATCCATCGCTTTTCAACACGTCTCTGGCCAATTAGTTCCATTATCTGAATGCGCTCCAGAGATTGATCCAAATCTAGGCGTTATCTGTTCGGTCGCTCTCTCCAAGGATCCTGCACATCGTTATCAAAGCGCTTATGCAATGCTGGCAGATCTCAAGCGCACCCAAAAGGGTGAGCCGGTAACAACAAAAATTCGTCGGATCAAACCTCGTCGTAGCCGATTCCTCGCAGCGCTCGTTGCAGTTATTTTGCTCGCAGCCGGAGGAGCTATTTTTGCTGTCACCCAAAGTGGGACTGCAATAATCCAAGTCCCAAGTGTTGTTGGTTTAACGCCGGCAGAAGCAAAAAGTTTGCTTCATAACTTCACTGTGAATGTGACGCAGGGTCCTGATGCGCATATCCCAATGGGCCGCGTCGCTAGCCAATTACCCCTCGCAACCTCGCGAGTTTCTGCTGGCTCGTCCATCTCGATCATTATTTCCGAGGGCCCTGGACAGACGACGGTCCCGATTGATCTCATTGGTAAAGCGCTGGCAGAGGCAAGAAATTCATTACTAGCAGCAGGATTGTCGGTGACGCAGATCGTCCCGGTTGATTCAAATCAGAGCCCAGGAACTGTTCTGCAAGTAAACCCAACTCCGGGAAGTACCCTCCCCGCTGGAAGTGGTGTCATTCTTCAAATCGCAAGTGGCAGCGCGCTGGTCCCACTCGTTACATCTATTAGTGAGATCGAAGCACAAACAATTCTCACACAAGCGGGATTTTTATTTAAAATTATTTATGCTTATGACGCAACACAGACGCTTGGCAATGTTCTGGCACAAGCACCAGCAGCTGGCGCATCACAATCAATTGGTTCATCAGTCACCATCACGGTCAACCGAGAAAGTTAAGCTTTTATAACAACTGGAGTGAGTTTTTCTGATCGGTCGCGGGCTGAGTTGTCCCCACATAAGACCAACCAGTTACCCAACATTTTGTGGCCATGTTCTGTGAGAACTGATTCAGGATGAAACTGCACACCAGAAATGGGCAGTGTCGTATGTTCAATTGACATCACAACGCCTGAATCGGTCTTACTTGTAACTTCAATCTCTGCCGGGAGTGTTGCTGCTTCAATGGCGAGTGAGTGATAGCGCGTCACGGTAAGAGGTGATGGAATATTTTCCATCACGCCGCGATTGTTGTGTTGAATGACTGAAGTCTTGCCATGCAATAACTCAGGTGCGCGCGAAACGGTTGCACCAAATGCAGTTGCGATCGCTTGATGGCCCAAGCAGACACCAAAAAGTGGAATTTTTGCTTGCGCACAATACTTCACCATGTCGACTGAAATGCCGGCCGCTTCTGGTGTTCCAGGCCCTGGCGAAATTAATACGCCATCGAAATCTTTAGCGAATTCAGGGCTGATCTCATCGTTTCGAACCACGGTGCATTGCGCCCCGATCTGCCCGAGATACTGGACCAAGTTATAGACGAAGGAGTCATAGTTATCGACAACAAGAATTTTGCGAGGCGCGATTACTGCGGAGGTTGACACCGTCATATTCTTACCTATCCGCGCGCGAGCGCACTCCGCTTTCTTGATTGCTCCTTTCACGCCTTTCGCTACTTTCAAGAGCTCCTAGATGTAGTAACCTCTCCCCATGCCTAAGTCCAAGGTCCGCAAAAAGGTTCAAGAGCAGCACCAGCACGATCAGGTCGTGGAGCAGAACGAACAGGCCCACACTCTTCAAGAATCACCATCCTGGCTCGCGCCAACGATGGTCGCCGCCTTCTTAGCGGGGCTGATTTGGATCGTTATCTTCTATGTCTCCAGTACCAGCTACCCGATTCCACATATCGGAGCCTGGAATATGCTGATTGGTTTTGGCTTTATTGGTGCGGGATTCACGCTCGCAACTCGCTGGCGCTAAAGCTTGCGATCAGCGCCTGAGAGAGTGGCGCTAAAGCTCCCCTCCCCGCTTCTAATTACAGCGGTGTAACTCCTCCACACCTGTTGATATCTCTGTGGATCATCCTCGAGGCTTCAATTATGCTAGTTCTCAGGAAACCCCCAGCCAGCCAGAGCATCCTTGGGTGAGAGGTGAAAACAATGACAATTCTCCACGATAAAACATCTTCCCGGAAGGTGGGCAGATCCACAATGGCAATTACCCCAACCCAAACCCGCCAGGCAACCCAGGCAACCCAGGCAACCCAGGCAACCCAGGCAACCCAGGCGGCCACAGAGACTCAACGTATTCTCGTCGTCGATGATGAATTAAGTATCTCTGACCTCATCGCTACAAGTCTGAAATTCGTTGGCTTCGACGTTCGTACCGCAGCGACCGGCTCAGAAGCTCTCCGTGTTGCAGAAGAGTTCAAACCCCATGCACTCATTTTAGATGTGATGCTGCCAGACCAGAATGGTTTCGATGTCTGCCGCCAACTCCGACAAGATGGACACTCAGTCGGCGTTCTCTTCCTCACCGCCAAAGACGCTATTGAAGACAAGATCGCCGGACTTACTATCGGTGGCGATGACTATGTAACAAAGCCATTTAGTCTTGAAGAACTAGTGGCACGATTGCGCGCTCTTCTTCGCCGAATCGGTGTTACTAGTGCCGATCTCGATGAGGCGAAGGTTCGCTTTGCAGATCTTGAACTCGATGAGGCGACACATGAAGTCCGCCGCTCCACAAATCTCATCGACCTCTCACCTACTGAATTTACGCTACTTCGCTACCTAATGATTAATGCGGATCGGGTAGTCAGTAAGTCACAGATTCTTGACCATGTCTGGCAATACGATTTTCGTGGCGATGCTGGCATAGTTGAAACATATGTCTCATACCTTCGTAAGAAGATCGATATTTTTGAACCACCACTTATTCATACCGTTCGTGGAGTTGGTTATCGTATGAGAATACCTGCGGCATAGTAATTTTTTAATGCACCTCTCTCATTGGACTCCTTGGAGCCTGCGCAACCGATTGCTCGTATCGGTCTTGATTGTCTCTGCCATCGGTATCGCAGCCTCTGACTTTAGCGCCGTCCAATCTCTTCGAAATTTCCTAATCCACCAACTCGATTCACAACTCTCGGCAGTTTCGCACGCCACGCAGACTCAGTTGGATCGTGCGGGTATCGAAACGCCTCAACAAAAATCTGATGACACTCAATTTATTCCGATCATGCCATTACGAGGAGTACCCACGATCACCAGCGTGACGCTCTTAGACCCTAGCGGTCAGGTCATGGGTGAACTTGGTGGAGAACTCTCGGGAAGTGCGATGGGGGCGGTCTTTTCTAATTTTACGACGAAAAAGGTCGCCGCCACTCATGGCCGGCCTTTCACCTTCTATGAAAAACGGGATTCTGATTATCGAGTCATTGCGACTGTACTGCCATCACAGCAAGGCTCAGTTCTCGTCGCCCAATCGCTCGATAGCGTAGAACGCACCGTCAATGAGCTCTCTTTTCTCTTCCTCTTAATTTCACTCTTAGTGCTTGCACTGATCGCCTTCCTCGCTCGTACCTTTATTCGGTTGAGCCTCAAACCTCTAAGCCAAGTAGAAATTACCGCAGCGGCAATTGCTGCTGGCGATCTTTCTGCTCGTCTTCCAGAATCTCGTCCAAATACTGAAGTAGGAAAGCTGACTACTTCACTTAACCAAATGTTAAGCCGGATCGAAGAATCATTTGCTGTGCGAGTTGAATCTGAATCAAAGTTGCGACGATTTGTTGCCGATGCCTCCCATGAACTTCGGACACCGCTGACTGCGATCCGCGGCTTCGCTGAACTCCATCGTCAAGGCGCCGTCACCGGCGAAGCAAAGACAAAGGAATTAATTGGCCGAATCGAAAACGAATCAATCCGCATGGGTTCACTTGTCGAGGATCTCTTACTCCTGGCGCGGATGGATCAGAGCCCAGAGATAAATAAGCTACCGATCAATCTGGATGAACTTATTCGCGAGGTCGTTATCTCTGCAGCCGCTGCTGGACCCGAACATCCGATCACCATCAATCATCCCGATGGCGATAATTACATCTTGGGCGATCCACTTCGAATTCATCAGGTTTTAGCAAACTTACTTGCTAACGCTTACACGCATACGCCGAGTGAAACACCGATCTCGGTAACTATCGAACAGAGCGAGAGCGAAGTGACAATTATTGTCGCCGATGAAGGCCCTGGACTTTCAGAGGCTGACCAAGCAAAGATCTTTGAGCGCTTCTACCGCGCCGATAGCTCTCGGGCGCGCGGGAAGGGTGAGGGTTCAGGTCTCGGGCTGGCGATCGTCGATGCCGTAATGCTGGCGCATGGTGGTTCGGTGACAGTGACTTCTGAGCTCGGCAAGGGTTGCAAATTTGCGCTGCACTTCCCAATTATTAATTAATCCAACGCCCTACTCTTCCGGGAAATGACAGGCGACACTCGTTCTGCCAATCGTCAAGAGTGGCTCCTCTGCCGCACAAATATCTTGCGCCTTCCAACATCGATTACGGAAACGACAGCCAGATGGTGGGTTAATTGGGTTCGGGGCATCGCCCGTTAATCGAATGCGCTCTCGTGCACCGATAGCATCAGGATCAGGATCAGGAACTGCCGAGAGAAGTGCCTTGGTATACGGGTGACGTGGGTGGGAATATAGAGTTTCACGATCACCAGTTTCTACAATCTTACCGAGATACATGACAACGACACGTTGCGAGAAGTGGCGAACAACGGCTAAATCATGAGCAATAAAGATAAAGGCGAGTGAGAATTCACGTTGCAAATCTTGTAAAAGATTTATGATTTGAGCTTGAATCGATACATCCAAAGCACTCACTGGTTCGTCGGCAACGATCAGCGTTGGGCGGACCGCTAATGCACGCGCAATACCAATGCGTTGACGTTGACCACCTGAAAATTCATGAGGGTAACGGTTGTAATGCTCTGGGTTCAACCCAACAATCTCGAGAAGTTCTTGTACTGCTTTCTTGACTCCCCCGGCCGGCTTAATTTTATTGATAGTAAAACTTGTTCCAACAATCGTGCCAACGGTATGACGTGGATTGAGTGAAGCGTAAGGGTCTTGAAAAATCATTTGGAGCTTGGCACGAATCGGGTGCATCTCATTGATCGAGAGCTTCGAGATATTTTGACCCTCGAATTCGATCGTGCCCGAAGTGGGTTCGATAAGACGGGTAATAAGTCGACCAGTTGTTGATTTTCCACAACCGGATTCGCCAACTAAACCAAGCGCCTCACCGGGTGCCAGCTCAAAAGAAATGTTATCGACAGCTTGAACAACAGGGCTTGGCTTGAAGAGAGCGGTTTTAGGGGTCGGGAAGTGCTTGGTAAGCCCAGTCACTTTGAGCAGTGGCTCTGTCATAAGAATGGCCTTATCTCTGAATTAAAGATTTCAACTCGGTTGGCATGATCTAAATGGCAGCGGACTTCGTGCACAGACCCTATGGCAACTTGTAAGAGTTGCGGCACTGATGTGGTGCAATCAACTCCGGCTCGATCAACATATTTACAACGCGGATTGAAGGCACAACCTGTGGGTACCTTAATCAAACTTGGCGGTGTTCCCTCAATGTAGGGAAGTTTAACCGTTGGATCTCCTTCAAGTCTCGGAATTGAAGAGAGCAGCCCCCAAGCATAAGGATGTTGTGGGTTTGTTAGTAGATCACGAGTGGTTCCGCGTTCAATAACCTTACCGGCATACATAAGGAGAATTTCATCGGCAATTTCTGCGACGACGCCAAGATCATGGGTAATTAAAATAATCGCCGAGCCAAATTCTTTCTGAAGATCTCCGAGCAGCTCAAGAATTTGTGCCTGCACAGTCACGTCGAGTGCAGTAGTTGGTTCATCAGCGATCAGAAGTGAGGGATTACACGAGAGCGCCATCGCAATCATGGCACGTTGACGCATTCCGCCAGAGAATTGATGTGGGTAGGACTCGGCCCGTTTTGCCGGATCTGGAATACCAACTCGGTCAAGCATCTCAATCGCTCTGACCTGCGCAACCTTTTTGGAGACGCGATTATGTACTCGGTATGCCTCAGCAATTTGACTTCCTACAGTAAAGTAAGGATGAAGGGCAGCCAACGCATCTTGAAAGATCATCGCCATGCTTTTGCCGCGCAATTCGCGAACTTCTGCCTCAGATGCTGCAACGATATCGACCCCATTGAGCAGTATCTCCCCAGATACTTGGGCGCGGGTCTCCTTATGAAGTCCCATGATTGCAAGGCTCGTGACCGATTTCCCTGAACCGGACTCACCCACAATACCGAGGGTCTTCCCTTTTTCGACTGAAAAACTTAGCCCGTCTACAGCTTTGACAAGCCCATCTTCGGTCGGGAAGTGAATTTTTAAATCAGTAACTTGCAAGAAGGGGGTCATTGCAGACGGACCTTTGGATCAAGAACGCTATAGAGTAAATCGACGACGATATTAGCAACAACGATAAAGAAGGCGGCGAACATTACTGTGCCGACGATGACGGGTAAATCGACATTAGAGACTGCATCAGTCGCTAATCGCCCAAGGCCTGGAATATTAAAAACGTATTCGGTAATAACTGCCCCACCAAGAAGTTGGCCAAGGTCTAGTCCAAAGACAGTAACAATCGGGGTAATCGCTGCTCGAAGCACGTGCTTCACATTAACTCGAGATTTCGTTAATCCTTTTGCCCGTGCAGTACGAATGTAATCTTCACTCATCACTTCAAGCATGCCTGCACGAGTCAACCGTGCATAAATCGCCGAAAGTAGGAATGCCAGAGTGGTCCATGGGAGGATCATCTGCATAAACCAACCACCAAAGTCATCAAAGGGTGAGACATATCCTGGTGAAGGAAGAAGATTTAATTTATCAACAAAAATAAATTGTAGAACTAGGCCAACAAAGTAAATCTGGAGCGAGGCACCGCCAAGTGCAAAACCTTGGGCCAGTTTGTCGATCCATGTCCCTCGCCGCAGCGCCGAGATAATTCCCGTTAGCAGCCCTACGAATAACCATAATATGGAGGCGCCAGCAGCGATCGAGAGTGTTGCTGGCAAACGATCTTTTATAAGTGAGGTGACAGTTGCATCAGTTTGGTATGAGTACCCCAGACAAGGTGTTGCGCATTGAATCTGTGCTGTTGTCCCCTTTAAGTAAGTCCGGCCTACGAAAATTCCCTTTACAAAGCGCCCATATTGAGTAGCGAGGGGCTGATCGATTTCAAGGGTATGACGGATCCTTGCCATCAATTCAGGTGTGCATGATTTTCCACACGCTAAGCGGGCTGGATCAGCGGGCAGAATATAAAAGACCCCAAAGACAACGGCGCTAACAATTGTCAGCACAACTCCGCCACCGACAAGGCGACGTATCAGGTATCTCATTCTGCTCCTAAGGAATATCTACATACAATTTTTTACTTATTATTGAAAAAATCGGGTGACAGGTTTCTGTCACCCGATCTAGGTTTCCCTAACTTACTTTTTTAGCCAAGCATAGAGTGGTGAGATAGTTCCATATCCGCCATCTGGCTGTACTCCACCTAGCTTTGAACCTGCCATGAAGTTAGAAGTCTCGATATACAGAGGTACGACCGCTGCATAATCTTGGATCAACTTCTGTTCGATATCGCCAAGTAACTTCTCTTGTGGAGCAGTTGCAATTGTTGCATCTGCCTTTTCAAATAGTGTCTGAATTGCCGGCACATTTGAACGAGAGTAGTTGCTATGTGAATCTGTGGCGAGCATGGTGCGGCCATCGAGAAGTGCGTACACAATTCCTGATGCTGCAGGCCAGTCAAAGCCCCACGATGTTTGGATTACATCTGGCTCACCCGAAACACCACGCTTACCAATAGCTGTGTAGTAGCCAGCACGTGGCAACTTTTGCATTGTAACGGTGAAGCCGACTGCTTGAAGAGCTTGCTGCGCTGCTTCTGCACGAGCTGGTTCTACACCCTTATCGCGATAAGCGAGGATGAGATCTTTCTTTGCATTTGGTGTTGCTGCAAGAAGAGCCTTTGCAGCGGCGATCTGCGACTCTGGATTCATTTTTACATCGCGTCCACAGACCGGGAAGTTACGGTAGGCGAGTGAGATATTTGAAGGAATCAAAGAGTTTGCATAACGACCAGCAGCTGATCCGCCGGCAGCAAGGAGCACTGTCTTTAGGTCAACAGCACATTGGATTGCCTTACGCACATTGAGATCCTTGACGGTATCCATGTTGATCGCAAGGTAACGGGCGTATGGTGAGTTAAAGGCAAAGAAACGTGACTTGTATTTATCGTTTCCACTCACTGTTGCCAGGTTGGTAACGACTTCAGTATCAAGTGTCATACCAGTCTGTGCTGCACCAGAATCTGAAACGAACTGTTGCTCGAGAGCATTCTGTTCGAAACCAAATTTCACCTTGATGGTATCTGGGAAATTGTGGCGTAGTGGGTCAGTGTTTGGATCCCAGAACTTATTCCGTACTAGGGTCATTTGCTTGCCACGATCATATGAAGCAATCTTGTATGGACCAGAAGACCAAGGATGAAGGTCATAGTTCTGCTTTGTGTCATGTGCAACTGGCACTGGTGAGAATGCACCAAATGTTGTCACAAATGGGAAGTAAGGAGTTGCTTGTTGCAAATCAAACTTCACAGAGTCACCCTTTGGTGAACAGGTGACAGAGCTAAGATTTTTAGTAGGTGTTGTGTATGGGCCCTTATAATCTGTTGGGTTAGCTAACAAATCATGAGCATATGTTGTTCCACCATCGAGAATGTCATCGTTATACGAGCGCTCGATACCGTATTTGAGATCGGCACATGTTATAGCGGTTCCATCTTCGTACTTCAGATTTGGGCGGAGCTTAAAGACCCAGGTCTTACCTTGGTCTTTTGTTGTACCCAAGTCAGCGGCAATATCTGGAACAAGTTCTGTCTTTCCATTGATAGTGCGGTACTGAGTGAGTGTTCTAATGAAGAAACGGTAGAAATCTAACGTTCCACCCACATAGTTACGGGCTGGATCGATATGTTCGAAATCGCCCTGATTGAGGATATTGAGGGTCCCACCAGTTACGGCACCTTTAATGACTGGAGCTGGTCCAACCCATGAAGGGTTTGCAGTAGCGGCGGTTGCCGTTGGTACGGCATAAAATGCGGTTGCTGCCAAGGCAGCGACGCTGCCGATCAACCCAGCTTTACGATGAATATTCATCTGCACCTTTCTATTTCGTTGAGGGGTTATTGAGTTTTTACTGTTGTTCATCGAGCACTTTTAGGATCGAGCGCATCACGCACGCTGTCACCAAAAAGATTGAAGCCCAATACTAGGAGGAATAATCCGATACCTGGGATAAAGGTATAGAGCGGATCCACGCTGTAAAACGGAACCGAGTGCAGCAGCATTGCGCCCCAATCAGAAGCAGGCTCAATCACGCCGGCACCAAGAAAGGTGAGCGCCGCCTCTGTGGTGATAAAAGTGGGAATATTTAAGGCAACCGTTACTAATATCGGAGCCCAAAGATTTGGAAGAATTTGTTTAAAGACTAGATGAGTACGCGTCGCACCAAGAGCTCGTGCTGCTTCAACAAATTCACGTTCGCGCAGTGAAATTACTTGACCGCGCACGATACGGGCAATATACGGCCAGCCAAATGTTGCCATCACGATAATCATTACCGGAATACGTGAGGCATTTCCTTTTGGTACGCCAGAATTTTCAAGAACACCTTCTAAGACCGGTGTAATGGCGAGTGCAAAGAGAATGGAGGGGAAGGCGAGTACGATTTCGAGCGTGCGAGATAGAAATTGGTCAATTCTTCCACCGAAGAACCCTGAAATTAATCCAATCAAAACTCCGACCACAGTCGCAACGGTGGTAGCGGCGAGCGCAATGAGGAGAGAAGTTCTGGCGCCATAGACAAAGCGAAGAAAAATATCTCGACCAGTTCGAGGTTCGACCCCAAACCAGTGATGACCACTCACTCCACCAAGTTTCCCGAGTGGGAGTGCACCACGCGCGTCATTCAAGGTGTTCGGATGAAAAGCATCAGGAGTCGTTTTGATAATCCATTGAAATATTGGTGAAGCTAACGCCATCACAATAAATACTAGAACTATTGTCATCGAGACCCAGGCGGTCTTGTCACGACGTAACTTCTCCCACGCCAGTCGACTAGGCGAGCGTCCCTCAATAGCTGGGACGGAGGTACCAGTGCTAGACATCACGCTCCTCAAAAAATTCCTGAGACCCTTAGGGGAAAACGTAATCCTAAAGGAACTTCCAAAGAGTTGCTACACGCCCCAGGAGGGCAAGTTATGCGTCCAAAAGGGTGGCGAGTCCGAGCGATTTACCCTGGCCGTGAGAAAAAATACTTAAAGAGGATTCGCCTCCATATTACGAAGAATCGCAATGCGCTCTTCAAGGGGTGGGTGGCTACTAAATAATTTAGAGACACCCTTGCCATCAAGTGGCGACTCGATCCAGATATGCGCAACTGCATTCGATCTCTGTGCGACAACAGTTGTATCTCTCTGTAATTTTTCTAATGCACGACGAAGGCCCGCTGGATTACGAGTAAAGGCAACGGCTGTCGCATCGGCGAGAGATTCACGTTTCCGTGAGATTGCAGTTTTCAATAGTACTGCAGCGATTGGAGCGAGGATTAAGACAACGAGAGATACAACGATCGCTAGTGGATTTTGATTGTTCTCACGGTCATCACGATTGCCCATCCCGCCGAAGAACATCACCCGCATCAACATATCACTCAGGATTGCAATAGCACCGGCGGTTGTTGCTGCAACGGCCGAGACTAAAGTGTCACGGTTGGCGACATGAGACATTTCGTGCGCGATGACACCTTGCAATTCATCACGATCCATAATTTCTAGAATTCTTGTGGTGAATGCGATCACTGCGTGTTCGGGATTACGTCCAGTTGCAAATGCATTGGGTGCACTATCTTCAACGATCGCCACCTTAGGAAGTTTTAAGCCAGAGGCAAGACAGACCTCTTCAACAAGATTAAAAAGAGTTGGATTATCTTCGCGTTCAATAATCCGAGCACCGGTCATCGTCATGACGAGTGAGTCCGAGAAGTAGTAGGAACCCCATACCGAGATCAACGCAATACCAACCGCGATAGGAACAATCGCAGTCGTTGACTTACCAAGATAGGTCATCGCTGCAAAGACAACCGCCCAGACGAGCGCTCCCATTGCACCTAAGAGGAGGAAGGTCTTCCGGCGGTTAGCTCCTTGGAGCTGGCGAAAATTTATCGCTGATTCTGACATGGTTAAAAGGTGTTAAAACTTTATATGTGGAACGTCGCGATCTGCTGGATTTTCAACCTCATAGAAGGCGCGAGCACTGACCTTAGCCAAACCAACAAAGAGGCTTGATGGAAAGGTTTTCACAGCTTGATTAAGTTTGCGAACTGAGTCGTTATAGAACTGGCGGGCAAAGGCAACTTTATTTTCGGTTGTCGAAAGCTCCTCTTGAAGTGCCAAGAAATTCGTCGATGCTTTGAGGTCGGGGTAACTCTCAGCAACAGCAAGCAGTCCGCGAAGTGCGGTGGTGAGTTGTCCATCTGCTGCGGCTACACCGGCAACACCTGTTGCACTTGTGGCCTTGGCACGGGCGGTGATAACTGCATCAAGGGTGCTCTTCTCGTGAGCTGCATAACCTTTTACGCTCTCGACCAGATTGGGAATTAAATCTGCACGTCGCTTGAGCTGGACTTCGATTTGTGCAAAGGCTTCATCGGTCGAGATGTTGGCACGTACGAGTGAGTTGTAACTAACGACAACCCAGATGAGAAGAATAAGAACGAGTGGAATTACCAAGACCGCAATTTTCATACTTTTACTCTACGCCCTATTCTCAAAAGTGTTTGTGGGATTTTTCTGACTATTGAATTGTGGATTGATGAAAGTTCAGCCATGACTTAGAAGGTGTTGGCCCACGTTGCCCTTGGTATCGAGAACCATAGATCGCCGAACCGTATGGATGCTCTGCTGGAGATGAGAGTTTGATGAGACAAAGCTGGCCAATCTTCATTCCAGGAAAGAGCTTGACCGGAAGATTTGCAACATTTGAAAGTTCGAGGGTGATATGTCCGCTAAATCCAGGATCGATAAATCCTGCGGTTGAGTGGGTCAGCAAGCCGAGACGACCGAGTGAGGATTTACCTTCCAACCGACCAGCGATGTCATCAGGAAGAGTGATGATCTCGTAGGTGCTGGCCAAGACGAACTCACCAGGGTGGAGGATGAAGTGCTCAGATGGCTCGACCGCGATCTCGCGAGTGAGTTCTGCCTGTTCGATCGATGGGTCGATTACTGAATACTTATGATTTTCGAAGACCCGGAAGAAGCGGTCGAGGCGAACATCAACACTAGAAGGCTGGATCATCGCCTCGGTGAATGGTTCGACCTGGACTCGGCCAAGCTCGATCTCAGAGCGGATATCGCGGTCACTTAGCAGCACTCGCCGACCCTATCTCCTCGTTTCCTCTTGCATATGTTACTGGTCAGTAGCATTATTGAGCCATGAGCCACTACATCGCCAACCTCCGCGACATCGAATTCTGCCTCTTTGACCTCCTTGAGCGTGAGAGCGTGCTCGGTAGCTCGCTTTACAAGGATCTCGATCGCGAGACGGTGATGGGGATGCTGGAAGAGGTTAAACGGATGGCCGAGAACGATCTCGCCGCCAGTTTCGTCGACGGTGATCGAATCGGAACAACTTTTGATAAGAAGACTGGCTCAGTCACCCTGCCAGAGAGTTTTAAGAAGTCATACCGAACCTTTATCGATAACGAGTGGTGGCGTATCGATGCCCCGCAAGAACTTGGCGGAACGCTCATTCCTTATTCGGTTCGTTGGGCAATTGCAGAAATGGTCCTTGGTTCGAATCCAGCAATCCATCTCTACACAACGGGTGCATCAATGGCCAATGTCTCTTATCAACTTGGCTCTGAAGAACAGAAAAAATGGTCAAGGTTTATTGTTGAACGCGAATGGGGCGCAACGATGGTTCTCACCGAACCTGAAGCTGGATCGGATGTCGGCGCTGGTCGCAGCAAAGCGGTGAAGCAAGAAGATGGTTCGTGGCATCTCACTGGAACAAAGCGATTCATCACATCCGGAGATTCAGATCTTCAGGAAAATATTTTGCATTATGTATTGGCTCGGCCAGAAGGTGCAGGTCTTGGAACAAAAGGACTCTCACTCTTCTTAGTTCCGAAGTTCCACTTTGATAAAGAGAGTGGTGCACCACTTGAGCGCAATGGTGTGTACGTCACCAATGTTGAACACAAGATGGGACTCAACGTTTCGGCAACATGCGAACTAAGTATGGGAGAGAAAGAGCCATGCGTTGGTTATCTCCTAGGTGAAGTTCACAACGGAATCTTCCAAATGTTTAAAGTTATTGAATTTGCTCGCATGATGGTCGGTACCAAGGCGATTGCAACCCTCTCTACTGGGTATCAGCAAGCACTTAAGTATGCAAAAGAGCGAGTACAAGGCGGTGATATGAAAGTTATGAATGATAAGAGTTCGCCTCGAGTGACGATCATTCACCATCCCGATGTCCGACGTTCACTCATGGTGCAGAAGGCTTACTCAGAAGGTATGCGCGCACTGGTTCTCTACACCGCATCCATTCAAGATTCTGTTGCGCTTGGAAAAGAAGCTGGCACTGATACCGAAGATTTAGAGCACTTAAATGATCTTCTTCTCCCAATCGTCAAAGGTTTTGGTTCAGAAAAATCGTGGACGCTCTTGGGAACTGAATCACTGCAAACCTTTGGTGGCTCTGGTTTTACTCAGGATTGGCCACTTGAACAATATGTGCGTGATGCAAAGATCGATACCTTGTACGAAGGAACTACTGCAATTCAAGGACTCGACTTCTTTTTCCGTAAGATCGTAAAAGATGGTGGTCGCGCAATTGGTCTGCTTGGAAAAGAGATTGGCGCATTCGCTGCAAGTGGTGGCGAACTCACCGCCGAAAAAATCGAGCTTGGTCAGGCGCTAGAGACGCTAAATACCATGATCGGCACAATGGTCGGATATGCAATGGAATCACAGGAAGATCCTGAGAAGATCTACAAAACTGGCCTTAATACAACTCGAGTATTAATGAGCGTCGGTGAAATTATCATCGCCTGGCTCTTGTTGCGCCAAGCCGAGATCGCAACCGCAAAACTTGCGACGGCAACGGGTAAAGACAAGGATTTCTATACCGGCAAGATTGCATCGGCGCGGTACTTTATCCGGACCGTTCTTCCACATTTGAGGTCAGAACTCGCCATCATTGAATCTGAGGATGGCGGGCTTATGAAGCTGCCAGAGGGCGCTTACTAACTCTTACGCACTCACTCAATTAGATAGGGTTACCGGTGTGTTGAACAAATACCGCGGCGAACTCTTCTTGGCTCTCGGTGCACTCTTCTTCTCTGCTAACGGCACTGTCTCTAAATGGGTGCTCGAGTCCGGGATGCCAGCGTGGCGGTTAACAGAAATTCGAGCCACGGGCGCCTTTCTCGTAATCTTCACCGTTACCTACCTTCGCACGGGCAATCCATTAAGGGCGAAGGCCAGAGAAATCCCCAAACTCTTACTCTTCGGCGTAATTGGTTTTGCAGGGGTACAGACAACATATTTTTATGCGATCGCCCGGTTGCCGGTAAGTATCGCTCTCATCATCGAATTCACCTCTCCGTTATGGATCGCCTTGTGGCTTCGTTTTATCCGAAAGCAAGAGGTAAGGCGAACGATGTGGATCGGCTTGGCCTTTGCATTTCTCGGCTTGGTTCTATTAGCCCAAGTTTGGCAGGGCCTCACTCTCAACAGCCTAGGCCTATTGGGTGCGCTAGCGAGCGCATTTGCTATGACGGTCTACTTCCTGCAATCCAAGGGGTTATCTCAAAGCCGCACTTCCGGTGAGATTCTTACCTGGGGCCTTGGTGTCACTGCGCTCTTCTATGCGATCGTCGCTCCATGGTGGAGCTACCCGACAGCTCTCTTGGCGAAACCGATCGAACTCTTAGGCCGATTCCATGGCCATCATCTACCAGGCTGGCTCCTAGTCAGCTACATCATCATCTTTGGAACGGTCGTTCCTTATTCGTTCATCATGGTCGGCATCATCCGTACCTCTGCATCCACTGGAAGCGTGATTGGGATGCTTGAACCGGTTATGGCCGGTTCCTTCGCCTGGGTCCTGTTGGGTGAAAGATTCAATCTCATCCAATTAATTGGTGCCGCAGTGGTCTTGGTTGGGATCGCGATAGCTGATCGAGCATCCTCAGCAATCTCAACAGTGGCCACGACCGAGTAAATTACGGGCTATGGAGACCTTCAAAGATCTACTCGCCGCTAATAAAGATTTTGCTGAGAGGTTCGAAGTTCACGAACTCACAGGCGAGGCACGTAAAGGCTTGGCGATAGTGACCTGCATGGATTCTCGGATTGATCCACTCCGCATCGTTGGTATGAAAGCTGGAGATGCAAAGATTCTCCGAAATGCTGGTGCCCGAGTAACAGACGATGTGCTCCGTACCTTGATCCTGGCTACACACCTACTTAATGTGAACCGTATTCTTGTAATGCCCCATACTGATTGTCGTATGGCGAGCGCAACTGAAGAGGAGATGCATGCGCTGATCATGGAGAAATCTGGAGTTGATACTCGCGGCATTGAGATCCGTACTGTGAGAGATCAGAAGGAAGCGCTCATCAAAGATATCGGTCGTATTGAAAGTTATCCATTACTCAAAGGTGGCATCACTGTGATGGGTGCGATCTATGATGTGACGAACGGAAAACTCAGCCCGTTATAGTGTTAGTTAAAGCCACCGGTAAATGAATCGGTCGGAGCGCTGCTCTGCGTTGGTGGTGTGAAGCTCTGCGCCATATCGCTAAAACGAGCAAAGTGAAGTTGTGATGCAACGGTGATCGTACGAGTTGGTCCATTTCGATGCTTAGCAATAATGAGATCTGCCTCGCCTTGGCGAACCTGTGAATCGTAGAGATCTTCACGGTGCAAGAGAATAACGACGTCAGCATCTTGTTCAATCGAACCAGATTCACGAAGATCAGAGAGCATCGGCTTCTTATCAGCACGCTGTTCAGGTCCACGGTTGAGTTGAGATATCGCGATAACCGGTACTTCAAGCTCTTTTGCGAGAAGCTTCAAGTTTCGTGAGAACTCAGAGACCTCTTGTTGACGGTTCTCTACCTTCTTGCCAGAGGTCATCAACTGTAGGTAATCGATCACGATGAGTTTGAGATTGTGCTTCTGCTTGAGGCGTCTAGCCTTCGCACGAATCTCCATCAATGAAAGGTTAGGTGAATCATCGATGAAGAGCGGCGCTCGGCTGATCTCACCCATACGTTTGGCGAGACGTCCCCACTCTTCATCAGAGAGTGAGCCAGAGCGAATATTATTGAGACCAACTCGCGCCTCTGCTGCGAGCATACGCATCGTGATCTCAGAGCGAGACATTTCTAATGAGAAGATCACTGCGGTATCGCCATTATGAATCGAAGCATGGCGTGCAATATCTAAACCAAGTGTGGACTTACCAACAGCAGGACGAGCAGCGAGGACGATCATATTCCCGGCATGCAAACCACCGGTCAGTGAGTCGAGATCTCTAAAGCCGGTCTTAACGCCATGTTCGACCATACCTTTAGAGAGCGCTTCGATCTCGTCGAGTGCTGCGGGAAGTAGTTCAGAGAGTTGAATGTAATCTTCCGATGCACTGCCATCTGTTACTTGATAGACCTCGGCCTGCGCCTGGTTGACCGCATCTTCGATATCTCCCTCTTCGGAGTAACCGATCTGCACAATCTTTGTACCCGCCTCAACTAAGCGACGCAGAATTGCACGATCTGCAACGATCCGCGCGTAGTAACCCGCATTCGCCGCGGTCGGAACGGAAGAGATCAAGGTGTGGAGATATGGCGCACCACCTGCGCGCGCAATATCACCACGCTTCGTCAATTCGGCAGAGACGGTGACGGCATCGGCAGGATCACCTCGTCCGTAGAGATCGAGAATTGCATCGTAGATAAGTTCGTGAGCCGGGCGATAGAAATCGCGTGATTTAATTACCTCAACGACATCTGCAATCGCATCTTTACTGAGGAGCATTCCGCCAAGAACACCCTGCTCTGCCACAAGATCCTGTGGTGGGGTGCGCTCAAACTCGATCGCCCCAATCTGGCGGGGCGCCGAGTTATTTGCAGGACGGGGAACCTCTGCCAAGCTCATGTCGCAATCTTGGCTCTCGCCACTGACAATCCCAAGATTGGCCACGGCGCGCTGTGCACCAGCTTGTGCATACGCTGCAGATTTAGGTGGATGGCCTGGGGATAAAGGCCGATTATCTGTGGGAAAGTATCTCAATTACCGGTATTTAAGCGTAAGCCCTTGTGGATAAAACTTTCTCCAACTGTCTCACTATATGAATTAATGAATTGTCTGGGGGCAGAAAAAAGAGAGAGGCCCACCTCTACTCCATGTGGGAGTCCGAGGGGGCCTTCCTTGTAGAACTGTTTAAGCTGCGGTGACGTTCAGTGCAACGTTTGCACTCACGGCGCTATGAAGGCTGACCTTGATTGCATGGAGACCAAGCTTCTTGATATGACCGACTGACTTAATGCGGTGGCGATCGATATCGATACCGGCGGCGCTCTTAATTGCGGCGACAATATCTTTATCGGTAACGGATCCGAACATAGAACCAGTTGCTCCGACCTTCACTTTGACAAGGATCTCACTCTTTTCAAGAGCTGCTTTGATCTCTAGCGCATGGTCGCGATCGCGAATTTCACGAGCAGTTCGTGCTCGTTTAATGCCATCGATCTGCTTCTCTCCACCTTCGCTCCACGCGATTGCGCGGCCACCGGGTAAGAGCGCATTGCGCGCATAGCCATCTTTAACGGTGACAACGTCACCGGCATGTCCTAGTCCTGTAACTTCTTGAGTAAGGATGAGTTTCATAATGAGTTACCTATTCCTTATCTCTTATCGAGCCGTCGAGGTGTACGGCAATAGCGCCATTTCACGGGAATTCTTAACCGCTGCGGCGATTGCGCGCTGATGTTCGGTGCAGGCACCTGTTACTCGACGGGCACGGATCTTGCCGCGATCAGAGATGTACTTGCGTAGTGTCGCGATATCTTTATAGTCAACGTAGTTGATCTTTTCGCGGCAGAACGAACATGGCTTCTTCTTAAACTTCTTGAGCGCTGCAGCTGAAAGTTTTGGTGCAACTTTCTTTGGCTTCAGCGTCTTATTACTTCTTGCTCCCACTGTGGTGCTCCTTATTTGGATGCCTCGTCATGACCGTGTGGCTAAACGAGAATGGTTGATAATTGAGTGTTAATTAAAACGGGGGTTGATCATCCGCAGCTGTCGTTGCCCAACCGCCACCAACTGGTGCGGCTGACCAAGGGTCATCTGATGATGAGCTCTCAGGAGCGGTGGAGAATCCACCAGCGCCCTTACCTGATGTCTTAGTGACTTTGGCGGTTGCGTTGCGAAGTGATGGACCTACCTCATCAACTTCAACCTCAAAGACGGTGCGCTTTTCGCCCTCTTTAGTTTCGAAAGAGCGCTGCTTGAGTCGTCCCGAAAGTATGACGCGCATTCCGCGGGTCAAAGTTTCGGCAACGTTCTCTGCAGCTTGGCGCCAGATCTGGCATTGAAGGAAGAGGCTGTCGCCGTCTTTCCATTCATTGGTTGCCTTATCCAAATAACGGGGAGTCGATGCAACGGTGAACTTTGCGACTGCAGCACCAGATGGTGTGAATCGAAGTTCTGGATCGTTGACCAGATTGCCAATCATTGTGATGTTTGTGTCTCCAGCTGCCATTTTTTCTCTTATCTCTACTTATCGTGAGTGATCGGCTTATTCAGGGCGGACGACTTTGGTACGAAGCACTGCTTCGTTCAAATTGAGTTGGCGATCAAGTTCTTTAATCGCTTCTGGACCACAGTGCAGATCTGCAACAGCGTAGATGCCTTCTGACTTCTTATTAATTTCGAAAGTCATACGACGACGACCCCAAATATCAAGCTTGTCGACGGTGCCACCACTGTCTTTGATGATCTTGAGATAGGTCTCAAGACTCGGTGCGACTGTGCGCTCTTCTAATTCAGGATCGAGAATGACCATGATTTCATAATGACGCATGAGTTAACCCAACCTCCTCTGGACTAAAGCGGCCGCAGGATTTCCGCGGCAGGAGGGTTACTACCCTTTGAACGTTAGTTCTGGCGGGTGCCAGGCCGTGTTCGAGGAAGACTAAGCCTAACCCTCGTCCTCTGAGATGAGAAATTCGAGCTCTTGTGGAGCCGTTGACCGTGTGGATATGTGGCACAGGAAGTAGATGGTGGCGGCGATGCGGACAAGGATCGCAACTGCGTAAGCCCGAGCCGGGAGCCCAAAATGGCTCCCTGAGTATGAGGCCAGGTACTCCCAGATCGCCAGGTGATAGATCAGCTCAGCGCCCTGCCAGATCCAAAAAGCGCGCCGATCCCACGCGCCGCGCATCGCCAGAATTGCAAGGGGGGTTAGCCAGAGGATGTATTGAGGCGAATAGACCTTGCTGGAAACGGTAAAGATCACAAGAAGTGCGAATGATGTACTGGCGAGAGTTGGTGTGACGGAGAGGCCAAAGAAATAAACGCCATAGATGGCGATCCCAGCCAAGAAGAGCACGATCGAGAGTTGATTGAGATTCCTTGTCGTAATACCAAAAAGATTGAGGGCATACCAGAGTGACCCAAAATCTACGCCGCGATCTCTATTCAGTGCGAAGAAACGCCACCACCCTGTTCTATTGCTAAGAATAAATGGCACATTAATAACAAGCCACGATCCCATTGTCACAATCAGATACCGAAGGATATCTTTGACTTGAGCACGACGATAAAAAATTAAGATCATTGGAACTAAAAGAACGATTGGGAAGAACTTTGTAGAGATAGATAAGCCAAGAAGTAATGCGCTGTAGTCATAGCCACGTCGGTCGAAGAAATAAATGGCAAGTACTGCCGAGATCACCGCCCATACATCCCAATTTATATAGAGTGATGCGATTACCGCAGGTGACAGCGGTAGTAAGTACCAGAGCTCGGGCTTCATCCGGGCAAGTAAAATAGTGAGTGCGACAAAGAGGATTGCAATCAACCCACTATTGATCAGGAAATATGTCTTATCGCTATGCGTCAGTAACGCCGTCACCCACATCACTAGACCTGTAATCGGTGGATACTCAACCGAATTCGTAGCACTTGAATACGGCCACGTGTGATGAATGAGATCTCGGGCTGAAAAGAGCGCCGGAAGATCTGAGTAACAGGCATGAGTATAAACATCGGGTGAGGCAAAATTATTATTAAGGCAATGATCGAACTTTGCAAAAGAGAAGAGCGCACTCAAGAAAGCGATGATAATTATTGATTTCGTTGCGTACTTCATAACTACGCCCCTGTTAAGAGTTACTTCTTTTTCGTGCTTTTAGGCTTAGGAGAAGGCTTAAATGCGCTAGCAACTGGGGTTGGTTTTTCGGCGAGCGCTGGATCAAGAGTTGGCACAGCCTGTGTCATATCAACGGGCGTAGTGCCACCAATATCACTCGGCGCGGGGAAATCTACGATCGGTTGCTTTGCAAGAGCCGCCTTCATAAAGAGGCTCCAGATACTCGCCGGATATGAACCACCCGTAACGGCATTGAGTCCGCCTATACCGTTAAGTGATTGAGTTGCATCGTCGCGGAACATCGCAACAGTTGCTTCAAGTTGTGGTGTGTAGCCATTAAACCAGGCTGATGCATTATCGGTCGTGGTACCAGTTTTACCAGCAGATGGTCGGCCAAAACCAGCGAGTGCT
Source organism: Candidatus Nanopelagicaceae bacterium (assembly GCA_040402395.1). Lineage (GTDB taxonomy): Bacteria > Actinomycetota > Actinomycetes > Nanopelagicales > Nanopelagicaceae > PALSA-747. The sequence goes on along the minus strand of JBBAMQ010000003.1, from coordinate 111,383 downwards.
CCGGATGCAGTACCAAACTGTGTTACACCTTGAAGTGCAGCGGTCGTATCAGCCATAACATCAGCTGCAAATACCTGGTTCGCTTGAATACGTGATTCGTAGAGCACGCCTTGATTTGCTCCCAAAACCTCTTTCACAATAAATGGCTTTGCATACACACCTTGCGCTGCGAAGGTGGCATAGGCGGAGGCAACATCGATTACATGTGGGCTAGCAACTCCAAGTGTTACCGAGGGGGTTGCGATCATATTGACACTTGTTGGTATACCTGCGCGCCTGGCAACGTCGATAACTTTATCAGGTCCAACTTTTATACCAAGTGGGACGAAGACGGTATTTACCGAATGCGCAGTTGCATTAGCAAGTGAGACCTGTGGGAACTGTTCGCCACCATAATTAAAGACTGAGTAATTCTTTTGAGCACCAGCGTCGTAGAAAACGGCGGGAGAACTTCCATTCCACATCGATTGCAATGAAATTCCTTGTTCAAGTGCAGCTACAAGTGCAAATGGTTTAAAGGATGACCCTGCTTGAGCGGTGGCTTGAGTCGCATTATTGAGTTGTTGTTTCAGATAATCCTGCCCGCCATAGAGAGCGGTGATCTCACCCGTACCTGGGCGGATCGCGATGAGAGCGATACGCAGGTTCGCTGGCGCGCTGGCAGGAGTACGTTTTGCCACCGCATCGACCGCAGCTTGTTGCGCCCTTTTATCAATCGTTGTCTTCACGACAAGTCCACCAACTTGAATCTGTTGATCGGTAAAACCAAGGCTGAGAAGTTCGTGCTCGACCCACGAGACAACGTAACCTTTAGGGCCACCGAGTGTGCCGCCTAAGGTACGAGGTTCAATAAAAGGGAATTTCTCTTTAACTGCTTGGCTCTTGGTGATCCAATGAGCTTTTTGCATCTCTGTTAAAACATATGAGAAGCGACGCTTTAGCCGCGCCAAACCAGCCACGCTCTGCGGATCATAATACCCAGGAGAATTTAAGATCGCTGCGATTACCGCATCCTGCCCAATACTTAATTGCGTCACTGTACGGTTGAAATACACCTGGGCCGCAGTTGAGACACCATAAGAACCACGTCCAAAATAAATAGTGTTGAGGTAACTCTCAAAGATTTGATCCTTTGATTGTTGGCTCTCAAGTTTTGTAGCGATAACTAATTCTTTTATTTTTCGAGTCACGGTACGGCTCTGGGTGAGGAAAGCAGTTTTTGCATATTGCTGAGTAATTGTTGATCCACCTTGGAGAGTTCCGCCGCTGATATTGTGATAAATAGCCCGTAAAATCCCAGTTGGACTAAAAGCAGATTCAGAGTAAAACCCCTTATCTTCAGCAGCGAGAATTGCGTGACGAAGATTAAGTGGAATATTAGCCAGCTTTACTATGGTGCGATTCTCGGATCCAATTCTTCCAAGTTCACTGCTATCGGCATATTGAATAATCGTTGATTGGCTACTGACAAAGGCTTTGGGATCGGGAATTTTAACGGTGAAGTAGGCATAGCCAAAGGTGAGTGCACCAGCCACAAAGGTTCCACCAATAGTAAAGATTGCTCCGCGAATCAGCCACGTCTTCCAATTCACCATGAGTTAAAGGTTACTCCCTTGATCATCGGGTTCTCCTAGGAGTTTTACGAGTTCGACCATCACCCAATTTGAATGAGTAGATAAGGTGATGCCAGTCGCACCGGCGACATACTTCTACGACATAGACCCGAAATTCACCATATTCACTCTGCATTTCATCAAGTTCCTGGATTGACTTAATGCGACCTGAGTATTGGCCAAGTTGATCACCAAAGGCATAATGGAGAACAACCATCTCTTCTTTGCGGCACACAGGACAAGCCCGCTCGACTCCTTCGCCGTGATACTTCGCCGCCAACCTCAAATACGGGTCAGCATCACAAATATCAACCTGGGCTTGAGCGCCCTTGAAATATGAGACTAACGTGGCGCGACGTTTGAGTGAATAATCAATTGATTCTCGTCTCGACCACATATGTCTAAGGGTAATACCTATCGAAAACTGATCGAGTAACTACGCTTACTCCGTGCAGAAGGCGACCCATTATTGGCCATTCCATCAAGGAAGCCGCCTGCCTCTCCTTTTGCAGATTCGTTGGCTCGGCCAATTCACAGATGGTCTCTTCCAATCTTCGCTCGCTTCCTTTGTTCTCTTCTCGCCTGAACGCCAACCTAACGCGGTCGCTGCCGCTCTCGCCTTTACTATTGTGTTGCTGCCATATTCTCTGGTCGGCCCATATGTTGGAGTATTTTTGGATCGCTTCTCGCGACAAAAGATTGTTCAGGTTGCAAATATTTTTCGTGCGATCGACCTACTTGCCATCGCCTTTGCAATTAAAAGTGGTCTAACGGGAGTTGCCTTAACGCTCCTAGTCTTGGTCGCATTTGGGATTAATAGATTAATTCTTGCTGGTTTATCGGCTGGCCTGCCACTTGTAGTGAAAAAGAATGAATTGATCGCTGCAAATGCGCTCGCTGTTACGGGTGGAACCATCGGTGTCGTAATTGGCGGCGGAGCAGGCATTGGCCTAAAGAAAATCCTCGACCATTCACAAAAGAGCGATTTCAGTAGTGCAGCCATTATTTTACTCGCCGCTATTCTCTATTTTATTGCGGCTGCCATGGCGCATCGGTTACGGCATAAGGAGATTGGTCCCACAGATCATGACATCGCAATAAAAAATCGCGGTTGGCGAGAGATGCAAGAAGGGCTCCACATTCTGCGCAAACATAACGATGCACTCCGAGGTATTTTGGCAACGAGTGTCCAACGAGGTGGGTTAACTGCACTTACCTTGATGGGGCTGCTCCTCGAACGAAATACCTACCATCCAGCAAGCAATCCCGACGCTGGTCTATCCGGGTTTGCCTTGGCGTTGGGGATTGCTGGCGTCGGTATCGGTATCGGATCGCTCATCACACCCATTTTTGTCGAACGCATTGGACGACATCGTTGGATTCGAACCATGATGGTCGGTTCAATTCCTTTTATCCTCATCTTTATTTTATTACCGAAACAGTGGTCGCTCATTCTTGCGGCGTTCTTTGTTGGGCTCTGTGGTCAGGCGGTAAAAGTTACCAACGACGCACTGGTGCAATCAAAGATTCAAGATGAATATCGTGGCCGCGTCTTTGCCTTCTACGATGTCTCAGTTAATAGCGCAATTATTGCCGGCGCACTCATCGCTGCAGTCGTACTTCCTAGTAGTGGCAAATCTTTACTATTACCATCTCTAATTTGCGCCGCTTATCTCGTAACGTGCACGGTCCTACTTCGCGGTGTTCGTTTCCCACCACGCCAATAATTCACGAGTAGCTTCCACTTCACCCAATGGGCCGCGATCTAATCGAAGTTCTAATAGATGACCATACGCCTTACCAATCAAGGGTGACGGTTTTACTCCTAGGATTTCCATGATCTGATTTCCGTCAAGATCTGGACGAATTTTATTAAGTTCCTCCTCTTGTTGAAGAAGTTCAATCCGAGCTTCAAGTGAGTCATACGTGGAAGAGAGTGCCGCGGCTTTTTTAGCATTACGCGTTGTGCAATCCGCACGTGTTAAGACATGAAGATGCGCAAGTAATTCATCCGCATCACGGACATATCGGCGGACTGCAGAATCAGTCCACTCCCCCCCACCATAACCATGAAAACGCAGGTGCAAGAAAACTAAGTTATTCACGCTCTCTATTGTCTCGTTATCAAATCGGAGCGCCTTGAGTCGGGCCTTCGCCATCCGCGCACCAACTACTTCATGGTGATGGAATGAGACACCACCACCAGGGATTAATTCACGGGTTTTTGGCTTACCGATATCGTGAAGAAGCGCAGCCAAGCGAATTACAAGATTAGGACCACCCAGTCGCTTTTCTAGCGCGATCACTTGTTCAAGAACAGTGAGGGTATGTTCGTAAACATCTTTATGGTGATGATGCTCATCAATCTCAAGTTTTAACATCGGCAACTCGGGGAGCACATAATCAGCAATTCCTGAATCGACAAGCAGTGTTAAGCCAAGGCGTGGTTCGGTTGACATAAGGATTTTTATTAGTTCGACACGTACCCGCTCTGCCGACACTATCGTGATGCGCTCTGCCATCGCTCGCATTGCATCGATTACCTCTGGATCCACAGCAAAATCAAGTTGACTCATAAACCGTGCTGCACGCATCATGCGTAGTGGATCATCACTAAATGAATCAGTTGCGCGGCCAGGTGTACGAAGAATCTTTTTAGCAAGATCAGTGATTCCATCAAATGGATCAATAAATTCTGGTTGTACCGTTGTTAACTCAAGCGCCATCGCATTCACAGTAAAATCGCGACGACCCAGATCACCAATTATAGAATTACCGAAATCGACCTCAGGTTTACGTGATTCAGAGCTATAGGTATCACTTCGATATGTTGTTACTTCAACTGTAGTCTCACCTTTTTTTGCAGCGACAGTTCCAAATGCGGCGCCTTGATCCCACACTGCGTCACCCCAATTTGCAAGTATCGCCTTTGTTGCAGCCGGTCGCGCATTGGTCGTGAAATCCAGATCATTACCAAGCCGCCCCAAAATTGCATCGCGCACAGGTCCGCCGACAAGTGCCAAGGTGTAGCCGGCCGATTTAAAAGCCTGCGCAAGGGAGCTGGTTATCGGAGCAGATGTGGCTAGGGCGGAGATCGCCGCGGCGATAACTGACTCGCGCGGCATGGCCTGGTCACTATGGCTATTGCGGCTATTACGGCCCTGAATTTCGCTGCTCATAAGAGGTAAGGCTAGACGCTCTCCATGAAATGAGAAGCGAAGGAGGAGTACCCTTCCACTATGACCCCGGCACACGGTGCGGGTGGCGAAGCGAAGCGAAAGAGACGTCGTCGTAAACGACCAACTTCTGCAAACCCCGCTACAACCGCAACCACTCCACCATCTCCGCTCGCTTCGACTGGCGCCCTAACAGGGCAGAGCGAGAGCGCCCCACCTCTGCCTGCCAAACCAGCCAAGCCAGCCAAACCAGCCAAGCCAGCTCCACAAAAAAATACGAAGCGGCCAGGAGCTCGCACTCCTTATGCCAAGCGAGTGGATGAAGTCAGCGCTGGTGGTCTCGTCATTGATGAGAGCGGTAGCAAGGGTCTACTTATTGGTCGCCGTGATCTAAAAGATCCGACAAAGCAACGACTCTTATGGTCACTCCCAAAGGGCCATATCGAGGCTGGTGAAACTCCAGAGATGGCAGCGATTCGCGAGGTTGCCGAAGAGACTGGCATCCAATCTGAAATTTCGCGCACCCTTGGTGTTATCGATTTCTGGTTCATGGCCGGTGGAAAGCGCATTCACAAAACAGTTCATCATTATTTATTTAAAGAAGTCGGTGGTCTTCTTCAAGCGCAAGTTGAAGAGGTTGATGAGGTCGGTTGGTTCCCACTTGATGAGATTATTGCGATGCTCGCTTATCCGGACGAGAAAAAGTTGATTGCAAAATCTGGAGAACTAGCGGTATGAAGCAAAGCGTCGTACGTGCGTTGACACTTTTTGTTGCACTCATCGCGATTAATACTCCCGCTCCTGTTCAAGCTGCCGGAGCGACAACGATCTTTATTACCGCCCCATCCCACCGAGAACTCAATAATGTATTTCTTGATGACCAACTCGCTGCTGATTTATCGCCCGCAGGGGCCATTGGTAGTTTGCTCTATGTAAAAAATTCTCAAGAAAGAAAATGGAGCGTCGATCCCGCACTTATTGAAGAAGTTAGCGCTATGGCTAAAGGTTACAAATTATCGAACCACCTTCCTGGGGTTGGCCAAGATTTTGCTAAAAACTTTCTTCTCCGGCTTACCACCTTGGCATCAACGGGTCAGGTTGAGGCGATGGTCTATGGAAACCCCTCAGAATATTGGGTTAAGCGTCTCACTCCTCACGAACGGAACTATCTTCTCGTCGCTTCACAGACACGACTCTCTGAATTATTAAAAACAGGCGTAGGCGCTCCACAAAATTACTTCACAACAAAATATTTTTCCTTAAATAGACATGACGTTATCGATTTTATAAATGATTACAGCACGATCCAAAATAGTGCGATTTATATGAACCCAGCCGATCTCGATAAATATCGGCTCTCATTGACTCGTCTCTTTAATCCAAACATGAAATCTCACATGCGTTCTACGCTTATTGAAGATTTTAATAGCTATGTCGCCACTCTAAATAAGAGCATCAGGTTAGCTCCGGGTCGATTCACTATTACATCGCTATTGCAAAGCGTGCCAATCACCGTGATCAATGACTTTCCAGGAACCGCAAAAGTTGATCTTGTCATTAACTCGTTAAATGAACGAGTGATCGTTCGGGATATAAAAAATATTACAGTTGCTGGCAAAGCTAAGGTCCAAGTTATGGTCCCCATAAAAGTACTTACCTCTGGGTCTAGCGCACTCAATATTGTTGTTCAAAATTCTCACGGGGATCAATTAGGCGACCCCCAGATATATGACCTTTCGATCACTGTGATCAGCCCGATCGCAACCTGGATTACAACCGGTGCCGCTATTACGCTCTTCTTCGCTGCCCTCTTCCAATCATGGCGTCGAATCAAGCGCAGGCGAAAAGCATGAGTAACATGACGGGCCCGCAAGAGCCAGATAATAAGGCTAATGATCTGGCTTTGGTCCGCTCGTCGACGGTGATGGCAATTGGGACGGTTTTCTCTCGTGTTACAGGTTTACTCCGTGGGCTGCTCACTGTGGCACTGCTCGGCACCGCGCTCTTGGGTGACACATTTAATGTCGCCAACACCATGCCAAATATTCTCTATAACCTGATCATTGGTGGAGCTCTTACCGCGGTCTTCGTCCCACAATTAGTACGCGCCACAAGAGAGGCAGACGGCGGCTCTGCCTTTATATCTAGCCTGGTAACCGCCACTGTTCTTGTATTGGGCGTATTAACTGCGCTTGCAGTGGTAGCTGCGCCTCTCTTAGTCAAAGCTTTTGCTACTAGTTATGTTGGGCGCCCAGAATTTCACCTCACCGTCTTAATCATGCGTTGGTGCCTACCTCAAATTTTCTTTATGGGGCTCTTCGCACTCTTGGGTCAGATTGCCAATGCAAAAGAGAAGTTTGCAGCGATGATGTGGGCTCCGATACTAAATAACCTGGTTGGTATTGCTGGAATCGGTTACTTCCTACATCAGCGGCCACATTGGAGCGTTACCTCAATCAGTACGGTCGAGGCAACGTGGATTGGTGTAATTACAACGCTCGGGTATGTAATTCAGGCCGCAGTCATGATTCCTGTTATCGTAAAGACAAAAATTAAGATATCACCGCGTTTTGATTGGCAGAGCCCTGAGATAAAAAAATCAATGAAGCTCGCGACATGGACCCTCATTTTCGCAGCGATCAGCCAGTTGAGTTACTTGGTCACGGTAAATCTCTCAACCCGCGCCGCAGTGCGAGCGATGAAAGAAGGGATTACAACCGGGGTTGGTTATACACCGTATAGCAATGCATCTTTTATTATGATGTTGCCACATTCAATTGTCACAATCTCTATTGTTACTGCGCTCTTGCCACAACTATCGCGCTTTGTTCATGAACGACGTATCCAAGATATCCATGAATCTTTGACCCGGACAATCCGTTTGGTTGGAATTATTACCGTCCCCGCTGCATTTGGACTCCTACTTTTTGGCCCATTAATTACTCAAACCTTATTCTTTGGAATCTCGAAAGCTGATAGCCAATATTTGGGAAATGTATTGGCGGGATTTTCACTCGGTCTCTTGCCATTGAGTATTAATCTCATCGCTCTACGGGCGCTGAATGCCTTTGAAAATGTAAAACTACAAGTTATCTCTAACTTAATCATGAACCTGACAGCGAGCGCACTCGCCGTGGTCGCAGCACTCACCTTGCCCGCCAAGTGGGTCACGGTTGGATTGGCGACAGCGTTGTCGATCTCTTATTACATTGGTGCTTACAGCACGATTCGCTTGCTCCGCCGCTATAAAATAGCGATCCATACCCGAGAAATTGTCGGATTTTATGCGCGCCTCGTTGGGATTTTTCTCGGTGTCGCTCTCCCTCTCTATCTGATCTCTAGCCGCATCCCGGGTGGGAATACCATTCGATTGCTCATTGTTCTAGCAGTAAGTGGCGTAGGTTACTTTTTACTCGCACGCATATTTAAAGTTTCCGAGGTCACGAGTACCTTCCGAGTACTCCTCGGCCGAAAGATTTAAAGGAGATAGGCTGCCCTTATGATCGATATGAGCGATATACGTAATCTTGTCATTGTTGGCTCTGGACCTGCTGGATACACCGCCGCTATCTACGCGGCACGTGCCGACCTGAAGCCGATCATCTATGAAGGTTCGGTAACCGCTGGTGGTGCGCTTATGAATACTACTGAGGTCGAAAACTTCCCAGGATTTACAGATGGCATTATGGGCCCAGACTTGATGGAAGCTATGCGCAATCAGGCTAAGCGATTTGGTGCCGAACTTATTACCGACGATATCGTTGAGATGGATCTCGATGGCGATATTAAAGTATTAAAAGATGGATCAGGGAATACCGTCAAGGCGCGCGCTGTCGTACTGGCAATGGGATCGTCATATAAAGAAATTGGTCTTGAAAATGAGAAGCGACTCTCTGGCCGCGGCGTTTCGTGGTGTGCGACCTGTGATGGTTTCTTCTTCCGTGATCAAGAGATTGCCGTTGTTGGTGGCGGTGACTCAGCTATGGAGGAGGCAAACTTCCTTACGAAATTTGCCTCGAAAGTTGTGATAATCCATCGCCGCGATTCACTGCGCGCCTCAAAGATTATGGTTGATCGCGCTAAGACGAACCCAAAAATTGAATTTTTATGGAACACCGAAGTCATTGATGTTCTCGGAGATCAAAAGGTCACCGGGTTAAGAGTTCGTAATACCGTTGATGGCAGCGAATCAGAACGATCATTCACTGGACTCTTCGTCGCTATCGGCCATGATCCACGCTCAGAACTCGTCAAAGGCAAGGTTGACCTTGATGCGGCAGGTTATGTGACCGTTGCAGCTCACTCCACGCAAACCAGCCTCACTGGGGTATTCGCTTGCGGGGATCTCGTTGACCATACCTATCGCCAGGCGATTACCGCCGCCGGAACCGGGTGTGAAGCCGCTCTTGATGCCGAGCGTTTTCTATCTCACTAACTCAACAACACCCCTTATCCTGATTTAAGATCACTTCACTAGACCGCTAAAAAGAGAAGAGCAACCCATGGCCACGATCGCAGTCACCACAGCCACATTCGAGGCTGAAGTCCTTAAGAGCACAACACCTGTCCTTGTCGATTTCTGGGCAGAATGGTGTGGCCCATGCCGCGCAGTAGGCCCAATCCTTGAAGATATCTCCAATGAATACGGCGCAAAGATCAAGATCGTCAAGCTCAATACTGACGAGGAATCTGCAATAGCCATGAAATACGGGATCGTCTCGATTCCAACCATGAATGTCTTTGTTAATGGCGAAGTTGTAAAAACAATCGTCGGGGCGAAGCCAAAACCAGCTCTGCTAAAAGATCTCGAATCCTTCCTTAAGTAATTTGTGAAGTCGACCGACCTACCATGCAGAGTCAGCCACTTCGTTTAGGTGACTCCGGTAGTTCGGTCGCGCTTCTCTGTAACACCCTCTCCCGGCTCGGCCTTCTGCACTCAACCACATCACTCTTTGATAGTGATGTGGAGTCCGCTGTAAAAACCTTTCAGCAGAACCGCGGCTTAACTGTCACTGGGGTCGTCGATAATGAGACATCAGATATTCTCGAAGAGGCTCGTTGGAAATTAGGAGATCGCACACTTCTTTTTGCTGCCCCTACTTTGATGCGGGGTGACGACGTAGCACAATTGCAATCGCGGTTAATCGAACTTGGTTTTAATTGTGGTCGAGTCGATGGAATCTTTGGCCTACTCTCAGATCGTGCTGTTCAAGAATTTCAAAAATCCGCTGGTATTAAAGTTGATGGTCGTTGTGGCCCATCGACAATCATGGCGATGCTTCGATTAATGCGAGTTGTCTCTGGCGGAGCGCCTGCGCAACTACGTGAACAAGTAGCCCGTGACGGTAAAGGACCTGCACTCGCTGGGAAGGTGATTGTTTTAGATCCAGGTTCAAAATGCGCTGATCCGCTCATTACCTTCGATATCGCACAACGGTTGGAAGGACGATTAATTGCGCTTGGAGTTACAGTATTTATTACTCGCAACGCCACAAATGATCCGAGTGATCAAGAGCGCATCGACAAGGCAAATAGTGCGGGGGCTGATCTCGTTATCTCGCTCGCAATCGATAATTACAAAAATGAAAGCGCCCACGGAGTCGCCACCTACTATTACGGCGCCGATGCCCATGGTGTTCACTCAGTTGTCGGTGAAAGATTCGCAAATTTAGTGCAACGCGAAATCACTGCACGCACCGACCTGGCAAATTGTCGGACCCATGCAAAGTCGTGGGATCTTCTTCGCCGCACAAAATCCCCCACGGTCCAAATTGGATTGGGTTACGCCAGTCACCCTGGGGATATGAAGCGGCTAACTGACCCACAATTCCACGAGACTCTCGTTGAATCTCTTATGGTTGCTATCCAGCGCCTCTATCTCTCGTCAGAGAACGATGCTCGAACAGGTAGCCTCAAGATAAGTGACCTCCGCCGAGCCGGTATCAGGAAGTAAGATTCTCGCATGAGCCAAGAGATCACTCGATTCCATACCGGGCAGCCTGAAAACCTAGAGCTTCGATTTTCACAACGAGCCTCATTATTACAGCCCTCTGAAATCCGCGCGCTCTTCGCAGTTGCATCACGGCCTGAAATTGTTTCTCTCGCCGGTGGTATGCCCAACCTCTCTGCTTTGCCAATGGAGATGTTCTCTGATGTCATTCAAAAGCTTGTCCGAGAAAATGGTCAAGAGGCGCTCCAATATGGCAGTGGACAAGGCCACGCAAAACTTCGTGAACAGATCTGCGACATTATGGCCCTTGAAGGAATTCGGGCGCATCCAGATGATGTCATTGTCACTACTGGATCGCAGCAGGCGCTTGATCTCATCTCTCGTATCTTTATCAATCCTGGTGATGTCGTCTTAGTCGAAGCACCCTCATATGTCGGAGCACTTGGAACCTTCCAGCAATATGAGGCTGATGTCGTCCATGTTGAAATGGATCATGATGGTTTGATCCCGGTTCGCCTCAGAGAGGCGATTGAAGCCACAAAGGCAAGAGGCCAACATATTAAGTTCCTTTACCTGATTCCGAATTACCAGAATCCGGCCGGCGTGACTTTGCCAGCAGAACGTCGTTCTGAGATCTTAGATATCTGCCGCGAAGAAAAAATCTTTGTCGTTGAAGACAACCCATATGGCCTTCTTGGTTTTGACGGCCCAGCACCTGATGCAATGCGTGCCGAAGATTCTGAGAATGTGATCTACCTAGGATCATTTTCAAAGACGATCGCTCCTGGTTTCCGTATTGGTTGGGCGCTTGTTCCGCAGGCTCTTAAAGAAAAACTTGTTATTGCCTCAGAATCTTCCATTCTCTGCCCATCAAACTTTGCGCAACTTTCGATTAGTGGTTATCTCGCAGACCAACCATGGCGCGAACAGATCACTGAATTCTGTAAAATCTATAAAGAACGTCGTGATGCAATGCTCGAGAGCCTTGAACGGTATTTCCCCGAAGGTGTGACATGGACAGACCCCGAGGGTGGCTTCTATTTCTGGCTCACACTCCCTGAAGGTATCGACACAAAGGCGATGATGCCGAAGGCGATCGCAGCTAAGGTCGCTTATGTTCCAGGTACCGCTTTTTATGCCGACGGTTTTGGCTCGCGATCAATGCGCCTCTCTTACTGTTACCCCACACCAGAACGAATCCGTGACGGTGTTAAAGCGCTTGCCGGTGTTGTCAAGGCAGAGATTGAAGCGCTCGGAAAGAAATCTCTCCACTAATACTTTGTGTTAGAGGATTGCTTCGGTAATTCTTTGTAGATCAGCGAGGTCGGCAAATTCAATAGTGATCTTTCCTTTAACTCTTCCCAACTCCACGCTCACTCTAGTGTCGAGTTGATCCGCAATTCGGTCGCTGTACTCTTTCAGATGCGGCGAATTAATAATCGGGGTGGTTACTCGCTTTATTTTTCTGCCTTCACGTTTCAAGGTAACAAGTTCCTCAACTGCGCGAACACTTAGCCCCTCTGCAACAATCTTGCGAGCTAGATTTTCAATCTCACCCTCATCGCTCAAAGTCAAGAGCGCTCGCGCATGGCCCGCTGTTAAGACACCCGCCGCAATACGACGCTGGACTGATGCTGGCAAATTGAGAAGTCTTAAAGTGTTCGTCACTGCCGATCTAGATTTTCCAACCTTGAGTGCAAGTTCATCGTGAGTATAACCAAAATCGTTAAGTAAATTTTGATAAGCAGCGCCTTCTTCAAGTGGATTTAATTGCGAGCGTTGAATATTTTCAATAAGTGCTTCGCGAAGCATTTCGTTGTCAGTGGTCTTTCGAATGATTACCGGAATTGTCTTTAACCCAGCTAATTTGGCCGCACGGAGCCTGCGCTCTCCCATAATTAATTCATAGCGGCCACTACCAAGTGAGCGCACTACCGGAGGTTGCATAACGCCAACTTCTTTTATCGATGCAGCTAATTCATTCAGTGCATCTTCATCAAAAGTTGAACGTGGTTGTTTTGGATTTGGTGAGATCGAATTAATATCAACTTCTGCACTATCTGCAACGACAACGCCATAGCTATTCTCTATCGTCGGCCGTGGAACTGAAGGAATTAATGAATCTAGCCCGCGTCCTAAACCGCCTTTACGAGTACTCATGCAGTGATCGCTCCTGATTCATGATTGTGAGATCGTGTTCCGCGTGATGCTATTTCGCGCGCCACTTGTAGATAGGCGATTGCGCCGGGGGATGCGGCGTCATATGTCATCACCGTCTGCCTAAATGAAGGTGCCTCACTCACACGAACTGCACGTGGAATTGGAATATCAATAAGTTCGACCGGAAAATGCGCACGAACATCGTTGGCGACATCGTTGGCCAATCGAGTCCGTGAATCAAACATCGTCAGAAGGATGGTGGAGATATGTACTGCGGAGTTAAGTGAGCGTTGAATCTTTGAAAGGGTTGTGACCAGTAATGAAATACCCTCGAGCGAGTAGTACTCGCATTGAATCGGAACTAGAACTTCATCGGCTGCGGTGAGGGCATTAACTGTTAATAGCCCGAGTGATGGTGGGCAATCGATAATGACATAATCGAGGCGATCCCCGGCTGCCTCGCGTGCCCTCAGATATTCATTGAGGGCTAATTTAAGAATTGATTCACGGGCGACCATATTGACCATTGAGATCTCTGCGCCTGCCAACTCTTGATTGGCTGGGGCGCACTCTAGATGCGGAAAACCAGCAACTTTTTGAATAATCGAGGCGAGTGGCCGTTCTTCGAGAAAGAGTTCATACATTCCCTCGCCATCACGATCAACACCCAAGGCGGTGCCAGCATTACCTTGCGGATCGAGGTCGATCACCAAAACTTTTAGGCCACCCATTGCTAACGCAGCAGCAATATTGACGGCAGAGGTGGTCTTCCCAACCCCACCCTTCTGATTGGCGACGGTGAAGAGACGGGTTTTAATAGGAGAGGGCATCGCCTCTTTCAGGCGTCGGGTACCAATGACTGGCTTACTTGTTTCACGTGAAACGCTCCCCTGCTCGCCAATACTCACAAGGGAAATCTACACACTCTTTCGAACCTCGATGATATGCGCGCGCTCGATTTCGCCGATGGTAAGAATATGAAGCTTTGTGGTCGTGTTCGCCTTCACAACGGTCTCATCGATCTCGGCCTGCGCCGACTCTCCCTTAATAGCAAGAAGTGCCCCTTTTGATGCGATCAACGGCCAGACCATAGGAAGTAATACTGGAAGTGGCTTCAACGCTCGGGCTGTCACCACAGAGAAGGCGCTCTTTACTGATTGAGCTTTACCTCGAATTACAGTTATTGGAATATTGAGCTCTTGGATTACCTCAAGGAGGAAATCGACCCGCCGCTGTAGCGGTTCAACGAGCGTCACCCGTAAATCTGGGCGAGCTAAGGCGATCACTATCCCAGGCAGCCCGGCGCCAGATCCGATATCGGCGACGGTGCATCCCGCTGGAATAAGGGTGGTGACGGGGAGGCAATTAGCGATATGGCGTTCCCAGATGCGGTCAGCCTCACGGGGGCCGATAAGACCCCGCTCAATCCCCCAGGTTGTAAGGAGTTCGGCATAGCGCTCGATCTCGCTCTGCCGTTCAGAAAAGTACTCGCTCAGTAAGGTTTCACGTGAAACACTCACAGAAGGCGCTACTGTGACTTACTCTGGTAGGACAACGACGCAGCGGTTCGGCTCTTCACCCTCAGATTCGCTGGTGAGGCCGATCTCTTGAATCGTATCGTGGATAACTTTGCGCTCGAAGGCATTCATAGGTTGAAGTTTGATGGCCAAGCCGGTCGACTTCACCTCGTCCGCGGTCTCGTGGGCGAGCTTCGCCAACTCTTCCTTCTTATCTGAACGAAAATTATCAATATCAAGCATTAGGCGAGAGCGATCTCCAAGGCTGGTTTGAACAGCTAGGCGGGTCAACTCCTGCAAGGCATCGAGAACTTCACCATTGCTACCCACGAGGTGGCCAAGTTTTCCACCAGCGATCGAGAGCGCGGCTCGGCCATTTTCGACATCAATATCAATATCGCCATCAAGGTCGGTAATATCCAAGAGCGCTTCGAGGTAATCGGCGGCGACATCGCCCTCCTCTTCGAGACGTTCGATCTGGCTCTTTTTTGGGGTCACCTCTTCTTCGCTCCCCTCAATCACCTCAACACCCTCAATTGCTTCAGTGGTGGTTGTGCTCTCAATTTCGCTCATATTCACTCCCAGATCCTCATTAGATGTCCGTTTAAATACTATTTATTATACTTTATACCGATATGACTACTTTTTTGGCTTGCGCTTCTTTGGTTGCTTCCGTTGATTGGTTTGCGAACCTTCAGGGTTTAGTGGGGTATCAAGAGTCGTCCCACTACTGTCATTTACCGGGTTTACTGGGTCGACCACCCCACCTGGCTCCTTCTTCCCTTGCTTGGCCCGCTTCGCCATTAACTCTATATAGGCAGGAGATCCGGGAGTTGGGTTTCGCTTAATCACGTAATACTGCTGACCAAATGTCCAGAGGTTTGTCGTTCCCCAATAAATTAAAACCCCCACTGGAAAATTCACACCAGATACTGCGAAAATAACTGGGAATACATACAACATAATTTTCTGTTGTTGAGCCATCATGTCGCTGCCGCCTTCATTCTTCGGCATACCTTTCACCATTAATTGGCGTTGTGTGGTGAAAGTTGTGGCAGACATAAAAAGAATAAGCCCAACAGTTACAAGTTTTGTTGATGTGATGTGGGTTGTTAAAAATGTATCAGAGAGACTCGCACCAAAGAATTTTGCTTTTTGTGCTGAAATAAACGCCGCAGTTCCTAGTCCGTTTGCACCTTTAAAGACACCGTGTGGATGATTATGTGCAATGCCATTTAATACCGTGAAGAGTGAGAAGAAGATTGGTGCTTGAGCGATAATCGGTAAGCATGACGAAAGTGGATTGGTCTTGTGCTCTTTATAGAGCTTCATCATCTCTTCGGATTGTTTTTGGCGGTCATCTTTGTAGCGCTTTTGAATCTCTTTCATTTTTGGTTGCAAGGCTGTCAGCGCGCGTTGAGACTTGATCTGCTTGACGAAGAGTGGAATTAAAATAATTCGAATCAATACAACCAATCCGATGATCGCAAGTGACCACTTGAGTGATTCGTGCGAATTCTTGCCAACCACATAACCAAGGGTGTTGTGTAAGGTAACAATGACCCAAGAAACAGCGAAATATATTGGGTTTAGGATACTTAGCATTAAGCGCTCGCCTTCACTATGTAAGTTGTTTTAGGTGTATTAACAGCATAATCAACACCACCGTGAGAGAGTGGGTTACAACGAAGTAAGCGCCAGGCCGTCATTATTACGCCACGCATTGACCCAAAAGCACGGATCGCATCGATGGAATATTGAGAACAACTTGGATAGTACTTACAACGGGGTGCAAAGAAAGGTGAGATAAATTTTTGGTATCCTTGAAGAATTATGATGAAAAGATATTTCAACTCTTTACTCCTATCTTCGACGAAATTTTGCTTAACCCTTGACGTATCTCTTCAGAGTAGTCATTACTTTCATGAATAACTCGGATCACCACCTGTGAGTGGATTGGGATGAGATGAAGATGATCCCGAACAGCATGACGTATTCGGCGAGCAATTCGGTGGCGAGCCACTGATCCCCCAACAACTTTTGACACGATAAGCCCAATTTGTGGTTCACTTTGAAGCACGTCATTTTTCTTCAGATAAATAACAAGTGATGCTGTCGTTGCGCGATAACCGGTTTTGGTGACGCTCGCAAAATCTTTACTTGAACGTAACCGATTCAGTGCGGGTAGCACGGTTGTAGTGGATTGCTCGAGTTATGCAGAAATGCGAGTGCGGCCTTTGGCGCGGCGCGAAGCGAGAACCGCACGTCCGCCACGAGTTGCCATGCGGGCGCGGAAACCATGCTTTTTAGCGCGCTTACGATTATTTGGCTGAAAGGTACGTTTTGTCATGATGTACTCCTAATTTCTCCGGTTGAGCTCTTGGTGCTCTGGACCGGGCCACAGCGGGGTTAGAGGAGAAGGGTATAGAGAGCTGTTGATAAGGGTCAAACGAGATGGGGTAAAAACGGGTTGTGGTAAAAAATTTGTGGATAACCACTTGCTTTTTCTGCCATGAAGCCATACTTTCTCTCTCTATCCACAGGGCGGCGCTCTCAAAAGAGTCTCAACCTAAGGTCTAGACCACAGGCTGTGGATATCTTTGGGGATAACCCGTGGATCGATCGGTCAATAACTCAGTACATACGGCGCTAACGAGGTGCCCAAGAAGGAGTGAAATGTCTTTATTGGAGAGTGGGAGCCCTGCTGAAAGTTCAACAACTCCCGACCCCACTCTTGTTTGGGCGAGAGTCATCGAAGAGTTAAGTACCCGCTCACCACAGAACCGTGGTTTTCTCAACACCACACAACCTCTTGGTTTACTACAACGAGAGAATGGTGCATCCTTTTTATTGGAAGCACCTAATCAATTTACAAAAGATTATCTTGAGGTGAAGATTAAAACCACCCTTAATGAGATCCTCTCAATTGAGTTCAATCAAAACATCAGCATCTCAGTCCAAATCAACGAAGCTCTTGAGACTGCTTATAATGAAAAACTTGAGGCGGATCCAACAACACCTATTATCGAAACACACCGAGTGGGAACTGGGCGTGGGGCAGATGCAATAAAAGGTAAAGAACAACAACAAGCGGGCCAACTAAACCAAAGATATATATTCGAAACCTTTGTCATTGGCGCATCCAACCGTTTTGCTCATGCTGCTGCCGTTGCCGTCGCTGAAGCACCAGCGAAGGCTTACAACCCGCTCTTTATTTACGGTGAGTCTGGACTAGGTAAAACACACTTACTTCACGCTATTGGCGCATACGCAAAAGAATTGTATGGAACAGTGCGGGTTCGATATGTCTCATCTGAAGAGTTTACAAATGACTTCATTAACTCAATTCGTGACGATAAGGCCTCGGTTTTCAAACAACGGTATCGAGATCTTGATATTTTACTGGTTGATGACATTCAGTTCTTAGAAAATAAAGAGGCGACTCAAGAGGAATTTTTCCACACTTTTAATACTTTATATAATGCGAATAAACAGATCGTCATTTCGAGTGATCGTCCGCCTAAACAATTAACAACTCTTGAAGATCGCCTTCGCTCCCGATTTGAGTGGGGTTTGATAACTGATATTCAACCACCAGAACTAGAAACACGAATTGCAATTCTTCGTAAAAAAGCGGCACAGGATAAATTAAATGCCTCTGATGATGTCTTGGAATATATAGCTTCGAAGATCTCATCTAATATTCGTGAGCTGGAAGGTGCTCTCATCCGCGTGACTGCCTTTGCCTCACTTAACCGTCAACCAGTTGATTTAGGGCTTGCGGAGATTGTGTTGAAAGATCTCATCCCAGATCAAGTGGGTCCTGAGATCACCGCTGGAACGATCATGGCCCAGACCGCCACCTACTTCAGCCTCTCAATCGACGATCTCTGTGGCAGTAACCGAAGTCGGGTATTGGTGAATGCTCGTCAGATAGCGATGTATTTGTGTCGTGAATTAACCGAACTTAGCTTGCCAAAAATTGGGAAGAGTTTCGGGGGGAGAGACCACACCACTGTTATGCACGCTGATCGGAAGATCCGCCAACTCATGGCTGAACGTCGATCGATCTATAACCAAGTGACGGAGTTGACCAACCGGATCAAACAACAAAGTAAGAGTTAATAAAACCAATAAGTGGCGGGTTACCCCCAGTTTTCTGTGGATAACCAAGAATTAGTGTGGATAACTCAGTTAATTAAGTGGGGAAGGTTGGGGGTGGGGGGTTCTAATAAAAAAAAAGGGTGGTTTTAACCTCTCCCTCCACAACCCATCCACAACCCATCCACAACTGTTAAGAAGATGAAACCCTTCACCACCAGCAGTTATGTGTTTTTTCCACAAGAAAGTGTTCTGGTTATTACGAATACCATTATTAAAGAGATTTAGATTGAGGATAGTGAGAACCTGTGAAAGGCTCTCACACGAGAAGAACAGAGGAAGAGAATGAAGTTCGTTGTTGAGCGTGAAGAGTTAGTTGATGCAGTTAACTGGGTTGCCCGCAGCCTCTCAACGCGCCCTATCAAACCCGAGCTCCTTGGGATTTTAATCGATGTCGATACCTCAATCACCCTCACCGGCTCTGATCTTGAAACATCCACAAAAGCGATCCTTAAGGCTGACATTGCGCTTAAAGGGAAGGTCCTTGTTCCCGGCCGCCTCCTAGCTGAAATTTCACGGTCCCTCCCAGTAAAACCAATCACCTTTACCTTGGAAGGAAGCCGCGTCCTTGTGACCGCAGGAGCTGCAAAATTTACCCTCCCAACTCTCTCTACTTTAGAGTACCCAACACTGCCAGATGTCCCTCAAACCGCTGGGCTAATTGAAAGCAATATTTTTGCAACAGCGGTAAACCAGGTTGCAATTGCTGCAGGAAAAGATGATTCACTCCCGACCCTTACAGGCGTTCATATTGAGATCAATAAAAATAACATCACATTAGCGGCCACAGATCGATATCGATTAGCAGTACGTGAACTTTCTTGGCAAGCAAAAGAGTCAGAATTCACGGCAACAACACTTTTACGGGCGCGGACGCTCTTGGATGCGGCGAAATCACTCACCTCAACCCATTCACAAGTAACACTTGCGCTTTCACCCACAACTTCCAACGAGCATTTAGTTGGCTTTATCTCGCAACTTAAAACAATGACCTCCAGGACACTCGATGGAACCTTTCCACCCTTCCGTCACCTTCTTCCTTCCGAATCTGTAGCACAAGCGATTATTAACGTTCCTGATTTTCTAGATTCTGTCCACCGCGTTGCTCTCGTTACCGATAAAACAGTTCCACTACGACTCGACTTTGGAAACAATATTTTACGACTCGAGGCCGGGACAGGCGATGATGCCCAAGCGACTGAAGAAATTGAAATAAATTACACTGGGGAGCCCATTGCCATCGCCTTCAACCCACAGTATTTAACCGATGGGCTACAAGCGCTAGGGACACCGTTTGTTGAGATTGATTTCACTGGAGCGGCAAAACCAGCAGTATTGGTTGGGAAACACGAGGAACGTGGCGCGAAGGATGAAAGCTATAAATACCTTCTTATGCCTATGCGTTATAGCTCTTAATTAAGGTAGAAATACCATGCACCTCACCAACCTCTCACTCAAGAATTTTCGCTCATACTCAGAGTTAGAGCTACCGCTCGATAAAGGCATTACGATTTTTGTTGGGCGAAACGGTGAGGGTAAAACTAATATTGTTGAGGCGATTCTCTACCTCGCTCTCCTATCCTCACACCGGACAAGTAGCGATCAACCCCTTGTACAACTTGGCAACACCTCTGCTTATATCCGTGGAAAAGTTGATAACAATGAACGCGATATCTTAATTGAACTTGAGGTAAACACCGAGAAAGCGAACCGAGCGCGAATCAACCAAAACCCAGTCCGGAGTCAAAAAGAAATATTTGGGATTCTCCAAGCAATTTATTTCTCGCCAGAAGATTTGGATTTAGTTCGGGGTGATCCAACTGAGCGACGGAGATTTATTGACCAAATTCTCACCCTACGCTCACCTCGCATGGCTGGTGTAATTTCGGATTACGAGCGCGCTGTGCGTCAAAGAAATTCACTCTTAAAATCTCGTTCCAATCTCTCAACACTTGAATCTTGGAACCAACAGGTTGCCGAATTTGGCGGTGAGATTATTGCCGCCCGGATTACAACCCTCAACGAATTACAACCAATTTTTACGGCGGTTTACCAAGAAATCTCACCGGAAAAAAACGCGCACATAATATATAAATCGAGTATTGATAACCCTTCAATAATTCGAGAAGAAAATCAAAGGGTGATTCTTGAAAAATTTAAAGAGATACAAAACCAAGAGATTGAAAGAGGGCTCACACTGGTTGGCCCACACCGCGATGACCTCACACTTATGCTTGGGGATCATCCGGTGAAAGGTTATGCATCTCAAGGGGAGTCTTGGTCCGTCGCGCTCTCTTTAAAATTGGCGAGTTACCAATTATTACAAAATGATGGGTCACAACCAATTCTTATTCTCGATGATGTTTTTTCAGAGCTTGATGAAGGTCGCCGTGATCGACTTGTTGCTCTGGCGAAAACCGCCGTACAAACCTTTATTACTGTTGCAGTTCAATCCGATCTTCCTCCAGAACTCACCGGAAAATTTTTCTCGGTAAAATCCGGGAGTGTAAAACCGTTATGAGTAGCGATCTAGCGCGCGAAATGTATCGAGCCTGGCGAAATCAGATACGCAAAAGTCGAACCACGGAAGCTCAACAACCTCGCGAGCGAGTTGATGATCCACTCGCCCTTCATTCAATTCTTAATGAGATCGTGATCAAGCGAGATTGGAAGCAAGGTATCGCCGAAGGCTCACTATATACCGAATGGGCGAGTGTTGTGGGCGAGGAGTTGGCGGGGCATAGCGCACCCCTCTCTCTTGTTGATGGGGTGCTTACGCTTCAGACCCAATCAACAGCATGGGCTGTGCAACTTAACACCATGAAGAGTGCGCTCCTTACGACAATCTCTACCTCCGCCCCAGGTGCCTTGGTTGAAGAGCTCGTGATTTTGGGCCCAAATACCCCATCATGGAAACGAGGGCTTCGAACGATAAAAGGAGCCCGTGGTCCACGAGACACCTATAACTAAGTAGAAGGGTCGCTACCATGCAAACCCACTACTCACCTACAACTCTTAAGAGATTGGCCCTCAGATCAACCCCAGAGCCTTATTTCTGGCTATCAATACCACCATTATCCGACTAGTATTACGGGTTGTGAGTGAGAAATCGGGCTCAGGATCCATTCTAAGCAGATTAAACAGGAGGGAGTTCGCGTGGCTGAAAAAGATTATGACGCCAGCACAATCACCGTCCTAGAGGGTTTAGATGCCGTCCGGAAGCGCCCTGGAATGTATATCGGTTCCACCGGTGAAAGAGGGCTCCACCACCTCGTCTATGAGGTTGTCGATAACTCTGTGGATGAGGCGCTAGCCGGCCACTGCACTGAAATCCAGGTCACAATGACGGCAGATGGGGCGATTAAGGTTGTTGATAATGGGCGAGGTATTCCTGTCGACCTTCACCCCATTGAGAAGCGCCCAGCTCTTGAAATCGTTTTAACCGTCTTACACGCCGGGGGAAAGTTCGGCGAAGGTGGTTACTCCGTCTCTGGCGGGTTGCACGGTGTTGGCATCTCGGTTGTAAACGCGCTTTCAACGGATCTCGAAGTTGTTGTTCAACGTGATGGCTTTTATTGGTATCAAGAGTACAAACTTGGCGTACCTCAAAAACCGGTGCGCAAAGGCGAGGCAACAACTGGCCGGGGAACACAAGTAACCTTCTGGCCATCGACTGAAATATTTGAAACTACGGATTTCTCTTTTGAAACACTCTCTACTCGTTTCCGAGAAATGGCATTTCTCAATAAAGGTTTGATTTTACTTTTGACAGATGAGCGACCTGGTCATGTTGACGAGACAGGGAAGCCAGTTGCAGTCCGCTATCACTACACCGGTGGAATTACCGATTTTGTTAAACACTTGAATCAAACCAAGGGTGCAACTCATAAATCTATTATCACCATCGCCACAGAAGATACAAAACAACAAATGTCACTCGAAATTGCAATGCAATGGAACACAACATTTACTGAATCTGTTTATACCTTTGCTAATACCATCAATACCCATGAGGGCGGGACCCACGAAGAAGGATTCAGAACCTCGCTCACTTCAATTGTAAATAAATTTGGTGAAGAGTGGGGATTTATTCGCAAAAAGGAAGATCGACTCACAGGTGACGACGTTCGTGAGGGCCTAACCGCGATTCTTTCGATAAAAATTGGTGAACCACAATTTGAAGGTCAAACGAAAACAAAACTAGGGAACACTGAGGCTAAATCCTTCGTCCAAAAATCGATGAACGATGCACTCACCGAATGGTTTGAGAAGAACCCAGGAGAAGGCAAAGATATCGTTCGTAAATCTATTGATGCCGCAGCCGCTCGTACCGCGGCTCGCAAAGCACGTGATCTCTCACGTAGCCGAAAAGGGCTTCTAGAGGGTCGTGGTATGCCGGGCAAACTCGCTGATTGTCAATGGACCGATCCAGAAAAATGTGAACTGTATATTGTGGAAGGCGACTCCGCCGGTGGTTCAACTAAAGGCGGGCGTGACTCTCGCTACCAAGCAGTACTTCCTATCAGGGGAAAAATTCTTAATGTGGAGAAGGCACGTATTGATCGAGTTCTTCAAAACAATGAAGTGCAATCCCTCATTACTGCGCTCGGTACTGGTATTCATGATGATTTCGATAGTGCAAAGTTGCGCTATCACAAGATTATTCTGATGGCTGATGCAGATGTCGATGGACAGCATATTCGCACTTTGTTACTTACACTTCTTTTCCGCTTTATGCGCCCATTAATTGAAAATGGCTACGTCTATCTCGCTCAACCACCACTCTATAAATTAAAGTGGTCTGGAAAAGATAATGTTCAATATGTCTTTTCTGACAAAGAGCGTGATGCCTTTATCAAAATTGGTAACGAGGCAGGTAAAAGGTTATCTAAAGAAGATGGTATTCAACGGTTCAAAGGTCTGGGTGAGATGCCAGCAAAAGAATTATGGGATACAACCATGGATCCTGCCCATAGGGTCTTGATTCGCGTCACCCTTGATGACGCCGCTGCGGCGGATGATCTCTTCTCTGTACTTATGGGAGAAGATGTTGAGCTACGTAGAAGTTTCATTCAACGCAACGCTAAAGATGTTAGGTTCTTGGATATCTAATGGCTGAACTAACAAACGAGAGCACCGGTCACGGTCAAGTCGACCGACAAGAGACGATCGATCTTCAAGTTGAAATGGCTCGAAGTTATCTTGACTATGCAATGTCTGTCATCGTTGGACGCGCACTCCCAGATATCCGTGACGGCTTAAAACCTGTTCATCGCCGAGTCCTATATGCCATGTATGACGCTGGTTATCGGCCTGACAAGGGGTACTACAAATCATCGCGTATCGTTGGAGATGTCATGGGTAATTACCACCCCCATGGCGACGGGGCGATCTACGACGCCGTTGTACGGCTGGCTCAATTCTGGTCACTCCGTTATCCATTGATCGATGGAAACGGAAATTTTGGTAGCCCTGGTAATGATCCAGCGGCTGCGATGCGTTATACCGAAGCACGCCTTGCACCACTTGCCATGGAGATGATGCGAGATATCGATGAAGATACTGTCAACTTCATTCCCAATTATGATGGTCGTTCACAAGAACCTACAGTTCTGCCAGCACGCTTCCCCAATCTTTTAGTTAATGGTTCATCTGGTATCGCTGTCGGAATGGCTACGAACATTCCACCACACAACCTCAGTGAGGTTATTGAAGGAACATGTTGGGCGCTTGAAAACCCAGATATTTCATCCCAAGAGACGCTTGAAAAACTTCTTACGATTATTAAAGGACCAGACTTCCCAACTAAGGCACTGATCGTCGGTCGCGATGGTATCGAACAGGCGTATCGCACTGGGCGTGGTTCAGTGACCATGCGTGCCGTTGTTGAAGTCGAGGAGATAAATAAACGAACCTGTCTAGTTGTGACAGAACTTCCTTACCAAGTTAACCCCGATAATCTGGCTCTCAAGATCGCCGAACTTGTTAAAGATGGCAAGATTAAAGGAATTGCGGATGTTCGTGATGAGGGCAATGAGCGATTAGGTCAACGCCTCGTAATCGTTCTACGTCAGGATGCAACACCAAAAGTTGTTCTTAATAATCTCTACAAGCAGACTCAACTCCAAGATTCTTTCGGCGCAAATATGTTGGCACTTGTGGATGGCGTGCCACGTACTCTGCGCCTTGATGAGTTCGTTCGGTATTACATTGATCATCAGATCGAGGTAATTGTCCGGCGAACAAAATACCGCCTAGCCGAGCGCGAAAAACGCGCCCATATCTTAAAAGGGTATTTGAAAGCCCTGGATGCCCTTGACGCTGTGATCGCTTTGATTCGTGCCTCGACAACACCAGAAGAGGCACGCACTGGTTTAATGAAGTTACTTGAAGTAGACGAGATTCAAGCTAATGCCATCCTAGATATGCAGTTGCGTCGCATCGCTGCACTCGAGCGTCAGAAAATTAACGATGAATACCAATCTCTTATGACAGATATCGTGGCGCTGGAGGAGATCTTGGCTTCACCTTCAAAACAGCGGGAAATCATCAAGACCGAACTTCAAGAGCTGGGCGAAAAGCATGGCAATGAACGTCGGACTCAATTTGTAGCAGCTGATGGTGATTTCTCAGTTGAAGATCTTATTCCGGATCAAGATGTTGTTGTAACAATTACTCGCGGTGGCTATACAAAGCGCACCCGGGCCGATCTTTATCGGGCACAACGCCGTGGCGGTAAAGGGGTGAAGGGTGCACAACTAAAGCAGGACGACCTGGTTGATCACTTCTTTATTGCTTCTACCCATGATTGGTTGTTGTTCTTTACTAATAAAGGTCGAGTTTATCGTGCGAAAGTCCACGAACTTCCGGACACTGGTCGTGACGCCCGTGGTCAACATGTAGCAAACCTGTTGGCATTCAAACCCGATGAGAGCATTGCTCAAGTTATTGCAATTGATTCGTATTTATCACACCCTAATCTTGTTCTCGCTACTCGTTCAGGCATGGTGAAGAAGTCGCCACTCATCGAGTATGACTCACCACGCTCTGGTGGATTGATCGCTATTAATCTCAAAGAAAGTGATGAAGTCGTCTCGGCTGCACTTGTGAAAGAAGAGGATGAACTTCTCCTCGTATCACGAAAAGGAATGTCATTACGCTTCAGCGCTAGCAACGAATCACTTCGTGCGATGGGTCGATCGACCGCTGGTGTAATCGGAATGAAATTTAGAGCCGACGATGAACTTCTCACAATGGCGGCCGTTTCTGGAGAATTACCTGATCAATTCGTCTTCACTGCGACAGATGGTGGTTATGCAAAACGAACTCCTTTGATTGAATATCGCCAGCAAGGCCGTGGTGGCATTGGCGTAAAAGCGGCGAAGATCGATGAAGATTCACGTGGTTCACTTGTGGGCGCCATGATCGTTACTGGCGGTGATGAAATCCTCGTGATCACTTCGGCTGGCGTTGTGATGCGAACGCCGATTGAGGAAGTGCGGGAAACATCGCGGGATACTTTGGGAGTAAGGCTTGTGAATCTGACCGATGGCTCATCTGTTGTTTCAATCACTCAAGTAAAGGATGTCCCCCCGATACAAGGAGGCGAGTAGTACCTGGTTTTGGGCTCTAGCGTCTAGTCAGGTAACCTGTGCCCTTCGCGGTTTTCCTTAAAAAAGGGAATCGAGAGAGATGGGCCTATAGCTCAGCCTGGTTAGAGCGCTTCCCTGATAAGGAAGAGGTCGGTG
This sequence comes from Candidatus Nanopelagicaceae bacterium, assembly GCA_040402395.1. Taxonomy (GTDB): domain Bacteria; phylum Actinomycetota; class Actinomycetes; order Nanopelagicales; family Nanopelagicaceae; genus PALSA-747. Next base: position 85,058 of record JBBAMQ010000003.1, on the reverse strand, counting down.
GTTCGAGTCCACCTAGGCCCACCATCGATGCAGTAAGTGTTTATGAGGATTACTCAAAAACTATTACTATTCGATGCTCCGGTAAAAACGGGGACCTAGCTCAATTGGTAGAGCACCGCCTTTGCAAGGCGGGGGTTAGGGGTTCGATTCCCCTGGTCTCCACAAATCTTCCCCAACCCATTTCGGTATCTATCACCACTTAACAACCTAGCAACGGAGCGACCATGTCAACAGCAACACTGCACACCAACCACGGCGATATCATCGTTGAACTCTTCCCAAACCAAGCACCAAAGACTGTTGCTAATTTTGTTGACCTTGCACGTGGTGATCGCGAATGGGTTGATCCGCGCACTGGTGAGAAGTCGACCGCAAAACTCTTTGACGGCACAGTCTTTCACCGAGTAATTTCCAATTTTATGATTCAAGGTGGAGATCCACTTGGTACCGGTACTGGCGGACCTGGTTATCGCTTCGCGGATGAGTTCCACCCAGAACTGAACTTCGATCGCCCATACCTTCTTGCAATGGCCAACTCAGGGCCTGGAACAAATGGTTCACAATTCTTCATCACGGTTGCGGCTACTGCGTGGTTAAACCGTAAACATTCAATATTTGGAGAAGTAAAAGATTCAGCTTCACAAGCAGTGGTCGATAAGATTGCTACAACAAAGACTGGTTCTGGTGATCGCCCAGTACAGGCAGTAGTTATCGAATCTGTAAGCATCACTGAGTAAAGTCGTGCAGAAGCGCAATTCATTAACAACAATTTTTATCGTTGTTATTACCGGCGCTTATCTCGTAGCAAACTACTTTAGTAATCTAATACCTGGTCTCCCGCTTCAAGAGCGCTTATTCTTAATAAAGTACGCACTGCTCAGCGATGGACTTCCTCATGGCGTGCAGTCAGGTGAGTGGTATCGGTATTTCACAGTCGCGCTAACTCATGCCAACTTCACTCATATTCTCTTCAATATGCTGGCGCTTTACTCGCTCGGGACTGCGGTTGAGAATTATTATGGGCGAATCAAATACAGCGCCATACTGTTACTTTCACTGCTAAGTGCTTCCTATATCTCAAATCATTTTGCTGCGACTAATATGCCAGCGGTTGGCGCATCGGGGATGATCTTTGGATTATTTGGCGCGATTCTCGTCACTGGTCGCAGGATGGGCGTCGATTACCGACAAACACTTGGCGTGATCGGTATCAATGTCCTGATTACCTTTATTCCAGGGGCAAATATCGATTGGCACGCGCACCTCGGTGGGCTACTTGGTGGTGCACTCGCTACCCTAATTATTGGTGGGTTTAACCGTCCGAAGCAGCGCTTGCGCAACATCTAGTACTTCAATATTTGATTCACGGGCAGAGACGCCATCTGAGACCATCACTCGACAGAACGGGCAACCCACCGCTACTTCTTCGACTCCTGTAGCAATCACCTCATCTACACGATTGAGATTGATGCGAGTACCGATTTTCTCCTCTTGCCACATGCGGGCACCACCTGCACCGCAACAGAATGAGCGTTCTTTATTTCGAGGCAATTCAGTGATAACTGAGCCAGTGGCCTCTAAAAGTTCGCGTGGTGGTGAGTAGATCTGATTATGTCTACCCAGGTAACAGGGGTCGTGGTAGGTGAGAGATTTAGGGCTTGCTGGGGCGACAGGCACGAGTCGTTTCTCTTTTACTAATTGATTAAGTAATTGTGTGTGATGCATCATTTCTAGCTCAAAACCTTGTTGTTTATAATCGCGGCCAATCGTTGTAAAGCAATGCGGACAAGTAACGACGACTTTTTTAACACCACGAGTACCAAAAGTTTCAGTGAGCGTCTCAATATTTTCACGGGCTAAGATTTGGTATAGGAATTCATTTCCAGCACGACGAGCTGGGTCACCGGTGCATGTCTCTTTCTTTCCGAGCACTGCAAATTTCACATCTGCCATATGTAAGAGCTCTGCCACCGCCTTTGTCGTCTTCTTGGCACGATCCTCAAAAGCACCAGCACAGCCAACCCAAAAGAGATACTCAACATCTTCGGGAATTTCACCGTCGATAACCGTCACTGGAAAATCAACTTCCGAGATCCATGCGTCACGATCTGCTTTGTTAGCGCCCCAAGGGTTACCCGTCTTCTCGAGGTTCCTAAAGGTGTTACCAAGTTCAGAAGGAAATTCAGATTCAACCAAAACCTGGTAGCGGCGCATATTCATGATGTGATCGACGTGCTCGATATCGACCGGGCACTCCTCAACACAAGCGCCACAGGATGTGCAGGACCACAACACATCTGGGTTGATCGCGTTCTCATGCGCGTTACCTACGATAGGAATGTCATTTGGGACTTTTGTGAGGGCATGATCGCGCATTGCCATGATCAACATCTTTGGTGAGAGCGGCTTATCTGTATGCCAGGCAGGACATTGTGATTGGCAACGGCCACACTCGGTGCAGCTCGCCATATCGAGCAGACCCTTCCACGATATATCTGATGCCTTGCCGATGCCGAAGACATCATCCTCTTGCGGATCTTCAAAGTTAATTGGTTTGCCATGCGAGAGCATTTCTGGAATCGCACCAAGTGAGTTGCTGTGGTCGCTGTTTCGTTTAAAATAAATATTGAATGGTGCTAGGAATCGATGCCAAGAAACACCCATAGTTAAATTAAGTGCTAAAACAATAAACCAGGCCATCGAAACAATTATCTTGACTGCTGCAGCCCAGCGGATAAGAGTGTCGTTATGGCTCAGTTGTAATATGAAGACGCAGGCAACGATCGCGACAATGGTTAGCTCAACATAAATACCGCGCCACGTAACTGAACCTTGGAAACGATTTGTGCGACCGTTACGGAACCACATATTCCAAAAACGAACACCTATTAAGAGAAGAATTCCAACACCGGTCAATGTTGCGATGAGCATGACAAACACTCGGTACGCAATCCAATTTCCAATTAGCGGCAGCTTGAAGGTAGGTGCGAGAACTTCGCCGTACGCTTGAAGTAGAGAACCCGCGAGTGCGAAAAATCCAATCATCACAAACCAATGCGCGATTCCCGATGGATTGAACTTTCGCATCTTGGTATGTAAAAGAATTTGGGAGATCATCGTCTTTGCGCGTACAGCAGAATCTCCGCTACGCGTTGGATCAGGCTGGCCGGATTTAATAATGCGGTAGATCTCTCGCCCCTTGAGGGTGATCAGCGTGAGAGCGATGACGGTAGTGCCGTAGGCGAGGGCGGCCAGAAGGAGGGTCATATAAGAAAGGTTAGGCCCACGAGGGTGGGAGTGCCGAGATAGGGGAATAAAGCCGCTCTCCTATCGGTTCTGTAAATGACTCGAACTTGAGCCGATCTGACTCAATCTTTTGACAGGATGTGACTCAAGGACGAGACTTCGTCCATAGCCAGCCTTGAATTCCAGGAAACCGGCGTATATATCGAGAAAAAGGAGCACGAAAAATGGCCAAGGCGGTAGGAATCGACTTAGGAACAACCAATAGCTGCGTAGCTGTACTCGAAGGTGGGGAAGCAACGGTTATCGCCAACGCTGAGGGCGCTCGCACAACCCCTTCTATCGTCGCATTCGCAAAGAATGGCGAGGTCTTGGTGGGAGAGGTGGCAAAGCGCCAATCCGTCACCAACGTTGATCGCACCATCCGTTCGGTAAAGCGCCACATCGGAACATCCTGGACCTTCCCAGAGGGCAGTGGCGATGTTGATGGCAAGAAGTACACACCACAAGAAATTTCGGCGCGTATCTTGATGAAGTTAAAGCGTGATGCTGAGGCATACCTTGGTGACACCGTAACTGAAGCGGTGATTACCGTTCCGGCTTACTTCAATGATGCACAACGTCAAGCAACGAAGGAGGCTGGCGAGATCGCTGGTCTTAAAGTACTTCGTATTGTTAACGAGCCAACAGCCGCTGCGCTCGCTTATGGTTTAGATAAGGGCGATAAAGAACAAACTATTTTAGTCTTTGACCTTGGTGGCGGAACATTCGATGTATCTCTTCTTGAAATCGGTGATGGCGTTGTTGAAGTTAAAGCAACAAATGGTGACAACCATCTCGGTGGCGATGACTGGGATCAGGCGGTTGTGGATTATTTGGTAAAGCTATTCCAATCCAAGAATGGTATCGATCTTGGTAAAGACAAGATGGCGATGCAACGCGTTCGCGAAGCAGCCGAAAAAGCAAAGATCGAACTTTCGGGATCGGCTTCGACTTCCATCAACCTTCCTTACATCACGGTTGACACTGAGAAGAATCCATTGTTTATGGATGAAACACTGACCCGTGCTCAATTCCAAACAATGACCGCTGAACTTCTCGAACGCACGAAGAAACCTTTCTTGGCTGTTCTCAAAGACGCCGGTATTCCAATTGCGAATATTGATCATGTAGTACTCGTTGGTGGATCAACCCGTATGCCAGCTGTCGTCGATCTCGTTCGTGAGCTGACTGGTGGCAAGGAACCTAACAAAGGTGTAAATCCTGATGAGGTCGTTGCGGTTGGAGCGGCGCTCCAAGCAGGAGTATTAAAGGGTGAAGTCAAAGATGTCCTTCTCCTTGATGTAACCCCACTCTCACTCGGTATCGAGACCAAGGGTGGCGTTATGACAAAGTTGATCGAGCGTAATACAACTATCCCAACAAAGCGCTCAGAGATCTTCACAACTGCGGACGATAACCAGCCTGCCGTACAGATCGTCGCCTTCCAAGGTGAGCGTGAAATGGCTGCTTACAACAAACGTCTTGGCATGTTTGAACTTATGGGCATTGCGCCAGCGCCACGAGGTGTTCCACAAATCGAAGTCACATTTGATATCGATGCAGATGGAATTGTTCACGTCTCGGCGAAGGATCTCGGAACCGGTAAAGAGCAGAAGATGACCATCACAGGTGGGTCAGCGCTCTCTAAGGATGAGATTGATCGCATGATGAAGGATGCCGAGGCACATGCGGAGGAAGATAAGCAGCGTCGTGAAGAGGTAGAGATTCGCAATCAAGGTGACTCACTCATCTATCAAACTGAAAAATTCCTCAAGGAGAACGAGGATAAGTTTAAAGTGGGCGAATCAGCAGAGAAGAGAATCGAAGTTGAATCGGCGATCATCGAACTTAAGAGTGCGCTAGCTGGCAGCGATACTTCTGCGATTAAGGTTGCGACCGAGAAGGTATCTGAGATCTCACAACAACTCGGTGCTGCTCTCTACGCGGCTAACGCCGCGGCCGGTGAAAATGAAGCTGCTGATAAAGCAACCGATGGCGTCGAGGATGCAGAGATTGTTGAATAATGAGCGACGAAAATATAATTAACCCAGCGGCGGCTTCGGAAGAGGAGCTTGCCGCTGCAGTTGATGAAGCGCTCTCAGATCTTGCTCATGAATCCGTCATCTCTGAAGGTGACGAGATCCCAGTAGAAGAAGATCCAATCACCGTTCTGACAAACGATCTACAGCGATTGCAAGCAGATTTTGCTAATTACCGAAAGCGCGTGGATCGTGAACGACTAGTAGCGCACGAATTCACGACCGCGGCAGTATTGGTTGAACTCTTACCGATCTTGGATGATCTTGCTCGGGCTGACCAGCACAATGAACTGACTGGTGGCTTTAAAGCTGTGGCTGATCGTTTAACTGCGATGACCGAGAAACTTGGCCTGACAAGTTTTGCTGACATTGGTGTGGCCTTTGATCCAAATATTCATGAGGCACTTATGCATGAGATATCTTCCGAGGTTACTGAAACCACTGTCACACAGGTACTTCAGCCCGGTTATCGCTTTAAAGATCGCGTTATCCGTGTAGCCCGCGTTGCGGTAACCGACCCGGCATAAGGAGATGGCTGCTAAAGATTTATATGAAAAGGATCTATATACGATTCTTGGCGTAAAAAAGTCGGATACTGATGCAATCATAAAGAAGCAGTATCGCAAACTCTCCAAAGAGCTACACCCTGATGCCACTAAGGGTGACAAGAAGTTAGAAGAACGTTTTAAAGAGGTCTCTGAAGCGTATGAGGTACTGAGTGATTCCAAGAAGCGCGCTGAATATAACGAGATGCGTGACTTGTATAACGCTGGTGGTTTGCGTGGGGGCTCGAGTACATCACAATCTTCACGCGGTGGTGGTTACCAAGATCTATTTGGTGGCGGCGACCCACAAGATATCTTTTCGACCCTTTTTGGTGGTCGTCGAGGTCCAAGTAAGGGTGCTGATCTTCAAACTGAAGCAACAATATCTTTCCGGGATTCAATCTTTGGCTCTGAAATTAATCTTAGACTCGAGCGAGAAACGATCACCACCCGAGTACCTGCCGGTGTCAAAGATGGCTCAAGGATTAAACTGAAAGGTCGTGGTTCGTCAGGACAGGCGGGACCTGGTGATTTATTTGTCATCATTCATGTCACCAAACATCCAATCTTTACCCGCGATGAAGAGAATCTTTTAATGACCTTACCTGTGACATTTACCGAGGCCGCGCTCGGCGCCGATATTGCAGTACCAACCATGGATGGCGAGGAAGTGAAAGTTCGACTTGCGCCGGGCACTCCCAACGGCAGAACACTCCGGGTCAAAGGGCGCGGCATTACTCGCAATCACAAGACTGGTGACCTACTTATAACAATTGACGTTGTCGTACCGCAGCGCGTTGATGGTAAAGCGAAGCGGGCACTTGAAGATTTTGCCGAGGCAACAAAAGATGAGAATTTACGCGTAGATCTTGCAGAAAGAGCACGAGCCTAATGGCCACTGAGGGAATCCCGACAGATGATGAATCTGTCTATGTAATTTCGGTAGCGGCGCAGTTATCTGGGATGCATCCACAAACACTTCGCCAATACGATCGTCTTGGTTTGGTATCACCAGGGCGGGCATCAGGCCGAGGGCGTCGTTACTCGTTACGTAATATTGCATCATTGAGAAATATCCAACGGTTAGTTGGTGAGGGTGTGAATCTTGCCGGAATTGCTCGCATCATTGAATTAGAATCAGCTGTGGCGAACATGGCGCTCGAGATGGCGAAACTTCGCGGCGAAGTCGATGCGCTCCTTGAAGCGAATCCACCAAAAGGACTTATGCGCCGCGATCTCAACCAGGTTGTTATTTATAAGGGGGAAGATTAGGCCTTAAGAGTCAAGCCACTTACCTTCGACTTCCAATCTGGAATGACTTGACCAACCTGTGTTCCTAAGACATCTTCAAGCATCGAGCCATAGATATCTCGGAAATCAGTCGTGACAGCAAGATCACCGTTTACTAATTTAGAGAGTGACGGTTCGTCACCATAAAACTTGCCACCATTTACGCCTTGCCCCATTACGAAGACCGGGCTCGCTGTCCCGTGATCAGTACCTTGGGTGCCATTTGCTTTTACCCGGCGGCCAAATTCGGTATAGACCATTACTGTGACATCGTTTGAACGATCTGTCGCATGAATTTGGGAGAGGAATTTTGTGACTGCAGCCGAGACGCTTCCAATAAGAGCGCTCTGAGCCTTCACTTCATCGGCATGTGTATCAAAGCCACCAAGGGATACCGCCCAAACTTTTGTCGGCGCACCAGCTGCAACTAACTTTGCTACGATATCAAGTTGTTGTGAGAGCGAAGAATCGGAACCAAAGTTGCCACCGATCGCTGATGGTAGATCATCAGGAACTGGCGCTGGTTTTGCGAGAATAGGTTGAATCTTCTTGCTTAACCCGAAGAGATCGCCAAACGAAGCGGCAGCCGCGGCTTGTAGTGGCGTATCAAGATCCGAACTCTTACCGAGTGCGACAAAGTGTTTTGAAACTATACCCTTCGGAACAACAAGCCCACCAAGTGGCAGGACCGAACCTGTGTTTTTTACTCCAGCAAGTAGCGGTGGCAGGACCGAACCGAGACCAATTGCTTTAAATGGATCATGTGGTTGGGTATCAAGCCAACGACCGATCCAGCCAGAGCTAACATGTGAATGAGGTACGGCGGTCTGCCAATTAGCCATTGAAGAGAAGTGAGAGTAATCAGGGACGGGGTAACCAACACCGCGGATGATCGCAAGTTGGCCACGGTCCCAAAGTGTTTTAAAACCCGTCATTGTTCCGTTGAGAGCGAGGTCATCAACTCCAAGTGGAATAACATCTTTTGCTGTGAGTGAGATACCTGGACGCATCGCAGAATAGATCGGGTCTTTATAAGGAACCAAGGTATTGAGACCATCGTTACCGCCATACAAAGTAACAACGACAAGGATCGGCGTTCCGGTAGGCATTGGCCGAGTCTGCGCAGCTTCAACGATCTGAGCGAGCGAGAGTTGAGTTGCGGCTGCACCTGCAGCGCCCATACCGGTAAGTGCTAGAAATTTACGACGTGAGAGAGTATCCATAATTATCCATTCACCACGTATTCGGGGCAACACATCGCCATCGCAACAATTTGGGCAGTTGTTAAATCAGAAGATCGGATAACTGCCTTTGTTCTGAGACTGAACTCTGGGATACCGAGCCAATCTGCAAGTGCATTCTCCATTTGGAGCCCTGTTAAACCATTAATTGGCGAGAGATCTCCTTGGGCGATAAGAAAGTTTACAAAGGCAATTCGATATTGAGTTGAGGCGATATTAAGCCAGGCCTCGTCAAAGGGCCATCCCCCAACATTTGGTGGGATAAATGGCACTTGTCCGAGTTTATCTAAGTAATTGATGACCTGTGCTCGATTTTGAATGGTGGAAGGCGTTAACTTTAGTGCTCGGGCAACGGCAACAAACCAATCAACTGGTGATCTCACTTGGCTCATTAATGGATCACGACTTGTTACATAACTTGCAATCTTTTGGACAGCAGGAAGAATATCTCGACTAGTAAAAGTACTTTCTAGATCTGCAGGTTTTGAAAGTGAGGTGGACATCAATCTAAACCATAAACGATCGGTGATGAACTTCTTGTTATCGTCACGAGCAACGAGCGCGCTAATAATTGATGGGGCATCCCATGATCCACTCGTTCCTAAGATTGAAAACGAAGTTGCATCATGTTTTGCAGGATTAAATGTGAATGTTGCCGAAGATCGATCGACGTTATAGCCAGTTAATCCTCGTGCGACAGCCTTAACATCATCTTCAGAGTAACGTCCGACACCAATGGTGAAGAGCTCCATTAATTCACGAGCAAGGTTCTCGTTAGGTGCCTGCTTCACATTTGAATTTGCGTCGAGCCAATACATAAGAGCCGGATCGACAACCAAAGCTTGTGCCATATCTTTAAAGTTACCAAGCGCATATTTACGCAACATATCATTTTGGATCTTCATCGGGCGCCCGTATTCGACCTTGCCGAGCGATGTTGCCCAGTGGCCATGCCAAAACCAGGTCAGACGTTCTGTGAGTGCGTGGTCGGCAAGCACCATACGGTCAAGCCACCATAATTCAAGATTGATTCGATCTGATCGCATCGCAGTTTCGAAGGTAAAGCGATCTGGCGTTCCGGCTGGGGGGAATTTTCCGCGATCCGGAAAATCCGGTTCAATGACAGTAGAGATACCAGCATCTATTGCCGGCGGAGTAAGTAATTTTTTCTGCGCCGCGGCGAGCCCCATCGAAAGTAGAGCGGAGTACTCACCGGGTTTTGGACCAAAGCCAAAGCGATTGATAAGCCGTGATATCGGCGCTCGATCGATTGCTATAGCCACATCCATAGGTTATCCGACCTTGCCTCGTTGGATAAGGTTCACGTATGAATTCTCGTCAAACACTCAGAGAAGAAATTATTCGCAAGGCGCTTGTTCACGGCAAAGTGATCTTGTCCTCGGGTAAAGAAGCGGATTACTACATCGACCTTCGGCGGATCACGCTCGACTCTGTAGCTGCTCCACTTGTGGGTGCAGTGATGTTAGAGGTAACAAAGGATTGGGATTTTGATGCCGTCGGTGGATTAACCCTTGGCGCCGATCCAGTTGCAACAGCGATGATGCATGTTGCCGCAGCCAATGGTCGCAAGCTGGATTCATTCGTTGTCCGCAAAGCTGAGAAAGCTCACGGTCTACAACGTCGCATCGAGGGACCAGATGTAAAAGGCCGACGAGTAGTTGCAGTTGAAGATACTTCTACCACTGGGGGTTCGGTTATGACCGCCGTCGAAGCACTTCGTGAAGCTGGTGCGATCGTGGTGGGTGTTGCAACAATTGTTGAGCGCGGAGCGGCGCCTTTGCTTGCTAAAAATATGCTCGAATATAAGTATGCCTACTCACTTACCGATTTGGGTTTATAAATAACTCTAAGAGAGATGCTTGCGGGTTCGCCATTCTTTAAAGATTTCAAATGCGAGCGGAAGAATTGTGATTCCGGCAATAACTAAAATAATCTCTGTAAGATATTTAGAAATTGTATCGGCGAAGGTATTTCCGACGATATACCCACCCCAGATTAAACTCTGCGTCCAAATGAGTGCGCCAAAGATATTCCAGAACGCGAACTTTTTGGATGGGACATGGATCATTCCGGAAAGCGGATTGATCAGACCGCGGACAACTGGGATAAAACGGCCCAGAACAATCGCTTTGCCCACGCCATATTTATTAATGTACTTTTCGGCGCTTTTGAGCTTCTCGGCGTTAAAGATTTTGGAGTTCGGTCGATTAAATATCTTGACCCCGTAATTCCAACCCAGCCAATGGCCAAATTGCGAGCCGATAATGGCTGCGAGCGGGGCTCCGATCGCCACCACGATGATATTCAGGTGATGGCCAGTCGAGGTGACGCCGATTCCCGCGGCAAAGAGGCCTGCGGTAATAAGTAAGGTATCGCCCGGCAGGCCAATAATGAGGGGAAGCCCAGTCTCGATAGCTAGCACGGTGAAGATAATCACCAGGGAATAGTTGGAATTAAGCGCGCTGGTGACATTAATAAAGCTCATACGGTCAGCCTACCTGCCGTTCTTGCTCCAACCCAAGCCTGCCTCTAACCTATGTCTGTCGCACGTGACCGGCCTGGCCACTAGAGAAGCAGGCTCGTACTAACCCGAACTCACTGAGGAGTATTCACACGTGTCTAACAATCCCACTGTCCAAGTCGTTGGATCGAATTTGATCTATGTCTTTGTCGTCCTAGGTATCTCACTGGTTGCGCTCGCTATCGCATTTGCGTTGCGCGCTCAGGTATTAGCCAATGACCCAGGAACTGCCAAGATGCAAGAGATTGCAGCTGCTGTTCAAGAAGGCGCAGCCGCATATCTCAATCGGCAATTCAAGACACTCTCCTATTTTGTAGGAATCGTCTTCGTTCTACTCTTCGCACTACCTGGTCATACAGATATTCGTATTGGCCGATCAATCTTCTTCCTAGTAGGTGCGCTCTTCAGCGCATTTGTTGGATACAACGGAATGTGGCTTGCAGTTCGCGCGAATGTTCGCGTTGCTGAAGCGGCACGTCAGAAGTCAGCCCTTAATGCGGTACGCATCGCCTTCCGTACCGGCGGGGTTGTCGGGATGACAACAGTTGGTCTTGGGTTACTCGGCGCATCACTCGTTGTCATTATCTATCGCGAGAACGCGCCTTCTGTTCTTGAAGGTTTTGGATTCGGTGCGGCCATGCTTGCAATGTTTATGCGTGTGGGAGGTGGAATCTTTACCAAGGCGGCAGATGTCGGAGCTGATTTGGTTGGTAAAGTCGAACAAAATATTCCAGAAGATGACCCGCGCAATGCAGCAACCATCGCAGATAACGTTGGCGATAACGTTGGCGATTGCGCCGGTATGGCAGCAGACTTGTTCGAGTCGTATGCCGTAACGCTCGTGGCAGCACTTATTTTAGGCAAGGCAGGTTTTGGAGACGCTGGATTAATTTATCCACTCATAGTCCCCGCTATCGGCATCCTGACGGCAATTATTGGAATCTTTATTACCAAGCTTCGGCCAACTGACAAGTCGGCGATGACAGCGATTAACCGCTCATTTTTTATGTCGGCAATTATTTCTGCAGTGCTCGTTGGTTTTGCTACCTTCACATATCTTCCAACATCACTCAAGCAGCTCTCTGGACTTTCGACGGATGCCGCAAACAATGGCGCCAATCCTCGCGTTCTAGCTTTCGGCGCAGTGCTGATCGGGATCGTTCTTGCAGCCGCTATTCAAGTGTTAACTGGCTTCTTCACCGAAGTGGGTCGTCGTCCTGTAAATGACGTCGCAGCCTCCTCAAATACCGGCGCAGCAACAGTAATTCTTGCTGGAATCGCAATTGGCTTTGAATCTGCCGTCTATTCAGCGTTGCTCATTGCTGCCGCTGTATTCGGCGCATTCTTACTTGGCCACGGTTCAATCGTCCTCAGCTTATTAGCGGTAGCTCTAGCAGGTACTGGGTTACTCACAACAGTTGGCGTGATTGTCGCAATGGATACCTTCGGACCAATCTCAGATAATGCACAAGGTATTGCCGAAATGTCTGGCGATGTAACGGGTGAAGGCGCACAGATTCTGACCTCACTTGATGCAGTTGGTAATACAACAAAGGCGATCACTAAAGGAATTGCAATCGCAACTGCTGTACTTGCTGCGACTGCGCTCTTTGGTGCATTCACTGATGCAATCAAGAAGGCTGTACTTGATACAGGTAAAACTGTCACCGATCTTCAATTCAATGGCGTACTCGATGTAGCAAATCCACGTAACTTGGTCGGTTTGATTATCGGTGCTGCTGTTGTATTTATGTTCTCTGGACTTGCGATCAATGCGGTCAGTCGCGCAGCAGGTGCGGTAGTTCATGAAGTTCGTGAACAGTTCCGATTGCATCCAGGAATTATGCTCGGAACAGAGAAGCCAGAATATGGTCGAGTGGTAGATATCTGTACCCGTGATTCATTGCGTGAGCTTTTAACCCCAGGGCTCCTTGCAGTGATGGCACCTATTGCGGTTGGCTTTGGCCTCGGCGTTGGTGCACTTGGTGCATATCTGGCTGGCGCTATTGGTACCGGAACATTGATGGCGGTCTTCTTATCGAACTCGGGCGGTGCTTGGGATAATGCTAAGAAGATGGTCGAGGATGGCAACCATGGTGGTAAAGGATCAGAGGCACACAAGGCAACGATTGTCGGTGATACTGTCGGAGATCCATTTAAGGACACCGCTGGTCCAGCAATCAATCCGTTGATCAAGGTTATGAACCTAGTCGGTCTTCTTATTACGCCTGCTGTAGTCAGTCTCGCGCTCGGTGGTCATAACACGATCAACAGGGCGATTAGCGCTGGCGCTATTCTTGTGATTATCTTTGCAGTAGTGCGATCGCGTCGAGGTTCGACCGCTATCGCTTAACCGCTCAGAAATTATCAATAGAAAGAAGTAATGACCAAATTAGTGATCGTCGAGAGCCCCGCCAAAGCAAGGAAAATTGGTGGGTATCTCGGCGATGACTATGTGGTCGAGGCATCAGTCGGACATATTCGAGACCTCCCTCAAAAAGCAGCTGATATCCCCGCTGAATATAAGAAAATCGCCTGGGCTAAAGAAGGCGTCAATATCGAAGAAGATTTCGCTCCTCTTTATGTCGTAAACCCAGATAAGAAGAAGAAAGTCGCAGAGCTTAAAGCTCTCATGAAAGATGCTGACGAGTTAATCCTTGCAACCGATGAGGACCGTGAAGGTGAAGCGATCGCCTGGCACTTAATTGAAGTGTTACGCCCCAAGATTCCAGTTCGTCGCATGGTATTTCACGAGATTACCGAGGATGCAATTAAAGCGGCGGCAAAGAACACACGCGATTTAGATTACAAACTTGTTGATGCGCAAGAAACCCGTCGGGTATTAGATAGGCTTTTTGGTTACCGACTTTCACCAGTTTTGTGGAAGAAAATTATGCCGCGCATATCTGCGGGCCGTGTGCAATCTGTTGCAACACGATTGATCGTCGAGCGGGAACGCGAACGTATGGCTTTTAAATCATCGTCATGGTGGGATTTGAAAGCAGCAACTGATAAAAACTTCACTGCTCGTCTCATCTCACTTGAAGGAAAAAAAGTCGCGACGACTAATGACTTTGATGAAACAGGTCAATTTAAAGTTAAGACAATTAGAGATGCAATCCTTCTTCTTAATGAGCAAAGTGCTCAGGCTCTCACCGAAGAACTTAAAGGCGAGCAACTCACTGTTATCAGTACCGAAGAATCTCCACGTACCGAACGACCAAAGGCACCATTCACGACATCAACAATGCAACAGGATGCAGGTTCTCGTCTTGGCTGGGGCGCTCAAATCACCATGCGTATCGCACAAAGACTTTATGAAAATGGTTACATTACATATATGCGTACCGATTCAGTAACGCTAAGCGCTGGCGCAATCCAAGGTGCGCGCGCCTCAGCACAAGCGCTCTACGGTAAAGATTACGTACCTAGTTCACCACGATTTTATGAAGGTAAGTCGAAGAACGCGCAAGAGGCCCACGAAGCGATTCGCCCTGCCGGGGATACCTTTAAGACCCCTGGTGAGCTTGCCCTAGAACTATCTCGTGATGAATTCGCTTTGTATGACCTTATTTGGAAGCGCACAATTGCGTCGCAAATGTCTGATGCCAAGAAACTCCAAGCCCGCGTGGATTTCGAAGCGAAGACTCTTGACGACAAGACCGCAACCTTTCGTGCCAATGGTTCGATCATCACTTTTCCTGGCTTCTTAGCAGCATACGACTCCGTGGTGAATGAAGAGCTGTTAGCCACTGATGATTTTGAGGATCTAGCCAAGACCAAGCTACCCCCACTAGCTAAGGGCCAGAAAGTAAACGTCACCGAGTTCTCTTGCGAAGGCCACGACACTAAGCCACCGGCCCGTTATACCGAACCAACACTCGTAAAAAAGCTGGAAGAGCTTGGTATTGGTCGCCCATCAACATTTGCATCCATTATGCAGACCATTCAAGATCGTGGTTATGTGACAAAACGTGGCCGGGCGCTCGTCCCAACATTCTTAGCCTTCTCAGTTACGGGACTTCTTGAACAGCATTTCGGTCAGCTTGTTGATTACGAATTCACTGCATCAATGGAAGAGGATCTCGACAAGATCGCCAATGGCGAAGAAGAGCGCGTTGCATGGCTCACCAAGTTTTTCTACGGCCACGATGATGTCCCTGGTCTTGAATTCTTAGCCCAAGATCTAGGTAATATCGATGCTCAACAAATCAATACTATGAAACTTTCGGATGATATCGAAATTCGTGTTGGTCGCTTCGGAGCATACGTTCAGGAGGGTATCGGTGACGCACGAAAATTTGCCAATATTCCTGAGAACATCGCTCCCGATGAAATGACACTTACCCTCGCAATTGAATTATTGGCCAAGCCATCTGGTGAACGCGAACTCGGTGTTGATCCAAGTACAAGCCTCCCGATTATCGCAAAGTCTGGGCGTTATGGTCCATACATTACTGAAGTATTTCCAGAACCTGAGATGGTTGTCGATAAGAAGACGGGTGAACTAAAGAAGCCGCGCAAGAAGAAGGATGCACCAAAGCCTAAAACTGCCTCACTTCTCACAACCATGGATCTCGACACAATTACTTTTGATGATGCCCTTAAGCTCCTTTCGCTCCCACGCAATATCGGCCAACACGAGGGTGCAGATATCATCGTGCAAAACGGGCGTTACGGGCCTTATATGACCCATGTGGCGGATTCGCGGACACTTACATCTGAAGATCAGCTCTTCACAATCACTCTTGAAGAAGCGATCAAGATATATAAGGAACCAAAAGTTCGCCGTGGACGCGGCACACCAAAGCCACCATTGAAAGAACTTGGCCTTGACCCAGCGACGGGCAAGAATGTGATTATCAAAGATGGCCGCTTCGGGATGTACATCACTGATGGTGAAACGAACGCAACGCTTCGCAGGGGTGACACCATTGAATTTATGACAATAGAACGCGGCCTTGAACTATTGGCTGGGCGTCGTGCCTGGGAAGCCGAAAATGGCTCATCGCCAAAGAAATCGAAGAAAACCAGTACTAGAAAAACTACCGCTAAAAAAGCTGCAACTACTAAATCAGTGGCATCGAAGCACGTCATCAAGAAAGGCGCTCGTAAGAAGGCAGCCAAAAAGAAAATCACCACCTAGCTAAACTCGCTTGCATAGATCTATATTTGGCTCTATATTCAGTTCTATATAAAGGAGCCCACATGGATACCATTCTCGCCTCACTCTCCACCAGTATTTCTGAGTTCAAAACCAACCCTGCGGCTGCCGTTAAAAAAGCAGGCAAACTCCCCTTTGCAGTGCTTACTAACAATAAGCCCTCCTTCTACGTGATATCCCCAGAGCTCTACGAGACCATTTCAGAACTTCTCTTTGACGTGCAAACTGCCCCCGTGATCAAAAAACGCTTGGGCCGACTTGAAAAAGCTGTTCCCGTAAACCTAGACGATCTCTAATTGGCCCGGAAGTTTCAACTGAGGTTCGATCCCGATGCGTTGACTGAATGGAGCAAGTTAGATGGTTCGATAAAGCAAGAGTTTAAACCTATTCTCGAACGACGCCTAGAAAACCCATTCATTGAAAGTGCGCGGCTCAAGGGTGAACTCCACGACTGTTTTAAAATCAAATCAAAACATACTGGGTGCAGATTGATTTATACCGTTCAAGAGAAAGTGCTGATCGTTACCATCATTTCTGTTGGCAAGCGTGAGAACCTTCTTGCGTTTAAAAATGCAGCGAAGAGAAGGCAGCCATAAAGAGAGTAACCGCCTAAACTTTACTCATGATTCTCGCCAATAACCCTTTTCTAACCCGCAGCACTCTCGAGTACGAACTCCCACATTTCTCCGTAATTACCGATGATCATTACTTGCCGGCTTTTTATGCGGGGTGTGAAGAACAACTTCGAGAAATCCAAGCAATCATTGATCAACCCGCAATAACATTTGAGAACACAATCGTCGCAATGGAGCGGTCTGGCCAAATATTGGCTCGGATGCTCAATGTTTTCTACAATAAATCTTCCAGCGATACCAACTCCGCCATTGATTCCATCGAAGAAGAAATTGCACCTAAGTTGTCGGCGCACCGCGACGCTATCTCACTTAACCCCGCACTCTTTGAAAGGATTGGGCTACTCCACAAGAGTAAAGAAACTGTTGATCTCAGCGATGAAGACTCTTGGCTGCTTAATAAGTACCATAACGACTTTATCCACGCTGGTGCTCATCTCAGTAAAGAATCGAGAAAAACCCTAGCGGCAATTAACGAGGAGCTATCAAAGCTAGAAGCGCAATTTTCTAAATTGATACTAGCTGACACCAACGAATTGGCAGTAGTTGTTGATACGGTGGATGAACTCGATGGACTTACCCCTAATCAGATTTCCTCCTGTAAAGATTCTGCTATCCAGCGAGGCCTGACTGATAAGTACCTTATTAACTCGGTAAACTTCACAGGCCATCCATATCTAGCTTCTCTTACCAATAGAAATTTGCGCAAAAGGATTATGGAAGCGTCACTCCAAAAGGGCTCGCGCGATAACGCAAATGACAGTAAAGCCATCATTACAGAGGTAACTCAACTGCGAGCAGAACGCGCAGGGCTTTTCGGTTTCAAGAACCATGCTGAGTATGTGACGAGTATCCAAACGGCTAAAAACCCGACGAATATTCATGCGATGCTAAAAAAGATTGCCCCTAGCGCCCGTGCTAATGCAGAGAGAGAGGCAGCAGCACTTCAAAGTAAAACGACTGAACCACTTGAGTCGTGGGATTGGGATTTTTATACCGAACAAGTCCGTAAAGATAGATACAACCTCGATACTATGGCGATGCGCGAATACTTCGAACTCGAATCAGTCCTTCATGATGGTGTTTTCTTTGCAGCAACAAAACTATTCGGTATCACTTTTAAAGAGCGTAGAGATTTGGTTACTTATCACTCAGAAGCCAGGGCTTTTGAGGTTTTCAATGAAGATGGATCCAAACTAGGTCTTTTCATTGGCGATTTTTATACCCGTGATTCAAAGCGTGGTGGTGCCTGGATGAATAATTTGGTGGATCAGAATTTCCTTTTCAATCAATTACCCGTTGTCTGCAATAACTTAAATATCCCAAAACCACCAGAGGGTGAACAAACTCTGATCACACTTGATGAGACCACCACTCTTTTTCACGAATTTGGTCACGCACTTCATGGCCTGCTCTCTAGTGTGAAGTATCTCCGCACATCTGGCACGAGTGTCGAGCGCGACTTTGTAGAGTTTCCATCACAGGTCAATGAGATGTGGATCATGTGGCCAGAAGTTTTAGAGAATTACGCGAAGCACTACAAGACGGGTGAGAAGTTCCCACAGGAATGGATTGAGAGCCTTACAGAGTCAGAAACATTTAACCAAGGCCATGCGACCACCAGTTATCTTGCCGCCGCAATTCTTGATCTTGCCTGGCATGAATTATCGTCGGACCAAAAAATAGTGGATGTTGTAACCTTTGAAAAGGAAGCGTTACAGAACTATGGCCTTGATTTTGCGCCAGTGCCAACTCGTTACCGTTCCACGTATTTTTCTCATATTTTTGCTGGTGGATATAGCGCTGGTTATTATGGGTATATCTGGTCTGAAGTCTTAGATGCTGACACAGTCGACTGGTTTAAGGAATCGGGAGGATTGACCCGTAAAAATGGCGATCACTTCCGCAAAGAATTACTCTCCCGCGGTGGCTCTATCGACACCATGCAGATGTTCCGAAACTTCCGGGGTAGAGGTGCTGATTCAGCTGCGTTAATTAAACGGCGAGGTTTATAACTTCTGAAACGTGGGCATCTCTCACTCAGCCCGGTAAATATTTCTGCGATGCCCAATTGCGACTACAAGAATCAAAAGGATGTTTTCATGAGTCGAGTAAATAATTCGGTAATCGCTCACTCGGATTCTGTATGCATCCCGACTGGTAAGTTTTAGAGCGGCTGGCGGTAAAGGGTTTGTCTCAAGGGTTGTGATTACACCTTGGATGCGACGTTGAATCTTTTTTGGAAGCTTGGCTAGTGATTTAGCTGCAGACTCTTTAAACTCAATCTGATACTGGATCAAATGAGCTGTAAGTCTCGCTGTACTTGAGCCCAGGGTATATTCGCACCCTTTTCAGCTAGCGCGGTATCAAAGGCCGCAATATCTTCTAACTCCTCTTGTGCTTCAAGCAAGGACTCATACAAAGAGGGGTCCATAACAATCGCGACATCCTTGCCATGACGAGTAATCCTCACCGGCTTCTTTTTAGCCGCAGCAATGACAGCCGGGAATTGGTCGCGGGCATCCGTGACTGAAAGTTCGCTCATAGAAGGAATGTACAGAATCAATCTTATTTTGTACAGATTGAGTGTTGATTAATGTAAATTTGCAGCCATGTAGTGTCAGCATGGTGCCGATAGACTCCGCCCATGACGCAATCGATGCCATATCCAGGGGCACCTGCCCAGGCTGATTCGCGCTCAGTTCTCTCGATTCCAGCCTTTCGCAAGCTCTGGAACTCGATGGCTTTCTCATCTTTTGGAGATTGGTTAGGGCTGCTCGCAACGACCGCCCTTGCTCAACAATTAGCGGGTGGCAACTACTCAAAAGCTAACTTTGCGATAGCGGGTGTCTTCATCGTTCGCTTATTACCGGCGGTAATTCTGGGACCAATCGCTGGTGTGATCGCTGACCGATTTGATCGACGGCGTTTAATGATTGTCTGTGATCTACTTCGCTTTGCCTTATACCTATCTATCCCATTAGTAGGAAACTATTTCTGGCTCTATACCGCAACAGTGCTGGTCGAGTCTGTCACGCTTTTTTGGTCACCTGCCAAAGAGGCCTCGGTTCCCAACCTTGTCCCTAAGAACAAGTTGGAATCGGCAAATCAAGTAACTCTTCTTGCCTCATACGGCAGTGCGCCAGTTGCAGCGGTAACTTTCTCATTACTAGCGCTCTTCGCTGGCGGCCTTGAAAAGTTTGTCCCACATCGATATGCATCAACCGCCGATCTTGCCCTCTATATTGATGCGATTTCTTTTCTCTATACCGCCTGGGTGGTTTCACAGATCAAAGGTCTTCAGAAGGGTGGATTGCAAAAGAGTGCGAGTAATGAAAATATCTTCGGTGCTCTAATCGAAGGATTTAAATTTGTCTCTAAATCAAAGCTGATCTCTGGTTTGATCTTAGGAATGCTTGGGGCATTCTTTGCTGCTGGTGCCGTGATTGGCCTGGCTCGAACTTTTGTTGGGGATCTCCATGCTGGTGATGCCGCCTATGGTGTGCTCTTTGGGTCGGTATTTACTGGCCTAGCCCTTGGCATCTCGGTCGGCCCCAAATTATTCGGTCAGTTCTCTCGCCGTCGAACCTTTGGTGCGTCATTAACCATCTCTTCATTCTTCTTACTGATCCTCGCCACTGTTTCAAACCTAGTCCTCGCGATCTTTATTGTGATTTTACTTGGTGCCTTTGCCGGCCTCTCGTGGGTGACTGGCTTCACGATGCTGGGCCTTGAAGTTAAAGATGAAGTTCGAGGACGTACCTTCGCCTTCGTCCAGAGCCTGATCCGCATTTCTCTCGTATTAGTACTTGCAATTTCACCGGTGATTGCTGCGGCGATCGGTCGCCACACCTATCAAGTGGGTCGCTACACACTTACCTACAACGGTGCTGCATTCACAATGTTTGCCGCTGGTTTGATCGGCGTTGTCGTCGGTATCGTCTCTTACCACCGCATGAAGGATCGTCCGTCAGTCTCGCTCTGGTCAGATATCAGAAGTGCAGTACGAGGCGAACTTGGTGGCATTACAGGTGCAACTCAAGTCGGTATCTTCATCAGTTTTGAAGGAGGCGAGGGTTCTGGAAAATCAACCCAGACAGAGCTATTGAAGAAATATTTGGAATCAATTGGCGAGACGGTTCTCTTAACTCGCGAACCAGGTGGAACAGAACTGGGCGTAAAGATTCGCAAAATTTTATTATCCAACGAGACCGGCCATATCTCACCTCGCGGCGAGGCGCTGTTATACGCAGCAGATCGAGCTCATCATGTTTACTCTGTTATTAAGCCAGCACTTGATACCGGCGCCATCGTTATTACCGATCGTTATATGGATTCGTCAGTTGCATATCAGGGCGCTGGACGTGTTTTGGCGCCGGCTGAGGTTGCACGGATCTCACGTTGGGCGACAGATTCATTAACACCAACTTTGACTTTTATCTTGGACCTTCCAGCAAATATCGGGATTAAGCGCGCTGGTTCCAACTTAGATCGACTTGAATCCGAACCGTTGGCATTCCATGAACGAGTCCGCAACGAATTCTTGAACTTAGCAAATATTGATCCCGAGCGTTACGCAGTTATTGATGCGACTCAAAGTATAAAAGCGATCTCTGAACAGATTCAAGAACGCGTCTCACATTTGCCTTTATTGAAGATCAACGCCGTAAAGAAATAACCATGACTGTCTTTGAGACTCTCGTTGATCAGGACGATACCGTCGCTCTCTTACACCGAGCGATCATTGCCGCACGCGATAACACTGACGAATCACAAGATATGACTCATGCCTGGTTATTTACTGGTCCACCTGGATCTGGGCGATCTAACGCAGCACTCGCATTTGCAGCATCTCTTGTCTGCTCATCTGGCGGATGTGGATCTTGTCTTGATTGTCGTACAGCCCTCTCCGGATCGCATGCCGATGTTGAATTGATTCAAACCGAGAGCCTCTCGATCAAGATTGATGAGATTCGCGAACTCATCACCCGGGCGGCCTGGACACCTTCTGTTGCTACATATCGTGTGGTTGTCATGGAGGATGCTGATCGATTGACCGAATCGGCGGCTAATGCGCTTTTGAAGGCGATCGAAGAGCCCTCATCGCAGACAATCTGGCTCCTATGCGCCCCAACAGTGAACGATGTCCTCCCAACTATTAGGTCGCGAACGCGGAATCTCACACTTCGCACGCCATCAGCACCAGCAGTCTCTCTCTTACTCCAAAGCGAAGGGATATCAACCACCCTCGCCAACTTCGCGGCCGCAGCATCTCAAGGCCATATCGGCCGGGCTCGATATCTGGCACGCGACCAAAGCGCACGCGATATTCGGAGCGATATCTTAAAGCTACCAACAACTGTTGTTGATATAGCTTCAGCTTTTGCAGCAGCAGCACAATTGGTAACGGCGGCTAAGTCGCAAGCCGAAGGTGATGCCGAGCGTCGGAACGAGACCGAGTTGGCAGCACTCAAGCAGGCATGGGGCCAGCAAGGAAGCAAGATGGTTGCTGGTGGATCGAAAGCTGTGAAAGAACGCGAGAAGGAACAGAAATCACGGCAGACCAGAATGGTACGTGATTATCTCGATCGAGCACTTCTTGATATCGCCACTTTGTATCGTGATATTTTGTTGACTCAAACAGGAGCCACTCATGAAAATATAAATATTGATCTTGGTGACATTATTCGGGGGCTAGCAAATACCAGCACCCCTGAGCAAACTCTGGCAAAAATTGAAATTATTATGAAAACCAGGGCGAATCTCTTACTGAATGCCGCTCCACTCTTGGTAATCGAAGCGATGATGGTGCAACTTCGTTGAAGAGAAATTTTCAAACCTTTGCGATTGCTCTCCTTTTAATAATTCTCTCGACTTCTATTTACGGATATTTCCATAAAAGCATTTCTACGCAGCCAGGTATAAGCACCGCAAAGTTTGTGACCCTTCACGACTATCAAAGTCAGAAGTTAAAGTGGAGTGCATGCGATACGAACCTGCAATGCACAACCATGGTAGTCCCGGTCGATTATGCGAAAATCGTACCCAATCAATCATTTTCACTCTTTATTCTTAGGCATCCAGCGACATCTCCCACGACGCGATTGGGCTCTTTACTCGTCAATCCAGGTGGTCCAGGTGGTTCTGGGGTGGATTATGCATTTAATTGGGAGTCGATTCTCTCTTCTGCGGTTTCGAATCGATATGACATCGTGGGCTTCGATCAACGTGGGATTGGCCATTCGGAGCCCATTCGCTGTTTAACCGACCCTCAGGAAGATGCACTTTTAAGCGGTGATGGAAAAGTTACGGGAAAGAGTTCCCTGAAAAGCGCAATCGCTTCCGCTCGAGATTTCGCAAATAAATGCGCCCTAGCCGCTGGAAAACGACTTGGTCACTACTCAACACTCGACGGCGCAAGAGATATGGAGTTGTTACGTGGATTGCTTGGTGATGCAAAACTGAATTATTTGGGAAAGTCATATGGAACTTATCTTGGGACCTTGTATGCCAACCTCTACCCGACACACGTTGGCAAGATGGTTCTTGATGGGGCAATTGATCCTAAAGAATCTCTACTCAATCAAAATTTATATCAAGCAAAGGGCTTCGAGTTAGCGCTTACGAGTTTTCTTCAGACCCATCCAATGATCATCAAAAAAAATCTGGCATCCGCAATTGATCAATTAGCAAGCCACCCAATTAAATCTGATAAGCGGACTTTAACCCAAGCTCTTGCGGTCACTGGGATTGCATCGGGGCTCTACGATCCCTTGACCGGTTGGCCCGAACTCTCCACCGCACTCACTGATCTTTTGCAGAAGCGATCAGCAACGACCTTGCTAGCCATGGCGGATAGCTACAACAATCGAGATAGTGCTGGGCATTTTGTAAGTAATCAGAGTGATCTTCAAACAGTCATCTCATGTTTGGATTTCACTGATCCTCGATCGGTAGAACAGATGTCGGCGGATCAACCACTCTTTACGAGGGCAGCTCCAACCTTCGGTCCTTACCTGGTATATGCCGGACTTGCATGTAAGTTCTGGCGAGCTCCACCGTCTGTCACTACTGATTTCACAGCTCTTCGCTCAGTACCCCCCATCTTGGTCATTGGAGTGACCCGTGATCCAGCGACTCCTTATATATGGGCACAATCTCTCCACCACGAATTTGCACAATCTGTGCTCTTGACCTTTGTTGGTGATGGACACACTGGTCACAATCGTGGGTCGGCTTGTATCGATTCAAAGGTCGATGCCTACCTAATTACCGGAGTGGCTCCGACTGGTCAGGTGAACTGTAAAGCGGCATAAATACTCATTTTCTGAGCGTATTTTTACCGGCGGATTGGTAAAACGGAGCCCTGCGGATGGTGCAAGATTCGGGTATGCGCCTCGACCACATCTCATACGTTGCCAGCCATGATCGCATCTCAGATGTTGTCCAGAGAATCGGTAGTCAACTAGGGACTTCTTTTGTTGATGGTGGGATTCATCCACGATTTGGAACACGGAATTTCACAGCTGCACTTTTAAATGGTCAGTACATCGAAGTTGTCTGCCCACTCGATCATCCAGCTGCTGATGCAACGCCGTGGGGTAGAGCGGTCACCAAGAAAGCCAATGAAGGTGGCGGATGGCTCACCTGGGTCTTCTCAACAAAAGATATTTCGCGGATTGAAGAAAAGTTTGGTCGTCCTGCAACTGAAGGACATCGCAAGCGTCCTGATGGATCAGAGCTGCAATGGAAACAGCTTGGTGTTATTGAGATTGCTGATCAACCAGAATTACCATTCTTTATTCAATGGCTTGGCAGCGATCATCCATCAGTAGATGGCAAGGCTCATACTGAAATTACAAAGATCGAAATCGCTGCAAAAGGCGAACTCGATGATTCATGGTTTAAAGATGATATTCATGCTGCACTTCGTGACCTTGAACTTTCATGGCTTGATCCGGCAGCCGTTGATGGCGAATCAGGAATTGTGTCGGTTGGATTTAGTAATGGCGCAGTTATCTCATAAACTTCTTCTTCCTTGCTAGATCGGCCTCAGTGGCTCAGTGGTAGAGCAGTCCACTCGTAATGGACAGGTCGCCGGTTCAATCCCGGCCTGAGGCTCCAAATATACTTTCCAAAATACCCTTGAGTGAATAAAGTTTTCCTATGACTCTTGATCCGCAGACGGTAAAATATCTTGAATTCCGCAAAGCGACCGCGCTACTGATTGAGAATCCAACAGTGGAAGAAATACGGGCGGATCCAGCAAATTGGCGGAACATTGCAGGCCCAATGGCTACTGATGTCACCGAACGACATACGTATGTAACATCACCTACCGCTGATCTTCATACCGTTATTTATACGCCTAAGAATGTGGAACCAGGAGCACCGACGCTCGTTTATTTTCACGGCGGTGGGTGGATATTCAATTGGACGCTTCGGTACGCACCTCAGATATCGAATATTTCACAGGAGAGTGGTGCGGTAGTTATTGCAATTAACTATCAGAAGGCACCAGAGCATCCTTTCCCAATACCTTTCGACGATTGTTACGCAGGGTTATTATGGGTACGCGATCATGCCGCTGAACTTGGGATCGACCCGACGAAGATTGGCGTTGGCGGTGATAGCGCAGGTGGAAATCTTGCTGCAGCTGTTGCGCTGAAAGCGGCACACACTGGTGACATCACACTTGCCTTCCAGATTTTGATTTATCCATGCGTTGATATGGGCTTTGAGCGACAGTCGTACCTCGACCACCAAACAGGATTTGGATTGGAAGCGGTCGGAATGCAATCGGCTTGGGAGAGTTATATTCCAGAAGAAGAACGTCTCAATCAATATGCCGTTCCTATGAAGGCAACCCGGTTAGATCATGTAGCTCCAGCATTTATCGCTCTGGCTGAACACGATGTCTTGCGTGACGAAGGCGTTGCCTATGGCGAAAAGTTAGCTCATGCAGGAGTGCCGGTCGTGCTTAAAGAGTGGCCAGGAATGATTCATGGCTTCTTTGGGCACGGGATGTATGTTGATGCGGCATACGAACTACGGAAATGGGTATCGGCTCAGATTATTCAGGCGGTTAAGCCTTAGGATTACGACGTGGAGAAGCTGCGCCTAACATTTGCACTAGCAATCGCTCAGAGCGCCGGCTTTCTATCAAAATTTCTACGCCGTGGATCTGGTGAAACCCTACCTGGCCGTATTCTCCTTGCGCTCTGTCCAAACGCAATCACGCTCTTGGCGCAATCACGAGTTGTTATCTTAGTTTCAGGGACAAATGGTAAGACCTCAACAACTAAGGAGCTCGTCTCACAAGTTCGTACTATAGGAAGCGTCGTAACTTCAGCCAGTGGTTCCAACTTGGCCCGTGGAGTAGCGGGCGCTCTAATGCAGGATTCAGTATTTGCCGTGTTGGAAGTTGATGAGCTCCACCTCCCTGAAGTAATGGCGCAAACCAAGCCCGCTGTTGTAGTGCTTCTAAATTTAAGTCGTGATCAATTACATCGCATGCACGAAGTAAAACGAGTAGCAACACGGTGGAGAGATACATGTACTGACGCAGAACCCACAACTATTTTTATCGCAGATATTGATGATCCGTTTATTAATTACGCGGTTATGGGCGCGGCCTCTGTTATACGTATCTCTTTTGATGGTGCAGCTAATGGCAGGCATGCAGATGGCGCAGTGTGTCCATCCTGTGGCCGCTACCTAGATTGGGTGAATGGTCGCTATCAATGTGAATGTGGTTTAAGTAATGAGTCGGCGAATCAGATTTATCAGAGTGGCTCTGCTGGTTATCGCAACTTTGTTCTCGCATCAGTTGCAGCCGATACGGTTGGCGTTCATGACGCTCTGACTAATATTGCACTTCGAAGTGATTATCGCGGCATGGAACGTACAACAGAGAAAGTATTTGGTGCGGTAACAGCTCGGGTTCGGCTTACAAAGAACCCAGCTTCTTGGCGCGAAGCTCTTGCCGGAGTAGTTGGCAATAATGTGATCCTGATACTCAACGCTCGCGAGGTAGACGGCATTGATACCTCTTGGATTTGGGATGTTTCATTTGTGGCGCTTAAAGGTAAAAAGGTCATCGTTACTGGTGAACGTGGCGTCGATCTCGCCTATCGAATCCACACCGAGGGTATCGAGAGCAACTTGGTTGATACCTTTGATGAGGCGATTGAGGCGCTCGGTTTGGGATCAGTGGAAGTATTAGCTGCCTACACTGCATTTTTTAGTTTGGTGGTCGGATGAAGATCATTCGTATTCATAATGAATTACTCGGCACGTATGGCGATCAAGGGAATGCCGAGGTCCTCGCTTATCGCGCTGGACTGGCCGGAATTGATACTACGGTGGTAGACATTAGCTATCGTGAGCCACTTCCGAGTAATGGCGATATTTACCTGCTGGGAGGTGCAGAAGATGCTGCGCAGATTCTCTCCTGTAATGCGCTCAGTAGTGGTGCCTTGCATGGTGCGGTAGAGAAGGGCGCCATTATTCTCGCAATCTGTGCTGGCTTTCAAATACTTGGTAAGAGTTTCTATGCGAACAATACCGAGCAACGTGGCTTGGGACTTTTAAACATCATAACCACACCAGGAGTAGAGCGTTATGTGGGTGATATTGCGATTCACTCAAAACTACTAGAAATTAATCTCACAGGATTTGAGAACCATGGTGGAAAAACAATCCTCGGTGTAGGAGTTGAAGCGTTTGGCTCTGTTGTAGTCGGCCACGGGAATG
Source organism: Candidatus Nanopelagicaceae bacterium (assembly GCA_040402395.1). Classification (GTDB taxonomy): domain Bacteria; phylum Actinomycetota; class Actinomycetes; order Nanopelagicales; family Nanopelagicaceae; genus PALSA-747. Next base: position 57,565 of record JBBAMQ010000003.1, on the reverse strand, counting down.
GTGATGGCGTGAGCGACGGCGCGATTGATGGAAATATCTTTGGTACGTACCTGCATGGCCCGGTCCTTGCACGAAATCCAGAATTTGCCGACCTGCTACTTTCACGAGCGCATGGCTCGCCGATAAAGGTGCTCGATCCACTCGCAGATAGGTATTCATCACTGCGTCGCCAGATTGTTCGGTAGTGCTCTCGGTTATCCCAGCCTTTGCTTTAACAGCGCTGATTCTTGCCATGGTTCCCGGCCAGGGTGTGGCGATGATATTGCGTCAATCATTAGTAGGCGGTCGTAGCGCAGCTTTTTATAGCGTCGCCGGGAATAGTACCGGTCTGCTTATTTGGGGTGCCATGTCTGGTATTGGTTTATCCGTAGTATTTACAAAATCACATTTAGCCTTCAATATTTTGAAGTGGTCTGGGGTTATTTTTCTTTCATTCCTCTCTGCTCAAACACTATGGCAACTCAAGAAAGAATTTGGAAAGTTTGATCTTACGAGTGGCGCCAAGCAATCTTTCGTTGGGGCCTACCGGTTAGGTTTAATTACTAATTTAACAAATGTAAAGGCAGCGGTCTTTGCTGTCGCATTCATCCCACAGTTTGTCCCCAAGAATTTCAACCTGGGGCTTGGAATTTTTTTGCTTGCTTGTGTTCAAACACTGACATCCATGCTCTGGTACTCAGCCCTCATTATTGCAGTGCATAAATCATCACTCTTTCTCGAGCGCCCGGCAGTACGTCGTGCTTTAACCGCGATCTCTGCGATAGGAATCATTGCTTTGGCTATTGGACTCGCGGTAACTCACCCTCGTTAAGGCTGGTAAACTCCTGCCATTGTTGCCACTGCAACAACCCCAAATGCGAGTCTTATTCAATTGCACCATCGAGACGCGCTTGATGTCCCGATTGGTATATAGGTATAACTATGTCTTTTGAAAAACTTGGCGTTCACCCTGCGTTGGCGCAGGCTATGGCAGATGAAGGTAAAACAAGCCCCTTCCCGATTCAAGAAGCGACCCTTCCTGAAGCGATCGCAGGGCGCGACATTCTTGGCCGCGGTCAGACCGGATCAGGTAAAACTCTTGCCTTTGGTCTAGCGATGATGACTCGCTTAGCAGGACGCACTGCTCGTCCACACCATCCACTTGGATTAGTTCTCGCACCGACTCGCGAATTAGCGGTGCAGATCAGTGAAGTTATTGCTCCGCTTTCTCGTACCGTCAATCTCAACTCACAAGTTGTAGCGGGTGGCATGCCCTATATGCGCCAAATACAAGCTCTAAAGCGTGGCGTTCCAATCATTGTCGCAACACCTGGGCGACTCATGGATCTTCTCGACAAGGGCCACATAAATCTCAGTGAGGTCGAGATTACAGTTCTCGATGAAGCTGATCAGATGGCTGATATGGGATTTTTACCGTCAGTGAAAGAGATCCTTGCGCTAACAAAGAAAGATGGTCAGCGTCTCCTCTTCTCTGCCACTCTCGATCGCGATGTTGATACTCTCGTCAAGATGTTCCTAAAGAACCCTGTTACACATTCATTGGAAAATGAAAAGACAACAGCGGGTCGCATGCTTCACCATATTTTAATTATGGATCAAGCGCATAAAGATTTAATTTCAACACAAATCGCAGCACGTGAAGGTCGGACAATCTTCTTTGTCCGAACAAAACATGGTGCAGATAAACTTGCTGAAAAGATGCTTCGCGCAGGAGTCCCGGTCGGAGTATTGCATGGCGGAAAGTCACAAGGCCAACGTACGCGCGTACTTGCAGCATTTAAGGATGGGAAGACCAACGCACTTGTCGCTACAGATGTAGCGGCACGTGGAATCCACGTTGACGATGTTTCACTCGTAGTTCACGTTGATGCACCTGCTGACCACAAAGATTATCTCCATCGCGCAGGTCGTACTGCACGTGCTGGTTCATCTGGCACAGTCGTCACCCTCGCAACTTCTAAGCAAAAGAAGGGCATCCACGGATTAGCGTCACGCGCAGCGGTCAAGCTTGCTGAAGTTTTTGTGAAGCCATCAGATAACGAGCTCGTTCGTGTAACTGGCGCTCAAGAACCATCAGGGATACCGATTCAAGCTGAACCAGAGAAGCATGAAAGCTCACGTAAGCCAGGGAGTCGCAACCGCGGTGACCGCGGGGGTCGTGACGGTCGTGATGAACGCCCAGCTCGTAACCAAGATCGTCCTGATTATCCAAAGCGCGAACGTGCTCCGTATAAAGGCAACAGTGGTGGCGGAGGTCGTGCTGGATTTGTGAAGAAAGATAAGCCAGAGCAGGTTGTTGAATTCCGTAATAATGAGCGGCCGGTTCGGGATTATGAACGCCCGCAGCGCAATGATCGTCCCGCGCGTGCGACCGATCGCCCTGCACGTGAAGAGCGTCCGGCTCCACGGTCATTTGATCGTAACGATCGCCCCGCACGTCCAAGTGATCGCCCCGCTCGAGATGATCGTTCGGCTCGTCCGGCACGAGATGATCGTTCAGCTAAACCAAATGATCGTTCGGCTCGTCCGGTCCGTACAGATTTTGATCCACGCGATCGAGCACCCAAGAAGAAGTGGACTCCACAAGAAGTCCGCAATTCAGAACGCCCGGCACGTGAGGAGCGCGGAGAAAAAGGAACAAGAGGTGAACGTCCTGTTAAAAAAACAGCGGCGGCGAAGCCATTTCGGACAGACAAGTTTGATCCACTAACAAAGTCAGCAGATGGTTTCCGTGCAAAGTCGGCTGCGAAGAAGGCCGGCAAGAAGGCGGCTCCAAAGAGTTCAAAGCCTGGTCGCCCAGGTAAGCCTGCGGTAAAAAAGAATGTGGTGAAGAAAGCTGCCGGAAAGAAAAAGCCACGTACAAAGTAAGTAATTACGAAAGATAGATATTCTCGTCAAAATATTGAGCAATATGACCGGTGCTATGGCTAATAACCAGAATGCCGGTCGTTTTGCTGAGTATAGAAATAAGGCCTAAGAGCTTTTGAGTGTAGATAGCATCTTGTGCACTCAGTGGCTCATCGAGCAAGTAGTACTCAGCGCGTTGAATCAGCGCAAGAGCCACACTCACTCGCTGTTGTTGGCCGAGTGATAGTTCTGTCACTTTAGCTTCGAAGAGTTCATAGAGGTCTAACGCCTCAAAGATTTCGCCTGAATGGGAAGCTCTCTGCTTTGGTTTAACGACCGCAAAGATCTCTTTAACGGTGAAGGCAAGTTCGAAGATTCGTCGCTGCGGAGAAATTGATCGAAGCTGCGCTTGTTCCTTCGTCTTTAGATTAGATATCGCGTGACCATTAATGACAATCGAACCAGAGTCAGGAGCGCGGACCCCGCCAATTAATTGGAGCAGAGTTGACTTGCCCGAACCATTTGGCCCTCCCAGCAGCGTTGCACATTTATTAGAGACCACTGCCGAGAAATCTTCGAAGATGTGATTATCGCCGTAGGCAAAGGAAATCTTCTTTATTTCAATCATTTGCCACCCACTGGCTCTGCTTGGTGCGCAGCAAGAGAATGAGTAATGGAGCACCGATTAAACTTGTTATCAAACCAAGGGGGATCTCATGCGGCTGAAAAATTGTACGCGCCAGCAGATCTGCTAGAAGTAAAAGCGTTGCGCCAATAATCGCTGAGAAAGTCAGCATCCTTCGATGAGCTGGTCCGACGAGTAAGCGCACAATGTGAGGAACTAATAAGCCCAAAAAAGCGATCGAGCCGACGGCGCTCACCGATGCACCAACCAAGAAGGCCATCGCGATAATTGCCAGCAACCGTAGGCGCTTTGGATTGATACCCAGATAATGGCTACTCGTCTCGCCCAATGAGTATGCGTCGAGTCTGCGTGCAACAAAGAATGAGATGATGACCCCTACTTCAATAAAGGGCGCAATAACTTGCAAGGTGTGATTAGTTAATAATGATAACGAACCGAAATTCCAAAACGCCAAACTTTGAATTCCTGGTTTTGATGAAATCGAGATGATCAAGCCGGCCATAGCGGTCAATATTGCTGAGAGTGCGATACCGGTTAGAAGGAATCCATAACCTTTATTAGGGGCCAGGAGTTGAACCAATACTGCAGCGAGGATGGCGAAGAGAACAGCAGAAGCCGCATTGGTTCTTGATCCATAAGTAGCAGCACCAGATGAGATGACAGTTATTGTTCCCAGAGTCGCTCCACTTGATAGGCCGATCAAAGTTGGTTCGGCTAGCGGGTTACGGAATATTCCCTGGGCCATAACTCCGGCAATTCCGAGCCCACCACCGATAACCACTGCTCCCAGCGCACGTGGCAATCTAATTTGCCACACCGTGGTGGCATCCACGCCAGTGTGTTGGGTCAGCAAGCTCCATAACGATGAGTGGAGTTGCACGATTCCAGTCCGTAACGAGAACGCAAAAAGAACTAAGCCGATCGTGCTAAAGAGTAGATACAACAATAACTTCTTCATAGGATCGACGCCTTCACGATATCTGCTCTAAGTCGTGGAATAAGTGGAATCGTTCTCGGACCGAATGAGAGCAGTAATGAATCATCAACAGTCACTACTCGCTTATGCTTACCAGCGCTTGTTTGGGCGATACCCGGCAACTGAATGAGACCAGTGATTCCACCAACAGAGGCGAGCCCTTTGGTCATCAGGAGAATTACATCTGGATTGAGTTTAATTAATTCTTCAGCGCTCATGGCACTAAACGGTTGGGCTAAATTAGCCGCGCCAATGTCAGTGAAGCCCATCGCAGTAATAAGTGAATCAGCGCCACTACCTTTACCGCCGATCAGATAGATACTGGAACTTCCTCGTAGATACAGGAAGAGGACTTTTGTAGGGTCACTCTTTTGAGTACTCGAGTTAATTTGCTGGACTAATAATTTGCCGGCGAGGGGTACTCCAAGAGTGCTCGCAATGGCCTGCTCTTTTTCACCAATAGTTTTCAGCTCGAAGGTTGATGGGATGGTAACAATCTTGATACCAGTTGCCTTAAGGGTTATCAGTGCAGAAGTTGGCGAGGTGTTGCTATCAATGAGAATAAGGTCAGGCTTTTGTGCCAATACAGTTTCGGTGGATATGTTATGACCTGGATTGTCGATAGGGATTGTTTTCAGTGACGGCATGGTTGAGGCGACATCACGGCCAACCAGTAATGGTTCATAGCCAAGGGCAGCAACAATTTCTGCCGAACCATTTGCCAGCGCCACCACACGTTTTATTGCAGATACTTCACCAGAATGCACGATTGGTAATGTGATATCCGCAGCAGATATATCGGACACAGTACTTGCTACTGTCGTGCATCCCGTCAATAAGAGAGCTATCCCAAACAGGAACACGCTCAACTTTTTCATGACCCAATTCTTTCAGAGGTTATCCCGACTAGGCGACAGAAAGTGTCGGTATTCCAGCGTAGAAAAGGCCCTACATTACCGACGTGCGCAAAAGACTAGTTATAGGCCTTCTCATGACAACAATCATGCTAAATCAGCCGGCTACTACATCTTTCGCTGCAAGTAACTCAGTCACAGGCGTTCACGGTGAATCGTTGCGCGTCTCGAAGGTTGTTGCGATCAAGAGTGGTGACTCGTTAGTAATAACAGGCCAGCACTTTGATGAGACGATTGGGATTTATGTTGCATTGTGCAAGGTAGTTCCCAAAGGGGATTTACCAACGCCATGTGGTGGCGGGGCTGACAAGACCGGAGCACTCGGTGCAGCCGACTGGATTAGCTCGAACCCACCAAGTTATGGCATTGGTTTAGCAAAGCCGTTTCTGCCGGGCGGTCGATTTGTCTTTAGACTCAAAGTTTCACCTTTAATCGCGGTACCAAATAGTAAAGCTCTAGATTGCCGGAAAATTGTATGTGCGATTTACACCCGTGCCGATCACACTCGTGGTACTGATCGTACGTATGACATTGCACTTCCCCTAACTTTTAAAAAATAGCCAACAAAGAAAGCAGGAAATATGAAGCGCTTCGTTTCAGCAATACTCGCATTAACCCTTGGGGTCATACTTGCACCCCAGGCGCTAGCCGCAACAATGGTGCAGGGCGGTCCTTTCACTGGGCTCTCCGCTGATAAGCCAACTAATATTCACTTAGCGCTATCCGGCTTCCCAACTGCACGCGGTCTCTATGTCCTTGAAGCGGTAAAGCCTGCCGCTGGGGCACGCCCAACAGCAACTAATGCTGCTACGCAACTCTGGATATCTGCAGATACAACAGGTGGAGCGGCATCGATCAAGGGAGACGTCGTCCTCGTTGTCGATAACGGACGCTCATGGGGCGCAGATTGTCTTCGCCAACAATGTGGAATCTTCATTCGGTTAGATCACACTGCTACAGCTGATCTATCAGAAGACCAGTTCATTCCTCTCACATTTGCGGCAAGTATGGGTAATGCAGGAGCAACTGCAGCTCAAACCTCAACATCTATGCTTCCGACCGATACTCTCTCAGTATCAATCAATGGCAAGGTGGCGACGGCCAACGTTCCTGGAGTGATTCAGTACCGGACGCCGGTGACCTTTACCGTCACAACAGGATCTGGCGTAACGGCAACAATCAAGTCATACACACCCATGCTCTGCCCTGTTAAGGGAAGTGTTGTCGATGCGCTGAAGGGCGCTGGACAATGCGATATCGCCGTCACCGCACCAGGCGATCTCACTCATGCAGCGAAGACATCGCACTTTCCATTCTTCGTGAATCCAGCAGTTCAAAGCCTTAAAGTTTCAGCGTTCACCGCAATTGTTGATAAGTCGAAGCTTCTTCCATCTGCGACAACATTTGGTGAGAAAATTTCTTATGCAACAACGACCACTGGTTGTCTTGTAACAGGTCGAGTAGTGAAAAGCTCAGTTGTTGGGAGCTGCATTATCTCTGCAAAGGCGGCTGGTACAAGTAATTACGCGGCGTTAGATACAAAAGTTACCGTGGCTGTTACTAAGTAAAAGAACTAGACCAGAGCTCGGAGTCCTGCAAGTGCAAATTTTGTTGCACTTTCGATTTCGAGCTCTGCATCATTTCCGGTATCGATTCTTATCGACGCCGCATCGGTAACACTCTGCAAGAAGGCCGCAGCAGACATCGGGTCTTGAATCCCAGTCTCGATGAGCGCTCGGCGCAATGGCGCCAACAATTTACGGTGACCTAGCGAAATTTCATCTTTGCGGTGAGCTGGAGCCTGAATCGTATTGAGCGATTTCACCAACATATGTCGACCGTCGGCAACATAACGCAAACCCTCGGCAATCCATTGAGTAATCTGGTCGAATGGATCGACAACATCTTTAATTGCAACTGCGAGACGCTCGGTGTAGTAATTTAATTCTTCGATCACAAGATCGGCGACAAGATCAGCCGAACTTTCGAAATATTCATAGACTGATGAGCGAGCGAGCCCAGCTTTCGCCGCTACCGCAGCGACTGAGATTGCAGCCGCACCATCATTAAGTGCCAACTCCATGGCGGCGTTCATTAATTGCTGGCGACGCAATTCGCGATGAGCGATAAGCGTTGGGGCTTGGATCTTTGGCACGGCTCAATTATCGCTTGCGGGCTTCGAAATAGCGACCTAGAAGTATCGACCCAATCGTCATTGCAACTCCCGTAACAAGGAATCCACTCACAGATCCATGGGCTGCGGGGAGTAACCAATCAAGAAGGAGCGCACCGGTTAGCTGGCCAGTGACGCTGGCAAGGACAAAGTTCAGAATTCCCAAGTGTTTCACAGTAAAGGCCGAGACTGAGATGAAGATAACTCCGATAGGACCTCCGGCATAGATCCAAGGATTAGAGGGGAGGTGAGAGATCGTTCCGCCATTGGCTAGATTGATCATGAGGGCGACGATGAGAACGATCGTTCCCATAATAAAATTGAGGAAGGCGGTGGCAAGTGGTCTCGTAGCAACGACATTGACTCGGCCGTTAAGAGCTTGTTGAAATGCAATCACAATACCAACGCTGAGGGCGAGCATAATTGGGAAGAGTGAGAAGGTTGCTTTTGAGAGGTCAGGGAATACTGCGATAGTTACAGCGAAGAGCGTCATAATCGCGGCAAATATTCGAGGAACGGTAATGAGTTTCTTCCCAGCAGGGCTGATACCTAATTTATCTACCAGTAGCGAAGCAACTGTCTGCCCGCCCACTGTGGTAATCGTAAAGATTGCAACACCGAGTTTTGGAACAGTTATTGATTGAGTAGCAACAAAGAAGCCGCCCCCCATTCCGCCGATGATTTCCCATCTGCGTAATCGGCCAGATGAAACACCACGCCAGATATTTCGAAGTCCAGTCCGTTCGATTTTTAGACCGAAACATAGAACTAAGAGAACCACCCAACCCGAACCAAAGGAGATCAGCGCCGCTGCAATTCCATTATGAATATCTTTGGATAGTTGACCATTTAATCGAGATTGGATAGCTGTGAGAGCACCGACGAAGAGAGCTAAGAATGGATAGAGCATCAATTCATCCTAATTAACACAAGGAATCTTTGAGCCGTCTACGCCAGTTCCATTTGCAAGTTGGGCATAGTTAATTTTGGCAGGTGGTGTTGACTTGATGGGGTGCTTAGCAGTGGGTGAGGTGCTAGCAGAGCTGCTTGGCGATGGAGTCACTGGATGAAATAAATCCTGTACAAACTTTCTGACAGTTGGGAGGTCTATCTTATTGACCGCTTGACCATTGATGGATGTGTAGCCCTCGATAGGAAGAGTATGGAATGTGATGTTGCCACCTGTCAGCGCCTTCGCTTGTGGCAAGAAACCGAGAACATCCCAACCGCTATCGATTACTACATCTTTCTTCGCTACATTGAGAAGTGCAGAGACCTTTCCAATATCGCCAAAAATCCCTTGAGTACGGAACTTAGTAATAACTCCCGTGATAAAGGCTTGCTGACGATGGGTTCGATCGAGGTCACCATTCGGCAAACCATGGCGTTGGCGCACAAACTTCAGGGCATCCACACCTGTGATCGTCTGTAACCCAGCTGGGAATACTGCACCTGAATATTGAAGATCGCTCACGGCATGATTGAGACAGACTTGGATTCCACCGACCGCATTTGCAAGGTCATAGAAGCCAACGAGATTTATCTCGGCGAAGTGGTCGATGGGAACTTGGAGAAGGTTCGAGATCGTTTTGATAGTTGCGGTCCGGCCAGCTTCGCGAGAAAGTGATTCGAGCGCGGGATTTTTTATACCTTGCTTGTAAAGAGCAGATTCAGATGCATATTTTGCGTAGCCATACGCCTCTTTAATCTTCTTAGGTCTCTGTCCAGGTACATCGACATAATCATCCCGAGGTATCGATACCGCAATCGCCTTTTTCCCATCAGCTGGGATGTGAATCAAAATCATGGTATTTGTGTTGTACCCACCAACTTGGCTCGTTGAGCCAACATGCATGAAATCTAGAAGTTTGCGGGGGAGATCTGATCCGTCATTAGCGCGACGTGAATCCAGACCCAGCAAGAGAATATTGGTATCACCGCCATGCGATTGAGCTGCACCTGAAAGTGCCTGTGATCTAGGGATAGCTGATCCAGCACTCTTTGCAAAAAGGCTAAATGCGACTGAGAAAAGCACCAGGCTAATGGAAAGGCCAGCTACAATTTTTGAGGGTAGGCCGCGCATTTAACTAATTGTAGTGCCCATGAATCATCTACTTGCCCCACCTTCATCGTGGAAGCCTGAGAATCTATTGAAAGTGAAGTAAGGTCAGGACCATGAGCAGAATCGATAACTTCAATTCTAAGCTTGCCGCGAAGATCACAAATGGTGTTTCCACGATGTGGTGTGCCTACCTGTTTGCCGCGATTGCTCTAATATCTTTACCAGCTGCGATCAAGAGCCACGACCTCATCACCATCGTCGCTTGGGTAGCACAAACATTTTTACAACTAGTTCTTCTTTCGATCATTATGGTTGGTCAAAATGTTGCATCAGCATCTGTTGAGTTAAAAATTAACGAGACTCATACTGCATCCTTAGGAGAGTTTGAGCTGGCAAAAGAGGCACGAGCTACGGCTAATCTTGAGCTCGCTGAACTTAAGAAGATTTCAGCAGATATCCATCGCGTTTTGAAGGATATCGAGGGACGCGATAAGTGATGTCAGTTCGCGCTATTTTATCGCGACGTAATTTCCAACGGTTCCTAGCAGCCCGATTAATCTCAAATTTCGGTAATGGGATGGGAACGATCGCACTGGCCTTCGCGATTTTGCACATGCGCGGTGGTTCGGCAACAGAACTTGGGGTTGTGGTTGCCTCAACCTCGGTTGCCTTTTTAATTTTGAGTCCTTTTGGTGGAGTCATTGCTGATCGTTATGGGCGGATCAGGATGGCAGCTCTTAGCGATGCTTGGGGCGGGCTTATTTTATTAGTCCAGGCGATTTGGTTTACGACAGGGCATGTCCCCTTTTGGTTCTTACTTGTGGCGCAGATTAACTTTGGCGTGATGTGGGCGATTTTCTGGCCTTCGTTGGCAGGAGTAATACCTGCTCTTGTCGAAGAAGATCAGCTTATGCGTGCCAACGCACTCACCCAAATGTTATCTAATTTAATGTTGATCTTAGGATCCTCAATCGGTGGCTGGATCATTGCAACAAAGGGCAGCTCCATCGCGTTGATTATTGACTCGTTAACTTTTATATGTGCGGGTTCGATTGTCCTAACACTTCGCCATTTCACTTTTAGCGCTCCGGCATCGGCGAATACCGTGATTGATGATTTATTACATGGGTGGAAAGTTTTTCTCTCTTTTCGCTGGATCGTCATTATTGTTGCGGGCTTCTCCTCCATCATCATGTGTTGGTCGGCAGTTGATTCAGTACTTGGGCCATTGCTCGCAATTGAGAAATTTCAAGGTGCTTCTTCGTGGGCCCAAATTGTGGCGAGTGAATTTGTTGGTTACCTAGTGGGCTCGGCGATTGCCCTTAAATTTCGGCCCAAGTATCCCATGCGTTTCTTACTTCTTGGCACGTACGCAATTTGTGGTTATATGGTGGCTCTGGCCACGAGTAATTCAGTGTTAGTAATTGCGCTCTTTGCATTCTTCTTCGGGATTAATTTCGACTTGTGGGGTGCAATTTGGAGTACCGCTTTACAACGAGAAGTCCCGAAGGAGTCGCTCTCCCGAGTCTCATCTTTTGATGGCATGGGCAGTTTGCTTACTCGTCCCATAGGCGTCGCCCTCGCTGCGCCGTTGGCGAATTCAATCGGTTTACGGAGCACCTTCTTTGGATTTGCAGTTCTCAGTGCGATCGTTGTTACCGCGATGTTGGCATTTCCAGCAGTCTGGAAGATGCAGTTCACCATAGACCAGTAAGTTACTAATCTTGAGTGCCTAAAGCTGATCTCGAATCTGCCACAAATCTGCGAAGACTGGGTTGAAAAGAGTGCTGCTTAAATAGCTCACTCCAGATGATCCACCAGTACCAGTTTTATGGCCGATCGTTCGTTCTACCATCTTTACATGGCGATAACGCCACTCTTGCAGGCCCTCATCAATATCCAGTAACCGCTCACAGAGCATTGCTCCTTCTGGATCCTCTTTATGTAAAGCGATGAGAGCAGATTGAACCTCAGTATTTGGAGCATAGTGCTCTGAAAAATCCCGTTCTAAATATTGATGTGGGATCGGGAAACCCCGACCGTTAATGTAAACCAAGGCCGAGTCCCAGAGAGATCTTTGCGCCGTGATAAGTGAAATTTTCTCTTGTTCGTGAGGTGGTAAGTGGGCTGCCATCTTTACATCACGGCGTCCGAATAGCGCTTCGACTATTCGGAACTGTGCAGATTGAAATCCGGATGATGAGGCGAGGCGATTTCGAAAAGAACTGAACTGTAGCGGCGTTAGTGTTTCTAGAATGTCTACTTGAGACACGCAGACTTTAAGAATTGTGCGGATGCGACCTAGGGTTGCAAGTGCCCGATAAGTACTTCCTTCTTCCATATCTTGCGCTGCACATTTAATTTCATGAATAAGTTGTTTAAACCATAACTCGTAACTTTGATGAATAATAATAAAGAGCATCTCATCGTGTTCGGGACCCTCAGACACTGGGCGCTGCAGCTCGAGTAATTCATCAACGGCCAAGTAGGAGCTGTAGGTAAGAGCGGCATCGAAATCACTCACGAGACACGCTGTGATTCCACCGAGATTTTTTCATATTGACGTATGCTGACTAGATCTCTTAGCCGTTGGAATCCATCCCAGACTTCAACGTAGCTCGTAGGAAGCGGGCTAATCGCAACACGAAGGGAGTTCGGCTCGCGGTAATCTGGGATTACCAGCGCAAATTCACGTAGTGCCACAGCGATACGTTTTGCCTCTGGATGAATAAGTGAAATATGCCCACCGCGTTCGTTTGAATTGCGTGATGTATTGAGTGTAAAACCAAGTGGAGCAAGCCAGGCATCAAAGAGTCCAATCATCATCTCTGTGCCATTGGCTGCTTTTGCTGCTATCGCTTCGATTCCAGCTGCTTCGATAATCTCAAAAGAGGCTTTGATGGAGCGAAGCCCCATGATTGATGGACTGGCGATTTGGAAGCCACGAATATCAGGGCTCTTCTCAAAATCCGCACCCATGGCAAATTGATCTTTCTGTGCAAACCATCCCTGGATCGGGACTCTGAGCTCGGCTTGCAACTGTTTTGCTACATAGAGCCAGGCAGGAGCACCTGGACCTGAGTTGCCATACTTGTAGGTACACCCAACTGCGAGATCGACACCATTGAGGTCAAAATCCATTTTAATTGCCCCAACTGCGTGGGAGGCATCCCACACAACGAGCGCGCCATATTTGCGAGCGATATCAGTGAGAGCCTTGATGTCATTGCGAGCACCGGATCGATATTGAATTACTTCAAGTGTGACGACGGCAACATCACTGGAGAGATATTTTTCAAGAATCTCTGGCGTGATACGTTCGTATAACGATTCACTCCCAGTTTCATTATTGATGGTGATGAGCTTTAGTCCGTGTCGCTCGGCATAGCCTTGCAGAATATAACGATCGGTTGGAAAGTTAGCTGCATCTACGATGATTGTTTTACGATCGGGACGTGCTGTCAAAGCCGCACCGATAAGTTGAAAGAAATTTACCGAAGTGGTGTCACACGCCAGCACCTGACCCTCCGCGGCGCCGAGAGCGGCACGCCCAATGAGGTTCCCAACGGGCTGGGCTTCATCAATCCAATGTCCCCAACCTTCTACAACTTCATTTGCCCACTCGTTCACCATGAAATCGTTAACCGCTTTGATTGTTGCCTTTGGTAGACGGCCGAGTGAATTGCCATCTAAGTAACAAATCTCTGGCGTGTTATTAACAAATTCACTGCGGTACTTGGCAAGGGGATCCTGCGAATCTAAATCAAGCGCGTATTGGCGGTCGGTGATCAATGTTGTAGCCATTTCCTTACTCTAGCCCTGCTCGATTAGAATCTTCCAGTGGCCGCTAGGAACTTAGTTAACTTAGAGTCGGTCTCAAAATCCTTTGGAATCAAGCCACTTCTTAATAGCGTTTCGCTCGGCATTAATGCAGCCGAACGCATCGGTGTTGTAGGACGCAATGGTGGTGGTAAATCAACACTAATGAAAGTCCTCGCAGGAATTGAAGCGCCAGACGAGGGTCGCGTAGCAAAAGGTGCAACTTTAGCGCTTGGGATTCTGAGCCAAACCGATAGTGCAGCTGCAGGTGCGACTGTTCGAGATGTAGTTCTTGGTCAGAAAGAGAAACACGAGTGGGCATCCAGCTTGGATATCCGTGAAATTTTTACTGGACTCTTCGGTGGTTTTGACGATCATTTGTTGGATCGCGAATTTCATTCTTTAAGTGGTGGCGAACGACGCCGAGTAAATCTTGCCAAACTATTAGTTGCTGACTTAGACCTTCTTCTTTTAGACGAGCCGACTAACCACTTGGATGTCGAAGGTGTTGCCTGGCTAGCGGCTCACATCAAGGCTCGTACTAATTTGGCCGTAATGGTTATTACCCATGATCGTTGGTTCCTGGACGAAATTTCAGAGCAGATCTGGGAAGTTGTAGATGGCGAGATTAAGACATATGAAGGCGGATACTCTGCTTTTGTCCTGTCAAAAGCAGAACGATCCCGGCAGAGCGGTGTTGAAGATAGCAAGCGCAACATGTTGATCCGCAAGGAGCTTGCTTGGCTACGACGCGGTGCACCCGCTCGAACTGCAAAGCCGAAATTTAGAATCGAAGCAGCGAATACCCTGATTGCGAACGAACCACCACCTCGTAACGAAGCCGAACTTCTTAACTTTGCTCAGAATCGATTGGGTAATACTGTGTACGAACTCCACCAGGCTGATATTAAGGCGGGAGATAAAGAGTTACTCAAAGATATTTACTGGAACCTGGGTCCAGGTGATCGCATCGGCATTGTTGGAGTGAATGGCGCTGGTAAAACAACGCTTATCCGTACCTTGATTGGTGAAAATAAGGTGAGTGCAGGCAAACTCGTAACGGGTGTCACCGTTAAAGCCGCCTACCTTTCACAGCATCTAGAAGAACTTGATCCAACATGGCGAGTCCTCGAAGCGGTAGAAAAGGTAGCTAACCGAGTACAGCTCGGTAATGGCAAAGAATTAAGTGCATCACAATTATGCGAACGCCTTGGTTTCTCTAAAGATGCCCAATGGACTCCGGTAGGAGATCTCTCAGGGGGCGAACGTCGACGCTTACAACTCACGCGTCTGTTGATGGATAGTCCTAATGTATTGATTCTTGATGAGCCGACCAATGATTTTGATGTCGAAACACTTACCGCCCTTGAGGATCTCCTTGATTCATTTGGCGGTACCATGCTTGTGATCTCGCATGATCGCTATTTTCTTGAGCGGGTCTGTGATCGATTTGTTGGATTGCTCGGGAATCTGAGCCTGCGTGATCTACCGGGTGGCGTCGAGCAGTACCTAACGCTTCGTCGCGCTAGCAAATCACCTGCCGCGGTTCAGAGGAATTCATCAGGACTCTCCACTGCAGCGCAGCAACGAGATCTCAAGAAGGAGATTACGAAGCTTGATCGGCAGATCGAGAAAGCTACAGTCGAAAAGGCTAGTCTCATAGCACTCCAGGCTGAATCTTCGATGGATTATGCAAAGCTAGCTGAGGTCGCAAAAAATATCGAAGCGAATACAAAGCGTAGTAACGAACTCGAAGAGCAGTGGTTAGCCGCAACAAGCGCTCTTGAAAACTTAAATTAGCCGAACTTTCTCACAGCAGCAGCAACGTTTGTCACGACTCGTGGGTCAAAGACGCTCGGAATAATAAAGTTTGAGTTGAGTTGTTCTTCTGATACGCATTCACTAATCGCATCCGACGCTGCGACTAACATGGCATCAGTAATCTTTGTGATACGTCCATCAAGGAGCCCACGAAAAATACCTGGGAATGCCAACACATTATTGATCTGATTTGGTTGATCACTACGGCCGGTGGCGACAATCGCCGCATACTTGCGTGCAATTACGGGATCAATCTCTGGATCTGGGTTAGCGAGAGCGAAGACAATGGATTGAGGTGCCATCGATTTTACATCTGCTTCGGTGATTACATTTGGCACGCTCACCCCGATAAAGATATCCGCCCCGGACATAGCGTCATGAACAGTTCCTGTAACTTCTCCAACTGCACCGTCTTTGTCGAATGCTTGGATATTGGTCGCACCGGCGGTACGAAGCAGATTTGCGACTGCAGTTCCCGCTGCCCCAGCGCCACTCATCACGATTTTTGCTGTAGCAAGATCCTTTTTTACAAGTTTAAGCGCATTTTTCAGTGCGGCAAGCACAACGATCGCTGTCCCATGTTGATCATCATGGAATACTGGAATATCGAGGAGTTCACGTAACCGAGCTTCGATTTCAAAGCAACGTGGTGCAGATATATCCTCTAAATTAATGCCGCCATACACTGGAGCGATAATTTGCACTGTGCGGACGATCTCGTCGACATCTTGAGTATCAAGACAGACTGGCCAAGCATCGACATCGGCGAAGCGTTTAAAGAGCGCTGCTTTGCCTTCCATCACGGGAAGAGCAGCAGCTGGGCCAATATTTCCTAGTCCTAAAACGGCCGAGCCATCAGTCACTACGGCGACGGTATTACGCTTAATTGTGAGGCGCCGCGCATCGGATGGATCTTTTGCTATCGCCTGGCTAATCCGAGCGACTCCAGGGGTGTAGGCACGTGAAAGATCGTCGCGAGTTTTGAGCGGAACTTTCGATTGAATTTCAATCTTTCCACCAAGGTGCAAGAGGAAGGTTCGATCTGAAACCTTTCGTACAGTGAGATGCGGGCGCAGTGAAATGGCGGCACTGATTTGTTCTGCGTGTTCGGCATCTATCGCATCGCACGTTACATCAATAACAACTCGATCAAGATGGGATTCGACAACATCGAGAGCTGTGATGCTTGCCCCGGCTGCAACAATTGCATTTGTTACTTCGGCAACTGGTTCGGCTGACGGTAGACCCTCAACACGAATAGTTATACCGTAACCAGGACTTGTTGATGACATTTATACAACTCCATATAAGCGATCGCCGGCGTCACCAAGGCCGGGGACGATGTAACCGTGTTCGTTGAGTTTAGCGTCAACCGCCCCGGTGACCAATGTGATGTTCCTATCTTTATTAGCAAAAGCATCTTCAACGGCAGCGATACCCTCAGGTGCACTCAAAATTGTAATCGCTGTTATATCTGTCGCACCACGCTCAAAGAGGAATTCCATTGCAGCGATAAGGGTCCCTCCGGTAGCAAGCATTGGATCCAGGATATAACACTGACGGCCTGCGAGATTTTCTGGAAGTCGATTTGCATATGTTGAAGCCTGAAGTGTCACATGATCGCGGACCATACCAAGAAAGCCAACTTCAGCAGTGGGAATTAATCTCACCATACCTTCAAGCATGCCGAGTCCAGCGCGCAGGATTGGTACAACAACTGGGCGAGGTTGAGCGAGTTCGATTCCTTCGAAAAGCGCTACCGGAGTCATTACCGTGGCGGGAACGGTTTTTATCTCACGAGTCGCTTCATACGCGAGCAGGGTGACGATCTCATCCGTTAACTGTCGAAATGTTGGCGACTTAGTATTTTTATCGCGCAAGACAGTTAGCTTGTGCCCAATAAGAGGGTGTGCTGCTATGTGAATCTTCATATTGTCAGCCTACTATGAGCACATGGCTAACGACATTGGTGTGGTGGCATGGCACGAAGATGGCCGCTGGTCGGTCGCAGAGCTTGGCACCGATGACTTGACGGAGATTATCGATCGGCTTAGAGGGCAGCAGACAAATGGTGGCGCACTTGCCTTGATCTCAATCGATGAAGATTTTTTTATCATCGCTCGCTCGCTTGGAACAACTCTTCAGATAATGATTAGTGATGTCACCTACGCCTTAGAAAATGATCTAGCTGCCGATCTGGTTGATGTCCTAGATCTCCCCTTTCCAGAGGAGGATGATGAATCACAACCTGGCGGTGATATCGATCTACTGGTCGATCTTGGGATGAGCGTTATGGAGATTGAAGTTCTCGCTGCAGATCCAGAGCTCTTTCCAGATGAAGCGGTCTCTGCGATTGCGCACCGGCTTGGCTTTGGTCCCCAATTCGACGAACTTTATGATTGATTACAAGAAGGGGATGTTAGAAGCTTTAGAAGTTGCAGAATCTGCAACTGCAAGTGGCGATGTACCTGTTGGTGCTGTTGTCTTTAACGAAGCGAATCAACTTGTTGGTGTAGGACATAATTTACGGGAGCGAGATTGCGATCCCACGGCTCATGCCGAAATCGTTGCGATTCGTGAGGCCGCAAAGAAAAGCGGTAGGTGGAGATTAGATGGTCATACAATTGTTGTCACTCTAGAACCATGCGCAATGTGTGCCGGCGCCATCGCCCAATCGCGGATGAAGACTTTGGTCTTTGGCGCCTGGGATGAGAAAGCCGGAGCGGTTGGATCAATCTGGGATATTTTGCGTGATCCGCGCGCGTTACATCAGGTTGAGGTGATCGCTGGAATCATGGAGCCAGAGTGTGCGCAATTGTTGACCGATTTCTTCAAGGAACAACGCACAAGGTAAGGGCTGTAGACTCGGACTTGGTGGCGTGTCTGAGCGGCCGAAAGAGCACGCCTCGAAAGCGTGAGTGGGGGAAACTTCACCGTGGGTTCAAATCCCACCGCCACCGCCAGTACCTCATCAGGACATGAATAAGTGTTAAATAATCAATTCGTATGATGGATTCAAAATCGTGAGAGCGCCCTCTTCTTCACCGACCATGCCTTCGGCGCAGATCGTCGAACCGACATCGAGCCCGACAATTTGACGACGTCCGAGGAATTGCAGCGTGATCCCACCAGTTTCATCCCAAACTTCTACATCCACTCGTGGCGCTCCACCCGACGGAGCGGTACGGATTGAAGAGACTGTTCCCCGAATATGTGCGCGTTTTCGCCATGCCACCTGCTGGATAGAGATGCGGTCTTCGGCATAGTGTGAAACCTCAGCAGAGATTTCAACGGCAACTTCATCTACTCTCCGAGTTGCAGGGCGTGGAACTTCGATAGCCCGCTCCACTTTATGTTCGTGAACTTTTATATTATGTTTCTGTGAGTAAATAATTTTCTCGACGTCAAAAGGAACAATAGTTGCGACAACCCGAGGTAATTGTGAAATAGCTACAGCTATATCTTCCGCAGTTTGATCATGCAGCAGACGTCCCAAGAATCGTGAGTATGATCGGCGAGGTAGGACCAGAGTCAATTCAACGTCAGGATGTGCAGTGGCCCGGATTGCATAATCAACCGCCGCATTAGGCAACCGCCGATCTGGACAGTCGATAAATTCAAGTGAGATATCTTCTACGGCAGGGCTTGACTGCCAATTCTTTCTGATGCGCTCCGCCCGCTCGTCATCGATCACAAAGTGAACGGCTGTGAGGTGACGGGGTCTCAATGAACGGGCATATCGAATAGTTGCAAGCGTTGCAACATCGACGGTATCAATCAGTACGGTCACATCATGGCGTGAGATAGATGTCGCTCGATCGTTCTGCTTGGATACTCCCAGAACTTCTCGCTCTTCTTTATATTTGATCGAGAAGCGATACATCATTATGACAAGTGTTGGACCAGCGACAACTATTAGCCAAGCACCCTCTGTAAATTTTACTGTTGCGAAGATAATCACGACGATTAATGAGGTCGCTGCGGCAAGGCCACTTACTAAAGCCTTAATTCGCCACCATTTTTCTTTATCCCGCCGGGCACTGACAACCATACCGATTCCGGTAATAGTGAAAGCGGTAAAAACTCCAAGAGCGTACAGCGCTACGAGTGAATTTACTGAGCCATTGGTAAAGAAGATAAGGCCAATAGCGAAGAGGCTTGCGAGAATAATGCCGTTGGAGAAGACGAGTTTATGACCGCGCTTTGTGAGTTGGCGAGGAAGGAAACCATCTCGAGCAATGTTTGCTGCCAAGATTGGAAAGGCGTTGTAGACAGTGTTTGCGCCAGCTATCAGGATTAACATAGTTGCGAACTGCGTGAAGGCGAACCAGACCTTGCCAAATAGGCCAGCGCCAACGAGATTTTGGGCGATGAGTGAGATGACGGACGGGGCACCAGCCGTGTAGGGAACAACATGCATGCTGTGCGCAAACCATGAGACCCCAAAGACGAGTGTTCCAAGTAGACCAGACATGATGTTCATGGTTCGACGAGCGTTAGGACCTTCTGGTGATTTGAAGAGCGTGACACCGTTCGAGATCGCTTCCAGGCCGGTCAAGGAAGAACCACCATTAGCAAAGGCGCGAAGCAGAATAAAGATTGAGGCAAAGGTGAGGAGTCCTTGGGAGTGACCCAAAGTGAATAGGCCAGCCCCCGTTGTTGGGAGGCTAGGCATGGTTCCTTGGAACTCGCGGTAGAGACCAAATCCGAAGACGACAAACATCGCGGCAACAAAGAGATAGGTCGGAAGTGCGAAGGACTTGCCAGCTTCTTTTACGCCACGAAGATTTCCAAAGGTTAAAAGGAGAATGACGCCAATCGTTATAGGTACTACATACGGTTCGAGTGAGGTGAAGTATGAGACTAACGCGACGACACCGGAAGCACTTTGGACTGCCACCGTTACGATGTAATCCAATATCAACGCGACGGCAGCCACGATCGACCAAAATGTTCCTAGATTTTCTCGGGCGACGATATAGGCGCCACCAGAAGAGGTGTACTTTGCAATTACATTGTTATAGGAGAGTGTAAGAAGAACCAAGATTCCGAGGATGACGAAGGTCATTGGAATTAGTACATTGAATGCCATCAGACCAAAGGCAGGGACGAGTGCGATCAAAATCTGTTCTGAACCATATGCTGATGACGAAATGCAGTCTGAGGCAAGAATGCCCAGTGCGTATCGTTTTGCTAATCGCTGATGATCGAGCGTATGTCTGTTGAGGGGGTTTCCGAGAAAAACCTTTTTTAATCGGTACGAAAGAGGATCCTTTAGGTGTGCATGCTCTTGTAGAGCTTGTGGCTCGGGGGCGTTATCGCTCCATGATTGCGGCACAGGTAATCCTCTAATTAAGAAGTTCGATGAAGCCCCCATTTTAACGACTATGCGGGGCCTATGCTTGCCTCATGGAGTTAAAAACAGGCCTATATATTGATGGAAAATGGCTTACTGGCGACGGAACCCTTGATGTCATTGATCCGAGTACTGGGGAAATCATTGCAGCCGTTGCTACTGCGGGTGAAGCTGAGTGCGACGCCGCTGTAACTGCCGCTCACAACGCCTTTCCAGAGTGGGCGAAGACCGCCCCTCGTTATCGCGCGGAGATCCTCCGCAAGGCCTTTGAATTGATGGTCGCTGAAGCGGATTACATCGCGACTCTGATTTCGCGTGAAAACGGCAAAGTTTTCAGTGATGCGAAGGGCGAGGTCATGTATGCAGCTGAATTTTTCCGCTGGTTCTCTGAAGAAGCGGTACGAACTCCGGGTGATTTCCGAAAGAGCCCAAGTGGGGATAAGCGCATCCTCGTCACGCACCATCCCATTGGTGTCTCATTAATGATCACTCCGTGGAACTTTCCGGCCGCGATGGCAACACGAAAAATTGGTCCTGCAATTGCTGCTGGTTGCACAATGATTCTGAAGCCGGCCGGTGAAACTCCGCTGACCGCGCTGGCTATCGTCGACATCATGGAGCGCGCCGGAGTTCCCAAAGGCGTCCTCAACCTGATTTTGCCATCCAAGACTGGCCCAATGATCTCAAAAATGCTTCATGATCCACGAGTACGCAATCTTTCATTTACCGGATCTACAGAAGTCGGCCGTGTGCTACTCAGAGAGTGTGCTGATCAAGTGATTCGAACATCGATGGAGCTTGGTGGCAATGCACCCTTTGTCGTTCTTGATGATGCAGATATCGATGAAGCGGTAAAGGGAGCGATGCTCGCCAAGATGCGTAATGGTGGCGCCGCTTGTACCGCCGCAAATCGATTCTATGTAGCTCGCAGTGTCGCTGACGAGTTCACAGATAAGTTCACCGCAGCGATGGTGAGCCTTAAGATGGCAAATGGCTTGAGCGACGGAGCTCAATTAGGAGCATCTGTCTCGATGAAGGAACGTAACAAGATCGCTGAACTAGTTGATGCTGCGGTGGTTGCAGGTGCGGTAGTTCATTCCGGCGCAAAAACCCCTGATGGAGTCGGCGCTTTCTATCCCCCAACTGTTCTGACAGTTGAATCACATAACGAAATCCTGGGGCATGAAATCTTTGGTCCGGTGGCTCCGATTGTTCGCTTTGATAACGATGAAGAAGCGATCAGACTAGCCAATGACACTCCCTTTGGATTGATTAGTTATGTATATTCGCAAGATCTCACTCGCGCCATACGCACTGCTGAAGCTTTAGAAGCAGGAATGGTCGCAATCAATCGCGGTGTTATCTCGGATCCGGCAGCGCCATTTGGTGGTGTCAAGCAATCAGGTCTTGGCCGCGAGGGTGGCTTTGATGGGATCTACGAATATCTGGAGACTAAGTACATAGGCCTAGACATTTAATGTTGACCCTTCAATTGCGAGCGACTCGTGCGCGCAATTCGATCTGGGCCCTCTTTTTTATTATGGGCGTACTCTCGATGGCTTGGGTCCCGCGTATTCCAGAGATTAAAAAATCTCTTGGGATTAATAACGGTCAATTCGGGTTGGTTCTGCTTAGTTCTTCGACGGGTGCGGTGATTGGTACGCAGCTCATTGGTCGCTTGGTGCACCACTTTGGGTCGAAGACTATGTTGCGCTTTCTTACCGTTGCATTACCAATTGGGATTATTTTGGTTTCATTCTCCACCCATAGCGTTATAGCGATGGTCATCTCACTCTTCGTTATGGCGGTGAGCCTGGTAGGACTTGATTTAACACTAAATGTCCAAGCCGTCGCTATCGAAGGCCATTTAAAGCGGCGATATATGTCTAGCTTCCATGGGATGTGGTCTATCGGATCACTCGTTGCCACAATCTACGGTGGAACGCTCTCTCATCTGATCTCGCCAGAAGTAGATCTTCTCTCCTTAGGTATTGCAGGCTTAATTACAAATGCCTTCTTCTTACCAAGGGTTCTCAATGATGATGAAGATAGTCATCAAGGAAGCGCAGAAGCAAAAGGGAAAATTCCACTCTTCGGTAAAAAGTACCTAATCCTCTGGCTCCTCGGCTTCGCATTCGTTGGCGCCATGCTTCCTGAAGCAGCAGTCGCTGATTGGAGTGCAATCCTTCTTAAAGAGAATATGGGAATCTCCAAAGGCTTGAATGCCACGGGATTTGGTTCTTTTGCGATCGCAATGATCGTCTCTCGCTTCGTCGGCGATAGAGTTTTGACAGCTCTTGGGCCAGTGAAGACCGTCAAGCTTGGTGGGTATCTTGGCGGAATTGGATTGGCGCTCGGGATCGTGATTGGCGTGCCGCTCTCTCATCATCACAAATTAATCGCACTTGTGATCGTCAATCTTGGCTTTGTAATTGCTGGTTTAGGAATCGGTCCCATGGTTCCTGCGCTCATGATCGCCGCTGCATCACTTCCTAATATCGCGCCCTCGGTTGCTCTTGCTCGTATGGGAATTATTGGGATGGCGGGGTTCTTTATCGGCCCAACCGTTACAGGCGGCTTAGCTCAATGGTTTAACTTGCCGATTGCAATGTTCTTCCCGGTTTCGGTATTGCTGATTGCGGGATGGTTAAGTCATTCGCTGAAGGATTAGCTTCTAATGCGTGACCCAGTCGGGGATGAGCCTTGCCGGCGACTAAGGCTGGCGGAGGATGAGGGATTTGAATCCTCACAATAGTCAGGATCTATTTATTTGGGAAAAGCAATCCCGCCTCTGTTTTTGCAAAGAATTCAGGTAATGCTCTCAATTTTGCAGCCTTACGCCAGCCAAACCGATTCCAGGCATTCTTCTGGAAAGACCCGTCAGAATCTTCAATAATGCTAAACCAACACCCAACCCGATCAAGTTTGTATTTAACTCGCACCTTATTTACTACCAAACTAAGTTCACGATTGCGAATAAGTTCTTGTGCTTGTATTTCGTAGCGAGAAGCATTTTGTTTCGCCAATTTACCCATAAAAGTGAAGTATGCATTCTCCCACTCATCTGCCAAATCGGAGTTCTCTTTCTCGAAACTTTTCATGACTATATTCTAACTCAAGTTCCACACGCCAAGGGAATAGTTCTTTCCGTAATAACATGCAAAGTTTTCATCCCCTTACCTTCAACCAAAGCAGTAGCATAAGCAATTCCATAGAATTTAGATTCATGAGTATTCTTGCACTGAGCGTAAGTTTCTTGGTTCTTTGTGATTTTATTGATTGCGATTGGTCCCTTAACAATCAACTCTTTGAAACCAACTCGATGATCACGTAAGAAACCAATTTTGTAGATTTCTACTGTTAAGATTAAATTAATCATGGGTTTATTGCATTTTGATCTTGCGTTGACTTTGACCGCGTGGATGCCTCTAGTGCGCATAAGCGACTCGGATAAATGAGGATCACTGATCATTATGTTGCACTTAGTTAAAGGAGGAGTTACACCCACAGCATTTACTGATGGAGAGGTATTGGTAATCTGAAGAAGAATGATGGAGATAATGAGTGGGTATTTCTTAATTGGGAATTGAATGTTCATTCCAAGAGCATGCCAAGAAGCGGAGGCCAGCCTTAAAAGTTATTCACAGGTAAAGAGCGGTTGGCGGAGGATGAGGGATTTGAACCCTCGAAAGGTTGCCCTTTACACGCTTTCCAAGCGTGCGCACTCGGCCGCTATGCGAATCCTCCTGTGCTGCGCGAAGTAAGAAGCGATCTATATGCCCCAACTACGGGTCGTAGCCTATCGGCTCTAGAAACTATGATTACCCTCAGATCCTCCGTGCGGCGTCACCGTACCGAACTCCCCCAGGGCAGGAATGCAGCAAGGGTAAGTGCGCTCTGGCGGGTGTGCGGGGGATCCCAATACGACGAAAGCGCTCGATAGGAAGAGGAGATCGCGATGTCACTCGCTTTGTATCGCAAGTACCGCCCATCCTCCTTTGGTGAAGTAATTGGCCAAGATCACGTCACCGAACCACTCTCGAATGCGCTCACATCTGGCTCTATTCATCATGCTTACCTTTTCAGTGGCCCACGTGGTTGCGGCAAGACCTCATCGGCCCGCATCATGGCTCGCTCACTTAATTGCGAGAAGGGTCCAACGCCAAATCCATGTGGTGAGTGTCAATCGTGCCGAGATTTAGTTGCCAATGGACCCGGATCGATGGATGTTATGGAACTCGATGCGGCAACTCATGGACTCGTTGATGATGCTCGCGATCTTCGTGACAAAGCATTTTTTGCACCTGTGCAATCTCGATACAAAATTTATATTATTGATGAGGCCCATCAACTTGGGCCTGGAGCCGCAAATGCGCTACTCAAAGTCGTTGAAGAGCCACCACCTCATGTTCTCTTTATCTTTGCAACAACTGAACCGGATAAATTAATTGCAACAATCCGGTCACGAACCCATCATTACCCCTTTCGGTTAGTTCCACCGGCAGTCCTTGCCGGCCACCTTGAAGGTGTCTGCACCCAAGAAGGTGTGGCAGTAGCGAAAGGCGTGATTCCACTAGTTGTTCGTGCATCTGGCGGTTCCGTCCGTGATGCGCTCTCAGTCTTAGGCCAATTACTTGCTGGTGCGGGCAAGGATGGCGTTACCTATGATGTTGCCACTGCTCTGCTGGGCTATACCGACGGTGCACTCCTTGATGAAGCTATTGATGCCCTCGCAGCACGCGATGGTTCATCACTCTTCAACACAGTAAATCGCCTCGTCGAGTCGGGCCATGATCCACGGCGCTTTACCCAAGATCTACTCGAACGTCTTCGCGATCTCATTATTGTTGGCGCCTCAAAAGATAGCGCGGCACATATCTTGCGCGAATACCCAGCAGATCAACTCGATCGAATGAGTTCACAAGCAAAATTAATCGGTGCCGCAACGCTGATTCGCTCTGCCGATATCACTGCCGATGGGCTGACAGAGATGCGTGGCGCAACTGCACCCCGGTTAATTCTTGAACTTATTTGTGCTCGCATTCTGCTGCCGGGCAATGATGACCAAGCGCTCCTTGCGCGTATCGAACGGATTGAGAAACTTTCTCAGGTACGAGCAGTTCCAGAGCTGGCACAGGCTTCGGTGCAAGCCGTGATCAAGGATCCCGTTGTAGTGAAGCCTGCCGCAACCTCAAAAGCTGCTGCACCCTCGAAACCTTCTGGACCAGTCGATATCGCGGCGCTTCGAAAGTTCTGGCCCGAGGTCATTGAAAATGTTAAGAAGCAGCGGAGGCTCACATGGTCGTTGCTCTCTGCGAGTGCCCAGGTACTTTCTGTCGATGATCAAGCGATCACTATTGGAATTATCAATTCTGGCGCCCGTGACTCTTTCGTTCGATCTGAATCAGACCTCATTTTACGCAAGGCCTTCGCTGAAGTCGTTGGCCTCGATTTAAAAGTTGAGTGCATTGTTGATCCATCAGTAAATGCTTCTACAACAACTCCAGAGCGGACTGTTGAGGATCCCACAGATAAGGCAGAACTCAGCGGCACTGCACTTCTTGCAAAGGAACTCGGCGCACAAGTGATCAGGCAGTTCACCAACGATGTATGAAGGCGCGATTCAGGATCTGATCGATGAACTTGGCCGCTTGCCAGGTATCGGTCCAAAGTCGGCGCAACGAATCGCCTTTCATATCATTCAATCTGAACGTGTCGATGTCACGCGTTTAGCTGATGTACTTCGAACCATTAAAGAGCGAGTGAAGTTCTGCACTGAGTGCGGAAATATCTCAGAAGAAGAGCTCTGCCGGATCTGTCGTGATCCACGGCGCGATGCCACGCTAATCTGCGTCGTTGAAGAATCGAAAGATGTCATGGCGATCGAGAAGACTCGAGAATTTCGCGGCAAGTATCACGTTCTTGGTGGGGCGATTAGTCCTATTGATGGCATCGGCCCAGAACAGTTGAGCATCCGGCAATTAATGATCCGGTTGGCCAATCCAGCAATCGTCGAACTCATCATCGCAACCGATCCGAACCTTGAGGGTGAAGCGACCGCTTCTTATCTGATCCGTCAGATTCGTCCCTTGGGTATCACCGTCAGTCGCCTCGCCTCTGGCCTACCTGTTGGTGGAGATCTCGAATATGCAGATGAAGTCACGCTCGGTCGCGCCTTTGAAGGCCGACGAACGGTCGAATAGAAGTTTTCTCATTATTTGGGATGCTTAAGCCTCTCACTATATGAGATTTTCCAGAATATTCTCTCTTTCAAGGTTCCCGCTCTGATTTCATATACCCATGGGGTTAATCGTTCAAAAGTATGGCGGCTCATCAGTCGCTGACGCCGAAGGGCTCAAGCGCGTTGCCAGCCGGATCGTCGCTACAAAGAAGGCTGGCCATCAGGTCGCAGTTGTCGTTTCTGCGATGGGCGATACCACCGATGAACTCATTGATCTCGCTGAACAAGTAACCCCGTTGCCCAACGGCCGCGAGCTCGACATGCTCTTGACTGCGGGTGAGCGAATTTCTATGGCTCTGCTTGCGATGGCGATTGGCAATTTGGGACATGAAGCTCGCTCTTTCACGGGGTCACAAGCTGGAGTGCTCACTACATCGGCGCACGGAAAGGCGCGCATTATTGATGTGAAGCCTGGCCGCATTGTTGAAGCACTCAACGATGGTGCGATTGCAATCGTTGCCGGGTTTCAAGGAATCAATCAGGATACCAACGATGTCACAACACTTGGACGCGGCGGCTCGGATACAACTGCCGTTGCGCTCGCTGCGGCGTTGGAAGCCGATGTCTGTGAGATTTATACCGATGTCGATGGTGTCTACACCGCAGATCCTCGAATCGTTCCAACTGCTCACAAATTAGATTCTGTTACGTATGAAGAAATGCTTGAACTCGCAGCGAGTGGTGCAAAAGTTCTACACCTTCGTTGTGTTGAGTATGCACGTCGCTATGACTTGCCCATTCATGTTCGCTCATCTTTCTCAAATCTCGAAGGCACATGGGTAGTAAAAGATCATCCTGAAGGCTCAACTGGAGGAAAAATGGAACAAGCAATTATCGCTGGAGTAGCGCACGATAAAACTGAAGCAAAGATCACAATTGTCGGCGTACCAGATCGCACTGGCATGGCGGCACGAATCTTTCAAACTATCGCCGATGCTGACATCAATATTGACATGATCGTTCAGAACGTCTCTGCCGCCGCCACCGGGTTAACAGATATCTCCTTCACACTTCCAAAAGATGATGGCGCAGAAGGCACGCGGATCCTAAAAGATATTCAGGGCGAGATTGGTTTTCACTCTCTTCAATATGACGACCAGATCGGCAAACTCTCACTCGTTGGGGCGGGGATGCGCTCTCACCCAGGCGTAACAGCGACGTTTTTCGCCTGCTTGGCAGAGGCAGGCCTAAATATCGAGATGATTTCAACATCCGAAATCCGCATCTCAGTCATTGTTCGTGAAAGCGATCTCGAGAAAGGTGTGCGAGCAGCCCATACCGCTTTTGAACTTGATGGCGATGCAACGGCAGTTGTCTATGGTGGTAGCGGACGATGACTAACAAGAGTAAAAAGGGCCTTCCAACACTTGCAGTTGTTGGCGCCACGGGAGCAGTTGGAACTGTAATGCTCGATATTCTCACCAAGCGTGAAAATGTTTATGGCGAGATTCGGCTAATCGCATCTGCTCGCTCTGCCGGCAAGAAGTTGCGGTGTCGTGGCGAAGAACTCACTGTTGTCGCGCTTTCCCCTGAAGCCTTCGACGGAATCGACATTGCGATGTTCGATGTTCCCGATGAAATCTCTGCTGAATGGGCGCCCATTGCTGCTTCCCGAGGCGCGATCGTCGTCGACAACTCTGGCGCGTTTCGTATGGATCCAAAGGTTCCTCTTGTCGTTCCTGAAGTAAATCCTAAAGATGTGCAGAAACGTCCTAAAGGAATTATCTCGAATCCAAATTGCACAACACTTTCGATGATCGTCGCGATCGGTGCACTCAATAAGGCATTTGGTTTGAAAGAACTCGTCGTAGCTTCTTACCAGGCAGCATCAGGTGCGGGACAATCTGGTATTGATGCACTCCGCGAACAAATCTCTGCTATAGCGGGTACGACCGCCGGTGAAGTTACTGGGGATCTTGCGAGCTACATCAAAGACACAGGTCCATTTCCTGCACCGCTCGTCATGAATGTCGTGCCTTGGGCAGGTTCTTTAAAAGAAGCGGGCTATACATCTGAAGAACTTAAGGTCCGAAATGAATCACGTAAGATTTTAGGAATGCCAAAATTGAAAGTCTCGGCAACATGTGTCCGCGTCCCTGTTCTTACAACTCACTCACTCGTCGTCCATGCCAGCTTTAAAACTGAGGTGAGTCGAAAAGAAGCACATAAAGTGCTTTCCAAGGCCCCTGGGGTAATCCTTGAAGATGACCCGGAGAATAAGAAATTCCCAACGCCGAATAGCGTTGTCGGGACAGACCCAACCTGGGTGGGGCGCGTCCGCCAATCCTTAGACGATAAAAAGTCACTCGACTTGTTTTTGTGTGGGGATAATCTGCGCAAGGGTGCAGCGCTCAATGCCGCTCAGATCGCAGAATTACTCGCTGTCGAATTCGGTAAGGCTAAGAAGAAGTAATTCAGATACTTGCTTCCAAGGTAATAAGACTCACCTCTGGTGGTGAAGCGACTCGAATCCGCGCGAAGGGCGACGTTCCCATCCCGGCAGAAACGTTGAGCCACGCCTCACCCTTCTGAACCGTCACCCCCCTTGCTCGCCAAGTCGGAAGATCACAATTCGTTGTGAGCGCTTTTGATCCACCGGGCCATGGCAGACGAACTTGGCCACCATGTGTGTGACCGGCAAAGATCAGATCGAGATCATCTCGGTTCATTGCGTCAAGAACGCGACGATACGGTGCATGAGTCACACCTATGGCGAGATCACAATCTACCGCTGGACCCACCACGCGTGAGTAATCATCTCGATTGAGATGGGCATCATCGGTTCCACGCGCTTCGATTGTCGAGCCATTGATGGTGATTATTACCCGAGCATGATTGAGGTTCTTCCAACCACGACCTTCTAATCCGTATGCAAGATCCTTTGAGGGAAGTTCACTCCCTAAGACTCGAGGACCGTGATCTTTGCGTAAGTAATTAAGTGGATTCTTAAAACGAGGCGAGTAGTAATCATTAGAGCCGAAGACGAAGAGACCTGGCAGGACCAGTAGCTCATCGAGTGCGTGGAGCACAACAGGTACGGCATCGTGATGCGCCAAGAAATCTCCGGTACTAATAACAAGATCTGGCTTGAGATTGATCCACGATTTAATATCGGCGATCTCTTGGGTGCGGCTAGGCGTGAGGTGCAGATCCGAAAAGTGCAGGATGCGGATTGGTGCGGCCCCAGGGGGGAGCACAGGCAGTGTTGCCTCGCGTAGTTGATAAGCCATAGGCGTGAGAAGATACTCTCTATGAGTATTAAAGAGAGACTCCAGCTCGATTTAACGGAGGCGATTCGCTCCCGAGATGAGCTCACCTCAGGGACAATTCGGATGGTTTTGACTGCGATTACGATGGAGGAAGTCGCTGGCAAAGAGGCTCGGGTAATTAGCGATGCCGAGATCATCACCGTACTTTCTCGTGAATCGAAGAAGCGTCGTGAGGCGTCTGAAGCATTTGCCGCAGGTGGGCGGCTGGATCGCTCTGAACTTGAATCGAAAGAGGGCGAAGTTATCGCTCGATATCTTCCAGCACAACTCTCCGAATCAGAGATTAAGCAGATGATTGCTGATGCTATTGCCGAAAGTGGCGCGACCGGGCCAGCAGGCATGGGTCTCGTTATGAAGATCATCTCATCCAAGATCGCAGGCAAGGCTGATGGTGGCACTGTCTCATCACTCGTCAAAGCAGCACTTACAGGAGGAAACTAATGTCAGATCAGGCCAATCGGATCAACTTCGAATATGTAACGGTCCCGCTACTCTCCCACGCAACGAAGCAGATCCTCGACACATGGGGTTCTGAAGGATGGGAACTCGTACAAGTAATTCCTTCACCCGGAACCGGCGAACAACTTGTTGCATATATGAAGCGGGAGCTTAAGTAAATGGATGTTCGTGCAAAGCTTGCAGAGATTGGTTTAACACTCCCCGTCGCGGCTCTCCCATTGGCCGCGTATGTTCCATCCGTAAGAACTGGCAACCTCGTCTTTACCGCTGGGCAACTTCCACTTGTCGATGGCAAGATGGCTGAGAGCGGGAAGGTTGGTGGAGCGGTCACGGCGGAGCGCGCAAAAGAGTTAGCAACGATCTGTATTTTGAATGCACTCGCAGCTGTTGAACTAGTTGCACCAGTCGATTCAATCGTTCGGGTTGTGCAAGTTCGTGGCTTTGTTAATGGTGTGCCTGGATTTATTGGCCATCCAGGAGTTATTAATGGCGCGTCAGAGACGCTCATTCATATCTGGGGTGATGCACTTGGAAAGCACGCTCGAACTGCTATTGGTGTTGCAGATCTTCCACTCGATGCACCAGTCGAGATCGAACTTGTTGTAGAGGTTGCTTAACTACTTGCCGCGTTTTGCAATGCGCTCGTAATCTAAGACAACTACAGCGCGGGGTTCAAGGCGAACCCAACCGCGGGCAGCGAAATCAGCGAGCGCCTTATTAACAGTCTCACGGGATGCACCAACGAGTTGGGCGAGTTCCTCTTGTGTGAGATCGTGATTAACGTATAAGCCATCTTCTTTCTGCTGACCAAAGCGGCCACCAAGATCAATAATCGCCTTGGCCACGCGGCCCGGAACATCGGCGAAGACTAAATCGGCCAAGATTTCATTAGATTTGCGCAGACGTTGTGCCAATCTGCGGAGTAGCTCCAATGATGCTTGCGGATGAGCAGTGATAAGACCAATGACCTGATCATGGGCAAGTGCGAGCAACTTTGCATCCGTTACCGCGGTGGCGGTTGCAGTCCTTGGTTCTGGATCAAAGAGTGAGAGTTCACCAAACATTTCACCGGGCCCCAAGATAGAGAGCAGATTTTCCCGGCCATCGATAGAGGTTGTTCCAAGTTTTAGTTTTCCTTCGAGCACAAGGTAGAGCCGGTCGCCCTCATCACCCTCTTTAAAAAGTGTATGTCCCTTTGTCACCTTTACCAGCGTCATGGACGCTCGCAGCGAGGCCGCCTCTTCATCGTTTAAAGCACTAAAAAGTGGAGCAGAGCGGATCACGGATTCGTCGGGGGATTTGGTCACGAATAACACTTTACTCAGGTGGGGAGCAGATCACCAACCGAAGGGACTCGGGCTAACCTTGAGCCTGTGAGTGACAGCAAGAGCGCCAAGGAAGCGATGGCGATGTACAAAATTCTTACTAAGCACTACCCGAATGTTCGCTGTGAACTCGACTTTAAAACGCCTTACCAGTTACTGGTTGCAACGGTTCTCAGTGCGCAATGCACCGATAAGCGGGTGAACTCAGTTACCCCGCGCCTCTTTAAGAAATATGGCACTCCAAAGCGGATGGCATCGGCTTCGCAGCTCGAGATAGAAGAGATCATTCAATCCTTGGGTTTCTTTCACGTTAAAGCTCGCCATCTCAAAGAGCTGAGCGAAATTTTGATGCACGAATATGGAGGTGTTGTCCCACCAAGCCAAGTTGAATTGGTGAAGTTACCTGGCGTAGGTCGTAAGACGGCAAATGTTGTTCTTGGTCATGCTTTTGATATCCCTGGGATCACCGTTGATACCCATGTTGGGCGTTTGGCTCGAAGATTCGGTTGGACCGATTTAGAAGATCCAGTGAAGGTCGAATTCGCGGTCGCAGATTTGATACCAGAGCGAGAGTGGACAAATCTCTCGCAGCGAATGATTTGGCATGGTCGTCGTATCTGTCATAGTCGCAAACCAGCATGCGGAGCTTGTCCATTAGCAAAGATGTGTCCAGCGTATGGAATTGGTGAAACCGATAAAGTTAAGGCCATGGCGTTAACGAAATCAGATACGGATTTTCGTTGAAGCGCGCACTCAT
This sequence comes from Candidatus Nanopelagicaceae bacterium, assembly GCA_040402395.1. GTDB lineage: Bacteria > Actinomycetota > Actinomycetes > Nanopelagicales > Nanopelagicaceae > PALSA-747. The sequence goes on along the minus strand of JBBAMQ010000003.1, from coordinate 24,900 downwards.
ATTGGCTGCACTTCTGATATTTGGAGTGAGCTCTCCCGTTTATGCAGCAACCTTGGCTACCGCGCCCTCGTGCTCGACGATCAAAGTTGTGAGTGTTTCCAAAGGTACCTCTTTACCGTGCTTGAGTGGTCTTGGGAGCACAACCTTTGAAGCTATTCGGGGTCCAGTCTTAGTTAATGTGTGGGGGTCTTGGTGTGAACCGTGCAAAGAAGAAATTCCACGTCTGGTAGATATTGCACGCTTAAAGAAAATTGCAATAGTTGGCATTGATGTCGAAGAGCGAAATATGGCCGCTGGACGTAACTTCGTCGCTTCACACAAGATGAGTTGGCCACAGCTCTATGATGTAAAAGCGGTCACTCGAGGAATATTTGGGATGGGTGTACCGGTGACGTGGTTCATCGATGCGCATGGCAAGGTTGCATATAAACAGATCGGTCTCTTCCAATCTGATGTGCAGATTAAAGAGCTGGTAAAGAAATATCTTGGGGTAACGTTGTGAGGAATTGGATCGATTGGCTAATTCTAATTGCGGTACTTATCTCGTTGGTTCGAGGGTATCGAGCTGGACTTCTCTCAACTCTTTTTAGTGCAGTTGGTTTTGTTGGTGGTGGATTTGGTGGCTTGCTCGTAGCCATCCATTTTGTACGGTCGTGGCATAGCAATCTCAATAAATTTGGGCTTATTATTCTGGCGATATTAGTCGGTGCTTCTCTTGGTGGGGCAGTTCTCAGACGCTTCGCAAAGTTCTTTCATGGCAAGATTCTCTTTGGGCCATTTAAGTGGGCAGATTCTTTGCTTGGCGCAGCGCTATCTATTGCTCGCACTTTGATTGTGATCTTTATTCTCGGCAAACTTCTAATGGCGATGCCGTGGGGAATTGGTCATAACGATCTCCCGAGAAGCGGATTATTTACCAAGATTGTAAGTGCCGCCCCAAAAGTCAGTTTTAATCTTCGCTCTTTGCCTTCTGTAAACCTTCTGAAATAAGTTTCATTACATTTGGATCGGCAAGTGTGGTCGAATCACCAACGGTACGGTTCTCAGCGACATCCCGGAGCAAGCGGCGCATGATCTTTCCACTTCGAGTCTTTGGTAATTCATTGACCACCATTATTTGACGCGGTCTGGCGATCGCACCGATTTCTTTTGCGACATGGGCCTTTAACTCTTTTGTGAGAAGATCACCAGTATCAGCGCTGGCGTAGTCAATTCCACCGCGTAAAATCACAAAGGCAACGATCGCTTGTCCGGTCATTGCATCATTAGCTCCCACTACAGCAGCCTCGGCGATCGCTGGATGGGAGACGAGTGCTGATTCAATTTCGGCGGTAGAGATACGATGGCCAGAAACGTTCATGACATCATCGACGCGACCTAGTAACCAGAGTGCGCCAGATTCATCCCACTTGGCCCCGTCACCGGCAAAGTATTTACCCTCAAAACGTGACCAGTAGGTCTCCTTGTAGCGTTCGGGTTCGCCCCAGACGCCTCGCATCATTGAAGGCCACGGTTTATTTATTGTGAGATAACCACTGTGACCGTTACCAACAACTTTTCCCTCATCATCAATCACGCTGATATCAACGCCAGGCAGTGGTCCCATGGCAGAGCCTGGCTTTGTTGCCGTGATGCCAGGAAGTGGCGAAACCATGATTGCACCAGTTTCGGTTTGCCACCAGGTATCCACGATCGGGCACTTCCCCTTACCGATAATTTCCCGATACCACATCCATGCTTCTGGGTTGATTGGTTCACCGACGGATCCAAGTAGACGCAGTGAAGATAGATCACACGAATTTGGAAACTCATCTCCCCATTTCATCCAAGTACGGATCAATGTTGGAGCGGTATAGAGAATAGTTACTTTGTATTTTTCAATTAAAGTGAAGATGCGATCCTTTGCAGGTGTATCAGGAGTGCCCTCATACATGACTTGAGTTGCACCGTTGATCATCGGGCCATAAACCATGTAGGAGTGGCCGGTAATCCAACCAACATCTGCCGTGCACCAATAAACATCACTCTCAGGTTTGATATCAAAGACCATCTTGTGAGTAAAAGCAGTTTGCGTCAGGTATCCACCTGTAGTGTGAAAAATTCCTTTTGGCTTTGCTGTCGTTCCGGATGTGTAGAGAATGAAGAGGAGTTGCTCGGCATCGAAGGCTTCAGCCTCATGTTGTTCTGATTGAGTATCAACAAGATCGTGCCACCAGATATCGCGCTCGGGATTCCATACAGTCTCTTGCTTAGTGCGCTGCACGACAAGCACTTTACGTACATTTGTCCCACCTTTAAGCGCCTCATCAACGACCGGTTTCAAGGCAAATGCGGCGCCCTTTCGGAATCCACCATCGGCGGTAATCACGATTGTTGCATCTGCATCTTGAATGCGTTGTAATAATGAATCAGCGCTAAATCCGCCAAAGATCACTGAGTGGGCGGCACCAATCCGGGCACAGGCGAGCATCGAGATAACTGCCTCTGGAATGTGAGGAAGATAGATTGCAATACGATCACCAGTTTTTACCCCGAGTGCAGTGAGTGCATTCGCTGCCTTAGAAACTTCTCGCAACATATCTCGATAGGTAAGAGTCCGAGTGTCACCAGGTTCACCTTCGAAGTGGAAAGCAACACGATCACCGCGGCCTTCAATAACGTGTCGATCAAGACAGTTGTAAGCAGCGTTAAGTTTTCCGCCAATAAACCATTGTGCAAATGGCAGATTCCATTCGAGTACTTGCTCCCATTTCTTCTCCCAATGCAACGCACCGGCCTGCTTCTCCCAGAAACCAAGATGATCGCGATCAGCTTCAGCATAGAGAGTAGCTTTCGCATTTGCTTCTTCGGTAAAGGAGGCGGATGGAGCAAATGTGCGCTGCTCGTTCCCGAGGTTTGAAATCTCTTCTGTACTCATCTTTCGAGATTACCAGTCTTAAGTTATCCACACTATGGCTCGACGCCAGATATTTTTCGCGACCTTCCTTGTACCTTCCCAGTTATTCAATCCAATTCATGAAAGGAGATAGGTAAATGTGGTGGTTACGTCTTTATTCAGCCCTCTCGCACTTTCACCTCGTCAGTTCAGTAATAAAGCTATTGGCCAGGACGAGTCAGGCCCTGCTTCACTCCAATTTTGGCCTCTTGGGGCTTGATCGCTTCTTCACCAAGATGGGGCTTTAATTCGATCCTACTTAAAGAGGTGCCCCGTCATGAGCGTATAACGGGGCGGTAAATTCCAATCCGCCCCGATTTATGGTGGGATTAGCCGTAAGCCTGCGACCCCAATGGAGCGTCTCGCTAGAAACTTACGCGAATTTTCTCACCTTTGAGAATGGGATCAAGGAGATCTGAAATGCCAATTGCAACCCCCGAGATCTATGCCGAAATGTTGGACCGCGCGAAGGCTGGATCATTTGCCTACCCGGCGATCAATGTCTCGTCATCACAAACACTGATTGGCGCGATTCGCGGATTTGCAGAGGCAGAGTCAGATGGCATTGTTCAAATCTCATGGGGCGGCGCGGAGTATTTATCCGGGTCTACGGTAAAGAACATGGTTGATGGCGCACTTGCGCTCGCTGAGTATGCTCATATCGTTGCAAAAAATTATAAAGTTAATATCGGAATCCATACCGATCACTGCCCGGCAGAAAAGCTCGATGGTTTCATGCGTCCACTTCTTGCTATCGGTGCCGACCGCATCAAAGCTGGTCAGAAGCCGCTTTTCAACTCACACATGTGGGATGGATCTGCTGTTGATATGCCAGAAAATATGAGAATTGCCAAGGAGCTTCTTGAGAAGTCAAAGGCAGCTCGCACCATTCTTGAAATTGAAATCGGCGTAGTTGGTGGAGAAGAAGATGGGATCGAAGCAAAGCACGATGCAAAACTTTACTCGACACCAGAAGATGCACTACTTACTCTCGAAACACTTGGTAACGATGCCAGTGCTCGTTACATGGTCGCGGCAACCTTCGGCAATGTTCACGGCGTTTACAAGCCAGGTAATGTTGTTCTGCAACCAAAGATCTTGCGTACCTTGCAGGATGCGGTAGCTGCAAAGCTTGGTCTTCCAGCAGGAGCGAAACCAATGGATCTCGTCTTTCACGGTGGCTCCGGTTCATTACCGTCAGAAATCCGCGAATCCCTTGATTACGGCGTAATTAAAATGAATATCGATACCGATACTCAATATGCCTTTTCGCGCCCAGTTCTTGATCACATGATGAAGAATTATGATGGCGTCTTAAAAGTTGATGGTGAAGTTGGAAATAAGAAGGCTTACGATCCACGCGCATGGGGTAAGGCTGGCGAAGCCGGTATTGCTGCGCGCGTTGCTCTTGCTTGCGCAGACCTTCGTTCAACCGGCACCACACTTTCGAAGTAAGCGACGACTATGCCAGCAATAGTTTTGCTCGGTGCCCAATGGGGCGACGAAGGTAAAGGGAAGGCGACCGATCTGCTTGGTGACCAAGTTGATTATGTGGTTCGCTACCAAGGGGGAAATAACGCTGGCCACACCGTAGTCATCGGTGACCAGAAGTATGCACTCCATTTACTTCCTTCGGGCATATTAAGCCCAAACGTTGTTCCAGTAATTGGTAATGGCGTTGTGATCGACCCATCTGTTCTTCTGGAAGAGATTAAGGGTTTAAACGAACGCGGTATCGATACTTCAAAATTAAAGATTTCTACCAATGCACACCTCATTACTCCGTATCACCGTACGATCGATAAAGTTTCTGAGCGCTTTCTGGGCAATAACAAGATCGGAACAACTGGTCGCGGTATTGGGCCTGCCTACGCAGATAAGATAAATCGCATCGGAATTCGCGTTCAGGATCTCTTTGATCCATCGATTCTTGAACAGAAAATTGCGGGCGCGCTGCGCGATAAGAACCAAGTACTGATCAAGGTATTTAATCGTAAAGGTATCGATGTCAAGGAAGTACTTGATGAGTACCTTGGATACGCCGAGATTCTTCGTCCTTATGTCACCGACACAGTTCTGCTATTAGATCAGGCGCTCAAAGCTAACAAAGTCGTACTTCTTGAGGGTTCACAAGGGACGCTCCTTGATGTCGATCATGGGACATATCCTTTTGTGACGTCATCAAATCCAACCGCTGGCGGGGCATCAACCGGATCTGGAATTGGGCCGACGAAGATAACTCGCGCAATTGGCATTCTCAAGGCATATACAACTCGCGTTGGGTCGGGTCCCTTTCCAACCGAACTCTTCGATGAAGATGGTGAAGCGCTCCGTGCAATCGGTGGTGAAATCGGTGTGACCACTGGTCGGAATCGACGTTGTGGTTGGTTTGATGCACCAATTGCTCGCTACGCAGTACGCGTGAATGGGCTCACCGATTTCTTCCTTACAAAGCTCGATGTCTTGAGCACATGGGAGAAGATTCCAGTCTGTGTTGCATACGAGATCGATGGCGTTCGAGTCGAAGAACTTCCGGCATCACAGAGCGATTTCCATCATGCAAAGCCGATCTATGAATATCTCCCAGGCTGGATGTCTGATATCTCCGCTGCACGCACTCTCGAGGATCTTCCAGCGAATGCTCGCGCCTATGTGAAGTTCCTGGAAGAGATCTCTGGCGCTCCAATGTCAGCAATCGGCGTTGGTCCGGGTCGCACCCAGACCATCGTAGTTCGATCCCTCATTTGAAGGTTCTACTCATCGGCTCTGGTGGCCGAGAACACGCACTTGCAGCAGCGCTAAAGCGAGATCCTCTACTCGAAGAATTACACGTTGCGCCCGGCAATCCGGGGATCGCACTCATTGCTACCTGCCATGTTGCCAATGTTGATGATAACGCAGCGATCATCGCACTAGCTGAATCACTCTTGATCGATCTCGTTGTGATTGGACCAGAAAAGCCGTTAGTACAAGGCTTATCCGATGAACTTCGCAAAGCGGGTTTCGCTGTTTTTGGCCCGTCACAAGCAGCTGCTCAAATTGAAGGATCAAAAGATTTTGCAAAGCAAGTGATGCGCGATGCCGGTGTGCCAACTGCAAAGAGCTTTACCTGCGACACCCGCGAAGAGGTCGAACGCGCACTTGATCATTTCGGTGCACCATATGTCGTTAAGCATGATGGCCTTGCTGGCGGTAAGGGCGTTGTTGTCACGAACGATCGCGATGAGGCACTTCAGCACGCAATCTCAAACCCACGTGTTGTCATTGAAGAATTCCTTGATGGACCCGAAGTATCGTTATTTGGAATTTCAGATGGTAAGAATATTCTTGCAATGGAACCTGCTCAAGATTTCAAACGAGCATTCGATGGTGACCTTGGCCCAAATACTGGTGGCATGGGCGCATACTCCCCACTGCCTTGGGCATATGAAGGAATTATCGAAGAGACGCTCGAACAAGTTTTACGTCCAACGATTGCTGAAATGGCTGCGCGCGGTACCCCATTCGTTGGGTTGTTATACGCAGGGCTGGCACTTACCAACAAGGGGCTTCGTGTTATTGAATTTAATGCTCGCTTTGGTGATCCAGAAACTGAAGTGTTACTTCCGCGTTTGAAGACCCCGCTAGCTCAACTACTTTTAAGGGCCGCGACACGTGACCTGAAAGATCATCCCCCGCTGATCTGGTCTGATGAATCTGCAGTGACTGTTGTACTCGCATCCGAGGGATACCCGACCTCACCAAAGATCGGTGAGCCAATCATGGGGATCAACCCAGTCGAGGGATCCGCTATTTTTCACTCTGGGACGATCATGGATGGGCCAGTCTTAAAATCCGCGGGTGGCCGAGTCCTGACTGTCACAGGGATGGGGGTAGACCTCACCGAAGCTCGGGATAAGGCCTATCGAGTCATCTCTGGGATCACACTCCACGGCAGCCATTATCGGAGTGATATCGCTTTAAACGCCTCGATCGCTGAAAAAGGAAACTAACCGGGCTTTAGAAAAGCTAGTAAAGCTATTAAAACTGCGTTCATCTAATCGTTGGCTTATAGCCATGTGCAGTCAAGGTTGAACCTCCATAGTGCGCAGGCAGTTTCATCTGCCTAACTAAACCCACTATTGGAGGACTTCATTGTTTAACAAGAGAATCAAGAAGTCGCTGGCACTCGCTGCAGCGCTTTCATGCGCAATTGGACTCACCGTGCCTACTTCGCACGCTGCAAGCCAGACCATTCAGGTCTACCTCTCAGGAGATACAAATATTCAAGATCTATGGGTCAAGACTTTGGTTCCAGCCTTCAAGGTCGCCTACCCAGACTATGACGTAAATGTCACCCTCGATCTGCACGGCGATCACGATGCGCAGGAAACTGCAAAAATTACGGCAGCCTCAATTCTTCATAAAGATCCAGGTGCCGACCTCATCGACGGTGGGTTCGTCACAGCGCTAGGGGCTGCTGGTCTTCTCTATCGTCCAAATGCTGGACTCCTACCTAATATCAAGGATGTCAATAAGGCGGTGCTCACCGCTGGCAAAGGTGGAATTCCATATCGTGGATCGTCAGTACTCCTTGCTTACAACTCAAAGAGCGTACCTACACCTCCAAAGACTCTCGATGAACTTTTGACGTGGATAAAGACAAACCCAGGCAAATTTACGTATAACGCACCAAATGGCGGCGGTAGTGGTTATTCATTCGTACAGACAGTCGTTGATAAGTACCTCACCAATGCCGATCGTTCAACTCTTGTTCAGGGCGCAGCACCAGAACTCGAAACAAAGTGGGCACAGGGACTTGAGACACTTCGCCAATTGAATAAGTACACGTACGGACAAAATGGTACTTACCCAGCAAACAATGCTGAGACACTCAAGGATTTGGCGACCGGCTTGGTCGATATGGGAACCGTGTGGTCGGATCAGTTTGCATCGGCAAGCAAGGCTGGCACCATGCCGGCCAATATTAAAGTCGCCCAGATTACGAGCCCATCATTAACTGGTGGTGCTGCGTACCTCGGTATCCCAAATGTGTCAGTTAATAAAACTGGCGCTCGGTTACTTGCAAACTGGGTGCTCTCACCCGCTGCGCAGAACATGATCGTCAGTGGAACGCTTAATGGCTTCCCTGTGATCCCATTGAAAAAGTTGGATGCCACAGCGACAGCAGCTTTTGCAGGTGTTGATATTCAGAAGCTTCGTGCCGGTTATAACAGTGCAAATGCAAACGACCTTAAGAGCAAGTGGGCTTCGACAGTCCCTGGCAAGTAAGCTCGATATCGCATTTACTCCGTGATTACCCGTAGTCGTAAAAAAAGTACGCGGAGGTCTCTCGCCAGAAGCGGTGAGGGGCCTTCGCTTCTTGGGTTTGCATTTTCCTTGCCGCCTATGCTTTTGGTGCTCTTCTTTGTTGGCCTTCCCATACTTATTGGCTTAACTTTTAGTCTTGGATTTACCACCGGTCCAAATCGCGTGATCTCAATTATTGGGCAAGGAATTCATAACAAGAGCCACTGGTGGGGAACGCTGGCTGCCTACAGTGATATCTGGCATGACTCCCGATTTCTAGGGGATCTTAGGCTTACAATTTTTGTGACAGTTATATCAACCACGGTAGTTGTCATACTTGCATTAGTAATCGCTATTTATCAGAGATTAATAGGCGGTCGGAAGGCCTCGGTGCTTGTGACTCTTTTGATCATTCCACTCTTTGTCCCTGTCGTCATCTCGGCTTGGGCCATCCATACTTTCTATGCAGGCGACGGATTCATGCGCGCTTTTCTTTCCCATATAGGTATTGATTTTCCAACTCTGACATCTACACCTTCAGCGATAGTAATTGGTACTGTTTGGACATCGCTCCCATTTGCGATCCTGATGATTAGCTCTGGAATGCAAGCTGTACCTGATGCCTTAATCGAATCAGCGAGAGATTGCGGCGCTTCATCTTTGCGAGTCATCTTAAATATTTTGATGCCTCTAGCGAAAACACCAATTATTATCGCAGCATCATTCTCTGCGATTGGAATCTTAGGATCTTTCACGGTGCCTCTTTTCTTAGGACCAAATCAACCCACAATGCTTGGCGTAGAAATATCAAACTTTTTTGGTTCATACAATCGCCCACAACAATCTTTGGTGATGGCCTTCATCGTATTTGCCATTGCATCGGGTATCGCTGTGATGTACGTATGGTCTAATGTGAAGAGTGCTCGAGATAGTGGGCGACTTTAATGGTACCGTCTGAGCGTCTGAGTCGAATTTCGCTCAATCTTTTTATTATAATTCTTGGGATTTTTATTCTCGGGCCGATCATTTGGCTAGCGGTGCACGCATTTGCTTCTGATTGGCGCTACCCAAATTTGTATCCAACCGGCTTGACCCTTCATTGGTGGTCAAAAGTATTTCTTGATTCTGCGCTGGCTGGCGCTATTAAGAACTCACTCATCATCAGCCCGATCGTTGTTCTTCTCTCTATGATTATCTGCCTTCCCGCTGCATACGCGGCCGGGCGCATGAATTTCTGGGGCCGTAAGACATTTATGGTGGGTCTCTTCTCGGCAAATTCGTTCCCGAAGATTGGGCTCTTCGCCGCGATTGCGACCTTGTTCTATGCGCTTAACTTAATGGGAACCTTTTTAGGAGTTGTAATTGTTCAGCTTCTTGGAACCATTATCTATATGACGTGGATTCCTGCGGCGGCATTTGCAGCGGTTCCAAAGAACCTAGAGGAAGCGGCGCGCGATGCTGGCGCAAGTAAGTTCACAGTATTTCGTACGATTACTTTGAGAATGGCAATGCCAGGGATTTTAGTCGCAATGGTGATGTCCTTCCTGGCCTCGTTCGATGAAGCACAGGGTTCATATCTGGTTGGCGCTCCCAACCTTTACACGATGCCAACCGAGATGTACTCACTCGTGCAAAATTATCCGATTCAGGTAGCCGCAGTGTTTTCGATATTACTTGCTCTCCCCTCAGTCCTACTTTTAGGCCTTGCTAGAAAACATATTATGGGCGGCCAACTCGCGGAAGGATTCCAAATTAAATGAAAATGGAGGGCAATGAAATGGGGCTAGAACTAAAGGGGTTGAGAAAGATTCTCGGCGGTCGAGTAATTATTGATGATCTCAATCTGAGTGTGGCTCAGGGCGAAATGATCTCCCTCCTAGGTCCCTCAGGTTGTGGCAAGACGACAACGCTTCGCATGATCGCGGGCTTCCTTGCACCAGATTCTGGGTCAATTATTGTCGCAGGGAAAGATGTCACAGCGCTTGGTCCGGATAAACGACCTAGCGCGATGGTCTTTCAAAATTATGCCCTGTGGCCACATATGTCGGCAGCAAAGAATGTGGGTTACCCACTAAGAATCAAAGGTCTGACGAAGATAGAGATTGACGAAAAAGTTGAGGCAGCGCTCGAACTCGTCAATTTACTTCACCATAAGAATTCACGACCAGGTCAAATTTCGGGTGGAGAGCAGCAACGCGTTGCACTTGCTCGCGCATTAGTTCAAGAACCAGACCTGCTGTTGTTAGATGAACCATTAAGTAACCTCGATGCAAAGTTGCGCGAAAAAGTCAGAGAGGATATCCGTGAATTACAACGCAGGCTTGGAATTACCACGGTTATTGTTACCCACGACCAAGAGGAGGCGCTTTCGATCTCAGATCGAGTCGCGGTTATGAGCGCTGGTCGAATTGAACAATTCTCAACTCCTCGCGAGTTATATAGTGCGCCAGCAACTGAATATGTAGCGACATTTATCGGCTCACTTAATCGCTTCGACGGCGATCTTATAAATGGACTGATCCAGTCAGGTTCCCATGTTACGGGAGTTCGACCGGAGGATCTGACTATTGCTTTGGGTCCTTTTGTTGGCTCACACCCAGGTATCGTCGAACTAGTCATACCGCGAGGACACTTCTATGAGATTGTTGTTAGGAGAGCAGATGCACTCTTCCGGGTTTTTGCCAGTGAAAATATCCCAGAGGTCGGGGCAGAGCTTCATGTCGGAATAAAAAGATCGTTACGTTACCTCAACGGCAAGCTTGTAGCGTAACGAGATGACGACTTTTATAACCGCCCATCGTGGTGATAGCTCCCTCCATCGTGAAAATACTTTGATTGCGATTCAGTCAGCGATAGACAATGGTGTCGAAATTGTCGAAGTGGATATCCGTGAAAGCAGGGATGGCGAGATTATTCTTTTGCATGACCGCAGCCTTGAGCGCCTGTGGGGGAATCCAGTCGATGTTTCGACACTTACCTTCGATGAGATATCTGAGTTGGGTTTTGGGAGCGTTCGCATACCAACCTTGAGTGCTGGGCTCGAGCTCTTTATAAATGCACATTCTGCGATCATGATAGATATGGACTCGAGTGAGAGCGCGTTAGCTGCACTGGAAGTTGTCCGTCGAAGCGGAATTGCCTTTGACCGGGTGATTTGGTGTGGTGAGTTACAGGCGATGCGAGCAATTCGTGGCGCAGCAGCCGACGCTCGAATCTGGTTGCCTTGGAATAAGGCTGATTTAGTTGAGGCGGCGCTGATTGCAGAACTTAAGCCCGAATATATAAATTCACATTATTCCTATTGGAATCGCAAGAAAGTATTGGCAGTTCATACGTTAGGCATTAAGTGTTCTGCATGGACTATCGACGACGCCCCAAGCATGCGGTGGGCGAAGATGATTGGAATTGATTCGATCACCACAAATTATCGAACTCTGCTTCAAAGTGTGCTTAAGGATGAATCCGATATCGACCCATTAGACATTCCACGGGCGGCAGAGTTGAGCCTCTCTATTGCCAAGTGGGCGCTTATGATTTGTGAAATGATGGAACCCGGCAAGGTATTAACTAAGGCGAACCCGGCTGATTTAGTTACCGAGGTCGATCTTTTTATTGAGTTACATGCACGAGAGATGATTCTCGCAAACTTTCCTACGCACCACATAGTTGGCGAAGAGTTTGGTGGGGATCAAGACTTAACCCGGCCAACCTGGTATATCGATCCGGTTGACGGTACGACTAATTTTGCAAATGGCACGCCATGGAGTTCATTTTCACTTGCGCTAGCCATTGGAAGAGATCCACTTGTTGCAGTAACGATCGACCCGTGGCGCAATAAGCTCTTTAGTGCTGTCAAGAGTCATGGGGCATTTATAAATGGGCTCCCAATGAAGATCGAGAATAGCCCTGAGACCGAAACTCCACTTGCTGGAAGAGTGGTGTTAACCGAATTAGCAGGGTCTTGTCCGTGGGATGGATTGGGAGTCTTTCTAGAAAAACTGCATGAGAATTTCTGCACTATGAGAATTATGGGGGCCGGCACCCTGACGCTTACAGCGGTCGCAGCGAATTATGGCGTTGGCGCGGTTGTCCACCACTTCAGCCCCATTGATCATTTAGCCGCAGCGCTGATTGGGCAAGAAGCAGGATGCATTGTCCTCAATGAATCTGGGCAGATCGATCTCTTTCCAGCGAAAGGTGGAATGTTGATTGTCCAGCCAGCAGCTCGCGCTGCGCTTTATAAGGTCTGGTCTGACTCTATTACTCAGCCGTAATTCGGAGAGAATCCTTCTTAAAGATAGGATTGGGTGATGAGCCTGCTTGCGGAGCGTTATTCATCCTCTGCAATGCGTGCGATCTTCAGCCCGGAAGAGAAGATCATTTCCGAGCGAAAGCTCTGGATCGCAGTTATGAGAGCCCAAGCCCAGCTTGGCCATTCAATCGAGCCAAAAGTTATCGCTGCTTATGAAGCTGTTATTGCAAAGGTAGATCTTGCATCGATAGATGCGCGCGAAAAATTGACTCGCCATGATGTCAAAGCTCGCATCGAGGAGTTTAATTCTCTCGCTGGCCACGAAGCGATTCATGCTGGCATGACATCACGTGACCTCACTGAAAATATTGAAGCGATGCAGATTCGTGATGGTCTGCTCTTAGTACGCGATCGCGTGGTTGCTGCTCTGGCGCTACTAGGCGTTCGGGCAACGGAATATATCGATCAACCCATCGCTGGCCGTTCACATAATGTCCCGGCGCAGATCACCACACTCGGTAAGCGTTTTGCATCAGCGGCAGAAGAACTTCTCTTTGCATATGAGCGTCTGGATAATTTGATCTCTCGGTATCCCATTCGTGGCATAAAGGGCCCAGTCGGAACTGCTCAAGATTCACTCGATCTCCTGGGATCATCTGATGCACACGCAAAACTTGAAAGTGAAGTTGCTCGCCACTTGGGATTTGAACACCTCCTTGATTCGACTGGCCAGATCTATCCTCGCTCATTTGATTTTGATGTGATTTCAACTCTCGTACAGATTGCTGCTGCACCTTCATCACTTGCAACATCAATCCGCTTGATGGCTGGCGCCGAACTTGTCACTGAAGGATTTAAAGCTGGACAGGTGGGCTCATCCGCAATGCCTCATAAGATGAATACCCGTTCATGTGAGCGTATAAATGGTCTTGCAGTTGTGCTTCGCGGTTATTTATCTATGGTGAGCGAACTCGGAGGCGACCAATGGAACGAGGGCGATGTTTCGTGCAGCGTTGTCCGTCGCGTGGCGCTACCAGATGCCTTTTATGCGATTGATGGTTTAGTCGAAACTTTTTTGACCGTTCTTCAAGAGTTCGGCGCCTTCCCTGAAGTTATTGCTGCAGAAATTACCCGCTACCTTCCATTCTTGGCCACAACAAAGATCTTGATGGCCGCAGTGAAAGCTGGCGTTGGTCGAGAAGAAGCCCACAGTGTTATCAAAGAGCACGCTGTTGCGGCAGCGCTCGGCACCCGGGCAGGTCAGCCAAATATCATGATCGATGCGATCGCGGCCGATGCACGCATTCCGCTGGGCAAGGCAGATCTTGAAGCACTCCTCGCCCATCCACTTGAATTTACCGGTGATGCCCAAGCTCAAACACGAAGGGTTGTTGCTCGCATTGAATCGATTACGTCGGCTCACGTGTCAGCAGCGCAGTACCGCCCAGGCGCTATTCGCTGATGCTTGAAGTAGCAGGCTGGAAACACCTGCGATCGGGCAAGGTGCGTGACCTCTATCAAAACGATTCTGGAAATTTATTGATCGTTGCTTCCGATCGCATCTCGGCCTTTGATCACATTCTTCCAACAGTTATCCCTAATAAGGGGACCTTACTTACCCAGCTATCACTCTTCTGGTTTGATTTTTTAAAAGATATCGTCCCGAATCACATTATCTCAACTGACGTTCCTTCAATCGTTACCGGCCGTGCTGTCATCGTGAAACCACTGAAGATGTTTGCGATCGAATGTGTTGCACGTGGTTACATCACGGGAAGCGGTTGGGTTGAATATCAAAAGTCCCAATCTATCTGTGGCATTCTCCTGCCAGATGGCCTTAAAGATGGTGATAAATTGCCCGAGCCAATTTTTACCCCGGCGACAAAGGCCAATATCGGTGACCATGACGAAAATATCGATTTCATCCAAGCTGCCGAGATTGTGGGATATGCCGCAGCAGAACGCCTCCGGGAGTTAACTCTGAAGTTATATACCCGTGCTCATGACCATGCCGCCACGCGTGGGATTATTCTCGCTGATACTAAATTTGAATTTGGTATCGATGAAGAGGGTAATATTTGCCTAGGCGATGAGGCCTTGACTCCAGACTCCTCGAGGTTCTGGTCAACTGATTCGCATCAATCTTTCGACAAACAATATCTTCGAGATTGGTTGTTGAGCTCTGGCTGGGATCGAGAAAGCCCTCCACCATCCTTGCCCGATGATGTTGTTGCAATGACGCAAGAGCGTTACAACTCAGCTTTTACGCTGCTCACTGGAAAGGCGCTGTAAATGGGAAAAATCGTCGTCGAAGTAATGCTCAAGCCAGAGATTTTGGACCCGCAGGGCCAGGCAGTTGGCAACGCACTTCCACGCCTTGGCTTTACCTTTGCGACATCAGTGCGGCAAGGGAAGCGCTTTGAGATAGAAGTTACAGGCGAACCAACGCCATCGATGCTCGCCGATGTCGAGAGAGCAGCTGAAGAATTCTTAGCAAATACTGTTATTGAGAGTTTTGTTGTGAAGGTCGAGAAGTAATGCGGGTTGGAGTAGTTACCTTCCCTGGCACTCTTGATGATCGCGACGCAGCTCGCGCAGTTGAGTATGCAGGAGCAGAACCAGTATCGCTCTGGCATGGCTCTGATGATCTCAAGCATGTTGATGCGGTAATCCTGCCCGGTGGATTCTCCTACGGCGATTATCTTCGCTGTGGTGCAATTTCAGCGAAGGCGCCCATTATGAAATCGATAATTATCGCGGCCGAACATGGCTTCCCAGTCCTTGGGATTTGTAATGGCTTCCAAGTACTTGCCGAGGCGCACCTTTTGCCTGGCGCACTTACTCGAAATGCAGATATGCATTTTCTCTGTACCGATCAACGATTAAGAATTGAAAACAATGAGACGGCGTGGACTAATGGTTTCACGGGTGGCCAAGAGATTGTGATTCCTATGAAGAACGCAGAAGGAAACTTCAACTGTGATGATGCCACGCTCGATCTACTCGAATCTGAGGGACGCATCATTGCTCGCTACGTTGGCGCAAATCCCAATGGTTCACGTGCCGCTATCGCGGGTATTACAAATAAGCGCGGTAACGTTGTTGGGCTGATGCCTCACCCCGAACACGCAATCGATTTACTTACCGGACCAAGCAAAGATGGTCTGACATTTTTTACCTCGCTTTTGAATTCGATGGTGAAGTAATGGCTCTCGATACCGTCAGCAATGCCGAGGCAACACCTGATTTTGTATTGCCATTTGAACAACTCGGTTTAAAACCAGATGAATTTGAAAAAATTAAAGAGATTCTTGGTCGCCGCCCGACTGGGTCAGAACTCGCTATGTATTCGGTGATGTGGTCCGAACATTGTTCGTACAAATCCTCAAAAATCCACCTCAAGCAGTTTGGCGAGAAGGCACCAAAATCCGAGGCGCTATTAGTTGGCATTGGTGAGAACGCTGGCGTTGTTGATATCGGCCAGGGATATGCCGTCACATTTAAGGCGGAGTCTCACAACCACCCTTCATTTATCGAGCCGTACCAAGGCGCTGCCACAGGCATCGGTGGCATTGTGCGCGACATCCTCACAATGGGTGCTCGCCCAATTGCCGTTATGGATCCACTTCGCTTTGGCGCTGCAGATGCGCCCGATACTCGTCGCGTACTCACTGGTGTTGTTGCTGGAATCGGTGGCTACGGTAATTGCCTCGGTCTACCAAATATCGGTGGCGAGATCGTCTTTGATGAGAGTTATGCCGGAAATCCACTTGTGAATGCGCTCTGCGTCGGCGTGATGCGCCACGAGGATATTAAGTTGGCACAAGCACATGGCGTCGGCAACTTAGTTGTCCTCTTTGGTGCAAAGACTGGTGGCGATGGGATTGGTGGCGCTTCTATTCTCGCCTCAGAAACTTTTAATACTTCTAAAGCTACGAAGCGCCCTGCGGTCCAGGTTGGAGATCCTTTCGCCGAGAAGGTTCTGATCGAATGTTCGCTCGAGATTTTCGCTGAGGATTTAGTTGTTGGTATCCAAGACCTTGGCGCCGCTGGAATTTCTTGCGCCACATCTGAACTTGCTTCGGCCGGTACTGGCGGTATGAAGGTTCAACTAGAAAAAGTTCCACTCCGCGATCCATCACTCTCACCAGAAGAGATCTTGATGTCAGAATCTCAAGAGCGTATGTGTGCAATTATTGAACCGGCAAAACTCGCACGCTTTATGCGGATCTGCAAAAAATGGGATGTCACTGCGACTGTTATCGGGGAAGTAACTTCAGGTGATCGGTTGCATATCACCTTTAATGGCGATCTGATCGTGGATGTCCCACCTCGTACCGTTGCACATGACGGCCCAGTATTAAATCGCCCGATGGCTCGGCCAGCGTATCTCGATACTCTGCAGCCGGTAGTTCTTGAATCTATCCGGAGTGCTGAGGAGATCAAGTCAGCTATTTTGAAGTTAATTGCTGCACCGAACATCGCAGATAAATCTTGGGTCACAAAGCAATACGACAAGTATGTACAAGGCAATTCGATCCTGACTCAACCCGAGGATTCTGGAATGGTTCGCATCGATGAGCAGACTCATCTAGGTGTAGCGATTTCGACCGATGCAAACGGGCGGTGGAGTTACTTAGACCCATACAACGGTGTAAAGCTGGCCCTTCTTGAATCGTGCCGAAATATCGCGACTTCGGGTGCGAAGCCACTTGCAATCACCAACTGTCTTAACTTTGGATCACCTGAAGATCCTGGAGTGATGTGGACCTTCGCTGAGACGGTGCGCGGCCTCGCGGATATCTGTTTAGAGATGGGACTTCCCGTGACTGGCGGAAATGTCTCGTTCTATAACCAGACTGGGAAGGTAGCGATTCTTCCAACTCCGGTAATCGGAGTATTAGGCGTTATCCAGGATGTTCGTACCCGGACCTCGATGGCATTTCACGAAAGTGGTTTAGAGCTTTTCCAACTGGGCAACACTGATGACAACTTCAGTGGCTCCGAGTGGGCGCATCTCCATGGTCAGATCGGTGATTGCGCTCCGACTCCGGATATCGATCACGAAACGCGGCTTGTGAAACTTCTTCTCGCCGCCCAAGAATTTTTAGCTGCAGCACATGACATCAGCAATGGTGGATTTGCTGCGACAATTTCCGAGATGGTTCTGAAGAGCAATATCGGTGCGGCTATCGAACTTCCTGCAGATCTCATTCCTGGTGGCCTGGCTGCTGCGCTCTTTGCTGAAACCCCAGGCCGAGTTCTTATCGCAGTGAAACCATCAGAGATCCACATTGTGCAATCACTTACTGCATCGCACGGTATTGCCTGTCATAAGATTGGGCTGACTGGTGGCGATCAACTCACCATCAATGGGGTGGATATCTCACTCACCGAACTTCGCACGGCATTTACTGAGACTTTTCCAAAGCTCTTCGGATAACTGGATCCCTTCCTTTTAACATGAGAGATCCGGTGATCATGGCAAAGGTGAAAGAAGTTCTAAGCGCCTTATCTTCAGCGGAACCGGGTCACGCAGTTGAAGTCCGAATTCCACCGTACTCTGCAATCCAATGTGGCACGGGGCCAAAGCACACTCGTGGTACGCCACCCAATGTGGTCGAGATGAGCGCCGCAACACTCTTCCAACTCTTCAGTGGTGAAATTGCATGGGAAGCTGGAGTCCAAAGCGGTGCGATCCACGCATCGGGTGAACGCTCTGATTTAACCTCGCTCTTTGAAAAGATTAGGATCACTCCATGAGCCACCGCCCCGATGGACGTCTAACCCACGAACTCTTTAGCGAAGAGCATATGCCGCAGGATGAATGTGGTGTTTTTGGAGTCTGGGCACCCAATGAGGAAGTTGCAAAGTTAGCCTTCTATGGACTGTATGCGCTCCAACATCGTGGCCAAGAGTCGGCAGGTATTGCAACATCAGATGGCGAACGGATCTTCGTGTACAAAGATATGGGTCTCGTCTCGCAAGTATTTACTGAAAGTGATTTAGCAACTCTCACCGGGAAAATTGCCGTCGGGCATTGTCGGTACAGCACAACTGGATCATCAAATTGGAATAACGCCCAACCGACGCTCCGCGCTACCAACCATGGATCTTTGGCGCTCGCGCACAATGGGAATCTCACAAATACTGGCGATCTGGCCGAATATTTAGCTAAGAATTTCCCAGGTCATGGTGACCATGCAAATCACGCAACAACTGATACTGAAATTATGACGGCGCTGATCGCATCGCAAGAGGGTGAATCCTTTGAACAAGCGGCGATGAAAGTTCTGCCGATGTTGAAAGGCGCCTTCTCACTTGTCTTTATGGATGAGCAGACTCTCTATGCCGCACGTGATGCTCATGGTGTTCGACCATTGGTATTAGGAAAGCTCGAGAATGGTTGGGTATTTGCATCCGAGACTGCAGCGCTCGACATTGTTGGAGCTTCGTTCATTCGCGAGATCGAGCCCGGTGAATTTGTTGCCGTCGATGCTGATGGGCTGCGCAGTTATCGCTGGGCAGAAGCGACGCCAAAGGGTTGTATCTTCGAATATGTCTATCTCGCTCGCCCTGATACAACAATTGCTGGTCGCAATGTTCATGCAACTCGTGTCGCCGTGGGTGAACAACTGGCGAGGGAGTATCCAGCTGATGCAGATCTCGTTATTCCAGTTCCGGAATCAGGAACGCCTGCTGCTGTCGGTTACGCACGAGCTTCAGGAATTCCTTACGGTGCTGGTCTCGTTAAAAACTCTTATGTCGGTCGGACTTTTATTCAACCGAGCCAGACAATTCGTCAGTTAGGTATTCGCCTAAAACTTAATCCGTTGCGCGAAGTTATCGAGGGCAAACGAATTGTTGTTGTCGATGATTCGATAGTTCGTGGCAACACTCAGCGGGCTTTGATTCGGATGTTGCGAGAAGCTGGGGCGCTAGAGATCCACGTCCGAATTTCGAGCCCACCGGTGAAGTGGCCGTGTTTTTACGGAATCGACTTTGCGTCGCGGGCAGAATTGATTGCCTCAGGCCTAGAAATAGATGAGATTCGCCGATCTATCGGTGCCGATTCGCTGGGGTATGTCTCACTTGAAGGTCTCGTTGCAGCGACCACTATTGCCGAATCAAAGCTCTGTACCGCATGCTTTACCGGAAGCTATCCGATGGAAGTTCCAGCCGACCTCTCTGCTGGTAAGAATCTGCTAGAGATCACCAGTCATTTCGAATGAGTTCCTACGCAGAAGCAGGTGTTGATATTGATGCCGGAGACCGCGCCGTTCAATTAATGAAGGCCCATCTTCTTCGCGCCCGTCGGCCAGAAGTAGTCGGCGATATCGGAGGATTTTCGGGACTCTTTGATATCTCGGCAGTCAAGGCGATGAAGCGCCCATTACTCGCGACATCGACTGATGGAGTTGGAACAAAGACTGAGATCGCTCGAATAATGGGGAAGTACGACACGATCGGCGAAGATCTAGTTGCAATGGTTGTCGATGATCTTGTCGTTTGCGGTGCCGAGCCATTATTCATGACTGATTACATTGCAGTTGGAAAAGTAATTCCAGAACGTATCGCCGAAATTGTCAAAGGCATTGCTATTGGTGCAGAAAAAGCTGGCGTTGCACTCATCGGTGGCGAAACCGCAGAACACCCTGGGCTTCTTGATGATGATGAGTTTGATATTGCAGGCGCCGCAACCGGTGTAGTTGACTTCGAACTTTTACTCAGCGCAGAAAAAGTTCGGGACGGTGATGTGATTATCGCCCTTCCAGCGAGTGGCTTGCATGCAAATGGTTACTCGTTAGTGCGCCACATTATTGCGAATGCAAAAATCTCCTTTGATGCAAAGATCGAAGAACTCTCCAGATGCGTTGGTGATGTTCTGCTGACTCCGACCGAGATTTACTCACTCGATTGTTTGGCTCTCTATAAGGCGATGGCGGGATCGCTCCACGGTTTTAGCCACATTACTGGCGGCGGGATCGCCGAAAATACCGCGCGGGTAATGCCTGACCGCCTGATGGCCACTTACGACCGGTCGACCTGGCACCTTCCGCTGGAGATGGCCTACCTAGCCCAGATGGGGGCGGTAGCCCAGGCCGATATGGAGCGAACCTGGAACTGTGGAATCGGAATGACCGCCTTTGTGGCCCCGGCTGAGGCTGATCGAGCGCTTCGGACCCTGGCGGCCAGGGGAATGAAAGCCTGGGTCGCCGGCGTTATAGGGGAGAGAACAGGCTCAATTGGATCTGCTTTGGTGGGTAGCTACCAACTCCGATAATCTTCACCTCTGGCGAATTTTGATTTAAGTAAGGAGGTCTCACTATGGGTAGAGGCCGTGCAAAGGCGAAACAGACCAAGGTAGCGAGAGACCTCAAGTACAACGGACAAGAGATGGATCTTGAGCGCCTTACTAAAGAGCTACATGGTGAATCTGATACGGATAATCGCAATGATGAGGACCCGTTCGCAGAGGGCAATTACATCCGACGCGCATAAGAGTGCGTGACTAGGCTTCTCAGTAATTATGCGCCCAACTCCGTATGTGGCATCACTTCGTGTTTACGAACCCATTGATGCATTTGCCCCAGTAGATCAACTGCGCTGGGATTCGATTCCGATGACGGCGCTTACTGGCCGTGATGAACAAATGCGCGCTCTCAGGCGGACCGTTCTTACCGAGCCCCCCATGCTTGTCGCTGATGGTGCGCACCTCCTCGAACTTGAAGGAAAGAAATATATTGCGCCATGGTCGACTGCGGCTCGCTGCTGGGCAGCCCTTGAAACCTTTAAAGATTCTCTGCCGGCGACCCTCGCTAAATTTTTTCTTCCCGGGTCAACGGAAGAAGCCATCACCGTTAATGTAGAACGCGAGGGCCTCGATCAGAGAGTTCCTCATATCATCACCGCCAATTGGACGATTCCACCTCGTTGGTTCTCACTTTTTTCAACGGATGAACGGCTGCGTGGTAATTCCCCAGATGGTGCCTACACGGTAATGCGGACATCCATCGCTAATGCAAAGCAGCGTTGTATCTTTACCCATCAAGCAGTTATTGCCTCTTTTGGAACTGGTCCCATTGAAGAAGAGATTGCAGATCTACTGGAATGGTTATCGCTATTTCATGCCGATTCGATCGTTGAATGTGATTACGGTGGTCTGGCTGATTATTTAGAGCAGTCGCTCCTTGCGAATGGCGAGCCGGGTCTCGAAGCCGATACCTCAATCGAAGATATTCATATCTCCTTAGCTGGCCTATCCCAGGGCGATGGCGCGATGGCGGGGCAAGGATATGAGCGGCTTATTTCACGCTGGCGACGCGTGGCCGCCTTCGAACAAGCAATGTAATGGTGGCTCGGTAGCGCTATCTCTTCTCTTTTTATCCGAGGCAGGGAATACTCCTCTCATAACGGACGATTCGGACAGAGAGGGGGCGGATGTGGGTGATCAACCACCACCACAAGAAGTCTTGCTAACGCCTTCAGAAGTTGCGGCTCTCTTCCGCGTTGATCCTAAGACTGTTACGCGTTGGGCCAAGGCGGGCAAACTCACCTCGATTCGAACACTCGGTGGGCATCGTCGCTATAAAGAATCTGAAGTCAAAGCGTTACTCAACAAAATCACCGCTGATTAATTACAGAGTGCTTTTGTACGCATGAGAATTCGAAGCAATAACCATTTCTTGAGGAACGCGGATAACTAAAGTAAAACCAGAGTGGCTCGGGACAGGATCGAACTGTCGACCTCACGATCTTCAATCGCGCGCTCGTACCAACTGAGCTACCGAGCCAGTGTTTAACTGGTAAATCTGGCTGAGAACCAACCGCGACCCAGACGGGACTTGAACCCGCGACCTCCGCCGTGACAGGGCGGCGCGCTAACCAACTGCGCTACTGGGCCTAACCGAGTGCTCGGCTCCTGCTATTACGCATTCAACCGGCATCTCATTCGATGAAGAATTACTCCTCCACCAAAGCTAGGTGTACTCACGGTGCTCTTTCTTCGTAAGTACATATTTAGTTGTAAACCCTTGAGAGGGTTTGTGCCCCCAACGGGGTTCGAACCCGTGTTACCGCCGTGAAAGGGCGATGTCCTAGGCCTCTAGACGATGGGGACGTTTAGAGCGAGCACTAAGGGTATCGGACGTGGGGCGTGGGGCAAAACGCGAAGACTCTCCCCGCTTATACCTTCGATCTAACTTACTTGAGCTGCCATTTAGTGGTCACAGTCACCGTGATGTCGGTCTGGCCCAAATCAATCTTGAGTGGTGATCCCATGCCATCTGAACTTTTGGCCATCGCCATCATTGGCATTGGGTTTGATTGACTGATCTGCTCTTCGACCGTTAAGACCTTACCAAGTCCTGAATTCGTGAGAGCTGCATAGCTCACCGCCTTTGCCCGAGCATCTGCGATCGCAAGTGTCCGTGCACCAGCCTCGGAGAT
Source organism: Candidatus Nanopelagicaceae bacterium (assembly GCA_040402395.1). Classification (GTDB taxonomy): domain Bacteria; phylum Actinomycetota; class Actinomycetes; order Nanopelagicales; family Nanopelagicaceae; genus PALSA-747. The sequence goes on along the minus strand of JBBAMQ010000003.1, from coordinate 1,975 downwards.
CTTCTGATCGAAAACATAAGCACTTGTCGCATTAATTGCAAGAGCGTTTCCTACTGCAGCCTGGGCGTTTTGAATGATGATTCCAGAGTTCTTGGCATCACGGATGATCACCTTAAAACTTTGCGTCGTCCGGTATCCGATCAACTTCGCTGGGCTGTTTGCGGGATAGTTATATTCAGGATTGGTCGAAAGATTGATCGCTTGAAGATATTTACTATCAACGCCAGAGCTTTTTAGCGATGCCCGCATCACATCAGCCAATTTGGCGGTAGCAGCGAGTGAGGCCGCCGTACTTGATGCCAGGTTTGAAACGGTGAGATCGATACGTACCGAATCTGGTGCCACCTTCATGGTGCCAACCCCAACGACACTGACGGATCGTGGCCCTGATGTCGTGGGATTAGCTGTGTGCTGGGCGATGCTGAGTGCTGCGATGGCGATGACCCAGATTGCTACTGCGCTCGCTATGCGGGTGGTTCGAGTTGGCGAAATATTCATAGTGAAATCCTCCCACGCTTTTGTGAGTACTCGCTCAAAAATGAGTGAGAGAATTGCACTATGACTTCTCAGGCCGCGCCCGCATCCAAGTCGTTGATCGATGCGGCTCTGGCACTGAGGGCCGGCGATCTTGTTGCATTCCCAACTGAAACAGTTTATGGATTAGGTGGCGATGCCGAAAACGCAGCGGCGGTCGCGCGCATATATTCAGTTAAGGGACGTCCAACAGATCACCCACTCATAGTTCATATTGATTCGATCGATCGCATGGCGGATTGGTCGTCAAATATTCCTGCTTATGCGTTTGCCTTGGCAGGTGATTATTGGCCCGGCCCTATGACACTTGTGCTTCAGCGCAGCAAATTGGCAGCAGACTTCATTACCGGCGGCCAAGAGAGTGTTGGTTTACGAGTACCTGCTCATCCATTAGCGCTCGCTCTGCTGCAAGAATTTGTGAAGGCCGGAGGACGGGGTATTGCAGCCCCATCGGCAAACCGTTTCGGCGCAGTCTCGCCGACAACAGCAGAGGCAGTTCAGGAAGAGCTTGGTCAATATCTGAGTAAAACGGATCTAATTTTAAATGGTGGCCCATCACTCGTCGGAGTTGAGTCCACGATTATCGATTGCACAGGTGCGATCCCAAAGATCCTGCGCTTGGGTGCAATCACTAAGGAGATGATCGAGGAGACAACTGGCATGGCTATCAACGGTTATACGACCACAAGCTCTGCCCCACGGGTATCGGGCTCACTCGATTCGCATTACTCCCCTAAGGCAAAGGTCTTACTTGATGTGATCGCTGAAGCGGGCGATGGCCTGATTGCACCAGATCAAATTCCAACGCCAAATGGCGTCATCAGGTTGATGGCCCCAGCCACAAATGAACAATATGCCCGCGATTTATATCAAGCTCTTCGATCAGCCGATCATCAAGGTCTAGAGGTAGTAGTCGCACTTCAACCCGGAGGAGATGGTCTGGCCGAGGCGATTCGAGATCGGTTGCAGCGAGCCGCGTATGAATAGTCGCGCCAATATGTCAACCACTGTTTAGATAACGTTAACTTTGAATGTGGCCTTTACGCGCCGACTCGTGCCACCATTTTATCACTTCCCCAAGAAGCCATATATCCGTTCTATGAGAGGGGTCGTTATGCAATCGAATTTTGAGTTACCAGAGTGCAATTTTTGCCACTCGCAGAGTTTGGAGCTTTCTTACATCAAAGTAGCTGGCGTTCGGATCGAATGCTCTGATTGTGGTTTCTCAGCACCAGCCACGAACGAGCACCTTGAATCCGAAACTATGATCCTTAAAATCGCAGGATAAGCGTTTTATACGCGGGATTACCGACTGTCTGGGTCATATAGACTCTTCCCCTGAGCGTGAGAACGCTTGTGGGGCCTATAGCTCAGTCGGTAGAGCAACGGACTTTTAATCCGTGGGTCGACGGTTCGAGCCCGTCTGGGCCCACTTGTATGC
>JBBAMQ010000002.1:132042-212379 GCA_040402395.1 Candidatus Nanopelagicaceae bacterium | reverse complement strand
AAAAAAGCTCCAGCGAAAAAAGCTCCAGCGAAAAAAGCTCCAGTTAAGAAAGCAGTAAAGGGACGTTAAGCTTTTTATAGTAAAGGGGACCAGTAATGGTCCCCTTTTTTATTGTTTTAATTGCACTACGTTTAATGATTAGTGAGTAGATGGGTACCCTTCAGCCATGAGTGCAACGGATTCGACGCTGCAGATTAAGTATTTGCCGCCGCGTGGCAGGCCGCTTGGTACCAATAATTATTTCCGATTTGGTGCGTTCGTTACCTTCCCACTTATACGTTTGATTTCACGTCGTGATTGGCGCGGGGTCGAGAACCTGCCCCGTACCGGGCCGGTGATCGTCGTTTCAAATCACATCTCGTATATTGATCCATTGCTCTTCGGTCACTTCTTATACAAGAATGGCAGAGCGCCACGTTTTCTAGGAAAGGCCGCGGTTTTTAAAGTTCCCATTATCGGAAGGATCATCGCTGGTTCTGGCCAAGTTCCTGTTGAACGCGAGACCCCAACATCGGCTCAAGCACTTGTTCACGCCATTGCATTTTTAAAGGCAGGGCACTGCCTTGGTGTCTATCCAGAGGGAACGCTTACGAGGGACCCAGATACCTGGCCCATGAAGGCAAAGACTGGGATCGCTCGCCTCGCTATCGCCACCCAAGTGCCAGTAATTCCCGTCGCGCAGTGGGGCGCGCAGGAGATTATGCCAACGTATGGCAAAAGCATGAAGTTATTCCCCCGCACTAAGGTAAGTATCTCGGCAGGCGAAGCTCTGACCTTTGAGAAGTGGCTTGGGCGGGAGGGTGATCAGATTGCGTTGGAGGAGGCGACCGCTTTCGTGATGTCGGCAATTACGAGACAATTGGTGCAGATTCGAGGAGAGCACGCGCCGGTAGCTATCTTCGATCCCGAGTTATCTGAATTACCGCGAATCGGAAATTTTAAGAAGGCCAGGAGAGCGGCCAGGAAGGGAGAGCAGACTCCATGAGAAGCACCATTCTTGGAACCGGTGCGTGGGGAAGTACCTTGGCACAAATCATTCTCGATGCTGGGCATGAAGTTCTTCTGTGGGGTCGCAACGACTCTGTCGTGCGTGAGATCAATCAGCATAGATCGAATGAGAAATTTCTGCCCGGGGTCTTACTGCCTGCCACGGTTCGGGCAACCACCGATATTGCCGAAGCGGTTGCCTTCTCTGAACTGATCATTATCGCTATTCCCGCCCAAACGCTGCGTGAGAATGTACAAGCGTGGGGCTTACTCATTACACCATCGATGCGAATTATCAGCACCCTTAAAGGAATTGAAGCAGGAACGCACTCTCGCATGACCGAGATCATTGTTGAAGAGCTGGAGTGTGAGTTATCGAATATTGGATTGTTAACCGGCCCAAATCTCGCTGGTGAACTCAGTTTGCGCCAGCCGGCTGGTGCCGTTGCTGCATCGACATCTCCTGCGGTTGTCGAAGAGATGATCGAACTCTTCACAAATACCTATTTCCGGGTTTACCCATCTGCCGATTTGATCGGCTGCGAATTAGCGGGGGCAACGAAGTCGGTGATCGCACTAGCTGTGGGAATGGCTATTGGGCTTGGTTATGGTGAAAATACCCAATCAATGATTATCACCCGAGGACTCGGCGAAGTTGCACGTTTTGGAATTAGCTACGGCGCAAACCCGCTCACCAACCTCGGACTTGCCGGAATGGGGGACCTCGTCGCTAGTTGTGGCTCGCCTCTCTCACGCAATCGCACCTTTGGTGAACTTCTTGGCAGAACTGGATCAATGGCGCAAGCGGCCGCCCTTACCTCAAAGACAGTTGAAGGTGTCGCTTCTGCTCGATCAATTCGAGAACTCGCTCATCGAGTGGGAGTAGAAGTCCCAATTATCGAAGTTGTCTCGGAAGTTGTCTCTGGTGGCATGACTCCGGCTGCTGCAATGGAACATTTGAGTAGCGTTAGTTTGCGAGCTGAACTCGCATGAAGAGAGTGATAATTCTCTGTGGCGGGCAGAGCAGTGAGCATGAGATCTCATGTGTCTCAGCTGGCGGCATCATGAAGGCGATCGATCGGCGCGAGTATGAGCCGATTTTGATAGGTATCAAGAAGAATGGGCAATGGGTGATTCCCCCACCCGATCAATCTTTGGAAATTGTGGATGGTGTACTTCCTGAAATCACAGAGGGGAGCGTGGTTGGAATCTCCGAAATTTTGATGCAGGTAAAGCCCGATGTGGTCTTTCCAATCTTGCACGGACCCTATGGCGAGGATGGCACTATTCAGGGCCTCCTTGAAATCGCTGGCGCAAAATATGTTGGTTCAGGTGTACTTGCAAGTGCGGTCGCGATGGACAAGTCCTTTGCAAAGCAGATTTTCCAAGCGCATGGCTTGCAGGTGGCGGCAGGGATTGCGCTGCATCAACGTGATTGGAATGGCACGATTGATATCGGCGCACTGAAGTATCCGCTCTTTGTAAAACCATCGCGCGGCGGTTCTAGTCGTGGCACGACAAAGGTAAAGAGTGCTGACCACGTAGCGGCAGCGATCGATGAGGCTCTCACCTTCGATACTAAAGTTATTATTGAAGAAGCAATACTCGGTCGTGAGATTGAGTGTGCCGTTCTCCAGATAGCGGGCACTGCTCAAGGATCCCCAGTGGGGGAGATCGTCGTGGATTCGCGTTTTGAGTTTTACGATTTTGAGGCAAAATATTTAGATAGCTCGACGAAACTCCTCATACCTAATGATTTACCGAGTGAGGCGATTCAAGTCGCAGCTGTTGAAGCCTTCAACGCGTTGGGCTGCGAAGGGCTGGCACGCGTTGATTTCTTCTACACCGCTCAGGGCGAACTTATTATCAACGAAATAAATACGATGCCTGGCTTCACTCCAACATCGGTCTTTGCCAAATTATGGTCAGCGGCGGGGAGAGAGTATTCAGCGCTGATCACCGAGCTTCTTCAATCTGCTCTGCTACGAAGCGAGAGCGTTACGCGCTAGCGGCTGTAAGAGTAGTTAGAACCCGCTGCTTGTGACGGGACAGGTAAGTGTTCGTGAGATTCCTGGAACACCTTGAACCTTCGCTAAAATCGTCCGCCCAAATTCTTCCATCCCAGGTGCCTCGGCGCGCATAATCACATCGTATGGACCAGTGACACCTTCAGCCAGAGTCACGCCTGGAATTGCTGATATTGCTTTGGCAACGCTGCTCGCCTTACCAATTTCGGTCTGAATTAAGATGTACGCCTGAATGCTCATGCGGTTAGGCTACCGTTTGCGATGCTCCGAGAAAAGAGTCAACCGGGAGGAAAGCGTGGAGAGGGAGATTCTTTTTGGCTACTGAATCGGAATTGATCGCCGCGCTCACCCGAGTTTTTACTCGAAAAAATGATGAGTCGATCCTGGTGGGTATCGGTGACGATGCAGCGGTGATTAAAGCCCCGCTTACACCCATTGTGCTTGCGACCGATATGGCGGTCGAGGGATCGCACTTTAAGCGCAGCTGGTCCTCCCTTTACGAGATCGGCGCCAAGGTTACTTCCGCAAATCTTGCCGATATCTTTGCCATGGGCGGCAAGCCTGAGTACATACTCGTGGCAGCGGCCTTACCGAACGGATTCTCAGTCGCAGAAATTGAAGAGTTGGCAGGTGGAATTGCGGATGAGGCTGCCTCAGTTGGCGCCACCGTTGTCGGCGGTGACCTCACCGTCTCTGATCAGATGGTCATAGCGATGAGCGTCTTTGGCTGTGTAGGCCGACCGATTCTGCGGAGTGGTGCCACAGTTGGCGATGATGTGGTGATCTCGAAAGTTCCTGGCGAATCCGCTGCGGGCTTCGATCTCTTAAACCGTGGAATCCGAGATTCACAATCTCTACAACATCGCAATCCAACTGTGGAGTACCAGAAAGCCCAAGCAATTTCAGCAATTGCCCATTCAATGTGTGATATCTCCGATGGTCTTATCTCAGAGTTAACTCATATTGCAAAAGCATCAGGTGTGCAGATCGCAATAGCGCGATCTGAGATTATGTTTGGAAGTGGCTTTGAAGAGTTGCAGAGGCTGGCAGTTGAATATGGCGTTGATGTCTGGCAGTGGATTTTGCATGGCGGTGAAGATCATGTCTTTGTAGCGACGGTGCCAGAGGACTCAAAGTTACCTACCGGTTTTACAAAGATTGGCTCAGTTGTCGAAGGAGCTCGCGTGCTGGTAGATGGTTTCATTATGGAACATGAGGGCTTTAGCCACTTCTCTGAAAACTAGTGAGTTATTGTGGTGAGAATTTTCTTCATCTCACCGGGGCGATCACTCATGACGACATCTGCCCCAGCCTGTAGTGCAGCGATCAAATCTTCCCGAGTATTTACAGTCCAGATAAAGAGCTGACGTTTTTTGTGAGTGAGACGTGCTCCTAATCCAGCATCATCGCGAACAAGGAAAATCCCTGGCCCGACTGCTTGAGCAATAGTTAAGAATCGCTGCCAACGATGCACGATCAAGTAGACCGCGAGGTAGCGCGAAGAACGTATTCGCAGAACTGCCCACCAAGAGAATGACATAATCGCAATATTTATCCCACTAGCTTCAATGAGATCAGTTTGAGCATCGAGCGCTTTCAACAGTGCGTACTCCACAGCGCCGCCGGTCGGGACGGGATGTTTGCTTTCAAGTGCGAGATGTTTTTTATGTTCGATCGCAATGGTAAGTAGTTCATCAAAGGTGAGGATCTCTGTCACGGTCCGAAGTTCGGCAAGGGTGGATCGAGCGATGATCAAGGCCGATCCGGCAATGCGTTGCAAATCCTTATCGTGCCAACAAATCAGTATGCGATCTTTTGTTAAACGCAGATCACACTCGAAACCATCAGCGCCCTCTTCAACAGCGGCGAGATAGGCGAGGCGAGACATCTCAGGATATTCGGCGGAGGCACCACGGTGGGCATAGATCAGCATTGCAATGAGTGTAAGCGGAGTAAGAAGTGCTAGATATCAATGCCTGGGAGCGAGGGTGGGGCGGACTAGCGGGTGACTTTTCCAGCTTTGAGGCAGGAAGAGCAGACATTTTTACGCTGGGTGTGCCCTCCTACAAGGATACGGATACGCTGAATATTTGGATTCCAACGACGGCGAGTCTTGCGCATCGAGTGTGAAACTTTGTTACCGAAGCTGGGGCCTTTGCCGCAGATATCGCAGTTCGATGCCACAGTGAACTCCTTCAAAGTAAAGTTACGGGTAGAGAACCCGCTTCGAGAGGCGAAAGGTTACCCTCTCGACGCTCATTTAGGCGAATCGGCTCTGTCAGCAGCTTCTAATGTCCTAACGCGAGAGAATGGGCCCATGTCAACCGATCCCGCTCTTCAAATCCCGCTCAAAGCGGTGATCGGAGATAGAACGGCGAAGGTCCTTGAGAAGGGCTTTGGCCTGCGCACTACGGGGGATCTATTGCGCCACTACCCGCGCAGGTATGTGGAGCGCGGCGAACTGACCAACATCGCCGAGCTGCGTGAGGGTGAAGAGGCGACGGTCCTTGCCGAGATCTCCAAGGTTGGGCTCCGCCGGGCACAGGGCCGAACTATTCTTGAAGTGCAGTTGAGCGATGGTAGCGCGACGCTCTCGCTTACCTTCTTTAACCAACCATGGCGTGAGAAAGAGCTTCGTGTTGGAAGGAGCGGACTCTTCGCAGGCAAGATCGGGCTCTTTAACAATCGCCGTCAACTTTCGCACCCGGATTATGAATTGATTCCAGATGGAAATGATGTTGACCAAGCAATCGAAAAATTCGCTGGTCGCTACATAGCGGTCTACCCGGCAATCTCGAAACTGCCCTCGTGGAAGATCGCCAAGTGTGTCGAGCTCGTTCTCGAATCTCTCGATCTGATTCCAGATTACCTCCCGGATGCGGTTCGTCTCGTACAGGATTATCCAACTCTAGATCAGGCATACCGGCGGATCCACTTGCCAGAAAGTCGCGAAGAGGCTGATCGCGCACGAGCCCGATTAACTTTTGACGAAGCCCTCCTGCTCCAACTGCTCCTTGCAAAGCGACGCAGCGATCTTCGTGCGCTCGCTAGCACGCCACGATTGGCCAAGAGTGGTGGGCTCCTCGCCGCCTTTGAAGCACAGCTACCTTGGAGTTATACGACAGGTCAGCTAGAGGTAGCAGCCGAAATTGATAGCGACCTCGCGCGCGATTACCCCATGCATCGATTACTACAAGGTGAAGTTGGATCAGGAAAGACCGTCCTTGCACTGCGGGCGGCACTGATCGTCGTCGAGAGTGGGGGACAAGCTGCGATCCTCGCCCCAACAGAAGTGTTGGCTCAGCAGCATTACATCACGATGCGCAAACTCTTGGGAGAGCTGGCGGATAAAGGAACTCTAGGCTCACGAATTGAAGGAACGAGTATTACCTTATTGACGGGATCAATGAGCGCCGTCGCCAAGCGGGAGGCACTTAGTCGAATCGCTTCCGGAGATGCCGGAATCGTCATTGGAACTCATGCGCTCCTTAGCGCTGGTGTAGATTTTTCAGATCTTGGTCTCGTTGTGGTCGATGAGCAGCATCGGTTTGGCGTTGAACAGCGAGATGCGTTGCGAGCTAAGGCGCTTAAACCACCACACTTACTTGTCATGACGGCAACACCTATTCCTCGCACCGTTGCGATGACGATCTTCGGTGATCTAGATATTTCGACGCTACGGATGCTGCCGTCAGGTCGGTCTCCGATTCAGAGTTTTATTATTCCCACACTTGAAAAACCTCATTACTTAGATCGTGCCTGGAACCGTATTCGAGAAGAGATCGCAAAGGGGCACCAGGCCTACATAGTCGCACCTCGAATTTCAGAATCATTAGCTGAAGAGGGCTTAGAGAGTTTAAGTGAGGCGGATCGCGAGATAGCGAAGGCGTTAGGAGATTTAGGAGAACCCGGCGATTCACCGAAGGCGGCAATGAACGCCGTTGAAGAGCTGGCGCCTCGACTCGCACTTGGTCCATTGAAGGGGCTCAAAGTAGCAATCTTGCACGGTCGTCAGAGTTCGGAAGAGAAGGAAGCAACGATGGCGGCATTTACTAGTGCAGAGATAGATGTGCTTGTCGCAACCACTGTAATCGAAGTCGGCGTCGATGTAGCGAATGCCTCGACGATGGTGATTATGGATGCCGATCGCTTTGGCGTATCTCAACTACATCAGCTGCGCGGACGGGTTGGTCGGGGAACTGTTCCGGGACTTTGCCTTCTCGTTACGAGCGCAGCCCCTGATACACCGGCGATGCTGCGACTTGAGGCGGTGGCTGGCACAGTAGATGGTTTTGAGTTGGCTCGAATTGATCTAGAACAGCGATCAGAAGGAGATGTCTTGGGTAGCGCTCAATCCGGAACTCGCTCACACCTTCGACTCTTGCGAGTCTTGCGAGATGAGGATCTCATTGAAAGCGCCCGCTCAGCGGCCATTGCACTTGTTGGGAGTGATCCAGATTTGAAGGATACGCCACAATTAGCGCGTGAAGTCTCACTATTGATGGAGCAAGAGAGCGCAGCATTTGTAGATAAAGGTTAGGCACGGTGAGTACAAGCGAGATGACAGGAGTATTGCAATGCGAATTATTGCTGGAACTAGCAAGGGGAAAAACCTTCATTCGCCAACGGGAGATGATGTTCGCCCTACATCGGATCGAGCACGCGAAGGTCTCTTCTCTTCGCTTGAGTCAGAATTTAGCACCATTGCTGATCTTCACTTCTTAGATCTCTTTGCGGGTAGTGGCGCTGTAGGAGTAGAAGCGCTCTCTCGTGGCGCAGCCTTAGTGCATGCAGTTGAAGTCGATGCCGAGACAGTTGAAGTTGCCATTGCAAACTTTAAACTCGTGAACGAACCTTCTCGTAAACATAAGGTTTTTCATTCGCGCGCAGCTCGTTTTCTCCAGTCAGAATTTCCCATTAAATACGACATGATATTTATGGATCCACCATATGACCTGCCGAATGAAGACGTTGAAGATTTACTTGACACAATCGCTACGCGTGAACTTCTACAGCCGCGTGGAATCATCGCTATTGAGCGCGATAGAAAGGGTGGCGTTTTTGCTTGGCCGGCGGGAATGGAGGTTGAAAAGATCCGCTCTTATGGTCAAGGAGGTATCTACTATGGTGGCTATTCTGCTACCGTTTCAGAGTGAAACGCGTAGTCTGTCCAGGATCCTTTGATCCAATTACCTTTGGTCACCTCGATATTATCAAGCGCGCAAGTGAACTCTTCGATGAAGTGATCATCGCCGTCTTAGTAAATAAAACGAAGAAGACGCTCTTTACCGTTGAGGAACGACTAGTCATGATCGCCGAGGTAACTGGCCAATATCCCAACGTCCGAGTCGATTCTTGGAGCGGATTACTCGTGGATTATTGTGAGAGCCACGATGTGAAGGCGATCATCAAAGGACTGCGTGCGGTGACTGACTTTGATTACGAACTCCAGATGTCACAAATTAATTTGCAATTAAAGGGAATCGAAACGCTCTTCATGTCGACAGCGCCAGCCCATTCTTTTCTTTCTTCTTCGCTCGTGAAGGAGATAGCCACATTTGGGGGAGATGTTTCGGCCTACCTTCCTGCTCCTATTATTGAGAAACTCACAGCTCGCCTGGCGGCGCGCTAAACTTTCTGCCCGACTCATCACAGCGAATAAAAGAGGTTTGAGATGGATTCACAACAGGTTATGACAGTGGTCGAGCGGCTCCAAAGCGCGATAACAACGATTGAAAGTGCGAGGGGAGTTCCACTCTCTGCCAGTTGTGTAGTCCACCGTGGCGAACTGCTTGAAATTTTAGACGAAGCTCGCGTGGCCTTTCCTGGGGATCTTGCACAGGCGCAGGAGATCATCGTGACCCGAGAGATTATCCTTGAAGAGGCACGATTGAGCGCCGATCAGATGATTATTCATGCGCGCGAAGAAGTCTCACAATTGGTAGAGCAGACAGAGATTGTCGCAGCTGCGCGCAAAGAGGCACGTCGAATTCTCGATGAGGTCGAGGAGGAAGCCCGTAAAGAGCGCGATGAGATTGAGGCATATATCGATTCGCGACTTGCCACTCTTGAAGTCATATTAAATAAGACGCTCGACGTAGTTCAGCGCGGCCGTGAGAAGTTGCAAGGTGTAGAAGATAAGCACCTCTTGTCAGAACTCGGCAAATAGTGTGATGAGTGGTCTCAACGAAAACGCCTTTCTCTTTAGCTGTCATGATCTGCCGCGTCGTGCAGGTGAAATGCGGGAATATGAATTAACAATCTCTGATCATGGCTCTATGGGTATTCCATTTTTTGGTATTCCAGCAGGTGAAGATATTGAGATTGATCTGCGGATCGCCGCAGTCTCTGAAGGAGTCCTAGCGAGCGCCGCGGTGAGAGCTCTTGCAGTGGGGGAATGCACACGCTGTCTTGATCGCATCGAGCTTGAGCTCGAGGAAGAATTTCATGAACTCTATATCTATGAGAGTGATCCGCGATCCAAAAATCGCAATCAGAAGCGCGATGAGATCGTTGTGGATGATGAGGAAGAGATCGTGACGATGCAAGGAGATTTCATCGACCTTGTGGGACCAGTTCGGGATGCGCTACTCCTGAACCTCCCGGTAAATCCGCTCTGCAGTGAAGATTGCCTTGGGCTCTGTGCTCTCTGCGGCGTAAAGTGGATCGATCTCCCCGAGGATCACGGCCACGAACAGGTGGATATTCGATGGGCTGGGCTAGAGAAGTTGAAGGGCTTTATAGAGCCTCCGGACGAGGGTTAAGGTCAGTTTGTAACTCTTCCTCTTTTCGGCGATACTTCTGCCCTGCAACAACACCCCGGGTTAGCCCGAGCGAGAAGTAGCTTTACTTAGAAGGAGTCGGCCATGCCAGTACCAAAGCGAAAGATGTCGCGTTCTCGGACGCGTACTCGTCGAAGCTCATGGAAGACCACCCCTGCCGCCGTGGCAACATGCGCACAGTGCCAGTCACCAAAGCTTCAGCACACAGCATGTCCAACATGTGGTACCTACAACCGTCGTCAGGTTCTCGAGGTCTGACCTGTACTCGCGCCTGACTGGAGTTCTCGGAATCTCGGTTAAGGATGAGTTGCTTGAATTAGCTTTAACTCACCGCTCTTTTTCTTACGAGAATGGTGGGGTCGCCACCAACGAACGTCTGGAGTTCTTAGGCGATTCAGTTCTGGGGCTATTGATTACTGAGGCTCTCTTTCAGCGTTACCCCGAGCTTGATGAGAGCAGGCTCTCACCCCTTCGTTCCAGTGTGGTCAGTACCCGTGCACTTGCAACGATTGCTCGAGATTTAGAACTTGGCCAATATTTACGCCTCGGTAAAGGTGAAGAGGCGACCGGCGGTCGCGATAAGAACTCACTCCTTGCGGACTCCCTTGAAGCCCTAGTTGGCGCCATTTATATTGAGCATGGTTATACCGCGAGTGCGGCGGCGGTACTTCGTTGGTGTGAGAACGCGTTGGTTGCGGCGACTGCAGATGGGGCAACTCTCGATGCTAAGACCGCGCTGCAAGAGTTAGCCGCTGCTCGCGGATTGACCTCACCTGAATATGAGATTTCGCAATCAGGACCAGATCACGATAAAAGTTTTAGTGCCTTCGCGATTCTCTCCGGTAAAACTTTTGAATCAGGTAGTGGCAAGAGTAAGAGAGAAGCAGAACAAGTCGCTGCAAAGTTGGCATATGAGGTGCTCTCGAAAGAGGAATAAGAACCCTCAACCTCTGCTTGAGGCGCGCCATTTTTAGTATCACTCCACTCTTACCGATAGGTTTTGCTCGTGTATTTGAAGAGTATGACACTCAAGGGATTTAAATCCTTCGCCTCTTCAACCACCCTCAATTTTGAACCGGGAATTACCTGCGTTGTTGGTCCGAATGGCTCTGGGAAATCAAATGTCCTCGATGCGCTCTCATGGGTTATGGGCGAGCAGGGTGCCAAATCTCTTCGTGGCGGCAAGATGGAAGATGTTATTTTTGCTGGGACATCAGGCCGTGCGCCACTGGGCCGCGCTGAAGTCTCGGTAACGATTGATAACACCGATCAAAGCCTGCCGATTGAATTCACAGAGGTAACAATCAGCCGAGTTCTCTTTAGAAATGGCGCCTCCGAATATCTGCTTAATGGCGAGACCACGCGACTCTTAGATATTCAAGAGCTATTAAGCGACAGTGGCATCGGTCGGGAGATGCATGTAATTGTCGGGCAAGGCCAACTTGATGCAATCCTGCTTGCTAATCCCGAGGAACGTCGCGCCTTTATCGAGGAGGCAGCGGGAGTTCTGAAACATCGCAAGCGTAAAGAGAAGGCGCTCCGCAAGCTGGATTCGATGCAGGGCAACCTCGCACGAATTCAGGATCTGACGGTGGAGCTCCGCCGAAACCTCAAGCCACTCGGTAAGCAAGCAGAGGTCGCTCGCAAGGCCTCGACTATTCAAAGTGATGTACGGGATTCACGGTTGCGATTACTCGCCGATGATCTGCTCAAGATTCAATCCACCCTTGATGCTGAAGTCGCTGACGAATCGATGCTGCGTCTTCGACGTGATGAGGTAGAAGTCGAACTGCAGACGACTCGGGTGCGAGAAGCTGAACTTGACCAGACAAGTGCCCTAGAAAATCCATTGCTCGTTCAAGCGCAAGAGAATTTCTATCGGCTCACAGCTCAACGTGAAAAATTCCGAGGAATTCAATCACTCTCGTCAGAGCGATCAAGATTTCTTGGTGAAGAGGCAGAGGAAGCGCGCACAAGCGGGCGCGATCCACTTGCAATGGATAATGAAGCGCGTGCGCTTCGTTCTGAAGAGAATCTGCTTCGCAGCGTCCTCAGTGAATCTCAGAGCTCTCTCGCCGGCGTGACTGCTACTCTCCGCCAGCGTGAAGCTGAACTCACAGCTGAAGAAAAAAGCGTCAGTGAATCACTTCGTGCGATAGCCGATCAACGAGAAGGCACCGCCCGTCAAGAAGGCAATCTCAGTGCGCTCCGCTCGCGTATTGATGCGACCAATGCTGAAATCTCTCGTCTCACCGCTTCCCGAAATGACGCGAGTGAACGTCTAAAGAAATTTCGTGGTGATTTCGCTGCACTTGAGGGTGAGATCGCTGGTCTCGGTGTAACCGAGCCTGATCTTGATCAGCGCTATGAAAAGGCAAAAGGCATACTCACCGTATTACAAGAGAAATTTGCGGTACTGCAGGAGGAGGAGCAGCAGGCACAACGTGATCGTGCTGGCCTGACCTCGCGCTTACATGCGCTCCAAGAATCACTACTGCACCGTGATGGCGGAGATGCGATTCTTTCGGGCCGCAGCGGAGCTCGCGTGAAGGGTCGCCTCGCCTCGCTGATAACTATCACCAGCGGATGGGAAGGCGCCGTTGCGGCAGCGCTCGGGCCGTTGGCGGATTCGATCGTCGTCGATGATCTTGGATCAGCTCTCTCTGCCGTTGGAATGTTGAAAGCAGAGGCTGGTGGACGTTCTGAGCTACTCGTCATCGAAGGTGAGAAAAGTTTAGAAGCACCACAGCTCCCTGCGGGGCTCACGAAAATTTCATCACTGATTCAGTCAGCAGAGATTGATCCACTTTTAGCCTTGCTACTCAACCGATTTGTTGCGGTGGAAAATCTGGCCGAGGCGGAGGCGGTGCTTAAACTTGACCCCGCGTTGGTTGCGGTCACTCGTGATGGCGATCTAGTAAGTCGCAATCGCGTTCGAGGCGGATCTGCCGGTTCACAATCAGCAATTGAAATTACCGCATTGCTCACCCGCACCGAGGAGCAGGTCACCGTGATTACAGCGCGATGTGAATCTCTCGCCTTTGCTCTGGCGACTCTCTCGCATGAGGTTGAGAGTGCGCGAGCTACGCACGATCACGCACTTGCCGGACTCAATGATTCTGATGCAAAGATGTCGGGCCTCGCTGAGCAAATGGCGGTCGCTGGGCAAAATGTTAAGAGTGCTCAGGCAGAAGTAGAGCGTCTCTTGAAATCCGAAGCGGAGGCAACCCAGCAACGCGCCCATAACGAAGATGAACTCGCTACTGCAACGGGGCAATTCCAGCCGCAACAAGATACCGTCGAACCAAATCTCACTCTCCTTGAAGAGTTACGATCGCAGGTATCGGCTGCGCGAGCTATTGAGGTTGAAGCGCGGTTAGAGCTGCGCACAGTTGAAGAGCGCGCTACTGCAGTCGCTGCCCGGGCGAAGAGCCTTGAAGATCTTGCAATCAGCGAACGAGAGAACGCTTCGAAAGCGATTACCCGGCGCGAGCAACGTGCGATTGCCGCAGCAACTGCGCAGATCATCGCAGACACTGCATATGAGACGCTGATTCAGATTGAAGTTTCTATTTCAAAGGCGCTCGCCGAACGACAACGGCTCGAGCTCGCCCGAATAGAGCGCGAAGGTGAGATTCTCGCCGTGCGTGGCCGCGGTCGCGAACTCACCGTTGAGGTCGAGACGCTGACATCGAGTGTCCACCGCGATGAGATCGTTCGCGCCGAGCAACGACTCCGAGTTGAAGCTCTAGAGCGGCGAGCAATGGATGAACATGGGGTTGATGGGGTAACGCTCGCGAGTGAGTATGGCCCTGCTAATGATGTTCCCACCTTCGTTGAGGATGATGAAGGAAATTGGATACCGGGTGAGCTCATACCTTTCCGCCGCGACCAACAGGAGAAGCGCCTGCTTCAGGCAGAGCGGGCAATGGCGATGCTTGGAAAGATTAATCCATTGGCGCTGGAGGAGTACGACGCGCTAGAGGAGCGGCTCAAGTACTTAGCGGAGCAACTTGAAGATCTTAAGAAGACGAAACGAGATCTCTTAGATATTGTGAAAGAAGTTGACGATAAAGTTCAAGAGATTTTCTATCAAGCTTTTCTTGATACCGAGCGCGAGTTTCGTGGAATTTTCGCACGACTCTTTCCTGGCGGAGAAGGTCGCCTAATCCTTACCAATCCTGAGGATCCGATCAACTCAGGGGTTGATGTTGAAGCGAGACCACCAGGCAAGCGAGTAAAGCGTCTCTCTCTTCTTTCTGGCGGGGAGCGATCACTCGTTGCCGTCGCAATGTTGGTTGCAATCTTTAAAGCACGCCCAAGCCCGTTCTACATCTTGGATGAGGTAGAAGCGGCGCTCGATGATGTAAATCTCGGTCGATTACTTGGCGTCTTTGAAGAGTTACGTTCACAATCACAGCTCATTATTATTACTCACCAAAAGCGGACGATGGAGATAGCTGACTCGCTGTATGGCGTAACCATGCGTGGGGATGGCGTCTCGGAAGTTATTTCTCAGCGCTTGCGTGAGATCGAACCAGTTTCATAGGTAAGAGATTCAGTGGCGCTCTTTAGTAAATTTTTCAAGAAGCTCCGAAGCGGGCCACTCGTTCAGGCTGATTGGGATGAACTTAAACGCGCGCTCATTGAATCAGATCTTGGTGGCAAGCTTGCTGATGAGATTATTGATGCTGCTAAGAGTTCTCGTGAGGCTGATCGTGAGGCGGCAATTATCGCAACGCTTACCGGGCAATTAAGCGCCAAGGAGCGGAATATTCCCCTTCATCCCGACCGTCCGACAACAATTGTGGTTGTTGGAGTAAACGGAACAGGGAAGACAACATCGGTGGCAAAATTGATGAAGTTTTTCACGGAGCAAGAGCTCACGGTCGTTGTCGCAGCGGCAGATACCTTTCGGGCAGCGGCAGTTGATCAGATTCAGACATGGGGCGAACGGCTTGGCGTACCGGTCGTTGTAGGGAAATCTGAAGGCGATCCTGCCTCCGTGGCATTTGATGGGGTAAAAAAAGCCGTGGCAGATCGTGCTGATATTTTTATTGTGGATACCGCGGGGCGACTACACACAAAGTCTGGGCTTATGGATGAGCTAGCGAAAATCAGTCGAGTTGTTGAGAAGGTTTCGCCGATTGATGAAATTCTTCTTGTCGTTGATGCAACCACGGGACAGAATGGGATAACCCAAGCGAGCGTCTTCGCCGAGAGCGTCAATGTGAGTGGAATAATCCTCACCAAGATGGATGGATCGGCCAAGGGCGGGATCGCACTGGCGATCGAGGCCAAGACTGGCATCCCAGTTAAATTCGTTGGAGTGGGGGAGTCGGCCTCGGATCTACAGATTTTTGATGCGGACAGCTACCTGGAGGGGTTAATTGCATAATTTTTTAACCTGCGTGTAACAAAAAGCATCACTTTTACGTAATCCAGATCGACGATGATTCGCACTGTACCCAGCTGGGTCCGATCTTTCCCTCAGCGCCGAGGCATCTCTAGCAAATTTTTGGAGAGTTTATGAATTTTAATACTGGCGATACGGCATGGATCCTGGTTGCATCTGCACTCGTTCTTCTGATGACGCCTGGTCTCGCTTTCTTTTATGGCGGAATGGTTCGGGGAAAGAATGTCCTCGGAATGCTCGCACAAAATTATGTCACTATGGGAATTGTCTCGGTCCTCTGGATTACCGGTGTTTACAGCTTGGCATTTAGCGGTACGGGAAAGTGGATTGGTGATCTCCATCAATTCGGTCTCAACCATATCTGGCAACAAGCCACTGGTTTTGAATCCTTAACAATTCCACCACTCGTTTTCTGCGCCTTCCAATTGATGTTTGCCATCATCACACCAGCACTGATTACTGGTGGAACCGCCGATCGTTTGAAGTTCAGCGCTTGGGCGCTCTTCTGTGGGATCTGGTTGATCGTCGTTTACGCTCCAATTGCCCACTGGGTCTTCTCACCTAGCGGATGGCTCTTCAAGCTTGGTGCGCTTGATTTTGCTGGCGGAACTGTTGTTCACGCAAATGCTGGTGCTGCAGCACTCGCGGTCATTCTCGTTATTGGAAAGCGTAAGGGTTGGCCGAAAGAGCGTATGCGTCCACACAATGTTCCCTTTGTATTGCTCGGAGCTGGCCTGCTCTGGTTTGGCTGGTTTGGATTTAACGCCGGATCGGCGCTTGCCGCTAACACACTCTCGGCTTATGCATTTATCAATACAAATACTGCCACTGGTGCAGCTCTTCTGGCTTGGATGCTGGTGGAGAAATTTCGTGATGGACATGCGACAACGCTTGGCGCAGCCTCTGGTGCAGTTGCCGGTCTTGTAGCGATTACTCCAGCCTGTGGTTTTGTGAGTCCGATGGGTTCAATTGCGATTGGTTTCGCCGCAGGAATTATCTGCTCACTAGCAGTCGGTCTCAAAAATAAGTTTGGTTTTGATGATGCCCTTGATGTCGTCGGCGTTCACCTTGTTGGTGGAGTACTAGGCGCGCTTTTGATTGGCCTCTTTGCAACCAAGATGACCAACTCGGCCGGAACAGATGGCTTCTTCTATAAGGGTGGCTGGGCTCTGATGGGCCACCAAGTAGTCGCTGTAGTCGCTGTCGTTCTCTATTCATTCACTGTAACGTTCATCTTGGCGAAGATTCTCGACAAGACAATTGGCTTACGTGTCAATGAAGATGCGGAACAGGCCGGTCTCGACCTATCTCAGCATGCTGAGACTGCATATGAGAACTCATCGTACTCTGACGGTTCGCGCTTCCTCTCCAACTTCAACAAGATTAAGTAAGGGGTGGTACCAATGAAACTCATTACCGCAATTATCAAGCCATTCAAACTCGAAGATGTAAAAACCGCGTTGCATGCAGTCGGCGTAACTGGGATGACAGTCTCAGAGGCGAGTGGTTTTGGCCGGCAACGTGGACACACCGAGGTCTATCGTGGTGCCGAGTACACAGTTGATCTCGTGCCAAAACTTCGCCTCGAAGTATTGGTTGATGGCAAAGATGTTGAGACAGTCATCAGTGCAATCGTGAAAGCAGCATCTACCGGCGCGATTGGCGACGGCAAGGTCTGGTCTGTACCCGTCGATGATGTCGTTCGAGTTCGGACTGGTGAGCGCGGAAGCGACGCAATTTAACCACTCGCTATAGAGGTTAGATAGGTTAAGTAGGCTTACTCTCATGGCAACACCTGAGCGTCGAGGAAGATCTGATCAGATCGATAGTGAGATTTGCTCTCTTTTTCTCGGCGCTCTCGCCATCTCTGGCCTTTCTCCCGATTCAGTAGCGCTTGCTGCCGTCGGAGGTTATGGTCGAGGCGAACTCTCGCCTGGTTCAGATATCGATCTTCTCATTCTGCACGATGGAACGATGGGCGAAAAAAAGCTCAGTGAATTTGTCAATGCCGTCTTATATCCATTGTGGGATGGACCGCGTTCTGTAGACCATTCGGTTCGCACTCGCTCTGAAACACGTTCCAACGCGCAGTCAGATATCCGAGTTGCGTTAGGTTTACTCGACACTCGCTACCTCTGCGGCGAGACCTCCTTAGTCGCAGGAACCGCGGCAGATTCAGAACAGGATTGGATAAGAAACTTCGCTAGTTATCAGCCAGCGTTGCGCCGAACTATTGCAGAGCGGGCGGAGCAAGCCGGTGAACTCGCGTACTTGCTGGAGCCGGATCTGAAAGAGGCTCGTGGGGGGTTACGCGATATCAATATCTTGCGTGCAATTCTCAAAAGCAACGCTGTAGATGTGGCTTTTGATCGGCTCGCTGTCGCGGAATCTCTCCTGACAATGGTGCGGGATTCGCTGCATTCAATGTCAGGACGTAATCGCGATCGATTGCTCCTCACAGAACAAGATGCGGTAGCACGAGATCTCGGATTTGCCGATGCCGATCTACTCATGTTTGAAGTTTCCAAAGCGGCGCGAGCCGTTGATTATGTTATGGATCTGACCTGGCATCGGATTGATCACTCCGGAAAGAAGCGATGGCGGCGCACTCCACAACGAACCGATATTGGGCAAGGTCTGCAAGAAATTGGTAATGAATTAGTCATTGAACCTGGTTTCATGATTGATGGTGATCCGGGAATCGGTTTGCGCGCAGCTGCGATGTCGGCGCAGCGCGGAATCCATCTCTCATTGGAGGCATGCACCGATTTAGCCGCGAATTTTGTTGATCTGCCCACTCCCTGGCCTCGGCAGTCGCGCGAGGATCTCGTGGCTTTACTCGGCGCGGGTGCAGAAATGATTCAGGTCTTCGAAGCGCTGGATCAAGCGGGAATCATTGGACGTTGGATTCCAGAGTGGGAGCATGTCAGATTCTTGCCGCAGCGCAATGTCCTTCATCACCACACCGTTGATCGCCATATGCTAGAGACGGTCGTTAAAGCTGCAGCGCTTACGAGAAAGGTTAGGCGTCCTGATCTCCTACTGGTAGCGGCGCTCTTCCACGATATCGGGAAGGGTTTTCTCAATAAGGATCACTCTGAGTATGGAGCCGAGTTGATTATGCCGCTCGCAGAGCGTCTTGGTTTCGCAGGTGAGGATGTCGCAACGCTCTCCCTGCTTGTGCGTCATCATCTGCTCTTGTCAGCGATTGCCACCCAACGCGATCTCGATGATCCCGCAACTGTTGCGGCAGTTCTCGCACTTATTCCCGACCCAGATACGGTAAAACTACTGCAGGCGCTGAGTATCGCTGATGGAGAGGCAACCGGAAAAACTGCTTGGTCGGCGTGGAAAGCTGGACTTGTTCAAGATTTGGTAGACCGCACTCTTGCCAGAATGGAGGGTGGCGTTGTTGCAACTGCCACTGAAATCACTATTGGGCAGAGAAGGAAGATCCAAACCGGCCAACTCTCTGTTCACATTCTTCAACGCGAAGAAGGATGTGAGATTGAGATTGTGGCTCTCGATCGAATGGGTCTGCTCTCATTAGTTGCCGGATTGCTCTCGATCTCGCGAATGGATCTTCGTTCAGCTCGAACTCGAACTGTAGACGGAGTCGCAGTGATGACCTGGCTGGTCGCACTTGATGTTCACGCGCCGATGCCGATCGCCGAGCAATTACGAGAATCATTAGAGCGGGCCCTCGATGGCGAACTGGATCTCGCTGCGGCAATCGATCTGAAAATTCAGAACTATCGCAAGTTCCCGGGCATCCCGGTTCCACCGCCGTTGGTCACTGCAACAAATGATGCCGCAACCAATGCCACAATTCTTGAGGTTCGCATGCACGATCGACCAGGCGTGCTGTACAGCGTGACAAAAATAATCTCACGTTTCGGAGTAGATATTAGAGCGGCGATTGTTGCCACACTGGGAGCTGAAGCCATTGACACCCTTTACATCACAGATCCGAATGGGGGAGCCCTGAGTGAGGAACGCGCGAAACTCCTTGCCAGTCAGATTGAGCGCCACCTACTCACCGAATAGTGACAGTTCTGGGCAATGTAGGATCCTCCCGTGTTTGATAATTTAACGACCAAGTTTGCGAACGCCTTCTCCTCCTTTAAAGCGAAAGGTCGATTGCGCAGCGGGGATATTGAAGAGATAACCGCAGAAATTAGAGCGGCACTTATCGAATCAGATGTTGCGCTCGACGTCGCGGAGAATTTTGCCGCCAGAATTGCTTCTCGATCACTTGAAAAACTTGATGAAGTAAATAAAGGAATTAACCCATCGCAAGCGATCTTCGCCATCGTGAATGAAGAGCTCACGGCGATACTGGGTGGGAATTCTCGTCGGATGCAGCTCGCTAAGAAAGCTCCGACCGTCATCATGCTGACAGGTCTTCAGGGCGCCGGTAAAACATCGCTCGCCGGCAAGTTGGCCCTGCACCTAAAAAATAGTGGCAATACTCCAATCTTGGTGGCATCAGATCTACAACGGCCAAATGCAGTCACGCAGCTTCAAAGTGTCGGTGACACCATTAAAGTTCCAGTCTTTGCACCAGAGCCAGGTAACGGTATCGGTGATCCAGTCGCGGTCGCTCGTGCCGGCGTCAAATTTGCAGAAGAAAAGATGCATAACATTGTTATTGTCGATACCGCAGGTCGACTTGGTGTGGATCAAGAGCTGATGGAGCAAGCGATAAAGATTCGCGATGCGATATCACCCGATGAAATTCTTTTTGTTGTTGATGCGATGGTTGGACAAGATGCTGTTCGCACAGCGAAGGCATTTCAAGAGGGTGTGGGCTTTGATGGTGTTGTCCTTACAAAACTTGATGGTGATGCGCGTGGTGGTGCGGCGCTCTCGATCCTAGAGAGAACTGGAAAGCCAATTCTCTTTGCCTCAACCGGTGAGAAGATGGAAGATTTTGATATCTTTTACCCAGACCGCATGGCATCACGCATCCTGGGGATGGGTGATATCCAATCTCTTGCCGAACAAGCAAAGCGCGCGATGGATCCACAGACGAGTTCACGCCTGGAAGAGAAATTCGCTACGGGGGAAGATTTCACATTAAGCGATTTTCTAGACCAGCTCAAGGCGATGAAAAATATGGGTTCGATGTCGAAGATGCTTGCCCTGCTACCTGGCGCGGGAGCGATCAAGAAGCAGATCGATAATTTTGACGATAACGAGTTGGTCAGGACTCAAGCAATCGTAGAATCAATGACACCTGGCGAGCGAAGCGATCCAAAGATTCTCAACGGTTCTCGCCGCGCACGCATCGCGCAAGGAAGTGGTCGTCAGGTCTCAGAGGTCAATAATTTAGTGGATCGCTTCGGTGCGGCTCAGAAGATGATGAAGCAGATGCGAAGTGGTAAGCCAGCGCCGGGAATGGCGGGAATGGCGGGAATGGGCCAGGGATTGCCAACACCATCTCATCAAAAAGTAGCGCCGAAGAAGAAGTCCAAGTCTGGCAATCCAGCAAAGCGAGCTGCCGAGCTCGGATAGCCGGTTTTTCTGCCAATTTGGGGTATCGCAGGCGAGGTGGCAAGATTGGGCGCCTGCAGGAGGGCCCTCTACCCCAATCGCAACCGAAATCCACTATGGATAAAGTTCTGAACTCTCGCTCCCACTGAGAGCTACGTCTTACATCCGAATCATCCAAGGAGTACCACCTACGTGGCTGTAAAAATTAAATTGATGCGTTTCGGAAAGATTCGCACACCTCACTACCGTATCGTCGTCGCGGATGCTCGCGCTGCTCGTAACTCGCGTGCAATTGAAGAGATCGGCCGTTACTCACCAGGCCAGGAACCTTCATTCATTCAGGTTGATGGAGCTCGCGCACAGTACTGGCTCGGCGTTGGTGCACAACCAACAGAAGCTGTAGAGGCGATTCTTAAAATTACTGGCGATTGGCAGAAGCACAAGGGACTTCCCGGTCAAGAAGGAACTCTCCGTGTCGCGCCAGTCAAGCCTCACAAGCGCATTGCCTACGAAGCTGCTGTCAAAGAGGCAATGGCTGAGCCAGCGGATGGCGCAACTACTGCAAAGAAGAAGGCTGCAGATAAATTAGCAGCGAAGTCAGCACCAGTTGAAGTAGCTGAAGTTGCTGCCCCGGTTGAAGTAGCTGAAGTTGCTGCCCCAGTTGAAGTAGCTGAAGTTGCTGCCCCAGTTGAAGTAGCTGAAGTTGCTGCAGAGACCCCAGCTGAATAATGATTGACGAAGCGCTCGAGCATCTCGTTAAGGGGATCGTAGATAATCCCGGGGAGGTTGTCATCACTGAGAAGACACACCGCCGTGGAACTACGCTCGAAGTTCGCGTTCATCCCGAAGATATTGGCAAGGTGATTGGTCGTAATGGACGGACAGCACGTGCACTTCGTACTGTCGTGAGTGCAATTGCTGGTCGTTCAGTCCGCGTCGATCTCATCGAGACCGACGAGGTTTCTGGAGAGCGTTAATAGTGCTCCTGGTCGTTGGTCGTATCGGCCGCGCTCATGGAGTTTTAGGTGAGGCAACTATTGAAGTGCGCACCGATGTACCGGATGAACGGTTCTACATTGGTGCAAAACTTCTCACCGAACCAGAGTCTTTTGGGCCACTGACTGTAACCTCTGCCCGTGATCACAACGGTATTTTGCTTCTCAAGTTTGCTGGAGCAGATGATCGCAGCGCTGTTGAAAAGTTGCGTGATACCTTACTCAAAGCAGAGATTGATATGTCTCAGGAAAATTTGCATGAAGATGAATTTCATGTTCAACAACTTATCGGACTAGAGGTCCACACTGATGGTGGAGATTTTGTGGGAACTCTCACAGATGTATTAAATCTTCCTGGCCAAGATCTACTCTCCGTTGCGACTGAACACGGTGAAATTCTGGTGCCATTCGTGACTGAGATAGTCCCAGAAATAGATTTGCAGCGTGGAATTATCACGATTGTGCCACCACAAGGGCTTCTTGATGGCGCATCCACCGTTTCAGTGATCGATGATCAGGTCGAACATGAGTAAACCACGCTTTGACGTGATCTCGATCTTTCCTGAATATCTCGCTCCACTCTCTTTATCACTCGTAGGTAAAGCACATGCAAATGGGCTACTCGAAATCGTCATCACCGATCTACGTACCTTTGCCGATGGCGGACATAAATCCGTGGATGACACTCCTTATGGCGGAGGTGCGGGAATAGTTATGGCAGCCGAACCTTGGGCTCGCGCAATCGATGAGGTAGCAGAAAAATCTGACGCAGTTCACGAGCTAATTATTTTGACTCCTGCTGGAAAGAAATTTGATCAGCCTCTAGCTTACGAGTTATCCATGAGCAAGCACTTAATTTTTGCCTGCGGTCGTTATGAGGGAATCGATTATCGTGTCACAGAACACTACCGATCGTTATCGAACTTCAGAGTCCGCGAGATATCCATTGGCGATTACGTGCTCAATGGTGGTGAGGCTGCCGCCCTTGTTATTCTTGAAGCCATAATTCGATTGATCCCAGGTGTCATTGGAAATCCAGCCTCACTTGAAGAAGAATCGCATACGATTGAGGGTGAAGATAGTCAGCGGTTAGTGGAGTATCCCAGTTATACCAAGCCATCGCTCTGGCGCGGCCTGGAAGTTCCGCCCGTCCTGCTTTCCGGTAATCATGCAGAGATCGGACGCTGGCGAAGTGAGCAATCTCAACTTCGTACACGCAAGTTAAGCGAATAACTCGCGCGTTTGCTTCTTAATCAGAGTACCTTCCTCTTATGAAAGAGTTAGATCCAGAAGTACAGTCACGGTTGATCCGCGATCTGGAGCCGGCAGTAGCGATAGAACTAGAACGACATATCGCCACCACCAAGAATTGGTATCCGCACGAGTATGTGCCGTGGTCTGAGGGTCGGACCTTTGCCGGACCCCTGAACGGCGATGCATGGGAAGCGAAAGATTCCAGACTAACTGCAGTTGCGCAGGATTCTCTCATCCTCAATTTAATGACTGAAGATAATCTCCCCTCTTATCACACCGAGATCGTCTCTTCGATGTCGCGTGATGGAGCGTGGAATACGTGGATCAATCGCTGGACAGCTGAAGAAGCGCGTCACAGTATTGTCTTACGCGATTACTTAATGGCGACTCGGGGAGTCGATCCAGTAGAGCTTGAGGATCTGCGCATGGCTCATATGCAAGTTGGATATCAAACTCCCTTTCCTAACGATATGTTGCATACGGTCGCGTACGTTACTTTCCAAGAATTGGCCACGAGAATTTCACACCGAAATACTGGTCGTATCTCTAACGATGCTATCTGCGAGGGGATGCTTGCTCGCGTTTCTATGGATGAAAATCTTCATATGCTCTTTTATCGCAACCTGCTTGCAGAGGCCCTTCGACTTGAGCCAAATCACACGATGCGAGCTATCACTGATGTGCTGGTCAATTTCCAGATGCCTGGCGCAGGAATGCCTGGCTGGGGGCGAAAATCTGTTCAAATCGCACTAGCCGGAATCTATGATCTGCAACTTCATCTAGAAGATGTCATCATGCCGGTGTTACGCGCTTGGGGGGTCTTTGAGATGGAGACGCTCACCGGTGATGGCGCTACGGCACGCGATGAACTCGCCACCTTCCTCAAGCGGGCTGGCGAAGATGTAGCAACATTTAGTGATCGCCGCGAAGTTCATTTTGAGCGCCTAGCAGCCCGAGGTGTTGAAGTCCTTCGTCTCACTCGCTGACTGGACACAACCCGTTCTTGGGAATAAAGGCGACGCGCTGAGCGTTCATTGACGAGAGGTCGCTTAGTACGACACTATCCGCCCTGTATACCATTTTGACCATCCGGTTTGAGTGCCCGAGAAATTTTTTGTGAAGCAATGATGTAGGAGGAGGTGCCATGGCAACCGATTACGACACCCCGAGAAAAACGGATGAAGAGTTACATGAAGAGTCACTAGAGGAGTTAAAGGCTCGTCGATCCGATGCTCAATCTGGACAGGTTGATATCGATGAAGAGGATGCGGCAGAGAACCTGGAGTTACCAGGCGCGGATCTCTCTGGTGAGGAATTGGCTGTTCGCGTCGTCCCAAAGCAAGAGGACGAGTTCACCTGTTCGCGTTGCTTCCTCGTTCATCACCACACACAGCTTGCTAAGGGCGAAGGCGCTAAAGCTGTCTGTCAGGATTGCGCTTAAAAAGCAAGCCTCTTAATCTCCCGTATTAAGGGCGGCCGCTAATTCGGTCGCCCGTTTTGCACTTACCAACCAATATGGAGTTGGGTCCCGAGGATCATTGATTTCGACTTTCACTCCGCTGCTCACCCAAAAACGTAGCGCCATCCAGCATCGTGCGTCTGCTTCGCGTCCTCGAGTGAGGGCCATATCGCGTGCCGAGAGTGGAACCGCCTTGCTAATAAAGGATCGTTCTATCGATGCGCCACCAACACGTAGATATTTATCATCGAGAGAGATGGGAAGTGGCGTCGAAAGCGCCGCCCAGAAAAGAAGAAAAGTGAGAGCGACCGCTGCAGCACCTGCGGGATTATTACCTAACGCTACTTGAATGGCGACTGCGAGCGAGCCAGTCAAGAAGAGGCTAAAGAGCCAGAGCCAGATGGGCCAGCGATCACGCGAGGTAAAGGTCGAATCTTTCACGAGATGAACTTACCCTCCTTTCGTTGATGGGTAGGCTTACCCCGTGAGTAGAATCCCAAGCACCATTGCTCCTGCTGATGCGCAGATACCGCCACGCCATGAGAAAGCACCACCGTCGGGCACAAAGATCCCATCTCATTTTGGACATTGTTTTGGATGTGGTGAATTACACCCGACCGGCTTACATCTTGTTGCTCATGTTGGTGAAGCTCAAGATCTCACCGCTGTCTTTACCGTTACTGAAGATCACCAAGGCGCACCCGGTTTAGCCCACGGCGGATTGTTATCGCTCGCCTTTGATGAGGCCCTTGGAAAATTAATGTGGTTGATTCGTGCTCCTGCAGTGACAGCTCGACTCGAAACCGATTTTTTACTTCCGGTACCAATCGGAACAGAACTCCATATTCGAGCCTGGATTACTGGGCAAATCAACCGTAAGGTCTACGTGGCAGCTGAGGGACATCTCAACTCCCTTGATGGGGCGGTCGCAGTTAAATCCGCGGCACTTTTCATCGTTGTTCCCATGAAACATTTTCTAGAAAATGCACCAAAAGCCTATCTTGAACACGTCACCGCCCATCCCGAGCTCTTGGCCTTTGTAGATCCGGATTTTGAGATTAATCCATGACCGTAAAAGTTTTGATTACCCGTCTAGATGAATCCGTCCCGTTACCGCACTATGCACAACCCGGTGATGCTGGTGCCGATATTTGTACTCGCATCGATATTACGATCGATCCCGGAGAGCGAGCGCTCGTCCCGACTGGTCTTACGATCGCTCTACCGACTGGATATGCTGCATTTGTGCACCCTCGATCGGGACTTGCGATCAAGTACGGCCTCTCGATGGTAAATACACCTGGAACTATTGATGCTGGATATCGCGGCGAACTTCAAATGGTCCTTATCAATCATGATCTCCGAGCGCCGATCTCCTTTAAAAAGGGGGATCGCATCGCACAACTTATTATCCAACGGGTGGAGCGAGCAGAATTTATCGAGGTTGAATCACTTCCTGGTACTGATCGAGGTCAGGGTGGTTTCGGAAGTACGGGTGGGACTGGTGGAATATGAGTAATCAGAGCGGCAACGACGACCGCGATAAAATCTTGGCCGCTCTTGGCGGAAAACGAGGTCTCATCGATAGTGGAGTCCCGTCGATTCTCTTTCTCCTGATCTTTAATGTTGGCCACCAGTTACATCAAGCGCTCTATGCCTCCCTTGGGCTTTCTGTCGCCTTCACGCTCTATCGGTTGTTGAAAAGAGAGCCACTTCAACATGCCTTGAGTGGCCTATTTGGAATTGCGATCTGCGCCCTCTTTGCTGGTCGTAGTGGCAAAGCCTCAGCCTTTTACCTCCCGAGTATTTATAAAAATATCGCCTTCCTGACTCTTTATGGGGCTGCAAATCTTCTGCGCTTTCCACTTTTAGGTCTCATGATTGGACCAATTATCGGTGAGAACTTAGAGTGGCGTAAAAATGTGGCACGACGTAAGGCCTATACCAACGCAGGTTGGTTATGGGTTGGAATGTTCGCGCTGCGGATTGCCATTCAATATCCACTCTATAAGGCAAATAAACTCAATGCCCTCGGCGTAGCAAACTTTTTCTTGGGTTATCCCCTCTACCTAATAGTCTTATGGGGGAGTTGGCAGATACTGCGCCGAGTTCCCACCGTTAAAGCAGTGAAGGATGAACCACACGCACTGGAGTAAGGCTACTGACCTAAGAGGCACACCTTTAGCTCAGATTCAGCGAGCGCCGTCGCAACAAAGAGTAGTTCATCGCCAGCAGCGAGGAGCGTGTGCGTCTCTGGTGTAATGACTCGGCCGTCGCGGACGATCGCTGCAAGTGAAGAATTCATAGGAAAGGTAATCTCACCAATCGTCTTGCCACAGACAATTGCATCATCAGGAAGCGTGATCTCTACGAGATTCGCCTCACCCTTGCGCATTGAGAAGAGTCGTACAACATCGCCGACGGAGACAGCTTCTTCAACGAGGGCACTAATAATTCGAGGTGTAGACACTGCCACATCAACTCCCCATGAAGAGTCGAAGAGCCATTCATTCTTTGGATGATTTACCCGAGCGACAACGCGGGGGACCCCATACTCGGTCTTGGCAAGGAGTGAACAGACGAGATTGACCTTGTCATCACCCGTCGCAGCTACAAGGACCTGGCAATTATCAAGTTTTGCATGGTCGAGTGAAGCTATCTCGCAGGCATCGGCAAGCAGCCACTCGGCGGTGGGTACCGATTCCATTTTAAGTGCTTTGGGATCGCGGTCGATGAGCAGAACATGGTGGCCATTTTCAAGGAGCTCGCGCGCGATGGCGCGACCCACATTTCCGGCTCCAGCGATAGCGATACGCATTAGTTTCCCTCGGGTGGTTCGGCAAGAATTGCATCTAAGGCGGCGAGATCTTTCTCTGCGACCATTACATGCACGAGATCACCCTCTTGAAGTACCGTCTTCTCGGTAGGGATGAGCCCTTCGCCGAGGCGAGTAATGAAAGCTAATTGCGCCGGTGTTAATTCGTTGATCAACGTTGCCGGCCGGCCGTACCACTGCGGATTGAGGGTCACTTCACAGAGTTGAACTAAACCACTCGCATCGCGCCACTCAGAGCGCGAACCATCTGGTACTAATCGTCGAAGAATTTGATCTGTGGTCCAGAGAACTGTTGCAACGGTAGGGATTCCGAGGCGCTGATAGATCTCTGCGCGACCAGAGTCATAGATCCGCGCGACAACATTTTCAACGCCATATGTCTCACGGGCTACTCGAGCAGCGAGAATATTGGAATTGTCTCCGTTCGATACCGCAGCAAAGGCATGTGCTTCTTCGATGCCCGCTTCAAGCAGGGTATCTCTATCGAACCCAACTCCGGCAACAGTTCGACCTATGAAATCTGGCCCAAGGCGACGGAAGGATTCGCGGTTCTGATCGATGATGGCAACAGTGTGGCCAGCTGCTTCAAGTTCTAGCGCTAATCCTGATCCAACTCGGCCACAACCCATGATTACTACATGCACGCAGGGAAACCTACACCTATAACTCGGTTAGGGTTGTCAAATGGAATACGAGAGTCCGATAGTTGAAATCGTAGCTGAACGCCCCCGCCTTGAAGTTGGGGATCGGGTCACCGTCGACATTCTTGCGCCAGCCCACGGCGGACATTTCATCGCCCGCCACCTGGGCCAGGTGCTCTTTGTGCGACATGCGATTCCGGGCGAGCAGGTAATTGTTGAGGTCACATCAATAGTTTCAAAGGTAGTTCGGGCGGATGTGGTCGAAGTGCTTGTCGCTTCACCTCACCGCGTCGCGGCTCCGTGTACCTTCGCACGCCCAGGGGGTTGCGGGGGATGCGATCTCCAACACATTGAAATCTCACATCAACGCCAGCTAAAGGCGGCGATCATCACCGAACAATTTGGGCGACTAGGTAAAATCGTTCTCGCTGATCTCGGCCTCACCTGTGAAGTTCGCTCAGTCGAACCAGTGGATGGGCTGCATTGGCGCACTCGCATGGATTTCGCAATCTCTGAACAGGGGAAGATCGGTTTCTACAAAAATCGTAGTAAAGATGTACAAGAAATCGATGATTGCCTTATTGCCGTTGAGGAGATGAAAGTCGCTGTTCTGGCTTCGCGCAAGTGGAATGGCGATGCCCGCGTCGAGGTAGCTACCTCGAGTACGGGGCAGACCAATGTTTCGCGTGGTGGACGGAGCCTTTCTGGGCCAACCCAATTGCACGAAGTTGTTGAAGGTATGACGTATACGATTTCTCCGACCTCATTCTGGCAGGCACATATCGGCGCCCCAGCCTCGCTCGTTGAGCATGCGATGGGGCTACTCGATGTTCGCCCAGGCGATACCGTCTGCGATCTCTATGGTGGAGTTGGACTCTTTACTGGGGCGCTCGCGCAGGCCGTGGGGGCAAAGGGATTGGTGCATCTCATCGAATCTGATCGACGAGCAATCTCGGATGCTTCGACAATTTTTAAGAGTTATTCGAACGTAAGAATTCATGCTGGTTTAGTTGAGCAGCAACTTCCGAAGATTGAACGGGCTGATCTCGTTCTGCTCGATCCACCTCGTACTGGAGCGGGCGAAGTCGTTGTCCTGAGTCTGCTGAAGTTGCGTCCAACCACGATTGTTTATATCTCGTGCGACCCAGCATCGCTCGCCCGGGATGCGAAATGGATCACAGAAGGTGGTTATACGATGGATTCCATCGTGGGCTTTGACCTATTTCCGATGACCCAACACATGGAAACGGTCGTTCGATTTAATCTGAAGTAGCTCGATCGCTAGGATGGGGGCATGAGTAAGAACTCCTTTAACGCCAAAAAGTCATTAACTGTCCGAGGCGAGAGTTACGAAATCTTCGACATCACCACGTTGGCGGGGTCAGGTGACCTTCCATATAGTTTGAAGATTCTGCTCGAAAATCTATTACGTACTGAAGATGGTGCGAATATCACCTCTGCACAGATACAAGCGCTCGCATCATGGGACCCAACATCAGAGCCAGAGACAGAGATTCAATTTACGCCAGCTAGAGTGATTATGCAGGACTTTACCGGCGTACCGTGCATCGTTGATCTCGCAACAATGCGTGAGGCGCTCGCCGATCTTGGCGGGGACCCAACGAAAGTTAATCCATTGGCGCCAGCCGAACTCGTCATCGATCACTCTGTTATCGCAGATCACTTTGGTACGAAGACCGCTTTTCAAGAGAACACTGATATTGAATATGTTCGCAATCAAGAGCGTTATCGTTTCTTGCGCTGGGGTCAAACTGCCTTTGATGAGTTTAAGGTCGTACCACCCGGCACTGGCATCGTTCATCAAGTGAATATTGAATTTCTTGCTCGGGTGGTCATGGTTCGTACCGTTAATGGCGAACGTCGTGCCTATCCAGATACGCTCGTGGGCACCGACTCTCACACCACGATGGTCAATGGACTTGGCGTACTTGGCTGGGGAGTAGGCGGGATCGAGGCAGAGGCGGCGCTACTCGGGCAACCAGTGTCGATGTTGATTCCTCGCGTAGTTGGATTCAAGCTTTCTGGTGAGCTCGCGACTGGGACTACTGCTACTGACTTAGTGCTCACCATTACCGAGGCGCTCCGTAAACTTGGTGTCGTAGGAAAATTTGTTGAATTCTATGGCCCAGGTGTTACTGGACTCTCGATGGCAACCCGAACTGCGATCGGCAACATGGCTCCCGAGTACGGCTCCACGTGTGCGATCTTCCCGATCGATGATGAAACACTCAACTACCTTCGCCTAACCGGCCGTGCTGATGAGCAGATCGAACTTGTAGAAGAATATGCAAAGGTCAATGGCTTGTGGCACAACCCAGAGATATCACCCCGATTCTCAGAGACGATAGAACTCGATCTATCAACTGTTGTACCGTCAATTTCAGGTCCAAAGCGCCCACAGGATCGAATCTCACTCACTGATTCCAAGGCAGCATTTGAAAAGATTCTCCCTTCATACCTGACAGATAAAACAACAACTTCACCCATTGCCTATACCCAAGATAACAAGAGCGCAGAACTCAGAAATGGTGCAGTCGTCATCGCTTCGATTACATCATGTACCAACACATCAAATCCATCGGTGATGATCGGAGCCGCTCTTCTTGCGAAAAAGGCGGTAGAGAAGGGCTTGACATCAAAACCGTGGGTTAAGACATCGCTCGCTCCAGGATCCAAGGTTGTCACAAATTACTTCGACAAATCAGGGCTTACTCCTTATCTAGAGGCGCTTGGTTTCAATCTTGTTGGCTATGGCTGTGTGACGTGTATCGGGAATTCTGGTCCTCTGCCTATTGAGATCAGCAGAACAATCAATGATCATGACCTCGCAGTAACTGCGGTCCTCTCTGGAAATCGTAACTTCGAAGGCCGTATTAGTCCTGATGTGAAGATGAACTATCTCGCCTCGCCGCCGCTGGTCGTTGCCTACGCACTCACTGGCACGATGGATCACGATTTTGAGCAGGATCCAATCGGAATCGATCAGAGCGGCACATCTGTCTATCTCAGGGATATCTGGCCATCACAGTCTGAGATCCAGAGCGTGATCGATGCTGTCATCTCTTCCGACATGTTTAAGAAAGATTATTCAACTGTCTTCGATGGCGACCATCGATGGAAATCGTTAGCAACACCCACGGGGAAAACCTTTGAGTGGGATCCACAATCTACTTATGTGCGCAAAGCTCCCTACTTCGATGGAATGCCACGAGAGCCCCAAGCAGTGAGCGATATCGCTCATGCGCGAGTACTCGCGGTTCTCGGAGATTCAATCACCACGGACCACATCTCACCTGCCGGAAATATTAAGGCCGATTCTCCAGCTGGCGCCTATCTCGCCGATCATGGGATCGAGCGGATAGATTTCAATTCGTACGGTTCTCGTCGAGGTAATCACGAAGTAATGATCCGCGGCACCTTCGCAAATATTCGATTAAAAAATCTTCTCCTTGATAACGTCTCCGGCGGATTTACTCGCAACTTCCTACGAGACGGTGAGGAATCGACTATTTATGAAGCAGCGATGGAGTATCAAGCGAACTCGGTTCCACTTATTATTTTAGCGGGTAAGGAGTACGGCTCTGGCTCCTCTCGAGATTGGGCGGCGAAAGGAACTGCGCTACTTGGCGTTAAGGCAGTCATTGCAGAATCATTTGAACGTATCCACCGATCTAATTTAATTGGGATGGGTGTACTCCCACTCCAGTACCTTCCGGGTGAGAACGCTGCAACGTACTCACTTACAGGTCACGAGAGTTTTGAGATCACCGGTGTTACAGAACTCAACAAGGGCGTTACTCCCAAGACAGTTACGGTAGTGGTGGGGGAGAAGAGCTTTAAAGCGCTGCTACGCATCGACACACCAGGTGAGGCGGATTACTACCGCCATGGTGGAATCATGCAATACGTGCTTCGCTCGCTGCTCAATTAATTTTTCTCAGAGGAGAGCCCCTATCGGGCAAAGTAGCGAGCTTGAGAATAGACTTAACCCATGCTCGAAGAGATCAAAAAACCAGCGGACCTGCAGGGGCGCAGTCAGGCTGAACTAATTGAGATCGCTTCCGAGATCCGATCACTGCTCATTGAAAAGGTCTCTAAGACTGGCGGGCATCTCGGCCCGAATCTTGGCGTCGTTGAATTAACGATTGCAATGCACCGGATATTTAATTCCCCACAAGACCTGATTGTCTTTGATACTGGGCATCAGAGTTATGTCCACAAAATACTCACTGGCCGCGCGAAGGACTTTGATCGATTGCGACAAGCGGGTGGGATCTCTGGTTATCCAAGTAGAGCAGAGTCTGAGCATGATGTTGTTGAAAACTCACATGCCTCTGGGGCTCTCTCGTGGGCTCATGGAATTGCATCTGCTTTCAAGGTCCAAGGAATTACCGATCGTAAAGTAGTCGCTCTCGTTGGTGATGGTGCACTTACTGGAGGCATGTCATGGGAGGCGATCAATAATATTGCTGCTTATGATGAATTGCCGCTCGTCATAGTTGTCAACGATAACGAGCGAAGCTATTCACCAACTATTGGCGGCCTCGCAACCTATCTCGCGACGCTCCGCGCGACGAGCGGGTATGAGAAATTTCTCGATTGGGGCAAAGGCGTTCTCGAACGTACCCCGGTCGTTGGGCAACCTATCTATGAGACCCTTCACGGTGTAAAAAAAGGCATTAAAGATATCGTCGCTCCTCAGGGCATGTTTGAAGATCTTGGCTTAAAATATATTGGGCCCGTTGATGGTCATAATATTTCTGCCATCGAATCTGCCCTTCGACTTGCGAAGGATTATGGCGCTCCAGTACTTGTCCATGTCATTACCGAGAAGGGTCGGGGCCATGCCCCGGCGATCCAAGATGAGGCAGAGAAATTCCACGCAGTTGGCGTTGTAGATCCCGAGACTGGCGCCCCACTCGCAAAGTCTGGGCCATCGTGGACCTCGGTCTTTTCCGATGAGATTGTGAAGATCGCCAGAGTCAGGCCAGACATCGTAGCGATTACTGCAGCAATGCAAGGGCCGACTGGGCTCGATCCCTTTGCACAAGAATTTCCAGATCGAATCTTTGATGTCGGCATCGCCGAACAGCACGCAGTTGCCTCAGCAGCGGGAATGGCTTTTGGTGGATTACATCCAGTAGTTGCTGTCTACTCGACCTTTCTCAATCGCGCCTTCGATCAACTCTTACTTGATGTCGCTCTCCACAAGGCTGGTGTGACTTTTATCCTTGATCGCGCAGGCATAACCGGCGACGATGGTGCCTCGCATAACGGCATGTGGGATCTCGCCCTTACAGGAATAGTTCCGGGATTGAGAATTGCGGCCCCTCGTGATGGATCGCGGTTACGAGAATTACTCGGTGAAGCGGTGCTCGTCAATGATGCGCCAACCGTTCTTCGTTTCCCTAAGGGAGCGGTCGTTGCAGATATCCCAGCTTTTGAAAGGCGTGACGGCATTGATGTGCTCTACCGCGGTGAGAGTGCCGATATTCTGCTGGTCAGTGTTGGGGCCTTTGCTCAGATAGCCGTGGAAGCAGCAGGCCAGGCTTATCGTGAAGGCGTTGGAGTGACGGTGATTGATCTTCGGTGGGTTAAACCGTTGCCACTCTCTCTCATTACGATTGCTGCGCGCTATAACCGCGTCGTTGTTCTTGAAGATGGCATAGCGCATGGTGGAATTGCTAGCACGATCTCTGAACTCTTTCGTGAGCATGATCTGGATCTTCCCGTTCATTCCATCGGAATCCCGCTCGTCTTTTTAGATCATGCAAAGCGAAGCGATATTCTCGTGGAAATCGGGATCTCAGTTCAGAGTATTACCAGGTCTCTCGTCGGCTGGAGTTCCAAGAATTCAGATGACGCTACTTCGAGGGAAGAGATGCCACTCCCGCGGAGTGAAAGCGCGAACCCGAAGTAGCCTCGCTGACACCCTCTCGATCCAGGTAAGGCAAAATTCCGCCAAGATGTAATGGCCAGCCACAACCCAGCAACATGCAGAGATCTATCTCTGCCGGTGTTGCTACGACGCCTTCATCAAGCATCATTCGAGCCTCTTGCGCGAGAGCGGTCAGGGCGCGATTACGGACTTGCTCGGTCGTAGATGGAGATTCACCACGGTGAATGAGCGCCACTGCTTCTGGATTCATGATCTGCGCACCAGTTCCATCTTTCATATAAAAGGTTCGCACTCCTTTTTCAACGAAGGCCTTCATGGTCGGTGAGATCTTGTAGCGCTCCCCGAGCGAGTCATGAAGTGTCTCGGCGACGTGAAGTGCAACGCCTGGGCCAACTAAGCCTAAGAGTTGAAGTGATGACATCGGTAGGCCCAGCGGCGCCATTGCTGCATCCGCGATAGCTGCGGGAGTTCCTTCATCAATCGCATCGGTGATCTCACCCATGAAGCGAGTAAGCAGACGATTCACAACAAAAGCTGGTGAATCTTTCACGATCACCATAGTTTTCTTCAGTTCTTTACCTATAGCAACTGCAGTCGCCGTTGTTGCATCATCCGTTAAAGGTGTACGAGCTATCTCCAGAAGAGGCATAACCGCTACCGGGTTGAAGAAATGGAAGCCGACAACACGCTCTGGATTGTTGAGACCTTCGGACATCTTCGTTACCGAGAGTGAAGAGGTATTTGTTGCGAGGATGCATTCGGCCGAAACAACCTTCTCAAGTTCTTTAAATAATTGCTGCTTGAGAGAGAGCTCTTCAAAGATCGCCTCGATAATGAAATCGCAACCTGCGTAGGCGCTCTTTTCAGTAGAACCAACGACGAGGGCGCTCAATCGGGTAGCGGTTTCAGGCGACATTCTCCGTTTAGAAACTAGCTTCTGGAGTTCACTATGAATAAAGGCAATCCCTTTATCAACCCGTTCTTGATCTAGATCAGTGATAACGACCGGGACTTTGAGATTACGAACCATCACCAGGGCTAGTTGTGATGCCATGAGCCCAGCTCCAACTATTCCAACCCGTGTGATCTTTCGGGCTAGCGCAGCTTTAGGAGCGCCCTCTACCTTCTTTTTCTTCTTCTGGATCAGATTAAAGGAGTAGAGCGATGCCCGAAGCGGGTCTGCCATAACTAAATCAGCGAGCGCGATATCTTCAGCGTCAAAGCCCTCCGCGCGGGTTGAGGTGCGTGCGGCAGATATCAGAGAGAGCGCCGTGCAAGGTGAAGCAAGCTCGGCGGTGCCGTACTTCTTCAGGATAGCTGCATTTGCCGTAGCAAGAGCTGAATCCCAGGCAGTGGAATCTTGGGTGTGGTCAGGTCGATCTATTTTCCGTACTCCGCTGATTACTTGAGCAGCAAAGCGAACTGAATTTTCGAGGAAGTCTGATGGTTCAAAAATGGCATCAGCGATACCAAGATCTACGGCATCTTTCGCTTTTAACATGGTGTTGTTATTAAGGGCATTAACAATAATTACCTGAACTGCTTTTTCAGGACCAATGAGTTGCGGCAAAATTGTTGCTCCGCCCCAACCAGGAAGTAGACCTAGAAATACTTCAGGTAGCGCAGTAAATGCAGTTGCTGAAATGGTTCGGTAGTGGCAATGGAGGCCGATCTCAAGCCCACCGCCCAGCGCAAGGCCATTGATAAATGCAAAGGTCGGCTTCGTTGACTCATGTAATCGGCGCAGAACATCGTGTCCTAGTTTGCCGATGGCAAGGGCCTGGGTGTGATCTGAGAGTGATGAGATCGCTGATAGATCGGCGCCTGCGGCAAAGATAAATGGTTTTCCGATGATAGCGATAGCCAGGGCAGCGCTCTCTTCCGCCTCTGTTATGCGATCATCAAGTTCGAGGAGAGTCTTCGGTCCTAAGGTATTAGGTCGGTTGTGGTCTAACCCATTGTCAAGTGTGATGAGGGCGAGTGTTCCCATCACGCCAAATGCGCGTAGATCAATTTCGCGTAGAAGTGAATGGGTAATGATCTCTTCGGGCGCACCCTCGGGAAGTGTGATCGTAGATTCATTAGCCATCATGAGCCCTCTCGCGTTTCACTAGTGAAGTGTGGGTTCTCCCAAATAACGGATCCGCCCATACCAAGTCCAATACACATGGTTGTCAATCCATAACGTACTTCTGGATGAAGTTCGAAGCCGCGAGCTAGATTGAGCATAAGACGAATTCCAGATGAAGCGAGTGGATGGCCAACTGCGATTGCACCACCATGAATATTTACTCGTGGATCATCATCTGCGATACCAAAGTGGTCGAGGAATGCGAGGACTTGGATTGCAAATGCCTCGTTGACTTCAAAAAGGCCAATATCATCGATTGTGAGCCCCGCTTTTGCGAGCGCCTTGATCGTGGATGGAACTGGTCCATAGCCCATAATTTCAGGTTCGACTCCGGCGAAAGCAAAGCTCACAAGCTTTGCTTTAATCGTCAGCCCGAGTTCGATCGCCTTTCCTTCGCTGGCGAGGATTGCAGCGGTCGCACCGTCGTTAAGCCCTGCTGCATTTCCGGGAGTTACACGACCGGCTGGTCGAAATGGTGTCTTTAGCGCAGCGAGCGCCTCGATCGTTGTGCCCGGTCGCGGTGGTTCATCCATAGTGGCGATGGAGTATCCGAGTTCTGGATTGCGGATAGCGACCGGAATGAGATCCCGTTGTATTTCACCGGCTGCATAAGCATGTGCTGTCTTCTGTTGCGAGGCGAGTGCATACGCATCTGCTCTCGCCTTTGTGAGATGTGGAAATTTATCGTGGAGTCGTTCAGCTGTATTTCCCATAGCCAGGGCATCACTATCGACAAGCTTTTCTGCAAGATAGCGCGGATTAGGATCCATGAGTTCACCCATCGGATGATTTCCCATATGCTCGACACCACCGGCAATCGCTATGTCGTATGAACCCATTGCAATAGCACCAGCGAGAGTTGTTACAGAGGTCATCGCTCCAGCACACCAACGATCGACGGAGTAGCCGGGGACGGTATGTGGAATTCCAGCGAGTAAGGAAGCGCTGCGACCAATATTCATTCCTTGATCACCGGTTTGAGTTGCGGCAGCGATCGCGACATCATCAATCTGGTCGAGGGCGAGAGCAGGGTTGCGTTCGAAGAGGCCGCGTAATACTCGCACCATAATGTCATCGGCTCGTGTACCGAGGTAGATGCCCCCAGCTTTACCAAATGGCGATCGAACTGCATCAACGAGAACAACGCGATTCATAGATAGACCCTTCACTCGCGGCTAACCCCGGCAAATCTAGGTAAATCTCAAGCACCGTCATAGTGACGGGCGGGTCAACCTGACGAAAGGTTACTCGTGAGTAGGATAAATGTGAACTACAGCGAAGGGGTAGTCACTGGAACAAGTTGGACTGGTTGTGCCTTGACGCTCTTCAGTGGCCGGCGATAGAGAGAGATGACGACCACAAGGTAGATCGCCCAGAGGGCGAGTTGCAGCCAGGTCAGAGTAGACCCGATTCCGATGGTGCCGTCAATCACGGTCCAGAAAATGTTTGGACTCGACTTAGAGCTCCAGGCAAAGTTAGTGCCACCAGGAATATCGCCTCGGTTTTGAAATTCGACGATCCCATGAGAGAGCACGCCAGCGGCAACGATAATCAAGCCATAGCCAGTCACCGTGAAGAATTTTCCTAGATTAATTTTTACCGTCTTACGGTAGATCAGAGCGCCAAGGGTCACTGCGCTGAGTAAGCCGAATACTAAGCCGATTGCGGGCGAGGTGTCAGAAGAAACGGTGCGAAAATTTGAGTAGATGAAGAGTGCAGTCTCAAGGCCCTCGCGAGCTACTGCGAAGAAGGCGGTGGCGATCAAGGCAAAAGAGCCAAGCGGGAGCGCCTGATCAACCTTGCCATGGAGATTCTTGCCCAAGGCACGCGCATTCCGCTTCATCCAAAAGACCATGGTGGTTACAAAGCCGACGGCAGCGAGTGAGGTGGTTCCAGCGAAGAGTTCTTCTCCGCGGGCTGAGAGCTGAGTTGTCGTGAAGGAGAGAACCGCTCCAAAGCCAAAACTCAGGGCAAGGGCGCTTGATACCCCGATCCAGATAAAGCGCGTGTAAGCCTCTCTTCCGGTACGCCCAAGGTAGGCGATCAAGATTGAAACGATCAGGGAAGCCTCTAGGCCTTCACGAAGCGCGATCAGAAAGGTACTCAACATGTTTAAAGCCTACGGCTGGCTCACTTAATTACGCAACTTGAATGTTGCGTAATTCTGATCACTCGGTGATGGCGGCAGAAGTATTCTGTGCGAGCGCTTCTCCCGGTGGTGGGGGTTCTTCTCCGTCTGGTCCGTCTGGTCCCTCTGGTCCCTCTGGTCCCTCTGGTCCCTCTGGTCCCTCTGGTCCCTCTGGTCCCTCTGGTAGGGGTTCTGGCGCTGGGGGGAGCGGTACCCTCTGATACAGCGGCTTGAGCAAGCAGGGGGCGACCTCGTGAATCTGCCACTCTCTGGCACCCGCGGCACGTAATTTCTCTTCTATGTAAGGCAACCCAGCCTCAACTGTCGGGTTTTCCCACATCACTTGGCGGACCGCATCGGGGGAGATCAGATTTTCGGCCGGCATTTTTAACTCTTGCGCTCGCTCGATTACTGCAGCGCGCGCATGGGTCAATCGGGCGTAACCGAGCGGATTCCGTTCTCGCCAAAGTTTCTGGGCTGGCAGCCCAATCGAGATCAATCGCAATTCGGGGAGTTGATCCTTCGCAAGCTCTAACGTGTTGCGATATATCTCAAACCACTCGGCAACCGGTTGGTCTTTTGCGCGAGATCTGCGCGTGATGATCTTTGAGAAAATATCAATCGTGAGTGGCCGCTTCGTCGCAATCTCCATTAGCGCCTCATCATTAAAGATTCGACCCGGCGCAGTATCAATCTGACGTGCGTAGAGATCTCGAGCTGCGTATAGGTCACGGACGATAGCTAAGGTCATGCGATCGCGGGCCTTATGCATCCCTGAAGTTTTTCGCCATGGCTCTCGTTTCGCACCGGCTGGTGGCGCAGCGAGTATCGCGGCGAAATCCTCGCGGGCATACTCCAAATATCCGCGGGTCGTGAGGAGTGCTTCCATCGCATCACGGAGATCAATGAGAACATCTACATCGAGAGCTGCATATACCAACCATTCATCTTTTAGAGGACGAATCGACCAATCCACTGCACTGTGCTCTTTTGCGAGTTGTATATCCAATAACTCTTCCGAGAGTGCACCTAATCCAACCCTGGCGCACCCCGCTATCCGTCCACCCAATTCGGTATCAAATATCTTTGATGGATTAATCCCGAGCTCTCGCAGACATGGTAAGTCCTGAGTGCTGGCATGAATAATCCATTCGCAGCCACTCAATGCTGTGTTGAGTGATTGCCACGTATCACGATTATTTGCTGCGATGGGATCTATGAGATGAAGGCCGCCATCTCGCCGGTAAATTTGAATGAGATAGGCACGTTGGCTATAGCGAAAACCCGATGCACGTTCGGCATCAACAGCGATGGGACCTGATCCCGCACTGAGTTGATCGATTGTACGTCGGAGACCCGCATCATCGACGATGAGTTGAGGTTGACCATTTCGGGGAGCGAGGAGTGGTTCAGGCATATTTCTACCTTCTCGTACTTCGCTATTTACTCAACGGTAATTGAGTAACACCCTCGGGGAGCGGCTCGAGTCCAGAAATTTTTTCGAGGAGTGAAATCCATGCCATTACATGCGCAGTCATTGAAGTGCCATTCAAAGGCGTCCATGATGCCCGGACTTCAACTTCAGAGTCTTCATCGCGTCCTTCGAGTTCGCCATAGGAGATACTCGCAACTCGAGTAACCGTGCCACTTGGGAAACCATATACGGCTCCCTCCTGGGCGAGGGCTTCGATCAGCCACGACCAACTCACATCGCAGAGCGACGGGTCGTTCGCTAATTCCTGTTCGATAGCGGCGCGGGCAAAAGTTACACAACGATATTCACCGGACCACCCCTCTTGTCCCTGAGGATCGTGGAGAAGAACAAAGCGACCCGTCGCAACATCAACATCAACATCGGCGGTCAGCGCGATGGCATGGGGGGCCAATTTCTGAGGTGCTGGAACTTCTTCGAGAACGATCTCATTGCGCAAGGCAATCGATCGGATTTCTGTGACTATCTCATCCCATGATTGCGTGTCAGATTTACTCACTGTTCCCACGGGTGCACTCTATTTTCCTTCGAAGTGCATCTAGGGAAGGCGCGCATAGTGAGAGAAGAGTTCATCACCCGCCCCACTTTCGGTTAGGAGTTCAAAGTTGAGCGCTAAGGGATCGGTTGTGAAATAAGGCGCACCCCCGATCTTGCTCACCCTTGTCACATAGAGCTCATCAACAAACCCACCCTGCATAGCTTGAAGAAGAAAATTCCCTCCAGCCTCGATCAGGAGCGGATCGTAACGGCCAGAGTATTTTTCTATTGCGGATTCGATCGAAAGCGTGGCAATGATGGCCAACGGATTCTCGGCCGCCCGCCCTGAAATTATTCTGGCTCGGGTTACAACAATGAGCGGAAGCGGAGTTGATTCATAAGGCTCAGCTCGAGCGGTGGCGCCACCGATCATGATCGCGCGGGAGCGCTTACGAAGTTCGTGGAATCGTCTTCGATCTGCTGGAGTACTTAATGGGCTAGAGCGACCATCGATCGTTGTTGCGCCATCGATCCCAATGATGAGATTCGCTATCACCGGCATGAGAGAACGATAGCCTTCACGAGTGAAGAGCCGCCCTGTCCTCTTGGTGACAAATGATTTAGGGCCGCGAGCGGGCGGGATTGAAAGTTTTATCTTGGGCTTGCTCGGTGAGCTCGACGGCGCCCAGATTGTGATTTACACATCGACCCAAGAAGGCTGCGAAGAATTCGACCGTGAACTTGAGCAGAGGCATGGCGTGCTCGTTTATCGAGATAAAGTCAAAGTACTCCTACCAACACCGCGTGTTAATCGCCGCATTGCAAAGGTGATGGAAGAATTTTCTTCAGAAATTCTTTGGTATGGCGCCGCCGCGCCGCTGGGATGGATGGCTGGATATTTAGGTAAACACGGCGCGAAGCGACAAGTGGCACTTACGCATGGCCATGAAGTCTGGTGGTCAAAAGTTTGGCCTTTTTCGTTGGTGATGCGAGTGATTACATCGCACCTTGATGTAATTACCTACCTCGGTGACTTTACTCACGATGCAATGCGTCCAATTTTAAGTGAAAAGGTATCGACCATTCGCATGGCTCCCGGAATTGCCACTGAGCATTTTTCCCCTGGGCCCAAGTCGGCTGAACTCATTGATACCTTGGGATTACGTGGCCGGCGAGTAATTGTTAGCGTAGGTCGGCTGGTCCATCGAAAGGGACAAGATCGACTGATCGAAGCACTGCCAGCAATTCTCGAAGAAATTCCCGATGCGGTTCTGGTGCTCATCGGTGAAGGTCCGCGCCGTTTGTTCTTGGAAAAATTAGTATCCAAGTACCAGCTTCAAGAGAAAGTTCGCTTCGTTGGTCGGGTGAACTATTCCGATCTACCGTCTTACCTGCGACTCGGGGATATTTTTGCGATGCCATCGC
The DNA here is from genome assembly GCA_040402395.1 of Candidatus Nanopelagicaceae bacterium. Lineage (GTDB taxonomy): Bacteria > Actinomycetota > Actinomycetes > Nanopelagicales > Nanopelagicaceae > PALSA-747. The sequence goes on along the minus strand of JBBAMQ010000002.1, from coordinate 170,913 downwards.
GCTCTCGTTTCTTTGGGTTAGAAGTCGAGGGACTTGGAATTGTCTACCTCGAGGCAAGCTCCACTGGCATTCCAGTCTTAGGAAGCACGATCGGCGGCGCACCCGATGCGGTACTCGATGGTGAAACTGGCGTAGTTGTCGATGGTGCAAATATTGGGGCGATTGCGGGTGCAGCTATCTCGCTTCTCAATAATCCACAGCAGAGGGCGGCGATGGGTCTACGCGGTCGGGAGTGGGCGTTAGAGGCTTGGAGTTGGAGGCTGTGGGGCGAACGATTTGCCGTGATCTTATTTGGCGAGTAAACCGAGGCGTTTCGCCTCGGTGAGTGCATTGGTCTTGTTCTTCACATTGAGTTTTCGGTAGATCGCCATCATGTGGCTCTTCACAGTTGGTTCACTTATAAAGAGATCAGTAGCAATAGTGCTGGCAGTTTTCCCGCTTGCAAGTGCGTTCACAATCTCTACTTCGCGTTTAGTAAGTAGCGAGGTATTTTTATTGAGGTCCAACAACTTTTTACTGAGGAGATCGATAGCACTTCGGATATCACGTAACGCGGTTCGCGTGTACTGATTTGTTGAATTGCGTCCGATTGCTTCATCAACGCTCAGTCCAATCGCAGTCAGATCGTGCGATATCAGTTTTTGAATCGTTCGCCCTGAAGGGTCAAGGGAAGACATTGTTTTTACGCTACGCAAAGAGTTCGTTAATCTCGCGTGCAAATTGATTTGCTACGACGTGGCGTTTTACTGATAACTTTGCAGTGAGTTGACCATCTGTGATCGTAAAATCCACGGGTAAAATCGTAAATTTGCGGATCGACTCGGCCCGACTAACCGCTTTATTTGCGTCATCAATCGCTGTTTGTATAACAGCGATCAGTGATGGATCTTTGGCAAGATCAGCGATGGCGGTACCCGACTTTTTATTTGAAGCGGACCAACTCTTGATCGCATCGGCATCGAGCGTGACGAGGGCGGCAATAAATGGTTTGTTGTCGCCAACGACCATACATTGGCTTACTAGCGGATGCGCACGGACTCGATCTTCAAGAACAGCAGGGGCAACATTTTTTCCGCCCGCGGTCACGATGATCTCTTTCTTACGGCCAGTGATGGTGAGGTAACCCTCGCTATCGAGTACTCCGAGATCACCTGATTTCAAGAAACCATCCTCAGTGAAGGTCTCGACATTTGCAGCATCGTTTTGCCAGTAACCCCGCATGACAATTGGTCCTCTAAGAAGTACTTCGCCATCAGCAGCGATTCGTACCGTCGTGCCGGGTAGCGGCGCTCCGACGGAACCAATCTTTTGTCTGCCAGTGAGATTTAGCGTTGCGCCGGCGGTGGTCTCAGTTAAACCATAACCTTCTAAGATCGTAATTCCCACACCGCGATAGAAGTGGCCGAGCCGCGCGCCAAGCGGGGCGCCACCAGAAATAGCCGCTTCAACTGCCCCACCCATTCCACTGCGAATTTTTGAATAGACGAGCTTGTCGAAGATGCGGTGTTGTAGACGAAGTAATGGGTTGATCTCTCCGGTATCCATCGCCTCGGAGTATTGGATCGAAATTTTTGCCGCCTTTCGGAAGATCTCGCCTTTTCCAGCAGCGTCGGCTCGCGCCTCGGCACCGTTATAGATCTTTTCGAAGATTCGAGGCACAGCGAGTACGAATGTTGGCTTGAAGGAGTTGAGATCTTGGGAGAGACGTGCAATATCACCACAATGTGCGAGATGTAACCCTGCGGTGAGCGCGCCGATCTGAACCATTCGGCCAAAGACGTGAGCCACCGGTAGAAAGAGAAGTGTCGAGCCATTTGGTTTCAAGAATAAATCTGAAGCTCCCTGTACAACATTTCCACATTCAGCGAGAAAGTTTCCGTGCGTGAGCTGCACGCCCTTGGGTTTTCCTGTCGTTCCAGATGTATAAATAAGAGTCGCAAGTGAATCGGGTGTGAGTGCACTGCGGCGATCATTAACCTGATCATCGTTAACACTTGAACCAAGGCGGACCAACTCTGACATCGCATCTTCGGTGATGGTCCAGACATGCTTACAGGAATTACCTAAGACGGGATGGGCTAAATCGGCGAGAGCGGGCGTCTCAACTATGAGCGCGACGGAACCAGAGTCGCGCAAGATCCATTCGACTTGTTCGGCACTCGAGGTTTCGAAGATTGGGACGGACACGGCACCGGCAAACCAGATCGCAAAATCTAGAACGGTCCATTCGTAGCGGGTCTTCGCCATGATCGCGACTCGATCACCTGCGGCGACGCCAGTGGCGATCAACCCTTTTGCAGTGGCGCGCACTTCTTCCTCGAATTCACGTGCTGTTACTGGTTGCCAACCGTCGCCGAGTGGGCGAGAAAGTAAGACCCGTTGAGGCTCAAACCAAGCACGTTCAGAAATTAAATTAGTCAGGTTTCCAGTTGTCGCTGCTGGAACCATCGCTGGGGTCGAGAATTCATCCATACGATAACGGTAGTGGGGGAGTTGCGTCCGAGGCTAGTAGTGCGGGGCGGTAACCTATGCGCATGTCTGAATCATCTAAGAGCTCAATCCAGATCGATGCCCCCGTGGCCGATGTTCGTGCACTTCTCTTTGATCCGGCTGGGTATCCCGAGTGGTCGACCGCTATTCAGAGCGCCGTTGTTCTCGAAATAGATAGTGAAGGTCGTGCGACAAAGATTGAGATGAAGATCAAGGCTGGTCAGGTAAAAGATCGGGTGATTTTGGATTATGACTGGAGCGCCGCACCTGGCGCGCTCACCTTCACACTCGACGATGGTGATATTTTGACCGAGATGAGCGGTGGCTACACGATTACCGAGGGGCCGCAAGAGAGTACGACTGTTGAGTATGAACTCACCGTTGCCTTATCCATGCCGGTGCCGGCGATGATGCGCACGAAAGCCGAACGCGACACAATCGAACTCGCCTTGAAAGAGTTAAAAGCAAAACTCGAAGCGTAATGTCACTCACGATAGGTATCGATATTGGTGGGACTAAGGTCCTTGGTGGTGTTGTCGACGAGAATGGAAAAATTCTTGCTACCCATCGAGCTGCGACACCGAAGGAGGGTGGCGCTGCGCTCACTCAGACGATCGCAGATGTCGCTCTTCATTTGTTACACGATCATGATGTTGTTGGCGTAGGAGTCTCGGCCGCGGGTTTTGTGAGTTCTGATCGCGAGACGATTTTAGCTACGCCAAATATCTCTGGTTGGAATGGGACAAATCTTAAGAACGAGCTAGGCAAAAATATCGATCTACCGATCGTTATTGAAAATGATGGTAACGCCGCTGCGTGGGGTGAGTATTGCTACGGTGCGGGAGTTGGCGAAACTCATTTGATGATGCTGACGGTCGGCACAGGGATTGGTGGTGGCGCTGTGATTGGTGGCCATCTTCACCGCGGTGCCTACGGTATCGCTGCCGAATTTGGACACCTTCGCGTTCTTCCGGAAGGTCACTTATGTGGCTGCGGAGCACGGGGTTGCCTCGAACAATATGCTTCAGGGAACGCTCTGATGCGCCACGTTCGAGAGGCGATAAACGCTTCACCCGATGCAGCACACAATTTACTTGCTCGAGGTGATGGAACGATCGCTGGACTTACAGGCCATCACGTTACCGAGGCGGGTAAAGATGGGGACCCCATCGCACTCGCTGGTTTTAATACTACGGCGCAGTGGCTAGGTGCCGGAATCGCTTCGCTGAGCGTGCTCTTTGATCCTGCCTGTGTTGTTATCGGTGGTGGCGTGATTGAAGCAGGTGAAATTTTATTAGCGCCAACTCGGCTAGCACTAGATCAATACCTGCCATTTAGAGGTAAGCATCCGACACCGCGCATAGTTGCTGCGGTTCTTGGAAATAACGCTGGCTTGGTTGGCGCTGCAGCTCTTGCTCGTCAGTAACGAATTGCCGAACTTCTAGACGACTGCGCCATCATTACCGTAAGTACCATCAGGACCATCATCAATCCGTCGAGCGGTATTCCAAATAATTCGGCCGAGCCCGACGATGATCGCAACCACACCGGGCCAGGCACCGGTCCCAAAGAGGTCGAATCCAATAAATATAAAGAGCAGAATCTGGATAGCGCCAGTCGATAAGAGCCAGAGCGCTATTCGATTTGATTCCGATAGTTGTGGTAGTCGTGGATTAGGTATATGGAAATCATCAGCTTGTGGTTTATCTAATTCATCTAGATAGGTATTCGGGGCTGATTGATCCAAGGACAAGCCAGAGACGATCGAATCAAATTCGGCATCAATGAGTTCTCGCTCGTCCAGCTCTTCACCCCTTGCGATCTCGCCAGTGAGGACATCCTGAATAAAAGTGAGGCTTTCTTCGATCAAAATATCAAGATCGTAATCAAGCGCGACATTATGGAAAGACTTTTCAAAGATTACCTCCCGGATATCAGCAGAGTAAACATTATCGATGATCGTTTCAGAGTTACGTGGATCTACGACATGATCGTGTACGGAATAGGCAACCATGAGAGGAGTGTGTACGAGGTATAAATCTTGTTCGACTGTTCGCCAGAGAGACCTCAACGAGTCGAGCGCCTTCAAAGGGAGACGGCCGTAACTATGACGAACTTGATCTGGTTTATTGACATCCATTGCACCACTCTTCAATGACGGTATGAGGTGCTTGACGAATGGAAGAAGGTAATAAAATTTTCGTTCATCGAAGATTGAGGCGTTAAGGAGTATCAGGCCCTCTATTTCGGCTCCTCGCTTCTGCGATAGCTTGAGAGCGAGCGCCCCGCCGACGCTAAAGCCAGCGATAAAGATTCGATCGCATTGTGCGCGCAATTCGGAGTAAGCGTTCTCAACTGAAAGGTACCAATCACTCCACTGCGTTGAGTTGAGCTCCTCCCAATGAGTTCCATGACCGGCAAGTCTCGGGACGCTGACGGTGTACCCCGCTGCTGCTAGCCCCGTAGCCCACGGTGCAACCGTCGCTGGGGATCCAGTGAATCCATGAATCATCAAAATTCCCACCTTCCCACCCGGAAGGAGAAAAGATTGAGAATTTTCGATATCGACCACGCTCAGATGGTGTCACACAGCGGCCTTGAACCCCTAAATTACTCCTCGTGGCGTATACCTTCCTCAAATCCTTCCTGACCCCGATTTTGATGCTCTTCTTCCGTCCGAAGGTGAGTGGGCTGCGCCAGGTCCCCAACAACGGCGGTGTGATCATCGCTTCCAATCACCTCTCCTTTAGTGATTCTATTTTTATGCCGCTCGTGGTTCCGCGCAAAGTAACCTTCTTGGCCAAGAGTGAGTACTTCACCTCGCCTGGGCTGAAGGGCTTTATTAAAAAACTCACCTTTATCGCGCTAGGACAGGTACCCATCGACCGGGCAGGAGGTCGGCGAAGCGAAGCTGCGATTCTGACCGGCCTTGAGCTATTGAAGGCGGGCGATTGCATCGGTATCTACCCCGAAGGAACCCGCTCACCCGATGGCCGTCTCTATAGAGGGCGAACCGGGATCGCCCGAATGGCGATTGAATCTGGCTGTCCTGTTATCCCAGTTGCGATGTTTAATACCGCCGAGATTCAACCAACTGGCCAGATCGTTCCCAAGGTTCGACGGGTTGAGATGATCTTTGGCGAACCACTTTTTTTCACTGGAGATTCACGCGATCTGCAACTGCTGCGAGATTCGACCGATACGATTATGAAATCGATTCAGAAAATATCTGGCCAAGAGTACGTCGAGATGTACGCCTCAGAGGCGAAGGCGGAGATCATGAAAAATCGTAATTATTTACAAGATAACGAGTAGAGCTCAGAGAGCTTTTAATATCGCTTCGCGTTGGGCAAGGTAGGCGCAATGCTCGCAACCAGCCTTAGCGGGCGGGCAATCACCGTTCACCAATGCAATTAATTCTTCTAGTCGGCTCTGTAGCGCTTCTGGCTTTCGCTCGGCAAGATACCAGTTGGAGTTCACGCGATAGCCAAAGCCGGCGCTGGTATTTCCCCAAGCTTGGGGGAGTGACCATGAGTAGATGCCAATCATCGAGATTTTCTTCGCCTCACCCTTCGCAGGATTTTCTAGCGCGTAGGCATAGGCCTCAAGCTGAGGGGAGTAGAAGCCGCTCTTATTCGAGGTGCGAGCCTGCATTTTACAATCAATGATTCCAAAAGTTCCATCAGGAAATTCAATCAAGAGGTCATACTTGCCGCGAATCGAGAGGTGAGTCTCGACGCCATTGACCCGAATTGGTTTCGATAGGACCCAGCCGCCATGATCAACAATCTTGCCGGTCGGAATATCTGGATGCATCGCCGAAGTATCGAGTGGCTCTTTCTTATTCATGAAGTAGCTCTCTTGCGACTCTGCCAACTCAGCAACGGTCGGCATAAACATGGGCGGCTTCACTTGGTGGTTGTAGTTCAGCCACAGTTCACGATGACAGCCATCCCAAGAAAATGTGAGATCACTCGGACTTAGATTGACTCTTCTTTCACCCATGTAAGAACGCTCCAATTTTTTGATGTGACCCTAGTTAACTCGGTTGGTGTGACAGCCAGAGTGACCGCCACGGCCCTTTTATCTGGCGAGAAGCGATTGCCCAATCGTGAGGGTGCCGAGCAGGATCATTACCGCTCCGCCGCCGATGCGCATGCGGATAAGGCGTTTAATATCGTGAGCAAACCACTCCCGAATAGTCCCAGCAAGGAGCCCCCAACTGCCATCAGAGAGGAGTGCGATCGCGGCGAAGATCGTCGCCATGATTAACATCTGCATCGTGATGGAACCCCGCGAACGATCCACAAATTGAGGAACGATCGCAGCAAAGAAGACCACGCCTTTTGGGTTGAGAGATCCGACAGCAAAACCCTGGCGAATCGTCTTTAGTGGAGAGGGTTTTACCCCCAAGATGGTGCGCATATCTTCGGCATCGCTCGGGCTATCTTTGATGGCGGAGTAGCCGAGATAGATCAGATAGAAACCACCGCCCCATTGAACGAGAGTGAAAATGATGTGTGATTTTGCAAGGATTGGCCCGAGTCCAAATGAAACGAAGACCGACATCGTGTACATACCCAAGACATTGCCAAGCACAGTGAAGAGCGCTGTTGCTCGTCCCCAAGCAATCGCTCGCGCGATGGTGAAGAGAACACTTGGGCCAGGGGCGAGAATGATAAGGAAGGCAGCGATTGAGTACTCCCATAATCGTGATGGGATAACAAGCGTCATAAGGGGAGTATAGAGGCTGAAAAAGCGGGCAAACCCGGAGTGGGTCAGCCCGCTTTTTACGTTATTTTTACAGGTTAATCTTTTGAGAGAGCTTTGAGTAGGTGATAACCAACCACTGCAACGAGGGTCGCGTTGATGATGCCGTTGAAGGTGTAGCTGCCACGCGTCCACGAGAGATCAGAGATGCCAATGATCACAGCTGATGCTGCGACAACTAAGTTTCTTGGATTATTGAAATCCGTCTTTGAATCAATCCAAATACGAGCGCCTAAAATTCCGATCATTCCATAGAGAGCAACGCCGGCGCCGCCGAGTACACCAGCAGGAGTAGCGCTGAGAACGGCGCCAAACTTCGGACAGAGGGCGAGAAGAATTGCCCCAATACCTGCAAACCAGTAGGCAGCGGTTGAGTAAACCTTTGTCGCAGCCATGACTCCAATATTCTCGGCATATGTGGTTGTTCCGGAACCGCCTCCAAACCCAGCAAGCGCAGTAGAAATTCCATCTGCCATGAGTGCGTTACCCATCTGGTCATCAAGGTTTGAATGAGTCATTGAAGCAACAGCTTTAACATGGCCAACGTTCTCAGCGATCAAAACAAGAACAACTGGAATAAAGAGAACCATCGCGCTTAACTTAAATGATGGATGTGTGAAGGTAGGCATAGCGAGCCACTTTGCAGCTTTAATACCTTTGGTGTGAACATCACCGGTGATCATCGCAACAAGGTAGCCGGTGAGGATGCCAACAAAGATAGAGATACGAGAGATAAAGCCTCGACCAGCAACAGCGACAACTGCAATGGTTGAGAGTGTGATGATTGCAAGGAGTGGCTTAGTGACAAAATTATTCTTCGCTGCTCCGGCAAGGTTGAGTCCGATGACCATCACAATGGTGCCAGTAACGATGGGAGGCAAGAGCCAATTAATCCAACCAATACCCGATGACCGAACGATGAGCCCGATGACCGCTAAGACGACTCCAGTTGCAACTACGCCACCGAGGGCTTGCGCCATTCCACCCTTGCTGACAGCGGCTGCGATAGGGGCGAGAAAGGCGAAGGAAGAGCCAAGATAGCTTGGAACTTTGTTACGAGTAATTAAGAGGAAGAGGATTGTTCCGACCCCAGAGAAGAAGATCGTGGTTGTTGGTGGCAAATGAGTGATGATGGGAACGAGGAAAGTCGCACCGAACATTGCGGCTATGTGCTGAAGGCCAGTCCCGACCGTCATGGGCCAACTGAGGCGTTCATTGGGAGCGACTACGCCACCTGTTTTATTTTCAGTCCAGGAGAATAGAGACATTGAGCGGTCACCTATCTATGAGCCCCGGCGCGCCACCGTTGGCGGGCGGGAGAGCGTCCGAACCACGTGGTGAGGGCGCCAACGAATAACGGTAAGGGTTTACCTGCGCGTAGTGATCGACGACACGCGATACTCTCCGCGTTGGATTTGCATCGACCCGATATATCGAGTTAACTATCGATTAGATATATAAGAGTGCTATCTGTCGAAATATCCTCGGCAAAGAGGAAGAGTGGAGATTTCTTGTGCGTTCACGTGGTGAATCCCTTGAGTTCGCTCTTTTGGGGTTGCTCGCCCAGGGGCCACTTCACGGCTACGAACTCCGCAAACGGATTATCTCGATTTATGGCCCTTTTCGGGCGCTGAGCTTCTCAGTTCTCTACCCACAGCTCCACCGGATGTTGGAGGGTGGACTCATCCAAGAGTCACTTTCACCTCAAGGTGGGCTCTCGAGACGATCTCGGATCGTCTATGCAATTAGCGAGGGTGGGGTAAATCGTTTTGCAGAGCTGACCTCGCGATCGGGCCCAGAATCCTGGGAAGACGAAGGTTTTGAAGTGCGTTTTGCATTTTTTGGGCGAACACCGCAGCGAAACCGCCTTCAGATCTTAGAGGGACGGCTGCGTCGCCTACTCGAGAAGGCATCAATCCTTCGCGATGAGTTAGAAAAATCTCCAGTGGGATTTGATAAGTACTTAGTTGAATGGCGCCGCCATTCATTGGAATCAGCAGAGCGAGAGATCGCGTGGCTGGAAGAAATGATTAATACCGAGAGGAAATCTTCGTGACCAGTAAAGATATTCGCGTAGCGATAATTGGAGTAGGAAACTGCTCTAACTCGCTCGTTCAAGGAGTGACGTATTACAAAGACGCGGCAGTAGATATCGAGATTCCAGGACTGATGCATGCTGTCCTTGGCGGCTACCATGTTCGTGATGTGAAGTTCGTGGCAGCTTTCGATGTCGATGTAAAGAAGGTTGGGCTTGATCTTGCCGATGCAATCTGGGCTAGTGAAAATAACACCATCAAGTTCTCTGAGGTAGCGAAGACCGGAGTGATCGTAGAGCGTGGTCATACACTCGACGGACTTGGTAAATATTATAAAGAGACGATTACCGAATCAGATGTGGCACCAACAGATATCGTTGCTCGCCTCAAAGCAGAGAAGGTGGATGTTCTCATCTGCTACCTACCCGTCGGCTCGGAAGTGGCTGCAAAGTACTACGCACAATGTGCGATTGATGCTGGCGTCGCCTTTGTTAATGCACTCCCTGTCTTCATTGCCTCAGATCCAGTCTGGGCCGCAAAATTCACCGAGGCCGGTATCCCAATCGTCGGAGATGATATTAAGTCTCAAGTGGGCGCAACAATCACTCACCGCATCATGGCAAAGCTCTTTCAGGATCGAGGAGTTCATCTTGATCGCACCTACCAACTGAACGTTGGTGGAAATATGGACTTCAAGAATATGCTTGAACGAGATCGCCTTGAATCAAAGAAGATCTCCAAGACTAACTCTGTGACTTCACAACTCGAGCACGACCTCGGAGCAAAGAATGTTCACATCGGACCTTCGGATTACATCCCCTGGCTCGATGATCGCAAATGGGCTTATGTTCGCTTGGAAGGCCGAGCCTTCGGTGACGTTCCACTTAACCTTGAGTACAAACTTGAAGTCTGGGATTCACCTAACTCTGCTGGCGTCATTATTGATGCCCTTCGCTGCGCAAAGCTGGCGCTGGATCGTGGAATTGGTGGGCCGCTTACATCGCCTTCCTCTTATTTCATGAAGACTCCTCCGACTCAATTCACCGATGAGCAGGCACATGAGAAGACCGAGGCATTTATTCGCGGGGAGCTTGCCAGTTAAATAACCTCTGGGTCTCGGGGGCTTCGTTTTTTTCCTACTCATCAGTAGGATCGGAGTGTGTCCGAGATTTTGAGTCAGCAGATCGAGAAGGTCCTGCATCTCACCCTCAATCGTCCTGAGAAGAAGAATGCAATAACTCAGGCGATGTATCAGGCCTTAGCAAGCAGCCTCAATAGTGCTGCAGGGGATTTCTCCATCCGGGCGGTAGTGATATCGGGCAACGGGAGCGCCTTCACATCTGGTAACGACATCATGGACTTCATGAACGAAGAGATCACGATGAGTTCACCAGTCTTCCATTTCTTAAAGGCGCTTCATGATTTTCCAAAGCCACTTCTTGCTGCGGTGCAGGGTAACGCGGTCGGAATTGGAACCACGATGCTCTTGCATTGTGAACTCATCTACGCCGCCTCCAGCTCCTCTTTTCAGATGCCATTTGTAACGCTAGGTCTCGTCCCTGAGGCTGGTTCGAGTATTCTCTTTCCGCGATTAGTGGGTCATACCAAGGCAGCAGAGATATTTCTGACTGGGCGTAGCTTTGGTGCTGTGGAAGCTTTGGAGATGGGATTGATTAATGGGATCGAGCCCGATCCAGTGCAGAGAGCGTTGGAAATGGCAACTCTTATCGCCGAGCAACCACCTAACGCAGTGTTAAATACCAAAGCCCTACTGAAGAGCCAATCACATATCGCGATCGAAAACGTGATGTTGGCCGAGGGTGAGATGTTCCGGATCGCCTTGCAATCTGATGAGACACAAGGGGCATTTATGAAATTCATGAGTTCACGGAAGCAGGGATAGGAATGTCACTCGAAGGAAAACGAATGTTTATTACCGGAGGCTCTCGAGGGATTGGCTTAGCGATTGCCCTGCGCGCTGCTCAAGATGGTGCCAAAATTGCAATTGCTGCGAAAACAACCGAGCCGCACCCGACTCTTCCGGGAACTATTTATACCGCGGTCGATGAAATAAGAGCCGCTGGCGGGGAAGGCCTGGCGATTCAATGCGACATTCGGGATGAATCTCAGATCGAGGCGGCGATCGCTCTGACCGTTGCGACTTTCGGTGGTATCGATATTCTGATAAATAACGCAAGTGCAATTAACCTTACGCCGACCGCTGCTACGCCCGCGAAACGCTTTGATCTGATGTTTGATGTAAATGTCCGAGGAACCTTTCTCACTTCACAAGCAGCGCTCCCGTATTTGAAGGAATCTGCATCGGCTGGCAGGAATCCACATATCTTGACGCTCTCACCTCCGTTATCAATGAAAGCGAAATGGTTTAAGCCACACCTTGCTTACACGATGTCGAAGTATGGAATGAGTATGTGTGTCTTAGGAATGTCGGAAGAATTTAAGCGCGATGGGATCGGCGTGAATGCGCTCTGGCCCCGAACGGCGATTGATACTGCGGCGCTAGCAATGATTCCTGGGATTGATATTGATTTCTGTCGTAAGCCAGAGATCCTCTCCGATACCGCGTACATTATTCTTAATCGAGATGCGAAAATTACGACCGGTAATTTTTTTGTTGATGATGAGGTTTTAGCCTCTGAAGGAATTACCGATCTTGAGAAGTATTCCGTCAAACCGGGAACAACAGACTTCTTACTCGACTTCTTCTTAGATTAATCTCTGGGAATGAGAAGGTTCGCTCTACTTTTACTCTCGGCTTTTTTTCTGCTTGCAACCCAGACGGCAAACGCCCACACCACGCTACTTGTGAGCGATCCCCAACAAGATGCGACAGTTCAAAGTTGGCCCGAACATATCACGCTGACTTTTGCCGAACCATTGCAAGTCCTCGCGGGTGCAGAAATCAACACGGTTAGGGTAACCAATGCTCGAGTAGAGAGCCTTGAGGGCGCGACAACGGTGATTGGCAACGTTCTCACAGTTGCAGTTTCACCGAACACAGCCGCGGGACCAGTGTTAGTAAATTACCGAATTGCTTCTGCCGATGGTCATATTTTACAGGGGGAGTACTCGTTTAATTATCAGAGTGCTGGCGATGGCAGACCATCGATAGTTGCGTTTTCACATCATGCAGCTACAAAGAACTTTCCTATCCTCGCCTCATCAATAACTCTCATTCTTTTCAGTCTTCTTCTTGGCATTTTAATTTATCGCAATAAAAGTAATTAATTTTGAAATTTCATCACAAAAAGTCTAATAACAACACGCATATAACCATTGAAAAATGACTCTTTTCAAGGCTTCTGATACCGTCAACTCAAATGAAAAATTCACTGAATACCAATAAATATTTGAAGACGGCAACACGTACGCGTCCGTTAGATAAGAGTGTTGTCGAAAAATTGATGGCAAGCGAATGGGAACGTTTTACGCGAGACACTGTCGGCTCACAGAAGGAATTTGAGATAGCGAAAAGGAGCATGCCGCTTGGCGTCGTCTCAAGTTTTCAGCATTGGGATCCATATCCAATTTCCATCGTATCGGCCAAGGGTGCCTATATGAAAGATGTTGATGGCCGTGATCTGCTTGATCTTTCGATGGGATTCGGAGCGATGCTCGCAGGACATCTCAATCCAACTGTCGTCGCCGAATCCCAGAAGGCGCTCGAATCAGGAATGCTCTTTGTGACACCGTCGCCAATTTCTCGCGATGCCGGAGAACGGCTCTGCAGACGTTTCTGCCTTGATCAAGTCAGGTTTGCGAATTCAGGAACCGAAGCGACGATGTATGCAGTTCGAATTGCGAAGGCATACACAGGCAAGAATGTGATGGTAAAAGTTGAGGGCGGTTATCACGGTAGCGCCGATTCAATGACCGTTTCGGGAAAGCCATCCTTAGCTGAAGCTGGCCCGGCCGATGAGCCCAACGCAGTTATCCAGGGTGGAACATCACCCGGCGTCGTCTTCGTTGTGCCCTTCAACAACCTTGAAGCGCTCGAAAAAGTATTTGCTCGAGATCACGACTCGATCGCCTGTTTCATTGTTGAACCAGTGCTTGAGAATCTTGCGATCGTCCTTCCAGATGATGGTTATCTCGAAGGGGTACGCGCGCTCTGCGATCAGTACGGAATCGTTCTCATCTTTGATGAAGTTAAGACTGGGCTTACCGCCGGTGCACATGGAGCCGCAGTGCGACTCGGGGTTCAACCTGACCTTATTACTCTTGCGAAGTCGATCGGTGGCGGAATGCCGGTTGCCGCTTTTGGTGGCAAGAAGCAGTACATGGATGCGATCGCAGATAATCGGATGCCACACTTCGGAACCTTCAACGGAAATCCTCTTGCCATGGCGGGAATTCGTGGCGTAGATATGGTGGCGACGCCTGAAGCACTTGCTGAGGCCGAACGCCTCAATCACATAGCTTTAGATAGCATCACCGAAATTATTAATGAATATGAACTTCCCGCTCACACCGTTGGTTTTGGTGTCAAAGGCTGCATCACGTGGTCGATTGATCCGGTTCGCAACTACCGTGATTACAAAGCTACCGATTTCGAAGTTGCAGAACTCTCTTGGCTCTGGTCACTTAACCGCGGAATTATTACGCCTCCTGGATTGGATGAGCAGTGGCTTATCAGCCTCGCTCATACAGAGCGAGAGATTGATATTTTGGTCGAAGATTTCCGAGGGATCGCAGCGGCGCTTCGCGCTTAACTAGTGGTTAAACACTGACCTTTGCTGGTCGCGTCGCTTCGCTCAAGGTGTAGCCGAGTATCGCTGCTACGACCGTGGGCATGATCCACCAGCCTGAAATGCCGATGGCATGAGTCGCGAAGAAGCCGAGAATTATTCCAGCTGCAACTCGCCAATCATCCCCGATGATGAAGTCATACCAGAAGAAGAGGAATCCACCGACCCAGCGGATGAGGGCTGGTGATTCTTTGCTCGGCTCGCTGAACGATGGCAAGTTTAACTTTCGCACTGAGTAATTCTTCGCCTTCCGAGCTTTGAGATAGCTGATCAAAGCAAAGGAGAGCAGGAGCATAAAAGGGATGATTGCCAAGAGCGAGAGATCTGCGTGCGGCCATATTGCGCCCGCGCCTTCGGCCCCCCAAAAGATACCAAATGCTGTGAGCAGAGTCCCCACGACAAACTTCATCGTATTCTCTGGAACTCGGGAGAGTGGCTTGTGAATAGCAAAGCCAGCGATAGTAACGACGACAACAGAGATAACAGCAGCCCAGATAGCGAGTGAGAAAGCTTGTGGGTTTGAACCTTTTTGGATGATTCCAAAAGTGACTACGATGAAGACAACTTCAAGGCCCTCAAGGAGAACTCCTTTAAATGCAAGGGTAAAGGCATACCAGTCGCTCACGACGAAGTGCGAAACCTTCTCTTGCTTCTCCGCTTGCGCAACTTCCTCGTTAAAGATTTTCTCTTCGTCGTGTAGCGCCTTAAAACCACTCGCTCGAAGGATAGCTTTTCGAAGCCACTGCATTCCAAAGACTAGGAGGAGTCCGCCGACCGCTAACCTCAATGTGCTCTTGGGAAGTTTGTCGATGCTTGGGCCGAGAAGGGCAATCAACCCAGCGAGTACTACAAGGCCAGAGATAACGCCTTGGAAGGTAGATCGCCAATCGCGAGAGGTACCGGCTGCTAGAACTATCGTGACCGCCTCTACCGCTTCAACCGAACACGCAAGAAAGACCGATACAAAGAGGGCGATATCGTTACCGCTGAGTGCGTGGAACATAGTTCTCCTTTACTTCGTTAAATCCGGCAGCTGGCGCGGGAAGGCAATGCATTTATCGGGATCGATGGAGACTTCCATTTTCTGACCTCGCGAATGAGAAATAGTATCGAAGACCCCAGTGAGCGAACCATATTTAGTCTCGATGGCGTGCTCATATCCGCGACCGCGATAGGCGATATCGATGATCGTTGATGAGATCGGTTCATTGTCGTTCTGCGTAAAGCTGGTCGCAGCTGGCCGGACTAGTAGATCTACCTCTTGACCAACCTCTAACGGGACGGTGTGGCGAGCTGTCAAGCTATCTTTACCTAGGCTAATCACGCAACGCTTAGCTGAAATTGATTTCACCGTTCCCTTAAAGATTCCGGCAGTCCCGGTAAATGTAGCTACAAATCGCGTAGCAGGTTTCTCATAAATTATTTCAGGTGAGTCGATCTGTTCGATCACCCCATGATTGATCACGCCGATTTGGTCGGCGAGAGCAAAGGCCTCGGATTGATCATGAGTGATGTAGAGCGCAGATGCACCAATTTCTCGGGTGAGAGTGGAAATCTCGATCCGCAGTCGCTCGCGCAGATCAGCATCCAAGTTAGATAGTGGTTCATCAAAGAGAAGGAGCGCTGGGTCAGCCACGATGGCTCGAGCGAGGGCAACGCGTTGCTGCTCACCGCCAGAGAGTTGATGAGGATAATTTGCTTCCTTAGAGGCCAATCCGACACGGGAGAGCGCCGCTCTTACCTTTTTCAAAGAATCATCTGGCGACAATTTACGACGTTTCATCGCATATCCAACATTTTCAAGGGCACTGAGGTGGGGCCAGAGCGCATAATCTTGGAAAACCATGGCCAGGTCGCGCTTCTCTGGCGCAACGTTAAGTGGACCTCTATTTACCTCGCGATCCCCAAAGAAGATCGATCCAGAATCTAATTTTTCAATACCAGCTAAAGATCGAATAAGCGTCGATTTTCCAGAGCCAGATGGACCTAGTAAGACGGTAAATTCTCCAGCTTTGATATTTAAGGAGAGTCCATCTAAGGCAGCAAGTGCGCCATAATTTTTCCTCACCGATTCGATTCGAATTGCATGACCGCTCTTCATCAGCGCGCCTTTCCTAGTTGTTTCCAGCCCGTTGGGGCGAGATATTCATATAGTGAGAATGCGAGTGCGACGACCATCAGCGCCGAAATTATTGCGAATACTTCCATAGCCGTTCCACCACCAAAGTCGTAGTTACCCAAGGCGCGATCAATGCCGACTGCAAGCGGTGCTCGACCTGGCGGGTAGAGAATCTGGCTTACTGGCAATTCAAGGAGCGTGCCGCAATACGTCAAACACCAAGCAGCGAGTAAAGGTCGTGAAATAAGCGGCAGAACCACCGCGATCCAAGTTTTAATAGCGCTGAAACCATGAACCCGGCAGGCCTCAGAGAGTGATTCTTGGAATTGGTTCATATTTCCTACGAGGGAGCGAGTGGTAGAAGGTAGCGCAGTTGCAATATAAGCAAGGACAAGAAGCGCCACCGTCCCATAAAGGTGAAATCCGTAGCGTTGCGCGATTGGAAGGTTATAGGCAAAAATATAGCCGATTGCAAAGACGATGCCAGGCAATCCGACCGCCGCAAGTAAGAAGAAGTCCAATAATTTTTTGCCAGCACCATTCTTTGTGGAGACCAGCATTTTTGACGAGACCGCCGCAAGCACTACCGCCACACTTGCAGTGATCAGCGCTGCCTCTGCTGAGAAGAGCAGGGGTGCCCGTAGAAGCGGACTTTGAATCACTCTGATGTAGTTATCGAAATTGAATTGATAGTTGGAAATTACGGTACCAAGACCTTGAATCATCGAAGCCGATATTGCACCAAAGACCGGAATTCCCAGAGTGATAAAGAGGAGTCCATAAATCGCTGAATTCGCTCCCAGCGAGCTGAGTCGAGAGAGTTCGCGGCGAGTAATAGGACGCGTCCGTCCACTAAGAACGCGAAAGGATCTCCCGCGCAGCGCTTTTGCTTGCGCCAATAAGGCCAAGACAACGAGGGCGAGGAGGATGATGGAGATCGCTGCGCATAGTGGGAACGAAACTGGGATCGACATAACTGATCGGTAGAGAGTAAATGTTGCCACTGAAAAGCGACCGGGGGATGCGAGCTGGGATGCCACCCCGAAGTCGCTGATACTTTCGGCGAAGACGATCGCGACACCGGACCAGAGCGCGGGCAATAGGAGGGTAGCCATCATTTTAAATGCTTGAATTTTGGAGCCACCGTGAACCCTCACCGCCTGCTCAAATTCTTCACCGAGCCCACGCATTGCATTTGAGATAACCAAGTACGCAAAGGGGATCCCTTTGAAGGTAAGAATCGCTCCGATGCCAACTGGCCCGTAGAGGAGATCACGGACCTGCGGCAGGTCGATGCCAACAATATTTAAAACGCCGGCTCGTTCAAAGATTCGCTCCCAGCCGAGTGCGATCAAATATGAGGGTGCCAGAAGGAGGGCAAAGATCGAAAGGTTCCATATTTTTCGAGAGGAGGCGCTTGTCCGGAGAACGATCCAAGCGACTCCAAGTGCGATCGCAGTAGCGGCGATGGCAGAGATGACACCGAGAAGAAAAGAGTGCCAGATAGCACGAAGGAAGTATGGGTCCGCCGCAGCTTTGAAACTAGAGAAGGTAAACCATTGTGGCCCTTGATCAAGCAACTTGGGAGTAAACGCAACTGCGAGGAAGAGAATAATAGGTAGTACAAGAATGCTCACAATGAGCAACCAGAAAACAGTCATCGGCGAGAACTTTGAGCGTAAAAAAGAGAGAGCTCGAGGGAAAATCCCATCGAGCTCTCTCTCGTTAGACATTATAGATTTCGCTGAAAAAGCTTAAGCGATGTTCTTTGTAAACCAGTCTTGGATTTCTCCTTGAATCGAAGCATACTTGTAGGGATCTACAAATTGCACGATCCCCGATGCGATGGATGGCATGGTTGAGGTTCCAGGTGCTGGGTTGCGGCCGACAAGTGTTGGCCAGAAGAGTGAATCACCAAAGTTTGATTTTGTCATGATGGCGACAGCATCTGTTGTCATTACGAAATCAGCAAACTTCTTCGCAGCATCTTGTTGGAAGACAGAAGCCCTTCCATCGATTGCAAGACAAGAAGGCAGAACAGTTGTCTTTGAGAGGAAGGTAATTGCAGGCGTAACTCCTGTAACTGGCTTATTCTTATAAATATTGACGGTTGTGATTCCCGAAGAAGACTGTACGAGACCAACATTGATAACACCAGTAGTGAGGGCTGCCATCGTCTTCGAATTTTTATCGAAAACACGCATCCCGTTCCCCTTCATCTTTAGAATGTATGCCTTCATTGCATCGATGCCACCAAGTTGCTGCATAAATCCAGCCAAAAATGGATATGTTGGGCCAGAGATCGAAGGGTTATTCATACCGACTTGACCTTTGAAATCAGCGGATGCGAGATCATCCCATGAGGTTGGCTTGCGAACCTTGGAGGAGTTATAGACAACCCCAACCATCTCAGTGAAACCAGGCACCTGGTATGCCATGGTCTTTGGAGCGAGTTGTACTCCAATTGCATTGAGGTGGGCACCTTTTGACTTGTAGTGGAGGAGTTGCTTATCGAGATCAAGTGCAGCACATGGCTCTGCGCCATCAGCCCAATAGACGCCCCATTGTGGGTTGTTCTTCTCTGCTGTCATTTTTGCAAGAAGTGGACCGGTTGAGAGTGCCGTCAGATTAACTGGGATACCAGTTTTTGCTGTGAATGCTGCTGCAACATCTGTTGAATAATCTAGTGCTGCATAAAGTTGAAGTGCATCAGCAGCGTGCGCTACTGGAGTGAGCGATCCTGCGAGAACTGTTGCAACCGCAACCGCCGCAAGAGAAAGTTTTTGTAATTTCTTCAAAGTGACTCCTAATGTGTGAGAGCGTAAATCTCCGATTACGCGTTGCAAAAGAGTAAAGCCCCGAACTTTACGTTCGAGGCCTTACACGTGAACTCAAGGTAAACGGGAAATGAATGAAAACTTTAATGGAGCAATTATTCGAGGGTGATGAGATCCAAATATTCATCGTTCCAAAGATCCTCATCGCCATCGGGAAGAAGCAAGACACGATCAGGTTTAAGAGCTCGGACCGCGCCTTCATCGTGGCTCACCATGACTACCGCTCCTTGGTATTCACCCAGCGCTGCCAGGATCTCATCACGAGAGGCTGGGTCTAAGTTATTGGTTGGTTCATCTAGGAGTAGCACGTTGGCAGAGCCGATGACGAGTGTGGCGAGAGCGAGGCGAGTACGTTCGCCTCCGCTGAGTACCTTCACCGGCTTTTCGACGTCATCACCGACGAAGAGGAAGGATCCGAGAACTTGCCTCGCTTGTTGCTCGGTGATCTTCTCACCCGATGAGAGCATGTTTTCAAGAATCGTTCGCTCGAAATCCAAGGTTTCGTGTTCCTGTGCGTAGTAACCAATTTTGAGGCCATGGCCCGGCAAAATTGATCCGGTGTCGGATAGCAAGGCGCTTCCCAATATTTTGAGCAGTGTGGTTTTACCTGCGCCGTTAAGTCCCAAGATTACGACTCTGGATGATCTATCAATGGCGAGCGAGACATCGGTGAAAATTTCGAGGGAGCCATATGACTTTGAGAGACCCTCTGCCATAAGTGGCGTCTTGCCACATGGAGCAGGAGTAGGAAAACGTAACTTTGCAACCTTGTCACTTCTGCGAACATCGTCCAAGCCAGCGAGCAACTTCTCAGATCGACGTAACATATTCTGAGCCGCCACGGCTTTCGAAGCCTTCGCCCGCATCTTCTCGCCCTGTTTGGCCAAAATAGCTGCCTTCTTTTCGGCGTTGGCACGCTCCTTCTTTCGGCGATGCTCATCATCTTCGCGCTGTTGGAGATAATTTTTCCAACCCATGTTGTAGACATCGATAACATTTCGGTTACCGTCGATATAAAAGACCTTATTTACGACCGTTTCGATGAGATTAACATCGTGCGAGATGATGACGAGACCGCCGGAATATTTTATGAGATATTCGCGTAGCCAAATGATCGAGTCAGCATCCAAGTGGTTGGTAGGTTCATCCAGAATAAGAGTTTCGCAACCACTGAATAAGAGCCGCGCCAGCTCTATACGACGGCGCTGACCACCTGAGAGGCCATCAAGGGTATTTGCGAAGACGTGCTCTGGTAGACCGAGGTTTGTGGCGATCGCTTCGGCTTCGGCCTGAGCGGCATACCCTCCGGCCGAATCAAATTCAGCGCTGACGCGAGAGTAGCGATCAAGAACTTTTTCGAGTTCTTCGGGTGAAGCGTTCGCCATCTCTTCTTCAACCTTGCTCATTCGTAGAACTATCTGATCCAACCCGCGGGCCGAGAGAATACGATTAAGGACCAACTCACCCTGATCACCAGTCCGAGGATCCTGTGGCAGGTATCCGATAGATCCAGTACGAATAACTTGCCCGCCAGCTGGCAGCGTATCTCCAGCTAGAACCTTCGCCAGCGTGGATTTACCGGCACCATTACGACCAACGAATCCAATTCGGTCACCGTGATTGATACGGACTGTGACCTCTTTGACGAGTAGGCGCGCACCAGCACGTAATTCAACGCTCTGGGTAGATATCACTAAGGCATTCTCGCACAGGGACTAGAGATTAAAGAAACCCTTGATAGCAGCGACGATCATTTCAACTGCGATTGCAGCGAGAAGTAGCCCTGCGATCCGTGCAAAGAGCGTGACGCCAGATTCTTTGATGAGGCCAAGAATTTTGGTCGAGAACATTAATGTGATTCCAATGACAACGTGGGTAGCGATAATCGCTAATAACAGGGCGCCTTGATGAGCGGCACCATGGGCATAATTTGCATAGAGCATCGTCGTGACGATTGCTCCTGGTCCAGCTAGTAGGGGAGTGCCCAGTGGAACTAGAGCCACATTTCCTTTTTGGGAATCCATATCAGGGCTATCTTTACCGGTAAGAAGTTCAAGTGAGATGAGAAGCAGAAGCAAGCCACCTGCTCCTTGCAACCCAAAGAGTGAAACATGTAAATAGTTGAGTACAAATTTTCCGAAGAGAGCGAAGAGAACGATGACGAAGAGCGAAACGCTCGCCGCCTGCCAGGCAAGTTTTACCCGCTCTTTAGCCGTGCGATCGCCGACGAGGGCTAAGAAAAAAGGTGTCGCACCCGGGGGATCGAGAATAACTAAGAGCGTGACAAATGCTTGTAGCCCGAAGGCAACAGCAGAGAGCGAGCCAAGATTGTGCACCTGGTGAGTCTACTCAGGCCACCTCTCGCTAATCGATAATAAAGCCATCGGTGATCGCACCAAGTTCGATACCTGCAGCTACGTGGTCGCTGACCTCACCGCGAGCAACCTGTGAGGCATGTGCTTTTGCATGCCATCGCTCTTCAACCTTGCCAAAGCGCCAGAGCAGCAACGCGAGCGCCCAAACAGCTACAAACATTGCAACGATGATGAAGCCGGCTCGATTGATATTGAAATTCTTGGCATAACTCCAGAATCCACCGTTGAGGTTGAGTTGGTTTGCGATGACTTGGGCAACTTCGAGTCCGCCGATAAAGATAGCTACCAGTACCGAAAGACCAGTGATAACGATGTTGTAATAGACCTTGCGCACTGGGCGCGAGAATGCCCACCCATAAGCAAAATTCATAAACGAGCCATCGATGGTATCGAGCAGACTCATCCCACCAGCAAAGAGCATTGGCAGACTAAGAATTGCCCACCATGGAAGTCCAGCGATGACAGAAGATCCAGCTAATACAAGTAGCGCAACCTCAGTTGCGGTATCAAAGCCAAGGCCAAAGAGAATACCCAATGGATACATCTTCCAACTTGTGTCGATACGTCGAGCAATTGGTCCAAAGAAACGCATCATGAAGCCTCGGGAGTTGAGATGCTTCTCGAGCTCTTCTTCGTTGTACATTCCATTCCGCATCTGTCGAAAAACTTTTATAACAGAGAGCAACACAACAAGATTAAGCAAGGCGATGGCCATTAAGAAAGCGCCACTGACCGAAGTTCCGATGAGGCTGGTGTAATGATGCAGTGAAGATTTATCATCTTTGATCTGAACACCGAGTGATTTGATGCCAAAGTTGAGGATGACCGCGAGAGCGGTGACGACTGAAGAGTGGCCGAGTGAGAAGAAGAATCCAACGGCGAGCGGACGTTTCCCTTCGGACATCAACTTACGCGTCGTATTATCGATCGCAGAGATATGGTCGGCATCGAAGGCGTGACGCATCCCGAGGGTGAGAGCGAGGAAACCAGTTCCCCAGCCAAAGAGAGTTCCATCGGCCAACTTGTAGTGGCCCGAGGTCGCAGCCCACATGAGAAGGGTGCCACCGATCAGAAGGCCAAAAATGATCCCGAACATCGCCCCAAGCCGCTTACGCTCATCACGAGTAAGAGCGGTCATCGAGGAACCCTGCTGGCTTTGGGAGGTAGATATATTCATTGGCTGACGCCCCTAAAAACTTACTTCTCTAGCTGAACTAGTTGCAAACTATTTGCAACTAAGACCTTACACCGACTCTTGACTGGTCGCGAGTTGAAATGGATGAAGGCCCCCACTTATGTGAGAGCTTTCACCCACTGTTTACATCACATGATAGAGCGATGGTCAGCGTTAAACTCCATCAAAACATTTAGGAGTTGAGCGTTATGAAGATCCTCGTCATTGGAGCCGGTGGAGTAGGGAGTGCGATAGCCAATATCGCCTCACGTCGTGCATTTATTACTTCGATGGTGGTGGCAGATCGCGATCTGGCTCGAGCGGAGGCTTCGGTTGCTCGTCTGGGCGATTCGCGCTTCTCAGCTTCTGCGGCCAACGCCGCCAGCGTGGAAGATCTTTCGGCTCTTATTAGAGCGACCGCTCCAGATGTCGTCATCAACGCGGTAGATCCTCGCTTTGTTATGCAGATCTTCACCGCTTGTGAGTTAGAGGGTGTTAATTACGTTGACATGGCGATGTCGCTCTCCAAGGTCGATCTTGAAGATCCGACAAATAAGGTCGGCGTGATGTTGGGTGATGAACAATTTGCTCGCGATGAATCATTTCTGAGTAAGGGAATCTATGCACTTGTGGGCATCGGAGTTGAGCCTGGTTTGAGCGATGTCTTCGCGAGATACGCCGCTGACAATCTATTTTCACGGATAGATTCCGCGATTGTTTACGATGGTTCGAATTTGGTTGTAGAGGGTTATGACTTCGCTCCCACATTTTCAATCTGGACCACCATTGAAGAGTGCCTCAATCCACCTCTCATGTGGGAGTCTGGTCGTGGTTGGTACACCACAGAAGCTTTTTCAGATCTTGAAAGTTTCAATTTCCCTGATGGAATCGGAGAAGTTGAATGTGTGAATGTTGAGCATGAAGAGGTCGCTCTGATTCCTCGAAAGATTGATGCTGGCAAGGTGGCCTTCAAATATGGTCTTGGATCTCACTTCATCAACATCCTTAAGACAATCCACACCCTAGGTCTCAACAAAGTGGAGCCTGTGCATGTCCAGGGAGTAAGCGTTTCTCCGCGCGATCTATTGGCGGCGTTGCTTCCCGATCCAGCAACGCTAGGACCTTTAATGTCGGGGAAGACCTGTGCTGGTATTCAGGTAAAAGGTCTAGATAAGAGCGGAGCGCCGAAAGCTGTCTATATTTACAATATCGTCGATAACGCCTTCTCCATGGGCGAGTACGGAGATCAGGCAGTTGTGTGGCAGACCGCGATAAACCCGCTCATTGCCTTGGAGTTGATCGATCGAGGAGATTGGAAACCAGCGGGAGTGAATGGCCCAGAGTGGTTCCCTGCTGAACCTTTCTTAGAACTCCTTGCCAGTTTTGGAACGAGCTGGCATATTCGCGAAGAATCCACAGTTGGAATCATTGCGTAATCGTTGTACCTGTTTGGTCTTTGCCCTAATGTTGTGTGACGGCTAATCTGAAAGGCGGTTGTCCATGTCCAGCGAAATGTCTCGTCGTAACTTGCTTAAGGCGGCGGGCGGGCTTGGAGTGGCTTCGCTCTTTGGATTAGGTAGTGAAGAGCCGGCTCAAGCAGCTGCTGCGAAGGCGGTGCGTTTTGCGAACTGGTCGCTCTATCTTGATTACGATAACAAGAGTAAAAACTACCCGACGCTCGTTGATTTCACCAAGAAGACCCATATTCCAGTTAGATACATGGAGGTTATCGATGATAACGACACCTTCACGGCGAAGGTAACGCCACAACTGCGACTAAAAAAAGATATTGGTTACGACATCGTTGTGCTGACCGAGTGGATGGCTTCCCGTTGGATTGATGGGGGAAGTGTTACAAAATTTGATGAGACGAAGATTCCGAATAAGAAGAATGTTCTGCCCTTCCTCTTAAATCGTCCGCTTGATCCGGGCCGTCATTACTCGCTCCCATGGGCTGGGATCATCGCGGGATTTGCTTGGAGTAATAAGAAGAACCCCAAGGGCATTCACAGCATGGAGCAATTGTTCGCCCCCGCCAACAAGGGCAAGGTTGAGGTCTTATCTGAGATGCGCGACACGATTGGCCTGATCATGTTGTGGCAGGGTGTAGATATTGCCCAACCGTTCCACGAAGACAAATTTATGAATGCCATTGACTATATGAAGAAGATGATTCGCGATGGCTTCATTCGACAGGTAAAGGGTCAGAGTTATCAGCAGGACCTCATTAGTGGTGATGCGGTGGCGGTCATCGGCTGGTCAGGAGATATCAATCAACTCAATGCTCAGAACTCAAACCAATTTGGCTTCGCGATTCCAGAGTCGGGTGGAACATTCGCCACAGATAACCTGATGGTTCCAGCACTTTCGCCGAACAAGGCAAACGCGGAAGCTGTAATTAACTACTACTACGATCCAATGGTTGCGGCCAGAGTTGCCAATTACATTAACTACATCTGCCCAGTGGCCGGGGCTCAGGAGTCGATGGCTAAAGTTAACCCCGCCCAAGCGAAAAATAAATTGATCTTCCCGGATGATGCGATGTGGAAGAAACTTCACGTCTTCCGTGGATTATCACAAGCCGAGCAGATCTCCTTCTCAACTGCATTCCAGAAAGCAAGTGGTAACGCCTAGGTATGGATGCTTCTACTTCTGCGAGTGGAGATTTGGTCTTAAAGAACCTCACCAAGAGTTTCGGAGAGTTTGTCGCTGTTAATGATTTGGATCTCGTTATCCCACAAGGCTCTTTCTTCGCGCTTCTTGGACCTTCGGGTTGCGGAAAGACTACGACGTTACGGATGGTGGCAGGGCTAGAGGAGCCCACTTCGGGGTCGATTTCTATAGGAAATACAGACATCACCCACGAGAAGCCATATAAGCGGCCGGTGAATACCGTCTTTCAGAACTACGCACTCTTCCCTCATCTCTCTATATTCGAAAATATTGCCTTTGGTCTTCGTCGTCGTGGCGTGAAAGATGTGGATGTCCAAGTCCAGAAGGCTCTTGAACTTGTTGAGTTGACCCACCTGGCTACTCGAAAGCCCAATCAGCTCTCTGGTGGGCAGCAGCAACGTATCGCTTTGGCTCGTGCCATTGTTAACCGCCCTGCCCTCCTCCTGCTCGATGAGCCACTGGGGGCGCTTGATCTGAAATTGCGAAGGGCGATGCAGATAGAGTTGAAGTGGATCCAAACTGAGGTTGGTATCACCTTCGTGCATGTCACGCATGATCAGGAGGAGGCCATGACAATGGCCGACACGATTGCCGTGATGAATGAGGGAAAAATTGAACAGATGGGTAGCCCGGCTGACCTTTACGACAATCCACGTACCGCCTTCGTCGCCAATTTCTTGGGTCAATCCAACCTCATCAAAGGCTTGATCGTTGACTCTTCGGGGAGCAATGCAGTTGTTGATATTTTCGGAACCAAGTTAGCGCTCCCAGCGGCACGAAACCATGCCCACGACTCTGACGTCTTCCTAGGAATTCGTCCCGAAAAGATCCGCATCGCGCCTGCTGGGTCGAAGATGAGTGGAAATATTCTCGAGGGTGGCGTAATTGTTGACGCCTCATACATTGGAGTCAGTACTCAGTACCAGGTGGAGATGCCGTGGGGAGAAGAGTTGATGGTCTTTGAGCAGAATGATGATGGCACTCCACCTTTAGCCAAGGGCGGTGCAGTTGTTATCTCGTGGGAGTCGATCTTTACCTTCGGCCTGGCGGGAGATCAGGACGCCAGCGCTGGATTGGAAGCCCACCCGGAGAGCGAATGAGCGCCGCCCTCCTTCACGCTGGTAAACACGAGAATAAGACCGCGCTCACCAGAAAGAGGCTCTTTCCTTATTGGCTCTTAGCCCCAGGGATTATCTGGCTCGTTTTCTTCTTTATGGTGCCGATCTATCAGTTGATCAGCACCTCTACGCAGACCCAAGGCTTGGGTATTGGTACTTACGTTCAGACTTACCGCTTCGCTAATTTTGTCGACGCAATTACCTCGTCTAAGGCCCACCTCTTTCGCTCCTTTGAATACGCCTTTTTAGCAACCGCTTTTGCGCTGATCATCTCTTATCCGCTTGCCTACGCGGTCGCATTTAAATCTGGTCGCTGGAAGAACACCTTACTTGTTCTTATCGTCGCGCCCTTCTTCTGTTCATTCTTGCTACGCACCGTCGCGTGGGAACAGATCTTGGGGGAGCAGGGTTTGGTAATTAAGACTCTGCGCTTCTTGCATATATTGGGGGCTCAGGGGCATCTGACCGCCACACCCTTTGCCGTCGTCGCTGGGTTGACCTATAACTTTTTGCCGTTTATGACCCTCCCGCTCTATGCCAGTTTAGAGCGAATAGATATTCGAATGATGGAGGCATCGGGGGATTTATACGCCAATGGGTTGACCACTTTCAGAAAAGTCACGATTCCGCTTTCGATGCCAGGGGTAGTTGCTGGAACGCTACTGACATTCATTCCAGCCGCTGGTGATTACATCAATGCCGAACTCCTGGGAAATCCAAGTACTAAGATGGTTGGAAATGTGATCGAGGCCAGGTACTTGGCGATCGTTGACTATCCAGGAGCAGCGGCGCTCTCATTAATTTTGATGGCCACTATCTTGGTATTGGTAATGGGATATGTGAAGCGCGCTGGAACTGAGGAGTTAATATGAAGCGGGTCTCGCGCTGGTTCTCGCAGAATCTTATTCGCATTTATGCCTTTGTCGGGTTTGCCTATCTATTTCTCCCGATTGTCTACACGATCGTTTTTTCTTTTAACAACTCCAAGAAGAGCAATCTAGTTTGGGTTGGATTTACTTTGAACAATTGGCTCAACCCTTGCGGCGCACCAGATGTATGTAACGCGTTAGGAAACTCTTTGAAGATCGGGATGATCGCTACCTTCCTCGCGACGATCTTGGGAACTTTGATGGCCTTCGCAATTGGTCGTTATAGATTTAGAGGTCGCTCTACTATCAACCTTTTGATCTTTCTGCCTATGGCCACGCCAGAGATCGTTATGGGCGCCTCGCTTCTTACAATGTTTATCTCCTTCGGGTTTAATCCAGGCTTCTGGACGATCGTGATAGCCCATGTGATGTTCTGTATCTCATTTGTCGTAGTTACCGTCAA
The DNA here is from genome assembly GCA_040402395.1 of Candidatus Nanopelagicaceae bacterium. GTDB lineage: Bacteria > Actinomycetota > Actinomycetes > Nanopelagicales > Nanopelagicaceae > PALSA-747. Next base: position 143,220 of record JBBAMQ010000002.1, on the reverse strand, counting down.
AGCCCGTATTGCCAGCCTTGATCCAGGGCTGGAACAGGCTGCGATGGATTTATACGCCAACGAGCGTGAGACATTTCGCCGTATCACCTTGCCGCTAGTTTCGCCTGGAATAGCGGCGGCAGCTCTTCTGGCATTCAGTTTATCCTTCGATGATTTCATCATCACTAACTTCAACTCAGGTGACGTCAACACCTTCCCTAAATTTGTATACATCTCGGCCCAGCGAGGATTACCGCCACAAGCAAATATAATTGGCTCAGCCATGTTTCTGATTGCGCTCATCATCGTTCTTGCGGCGCAGTTCGTGGGACGCAAGCGCGCAGGGGTCAGATAAGGATTTGCCGCGGATCTTATTATCGGGAGCGCCCCGATCGGGGGAGAAGAGAAACTAATACAAAAAGGCGGGAACTGATGAGCTCCAACTTGCCTGGTTCTCATTCAGATCCCGCCTTTTGGACGGATTCGAATACGTAGCTCGGCTACTTCTTAGATGTCGTAATAAAGTTCAAACTCTGCTGGATGTGGGCGCAAGCGAACATAATCAACTTCGGCAGAGCGCTTGTAAGCGATCCAGGTCTCGATGAGATCCGGCGTGAAGACACCACCCTTTGTGAGGTAATCATTATTCTTCTCGAGTTCATCAAGTACCTCTGGAAGTGATCCTGGTACTTGTGGGATTGCGAGCGCATCCGCTCCCTCGAGTTCGTAAAGATCCTTGTCGACTGGTGCTAGTGGTTCGATCTTGTTCTGGATGCCATCTAAACCGGCCATTAACATCGCGGCAAAGGCAAGGTATGGATTAGCAGATGGATCCGGGCAACGGAATTCAATACGCTTTGCCTTCGGATTGGAACCAGTGATTGGAATTCGGATACAGGCAGAACGGTTTCGGGCAGAGTAAACGAGGTTTACTGGTGCTTCATAACCTGGGACCAAGCGGTGGTAGGAATTTACCGTTGGGTTGGTGAACGCTAGTAGCGATGGTGCATGTTTAAGAAGCCCGCCGATATACCAGCGCGCCATATCTGAAAGATCGCCATAGCCATCGCCGAAGAAGAGTGGCTTGCCATCTTTCCAGAGTGATTGGTGGACGTGCATTCCAGAGCCATTATCGCCGAAGAGTGGCTTAGGCATGAATGTTGCGGTCTTTCCATTTTTCCACGCTACATTTTTTACAACATATTTAAACTTCATAACATCATCACCGGCGGTGAGAATATCTGAGAAGCGATAGTTAATCTCCATCTGTCCAGCGGTTCCAACCTCATGGTGTGAACGCTCAACGAGAAGCCCAACTCTTCCAAGAGTCATCACCATCTCATCGCGAATATCTGCGAGTTGGTCAGTTGGTGAGAGTGGGAAGTATCCACCCTTGTAGCGAGTTTTGTAACCACGATTTGGAGTGCCATCGGCCTCCATTGATGCGCCGGTATTCCATGCGCCTTCAATCGAATCAATAAAGTAGTGAGCAGCGTTTTGAGATGTCGAGAAGTTCACTTCATCAAAGAGGTAAAACTCGGCTTCTGGTGCGAAGAATGCGGTGTCAGCGATACCTGTTGATTTTAAATATTCAACGGCTTTAGCAACAACTCCGCGCGGGTCGCGTGAGTATGGCGTGTTATCAACCGGGTTATGTACTGAAAAGTTTATGACGAGCGTCTTCTCGGTGCGGAATGGATCAACAAATGCGCTTGAGGGGATGGGTAGTAGCTTCATATCTGATTCGTGGATCGCTTGGAATCCGCGGATGGATGAGCCATCAAACATCAGACCATCGGTGAAGACCGCTTCATCAAATGATTCAACTGGAACGTTGAAATGTTGTTGGATACCAGGAAGATCAATGAAACGAACATCAATGAGTTTGATCTCGTTCTTCTTGATAAAATCGAAGATTTCAGCTGAACTCTTAAACATGCTTCTCCATAACATTGCGTTGTCTCGTCTAAGGAAGCCGCATCGCCGAGGCTCACTAGTTAGGACTGGAATCTACGGCTTACGCGTGAAATAGGGATATCCCAAATGTTACGGATATATTTCCGAACCTCAAGCAGCGGTTGAGTGTTTCAGGCAATACTCTTCGGGGATGACTGCAAATCTGAGAGATGGTTCACCCCGAGCGGGTATGGGTATGCGCTTCGCCGCAATCTGCGTCGATTGGTTAGCGGCGAGCCTCATCGTGACCGGCCTGACGGGGAAGAATTACGGGTACGAAGGCGAGCGGTTGTTGATCTTCTTCCTTGAAGTGCTTCTCTTGACCTCACTGATGGGTGCTTCGGCTGGTCAGCGACTCTTTCGACTGAGGGTGGTCGATTCAACGACTGGCGGAATAGTGCCACCGATTCGGGTATTTATTCGCACCGCGCTGATCATCCTCGTAGTTCCCGCGCTCTTTAAAAAAGATGGTCGCGCTTACCACGACTACATCTGTAAGACCGTTGTTGTGAGGCGTTAATTAACGCCTAGGAGCTCTGACTCCTTTAGGCATTGGACCTTGCGGAATAGGCATCGAAAGACCACCCACGGCTTTCAGGCGCTGCCGGACTTCGCGAAGTTGAGTATTAGAAAGTTTTTTAGGGAGCTTCTTCAATTTTTTCTGGAGTTTCTTTAGCGATACTTCCCCTTCACCATCACCCGCGATCATTTCGGTGACCGGAACTCCAGGTAAGAAACGTTCCATTTTCTTCTTTTCGTCGAGAAGAAGTGATCGAACCGCTGGTGAACCTTCGGCAATTAATATAATTCCGGGCCGACCGAGAGTTCGGTGGACCATATCTTGATTACGCGAGACGTTGACTGCTGGCGTGGTGGTAAACCCTCGTTTCATACTCATTAAGACGCTCGCTGCAGCACCGAGTTGGCCTTGGATTGAAGCGAAGGCGGCGGTGTTAGCGAAACGAGTAAAGAGGAAAAATGCCGCGAGGATTCCAAGGGGGAGACCAAGAATGGCAAAGTAGACCGGATGGTGAAGTAAATTTCCACCGACAACTGCGAGTGATTCAGTTACAACGAGAGCGAGCAGACACCAAAGTAGCGCAAGTGGCTTTTGTGTTCGCACGAGTTTGAAGGCATCTTTCAAGACCGCCATCTGGGATTGTTTTGCTGGCTCACCGTTGGGCTTCGCCGCCTTGATGGGTTGGCTCGCCTTACTCGTTTTATCCGCCATCTCTATTCTCCTTATTTCTTGAAGGTTCTGAAACCTGTTGCTTCGCGGCCAGATATTCTCTTTGAACCTGTTCCAAGGTCGGAGCACTTCCACCGAGTCGTACTGGCGCCCACCATTCTCCTACAGGATCGTCAGGGTACTGTGATTGAGTCTTGACGAGAAGCGCATTCATTGCTTCTTTAAGTTTACGTTCTTCCGCAGCGATATCAGCCCCTTTCGCAACGAAGATGGGTTCTCCGAATGTTATAGAGATTGGATATTTGTTTCGACCAAAATCGGGCTTTCGCTTCTTCGTAACGATACGTTGACTGCCCCAGACGGCGACTGGGATGACCGGCACCCCAGCGCCTTGAGCTAATCGAACTGCGCCAGATTTTAATTCTGCGATCTCAAAGCTCCGTGAAATAGTTCCCTCCGGGAAGATCCCAATAATCTCACCGGTGCGTAGTGCACGAAGTGCAGCGACGAGAGCTCCAGAGCCAGCGGATCGATCAACGCTGATGTGATGCATTCCGCGCATAAGTGGTCCAGCAAGCTTATGATCGAAGATCTCACTCTTCGCCATAAAACGGATGTACCGTTTCATCGGTAGCGCAGCTGTTCCAGCGAGCGCGAAGTCGAGGTACCCGATGTGATTGATTGCAAGAACTGCACCGCCACTCTTGCCGGCCGGAGGTAAATTTTCCTCACCTTGGAAATCAAATTTCAGACCGAGGTACTTCCAGAGGGTGCGGACAACGAGAATTACCGGTGGATAAACAAAATCCGCCATTAGAGCGTTGCGCGCTTGTCCTGCGCCTGCTTGTAGAGGCGGCCAGCGCGGTAAGAGGAGCGAACCATCGGTCCACTCATCACACCGAGGAATCCGATTTCATCCGCTTCGTGGCTCAGTTCGACGAATTCTTCCGGCTTTACCCAGCGAACGACGGGATGATGCAGCGGGGTTGGGCGCAAATATTGGGTAATTGTAATTAAATCGCAGCCAGCAGATCGCAGATCGCTAAGAGCTTGGGAAACTTCCGCGCGAGTTTCACCCAACCCTAAAATGAGATTTGATTTGGTGATCAAGCCATAAGCGCGAGCCTGTGAAATAACATCGAGTGAACGAGAGTAGGTGAATGCCGGGCGGATCTCTTTAAAGATTCGAGGGACCGTTTCAACGTTATGAGCAAAGACTTCGGGTCTTGTTTCGAAAACCTGGTTTAAATATTCGGGATTGCCACTAAAATCTGGTGCCAGCATTTCAACGCCTACCCCAGGGTTCATCTCATGAACAACGCGAATCGTTTCGGCATAGAGCCAAGCGCCTTCATCGTCGAGATCATCGCGGGTAACACCGGTGATGGTCGCGTAGCGAAGACCCATGGTCTGAATCGATTGTCCAACGCGACGCGGTTCATCGAGATCAACAGGGAGCGGCTTGCCAGTATCGATATTACAAAAATCGCAACGCCGAGTACATCGGTCGCCACCAATCAGGAATGTGGCCTCTTTATCTTCCCAACATTCGAAGATATTGGGACATGCAGCCTCTTGACAGACGGTATGTAAGCCCTCGCGAGTAACCAAAGCACGCATCTGGGTGTACTCGGGCCCCATCTTCGCGCTTCGTTTTATCCACTCCGGCTTCTTCTCAATCGGAACAGCGGCGTTACGCGCTTCGATTCGAAGTAATTTTCGGCCCTCAGGTGCGATCGTCATTGGCTTACCCGCTCTAGCGCTAACGAAATATGGCGCTCTACTGAATCAGTGACTTCTTCTATTGAGTCTATTGAGTCTATTGAAATAGTTCGGTTGCTCTCAACTCTCATTGAGGTGACGGTGGCATCGTTAAATCCACAAGGAATAATTTTATTAAATGCTGACAGATCAGGATCGATATTCAAGGCAAAGCCATGCATGGTCACGCCTTGAGCGACTCGGATTCCGATTGCGGCAATTTTACGATCGCCCTGCTCATCACGAAGCCAAACTCCAGATCGTTCGCAATACCTTTGAGCGTTGATGTCGAACTCGTTACAGACCTCGATCAGGGCGATCTCAATTTCGCGGACAAAGCCCACGACGTCATTACGATTGCGCAACTTCACAATCGGATAGCCAACCAGTTGCCCTGGACCGTGATACGTGATTTTTCCGCCGCGATCCACGTCGATAACAGGAGTCGAATTAGTGGGACGATCTTCAACGCTTGTTCTGCGTCCCGCGGTGTAGACAGGAGGATGTTGTAACAACATAAGGGTATTCCCAATAAGTCCAGACGCGACGCCGGCATGTATTTTGCGCTGTTCGGCGAGAGCTTCCTGATACTCCACCAGCCCCATGCGCAGAATAATCGTGCTGGAGAGGGGAGTCGAAGAAAGTGCCACCAGATAAGCCTATTTCAGGAGATGAATTTTTGCTAAACACCTCTGTTTCTGCCGCTCTCATGAACCCTGTTAGACCCTCGACCTGAGTTTGAACACCCTGTTACAGAGGGAAATCCTCGTCGGCGGCGGTTAAACTCCGCATATCCCGCTGGCCAACGAATGGATAGTGCATGTCACAAGAAACATCAGTAACAGATCTCAAGAGCGCCAAACATCGCAAGCCGTTATGGCTAGCCATTATTCTGGTAGTTGCCTGGTTTGCGGTCTCTGGGGTGACTGGCCCGCTCTTCGGTCAACTCTCCACGGTTCAGAAGAACGATAATTCAAAGTTCTTGCCTAGCTCCTCCGAGACGGAGCGCTTCAATGCGGTGGCTCAGCAATTTAATTCTGGCGCGAATAAATCTTTGCCTGAACTCATCCTCTTCGTCGGCACAGCATCGCCAGCAAATGTTGCACTTACTAACGCATTCTTACAGCAGGTAGGTTCCGAACCGTTGGTAGATAAGAGCGGTAAAGCGATTCCTGGGGTCACTGCAAAGATAGGCGACTTTTTGGATCCTCACAGTCCATTAATTGCATTCGCCTCAAAAGATGGCGGAGCAATTCTGGCCAATGTTCCTTTTAATAGTGATCAAACCGGGGTTGCTCTTTCCAACAAGAAACCAGCCCTTCCCGTCGTCACCGATGCAATTCGTTTCTACTCGGCGCAATTCGCTGCCAAGTCAGGATTGGTCGCTCATGTAACTGGGATAGCCGCAATTCTTGCCGATCTTTTCGGCGCATTCGGTTCACTTGATTCGAGCCTCTTGCTGACAACTGGACTAGTTGTCGCACTGATTTTGATCGTTGTCTATCGTTCACCCATTTTATGGATCTTGCCGCTCTTCTCTGCTGGTATCGCGCTCAGTTTTGCAGGTGCAGTGGTCTATGAATTAGCGAAGAACAACATTATCGCGCTCGATGGTGCCTCTCAAGGAATCCTCTCAGTACTTGTGCTTGGTGCCGCGACAGATTATGCGTTGCTACTGATTGCTCGATACCGAGAAGAGTTGCATCACGTTGAATCACGATTTGATGCAATGAGAAATGCCTTGCGCGGAGTCTTTGAACCGATTGTCGCATCAGGCTCGACCGTAGCAGTCGCCCTTCTTTTACTTCTTCTCGCCAGTCTTTCGAATAACCGTGGCCTCGGCCCAGTCGGGGCGATTGGTATCGCATGCGCAGTTGTCACCGTGCTTTCGCTATTACCCGCGACACTTGTACTCTTTGGTCGTTGGGTCTTTTGGCCAAGGATTCCTCACTTTGGCTCGGAAGATGAGAAGCTTTCTGGCCTCTGGTCAAAGATTGCAAACGCAACTGCTCGTAAGCCATTTCAATACTGGGCGGCGACAGGACTCCTTTTGGTGATCTTTGCCGGTTTCGCATCGACCCTCCATGCAAGCGGAATTTCTACAGCTCAGAGTTTTACCAAGGTTCCTGATTCCGTGAAAGCGCAGAAACTAGCTCTCAAGTACTTCTCGGGTGGGCAGGGTCAACCGACAGAGGTCTGGACGACAGAGGCTGCCGCGCCGGCGATAACTGCTGCATTACAAAAGTTCCCTGGCGTTGCATCGGTAGCCCCAGCAACTGAAGGGCCCACTATTCAGGTTCCGAAGGTTCTCAATGGTCATCTCATTCTCAATGCAACTTTCTCGGCTACACCAGATTCAACCGCAGCGAAGAATATGATTCCTGGTATTCGAGCAGCAGCTCATGCTATCGACTCTGCAAGCCTTGTCGGGGGAACTTCTGCGGTTTACTTTGATACCGCACAAGCTGCAACTCGTGATCAACGGGTAATTTTCCCAGTTGTTTTGATTGTCATTGCAATTATTTTAGGGCTGCTTCTTCGCAGCGTCTTTGCATCAGTCATTTTATTATTCACGGTAGTCCTCTCTTACTTGGCAACGCTCGGTGTTTGTTCCTTGGTATTCCATCATCTCTTCCACTTCGCTGGTGAAGACTCAGGCTTTCCACTCTTCGCATTCATTTTCTTAGTGGCGCTAGGCATCGACTACAACATATTTTTGATGACGCGCGTCCGCGAGGAGTCCAAGAAATTAGGAACCCGCGCCGGTATGACAAAGGGAGTGACGGTTACTGGCGGAGTAATTACCTCGGCTGGCATCGTTCTTGCGGCGACCTTCACCGTCTTGGGTGTTCTGCCGCTTGTCTTCTTGGCCGAAATTGGATTCTCGGTAGCGTTCGGAGTGCTTCTCGATACCTTGCTCGTTCGTTCAATTCTGGTACCGGCGCTCGTCCATCAATTTGGTTCGAAGATCTGGTGGCCATCAAAGTTGCAGCACGAAGAGGCATAACCCAACTACCGTGGATCAAGAATTTGATTGCATCGTTGTCGGGGCAGGTCTTGCTGGATTAAGTGCAGCACGCCAGCTTGAGAAAGCTGGTGCCAGCACATTAGTCATTGAATCGAGTGATCGCCCGGGTGGTCGGTTGAAGAGTGATTTCATGGATGGCTTCACACTGGATCATGGCTTTCAAGTGATCAATCCTGGCTATCCGAATGTGAAAGAGAGTCGGATTTTAAACGGGGTCGGGTTCACTCCGCTTGTTTCGGGGCTTATTCCATTTAGAATTTTTGGGGGTTTATCTAAACCCGGTGACCTTGTTACGCCGTTTTTGCGAGGTGTCTTTCTCACCGAACCAAAGAGTGTCAGTCCCATAGTGCGTCGAGAAATCTATAAGGCATTTTTGCGCGGTCGCCCCGGTTTAGTAGATGGGGGAGTCTCTGCTTTCTCCAACGCCTTAGCTACTCCGCTGACGAATATTCATTACGGTGAAACAGTGCATCGCATCGAGGGTGATCGAGTTATTACTGACCACGGCCAATACCTGGCACGTTTCATTATCGTTGCGACAAATCCTGTGACAGCTACACAGCTTATTCCTGAAATCGAGGTCGTGAGTATGAGTAGCTCCACTACCTGGTACCACGCAACATCCGATCGTGTAGAGGGAGCTGGTCGTTTTACGGCTATCACATCTGGCCCATTGATAAATTCGGTTGCGATTTCAGATGTGAAATCATCGTATGCACCATCTGGTATCCAATTGTTTTCCTCGACTTCATTGATCTTTGCTTCAGAGAGTGAGGTCAGACGTGAATTAGCTCGAATCTGGCAACGAGATACTTCTCAATGGGAATTTGTTGCAAAGTATGAAATTGCACAGAGTCTCCCAGTGCACCCACCTGGTAAAGCGCTTTTCTCTGAGTTAGAGGTACGAGATCGTCTCTTCGTTGTAGGAGATCACCGTGGATATCCGTCACAGCAAGCAGCGATGGAGACTGGAAAAGTCGCGGCGAAGGCGATTATTGAGCGAGTTCTTCCAGCGCGCTCGTAACGTGCGGATAATCAAAGGTGAAACCTGAGTTGATCAGGTTGTCAGGTAAGACGCGCTTCGAACCTAATACTTCAGTCGAGAAGCCACCCAGAACTGCCTTTAGGGCGAAGCCTGGAACTGGGAGTAGGGCTGGCCTACGCACAGCTCGGGCGAGGGCGGCGGTGAACTCCTGGTTCGTAACTGGGTTTGGCGACGTCACATTTATCGGACCAGAAAGATTTGACTCCATGATGTGCGAGATTGCGCGTACCTGGTCGTGCAAAGTGATCCATGACCACCATTGCTTTCCAGAGCCAAGTTTCCCGCCAAGGCCAAATCTAAAGAGCGGCAACATTCGGCCGAGTGCGCCACCCGTTGGCTCTAATACCAAACCAGTTCGAATCTTTACAGTGCGGAGATCTCCGGCAAGATCGGCGGCACCCTCCCACTCACGACAAACCGCCGCTAGGAAATCATCACCACCACGATCTATCTCTGTGACAGGACGATTTCCAGTCTCGCCATAATACCCAATCGCACTGGCTGAGATAAATACCTTTGGCTTCACGATTGCAGCAGCCTGAGCAATAGAAGTAGTTCCAAATAAACGAGAGTTTAAAATTTCGGTTCGGTACTTCTTTGTCCAGCGATGATCGCCGACGTTGGCGCCAGCGAGGTGGATGATCGCATCCACTCCTTCTAAAGCGGCGAGATCGGTACTACCGTTATGAAGATCCCATTCAATTTCATCGGGTGCGACAGCTTTCCGACGTACTAAACGTTGAACGGTATGTCCTTCGCTTCGGAGATGGCCCACCAGAGCGGTGCCAATGAGACCACTTGCACCAGTTATAGCTACACGCTGAATTGGTTGTGACACGTGTTGCCTTAGAGTCCGAGGTTAGATTCGAAGTTACCGCCTTCAAGTCGCTCTTTGAGCGTGACTAAGAAACGAGCAGCATCTGCGCCATCAACAATACGATGGTCATAGGAGAGTGCGAGATACACCATCGAGCGAATTGCGATTGTCTCACCGCCATCTCCACCCTTCATTACGATGGGACGCTTAACAACTGCTCCGAGACCGAGAATTGCTACCTGAGGTTGATTGATGATCGGGGTATCAAAAAGCGCTCCGCGGCTTCCGGTATTTGTGATGGTGAATGTTCCGCCACCAAGTTCATCGGGGGTGATTTTGTTATCACGGGTACGGGCGGCCACATCAGCGATCTTGCGAGCAACGGCTCCGATGTTGAGATCACCAGCATCACGAATAACGGGAACGAGCAGACCACGTTCGGTATCAACAGCGACGCCGAGATGCTCGGCACCGTGATAAGTGATCTCATCTCCATTTAATGAAGAGTTAAGAACTGGATGCTGTTTGAGTGCTTCGCAGACCGCGATAGCAAAGAAGGGCAAGAATGTGAGCTTGACCCCTTCGCGAGCCTCGAAGTTGCCCTTAGCCGATTGGCGCAGTCGATCAATCTTCGTGACATCGACCTCAACAACGGTGGTGAGTTGTGCCGCTGTTTGAAGTGATTCAACCATGCGTGCAGCGATGACTTTTCGCAATCGCGACATGGTGACGGTGGTTCCGCGAAGTGGAGAGGCAGTGAGAGGAGCGCTAGTGACGGCTGAACTCGGCTGTGAAATAACAGGCGCAGTCGGCGTGGCAGGTACTGCGATAACCGGTGCGGGTTTTGCGGCCAAGATATCTTCTTTACGGATTCGACCACCGACACCGCTGCCTTGAACGCGGGAGAGGTCTACACCATTTTCGGCTGCGAGTTTGCGAACTATTGGTGTCACATAAGCATCGGTATTGGTCATTGAGGTGTTCATGCTGGCAGCTACCGGCGCCGATGGTGCGACGATAGTGGTGTTCTGTGGCGCTACGGCGGTGGCAACTGGAGCCGCTGCAACTGGGGTAACCGTAATCGGAGCCGCCGCAACTTCTTGTGTAGGAGTTCCGATCAGCGCAAGGCGAGCGCCGACAGCAACAGTGGCATCGACGTGAACATCGATGGCAAGTACCGTTCCTGAAACCGGTGAAGGAATTTCGGTATCAACTTTATCCGTTGAGACTTCGAGCAGAGCTTCATCGACTGTGACTGTGTCACCGACGTTCTTGAGCCAACGAGTAACCGTTCCCTCGGTGACTGATTCGCCGAGTGCTGGCATCGTGACTACGACACCGCCGGCTGGGGGAGTTGGGTTCACAGCGATTGGAGCGATTGGAGCGATTGGAGCGATTGGAGC
>JBBAMQ010000002.1:0-131942 GCA_040402395.1 Candidatus Nanopelagicaceae bacterium | reverse complement strand
TGGAGCAACTGGAGCAACTGGAGCAACTGGAGCAACTGGCGCCTGCACGACTGGGGCAGTTACGGTCGGTGCAACTGGAGCCTCCGGTGCTACTTCAGAGGTTGCTTCGGTTGTGATGATCGCGAGTTCTGCGCCCACCAGAACTGTGGCATCGATTGGTACGAGAATCTTTTGGAGTATTCCGGCAACAGGCGAAGGAATCTCGGTATCGACCTTATCGGTAGAAACTTCGAGTAGCGGTTCGTCTATTGCTATAGCGTCGCCTTCATTCTTGAGCCAGCGCGTAACTGTTCCTTCGGTGACTGATTCGCCCAGTGCTGGCATCGTTACTGAAAAGGTCATTTCGTTCTGCTCCTATTAACCGTGTGCGTGAAGTGGTTTACCAGCGAGTGCCATGTGCGCCTCGCCCATCGCCTCGGAGAGGGTCGGGTGAGCGTGAATATGTTGAGCAACATCGGAAGCATCTGCTCCCCAGTTGAAGATTAATTGTGCCTCGGCGAGAAGTTCTCCAACACGAGACCCAACCATATGGATACCAAGAATCGCACCGTTCTTTTCGGCGACGAGTTTAATGGCACCGGATGTCTTGAGGATATTTGCTTTACCATTGCCGGCAAGGTCATAACTTAATTCAACGACATCGTAACCACGCTCTTTAGCAATCGCCGTTGATAACCCGACAGAGGCGACTTCCGGCTCTGAGTAGGTAACTTTTGGGACACCGTCATAATCTATGGAACGTGGGTTCAGGCCAGCGATCTCTTCGGCCACCATGATTCCTTCTGCAAACCCGACGTGGGCAAGTTGTAATGTAGGGATAATGTCACCGACCGCCCAGATACCTGGGATATTGGTCCGGCATTTATCATCGACGGTGATGTAGCCGCGATCCATAGTGATGCCTTGTTCTTCATAGCCGATATTTGCAGTGACGGGACCACGGCCAACGGCGACGAGGAGAACATCTGCAGAGTGAGTACTTCCATCTTCGAGAGTAACAGTCACTCCTGCTGCATCTCTTGTCGCAGAGGCGAACCGTACGCCTGTGACGATATTGATCTTGCGCTTGCGAAATGCACGTTCAAGAAGTTTACTTGATGATTCATCCTCGAGCGCAACGAGTCTTGGCAAGCCTTCGATAATGGTGACCTCTGATCCAAAAGAGTTCCAGACTGAAGCAAATTCACAACCGATTACGCCGCCACCGAGAACGATGACCTTCGCTGGCACGTGTGTGAAGGCGATTGCCTGTTCTGAAGTAACAATCTGTTGACCATCAATTTCAAGGCCAGGAAGTGTTCGAGGGTATGAACCCGTAGCGAGGATGAGATTCTTACCTGTGTATTTTTCGCCGGCGACCTCAACAGTATTTGGCGAGACGACTCTTCCAGTTCCTTCAACATAGGTCACGCTGCGAGACTTGACGAGACCTTGGAGACCTTTATGGAGCTTTGACACAACTCCATCTTTATATGCGTTCACTGCGACCATATCCATCGAGATGAATTGGGCGTTGACACCAAACTCTGATGCATGACGGGTGTTATCAGCAATCTCGCCGGCGTGAAGCAGGGCCTTGGTAGGAATACACCCACGATGGAGGCAAGTTCCGCCGAGTTTATCTTTTTCGATGAGTGCAACAAAGAGTCCGAGTTGGGCGGCGCGAAGCGCAGCGGCATAGCCGCCTGACCCACCCCCAAGAATTACGAGATCAAAATCAGCCACAAACCGACCCTTCAGGATTCATCGTGCTTAATAGGACTGCGAGATTTTTGGTACACCTCACCGTTACAGGGTAATCCTGCCATGAGTTGAGCGAAGAGATAATCGGCCTTGATCCACCCAGTTAGGCGTGTGATTCTTCTGATCCTACCCTCTCTTCCTACTTGGCCGATTCAGCGAGCGCGACGAGGGTGCGAACTGTGACACCGGTAGCTCCGATGCCGTTATAGCCAAAGGTGACCTTTTCGACATAGGAGGGACCTGCGATGTCGATATGAAGCCATGGGATATCTGCTTCAACAAATTCACGGAGGAAGACCCCGGCGACGAGCATGCCACCGCTCTTGTCGCCAATATTTGCTATATCTGCAACGGGGGAGTCCAAAGTCGCGCGGAGCTCCTCAGGCAGAGGCATTGGCCAGAAAAGTTCGCCAGTTTGTTCTGCCGCTGCGAGGAATTCTTTACTGAAGGCCTCGTTATTTCCCATCAGCCCAGATGTGCGGATCCCTAAGGCCACGACCTGAGCACCGGTAAGGGTGGCCACATCGATCAGACCATCCAAACCGCCAGCCTTCTTGCCATCTGCAATTGCGCGAGTGAGGCCGTCGGCCATGACTAAGCGACCTTCAGCATCAGGGTTGAGCACTTCAACTGTCTTGCCACTTAGCGTAGTAATCACATCGCCAGGTCGAGTGGCGTTATCACTGATCATATTTTCAGCCATACATGCATACGCATTTATTGCGATCGGAATTTTAAGTTCTGCGATAGCGAGAGTCGCAGCAATAATGGATGCGGCACCAGCCATATCAGTTTTCATCGCCTCCATACCAGGAGCGGGTTTTAGCGCATAACCACCAGTATCGAAGGTGATACCTTTTCCAACGAAAGCGAATCGCTTCTTAGCTTTTACCGGAGAGTAAGAGATGTGGAGCAACCGTGGTGGGTTAGCAGATCCTTGTCCTACAGAGTAAATACCGCCGTAACCTTTTGTCTTGAGTGCCTTCTCGTCGAGTACTTCGACTTTAACTCCGAGTGGGGTCGCAAGCGCCTTCATCTTAGAGACAAAGATTGCTGGCGATAAATGGTTAGCTGGGGTATTGACGAGATCGCGAACGATATGGACATATTTGCTCAGCACCATAGCTCGCTTAACCGCAGCCTTGCCCTCGGTGGTCTCACCGATTTTTGAAATGATTGTTGCACCATTAAGGGGAGGGTTCTGCGCAGCCTTAGATGCGCCTCGGTGCTCAACGAATGAATATGCCCCGAGCCCAATACCTTCGGCGATGGCAGCGAATTCTGCAATCGTTGAATGCGGCAGCGAGAAATCCGCGATTTTTTTACCACCGAGAGATCGAGCAGCAACGCCGGCGGCTCGGCGGAGGATCTCATGCGGGTATTGAGATCCAGTTTGAGCCTCTCCGAGTCCAGTAAAGATAGTGAGGCGGAGAGAAGTGCCTACCGGGGCTGGAATCTTGATGATCTCTTCGCGAGCGCCAGTAGCCCCAAGGTCAGCGAGTGAAGTGAGGAGAGCTTTTGTCGGAAGTGTTGATAGACCACTTTCAATAATCACTTTTCCGTCGCGGGTGGCGAGGCCAACGACCAATATTTCACCGGCACTTTTAGCTGAGCTCTTCAGGGTTGTCATGCCGCAATCTAAGCACTCAGCGCGGTTTTTTGTCGCCTCTTTGCTAAGTTTCTCAGATGAGCGAATTGAAATCACCGTTGTATGACTGGCATCTTTCAGCTGGGGCGAAGTTAGCTGATTTCGGTGGTTGGAATATGCCGATCGAATACCCGCATGGGACTCTCGCTGGTACGCCGGGTGGAGTCATCGCTGAACATACTGCGGTTCGAGAACGCGTTGGGCTCTTTGATGTCTCACACCTTGGCAAGATCGAAGTTCGTGGAATAGGTGCTGCACAATATATCAATTCGATTCTGACGAATGATCTCAATCGGATCTCGAATGGAAGTGCTCAATATAATTTGATCTGCAATCCAGAGGGAGGAGTGATCGATGATCTCATCGTCTATCTTCGCAATGAGGATAACCTTTTTCTTATTCCAAATGCCTCGAACTGCGCAACAGTTCTAGAAACCCTGCAACGGAGCGCACCGAGCGGAGTCACAATTACCGGCGCGCACCATGGCTACGGCGTGCTTGCCTTACAAGGCCCACTCTCACGCGAAGTGATTTCATCGCTCGGAATCACCGTCGACTTCGATTACATGGCATTTACGGAAGGTCTAATCCCTGGACATGAAACTATCGGGCCAGTAATTATTTGTCGTACCGGCTATACGGGCGAATATGGTTTTGAACTGGTCCCTCGGTGGGATCAGACTCAAGCACTCTGGGATCTGCTCGTCACCGCGGTTTCACACGTTGACGGTCGAGTCTGCGGCCTTGGCTCTCGTGACACGCTCCGTACCGAGATGGGCTACCCACTCCACGGCCATGAACTTTCAACGCAGATTTCGGCGCTCGAGGCAGGGGCGTCATGGGCGGTTGTGTTATCCAAGGCTGACTTTGTTGGCCGAGACGTTTTGGTTGCGCTGAAGGAATCGGGTGTTCTTCGCCAACTTCGCGCGATCAAGTCATTAGATCGTGGAATCCCAAGACCAGAGATGAGCGTGCTGCGAGGAGGTAAATCAATTGGGATTGTTACCAGCGGCACCTTCTCACCAAGTCTTAAAGTCGGTATTGGTATGGCGCTGGTTGATCAGAGCGTGAAGATCGGGGATCGGTTGCAGTTAGATATTCGCGGGCGGATGAGTGAAGTCGAAGTCGTAAAGGCGCCATTTGTTTCATCTCACGTCCGTTGAGGATATTGGCCATCTTTTTTAGCAACAACGACGGGTCGTCCCGAATCTAAAGTGTGGACACTGATGCGGTCATTAAAGGCAGTACGTAGCTCTGCCGAATGAATGATCTCATGAGCAGCGCCGTCAGCAAGAAGTCGACCCTCTTGCATAACGATAATTCGTTGTGCATACATTGCGGCGAGTGTGATGTCGTGCATCGTTGAGACGATGGTTACCCCTCGTTCTTGAATATATTGCAGATTATTTAGAACTTCGATTTGGTGATGAAGATCCAGCGCGCTCGTTGGCTCGTCAAGCAAAATTAATTCTGGTTCTTGCGAGATAGCCCGGGCTATAAGTGCGCGTTGCATCTCACCACCAGAAAGGTGTGTCACTGGTTTTTTATGAAGATCATACAGATGTGTTTGAATGAGAACTTCTTGAATAAATGAACGACTCTTAACGCTCTCCTTTCCCCAGCCATCTTTCTTTGACCGACCGAGCGCTACATATTCAGCGACACTCATACCCTGGGGGATTTGAGGGTTCTGTGGGACGAAAGCAACGTTTCGATGATGGTTTTTAAATACTTCCTTTCCATTTGCCTTGATAGAACCCGAGTAAGGAGCCATCCCTAGAAGTGCCTTGAGAAAGGTAGTTTTCCCTGCACCATTTGGACCGACTAAACAGGTCCAACTACCACGAGGGATGTTGACGCTAATATCGTCAAGGATAATTTGCTTCCCATATTGAAGAGTAAAATCTTTTACTTGGATATGTTCACTCATGAGTTGGTCTTTCTGCGATTTCGAAGAACGAACAAGAAAAAGGGCGCTCCAACAAAGGCAGTGATGACTCCAATGGGTAGTTCGGCAGGGGAGAGAAGTGTCCTCGCGCCGAGGTCTGCGAGCACGAGGAATGCCGCCCCAGTGAGGGCGATTGTTACAAGCGACCTATTTGTTACCCTGCGCGTTATCCCCCGCACGAGGTGAGGGACGACGATTCCCACGAAGCCAATGAGTCCTGAGGCTGATACTGCTGTGGCTGTTGCAAGCGTCGCTGCCCCTACTGCCAGGATGCGTAATCTGTTGGGATTAATACCCAGTGAAAAAGCCTCTTCGTCGCTGAGCATGAGCCCATCAAGTTGTTTCGAGACGCTAAAGAGTATAAATAATGCAATAGCGATATAGATAGATGACCAAGCCACAACATCCCAGCTTGCAGATCCTAGATCCCCAAGAATCCATGAATATACGGGCCGGAGTACCGCGCTATGACGCTGTTGTAAATAAGTCTGAACAGCTGTCGCAAACGAGCCAACTGCAATTCCGGAGAGGAGTAGCGTGTTCGGTTCAGCGAAAAACTTCCCGGAGATAAAAAATGATGTCAGCACAGCAAGGACTCCGCCAAAGAAGGAGAAGATAGGCAGTATGGCGTGAGAGTTTCCGTGGCTATTGATCAGTGCGAGAGTTGCGCCAAGCCCAGCGCCGCTAGCTGCGCCGAGCAAATAGGGATCGGCGAGGGGATTATGAAAAACTGTTTGATAAACAGCACCACTCGTTGCCAGGGCGCCGCCCACTAGTGCTCCAAGAATTACCCGTGGCAGTCGCAGTTGGAGTATCACAGTCTGATTTTGTCCTGTGGCATGGCCGGGCAGTTGGAAGAGCGTTTTGAAGACTTCGATAAAATTGATATTGATCGGTCCCAGACTGACAGCACAAATAGCAACTATGAGAAGGACCCCAGCGGCGGCAGCAGTAATACGCCAATTCCAAATACGAGAGATTGAATTTTCCTGTGTAATCATTTATCGGCACCGTTTTCTTTGACAGTACGCGCAATCTGCATCCGGGCCTTCATTGCGACCTTGATAATTGAGGTCGCAATAATTGCACCGCCGCCTTCTCCAGATCGAATGCGATTATCTAGAAGTGGCTCGAGGCCAAGTTCTTGTAAAATAAGTTCGTGAGCACCCTCTCGGCTTCTCTGTCCAGCGATTAATACCGATTGACATGTGTTGTCGATTCTCAGGGCGATAAGGGCGGCAACAGAAGTCGCTAATCCATCGAGGACAATGGCGATTTTCTGCTCAGTTGCGCCCAGAATTACGCCGACCATTACGGCAAATTCCCCGCCCCCTAATTCACAGAGTGCTCTTCTGGGATCATGTATTAGTCCGACTCGCTCAAGTGCAGTAGTAATTACCCTCTCTTTGTTCCTCATTATTTGGCTATCTGATCCCGCTCCAAGGCCCACTGTTTTATTTGCGGGGAGGCCAAGAAGTGAGGAGCTGAGAGCTGAGGCGATGGTCGTATTGCCAATTCCTATTTCTCCGAGTGCGATGATCCCGTACTTAGATGAGTATTTTTTTGCGATGGCTATACCTTGCTTAATGAGTGTCTCAACTTCATTAAGAGTCAGGGCAGGAGAGTCGACAATATTTCCGCGCGTCGAGATATCTACTGAACCACCGGCGACGCCAGCGTCAAAGAGTTCGGAATCGATATTTGCAGCAAGAGCAAGAGAAGCGCCTAACGACTGACCAGATTTTGTGGCTTGCACGATTTGTGATGTGACGGAGGGAGAGAATGCAGAGATGTGAAACTCGGTAACTTTGTGATCAGAAGCTACGATGAGAGCAATTGCTTCCTGGCTATGTGCATTGTTGAGGGAGGCGATCTTGTCTAGCGCTCGATCAATTAGTCCCAAGGAATTTGATGTGGTCAACATTGGGTCTACAAGATCACGAGCGTTGACAAACTCTTTTTGAGAGGGAGCACGTAGATGTGAAGGAGGAGCGGGTGTGCTTAAAATGTCTTCTGGCCACCTATTTTCAAAAATAACATCTGCAAGCGGCATTTTTGTTGACCATCCAGCTCGTTCAAGACCTGGCGCAGGAGGTCTCTCGTCTGGCCACCCGAGACATAACCAGCCTAGAGTTTCAACACCCTCTGGGAGATAGAGTAAGGAAGCTAAGTCATCAGGTCTAAATAGTGTCACCCAGCCAAGCCCTATTCCTTCGGCTCGCGCAGCAAGCCAGATGTTTTGAATTGCACAGGCAGCACTCCACATATCTGCATCAGGAAATGTTGCCCGGCCGAGAACCCCCGTGGCATGAGTTCTTCGATCGCATGCAATAACAATTCCTACAGGTGCTTCGCGAATTCCTTCTAATTGCAGGTCAAGGAGTCGCCTCGCTGAATCGGGTTGCAAAAGGGATGCTTGACGTAAGCGTTCTTTATCTGCGAGCACTGCTGCGCTCTGTCTAATTAGGGGATCGGTAACTTTGATAAATCTCCATGGCTGGCTGTGACCAACAGATGGTGCTCTATGTCCGGCATCCAACATCCTCATCAAAGTTTCATCAGGTATTTCATCTGCCCTAAATTTTCTAATATCTCTTCTCGCGCCTACAATCTGATAGAAGGCCGCTTGAGCCTCTTGAGCAAAAGACCAACCGGTTACATTGGACGCTCGCTCGGCACTGGTGCTTGTGTCACCAATAAGAGGAACCGGCCTTTGCCAGGTCTTGCCGTCTAACGGAAAATTAGTACTCAATTGTCTCTCCATACCCTTGAACGAAGGTGAGCGGGTCTTCTCCGGTCAGATGGTGGTTAATCACTGAGTTGACTCCAGCGTGGGCAAGGATTGCGACGGAAAGATCCTGGCTTTCGATTTCTTTAAATGCCGTCAGGACTCTGGAAGAAAATTTTTCCCAACATTCGCCATCTGGGGGCGTGATACCGAGCCAGTTTTCAATTTTTGCCGCAGCAATATCTGGCCATTCGTTCTGAATATCAACCCAACTCTTACCGTCCCATTGGCCGTAACTAATCTCAGCAAAGGCGTTATTAATAGAGAAATTTGAATCACCGAAGATGAGTGATGCGCTCTGCCTTGCACGCTTGAGTGGGCTTGAAATGATTACATCAGCAATAATCGTAGGGATACAAAACGATGCGGGTTCTATTTCAGGATCATTGTGTCCCATAAATACCCCAGCACCTTGAGGTTTAAAGTGTCTTATGAGTTTCAGAGATTTCATAGATACCCGGCGAGTTGAAATCCGTGAAGAGAGGCGATGGCCAATATTAGAAATATAAGGGACTCAGAGATCTGTTCGGATGCACCAAGGACATCGCCAACAATGCCACCAATTTTGCCCTTAATGTAACTCAAGAAAAGAAAATTGATGAGAAGCAGTGCAGCTATTAACACAAGAGTGAGCCAAGAAATAAGTATCGCGGAGACTCCCACGCCGATCACAGTGGCAGTCGCGATGTCGATTGGCATAATTTCGCGGGCATATGTGGCACCCATTCCTGCTGACGTTGGGGCGGCTTTGGCGATCATGAGGTACACAGGAGCAAGCTTTGCCAAAGTGAATGCCGTGACGCAAGCAACAAAGCCCCAAAGGGGAGTGAAGAGTTGTAATAGTGATATTTGCAGGGTGATTTGAAGAACAAGACTTAGAACTCCATACGTTCCATGTCTAGAGTCTTTAAGAATTTTTAGTCTTTGTTCTGCGTTCCAACCACCGACTACTCCATCAAAAACATCGGCTAAGCCATCTTGATGAAAACCTCCGCAAATAAGTACGCCAATCAGAATTGCAAGTGTCGCGCTCGGTAACGAGGGCAACACTTGACGAATTCCGAAATAACTACCACCCACCGCCGATCCAACAACTACACCGACGAGCGGAAACCATCGTGCTGATCGATGCAGATGAACGTCATCTTTATGCGTGATGGGAATACGCGTAAGGAAGGCAAAGGCTACTAAAATATCAGTCATCATTTGATTCTCTGCGCAATACCAAACCGTAGAAAATAAACTTCATCAGCACCTTTTGCGAAGGCTTGGTTCGTTTGCCCAGATAGGTCTCGAAATGCTCGTGAAACTGGGTGCATGGGGACGATTCCTTCCCCAACTTCGTTTGTAACGAAAATGACATCATTGGTCGATGCCTTACTTGCCCCTATAACCGTGGTGGCGTCTGCCACAATATTTCTGCCCATGAGATTTGAAATCCACAGTGTTAAACAGTCGACGACGATGACTGCCCCGACTTGGGCGGCGATAACGGAGGCTAATTCAGCGGGTTCTTCGATCGTAGTGAACGAATTGGGACGATCCGCGATATGACGATCGATGCGCTCTGACATCTCATCATCGCTTCGCTCTGCTGTAGCTATATATAGGAGCTTCTTGCCCGAGATTTTGGCGAGTGATTGTGCATGGGAAATCGCATAGTTACTTTTTCCACTCCGAGCACCCCCACCCACCAAAATCAAGGTCATTGTTAGGCTACTTTTCTCATAGCATTTGCAACTATTTGATAGAAGTCGACAATGCGAGGCCCCCACCTTGATGCAATATCTGCTGGAAGTTCAACAACACCACTTCCCTTAGTCGCGGCAAGTGTTGAAAAGCCCGCGCGTGAGGCAAAGGTCACTGCTGTTTCCCCATATTGGGCATCTGCAAGGAAGATGAGACTGGGATTGCTTTGGATTATGTATTCGGGGGTTAACTGTGGATATCCCGTCATATCTGCGCCGTTAGCTCCATCTGCAATATTTACAAGACCAAACGAGGAATAGACCTGTCCGATAAATGTCTTACTTGTAGCAGAGTAATTTGTGTTATCAAGCTCGTGATAGAACTTGAGTGGTTTTTGTTTTGGCGTTGACGCAATGATTGCTGCGATTTTTTTGCGCATCGAGGCAATGAGTGTCTGTGCGCTACTGACTCGACCCGTTGCTTTGCCATCCGCCTGGATCTCCGCGTATAAATCAGTTAGATTATTTGGAGTGATTTCAGTTATCGTTGAAATACCGAGCTTTTTAAGTTGGACCACGACTTGAGTAACTTTGGTGGATGTCGACTGGAGAATCACAAGATCGGGTTTGTATTTTGCGATCGCCTCAACATTGGGTGTGAAGCCATCGAGTTTGGTCACGGGAGCAGTAGTTGGATAATTGGAATTTTGGTCTACGGCAACTACTTGCCTGCCCGCGCCAATACCGAAAAGTATTTCTGTAGCGCTCGGTGAGAGCGAGATGATTCGATTCGGGTATTTTGGAGCGGCGTGGGCCGCGGGAACGAGAGCTGCTGATGCGAGTGATATCGCAATCAACGCAGCTAATGAACTTCTTTTCAACATAAAAAACTCCCTCAAGAGTCTGAGGGAGAAAGGGGGCTATTCACCCGAACAATTCGTTAGCGTTGACGCCATCGCGTCCGCTTAAAAATATCCGTTGAAAGGCCCGACCCTTCTCCGAGGTCGGAAACTTAGATATCTGAGAGAGGCGACCTGGCTCATACCTGAGAAATCAAGTATTTACAGTTGCGGGACAGCGACGGAATTTCACCGATCTTCGCTCTCACTGATACCGCTCGTTCACCAAGACGGCTTACGAACGAGTGAAAGGTAGCACCTTGGGCAAACTATTTTCGAATGCGTCGGCCGATACCAAAGGCGAGTCCTACAGCGATAATCAGAGCGCAGATAACCAAGAGGATCGGCAGGCCTTCAAGGCCGCGCCCCTCCTCGTGGATGTGAGGGATTTGGCTTGCGCCACCTTCATCGGCGAAGGCCCTGATCGCGGTGAAAGGTGCCGCGAAGATGGCGAAAGAAGGCCCGAGCATAATTAAACGAGCGAGAAGGAATGGCATCCTCATAAGTTGAGAGTACTCTGTCGCACATGGAATATCGTCGCCTTGGCAAGACTGGAATGTATATCTCTGAAATTTCCTATGGAAACTGGATCACCCATGGGAGTCAGGTCGAACAAGATGCGGCGATCACATGCGTTCGCGCAGCTCTGGATTCCGGGATCACAACCTTTGACACTGCAGATGTCTATGCGGGTACCAAGGCTGAGACGGTATTAGGAAAAGCCCTCAAAGGCATTCGTCGCGAATCCTACGAACTCTTCACTAAGGCGTACTGGCCAACTGGTCCTGGTAAAAATGATCGTGGCCTATCACGAAAGCACATTATGGAGTCGGCGCACGCCTCGCTCAAGCGCTTGGGCGTTGACCATATTGATCTGTATCAAGCCCATCGCTTCGATTGTGAAACTCCCATTGAAGAGACGCTTCGCGCATTCGAGGATCTCATTCGCCAAGGGAAGGTCAACTACATCGGCTTCTCCGAGTGGAACGCTCCACAGATTGAGGCCGCCCTTCGATATCAGAAGGAGAACAATTTCGATAGTTTCGTTTCAAGTCAACCTCAGTATTCCATGTTGTGGCGCGTGATAGAGAGCGCAGTTATTCCGTTGTGCGAACGAGAAGGAATTAGCCAGATCGTTTGGTCTCCGATGGCGCAAGGTGTACTTACTGGAAAATATCTACCAGGCAAGAAGGCACCGGTCGGTTCCCGTGCTCGCGACAAATCCGGATCGGGAATGATCTCAGGATGGATGCGCGATGAGATTCTCGAAGTTGTCCAAAAGTTGAAACCAATTGCAGAATCCGTCGATCTGACGACGGGACAACTCGCGCTTGCGTGGGCGTTGCAGAATAAGAATGTAGCTTCGGTAATCATGGGTGCTACAAAGGCATCTCAGGTGAAAGAGAATGTAAAAGCTTCAGGCGTGAAGCTAGAGCCATCAATTATGCAATCAATCGACCTTGTACTTGGCTCGCTACCAGAACGTGACCCTTCTAAGAATCAAAGTCCAGATCCGCGTGCTTAAGAGCAGAAATTAAATTACGTCTCCACGTTTAACTTGAGGAGCAGGTGCGCGCATTCTGCGCATCTGGGTCGATCGTAACCACCCGTAGATTCCTATTCCCTTAAGATCTTCATTCGGAAACTTTTCGGCGACCAATTTTTTGATCTTACGGCCAGAGAAGAATGCAGATGCCAATGAATAAAGCATCGCGGCATACATAAAGAGAATGGCTAAGAATTGAACAGCCTTCACTGGAATCGCGGTAAGAACTAGTACCACCATAATTGTCGGTAGGAAATATTCACCGATACTGCGACGAGAGTCGATGTAGTTACGAACCCACTTCTTGGCAGGACCACGATCGCGAGTGGGGAGGGCACTCTCTTCACCACGCATAAATGCGGCACGGCTCGCAGAGCGGCGGGCTTTTTCTAGAACGCGATCACGCGCCTTGCCCTCTTTTGTTGTATCGCTCGTTATCGCATTAACTTTGAGAAGCGCTTGCGAATCCTTACGCTTGGGAGTTGCCTTGCCCTTTTTATCATCCAGTGAATCGCTCATAGGGTTACGGTAGAGCCAGCATTCGATCCAGTGCAACTCGCGAATGGTGAGCTATGGCAGGTGCCACGCTGATCTGATTCACAATTCGCCCAGTCAGCAGAGTCTCCATCGCCCATACGAGATGCGGAAGGTCGATTCTGTTCATCGTCGAGCAGTAGCAGACCGCCTTATCCAAGAAGACGATCTCTCGATCGGTAAATCGTCGCGCAAGGCGTTGTACAAGGTTTAATTCAGTTCCGATTGCCCACTTCGAACCTGGGGCAGAATTTTCTATCGTTCGGATAATAAATTCAGTGCTTCCTACAAAATCAGCGTGGGAGACGACATCATGTTGGCACTCTGGGTGAACCAAGACCTGGACACCGAGGAGGCGCTCACGGACGTTCGAGATATTTTCCAGGGTAAAGCGACCATGTACGGAGCAGTGGCCGCGCCATAAAATCACTTTGGCATCGATGATCTTTTGGTCGGTCAGCCCTCCGTTAGGCTTCCAAGGATTCCAGAGAACGCAATCTTCGAGGGAGAGCCCCAGCTTTAAAACCGCGGTATTTCGACCGAGATGTTGATCCGGCAAGAAAAAGACCTTCTCTCCTTGTTCAAATGCCCAATTCATCGCACGTTCGGCATTGGACGATGTGCAGATTGTCCCGCCGCGTTCGCCAGTAAATGCCTTTATCGCTGCACTTGAATTCATATAGGTGACCGGGATCGTTCGAGCAGCGATTCCAATTCGCTCGAACTGTTTCCACGCCTCGTAAACCTGATTTGGTGCCGCCATATCAGCCATCGAACATCCTGCGGCCAAGTCGGGAAGAATAACTTTTTGACGATCTGTTGTGAGAACATCCGCGCTCTCGGCCATGAAGTGGACACCGCAGAAGATGATGAGTTCGGCATCCGGTTGAGA
This sequence comes from Candidatus Nanopelagicaceae bacterium, assembly GCA_040402395.1. GTDB lineage: Bacteria > Actinomycetota > Actinomycetes > Nanopelagicales > Nanopelagicaceae > PALSA-747. Next base: position 118,256 of record JBBAMQ010000002.1, on the reverse strand, counting down.
TGAGGCAGCTTGTGCCAGTTTGAAAGAGTCGCCGGTGATATCGGCGAAGGTGATGACTTCTTCGCGCTGGTAGTGGTGGCCGAGTATGAGGGCTCGATCACCCAACGCCTTACGTGCCGCTTCGGCTCGAGAGGTGAGGGCTGGATCACTTGCGGCAGGGAGTTCGCCATCACAGGAAACGCCGCGTTCACTGCTGAGATCGCGCTCTCTACCCATCAGGAGCAAGTCGGTAAGAGGAGTGCTGGACATACCCTCATCATAAAGGTTTCGCTCATTCTGGGCTCGCCCACTATTGATGCGCTGCCGTGATCGCTAAAAGGCGGTAAAGTTTGGGGTATGAGCACAGAAACGACAACTGATACCACCATCCAGAGCACCGCTACTGGAATTCTTCTCACTGATGTCGCGTCACAGAAGGTTATGTCACTTCTTGAACAAGAAGGACGCACTGATCTCTCGCTTCGCGTCGCTGTCCAGCCGGGTGGATGTTCTGGCCTTCGTTACCAATTGTATTTTGATGATCGTGCCCTTGATGGCGACACCGTAGTCACCTTTGGCAGCGTCAGTGTTGTGACAGACAAGATGAGTACCCCGTATCTGATGGGTGCCTCGATTGATTTTGTTGACACAATTGAGAAGCAGGGTTTCACGATTGATAATCCCAATGCAGGGGGCTCATGCGCCTGCGGAGATTCTTTTAACTAATTTTTAAGCAGTCACTTCGAAAGTAATCTCATCGATTTGATTCACAAAGTGTGATTGCATGCGGCCCCACGCTTGAAGATCCGGCCAAGTCGCAGGATCATCGCTTAGCAGGATAACCCGTGAACCTGGCTCCTCGTTTTTGATGCGCTCGGCAATCATAATAATTGGTAGAGGGCAACGCATTCCTCGGCAGTCGATATTGCGCATTACTGCGCCCGCAATTCTTCGACCACTGCTTTTAGTTGAGTGAGCATTTCGACCACAGTCACCTCAGTTAAATCTGGAGAGAGGTGGAGTCGTACATTTCCGTGAGTTAGTCGTCCCATAGCAGCCAGTACATGGCTGGGTTCGAGATCGGCACTGATGCATGCCGAACCCGAGTCAAGTGAAAATCCCCGTCGCTCCATCTGATCAACAAGTTGTTCAGCATCAAGATAGAGAAATGAGAAGGAGAGAAGGTGGTGAACTGCATCATTACAAGATGCGATATCTACATCGCCTATCTCGTCGATGATGTAGCGACGAATGAGAGCGTTGAGTAGCGAAATCTGCGTTTCTGAGTTATTGCGATCAGCGGTCGTAGCTTCGAGTGCAACGGCAGCTGCGATAACGAGCGCCGGGTTATAACTACCTGGAACTTTCCTATGATCAAGATGAGGAAGTGGGTTTAGCCATTCTGACGCATCCTTGATGGCGAAGACAGCTAGACCCAGCGGTCCGGCCCAACTCTTTGCATCCCACAGCGCGGTCGACCAATTCGAGGGTAGTCCGACCAGAGGGTCGGCTGTAGCATCGACAAAAATTCGACCGATGAATTCTTCTGCTGATGGTGCGGTGGCGCCTGTCTCCAGATTCACCGTCGGATGAATCAAAAGATCCGATATTGAACCGATCGGAACAGCCCATCCGCCATTTAGATTAACGTTTAGCTTCTTCGCACCTTCGCGACCAGCAACGATCGCCATAACCTCTTGTCGAGCGGTGGCGGGGAAGTGGGTCGAAGCCGCTGACTGATACGCGCGCACTCCTTCGATTCCCAAGAGAAAACCGAGGTTTGGTTCCCCAAGAAAGTAGATAGAAGTTGAGGCAATTTTGAGTCGGTTGGCAAAGATCTCGCGAGATTCACCTAAAAGTCGAGTGAGTTCTCGTGAAGCGTGATGGATCTTTGCTGGGTCTGCCCACCCACGACCGATCGCATCGAGAAAGATCTCCTGAGCGCGAGGATGGAGGCTATTTTCACTCGTGAAACTGGCTGTGATCGAACCCATACTTCGAACGCTACCGCCCCCGAGAGCGTAGGGCGAGTTCCACCGATAAACTCATGTCATGCATAAGCGCTCTTCCTCCCTTCGAAAAGCTGGGCTTCTCCTCGTTCTCTCGAGCACAGCTTTGCTGCTCACCGGGTGCCAGTCGAAAAATATCACTGGTCTTGGTTTCGATAAGGGGACCTCGAGCGTCAACGACACGACTCTTCCGTTGTGGCAGGGGGCGTGGATAGCGGCGGCGGTTGTGGGAGTACTTACAGCGTTGGCAATTTTCTATCCAATTCTCTTTAATCGACGCAAGAGCGAGGAGCTGCCTCGTCAGACCCGCCACAACAATAAGGTAGAGCTTTCGTTAGCAGCGATCGCCTTTGTCATCGTCTTGGTTCTCTTCGGTTATACAGCTCGTGCCGAAACCAAGATCACTCATGTCGAAACGGCAGCTACAGCGCTACACAATATTCGTATCACTGCAATTCAGTGGTCATGGCAATTCTCTTATGACGATGCAGGTTCTGGGCCAAATGCAACGGTCACTGGAACTCCAGCACAACCTCCGACGCTAGTTCTTCCACTAGGCGAGAAGGTTCTCTACACAATAACCGCTAACGATGTCGATCATGGATTTTGGATTCCTGCTTTCATGATTCAGATACAAGCGCTTCCTCGCGTGGTGAACCACCTCGAATTCGTAGCACAAAAGCTTGGAACCTTCCCTGGTCGATGCAACATTCTTTGCGGACGCAATCACTCCCAGATGCTCTTTAAGGTCAAGGTAGTCACACCCGAGGAGTATCAGATGTATCTCTCAACACTTAAGGCGGCATAACAATGACAACATACGCAGAGCGGATCGCCCCAGTTGGGGAAGATAACGTATACGGTGGAGCTCGAACTTCACGAACCCCCGCAAAGGAATCAAAGGGTCGCCTCTTCGTCAAGTGGGTAACGTCAACTGACCATAAGACCATTGGCTACCTGTACTTGATCACATCTTTCACCTGGTTCTTGGTGGCAGGCGTACTTGCGCTCTTATTGCGTGCTGAATTAGCTCGTCCGGGAATGCAATTTTTAAGCACTGATCAGTACAACCAAATCTTTACAATGCACGGAACAATTATGTTGTTGATGTTTGCAACCCCACTCTTTGTTGGCTTTGCAAATGTGATCATGCCACTGCAGATCGGTGCAGCGGATGTCGCATTCCCACGTCTTAACATGCTCTCGTATTGGCTCTACCTCTTCGGTGGGCTCATGGCCTTCGGTGGATTTCTCTCTCCGGGCGGTGCAGCTTCCTTTGGTTGGACTGCTTACGCACCACTATCGAATTCTCAGTACTCACCGGGTATAGGTGGCGATCTTTGGGTGATCGGTCTTGCGATCGGTGGCCTAGGAACTATTCTCGGCGCAGTCAACTTCATTACAACTATTTTTACGATGCGCGCTCCAGGAATGACGATGTTTAGAATGTCGATCTTCTCTTGGAATATTTTACTTACTTCGATTCTGGTTCTTCTCGCCTTCCCACCGCTAGCTGCAGCTTTTCTAGCGCTGGAAGCTGATCGATTATTCGGCTCACATATCTTTGATCCCGCTAATGGTGGTGCGATGCTCTGGCAGCATCTCTTCTGGTTCTTTGGTCACCCCGAGGTGTATATCTTGGCCCTGCCTTTCTTTGGAATCGCCACGGAGATCCTTCCAGTCTTTAGTCGCAAGCCGGTCTTTGGTTACAAAGGTCTAATCGCAGCAACGATCGGAATATCAGCGCTGTCGGTCTCGGTCTGGGCGCACCATATGTTTGCGAGCGGACAGGTACTTCTTCCCTTCTTCTCCTTCATGACATTCCTGATTGGCGTCCCAACGGGTGTGAAATTCTTCAACTGGATCGGAACGATGTGGAAGGGTTCACTCTCGTTTGAGACTCCGATGCTCTTCATACTCGGATTCTTGGTGACTTTCCTCTTTGGTGGCTTAACGGGAATTATTCTCGCTAGCCCACCGTTGGATTTTGCTGTCTCAGCTTCATACTTCGTCGTGGCTCATTTCCATTACGTCCTCTTTGGAACTGTGGTCTTTGCGATGTTCGGTGGTTTCTATTTCTGGTGGCCGAAGATGACTGGAAAGATGCTCAACGAACGTCTTGGAAAAATTCACTTCTGGACACTTTTCTTCGGTTTCCATCTCACCTTTTTGATCCAACATTGGTTGGGCATCAAGGGCATGCCGCGTCGTTATGCTGATTATCTTTCGACTGATGGCTTCACCTTTATGAATGAAATTTCAACTGTTGGCTCTTTCCTTCTCGCACTCTCGATGCTTCCCTTCTTCGTCAATATCTGGATTACACGGAAGTCTCCGAAGGTGACGGTTGATGATCCGTGGGGCTATGGAGCTTCGCTCGAGTGGGCCACCTCGTGTCCACCGCCGCGTCATAATTTCACCTCTATCCCGAGGATTCGCTCTGAGCGCCCGGCCTTTGATCTTCATCATCCAGAGGCTGCTTACCTTGATAGTGATCATTCATGAAGGCTAGTTTCCGGCTCTTCATAGGGCTATCTCTCTTCTACGCTGTGATAGCAGTTATTTATTACTACGTCGGCGGAGAGGCCGTTGGGATCACCTGCATCTCACTAAGTTCCGGCCTTGCTGCGATCATTGGTTTCTATCTTTGGTTCAACAACAATCGTCTGGGTGTTCTGCCGCAAGATAATCTAGGGGGAGAGATCGCAGATGGCGCTGGCGAACTTGGGTTTTATTCGCCCCATTCATGGTGGCCTCTGCCTGTCGCTCTCTCTGCGTGCGCCGCTGGACTTGGACTCGTTCTTGGTTGGTGGCTTACCCTGATTGCGGTGGGTATCTTGCTCTTTTCAGTTATCGGCTTCTCACTTGAATACGAAAAACCAACCGCCTCTTCACATTAATCCCTGTCACTTCTAGCTAACTTTTCGGGTGTGCTACCTATGACTCAGACCAGACGCCTTCAGATTGTTTTAGCGCTCAATTCAATTGTCTTTCTCTGCCTGATCAAGGTGGGTTTCTCGTCTCATTCCCTGAGTGTTTTGGCAATGGGTGGTGATTATTTGCTCGATAGTGGGGCAATCCTCATGGGTTTATTTGCAATCTACTTAAGAGATAGAAGCGATAGAAATGGTGAAAAGTCACGGGCCACGACACTTGTTGCGCTATTTAATGCCTCTTTGCTTCTGGTGCTTTCGTCATCCGTAATTTTCGAAGCATTACTTCGATTGAGTAATAAAGCACCAGAAATTAGCGCTACTCCAGTGATTTGGGTAAGTGTAATCGCTGCATTGGTCATGTGCTTTGGTGTATATCTGTTGAATGATGATGAGTCTGAGGGGGACGACCTTCACATGCAATCAGTTCTGTTAGATACGTTAATGGATTCTCTTTCTGCGGCTGCAATTGCCATTACTGCAACGATTATCATGTTTACACATAGGTTTCTATGGGTTGATTCAGCTCTAGCAATATTAATTTCTGCCGTAGTTATTTTTCAAGCTTTAAAGCTATTGGAGAAAATCAGAATTAGTCTAAGGGGGTAGCGGCTAGCGCTTTGAGCGCATCTCCGCTGACTCGGAATACTGTCCATTCATCCATAGGCACCGCGCCAAGCGACTTGTAGAACTCAATGGCGGGCTCGTTCCAATCCAGGACCCACCATTGGAAGCGCTGCCAGTTATTTGTAACACATCGCTGGGCGAGGTTTACGAGAAGCGCCTTGCCATAACCCTTACCTCGATAATTAGGCTGAACAAAAAGGTCTTCGAGGTAGATCCCAGGCGTACCTGTCCACGTTGAATAATTCTTAAACCAGAGAGCAAATCCCACAACATTGGTGAGGCCGCCAGTCTCAACTTCAATCAGATCACAGTACGCAGTTGGTTGAGGGGAGAAGAGAGCCTCTTCAATCTGATTGGGGGTTGCTTTAGCCTGATCCTCTTCTCGCTCATAGATGGCAAGATCCCGGATCAAACCCAAAATAATTTGGATATCACTGGGGCCCGCGTTTCGAATCTTCACTCGATCATTCTAACTATCTACATGAGTGCCTAGGACTCGGTTAGTGATGACCACTCTCAAGTTGGCGTGCTTCGCGCTCTGTCGGACTTGCCACCTGTTCGGCATTCGCAAGGCTCATACGGGCACGCAACTTTCCTTTAAGACCAGCTGCTTTTGAACGAACCCCGTTTATATCTTCACCCGGAGCTGTAAGTGCTGTTGGTTGAAGATGTTGAGTAAGGGTCCATTTCTTCTCTGCTGAGAGCTCTTCGTGGACCTCGAGGAATTCGCCATCAGGGGTCATAACCAAGCGACCAGTTTCGCGTCCATGCAAGACAATCTCACGATCGGCTCGTTGGAGCGATAGGCAGATGCGCTTGGTTATGACGAAAACAATAGGCGGCACAATAATGAGGCCAAAGCGCGTGAACCACATGATCCCATTAATGGTGAGATGGAAATGGGTCGCGATGATGTCGTTACCGCCATTAGCGAGCGAGATAAGCATAAAGCTCAACGACATCGCACCGAGCGCAGTTCGGTTCGGAACATTTCGTGGGCGATCAAGGAGATGATGCTCCTTCTTATCTCCAGAAATCCACGCCTCGATAAAGGGGTAGAGCGCCATTCCGGTGAAGAGTATGCCGGGAATGATCAGTCCAGGTATCAAGATGTTCCATGAAATTGTATGACCAAACGCGTGAGTTTCGATTGGGGGAGCCATGCGCACTAAGCCATCGAGCCATCCCATATACCAATCGGGCTGCGAACCTGCTGAGATCTGACCAGGGGTATACGGCCCGTAGAGCCAGATCGGGTTAATCGATGCTACTGCGCCAAGAAACGCGGTGAGGCCAAAGACGATGAAGAAGAATCCCCCAGCCTTCGCCATGTAAACAGGCATCAAAGGATATCCAACGACGTTTGTCTCTTTGCGTCCAGGACCAGGGTATTGAGTGTGCTTCTGATACCAAACCAGCATCAAGTGGACGGTAATAAGAGCAAGAAAAATACCGGGGAGAAGAAGTACGTGAACGATATAAATGCGTGGAATAAATACGTGGCCAGGGAAGGCTCCACCAAAGGCAAAGAACGAGGCGTAAGAGCCAACGACTGGTAGCGCTTGAATAATTGCTTCAGCGATACGAATACCGGTTCCAGAGAGAAGATCATCCGGTAATGAGTAGCCAAGGAAGCCTTCAACAATTCCGAGAGTAAGAAGACCGATTCCGATCAACCAGTTCGCCTCACGTGGCTTGCGGAAGGCACCAGTAAAGAAGACGCGAAGTAAATGCACAACGATTGCAGCCAAGAAAATTAGCGCCGCCCAGTGATGAATCTGTCGCATCAATAGCCCACCGCGAATATCGAAGGAGATATGAAGGGTGGAGGCGTATGAAGCCGACATCGTGACATGGCTTAACGGTGCGTAGGACCCGTTGTAGACCACCTCTTGTTGGGAAGGATCGAACCAGAAGGTCAGGAAAGTGCCAGAGAGAAGCAGGATGATGAATGAGTAGAGCGCTATCTCACCCAACATAAAGGACCAGTGGTCAGGGAACACTTTGGTGAGGTTCTTCTTCGCCCAGCCAGCAGCTCCGGTGCGATCATCGATATACCCGGCGACGTTTCCAGCAATACGCTCACTTTGTTTCATGCTGAGTTTCTCTCCCAAAAGCTAGGTCCGACTGGTTCTGTAAAACCTTGTTTCGCAATTAAATACCCTTCAGCGTCAAGTTGCAGTGCCAACTGCGGTAACGGCCGAGCCGATGGGCCGAAGATTACCTTCGCCGCTCGGGTTACATCAAAGGTTGATTGATGGCATGGGCAAAGGAGGTGTTTCGTCTGCTGTTCATAGAGGGCGACAGCACAACCCATATGGGAACAGATCTTGGAGAAGGCGATGATGCCGTCGTAGGTCCATGAGAGCCGTTGGGCGTTGAGATTGAAGTCCTCTGGACGGAGCCGAATAAGAAGCACGGCATCTTTACCGATATTTTCGAGTGTGCGCTCGGTTCCAACAGGCAAATGCGGAAGAACCTGAGCTACTGCACCGACCTCTAGATCTGAAGGTTTGATCGGGCGATTGCCGGGATCCGTTACCAATCGAACACCCGCGGCCCAGCTTGTCGTTGCGAGTTGGTTCTTTGGAAGTGGTCCGAGATCTCGAAGAAGGAGAAGCGGAGAAAGTCCCACCAGGCCAAGAGAGAGTCCCATTGAACGTTTGATGAGTGAACGACGCCCAAGGCCTGCAGCTCCAGCTCGATCTTTTACAGTTGAGACGAAGTCAGCTCGATCTTCATCGGAAGAACGGAATTCATGCCGCTCTGCGATTACCTCTTCATCCGGCATAAGTGTCTTTGCCCAATGCACTGCAGCGATGCCGATAAAGAATAGTGAAGCAGCCAACCCGGTACCGAGTGCTAACTGTTGCGCATTTGTGTCGCCCAAAATTGGGAGGTAGATGAATTTCTTGGAGTCGATAAATATGTACGACGCGATTGTGCCAATGGTGCCTAGCGCTGAAAGCAGAAAAAGTGCTGCAACTTGGCGTTCGGCGCGATTTGCTGCGATGGGATCAGTGTCGGTCTTGCGCAACACATGCGCTGGTAGACCTGGATCTTCGAAGCGTTCGAATTTATTAATCTCGGTTGACATGGTCTATCTCGCTTTCGAGGCGAGCCATACGGCGACGCCAATTAAGAGACCGAGACCCAGTGTCCAGACCAGTAAGCCCTCGGTAACGGGGCCGACGCGACCAAGTGAGGCACCACCGATAGCAGGTTCGGCATTCGCAGATTTAATCCACTTAATGATGGAGAGTTTCTCAGCGGGCGTGATTGTTTTATCTGAAAATTTAGGCATGGATTGTGGACCAGTGATGAGCGCTTCGTAAATGTGCTTTGGTTCGACACCCATAAGAGTTGGTGCGTACTTACCATTTGAAAGCGCTCCACCTTGTGCAGCAAAGTTGTGACACATGGCGCAGTTGGTGCGGAATAGTTCGCCGCCTTGCGCAACATTTCCGTCGCGTTCCCAGGCAAGAGAGGCAGGGTCAACGGTTGCTGGTCCTGGCGCCAATGAGGAGACATAGGCACCTAGCGCTGCTACTTGTGTTGGGTTATAGAGCGGGGCCTTGCGCATCGCTTGTTGGCTCATATTAGCCAACGGCATGCGTCCAGTTCCTACTTGGAAATCTACCGCTGCAGCACCGACTCCGATCAAACTTGGTGCGACCGCACCGCCTTCAGAATTCAAGCCATGGCATGAGGCACAACCTTTGAGGAAGATCTGTTTCCCCTCATCGACGAGAGTTGATTGAGCAGAGACCTCGCTCTTCTGCGCACTTGGGAGGGCAGAGGCGATAGAGAAGGCTGAGCCGATAGTCAGCAGGGCTGCGACGACCAATATTGGGCCAGCAAATTTTTGCCGACGGAATCTTCTAGCGTTCATGATTGGTTTGCTCTCTACTTAATTAGATAGATCGCTGAGAAGAGCGCGATCCACACGATGTCGACGAAATGCCAGTAATAGGAGACCACGATCGCAGTAGTAGCTTGCGAGTGGCCAAATTTTTGGGCTTTGAAAACGCGGATCATCACGATTAGGAATGCGATTAAACCGCCCGTTACATGGAGACCGTGGAAGCCCGTTGTGAGATAGAAGACCGAGCCGTAGGCACGTGATGAGAAGGAGAGGCCATCACGAACAAGATTTGCATATTCATACACTTGACCGCCAATGAAGAAGGCACCCATCAAAAAGGTGAGGGCAAACCATTCACGCATTCCCCATCGAGAAAAGCGGAAGATCGATCCACTGCGGCGTCCTTGAAATCTTTCAGCGGCAAAGACACCGAATTGGCAGGTAACTGATGAGAGCACGAGAACTGTTGTGTTGACCGCGGCAAATTTAATGTTGAGCATGCCGGTTGATTCGGCCCAGATCTTTGGCCCTTGAACGGCGCGGGTTGTGAAGTACATCGCGAAGAGTGCAGCGAAGAACATCAACTCACTGGCCAGCCATACGATCGTTCCGACCGCGACCAGGTTCGGCCGGTTTGGGGCCCGTTGAATTGTTGTTGTGCTCATAGGAGCATTATTCCCGATCTGGCGTGAAATGCTGACGTGGAAGCCGATCCAGAAGAGTGCCTCTTGGTGAGACTGATCACGCTCAAAAATGCGGGCTTCATCGCTAGACTGCCGAGTATGAAGACGCCTATGATCATCGTTTACTCTGATAACCAACGGGTTCGCGAGACGATCGTCGGCGCTCTAGGAAGGCAGGTGGCCCAGGACCTTGCGCCACACAAAATTCTTGAATTCGCCACCGGCCCAGCACTTCGCCTCTATCTTGATGAGAAACGCCCGATCGATCTCTTCATTCTTGATGGCGAGGCGAGCCCAGAAGGTGGAATGGGCATTGCACGTCAGTTGAAGGATGAGCTTTATAACTGCCCGCCGACCTTGGTGATCACGGGTCGGGTCCAGGATGCCTGGCTTGCATCGTGGTCAAAGGCTGACGCGACAGTGATGCATCCGATTGATCCATTCACGATTGCACATAAAGTTGCAGAGATTCTGCGCGTTCAGACCATCGCAATCGCTTAAAGCATGGGCGATCACTCGTGGCTCGAACTCAACGCCCAACTTTCCCAGGGGGCTGATCTCAATTCTCTCCAAATGCAATGGGCGATGCATGAGTTGCTTATCGATTCTGCACCGAAGGAAGAACTCAAAGATTTTTTGATCGCAATGCATCACAAAGGTGAATCGGCGGTCGAGATCGATGCAGCTATCAAAGAGCTCTTCAATTTTTCGCTACCGATTTCGATTGCTGATCGGGCTGTAGACATTGTCGGCACCGGTGGGGATGGTGCTCATACGATTAATATCTCGACGACGGCGGCAGTTGTAATAACAGCTGCAGGAGCGAGGACCGTGAAGCACGGCTCTCGAGCTGCCACTTCGAAGTCTGGATCAGCTGACTGTTTAGAAGCACTGGGGGTAAATATCGATCTTGACGGTGTTGAAGTCGCTGAGACGGTTTACAAACTTGGGATCGGATTCTGTTTCGCCCAAAAGTTTCATTCGGCACTTCGCTTCGCTGCTCCGGCGCGTAAAGAGATAACGGTGCCGACGATTTTTAATCTGATCGGCCCATTAGCCAACCCTGCTCAACCCACAGCGATCGCGCTGGGCGTTGCTAATCCGAAAATGCTCCACGCAATGGCAGAAGTTTTGCGGGATCGAGGATGTGAGGGCTTCGTCTTTAGGGGCGATGATGGGCTGGACGAGATTTCATTAGAGACCACGACGACAGTGCTACAGATAAGTAATGGAAAAATTCGCGAGGGAAAATTTGATCCGCGCAATCTCAATATAGATTCGTCACCGGTCTCGGAATTGGTAGGGGGAGAGGCTTCTTACAATGCCGAGATCAGTCGTCGGATCTTCGCCGGTGAACGAGGTGCGCCGCGTGATGCTGTCTTACTCAATGCCGCGGCAGGTATCGCCGCTTTCAAAGGCGATTTCTCGTTAAGTGTTGAGCAACAATTTGCCAATGGCTTAGTGATGGCGGCGCAGGCAGTTGATTCTGGTCGGGCGGCTTCCGTCTTGAACGACTGGGCAAAGCTGACGCATGAGATTGTTGCCCGGCGCGCTACCTGATCCGTTTAGTACGTAGATTGATCAATTTATCTATCGTGGTTATTCCAGATGAGCCAAGGCGTTCGAAGATTCTGTAAAGAACTTCAGTCGTTGTCTGGGCGTCATCAAGTGCACGATGCGTTGGTTTTACTTCAGTATCAAAAAAGATCGCAAGTGTTCCGAGCTTGCAGTTCGGGACTTCATCTCGGGTGAGAACCATTCGGGCCAGTCGGGCGGTATCAAGCACTCGGTACTCAGGCCACTCGTATTCAATCTCCAGAGCAGCGGCGCGGAGAAAGCCAAGATCAAATGGGGCATTGTGAGCGACAAGTACCGTCTCTAGATCACTCCCACAAAATTGGATAAAGAGTGGCAGCGCCTCATCGATGATCGGCGCGGTCGCAACCATGAGATCTGTGATGCCTGTTAATTCGGTGATGTAAAACGGTATTGCAGCAAGTGGGTTTACAAAGGTCTTAAATTCCCCGAGAACTTCACCGCCTCGAATTTTTACCGCTCCAATTTCAGTAATCGCTGATCCATTTTTTGGGGAGCCGCCAGTTGTCTCAAGATCTACGATCACAAAGGTAGTTTCAGAGAGTGCTTGATCTCTCGGCTCATCCATCACTACCCAAAAGTAGTGCTTTCACCTGACATACTTCATCCATGCTTGCCGGACTCGCATTACTTTCGAGCCTATTATGGGGGAGCGCTGATTATCTCGGCGGGAATCTCGCGAAGCGTTTTTCCTCACTCGCAGTAACTGGCGCCTCCCAGTTCATGGGACTGCTCCTCGGAATTTCGCTCCTCACAATAAATTCGAGTTGGCGGTCACCTGATCTCTCGTGGCGTGGATATTTCGTCAGTGGAGCGATTGCTGGCGTTTCTGGCTTTATTGGACTCGTCAGTTATTACGCTGGCTTGTCGACCGGAAAGATGGGAGTTGTCGCTCCGATCACCTCGCTAAGTGCACTCATCCCAGTTATCTACGGAGTGGCTCAAGGCGAGCGGCCAGGTTCACTACAAATTGCTGGAATGGTGATTGCGATCTTGGGTTGCTTCGCCGCATCTGGCCCAGAGCTTCAGAGCGGGGTGAGCGCTAAACCAGTTCTCCTCGGAGTATTGACTGCCTTTATGTTTGGTATCGCCTTGGTCTTTATGGCTCGAGGTGCACACGTGGATTCGTTGATGACGATGACGACAATGCGACTCGTGACATTTGTAGTGGTGTTTGTTATTGCCGTGCGCATGCGAAGTACCGGCGGCTTTACAAGAGTAAATATTCCGATCTTGGTCGTCATCGGAGTCTCAGATTTTCTAGCAAATTATTTATTAGGAGTCGCCACGACAAAAGGTCTGATCTCGGTCGCGATGGTGCTTGGCTCACTCTTTCCCGTTGTTACGACCCTGCTCGCCTTTGCTTTACTCGGTGAGCGACTTCAGCGGATTCAATATGTGGGGGTCGTCACTGCTATCACCGGGGTGGTTCTCATCTCCTTGGGTTAACGGATGGAGAATTTTAGGGGTGGTTCCCGGATTTAGCCCGGCCTGATTTGCGCCTTCAGGGTGACCAAGGTAGAATTATAGTTGAATATTCAACAACTATCATTAGGAGCAAAATTGTCATCACTTCTTCACATTGAGGTCAGCCCTATGGGCGAGAACTCAGTTTCTCGCAAGATTGGCTCAGAATTCTTAGCCGCATGGAATGCAAAGAACTCCGGCGGCGTCGTCATAAGCCGCGACCTGAACGCGAATCCAGTTCCTCATCTTGACGCAGAAGCAATCTTTGCAGGATATACCCCAGAAGAAGGACGTTCGGCCGGCATGGTTTCAAAGCACGCCTTCCGCCACGAATTAATTGCAGAGATCACTGGTGTGACGGATATTTTAATCTCGACACCAATGTGGAACTGGGGTGCTCCGTCAGTACTCAAGGCATACATCGATCAGATTGTTATCCCAGGAACCCTTGATGGCTCTGGCGCAAATGGTCTTAAGGATAAGAAAGTGACGTTGATCGTCGCTCAAGGTGGTTCATATGCCGAAGGTGCACCTCGCCACGGATGGGATTTCCAAACTGGGTATCTGGAGCTTGTCGTTAGGGCACTTGGTGCAACAGATGTAAAAACAATTCTCGTGGAATTTACTCTCGCGGGAGTAGCTCCAGGAATGGAAGCTTTCATTGAAAATAAAGCGACAAATATCAGCAATGCCATCGCAGTTGCAAAGGAACGACCTTAGTTTTTAGTTATCGATATTGAAAAGGCGCCCGCGTGCATCGGGCGCCTTTTTTTATTTCTACAACGCTGGAATTTCTGCGCCTTCCTCGACTTAAATTATTAACTTAGTGCGCGTACTCCGTGTTCTCCATAGCCTTCTTTGGAAAGGCAAAGGTGATCAATAGAAATGCGGTAACCAATCCGGCCTGAAGTACGAGTGCATACCTAAAGCCAGCGTCGATATGGCCCTTGGCCACTTGATGGAAAAAGACCGTGCCAAAGATAGCAACCCCAACGGATGATCCGATCGATTGCAGTGCAGAAAGCACACCCGAGGCCGATCCAACGAGCTCGTCTTTAATTGCGAGGAGAATGGCGTCAAAGAGAGCAGCGACAACAAGCCCGGTACCAAAGCCGGAGAGCAGCATGCCTGGCGCGATATTCCAGAAGTGGAATGAATCCATATTCGGAAGCGCAATGAAGAGCCAGGCGGCACCGGCAATCTGAGCAAGGGCGCCGAGTTGAAGTACTCGTGTACCGAACTTTTCCGCAAGAACTGCGCCACTGAGGGCTCCGCCGATTGCAGTGCCGAGCGCGATCGCAATATTCGCGACGCCAGCCCCACGAGCTGAGTAGTGTTCACCGATTTGCAGGAAGAGTGTGATGATCAAATAAACGCCGGTGAATCCCGCGAAGAAGATGAATATTCCTCCGAGACCTAAGTTATAGGTACGAGCTTTAAAGATATCTGGGTCGACAAGCGGGGTTCCGCCGCGCGTGATTAAAGCGCGCTGTTGGATCGTGAAGGCTCCGAAACCTACGAATGATCCGGCGAGCGAGATAAAGCACCATGATGGCCAACCCGCTTCTTGACCTTGAATAAGGGGGAGAAGAAGTAGCCCAGAAGAAGCGATGATTAAAGCAGTGCCGAGTAAATCGATCGTGATTGCGAGATTTGAAGCTCGTCTTGGCAGGAATTTCCACGCTAGGAATAGATTGACCACGCCAATCGGGATATTCACGAGGAAGACGGCACGCCAGCCGGTTGATGCGATATTTCCATCAATAATAAATCCACCGATGATCGGACCAAGGATTCCACCCAGCCCAAAGACTGGACCAAAGATTGCAAAGGCTTTACCTAGTTCGTTCGGAGGGAATACATCACGAATAAAACCAATGACGTGAGGCAGAACCATCGCGCCGGCGAAGCCTTGAAGGAGTCGGAAGGCGATGAGTGATTGAATGTTTGGTGCAATCGCGCAGAGCAAAGAGGTGGCTGTAAAGCTAGCTAAGCCCGCCAAGAAAACATTTCGACGTGAATATCGATCAGCGAGGCGACCACCCAAGATCAACCCAGCGCCGAGGGTGAGCGTGTAGCCACCGATAACCCATTGAAGGGCGGATGGAGTTGCGAGTAGCTTCTCTTTGAGCGAGGGTCCTGCAACATTCACAATTGTGGAGTCGAGCAGATCCATCACTTCGGCCGCTAGAACAATTCCTAGGATCAGCCAACGATTCTTATCTCCTGCCGGTGGTGTGTACATGTGGCGACCCTATCTCTTTGAATTAAATAATGAACGAATAGATGACTAATAAGAGCTTAAAGAGGTTGTAAGCGTTGCCCTAATCTCTGCGGGGCAATAGGTTTCGGATATGGCGACAGACATTGCTCCACCGGGGTGGTTAGAAGATTTCGTACAGGTTGGTACCTCTCGCAAAGATATTGGGATCCTTCTGATCCACGGATTCACTGGATCACCCGCTTCAATGCGTCCATGGGCTCACTACTTCTCTGAACATGGATATACCGTCCGAGTTCCAAGACTTCCCGGGCATGGAACGAAGTGGCAAGATCTCAATACCGTGAGCTGGGAGTCATGGCCGGCGAAAGCTGAAGAAGAACTTGTGGCATTGCAGGCGAGTTGTAAAAAAGTATTTATATGCGGATTGTCTATGGGCGGTGGAACGACCTTAAATGTTGCTAGTAAAAATAGCGTCGATGGAATCATCTTGGCGAACCCAATGATCCATATTCCTGGCCTTCTTATTAAGTTTGCGCCACTGATCGCTCCGTTCCAACCTGGTAGAGCATCCGTGGGCGATGACATCAAGAAACCTGGAGTTACCGAGTGGGGATATGACGTACTTCCTACCAAAGGGGTTCTTCAACTCAATAAATTATTGAAGGCAACTCGAGCCGCGCTCAAGAATATCCAGGTGCCATTATTGCTCTTTCATTCGACCGAAGACCATGTTCTTCCAGTTTCGAATACCGAGATTATCATGGCCGAGATTGGATCCAAAGATAAGAAGCGCGTGGAACTTGGAAACAGCTATCACGTCTCACCGATGGATTACGACGCACCAGAAATCTATGCACAATCACTCGCCTTCATCGAAGCTCATAGTTGATATTTCACATGGATACATCACACCTAATAAAAACATTTCTCTGGTTCAACAAAGAGCAAAAAGTTTCGATGGCTATCGATTTTGCGTGGGTTCTTCTCTTTGTTGCGGTTGGGCGTCACAATCATGAGAATGGAATCAGGCTCAATGGGATACTTTCAACGCTTTGGCCGTTTGCTGTGGGATTAATCGTCGGTTGGTTTTTTCTCAAAGTTACCCGTCGGAAAGTCGTTGCGCGTATTAGTGGTTCCTATCTAGTACTTCTCGTTGTGGCAATTGGGATGCTTCTACGCGTTATCTCTGGCCAAGGTATCACGGGCAGCTTCGTCCTTGTCGCCACGACCTTTCTCTCAATTTTTCTCATCGGTTGGAGAGAGATCTACAACCGGGTTTCTCGCAGATAGGTCGAAATCACCACGTTCTCTTGGACACTACCTTAACGTCGCAAATCAAAGATTTGGTGGACGATACTGGGATCGAACCAGTGACCCCCACAATGTCAATGTGGTGCTCTACCGCTGAGCCAATCGTCCATTTTACGGTCGTGCCTTACAACGTGCTTTTTTTCTTCGTACTGCCCTCTACCTTTGCAGGTGGAGGTCGGAACGGGATTTGAACCCGTGTGGCAGGATTTGCAGTCCTGAGCCTCGCCTCTCGGCCATCCGACCATTGTCCTGCGAGCGGACGACCGGGTTCGAACCGGCGACCTGAACCTTGGCAAGGTTCCGCGCTACCAACTGCGCTACGTCCGCACTGCGTGAAGTTTCCTTCAATCAGAGAGCGGAATCTACCGTAAAGACCCTGAGCTGCGCCAACCGTGCCTAAGATAGCGTTGTCCTATGACGGTCGCTGAACCTCGATTCTGGATGCAAGGAAAATCAGCGTCGACTCTGATCGACCTTTCAGATGACCCCAGCTCTTTGGATGATGGCGGTTTTTGGGCGGTCTCGGTCACCTATGAAGGTGCGTGGCGGTGCGCAAAGTTTGCTGATGTTTATGATGAACCTTTCAGCACTTCCGACATATGGCGATCAACTTCACACCAATGGTCAAGTTCAATGACACAAGAAGAGTACGTCGGTTATGTAACGGCGATCCGTCAGGCGATTGAAGCAGGGGATGTCTATCAAGCAAATGCTTGTCGGATATTTTCTCGCAGAAATGATCACGATCTCGAAGCGCTCTTTGCAAAAATCCTTGTTGAAAATCCTGCGCCATATGCTCACTACTTCAAAATTCCAGGACTTGAAATTGCCAGCGCTTCGCCAGAGTTATTTATTGAAGTAACGGAGATGGAAGGCGTCCGAGAGGTGCGCTCATCTCCGATCAAAGGAACGTCGAAGAGTTCGTTCTTCCCTGAAAAAGACCAAGCGGAGAACATCATGATTGTTGATCTGGTACGCAATGACATGGGTGAAGTTTGCGAGATTGGATCGGTGCAGGTTCCGAGATTGCTTGGCGTTGAGGAGCATCCTGGTCTCTTCCATCTCGTATCTGACGTTGTTGGAAGGTTACGAAGTGATATTTCGTGGAGCGATATTAGTAGAGCTCTCTTGCCAGCAGGTTCGATCTCTGGTGCTCCGAAATCGACTGCGGTAAAAATAATTAAAGAGAACGAGGGCACTCGCGGCTCATACTGCGGGGTATCTGGTTGGGTACATGGCGGTGAAGCAAAACTTGCTGTCGGAATCAGAACTTTTTGGCAGAGCGGTGAGTATCTCTCTTTTGGCACCGGTGCTGGAATAACCTGGGGTAGCGATGCGCTCGAGGAGTGGGATGAAACAGTGTTGAAAGCCGCTCGGTTACTCGCAATCGCCGGGGGTGAATTTTCGGCATGAACGAATTTTGGTCGGGTGGAGAGTTTACGCTTCCCGCGACGGCGCATCCTTGGCTGCGCGGTGATGGAATCTTTGAGACGATAAAAACATCTCGCGGTTCTGCACACTTTTTGAGTCGACATCTCGCACGTCTCGAGCGGTCAGCTCTCGCTCTTCGCTTTTCGCCTCCTCGATTAGTGGAATTGCGGGCGAAGTTGTCAGAAGTTTCTATCGTCGAGCCATGGGCCATTGGACGGCTGCGTATTACCTATTTTTCTAATGGCGAGTATCTGATCACTCATCAAGAGGTCGTACATAATGCCGAGAGCAGATGGACTTTGCGGTTAGCTAAGGAAGTTCGCGATTCGCGTAGTTTTATAACGCGTCATAAGACTCTCTCCTACACTCAGAGTGCTTATGGAATTCGGCTTGCACAGTCGTTAGGCAACGATGATCTTCTTTATCTCAATGAGCTAGACGAGGTTGTTGAGACTGGGCTGGCAAACATTCTGATCGAGATAAACGGTCAGCTTTACACTCCGCCGCTCTCCTCGGGACTTTTACCAGGAATTATCCGCGAGGTACTTCTTGAGTGGTTTCCCGAAGTTTCGGAGAAGTCACTCTCGATAGACGACCTACGAGCATCATCGGGCATGTATTTGCTCTCTAGCCTGCGTGAACTCGAACCGGTAAAGGCGCTCTTTATCGATGAGGAGCAGATCGAGTATCTGGAATCGCACCGCGTGAAAGAGATGCGTGCGCTTTTGAGTGAGCGCTCTGATTGAGTACCCGATTCTTGATAACCTGCGCCTATGAGCGATTCGATTAAGGTCACCGTCAACGGCGCTCCCCAAGAGATCGCCGCCGATCAACGACCCACCCATCTCTTTGCCGATCAGAGCACTGTTATTGCCGCGAGAGTAAATGGTGAGATTCGCGACCTTTGGAGCCAGCTGTCTAGTGGCGATACCGTGGAAGCAATCACAATCGAGTCAGCCGATGGTCTCGCGATCCTGCGACACTCAACCGCCCACGTGCTTGCTCAAGCTGTTCAGGAAGTTTTCCCAGGGACAAAGCTAGGAATCGGTCCCGCTATCACCGATGGTTTTTATTATGATTTTGATCCTGCGAAGCCATTTACGCCGGACGATCTGATCAAGGTTGAATCAGCGATGCGCAAGATCATGAAGGCGGGGCAGCGTTTTCGGCGCCGAGTCACCAGCGAGGCGGATGCTCTTCTTGAGTTGCGGCTCGAACCATATAAATGCGAACTCATTGGATTGAAGTCGGGGCATGATGATGAATCGAGCGTCGAGGTCGGTGGGCCAGAGCTTACGATTTACGACAACCTTGGTCGCGATGGCGAGCCGGTTTGGTCTGATCTCTGCCGTGGCCCGCACCTTCCGTCGACAAAACATATTCCGGCATTTACCTTGATGCGAACGGCGGGTGCATATTGGCGTGGCTCGGAGAAGAATCCGATGTTGCAACGTATTTACGGAACAGCGTGGCCATCTCAAGAGGCGCTTGATGCTTATCTGCATCTCTTGGCCGAGGCCGAGAAGCGTGATCACCGTCGACTCGGTGCCGACCTTGACCTCTTCTCATTTCCGGAGGAAGTTGGAAGTGGGCTCGCTCTCTTTCATCCCAAGGGTGGCATCATTCGACGAGCGATGGAAGATTATTCTCGAAAGCGCCACGAAGAAGAGGATTATCAATTCGTTTATTCACCGCACTTGACTAAGGCTGCGCTCTTTGAGACCTCGGGACATTTAGATTGGTACTCGGATGGTATGTATCCACCGATGGTGATGGATGAGGAGTACCACGCAGACGGAACGGTAAAGCGGGCTGGCCAGAAGTACTACATGAAGCCGATGAACTGTCCCTTTCACAACCTTATTTATAAAGCTCGGCCACGCTCGTATCGTGACCTTCCGTTACGGCTCTTTGAATTTGGAACGGTCTATCGCTATGAAAAATCAGGAGTTATTCATGGAATAACCCGCGCACGTGGCTTCACCCAAGATGATGCCCACATTTATTGCACCAAGGATCAAATGCAAGATGAGCTTGATTCGTTGCTTACCTTCGTACTAAATCTACTTCGCGATTATGGCCTCGACGATTTTTATTTAGAGCTATCTACTCGCAACCCTCAGAAATCTGTGGGATCTGATGAGGATTGGGCGGCTGCGACAGAAGCCTTGCGAGTCGTTGCAGCGAAGCGAGATCTCGCCCTCGTCGATGATATTGGTGGCGCCGCCTTCTACGGCCCCAAGATTTCAGTACAGGCAAAAGATGCAATCGGTCGTACCTGGCAGATGTCAACGATCCAAGTTGATTTCCAATTGCCTCAGAGATTTAATCTCGAATATCAATCCCATGAAGGCTTGAGGGAACAACCAGTAATGATTCACCGAGCGCTCTTCGGATCGATTGAAAGATTCTTTGGTGTGCTCACAGAACATTATGCCGGGGCCTTCCCACCGTGGCTTTCGCCTGTTCAGGTCCGCGCAGTTCCAGTAGCGGATACCTTCCTGCCATACCTTCAGGGCGTTGCAGCGAAGATGCGCAAAGCCGGGATCCGGGTCGATATCGATTCATCTGATGATCGAATGCAGAAGAAGATTCGAAATGCTGCGATGGAGAAAATTCCCTTCATCATGATCGCAGGGGAAGAAGATCAGAGCTCAGGATCGGTTTCTTTCCGTTATCGGGATGGCGAGCAGCGAAATGGCATCGCGCTCGATGAAGCGATTGCAGAAGTCCGCAAGGCGATCGATAAACGTAGCCAGGTGTAGCGAGTGAACGCTGAAAATCCTCATGGTGGGGCTGGAATGCCAGATTCGTGGTCGAGGTTGTGGGCACCACATCGTTTAGATTACTTAGCAGGAGAGAACCGACCCATGCCAGGCAATGGTATTGAGTGCCCCTTCTGTCGCGTTCCAACTCTCGAGGATCGAGAAGGTTTGATCGTCCATCGAGGTGCGACCGCTTATGCGGTGATGAATCTCTACCCATATAACGCGGGGCACATGTTGATATGTACCTACCGCCACGTCGCTGATTTGACCGAACTGACAGAGGCCGAGGGCAACGAGATCTATGCGCTGACATCAGCGGCAATGAAGGTACTCCGAAAAGTTTCAGGTGCAAAAGGTTTTAATCTCGGAATGAATCAAGGCGCGATCTCGGGGGCTGGCGTGGCGGATCACATTCACCAACACGTGGTACCTCGCTGGTCCGGGGATTCGAACTTCATGCCGATTATTGGTGCAACGAAAGTCCTTCCGCAATTACTGAGTGAGAGTCGGGATGCGTTAGCCCGAGAGTGGAATGCGATTTAAGTAGAGAGCTATTTCGGCCAGACCAAGACGTGAACCTGCGATCCAGGGAAGTGCAGGATAGAGAAGTGCGTTTTCAAATGCTTCCTCACCTGCTCCTTCTAACGCGTCGAGATACTCTTGACGGAATTCTTCAATCACCTCTCGGTGTTCGAGCTCGCTCTCCCGAATCTCGAGTGAACCATGGCTGTAATCCAAAATCTTTTGAGTGATGAGATCGATGAGGGCAATCGGCGTTGCATCTTCCTCGTGCAGGACCAGATAGGGAGTGACAACGGGATCGAGGATGCGACCAGCGATCGCTGACATATCCTCGAAATCCGTATCGTTCTCGGCCGAAAGGTCGGTAATCACCACGATTGAGGGGATGTAGAGCTCGCGAGCTATCAGCCAGCTATCAGAATCGGCCCGAATGATTCCATCTTTAGCGCTGACCAAGAAGAGCGCAGCGTCACTCGATTCGAGTGACGAACTGGTCAAGCCAAGCGCACTGGCAAGCTCTTCGCTGTACCGGCCGACAAGGTGAACCGCTAGCTGATCGGAAATTAGGTCTGCCACAGTGGCGAACTCTACGATGTGTTCAATGCTTCAGCGATCAATTAAGGCGCCTGTCACTCGTGTGATTACTCCCTTGTGCCGCGGGTTACTCAAGGCTGGAGTTACCCCCAATTTCATGAGCGCCGTCGGGGGAGTGGGCTCGTCGTTCTCCGCGATTTTCCTCTTCGGATCAGGCCATTTCTTTGCTGGCTCGATCATCACAACGCTGCTCGTCCTCTTCGATCTTCTCGATGGAACTATGGCCAGGTTGAGCGGTTCTGCCTCTCGGTGGGGTGCGCTATTAGATTCGACGTTAGATCGGATTTCAGATGTCGCAATTTTTGGTTCGATGGCGTATTGGTTTTCTAAGATCCATGACCGCAACGTAGCCTTAATTTTGGCGATCTTGATTCTCTCTTCGTTGATCTCCTATATAAAGGCTCGTGCCGAGGCTCTTGATATCGCTTGCAACGGTGGGATCGCCGAACGAACCGAACGCTTGATCATCATCATGATAACCGCCGGCTTCGATGGGTTGGGAGTGCCTTATGTTTTCAGCGTCGGATTATGGAGCCTATTCGGTCTCACTCTTTATACCGTCGGAGAGAGATTATTGATCGTCTATCGCGGCTCCCGATGAAAGAAACATTTTCGTATCTCGCATACTCTCTGGCGTGGCGAGTTACCCGGGCGCTTCCTAAGAAAGGTGCGTATGCGCTCTTCGCTGTGATTGCAGATTACCTTTATCGCAAGAATAGAAAACCAATTCAGCGGCTACGCCTAAATTACAAGCGGGTACGTCCAGAATTGTCGAATGAGGAACTTGAAGCGTTAGTAAAACGCGGGATGCGCTCGTATTTGCGCTATTGGTGTGACACCTTCAGATTTCCGTCATGGAGTCCAGATCAGACGATGCGGACCGTGATCGTTGAGGGTGAGCACTTTCTGCGTGATCCACTTCTTGCTGGACGTGGTGTAATCGTCTCGCTGCCACATGCCGGAAATTGGGATCATGCTGGGGCTTACTTTTGTGCCAGTGGCGCACCATTGGTAACGGTCGCTGAACATCTGAAACCTGAACGGCTCTTCCGTAAATTTTTGGCCTATCGGCAGAGTATCGGCATGGAAGTGCTTGATGGCGACGCTCGTTCACTCGCAACGCTCGCACAACGGCTCCGCCATAATCGATTGGTTGCGCTGGTCGCCGATCGCGACCTCTCTTCATCAGGGGTTCAGATCACTTTCTTAGGTGGCGCTTCCAGGATGCCGATTGGACCAGCCCTCCTCTCTATTCAGACCAAGGCGCCACTGATCACAGCATTTGTAAAGTACGAAGTCGATGGGATTCGAATTATCTTTGAGGGCGAGATCCCGATACCGAGTGATGGCGATCAGAGCGAAAAGATTCGATCCATGACGCAGACATGTGCAGATCGCTTCGGCAGACATATCACCGCTCACACCCAGGATTGGCACATGCTCCAGCGAATCTGGATTGACCGAGATTTTGTAGAGCGCAGTTCATGACACTTTCACCGACTCGCATTGGAATGGTCTCGCCATATGGGTGGGATACGCCAGGTGGCGTGCAGATTCATATCAAAGAGCTTGCAGAATATTTCATCTCCCTTGGGCACCAGGTATCGGTCATTGCTCCGGTTTCAGATGAAAATTCCATTAACGAACCTTGGCTAGTTTCGGCTGGCCGGCCACTTGCTCTACCTTTCAATGGCGCAATCGCACGCGTCTCGTTTGGACCGGTTGCGACCTCTCGAGTTCGACAGTGGATCGCGACAAACAATTTTGATTTGCTTCATCTTCATCAACCTGAAGTCCCGTCCTTATCACTCTTGGCATGTTGGTCTGCTGAGGGCCCAATGGTCGCAACCTTCCATACAGCGGCGCCGAAGCAGCGAAGTCTGGTCGCGGTCGCACCGATTTTGGAACCGATCATTGAGAAAATTTCGGCCCGTATTGCAGTGTCAGAGATGGCCCGCACAACCCTGCGGGAACACTTTCAGACTGATGCGGTTGTTATTCCCAATGGTGTAGATACCTCAAAGTTCTCCGAGGCTACGCGAATTATTGATACGAGTGGAAAATGTTCGATCGGATTTCTTGGTCGATTTGAAGAGCCACGTAAAGGTTTAAACGTTCTCTTCTCTGCGCTGCCGGCGATTGTGAAAGCGATCCCCAATGTAATGGTTCGTATTGCTGGGCCGGGAGATCCTGATGCGGCTCTTAAGAGTCTGCCATCTGGCTTGCGGGGTCACGTTGAATTCCTCGGTCGCCTGACAGAGAGTGAGAAGGCCACATTCCTTACCTCCCTTGATGTGTATGTAGCGCCTAATACTGGAGGAGAATCCTTTGGAATCATCTTGATTGAGGCGATGGCGGCAGGCTCGGCAATCGTTGCAAGTGATATCCCCGCTTTCGCTGAGGTTCTGAAGGGTGGGGAGTTCGGACGACTCTTTACTTCAGAGAGCCCACAATCTCTCGCGCACGAAGTCATAGTCCTACTAAGTAACCCCGCGAAGTTAAGGGAGAACTCAACCGCTGTAAAATTGGCTGCGCATCGCTATGACTGGAGCAACGTTGCCGCAGAGATCTCAGATGTTTATGAAGCTGTTTTGGCTTCTGGTCCTGGCGTAACACTGGGGTCGGAGAATCGACCGTGGAAGAGGTTACGATCACATGAGTAAATATCTATTTCTCCTTATCGTCCTACTTATTTTCGCTTGGTATCTTTCATTCTCTGCAGCCCGTCTCGATCGACTGCATCATCGCGTCGAAACATCGTGGGAACACTTAGACGCTCTACTGCAACGCCGAGCAGGACTCGCACTCGAAATTTCGCACACGAGTGATCTTGATCCGGCGCTCGATCTGGTTCTCACGGCATCTGCTTATGAAAGTCGTGAAGCTCCGATAGCAGATCGCAGTGAAGCGGAGTCTCAACTGTCAGAATCCTTAAGGATTCTTCGGGAAGCAGCGATTGCTGGCGAACTGGAGATGGCACTCCCGCTTCTGGATCGACTCTCTGATATCACCGAGAAGATCCGTTTTGCCATCGCGATGCATGTCGAAGCAATATCAGCGGTGGCTAATGTTCGATCTAAAACAATTTTTAGGATTTTTCGTCTAGCGGGTCGTGCAAAACTTCCCTTTCGATATTCCTTTGAAAATGACGAGCTGTGAGGATCCGGCCAGCTCTTTTTATTGCTCTCGCCCTCACCTCTTCTCTCTTTCTCTCGTCATGCGGGTCGACGCCTAAGAAAATCGTAGTATCTACGCCGAAGGCTCCTCCAGTAAATCTCTTCACCGCACTACCAGGAGGAAACGGACCAATCGTTGTGGTTAAAGTTGATGACACCCCTGCAGCTCATCCACAAATTGGTTTAGAGAGTGCTGACATTGTTTATATCGAGCAGGTGGAAGGTGGTTTGACTCGGATTGCTGCCATTTTTTCCAACCCATTGACACTGCCAGATCTGGTTGGACCCGTTCGCTCGGCACGTATTAGCGATATCGATATCTTTGCCCAATACGGGCGCATTGGCTTCGCTTTTAGTGGTGCTCAGAAACTTCTCTATCCGAAGATCGCTGCTGCAAATCTAGAGAACATCAGCGCTGATCATGAGCCGGCTTCGATCTATTCACGGGCAGTTAATCGTCAGGAGCCGACAAATGAGATTTTGCATCTGAAATCGTTGCTCTCCAAAAGTGTAGATATTGAGAAGCGAAAAATCGCAATGCCAAAAGATCCAGGATGGTTTTTTGGCGCGGCTCCGGTTGGATCTCGCCCGATCATCTCGGCCTCATTTACCTGGCCAGCATCACACTATGCGGCAAAGTGGTCCACATCTCAAAAACGTTGGTTGCTTACTTACCAGGGAGCGCCTGATACGGCGGAGAGCGGAGTGCAACTGGGTTGCGAAAATCTCATCATTCAGAAGGTAACGATTACGCCTTCGATCTATCACGACAAGGTAGGCGGTATCACGCCTTTTAGTCAGACGGTCGGGTCGGGTACTGCCTATCTCCTTCGTTCGGGTGGCGCGACCCCAATTTTTTGGAACCGGGCGACTCCTGACTCCGTGACTTCGTGGACTACCAAGGAAGGAGTTCCCGCAAAGTTTACGCCGGGCAAGATCTGGATAGCCCTTGTGGCGCAGGATCCGCTCTTCGTAGAGGCGCCACTTGCTTCTGCACCACCAACAACAAAGAAGTAGACTCCTGTTCTTATATCCCTTCGGAATTCATAAAAGTTTGGAGAACATCATGAGTGAGCAGATCAATAAGGTAGTTGGTTCGGGTCGCGTTAAGCGTGGCATGGCCGAGATGCTCAAAGGCGGAGTCATCATGGATGTTGTCAATGTCGAGCAGGCGAAGATTGCCGAAGATTCCGGCGCCGTAGCCGTGATGGCTCTTGAGCGAGTTCCAGCGGATATCCGCGCAGAAGGCGGCGTCTCACGCATGTCAGATCCAGAGATGATCCAAGCTATTCAAGCGGCAGTCTCAATCCCGGTGATGGCAAAGGTTCGCATCGGGCATTTTGTGGAGGCACAAATTTTGGAATCCCTCGGCGTCGATTACATCGATGAGTCGGAAGTCCTCTCGCCGGCTGATTATGAAAACCATATCGATAAGACAAAGTTCACTATTCCATTTGTTTGTGGTGCGACGAACCTCGGTGAGGCTCTGCGTCGTATCAACGAAGGTGCGGCAATGATCCGTTCAAAGGGTGAAGCCGGAACTGGCGATGTCTCGAATGCGACCATGCATATTCGCACCTTGCTTCGTGAAATTCGCAGACTCTCTTCCATGCGTGAGGACGAGATTTACGTCGCCGCAAAGGAGATGTCTGCACCATATGAATTAGTGAAAGAGGTAGCCGATACCGGCAAGCTTCCCGTTGTACTCTTCACCGCTGGCGGAATCGCAACTCCCGCGGATGCCGCGATGATGATGCAACTCGGAGCAGATGGTGTCTTCGTGGGGTCAGGAATTTTCAAATCTGGAAACCCAGCTCAACGAGCAGCAGCTTGTGTCAGAGCCACAACGTATTACACAGACCCAAAGGTGATTGCAGATGTTTCGCGCGGACTTGGTGAAGCAATGGTCGGCATAAACGTCGCCGACATCCCGGTGCCTCATCGTCTCGCCGAGCGCGGTTGGTAATTGTCGGCGCTTCGCATCGGAGTCCTCTCGTTACAAGGTGATTTCCGGGAACATATTCGTAGCGTGGAGTCGTGCGGCTACGATGCTTTTGCGCTCAATCGCCCGGAAGAAGTCGCAGGGATTGATGGGCTGATCCTTCCTGGCGGAGAATCCACGACAATCATGAAGCTTGCCGAAAGTTTTAAGTTGACCGACCCTATCCGTGAATTTATTTCGACAGGTGGGCCGGTTTATGGTTCATGTGCAGGAATGATCCTGCTAGCCAACGAAATCTCTGGTGCGCCGCTGGCGCAAGCGGGATTTGGCGGCATTGATATGAAAGTTCGAAGAAATGCATTCGGAAGCCAGGTTGATTCGTTCGAGAGCTTAATCGAGATTCGAGGGATCCCAGATTCGCCAGTCATGGGGATCTTTATACGTGCACCATGGGTCGAACGAGTTGGCGCGGGTGTTGAGATTCTCGCGAGCGTTTCGAGCGATTCAGGGGAGCATCCAGTTGCGGTCCGAGAAGGAAATCTACTGGCAACTTCTTTTCACCCTGAATTGAGCGGAGATATACGCGTGCATCGATTCTTTATCGAGGAGATCGTCGCGAAGAGATGACGCTAAACTTCTCACTACGCTGAAAAAGTTTTAGTCGCTATCTAAGGGTAGGTGTTCTATGTCAGGCCATTCCAAATGGGCGACAACCAAGCACAAGAAGGCGATCATTGATTCGCGCCGTGCGAAGAATTTTGCAAAATTGGTTAAGGGCATTGAAGTAGCTGCGCGAAATGGTGGCGCGGATATGGATGGCAACCCAACACTTTATGATGCGGTTACGAAGGCGAAGAAGAGTTCAGTACCTGCCGATAATATCGATCGGGCAATTAAACGAGGTGCAGGACTTGAATCTGGTGGTGCTGATTACCAGACCATTATGTACGAAGGCTATGGCCCCGGCGGAGTCGCCCTCATGATCGAATGTCTCTCGGATAATAGAAATCGTGCCGCCTCTGAAGTTCGTGTTGCCGTGACCCGCAATGGCGGCAATATGGCTGACCCAGGTTCAGTCGCATATCTCTTCAACCGTAAGGGCACCGTCCTGCTCTCAAAAGCTGGTGGCAAGGTTACGGAAGATCTCATTCTTGAAGCGGTGTTAGAACATGGCGTTGAAGAGATCAATGACTTTGGCGAGAATTGGCAAGTAGTTTGCGAGGCCTCAGATCTCGTTGCCGTTCGCACAGCGTTGCAAAGTTCGGGGATGGATTATGAATCTGCGGACTCATCATTTCTTCCCTCAATGAGTATCCCGTTGGATGCCGAGACCGCTCAAAAGGTTTTTGATTTGATCGATGTGATCGAAGAGCTCGACGATGTGCAGAATGTGTATGGGAATTTTGATGTCTCTGATGAGGTCATGGCGAGCCTGGACTAGGGGAGCGCCTGCCTTTCACTAGGCTAGTGAGGTGAAAGTTCTCGGCGTAGATCCTGGTCTCACCAGGTGTGGTGTGGGCATTGTTGAAAATATCTCTCACCAAAATTTAGTCATGCTTGGCGTTGGCGTCATCAAAACATCGCCAGAGTTACCCCTGGAATTGCGATTACTAGAACTCGATAAAGAGCTCGCTCACTGGATTGATAGATATCACCCCGATGTGATTGCGGTGGAACGTGTTTTCTCGCAGTTGAATGTGAAATCAGCTATGTCTACCGCGCAGGCGGCGGGTGTGGCTTTGGTTCTTGCGGCGAGACGTGGGATTCCTGTTGTTATGCACACACCCACCGAGGTTAAAGCTGCAGTGACAGGTTCGGGACGCGCCGATAAAAAGCAAGTAGCGAAGATGGTTCAAAGTATTTTGAAATTGGAAGAGATTCCTAAGCCAGTCGATAGCACTGACGCCCTCGCATTAGCGATCTGTCACTTATGGCGTGGCACTGGCGATGCCCGAATTGCAGCGGCACTGCTCAAGGAGAAGAAGCGTATAGAGGTGGTCGCCTCGTGATCGCATCCTTAACTGGCTTAGTTAAATCAGTCGGACTCTCCTCGATTGTTATCGAGGTTGGGGGAGTGGGAATCTTGGTTTATGTCGCACCACGATTAGCTGCCTCACTTTCAATAGGTCGTGTGAGCTCCCTTCATACAACCCTCCTTGTTCGGGAAGATGCTCTCACCTTGTATGGATTTGAACGGAGCGAGGATCGAGAACTCTTTGAACTTTTGCAGACTGTTACGGGTATCGGGCCAAAGGTTGCTCAATCTGCGCTCAACGTTTACGAAACACCGCAATTACTAGCCGCCATTTTCGGCGGCGATACCCAGACCCTGGAAAAAATATCGGGACTCGGCAAAAAAGGCGCCCAACGATTGATCTTGGAGTTGAAAGAGAAGGTACAACCTGGAGTTGGGTTCAACCCAACACTGCCGCAGACATGGCGTGACCAATTAAACGAGGCGCTCCTATCCCTCGGCTTCACCGCAAAGGAATCGTTTGAAGCGATCGCTGGCGTTGCGGCTGAGCGCCCCGACGCTTCAACTGATTCAGTTGAATCCCTTTTGAAATGTGCATTGCAGTTGCGCGGTCGTCGATCATGAGCATCGCACGCGCCTCCAGCGACGATGAGGAACGGAACCAAGAGTTAGCGCTTCGGCCACATGACCTTCAAGAATTTGTTGGGCAGGCGAGAGTCGCTAATCAAATCGATCTTCTCTTAAGGGCGGCGCGCTCTCGGGGTTCATCGGCCGATCACGTACTTCTCTCCGGCCCGCCCGGTTTAGGGAAGACGACGCTCGCTCTCATTATTGCGGCTGAGATGAAGGCCCCTATTCGCGTAACAAGTGGACCAGCCATTCAGCACGCGGGAGATCTGGCTGCGATTCTCTCTTCTCTGAGTGAAGGCGAAATTCTCTTTTTAGATGAGATTCACAGAATGTCTCGTCCGGCAGAAGAGATGTTGTATTTAGCGATGGAGGATTTCCGTGTCGATATCATCGTCGGAAAAGGAGCGGGTGCAACCGCGATACCGTTGCAACTTCCACACTTCACTTTAATCGGTGCAACAACGAGAGCTGGACTACTGCCCAGCCCATTACGTGACCGCTTCGGATTTACCGCTCAATTGGATTACTACAAAAGTTCTGAGATCTCTCGTATCGTTGAACGAAGTGCAGGGCTTCTGGGAATTTCGATAACCCCGGATTCGATCGAGGAAATTGGTTCGCGTTCTCGTGGAACACCTCGTGTTGCGAACCGGTTATTACGTCGAGTTCGTGATTACTCAGAAGTGTATGGCGATAGTTCCATCTCACTGAGCGATACAAGAGCGGCTCTCACAATGTATGAGGTGGATGAGATTGGCTTGGATCGACTCGATCGTTCATTCCTTGAGGTGCTCATTAAGCGCTTTACGGGCGGACCTGTCGGCCTTTCGACCCTTGCAATGTCGTTAGGGGAGGAGGCTGAGACAATTGAGAGCTTGGCAGAGCCCTTTCTTCTTCGAATGGGCTTCATCGCTCGGACTCCTCGTGGGCGAGTAGCAACGGCGGCGGGCTGGCTACATCTCGGTCTTACCCCGCCAGCCACGCTAGCCACGCTAGCCACGCTAGGGGCAGATACTCCAAACCTTTTCGACACACCGAGCTTAGATGCCTAGACTTCCGTCTTATGTCTGCAAATATTTCTAAAGCCACCAAGAAGACCGCCAAATCGGGCCGGACTCTCGCTTCGCTACTTGTTATTCTCGTCGCCTTTGCGGCGCTAGCGATCTTCCAGGGGGATACGAAGCTGAAGTTAGGTCTCGATCTTCGAGGCGGTACGAGTGTGACCCTCGCCCCCAAAGTCATTAATGGTGGGAAGGCCGCTCAATCAGCGGTGGACCAAGCGGTCGCGATTATTCGTCAACGCGTCAACTCACTCGGCGTAGCCGAGAGCGAAGTCTCTTCGCAAAGCAATGGTGACATCATCGTCTCGGTTCCAGGAAATTCGAGTAGCCGCGTTGTTGACCTTGTAGGCGCAACCGCACAACTTCGCTTCCGTGCTGTGCTCGCTGTTGGAGCCGGAAACGCTGCTACAACTTCGCTATCGACCGCCACGGGAACAACAACTGCGAAGAACGGAAAAAAAGTGGCCACGCCCGCCACCGCAACCCTTCCTTTTGGAGTAACACCAGCGCTTGATGCGCTCTTCAAAAGTACGGATTGCACCATTGCAGCAAATCGACAAGGTGGCGCCATCGATGATCCAACTCAAGCACTCGTCTCATGTTCACGCGATGGTGGATCGAAATATATCTTGGCTCCGGCCGAAGTAGAAGGAAATCAGGTTTCAAAGGCGAGCGCTGTTCTGGATAATACAAATGGCAATGGCTGGATGGTTCTGCTCAGTTTCAATGGCGCCGGCACAAATGATTTTGGAAAGATGACCACACGTGTCACGGCTTTGCCAGCTCCGAGAAATCAGGCAGCAATTGTTCTCGATGGCCTTGTTGTCAGTGCACCGAGAATTAATGAAGCGATTAATTCTGGTTCTGCCCAGATAAGTGGAAGTTTCAGCCAGACGGGTGCTACTGATCTTGCAAATAAATTGAAGTATGGAGCATTGCCGTTAGCACTTTCAGTCCAAGAGATTAATCAGATCTCGCCCACGCTTGGTGCTGACCAGTTGCATGCTGGTCTCCTAGCTGGATTAATTGGGCTCATTTTGGTAGTTCTTTACTCCCTTCTCTATTACCGTGGCTTAGGACTCGTCTCTGTGGGTTCGCTCATTGTTGCGGGCTCAATAACCTTCCTCTCATTCTTACTTCTCGCAAAATGGATCGGATTCACGCTTACTCTTGCCGGTATTGCTGGAGCTATCGTCTCGATCGGAATCACTGCCGACTCATTTATTGTCTACTTCGAACGTCTCCGCGATGAGGTTCGAGATGGGCGCTCACTTCGGACTGCAGTAGAGACCGGTTGGGTACGAGCACGCCGAACGATCCTGGTTGCCGATTTCGTCTCATTAATCGCCGCCTCGCTGCTTTACTTCTTTGCTGTCGGTGGAGTGCGGGGATTTGCCTTCACTCTTGGGTTGACAACTTTTGTTGACTTGATCGTCGTCTTCTTCTTTACCAAGCCACTTCTCACAATCCTCTCTCGAGTTGGTTTCTATGCCAATGGGCATCGATTCTCTGGGTTTTCAGCCCATAGCTTGGGTGTGGTAACAGTCGAAGGAAAGGATTCGCTCTAATGGCACTTTCAGGAATCGGAGGCCGCCTCTACCGCGGCGAAACATCGATTGAGTTCATTGCCAAAAAGAAGCGGTGGTACGCCTTCTCTGGCCTTCTTATTATTGTTTCCGCGATAGCACTCGGGACACAGGGCCTCAAACTTGGAATCGAATTTAAGGGTGGTTCGGTCTTCACCGTTCAATCCGCGGGTGTAAATGTCGCACAGGGTCAGGGCGCACTCACGAGCGCTGGCATAACTACCCAATCGATCGTCCAAAAAATAGGCACAAACAAGTTACGCCTTCAGACTACAGACCTGCCACAGTCAACTATTTCGGCAGCTCGTACCGCGCTGGCAAAAACATTTAGCGTCGAGGCCGCGAATATCGATATTCAAACAGTTGGGCCATCGTGGGGTAAGGAAATCACTCATAAGGCCACATATGGCTTATTCGGCTTCTTGATCGTTGTGATGCTCTATCTTGCGATGGCCTTCGAACCGAAGATGGCGGTTTCTGCGATCGTTGCGGTTATTCACGATGTCTTCATCACCGTTGGAATCTATGCGCTTGTTGGTTTTGATGTCACGCCGGCGACAGTGATTGGTTTTCTCACTATTCTCGGTTATTCACTCTATGACACCGTGGTCGTCTTCGATAAAGTTCGAGAAAATACAAAGGGCATAACGTCAACCGCCAAGCAGAGCTATTCGCAAGCGGCCAACCTCGCAGTCAATCAGACTCTAGTTCGCTCTTTTAACACCTCTATCATCGCCTTACTTCCTGTCGCCTCAATTCTCTTCGTAGGTGCAGGCCTACTCGGAGCTGGAACGCTTAAGGACCTCTCCTTGGCGCTCTTTATCGGGCTTGCAACTGGTTCGTACTCTTCGATCTTTATCGCAACGCCGCTCCTTGCAACGTTGCGTGAGCGGGAACCGGCGATGATCGCATTGGCCAAGCGCGTGAATATGCGTGGAGGTTCTGCCGAGCAATCGGTCGATAAGAATACTGCTGGCGTTATTACCTCTACTCATTCAAAGGATGCACACGAGCGCGGACCACGCAATCAGCCTAAGAGGAGACCTGGCCGACGTTCAAGCCAGTAGAGCGATGAGCAGTGATTCGAAATAGCGATGCCGATCACTCACGGAAATCAAGAGCTCGATCCTTTACTCGTTGTGCTCGCCGAGAAGGTTTTACTTCACCACCCTGATGCAAAGATTGAAGGCTTAATTTCTGCTTTCGCGGTGGCAAAGAGCAAGCATGAAGGCCAGATGCGAAAGTCGGGCGATGCCTACATCACCCATCCGGTCGCGGTGGCTGAGATATTGGCTGATTTGGGTCTAGACCTTGCAACAATAGCGGCTGCGCTCTTGCATGACACGATTGAAGATACTGGCTACAGCTTGGCTGAGCTTAAACGTAGCTTCGGAGTGGAGGTTGCCGCGCTTGTTGATGGTGTAACGAAATTAGACAAACTGATTTACGGTCCAACGGCTGAGGCCGAAACACTCCGTAAAATGGTGATCGCAATGTCGAAGGATGTCCGAGTGCTTGTGATCAAGTTAGCGGACCGGTTACATAATGCTCGCACCTGGAAATTCGTGCCAGTAGAGAGCGCGCTACGTAAGGCGCGGGAGACACTTGATATTTACGCACCGCTAGCTCATCGCCTTGGCATGAATGCGATCAAATGGGAGTTAGAGGACTTGTCTTTTGCGATCTTAGAACCAAAGAAGTTTGAGGAAATTGAAAGGCTGGTTCAAGAGCGCTCGCCATCCAGAGATGCGCTTACCCAGGAGGTCGTAGCGGCGGTCAATGAGGATTTACTTACCGAAGGAATCAAGGCAAAGGTAACGGGGCGTCAGAAGCATTTTTATAGCGTTTACCAGAAGATGGTTGTCCGTGAGCGCGAATTTAATGATATTTATGACCTTGTTGGAATACGTGTTCTCGTTGATGATGTTCGAGATTGCTATGCGGTGCTGGGTTCTATTCACTCCAGATGGAATCCAATCCCCGGACGGTTTAAAGATTATATTGCGATGCCTAAATTCAATTTATACCAGTCCTTGCATACAACGGTTATTGGACCGAATGGCAAGGCGGTCGAAATCCAGATCCGAACTTTTGATATGCATTCGCGTGCCGAGTATGGAATCGCAGCCCATTGGAAGTACAAATCTCAGGGTGCTGACCCGGTTCATGGTCCGGAGATGTTATGGCTCAAACAATTACACGAGTGGCAGCAGGAGAGTGAGGATGTCGGTGATTTCCTTGACACTCTTAGATTCGACTTGCAGACCCCTGAGGTCTTTGTCTTCACGCCTAAGGGTTCTGTCATCGCACTGCCAGCAGGTTCGACTCCCATCGACTTCGCATTCGCGGTACACACTGAAGTCGGTTACCGCTGCGTAGGCGCGAAGGTGAATGGCAAACTTGTGCCGTTGGAATCAGCGTTAGCGAATGGCGATGTCGTTGAAGTCGTCACAAATAAGAATCCTAATGCGGCTCCAAGTCGAGATTGGATTAACTTTGTAAAATCGCAACGGGCCCGTTCAAAGATTAAGGCCTGGTTTTCAAAAGAGCGCCGCGAGGAAGCTATCGAAGCCGGGCAGGAGTCGATTGCGAGGCAGATGCGCAAAGCCGGTCTTCCCCTCCAGAAGATTCTTGCCGGACAGGCGCTCTTGGAGCTCTCCCATGAGCTGCACTATCCCGATATTGAATCGCTATATGCCTCGGTTGGGAATGGCCATGTCTCCTCGGCCTCAATCGTAGAAAAACTTGCGAGCGCGTTAGAGAGCAGTCAAAGTTTTGCACAAGAGCCCCAGGATGAGGTTTTTGTCGCTCACTCAACGACAGTAAAGCGAAGTACTTCTGGTGTTGATGTGGAGGGCATGGAAGATTTACTGGTGAAGCTGGCTCGCTGCTGCACACCTGTACCGGGGGATGAAATTACTGGATTTGTTACTCGGGGGAGTGGTGTTTCGGTGCACCGATCGGACTGCACTCACATTATCGATCTGCGGGAGAATCAGGGTGATCGGCTAGTAGTCGTGCGTTGGAATTCCAGTGCCAAAACTCTCTTCTTAGTAAATATCCAAGTCGAGGCGCTCGATCGTGCCCGATTGCTCTCAGACCTGACTCGTACGCTGTCGGATCAACATGTAAATATTCTCAATGCTGCGGTCAGTACAAATAAGGACCGCGTTGCTTTGTCGCGCTTCACCTTCGAGATGGCAGATGCATCGCACCTTGAGGTAGTGCTCAGCGCGGTACGAAGTGTTACCGGTGTGTATGACGTCTATCGTGTTACAAATAATTAACGGACGTTATTTTCCAAGATTCATTGCGCCCTTTTGGGCCTCGGCCAGCCAGCCACGACGGGCCGCTGCCGCCTCCCGAGCGACCATAGCTTTAGCCGCGTTGCCGGCTGCTTCGGCCTTGGCGGCCTGCTTTTCGTAATTTTCTATGGCTTCTTGTAGTCCAGTGATTATGTTATTGGCATGTGCAATCGCAGTTGGATCGCTCCGCCGCTCGTGCGATGCTTGCAGGTCAGAGATTTCACTCTCGACCTTCTCGAAACGATGATCAAGTGCAGCGCGCTTGCTTCGTTCTGTCATACCAATCTTGAACCACTTTTCGGAGAGTTCGCTGAAATTTTTACGAGCGGCCTTGAGATCCGATACTGGCAATAAAGCCTCAGCGAGCGCAATTAGTTCTTCACGCTTCTGTAAATTCTCACTCATTGTCCGTTGGCGCTTCTCCAGATCGCTATTTTTCGCGAGGAAGAATTGATCTTGTGCCGCCTTAAATTGCTCCCACATCTTCGTATCAATATTTCGCTTCCCGTGACCAGAGGTTTTCCAATCAGCCATAAGCGCTTTAAATCGATTTGCGGTTGGAATCCACTCTCTTGAGTTCACCAAAGAGAGCGCCTCATCAATGATCGACTGCTTTCGAGCAATAACAATCGTGGTTGCTGCTTCAAGTGCTGCGAAATGAGTACGACGACGTTTATCGAATTTGTTTCGGGATGATGAGAATCGCTTCCAGAGGTCGGTATCACTCTTTTTGTCGAGGCGGGGAGCGGCCTTCCATTCATCCAAGAGTATCTTGAGTCGCTCAGAAGTAGATTTCCAACTTTCGGAGAGCGCTAGCAACTCGGCCTCGGTCACCAACTTCTCTTTGATCTCGAGTGCAGCGAGACGTTTGGTCTCCTTTGCCAATTTTTCTTCCGCTAACTTCGTTTCATAGGCAGCTTTGTGTCCCTCGATCAGGTTGGGGATCTGTTCGACCGATTGTGCCAATGTGGCGAGGTCGCCGACACCGTTGAGAAGTGAAACCTGTTCACGAAGCTTTGCTACCGCGAGGATCGCATCATCAGGAACCATCGCACCACTTTTGATCCGCGCCGCCAACAAGGCCACTTCAGATGCGAGGGCTTCAAATTTGCGGACAAAGTAGGAGAGAGCTTCTTCGGGGCTTTTCCCTGGGTATGAACCGACCGCACGTTCACCTTCGGGGGTGAGAACAAAGACTGTGCCATCTTCTGCGACTCTGCCGAATTGGGCTGGGTCACCGATCAGTGCCGATGCTGGTGAGGTAGCTAGCTCCATGATTACTCCTAATTGTTGCGCGTAGGTCTCGAAAGACTTTTCGTTATCGGTTGCTGGTTTCTCGGTTCCACGCCGCCGTCACGATGGCAAGGACCTTGAGGGAGTTAAAGGTACCCTTAAACCTTCGTGGCACGAAAGTGCCGCTTGAGCCTCCATTGCGCTCACTGGAGGGGGCTTAGATGATTCTTGAAGTAGTCGTAGCTCAAGCTTTTGGGACCAATTGCTGGATCTTCGCCCCGAGCAAGAATTCAGAGTGTTTCATTGTTGACCCGGGTATCACGGCACCATCGATCGTTGGCGCAGTGAGCGAGGTCTTACGGCGTTATGGTCTGAAGCCGATCGCAACCCTCATCACTCATGGCCATCTCGATCACACTTTCTCTGTCCTGCCTTTTTCAAAGGAGTATGGGGTTCCGACATTTATTCAGAGCCGCGATCGTAAATTGCTTCGAAATCCTTTTTTGGCACTCGATCAGGGCGGTGAGAGCGCAGCAATTATGGCTCGATTTGGCGTCACTTCATTTGAAGAGCCAGCAGATCTCCGGGAGTTCGAGGGTGGAGAGCGATTTTCGTTAGCGGGTTTTGAGATTGAAACTATTCATGCGCCTGGACATACTCAGGGATCGGCGATGTTTGTCGTCGATAACGAATATCTGATCTCGGGCGATGTTCTTTTTAACAATGGGATAGGCCGTACTGACCTTCCGACGGGTTCTGCCGCCATGATGGCGCAGACTCTCGCCACCAAGGTTTTAACACTGGATGACGGGCTAAATGTTCTTCCCGGACATGGTCCAGTAACTACAATTGGGCGCGAGCGAAAGCAGAGCCCCTATCTGCAAGAATCGCAATTGGAGCTGATGAAGAAAGGAGGCGGACGTGAATAACTCGCAACCCCTCCAAGCCCCAAAGGGCGTCAGTGAGTATTACCCGGATCGTTCTAGAATTTTCGAATATGTTCAGAGAGAACTTATCAATTCAGCACGTAACTCTGGCTATCTTCTGATTGAACTTCCAATCTTTGAAGATACCGAGCTTTTTCGCCGTGGTGTTGGCGAATCTACGGATGTGGTTTCAAAGGAGATGTATACCTTTGAAGATCGTGGCGGTCGATCACTCACGTTGCGTCCCGAAGGAACTGCGGGTGTCATGCGTTCCGTGATTGAACACAATCTGGATCGCGGATCACTTCCGGTAAAACTCTGGTATTCCGGGCCATTCTTTCGAGCAGAACGCCCCCAGGCTGGTCGCTATCGCCAGTTCTATCAAGTGGGGATCGAAGCGATTGGATCAGATGATCCCGAGATTGATGTCGAAGTCATAGCCGTTGCAGACCGAGCATTTAGAAAAATTGGGCTTAAGAATTATTCGCTAGAGATAACCTCGCTCGGAGATAAAGAGAGTCGACAGCGCTACACCGAGAAATTACGGGTCTTTATCGCAACTCTTGATCTTGATGAAGAGAGCCTAAGGAGAGCAGAGATCAATCCGTTGCGCCTCTTTGATGATAAGCGCGGAGAGATCAAATCTGCGATGAGCGCGGCGCCCATCTTGATGGATTACCTGTCACCATCGAGCATCGAGCATTTTGAAAGAGTTCAATCGTTGCTGACTGAGTTAGGTATTGCCTTCACCGTTAACAATCGAATGGTCCGGGGTCTGGATTATTACACCGGCACCGCATTTGAATTTAGCCATCATGGGCTCGGCGCACAATCAGGTATCGGTGGTGGTGGCCGCTATGACGGATTGATGGCTGAGCTCGGCGGGGCCTCGCTCTCTGGTATTGGCTTTGGCATTGGCGTTGATCGTTGCGTACTTGCCTGTGAGGCAGAAAATGTCGCCATCGCCGAATCTTCGCTGCTTGATCTCTACATTGTTCCGATTGCGCTTGAGGCAAAGGGAGCTGCGCTAGCTTTGGCCGAACGGTTGAGATCGTTAGAGATAAATGTAGATCTCGCCTTTGGCGATCGATCTATTAAAGCCGGCATGAAGGCCGCGAATAAGAGTGGCGCAAAGTTTAGTCTTGTTATCGGGAGCGACGAACTTCTTTCGGATACAGCGGCTCTAAAAAATATGGAAACTGGAGCCATTATCTCAGTTAAGATTTCAACACTCCACGTAGATTTTGAAAATTTTATTGGTCACCATAAGGGAGAACGTTAGATGTTAAGAAGTCATGACGCGGGATCGCTCCGTAAGGTAGATGTCGGAACCGAAGTAATTCTTGCTGGCTGGGTCGCACGTCGTCGAGATCACGGCGGAGTCGCGTTTATCGATCTTCGAGACTCATCGGGCAGTGTTCAAGTCGTGATCAAGGATGAGATCGCTGGCGCGCTGCGGGCTGAATGGTGCTTACTCATCACTGGGATGGTGAAGGAGCGCCCAACCGGTAATGAAAATTCAAATATCTCCACCGGTGAGATTGAGATTGATTGCACAAAGCTCGTTGTCCTGAGCGAATCTGCACCACTTCCCTTTCCTGTCGATAGCGGTGACACATCGATTATTTCGGAAGAGGTACGGCTCAAGTATCGCTACCTTGATCTGCGCCGAGAAGGACCAGCGCATAACCTTCGATTGCGCTCCAAGGTCACCTCTGCGATTCGTGGCGTTATGGAAGAGTTGGATTTCCTTGAGATTGAAACGCCCTATTTGACCCGCTCAACTCCCGAGGGCGCTCGAGATTTCTTAGTACCGGTACGACTCCAGCCCGGCTCTTGGTATGCGCTTCCGCAATCTCCGCAACTCTTTAAACAATTACTTATGGTCGCGGGGATGGAGCGTTATTACCAGATAGCACGATGTTTTCGAGATGAAGATTTCCGTGCCGATCGCCAACCCGAGTTCACCCAACTTGATATCGAAATGTCCTTCGTTGATCAAGCAGATGTCTTAAAGGTGGCTGAGAACGTTCTCGCTACTGTTTTCAAAAAGGTATTAGGAAACGAGATACCCCTACCGATTCCTCATATGACCTATCTGGAATGCATGCGTCGTTATGGTTCAGATAAACCTGACCTTCGATTCGATCTAGAAATTTCTGATCTCACGAGTTTTTTCAGTGCAACTACCTTCCGAGTCTTTCAGGCTGAATATGTCGGATCGGTGGTAATGCCCGGTGGAGCTTCCTCTCCCCGTCGCGAACTTGATGCCTGGCAAGATTGGGCGAAGGCCCGTGGGGCAAAAGGTCTTGCCTACATTTTGGTACAAGAAGATGGGACCTTGGGCGGGCCGGTCGCAAAAAACCTTTCCGTGATTGAGAGCAGTGGGATAGTTGCTGCAGCTGGGGCGAAGATTGGAGATGCTATTTTCTTTGCCGCAGGAAATATCAGCTCGTCGCAGAACCTGCTCGGTGCGGTCCGGCTTGAAATTGGTCGGCGCTGTAATCTGATCGGCACGGGGGAGTGGAAATTCCTCTGGGTAGTCGATGCTCCGATGTTTGAGAAGATTGATTCTGAGAACGCATCTAGTGGTTGGACTGCGGTCCACCATCCCTTCACCGGACCGAAACCAGAATTTGCGGATACCTTCGATACCGATCCAGCAAGCGCTCTGGCGTATGCCTACGACATTGTGCTCAACGGCAATGAGATCGGAGGCGGATCGATTCGTATCCATGATCGAGCTGTGCAACAGCGGGTCTTCTCGACAATCGGCTTAGGAACCGAAGAGGCTGAAAGTAAGTTTGGATTCCTCCTAGAGGCGTTTAACTATGGCCCGCCTCCGCATGGTGGAATCGCTTTGGGTCTCGATCGACTCTGTGCTCTCCTAGCAGGCGCTGAATCTATTCGCGAAGTGATTGCATTCCCAAAGACTGCGAGTGGCGGTGATCCACTCACCGGCGCACCAACTCCAATAACAGCTCCACAGCGAAGAGAGGCTGGCGTAGATTTCGTGCCAGAGAAGGCTAAACCGGAGTAGGCAAATCAGGGCAGCGGGGGTTGGCGCTGCGCTATTTCTAGTAGGATTTAAGCATGGGACCCGGTGGAATCGCAACAATAATCGCGGCCGTTTCGCTATTGGTTATCGCGGTCGCAGTCGGTTACACCGTTATTCGACTCGGTCGCTTGATTGACGAAGTCCAGAGTACGGTGCGAAGCGTTAACCGAATCACGACCACTGCTGAGAAGGCGAGCGAGAAGATCAACGAAGCACTCGCAGTTCTTATTGGCAAGAATTCAAATCTACTAAAAATTATTCTCAGTGCTGCAACCACTCTTGTGGGGCGCAAGCGCACAACTCCGAAGAATCATGAATAGTCCGTGGATTCAGCTGAAATCAGAGCTCGCTGGCTCCGCTTCTTTGAATCGGGCAATAGCCAAGGCCTAACCCATACCGTTGTTCCATCAGCCTCGTTGGTGGCAAACGATCCGAACTTGCTTCTCGTTAATGCTGGAATGGTTCCTTTTAAACCATTTTTTTTGGGCGAGGTAAAGCCACCCTATGTTCGAGCCACCTCGGTCCAGAAGTGTGTCCGTACCCTTGATATTGATGAGGTCGGCAAAACAACCCGACACGCCTCTTTCTTTCAGATGTGTGGCAACTTCTCCTTTGGTGGCTATTTTAAAGAAGAGGCGATCTCGTTAGCCTGGGAGCTTTTGACCAAACCAGTTCGTGATGGTGGGTATGGTTTTCCGGAAGAGAGACTCTGGGTCACCGTTTATCTCGATGATGATGAAGCTGCGGATATCTGGCACAAGAAGATTGGCGTTCCGCAAGAACGCATTCAACGTCGTGGAATGGCAGATAATTTTTGGTCTATGGGTGTACCAGGTCCATGCGGTCCGTGTTCTGAAATTTATTATGATCGTGGCCCCGATTATGGCGTTGATGGTGGACCGATCGCCGATGAGAATCGTTACCTTGAAGTCTGGAATCTTGTTTTTATGCAGAATGTTCGGGGGGCTGGTGGCGATAAGAATAGCTACCCCATTCTGGGCGAACTTCCAGCAAAGAATATAGATACTGGACTGGGGCTTGAACGAATGGCTGCGCTCTTACAAGGTGTCGAGAATATTTATGAAATCGATACGACGATGCAGATTCTCAATCGCGCAACGCAACTTTCTGGAGCGATCTACGGTGCGCAGCAAAATTCTGATGTCGCGCTTCGTGTAGTTGCGGATCATGCACGTACCGCGATGATGCTCATCGGTGATGGGGTTCTTCCGGGCAATGAAGGCCGAGGCTACGTTCTTCGACGGATGATGAGACGGACAATTCGCAATATGCGAATACTTGGGGCTCCCGATCACACCTTGGGGGATCTCGTTCGATCATCGATTGGGGCGATGGGTCCGCAATATCCAGAGCTCATCGAGGGTCAGGATCGCATTATCGCGATCTCTGAAGCAGAGGAAGATTCTTTTCTATCCACACTTAAAAGTGGCACCGCAATCTTTGATCTCGCTGTTACACAGGTGAAATCAACATCGACGCCATTACTTACCGCTGACACTGTTTTCAAACTCCATGACACTTTTGGCTTTCCTTTTGATCTCACGCTTGAGATGGCGAGCGAGCAGGGACTCTCGATTGATGAGAGTGGTTTCCGCCGACTCATGACAGTACAGCGAGACCGAGCGAAGGAGGATGCTCGGAGTAAGAAATCTGGCCATGCCGACCTGAGCGAGTATCGGAAAATCATCGATCGCGTTGGTGCGACCTCATTTATTGGTTATGACCATCAGGAATCAGAGAGCGCGCTTCGTGCGATCTTGATAGCCGGCAAAGAGGTCAAAGCGGCATCTGTTGGCGCGGAAGTTGAAATCGTTCTAGATCGGACTCCTTTCTACTCTGAGGCTGGGGGCCAGCTCTCTGATGGCGGCTTTATTACTCTTGCAAATGGTGCGGCAATTGAAGTTGATGATGTCCTTTCTCCGGTACCAGGCCTATTTATTCACCGCGGTCGCATTTCTGAAGGGTCGATCGAAGTTGGGGATCAACTCTTTGCCCGGATCGATCGCGAACGTCGAATGGCGATCTCGCGCGCCCATACCGCTACTCACATGGTCCATAAAGCCTTCCGAGAAGCACTCGGTGAGAGTGCGACCCAGGCTGGCTCTGAAAATGCACCCGGTCGCTTCCGTTTTGATTTTCCATCTTCGGGTGCGGTTCCAGACTCAGTACTCCATGATGTCGAGTCACGCGTTAACTCTCTTCTCTTAGAAAATCTCGCGGTAACAGCGCAAGAGATGAGTCAGCCAGAGGCTAAGGCGATCGGCGCAATGGCGCTCTTTGGCGAGAAATATGGGGAACGGGTGCGTGTTGTCTCGGTTGGTGACTGGGCGCGCGAACTTTGTGGGGGTACCCACGTGAAATCCTCAGCAGAGTTAGGGCTAGTAAAACTTTTAAGTGAAACATCGATCGGTGCTGGTGTTAGACGTGTCGAGGCGCTCGTTGGAGTGGATGCATTCAATTTCTTAGCGCGCGAACACGTACTTCTCAACTCACTCACCGAGTTAATAAAGGGCTCTAGGGTCGAAGATTTGCCCGAGCGAATTTCTGATCTTTTGACACGCATTCGCGATATCGAAAAAGAGTTGGCAGCGTTGAAATCAGCGCAAGCGCTCTCCGCTGCTGGAGAACTTCTCGGACAGGTCGAAAAGAGCGGCGATCTCTCTCTTCTCTTTGCACAGGTAGCCGAGAATATTTCGGGTGATGATCTGCGCACGATGGCGTTAGACCTTCGTAATCGAATCAGTGGTGGTGTGATCTCTCTTCTTTCAACAACAGGCGAACGCGTCACGTTAGTGGTTGCGGTATCGGATAGTGCACGACAACGCGGTGTTAAAGCTGGTGACTTGGTGAAGATTGGCTCAGGTGTTCTTGGCGGTGGCGGTGGCGGCAAAGATGATTTTGCTCAAGGTGGCGGTGTCCGTGGTGCGAAGATCTCAGAGGCGATTACTGAAATGAGAAACGCTCTCAACGTAGTTCTTGGTCATTGATGCAACGGGGGCGTCGCATTGCATTCGACTATGGCGAGGTTCGGATAGGCGTAGCGGTCTCAGACCCCGATTCGATCGTTATTACCCCCATTCACGCGCTGATAAATTCTCCTGAAACTCTCGTGGCTTCGATAACCGCTCTTCTCGCGGAGTACGAACCAGTAGCCATTGTTGTAGGGGAGCCACGGCATCTCTCTGGTGCGGTCAGTAGCAAGATGGAATCGGTGAAGGAATTTATCGCCCTCTTGCGCGGATTGAGTGATATTGCCATCCTCGAGGTCGATGAACGGTTCTCGACAGTCAGCGCAGCGAGCAAATTGCGTTCTGTCGGCAAAGATGCCAAGGCTGCCAAGAGCTTTATCGACTCGGCTGCCGCTGCTGAAATCTTAGAAGCGGCGCTCAATAATGAGCGATTAAAGAAATCTGGCACTCTGAAAATAGCGAAGAATGACGACTAGGTGGGTTAAGAGTTCGGCTATCGCCTTGGTACTAATTCTGCTGGGAGCTAGCGGAGCGTTGCTTTTGGCGAAAGGGGAGAGTGAGTATCCAGCAGGAACTCCCGGCGCGTTAGTAAGTATCTCAGTTCAAGCCGGCGAGAGTGGATCAGCGATCGCACTGGACTTAGGTGCCCGTGGTGTGATTCTCACAAGTAAGAATTTTTATGATTTAGCGTCTCGCGATTCACGAGCTTTGGCAATCGCACCGGGTCGCCATCTCAT
Organism: Candidatus Nanopelagicaceae bacterium; assembly: GCA_040402395.1. Taxonomy (GTDB): domain Bacteria; phylum Actinomycetota; class Actinomycetes; order Nanopelagicales; family Nanopelagicaceae; genus PALSA-747. The sequence goes on along the minus strand of JBBAMQ010000002.1, from coordinate 73,628 downwards.
TGAAAGCCACATAACTTCTCAGCAAGCCCTGATTGAACTCCTTGACAGCACGAGAAATTCTGGAATTGTCCAGATCATTGAGGGGTCAACGTATGCAGATGTGCTTGCCGTATTGAAGAAAAATGGCGTGACCGGCGCGGTTGGCAAGGTTGTCAAGCCGACTGTCGGAAGGTCCACCTCGTTGGAAGGCTTTCTTTTTCCAGCGACCTACGCCTTCGCAGAGGGAACATCGACGAATTCAGCACTCTCGCAGATGGTCGAGAAATTTACTCAATCAACTTCTTCGTTAGCTCTCTCGGCGGGTTTTGAGAAATATACTGCTTACGATGTCCTCACGATTGCATCACTCATTCAGATTGAGGCGGACCCAATCGATTACGCCAAAGCTGCAAGGGTTATCTACAATCGATTGAAGGTATCCATGCCGTTACAGCTAAATTCAACTGTGCAGTTTGCCAACGGCACACGTGGACACATCGCACTTTCCCGCAATCAACTCCGGATTGCCTCGCCGTACAACACCTACCTTCATTTCGGTTTGACGCCTACTCCCATCTCTAATCCAAGTCTGGCCGCGATTAAAGCTGCTCTCCATCCCGCGCTGGGCGATTGGCTTTATTTCATCACCGTCAAACCGCACGAGACTCGCTTCACGAAGAGTTATTCAGAGTTTGAGGGCTGGGTTACTCTCTACAATAACAATCTAGCAAACGGAGCTTTCAAGTGATGAGATGCGCGGTACTTGGCTCACCTATTGCTCACTCTCTTTCGCCTTTGCTTCATAATCGGGCCTATGAAATCCTTGAAATTGAAGGTAGTTACGAAGCGATAGATATCACTGAGAATCGCCTGGTCGAATTTCTCGGGGAATCGTTAAAAGCTGGTTGGAGTGGATTCAATCTTACGATGCCATTAAAAGAGAGTGTGTTTTCATCACCTTTATGTACCTTCGACCCGCCCGCCACTTTGATTCGAAGTGCAAATACTTTATTGCGCGCTGGAAATCAGTTCATGGCGACCTCCACCGACCTTTTAGCTTTTGAGAGGCTACTTAAACCTTTCCCTGCTGACCGGGTTGCCATTATCGGTGGCGGAGGGACCGCCCGCGCCGCTGTTGGCGCACTCGCAAAAAGGGCTGGGGTGATCGATCTCTTTCTTCGAACACCGGCACGTGCCGATGCGATCAATCACATCGCGCCGCTAGTGAGCGTTCGAACGTTGCCCATGAATAGCCCACTCAACGGCTACGACATCATCATTAACACGACTCCCGCCGGAGCAGCCGATCATTTAGCTAGCAGGTTGGAGCGAGTTGATGGTGTCTACCTGGAAGCACTGTACAAACCGTGGCCGACCGAGCTCGCCTTCGCTTGGAAGGAGCTCGGCGGTTTCCTCTTACACGGTGTGGACTTGCTCGTAGAACAAGCCCTATACGCAATTGAAATGATGACTCACCAGAATTTTGATTACGCAGTGATGCGCAAGGAGTTACTGGAGGTAGCGATTTCGCACCTTGGTTCACAGAGAAAGTAGCCAACTGTGGGTAATCGGCAAGCCCTCAATAGGGTTGGCCATGACCTCTCTCCGCTTATTGGTGCTCTTTCTTGTAGGCCCAGCAGTGGTTGTTATGGATATTCGTCACCGAAGAATTCCTAATCGCTTGCTCTTCCTTCTCACTATTGCGACACTCGCCATCTACATTGCTTGGCCCAGAGAGTTGATGAGTGCCTCACTCGCCGGGCTGGTCTGTGCACTCGTGCTTCTGCCCCTCTTCCTGAGTGGGTGGATCGGTATCGGGGCCGGCGATATCAAACTTATGATTATCTTGGCACTCTTATTAGGTAATGGTGGGCGAGTATTGACGGCTTTTACCTTGGCATCTCTTCTCGCCTGTGGTCAGTTGCTCTATACGAGAATTTCCCGAGGGAGCTTTCATCGCACCATCGCCTTCGCGCCGGCCTTGGTAATCGGGTCACTCCTCTGCGTGTAATCGCTCACTTAATCGATAATGTGAGTGCGAGATAGTCGAATGATCTGCCAGAATTGGGTAGTACACCAGGTCATCCTCGAGGATCATCTGGACCTGCGAAAGAATGAGATCAGAGATGCTTCGTTGGCTTACCGCTGGAGAATCGCACGGACCTGCTCTGACTGCAATTCTGGAGGGCCTTCCTGCGAGTGTCGTGATTGATAGCCTCGCCATCGATGCCGATTTGAAGCGACGCAGACTTGGTTTTGGGCGAGGAGCGAGACAAAATTTTGAAGCTGATCTCGTTACCTTGCTCGGTGGCGTCCGTCATGGGTTGACCCAAGGTGGTCCGATTGCACTTACAGTTTCGAATTCAGAATGGCCCAAGTGGGAGAAAGTGATGTCACCAAACCCAGTCGATCCGGAAGAACTTTTGGCTCTGGCACGCAATGCACCCTTGACTCGTCCTCGACCGGGGCATGCCGATCTCGTCGGTATGCAGAAATATGGCTTCGATGATGCCCGTCCTATTCTTGAACGAGCTAGCGCCCGTGAAACAGCTGCACGAGTTGCTCTTGGTGCAATTGCCCGAGCCTTCCTCGAGCAAACCATCGGCGCCAGAATCATGTCGCACGTACTTTCTATTGGGGCTGTGAACGTTCCTGAGGGCGCACCAATTCCAGCTTTTGCAGAACGCGATCGCGTCGATGAAGATCTAGTGAGATGCGCAGATCCTGCGACAAGTCTTGCAATGATTGCTGAAATAGAAGATGCGCATTCAGCGGGAGATACCTTGGGGGGAGTCGTGGAGGTTCTCGTCTTTGATCTACCGCCAGGGCTTGGTTCACATACGCATTGGGATCGTCGCCTCGATGCTCGTCTGGCTGGCGCGATCATGGGGATTCAGGCGATCAAGGGCGTTGAGATTGGCGATGGATTTACTACTGCGCGCAGACGCGGCTCGGTTGCGCATGATGAGATCGAACGCGATCCTTCGGGCAAAATTGTGCGTCGAACCGACCGTGCCGGCGGCACCGAGGGCGGAATGTCTAATGGCGAAATCCTGCGAGTTCGTGCCGCGATGAAGCCAATTTCAACAGTTCCACGCGCGTTGGATACGATCGATGTAAAGAGTGGAGAGCCGGCGAAAGCGATCAATCAACGTTCTGACGTCTGCGCCGTTCCTGCTGCCGGCATCGTAGCCGAGGCGATGGTCGCACTTGTCCTCGCCGATGCGGTGCTCGAAAAATTCGGTGGAGATAGCGTGAAAGAGACGCGTCGCAACTATCTTAATTATTTAGAGAACCTCGAGATTAAGTAATGCCTAAGGTCATTCTTATCGGGCCACCCGGTTCGGGGAAATCATCGGTAGGGCGGGCATTGGCTAAGGCGATTAACCTCACCTTCTCGGATACCGATTCGCTGATCGAGGCTCGCGCTGGCAAAAAGATCTCAACAATTTTCGTCGACGATGGTGAAGCTTTGTTTCGGGAAATAGAGGTCATTGTTGTAGATGAAGCGCTTGTGAATGAAGCGGGGATACTTTCATTGGGTGGTGGTTCAGTGATGAATGAACACTCACGCAATTCGATTCAGGCGAGCAGTGCGATGAAAGTTTTTTTGCAGGTCGGGATAGGACAAGCAGCACCCCGCATTGGCTTCAATCAAGATCGTCCAATGTTATTGATCAATCCACGACAGACCTGGATGGCACTGTTACAAGAGCGGCTTCCTTTCTATGAAGCCCTGGCAGATTTGACGATTTCGACAGATTCGAAGAAACCGCACGATGTTGCGATGGAGATAGTTAAAGCGTTGAAGGTTAGCAATGGTTGAAATTGACGTTGAGTCAGAACATAAGTACAAAGTAATTATTGGCGCCGATTGGCGGAAGACCCTCGCCGATATAAGTGCTTCGTATTCTAAGATTTTGATTATCGCACCAGAAGCGCTGAGATCTCAGCTTGAGCTTTCCTATCCTTTTATTTTCTATACAACGAATGGTGAGTCACAGAAGAGCGTATTGACTCTTGAAAAAATTTGGGATTACCTGGGGGAGATTCAACTAGGGCGCAAAGATGCAGTCGTGGGTATTGGTGGTGGGGCGACAACAGATTTGGCGGGTTTTGCCGCGGCGACCTGGTTACGTGGTGTGGCATGGTTCGCTTTTCCGACCACCTTATCGGCGATGGTCGATGCCTCGGTGGGTGGTAAAACTGGGATTAACAGTTCGGCTGGTAAAAATTTGATTGGCGCCTTCCATTCACCGAGTGAGGTAATCGTAGATCTTGGTTTCTTAGATTCACTTTCGGATCGAGACTTCTCAGCGGGTCTCGCCGAGGTGATTAAAGTCGGTCTAATCGCAGACCCGGAGATTTTGAGAATTCTTACCGACCTTCCGACCATTGCAGATGCGCGTTCTTTGAGCGGCGAGCTCGTTGCTCGCAGCATCCGAGTGAAGGCTGATGTCGTAAGCCGCGACTTCAAAGAGGGTGAGTTACGAGAAATCCTGAACTTTGGACATACCTTCGGCCATGCTCTGGAGAAGCTGCGCTCCTATGAATTACGGCATGGTGAGGCGGTATCGGTTGGATTGGTTTACGTGCTTTACCTCTCGGAAGCTCTCTTATCGTTGGATCCTACGATTACCCAAAATCTTATAGATATGTTGGAGAAGTTTTCATTGCCAGTACAAACCAAAGATCTGGGCTGGGAAGAGTTTCTTCGAGTGATGCAGAGCGATAAGAAGTCCCGCGCTCAGCAGCTCCGATTTATCGGTATAGATCACGTCGGTCATCCAGTGTGGCTCGAGAGCGTGCCGATTGAGGCAGCGCGGGCAGCATATGAAAGAATTATCGTATGAAAGTTTTAGTACTCAATGGTCCGAATCTGGGTCGGCTCGACCTGCGTAATTCGGCGCTCTATGGTGATCTCGATTTTGCCGGACTCAAAGATTTCATCGAAACAGAGGCCAAGAAGATTGGCTTCGAGGCCGATGTTCGTCAATCTGATTCCGAAGTGCAAATTATTACCTGGCTTCATGAAGCTGCAGATGAGAAGATCCCAGTGATCTTTAATCCCGCTGCTTTCACCCATTATTCGTATGCGATACGAGATGCGGTCGATATGTTGAAGGCCCCAGCGATTGAGGTCCACCTTAGTAACCCCCTTGCCCGTGAGGAGTTTCGCCACACCTCAGTCATTTCCGGGGTCGTAATGGGTACGATCGCTGGATTTGGCGCTGATTCTTATCGGCTAGCTCTGATTGCGCTGAAAGCCGCCTGCTAGCGGGTATTCTTCATTCTTTACCGGACTGGACCTCGTAGCGCTGTCACTGGATTGGAATTTTAATGGCTTCAACAAATGATCTAAAGAATGGCATGACCCTCGATATTGATGGTCAGCTCTGGACCGTTATCGAGTTTCAGCATGTGAAGCCTGGAAAGGGACCGGCCTTTGTCCGTACCAAGATGAAGCAGGTTCTTACGGGTAAGGTGGTTGAAAAAACTTTCAACGCTGGTGTCAAGGTCGAAATTGCCATTGTAGAGAAACGCGATATGCAATTCCTCTACAAAGATGGTGAAGATTTCGTCTTTATGGATATAAAAACTTATGATCAAATAAATATATCTCCTGTTGTTGTCGGAGATGCAGTGGATTACATGTTAGAGAATTGCGAAGCAATTGTGGCGGTCCACGAAGGAAATCCGCTTTATGTCGAACTTCCAGCTTCGGTTGAACTAATCATTACCTATACCGAGCCAGGGCTTCAGGGGGATCGCTCTTCTGGTGGGAATAAGCCAGCCACGGTTGAAACTGGTATCACCGTGCAGGTTCCGCTCTTTATCAAGCAAGATGAGAAAATTCTGGTCGATACGCGTACCGGGGGCTATCTCGGTCGTGCCAATTCGTGAGTGCCCGTCGTAAAGCTCGTAAGCGCGCTTTAGATTTTCTCTATGAAGCCGACCTTCGGAGTGCGGTTGCGTTAGACCTTTATCACGCTCGCCCCGCAGACGATCTCTCGCAAGAGGAGTATGTCGGTCGGCTCTTGCAGGGTGTTGCCCTGCATAGAGAGAAGCTCGACGAATTGATCATGACCTACGCTCAGGGCTGGGATATGGATCGCATGCCGGCGATAGATCGAAATTTACTCCGCGTCGCAATATATGAAATTCTTTGGGAGTCTGATCTTGATGAGAAGATCGCTGTCAATGAGGCGGTTGAAATGGCCGAGGAACTGTCGACTGCAGAATCTTCTCGTTATATCAATGGTGTTTTAGGAAGAATTATCGCGATAAAGAGTTCGCTTCTTAGCTAGTTGCTATCGATAAGAGCAGACCGTGTTGAGTCGCCCACTGTGGAAAAGCACTGATGTTTACATTGGCAATGACGGAGAGTGCGATGAGATCGCCACTCCTCACCGAGAGAACCTCACCATTCCAATCTGACCGAAGGCGACATATCTCTTGTAAGTAGCGAATGAGAGCCTCTGGGATAAGGTCGTCGCCAGCTAGATCTCTGCCCTTCCCCCGGATAGCGGTGAGGTTGAAAATCACACCGTCCTTGCTTTTCTGAGTAACCTGAACGATTCCGAGTAATTCATCGAGTGGAACTTCATAGAAGGAGGCGAGTCCAACTGCCCGCTTCAGTGTCAGGGCTCGATCGCCTCGCTCGTATGAGCCAACCACAACAGCTTTCCAACTCCCACCGGAGAGCCGCTCAACATCACGCAGTGTTAATCCCTTCTGCCTTCGGATAGCTCGTAGCGATCGGCCAATCGCGGCAAGTTCTTTCAGTTCTCGTTCTGGTTCTCTCCCAGCGGTGTGGTCAGCTATCTTTACGTTGCTCGCGTGGGGGCTCATAGGAGCAAGATAGGGTGGAAGGGTCGATTTCGACTTCGGCTATCCACAGGTGCTAGCCTTCGGCTGTATTAATCACGGTCTGAAAATCAAGACCTTGAATCCTTTAACGAACCGTCCTGTGAGCCGGTGAAGGAGTGAAGATGAGCCTTGTGCTTGATAGTGGCGAGATTAATCGTGCCCTCAAACGAATCTCCCATGAAATCGTGGAACATAATCGTGGTATTTCAGAGCTAGTTCTCATGGGTATTCCGACCCGCGGTAAGTATCTCGCGCAGCGGCTTGCATCCATCATCGAGGGAATCGAAGGCCCCATTCCAACAGGGAGTCTTGATATCACGATGCACCGCGATGACCATCGCTTGCGTATTCCTCGGGCCCTTGCCCAGACACTGATGCCTGCGGGTGGGATAGATGGGAGAGATGTTGTCCTGGTCGATGATGTTCTCTTTTCAGGTCGAACGATTCGCGCTGCCCTCGATGCGCTCGGTGAATTAGGAAGACCGAGATCGGTCCAACTTGCAGTGCTCGTCGATCGTGGCCATCGCGAGCTTCCAATTCGAGCGGATTATGTCGGTAAAAATATCCCCACATCATTCAAGGAATCGGTAAAGGTCTATCTGACGGAATGTGATGAGCGCGATCTGGTCGAGATTCTGACGGTACAGCCATGAGGCACCTGCTCTCGGTTGATGACCTGTCAGTTGACCAAACATTTGAACTCCTCGATGTTGCTGCTCATCTTGAAACGTTGACAGCTGGAACAGTCAAGAAATTACCGACCCTTCGCGGACGAACGGTGGTTAATCTCTTCTTCGAAGATTCAACCCGCACCCGATTATCTTTTGAGGCAGCAGCGAAACGACTCTCTGCTGATGTCACTAATTTCACGGCGAAGGGTTCGAGTATTAGCAAGGGCGAGAGCCTTAAGGACACTGCACAGACCTTGCAGGCCATGGGAGCGGATGCAATCGTGATTCGACACCCAGCATCCGGTTCGGCAAAACGCTTAGCCGAGAGTGGTTGGGTGAGCGCTTCGATCATTAATGCTGGGGATGGAACTCACGAGCACCCGACCCAAGCACTTCTTGATGCTTTTACGATTCGTAAGCGTTTTAATCCTACGGGTCGAGATTTTAATGGTCTCAATATCGCGATCGTCGGAGACATTCTCCATTCACGAGTCGCGCGAAGTAATGTAAAACTTCTTAAAAAATTGGGTGCCCACGTGACTCTGATCGCACCACCTACTCTCTTCCCAGTTGGTATTGACAGTTGGAGAGTTCCTTTTAGTTACGACTTCGACAGCGAGCTCGATCAGTTCGATGTGGTCATGATGCTGAGAGTTCAACTCGAACGAATGAATGAATCTTTCTTCCCTAATGGTCGCGAGTATTCACGGAGTTATGGTTTGGATGAAGCGCGGCTTTCGCGGTTGAAGGCTGATGCAATCGTGATGCATCCAGGACCAATGAATAGAGGGTTAGAGATAAGTGCGGGTAGTGCAGATTCGAAGAAATCTGTTGTAATAGAGCAGGTCTCGAATGGCGTGTTGGTTCGGATGGCGGTCTTGTATCAATTGCTGGGGGGACCCGATATGCAACTTTCAGGGGGTGGCTCATGAGTGAGATTTTGTTAAAGGCAGCTACCTTGGCGGGTGGTTCGGTCGTGGATATTCGTATCGTAGAAAATTTGATTTCCGAGATAGGCACTGATTTGTATTCAACAGGTGATCTTATAGATTGCAGCGCTTTACGTGCCTTGCCCGGATTCGTCGATCTTCACACCCATCTTCGTGAACCAGGTAAAGAGAATACTGAAACGGTACTAACAGGCTCTCGGGCTGCTGTTCGAGGGGGATACACCGCAATTTCCGCGATGGCGAATACCAATCCAGTTGCAGATTCAGCTGGCGTAGTCGAACAGGTATGGCGACTCGGAAAAGACGCGGCGCTCTGTGATGTCTACCCAATCGGCGCAGTGAGTGAGGGACTCGCTGGTGAGCGACTTGCGGAAATCGGCGCAATGGCAGATTCAGCTGCTCGGGTGCGAATTTTTAGCGATGATGGAAAGTGCGTGAGTGATCCGCTTCTGATGCGTAGAGCTCTCGAATACGTAAAAAGCTTCGGGGGAGTAATCGCGCAACATGCCCAAGAGCCTCGCCTCACTATCGGATCTCAAATGAATGAAGGAGCCGTTGCCTCCGAGCTCGGTTTGGCTGGATGGCCCGCAGTTGCCGAGGAATCAATCATCATGCGTGACATTCTTTTGGCCGATATGGTGAAGAGTCGGTTGCACATCTGCCATGTATCCACCAAGGGTTCGGTTGAGATCATTCGTTGGGCGAAAGCTCGTGGCTCACTCGTAACAGCAGAAGTCACACCGCACCACCTACTCCTGACAGAGGAGATGGTGAGATCCTACGATCCTATTTTCAAGGTGAATCCGCCACTTCGCGGCGTAAAAGATGTTGAGGCACTTCGTGCTGCTCTTGCAGATGGGACGATCGATATCGTGGCAACTGATCATGCCCCTCATGCCAATGAAGATAAAGATTGCGAATGGGGATCCGCTGCTTTCGGTATGGTCGGACTGGAAAGCGCGCTGTCAGTCGTAGTATCGACCATGATTTCGTCTGGGCTGATGGGTTGGGATCGGTTAGCTGAGGTTATGTCGACGGCGCCAGCACGGATAGGAGGCTATATCGAACAGGGTCAAGCAATAGCCGTTGGCAGTTCTGCAAATATCGCCCTTGTCGATGGTTCAGCGGAGAAACAAATCCATCGCGATGAGCTGTTCTCCAAGAGTAAGAACACGCCGTTTCATGGAATGGTTCTAACTGGCGAGGTCGTACATACTATTTTTCGGGGAAGGATTGTCCTTCGCGACAAGAAGCTATTTGAGGTCCATCGTGGCTAAGGCCTTTCTCGTTTTAGATGATGGTGGAATCTTCGAAGGTGAATCGTGGGCCTGCGAAGGGGAAGCATTTGGTGAAGCAGTTTTTTCCACGGGAATGACTGGCTATCAGGAGACACTTTCTGATCCGAGTTATCACAAACAGATCGTGATAATGACCGCTCCTCATATTGGAAATACCGGGATGAATCCAGAAGATATGGAATCAAAGAAGATCTGGGTCGCTGGCTTCGTGGTCCGGAATCCTTCACCACGGACCTCGAATTGGCGTTCTGAAGGAAGCTTGGAAGCTTCCTTAATTGATGCCGGCGTGGTTGGTATCTCCGGTGTAGATACTCGGGCCATCACTCGCCATCTACGTGATACTGGATCGATGCGAGTTGGAATCTTCTCCGCGACCTCGCTTTCACGGGAAGAGATGGTGAGAAAAGTTCGGTCTATCCCGGCCATGTCGGGAGCCTTTCTGGCTGCTGATGTCACGACTGCATCAAAGTATGTGGTTTCACCACCGCCAGGTGTTGATATAAAATTTACCGTCGCAGCCATTGACCTTGGGATCAAATCTGCCACTCCCAGACATATGTCGTTACGGGGTATGGAAGTTCACGTATTCCCGATGACGGCGACGATTGATGAGATTCAAGCTGTGGCTCCTGATGGCCTCTTCCTCTCAAACGGACCGGGTGATCCAGCGACGATGGATGAAATGGTTCAACTGGTTCGTGAATTCCTGAACAGATCGTTACCGGTCTTCGGGATCTGCTTTGGACACCAGATACTCGGTCGCGCCCTTGGATTCAATACCTACAAATTACCGTTCGGACATCGTGGAATGAATCAGCCGGTGCAGAATCTTCAAACCGGCAAGGTAGAGATCACGGCTCATAATCACGGATTTGCAGTTGATGCACCGATCGATCGGAACTTCACCACGGTCTTCGGAGCTGGTCACGTTAGCCACATCTCACTCAACGATGGTGTAGTTGAAGGTTTGGAACTGTTGGAACACCCCGCCTTTAGTGTTCAGTACCATCCAGAGTCAGCAGCCGGACCACACGATGCCGCCTATCTCTTCGATCACTTCGCCCAGATGATGGAAAAAGAGAGTGGAGTAAAGAAGCGTGCCTAAGGATTCAACAATCACCAGTGTCCTCGTTATCGGATCAGGTCCCATCGTTATTGGGCAAGCTTGCGAATTTGATTACTCCGGTACGCAGGCTTGTCGAGTTCTTCGAGAAGAAGGTATTCGTACCATTCTTATTAACTCGAATCCTGCGACGATCATGACCGACCCTGAATTTGCTGATGCCACATATATCGAACCGATTACTCCAGAAATTATAGAAATGATTCTTGCAAAGGAGAGGCCAGATGCGGTCTTAGCAACCCTTGGCGGACAGACCGCTCTCAATGCCGCAATGGCCCTCTTTGAGCGTGGCTCTTTTGAAAAATATGGGGCGAGGTTGATCGGTGCGAATATAGATGCCATCAAGAGGGGAGAGGATCGCGAACTCTTTAAGGGAATTGTCGCAAAGATCGGGGGAGAATCAGCCTCGTCCATTATCTGCCACTCGATGCATGAATGCTTCGCAGCTGCCGTCGAATTGAAATATCCCGTCGTCGTGCGTCCCTCGTTCACAATGGGTGGTCTTGGATCAGGTATCGCGTACGACCAAAGTGAACTAGAGCGAATCGCTGGTGCTGGATTGCGACATAGTCCCACGACAGAAGTACTTTTGGAAGAATCAATTATTGGTTGGAAAGAGTATGAATTAGAGGTGATGCGCGACCATAAAGACAATGTTGTTATCGTCTGCAGTATCGAGAATTTCGATCCGATGGGTGTTCATACTGGGGATTCAATAACCGTAGCACCTGCGATGACCCTTACCGATGTCGAGTATCAAAAACTACGGGATCTTTCCATCGAAATTATCCGTGAAGTCGGAGTAGCCACGGGTGGCTGTAACATCCAGTTTGCGGTAAATCCACAAGATGGTCGAGTAATCGTGATAGAAATGAATCCACGTGTCTCGCGCTCATCCGCTCTCGCTTCGAAAGCTACGGGTTTTCCGATCGCAAAGATTGCTACCAAGCTAGCGATTGGTTACACCCTTGATGAAATTCAAAACGATATCACCAAATCCACGCCTGCTTCATTTGAACCAACCCTGGATTACGTCGTGGTCAAAGTTCCTCGCTTCGCATTCGAAAAGTTCCCCGAAGCCGATGAACGACTTACGACGACAATGAAGTCCGTTGGCGAAGCGATGGCAATCGGCCGCAGTTTCCCTGAAGCGCTACAGAAGGCACTCCGTTCAGTCGAGAAGAAAGGGATGAGCTTTTCTTGGGATGTGACAGGCGATCCGCTCGAAGCGCTCATGGAGCGGATCCATATTCCAACTGAGTATCGCCTCCAAGATGTACAACGCGCTATGGCTCTCGGCGCATCGGTCGAGAGAATCTTCGCTTCAACCAAGATTGATCCGTGGTTTCTTGCTCAGATTGAGATCATCAATATCATGGCATCTGAGGTCGCTCTCGCATCCGAGCTCGATGAAGGTCTGATCCGTCGCGCAAAACGGCTCGGATTTTCAGATGCTCAGATTGCACAGATTCGATTAACGCCTGAGGCAGAGGTCAGGTTGATGCGCGAGCGTTTGAATATTCGCCCAGTTTACAAGACGGTAGACACCTGTGCCGCAGAATTCCAAGCACATACGCCTTATCACTATTCATCGTATGAAGAGGAGAACGAAGTTCGCCCACGCACAAAGCCAGCGGTATTTATACTCGGTAGTGGACCGAATCGAATTGGTCAAGGCGTTGAGTTTGATTATTCATGCGTTCATGCGGCTTTTGCGCTTCGCGAAGCGGGATACGAGACGATCATGATCAACTGCAATCCCGAGACGGTTTCTACCGATTACGATACTTCTGATCGCCTTTATTTCGAACCGTTAACGCTCGAAGATGTCCTTGAAGTCATTCATGCCGAGAGCGCTGCAGGTCCAGTCCTCGGTGTAATTGCACAACTTGGCGGACAAACCCCGCTTGGCTTAGCTCGCGGGCTATTCGAAGCTGGTGTCACTATTTTGGGGACGTCACCCGGTGCGATTGATCTCGCAGAAGATCGAGGTGAATTTGGAAAAATCTTGGAGAAGAGTGGTTTGCGTGCGCCAGAATTTGGAATGGCGCGTTCTTTCGAAGAGGCAAAGATCATTGCGCATCGAATTAACTATCCGGTCTTGGTGAGACCATCTTTTGTTTTGGGTGGGCGTGGGATGGAGATCGTGTATGACGATGAATCACTCGAAGAATTCATCCAAAAGGCTACGGAAATTACTCCGAACCATCCAGTCCTTATAGATCGATTCCTCGATGATGCGATAGAGATCGATGTCGATGCGCTCTTTGATGGTTCAGAACTTTTTTTGGCAGGCGTGATGGAACATATCGAAGAAGCTGGAATTCATTCGGGAGATTCGGCCTGCGTTCTCCCGAGCATTACTCTGACTCCGTCCCAACTCAAAGAGATCCGCGAAGCAACGCTCAAGATTGCCTCCAACGTTGGGGTACTGGGGTTAATCAATATTCAATATGCACTCACTCGGGATGGCTCGCTTTACGTTATCGAGGCCAATCCACGCGCCTCACGAACCGTCCCATTTGTGAGTAAAGCGACCGGTGTCTCCCTTGCCAAGGCAGCGTCGTTGATTGCAACGGGCAAAACGATCAGTGAACTTCGGATCCTTGGCACTCTCCCCGCAACTGGGGATGGCGTCGCCAACGGCCTCTCCGTGAAGGAAGCGGTCTTGCCGTGGAATCGTTTCCGTCGATTAGATGGAAGTGGCGTTGATTCAGTTCTCGGGCCTGAGATGCGCTCGACTGGAGAAGTAATGGGTATAGCAGCAACTTTTGGCCAAGCCTATGCAAAGAGTCAGATCGCAGCCTTCGGCCCACTCCCGATGAGCGGTTCAGTATTTATTTCAATCTCTGATCAAGATAAGGCAGCGGCACTTGAACCAACCCAGGCGTTATCTGACCTAGGGTTCATTATTTATTCGACAAGTGGCACGCACGACTATCTTGCTAAAAGTGGGATTCCATCGAAATTGGTCCGAAAAAACTCAGATACGGATGGCGCAGGTCTATCTGCGGTCGATATCGTCACGAGCTCGTTGGTTGATTTGGTGATAAATACGCCACTGGGAAGAGGAAGTCGACAGGATGGCTGGTTGATTAGAACAGCGGCTGTTCAGCGATCGATTCCAATTATTACTACGATCGCAGGATTCAAGGCAGCGGTTGAAGGTATTCGAGAGATGCAGCATCGGAGCTTTGAAATTAAATCTCTTCAGGAGTGGCAGATAGTAAGTACGAAATTATGATCAACCCTCGTGCAAAACAGATAACCGCTGAAGTGATGAGTAATAAAAAGGTCGGCGCTTACCATCACATGGTCTTTGCGGTTGGCGAACAGGCCGCTCAAGCCAGACCAGGTAATTTCGTTGCTATTGCAGTCGGTGGTGAAGGTTCCTCGATGATTCTGCGACGCGCGTTTGCGATTTATAGATCTACCGAGCGGGGAGTGGGTGGCGGCCTCATTGAATTAGTGGTGGCCCCCCATGGTCAAGGCAGTCGTTGGTTGACCGCGCTTGGCGCTGGCGAGAGCGTTGATATGGTCGTGCCTCTTGGTACTGCGTTTGGGATTCCAACCGAGCCTGTTCGTGCCCTTCTCGTTGGCGGCGGCTATGGCAGCGCACCGCTCTTTGGATTGGCCGAACTATTGAAACAACGAGGCTCCAGAGTGGATATGGTCTTAGGAGCAAGCACCGCGGTGAAGATTTATGCGCCACTTGATGGTAAAAGGTCGGTATCAACTCTTACTCTCACAACCGATGATGGCTCAACTGGCATCAAAGGACAGATCACTGATGTTCTGCCAGCGCTGATTGAAGAGAATGAGATTGAGATTATTTATTCGTGTGGGCCGATGGGGATGTTGGCCGCCATCACCAAGGTGAGTGAGCATTATCAAATTCTCCATCAATGTGCAGTTGAAGAATCAATGGCTTGCGGCATAGGGGTCTGCATGACCTGTGTTGTTCCAGTCCGAGGTGATGGCGGCGTTGTGAAAATGCTTCGATCATGCATCGATGGTCCGGTCATGGATGGGTCCCAGGTTATTTGGGATAAGAGATCCGCTAGCGATGAAGGGAAGAGTGGACAATGACTTTTTCTTTTGCGACAAATCTTGCTGGTGCTCTTCTTCCTAACCCAGTTCTTACCGCCAGTGGCTGTGCTGGGTCGGGCAAGGAACTTGTGCAATTCTTCTCGTTACGAGAACTTGGCGCGGTCGTTACTAAATCAATCATGGTCAAAGCCAGAAATGGGCGACCGACACCAAGAATGGCAGAGACTCCGAGCGGCATGCTCAATTCAATTGGACTGCAAGGCCCTGGGGTAGATGCATTTTTAGAGAACGACATTCCGTGGCTAGCCTCGCAAGGTGCTAGAACAATCGTCAGCATCGCAGGGGAGAGCGTCGAAGATTATGCAATCTTGGCGCGGAAGATGCGTAACCTCTCCGGTGTTGTTGCGCTAGAAGTAAATATTTCGTGCCCAAACGTCGAGAATCGTGGCATGGTCTTCTCTTGCCAGCCCGATACGGCGCGAGCCGCCATCGAAGCGGTTCGACGCAATATCGGAGGTGAGCTACCAATAATTGCCAAGCTCTCACCCGACGTAACAGATATCGTTGCGATTGCGAAAGCTGTATCAGATGCTGGCGCGGATGGTGTTGCACTCATTAATACTCTTCTAGGTATGGTGATTGATACGAACACCATGCATCCAAAACTCGCACAGAAGACGGGTGGCCTGAGTGGTCCGGCTATTCGTCCGGTCGCGATCAGGGCGGTATACCAGGTACACGCGGCGCTGCCGCAACTACCTATTCTTGGCATGGGAGGAATCACCAATGGTCGAGATGCCTTTGAATTTATCCTCGCCGGCGCTTCTGCGGTATCGGTTGGCACTGCGAACTTTGGTAACCCATCAGCTGTTATCAAAGTAAAAACGGAACTCGAAGCAATATTGATCGAGAAAGGTTTTGCCAGTTTGCAGGAAGCGATTGGCTTCGCCCATAGAGAGTTGCCATGATGAATCCACTGATATTGGCGCTTGATACCAATGACCTCGAGATTGCTTGTGCTTGGATAAGAGCAACGAACGATTCGATCGCGACCTATAAAGCGGGTTTAGAGTTCTTCCTCAAATTTGGTACCGCTGGTATCGAAAAACTTCGAACCGCAGGCGACTTCGACCTCTTCTTAGATCTCAAATTGCACGATATCCCCAATACTGTTGCAGGAGCTACCTCTTCAATCCTCTCGATCGCGCCGAAGTTTCTGACAGTTCACGCTTCTGGTGGCTCGGAAATGATTAGAGCGGCAGCCATCGCTGCGCCAAATATTGACATTACAGCGGTAACAATCCTTACCTCCCTCAGCGATTCGGATCTGCGAAAGATCGGATATGCAAAGAGCGCTGGCGATAGCGCAATAGAACTTGCTGAGCTTGCAATAAAAGCCGGAGCGCGAGCGATCGTCTCATCGCCGTTAGAGGTTGCTGGGATTCGAGATCGGATTGGATCAGAGCCGGCGATTATCACCCCAGGCGTGAGGCCTTCTGGTTCGGCAATCGGAGATCAAAGTCGTGTTATGACGCCACAGGCTGCCATGCTCGCTGGCTCGACTTACTTAGTAATTGGGAGACCCATTACATCGCTCTATAAAGATGGTGTGCAAGCGATGCGCGATAGGGCGCGCGAGATTCTCGATGATGCCACTTCCGCCTAAGCTCTCGGTTGAAGCGCGAACTGCGGCGCTCTTATCTGCTAACGCAGCCCGTCAAACACGAGCATCAGTCAAAGAGCAGTTACGGAATTCTCAGCTCAGTATCTTTGATGTTATTAATTTGGCAGATCCGGCGATCCAGCGAATGAGGGTCTCTGAATTGTTAGGAGCGGTTCCAGGCGTTGGTAAAGTTCGGGCAGAAGCGGTGATGGAGCGCGCTAAAATATCACCGACACGCAGAATCGCTGGGTTGGGCCGTAATCAGTTAGCTGCGCTGAAGGGGGAGCTTTCAATGTCTAAACTAGATCCGCGACGCGGAACCCTCATTGTGATTTCTGGTCCCGGCGGCGTCGGCAAGAGCACGATTAGTCGTGCACTGCGGACTGATCCAAGATTTTGGATCTCGATCTCTGCAACGACGAGAGAGCCGCGCGAGGGTGAACGCGAGGGTGTCGATTACTACTTTTACACCGATACTAAGTTCGATCAGATGACCGCTGATTCAGCTTTTCTCGAGTGGGCCGAGTTTGCTGGCGCCCGATACGGAACACCGAAAGAACCCATAGAACATTGGTTAGAGCTCGGGAAGAGCGTCCTCCTTGAGATTGAGATTGAAGGCGCGCGGCAGGTCCGAACAGCGCTACCATCCGCGCTCTTGGTCTTTATTGCTCCGCCATCATGGGAGGAGTTAAAGGCGAGATTGATTGGCAGGGGAACAGATAGCCCTGAGCGTCAGGCGGCACGGTTGGCTCTCGCACAGGCTGAGATGAAGGCCGCTAGCGAATTCGACCATATCCTTGTAAATCAGGAGGTCGGAAAGGTCATTGAAGAACTGGTATCCTTGGTGACTTCTGAAGAGAGCTAAATGTCTTCGTCCCTATTGCGATCGATCCGGTTCAACTCTTGTTGCCGCCGGTATATATATTTAGTGAAATGAAAGAGGCGCTTGTGAGCTCAATCTCAAATATGGATGGAATCACCAATCCTTCGATAGATGAACTGCTCGATAAAGCTGGCTCAAAATATAGTCTTGTTCTCTACGCGGCAAAGCGTGCCCGCCAGATCAATGCGTATTATTCACAATTGGGCGAAGGCCTGCTTGAGTACGTTGGTCCGTTGGTCGAAACCTATGTCCACGAGAAGCCGCTCTCGATCGCATTGCGGGAGATCAATGAAGGTCTTCTCACGCTGGAAAATCTAGAGCCTAAGGCTCCAGAAAAAACTGCTTAACCTGTAGCCCTTATGTTTCCTCGTGGTCGGGAGATCGTTCTCGGCGTCGGTGGTGGTATTTCAGCATATAAAAGCGCCGATCTGATCCGACGGCTGCAGGATCATGGTTTTCTTGTGACGGTAATCCCGACTCGCTCTTCTCAAAACTTCGTTGGTAGTGCCACGTGGGCTGCGCTCTCGGGCCGACCGGTTTACGACGATCTTTGGAGCGATGTACACAACGTTGCCCATATTTCCTTAGCGCGTACCGCCGATGCCGTACTTATCGCGCCCGCCACCGCAGACTTACTTGCGAGAATCGCTCAAGGCCGAGCAGATGATCTCCTTACCAATGTAATTCTTGCATCCCAAGCCCCATTGATTCTCGTTCCGGCGATGCATTCAGAGATGTGGTTGAACTCGGCGACTCAAAGTAACGTGGCGGTTTTGCGTTCCCGCGGTGTCATCGTTGTCGATCCCGATGAAGGACGAATGACGGGTTCGGATAGTGGCATTGGTCGGTATCCCGAGAGTCAAAAGATTATCGCAGCGCTTGAGGCAACCTTGAAGAGCAAGGCAGATTTTAAGGGGATTAAAGTCCTGATAACAGCAGGTGGTACGCAAGAGCCGATCGATCCAGTTCGTTATATTGGAAATCGGTCTTCCGGTAAGCAAGGATTTGCTGTGGCCTTTGCCGCCGCAGTGCGAGGTGCGGATGTCACACTAATTGCAGCCAATTCTCACGAACCAGAGATTGAAGGCATTACTCTCATTCGAGTAAACACCGCCGCCGAGATGCACGAGGCAGTTCTGGCTCACTTCACAGCAGCTCGCATCATTTTTATGACTGCTGCCGTTGCTGATGCCAGGCCATCGCAGATCAGAGACGAGAAGCTTGAGAAGAGTCGATATAACTCTATCGATCTAACTCCAACCGAAGATATTCTTAAATCACTCGGGGCGGTAAAGGTTGATCGGATACTCATTGGATTCGCGGCCCAGACCGGTAGCGGTGGCGTCGATAAGGCGATTGAAAAATACCGCGAGAAGAACCTTGACCTCATCTACATGAACGATGTTTCGGGGGGAGCGATTTTTGGCTCAGATCTCACTTCGGGGGTTATCATGAATAACGATGGCGTTAGTGAAGTTATAACTTCATTAAGTAAGGTCGAGTTAGCCCATAAACTTCTTGATTTGACCGCCTTTAAGTTAGGTTTGGCCAATGAGTAAACGCCTCTTCACCTCTGAATCTGTAACCGAAGGTCACCCAGATAAGATGGCGGATCAAATTTCAGATGCGATTCTCGACTCCTTGCTGAGCCAAGACACCTCATCTCGAGTCGCGATTGAAACACTCATCACTACGGGCCAAGTACATGTAGCTGGTGAAGTGACTACTTCGGGATATGCAGATGTGACGACCATCGTTCGAGATACCGTTCTTGGCATTGGTTATGACTCATCTGATAAAGGTTTTGACGGCAACTCGTGCGGTGTCTCGTTGTCGATCGGACAACAGTCGGCTGATATTGCGCAAGGCATCAACTCGGCCTTCGAGAAGCGAGTGAGTTCATCCGTTGATCCGCTTGATTTGCAAGGAGCTGGGGACCAGGGACTCATGTTTGGCTATGCGTGCGATGATACGCCCGAGCTCATGCCTCTGCCTATTGCACTCGCACATAAACTCTCTTCACAATTGGCAACGGTTCGTAAATCAGGCCAACTTCGATATTTGCGGCCCGATGGTAAAACCCAGGTAACGATTGAGTACGATGGAGATAAAGCGGTCGCGTTAGATACAGTTGTTGTCAGTTCGCAACACGCCGCAGATACCGATATCGAGCAATCCTTAATCCCAGAAATAAAAAAATATGTTATTGAACCAATAATCGCGGATTTACGAATTGATATCAGTAACGTCAAGATTCTTATCAACCCAACGGGTCGTTTCGTTATTGGGGGCCCGATGGGTGATGCCGGATTGACTGGCCGAAAGATCATCGTGGATACCTACGGCGGCATGGCACGGCATGGCGGAGGCGCCTTCTCTGGAAAAGATCCATCGAAGGTGGACCGTTCGGCGGCGTATGCCGTTCGCTGGGTAGCGAAGAACGTCGTTGCATCAGGGCTAGCTACACGTTGTGAAGTTCAGGTTGCCTATGCCATCGGCAAGGCTCAACCGGTGGGTCTCTTCGTTGAATGCTTTGGAACTGAGAAGGTACCTGTGCTGCAGATTGAGAGTGCAATAGAGGCGGTCTTTGATCTTCGCCCTGCGGCGATCATCCGAGATTTAGATTTACTCCGTCCTATCTACTCACGGACAAGTTCATATGGTCACTTTGGCCGCGAACTGCCTGAATTTACCTGGGAGCGAACCGATCGTGCCGAGGCCTTAAAAAACGCAGTTAAAGGTTGATAGGGAGTGGCTTCAGTTAAGCCACTCAAGTTACGTATTGAGAAGGCGTTTATCGCACCGAAACTTCTTGAAGATGAACCGTATATCGAAGTACTCATCGATTCGCCTTTTCTTCAATCGCAGGAGATCTATTCCTATCGTCTCATAGCGGGTGCAGAGAGGGCGGGAGTCGGAGATCTGGTCTTTGTCCCATTCGGCAGCCACACCGTTGAAGGCGTCATCCTCACGCGAGCCACTGAAAGCAAAACCGCTGGTGATGTCAAAGCTATCCTCTCATTAATTTCGGCAGTGCCGGTATATACAGAAGCGCAGATTGAACTGGCCCTCGCACTCGGACGACGTTATGCGACAGATGCTTGGTCTTTTCTATCGAGTACGGCACCACCTTTTTCCAAGGTAGGGGAGAAGCGATACCTTCGAAATCAGGGTCAGGTGATTGGTGAAAGCCTTAATGATGTGACGAGTCAACCCGTTGCTCTCCCGCCTGCGTTAATTCGGCGGTTACAAGGCGGCGATCGGCTTAGAGATCTACTTGTTCTCTCACCATGTAGTAACTCTTATGAGCGAATAATCTCGATAGCGATCGAGCGAGCTGTGCGAGGAAAGGCGGTTATCGTTCTTCCTGATTTTAAGGATTTAATAGCCTGTCAGGAGATTCTCGACCGTTTTCGGATCAATTGGGTGTCGAACACCTCTCGTCAGAGCAAGAGTGACCGTTTTGAAAGGTACCTTGTAGCCAATTCGATGACGGCGGGGATCGTTCTCACGCTCCGAAATGGCGTCCTACTCTCCCTCCATCAGAACGATACCTTGATCATTTTTAATGAGGTAGAGAGTCATCATTACGAGCGGCGTTCCCCAAGTTGGAACAGCCGAGATGTTGCTCTTCTTCGCAGCCGGGAGCACTCGATTATCTTTATTTCTAATTCACCCTCGGTAGAAGTTGTTCGGCAAGTTGAAGTTGGTTGGTTAACTAAATATGAGTTCAATGCACCCAAGGTAAAGACGATGAGATTCCTGACCCCCGAAGGAGACGAGCCTGCGATCTTCCCGATGATTGAACGTTCACTACAAAGAGGAAATGTGCTGATCTCGGTCGCGCGAGCCGGTTATATAAATGGTTTCGCTTGCAAGAAATGTCGAACGAAAGGTATCTGTTCCTGCGGTGGACAACTTGCGATTCTTAGAAACGGGTCATCACCAACGTGTGCACTATGTGGCGAGGTAGCGCTCGACTGGCACTGCCCACATTGCAATAGTCCAGAGATGTGGTTGACCTCTCGTGGTGCGATACGTAAGGCCGCTGAATTTGGTCGTGCCTTTCCTCAACACCGCGTCATCCAGTCCTCGGGGACAGACCAGATCCTACAAATTCCTTCCGGGGTATCACTCGTAGTGGCCACCATCGGATCAGAACCAGTCGCGCAATATCAGGGGATCTTTATTCTCGACGCAGAAGCGGGATATTCGCATGTTGATCTACGCAGCCAAGAAGAGATGCGCAGCCACTGGTTCAAGTTATTAGCCTCGCTCACCCCTGATGGAGATTTCTATCTCTCGCTCCCGGCACAAGAGATCGTCGCTCAAGGGATGATCCGCTCACAGGCCTACGATCTTGCCCTTCGTGAATCCAACGAACGCTTCCTTGTGCAGCTCCCACCCTTCTATCGTGTGATCATCTGCGAAGGAAGTTTCACCGATCTTGCGGGGCTTTCAGCACTTCTTCAAGCTCGAAATTTCATCGCTTACGCCATGGTTAAAACCGCGAAGGGAATCGATCGAGTGCTGGTGAAAGTGGAGTTAGCTCGGGGTGAAGAATTCTCGGAACTCCTAGCAGGAGTGCAGCGCGTGCGAGCCGCCCAGAAGAACCCACCCTTCGCTCTGAGATTCGATCCATTCTCTATTGTCTAACAGGGTCAATCGTTGCGAGTAGAATACTCCGATGGCCATTCAACCAATCCGTTATTTTGGCGACCCAGTCCTCACGACCCCAGCATCCTTGGTGGTCGATTTTGATAAGGAGCTACGTACTCTCGTAGCAGATCTAACAGAAACTATGCACGATGCCCCTGGAGCTGGCTTAGCCGCCCCCCAAATTGGGGTCTCACTGAGGGTCTTCGTGTGGGAAGTAGATGGAATCGAAGGACATCTGGTCAACCCGACTCTAGATCTCAGTGATGAAATGCAAGATGGCGAAGAAGGTTGCCTCTCTTTTCCTGGCGTCTTTGCCGATACACCACGTGCGCTTCGCGCTGTTGCAAAGGGCTTCTCTATGCATGGCGAACCTCTCACCATCGAGGGAACAGAGTTCCTAGCGCGCGCTTTGCAGCACGAGACCGATCACTTAAACGGCATCCTCTTCGTTGATCGAATGGGCTCTGAACTTCGAAAAGGAGCGATGAAAGAGATTCGTGAAAGTGCATGGTTCACGAACGCAGTCGCAGTCGGCGAAATCCCCTCAATCAAATTCTCCCCGCATCCCACTCATGGTCTAGGACATTAACCTATGCAGATTTCGGTAGCTTCTTCCTCACTCATAAGCGTTCCAGTGATTGAGGCGATTATCGATTCACGACATACCCTCTCCTCGATCATTACACATCCAGATCAAAGGGTTGGGCGCGGTCAGAGCGTTGTTGCGAACGAACTTGCGCTCTGGGCCGCCGACAGGGCACTCACAGTTGCAAAACCAGTCGATTTTTCTGAGATAAATAAGCACCTACTCGAGTCACAGCCCCAACTCGTCATAACTGCTTCCTATGGGAAATTGATTCCGCCCGAACTTCTACACGGGCCACGTTTTGGCTGGCTCAACCTTCACTTTTCGTTGTTGCCACGATGGCGCGGGGCAGCACCAGTTCAATGGGCCATCCTGGAAGGTGATGAAGTCTCTGGAATTACTATTTTCAAATTGGATAAAGGGATGGATACTGGGCCGATATATTTGACGGAAGAGATGCATATCGGTGATGAGGCAACAACGGAAGAGCTTCTCGCCACCATGTCGGTTCGAGGCGGCGAGCGTATTATTGACGTTGTAGAGATGATTGCCAAAGGGGAAAAGCCAAAGGCTCAAACTGTCGCTGGCGCCACCGCGGCTGCGAAGATTTCGCGCGAGATGGGCGAGGTCGACTGGAATACTTCATCAATCCAGATCCTTCGACAGATTCGGGCACTTGGCCATAAGCCTGGTACCTACTCACATTTTCGAGGCGAGAAAATCACAATCCATCAGGCGAAGATTGCTGATCTCTCGGCTAATCATCGATCCATTGGGGAAGTATGGGGTGAGGGTTCTCGGGCATTCGTGCAGAGTTTAGATTTAGCGCTGGAGATCTCTGACGTAACGCCGGCTGGAAAAAACCGAATGAGCGCCGCAGACTTCCTTCGTGGCGCACGTTTAGAGGCGGGCGAGAGGTTCTCCACTCTTGGCTAAACCGCTCTTCACAAAAGCTCGCCCTGACGAGAGTCGACTTGTCTCATACCGTCTCATCTCTCAGGTAAACCGTGAAGGTGCTTTCGCAAACATTCGATTACCTCAACTGCTGGCGGATTCCAGGCTTGATGAACGGGATAGATCCTTCGCTACCGAATTAAGCTACGGCACCCTGCGAATGCAAGGGAAGCATGATTTTGTTATCCGAGCGAAGATTGACCGACCCTTTGAAACTCTGGATCCAGCGGTGATTGATTTATTGCGGATCGGGCTCCATCAAATCTATGAGATGCGGGTACCGGATCACGCAGCTGTTGATGCGACCGTTGAGTTGGCTCGTTCTGTAGCAGGGGAGGGTAAAGCTTCATTTGTGAATGCGATCCTTCGAGCTGCGCTACGCGAGCCAGTTGATTTTGAAACTTTGACGGATCTTCCAACGCTTTACTCCCACCCAGAATGGATCGTCAACGCATTACGCGATCAATTGAAAGATGAGTCAAGACTCGTGGCGCTACTGCAAGCTCATAATACCCCCGTTGCTCCGCACATCGTATGCTGGCCAGGAAAATCAACTCGAGCAGAATTGTTGCAAGAGGGAGGTGAAATTATCAACGAAGGTAGTTACGCACTTACGGCCGGAAAGATGCCTGGTTCATATGTAGCCGTTCATGAACGCCGAGCTGGTGTGCAAGATCTTGGTTCCCAACTAGTCAGTGAAATATTTTTCAACACCGCAACAGATGTCGATTATCTGAGTTGGCTAGATATGTGCGCAGGTCCGGGCGGTAAAGCTGCGATGCTCTACAACTTACTCCACGAATCCAGACCGAAAGATAATTTCACTGCCAACGAACCCACCCCGCATCGCGCCGAATTGGTAAGTCACGTGATCCCCAAGGCCCAGGTCATCTCTCATCTTGGCGAGGATCTACCGAGACTCGATCATCGCTATGATCGAATCTTGATCGATGCGCCATGTAGCGGATTGGGTGCGCTACGGCGCCGACCCGAATCACGGTGGCGGAAGACCTTGTCGGATCTGAAAGGGCTCGTGACTCTTCAACGCTTGCTGCTCGACGCTGGCGTTGCACTGCTCGAACCGAATGGGTTGATCGCGTATGTCACGTGTTCACCACATCGGAGTGAGACGACAGCTCAAATCGCAGATTTCCTTTATCGTCACCCAGAGTTCGAACTGCGCTCTCTTGGGCCATTCATTCCCGAGACTGCTCGTAGCATGAATTTCTTAAGAGAAGATGGCACGATTCAAATGTGGTCAGATAGCCACGGTACCGATTCAATGTTCATGGCGCTCTTTGGGCGCCCGCCAGAGGTATCGTAAGGATATGAGCACGGGTCTAGATCGTAGGATTCGGATCTGCCCCAGCATCTTGAACGCGGATCGATCTGACCTTCGAAACGAGATCGAACGCGTTGCCGCTTCCTCTGATCTCCTTCATCTCGATGTAATGGATAATATCTTTGTTCCCAATTTTACCTTTTCGCTTCGAGAATCTGCGAAAATCATCGAAGAATCATCTTTGCCGGTTGATGCGCATCTGATGATCATCAATCCTGATGACGTGGCGGTGCGCTACGCAGAGGCCGGGGCTGCGAGTGTTACCTTTCACCTCGAGGCGAGCAGTTATCCACGTGCGACGATTGAAGCGATTCGCTCCGCCGGATCAAGGGTTAGCATTGCCATCAAACCTGAGACAGATTTTTCTGAACTCTCCGATTTTATCGCCGATGTCGATATGGTCTTGATCATGACGGTAGAACCAGGTTTTGGTGGGCAGAGCTTCATGCATGAGATGATGCCAAAAGTTGCTCAAGTTCGAGCAGCGATCGAACTACTCGACCGCGCAATCTGGTTACAAGTTGATGGCGGAGTCTCGATCGAGACGATTGAAATCGCAGCTCTGGCCGGCGCAGATACCTTTGTTGCTGGGAGCGCTGTCTATAAGGCTCAATCTCCGATCCAGATGCTCGATACCCTTCGTAAATTGGCAACATCCGCTGCTGGTCTCGAGTAAAATCACAAAGTGAAGAATTTCGATCAACTCTATCTCGAGCTCTCGGAGAAGGCTCTGCTGCGGCCGGCTGGTTCAGCGAGCGTGGCGGCGCTGGATGATGGCATTCACGCGATGGGAAAGAAGATCATCGAAGAGGCCGGGGAGGTCTGGCTCGCCGGTGAACATGAAAGTGATGCAGCCCTGGCTCTTGAGATTTCACAACTTCTCTATCGGCTACAAATCCTTATGGTGGCACGCGGAATTACGCCTGAAGATATCTACCGTACGCTCTAGATCTTCCCCACTAACCAGGAGACATAATGCTTAAGATCGCAGTCCCGAATAAAGGTTCTCTCTCGGATAGCGCATCCCTCATGCTGCGCGAAGCCGGGTATAGACAACGCACCGATAACAGAGATCTAACTCTCTATGACTCAGAAAATGATATTGAATTTTACTACCTTCGTCCCCGCGATATCGCAATCTATGTGAGTTCTGGCGAGCTCGAGTTAGGCATAACAGGACGAGATCTCCTCATCGACTCAGGAGTAAGTGCTAAAGAGATCCTGCCACTGGATTTTGGGAAATCTACTTTTCGTTTCGCCGCCCCTGCCACCAAATCTTTACACGAAAGTGATCTCGCCGGACTCCGAATCGCAACTGCCTATCCTGGTCTGCTTGAGCAATACCTGGCAAAGGCAAAGATCAGTGCAACTGTCGTGAGATTGGATGGCGCAGTTGAGAGTGCTATTCGACTCGGAGTTGCCGACGCGATAGCGGATGTCGTCTCGACTGGCGGAACGCTGCGCCAAGCAGGCCTTGCAACGTTCGGTGCGCCGCTTTTGGAGAGCGAGGCGATTCTGATTGAAGGGGACAAGCCAACTCGCAGTGAAGAGATCGAAACGGTGATTCGCCGACTCAACGGAGTTGTCATGGCTCGTCAATATGTACTCGTCGATTATGACGTCGCTAATAGCAATTTAGAGAAAGCATGTGCTCTCACGCCAGGAATCGAATCACCAACAGTCTCACCACTACAACGCGCGGACTGGAGCGCTGTTCGAGCGATGGTGAAGCGTAAGAGTGTTAATCGTATTCTTGATGATCTCTGGAAAGTTGGTGCCAGAGGGATTCTGGTAACAGATATCCACGCCTGCCGAATCTAATAACCCAAGAGTGGCAGCACCGCTCTGAGATCTCGGTGGGTCAGAGAAATGTCGGCTTCCGCCTTCAGTGCATCTTTGGCGCAGAATGCGATGCCTAGATCGGCAGCCTTTATCAACGCAATGTCGTTTGCGCCATCGCCTATGGCTATGGTTCTTACAGCTTCGCCTCGAGAGCTTATAAGAGTTCTCGCCTTCACTTCGGCGTCTACGATCTCCCCAAGGATCGCGCCGGTAAAGAGACCATCTTTGAACTCGAACCTATTCGCGACGACAAGATCCACGTTAAGGGGAGCTAAAAATTCATCGATGAGGTCGTGAAAGCCACCCGAGACAATTCCAACCCGAGCACCCTTTGCATGTAGTGCTCGAACAAGATCTCTAGCTCCAAGAGTCAAGGTGATTTTCGCTCTAGCATCGTCGATAAGTGTCGCCGGTTTCCCAGCCAGAAGGGCAGTGCGCGCCCTTAAAGATTGAGCAAAGTCGAGTTCACCACGCATAGCACTCTCAGTAATGGCGGCGACTTCGCTGCCAACTCCTGCAAGGGCGGCGATTTCATCGATCACCTCTTCATTAATAAAAGTTGAGTCCATGTCAAGAAGGACCAGCTCGTTGCCGGTCGTGTGCTGCGAGGCGTTATAAAGATTAAGTCCGAGAGCCTGAGATTTCGCGATCTCCCTTAACTTTGGTTGGATTTCGGCAGCATCGGATTCCGT
Organism: Candidatus Nanopelagicaceae bacterium; assembly: GCA_040402395.1. Lineage (GTDB taxonomy): Bacteria > Actinomycetota > Actinomycetes > Nanopelagicales > Nanopelagicaceae > PALSA-747. The sequence continues at coordinate 46,066 of JBBAMQ010000002.1, read as the reverse complement.
TATTGAGATCGTAAATCGAGCAACGGTGAACCCATATTCAATGGCAACTTTAAAAGCGTCAATCGAGCTATAGGAAGTCAGTAGTTTTTGTAGCGCCGAAAGTGCAGAGAGGTGAATCTCTGTGGCCACGACGACGCACTCGTAGTGTGAATTCGTTCCTTCGCTCTCAGGTGCTGTAAAGGGCGTGAACTCATAGGCCACATCCACCTCACCGGCTTCCGTAATCAGATCAAGATCTCTCGAGATTGCTTCAGCGTGGTCGGGGCTAAGCTCGATGAGCAAGGTAAAGATAAAACGATCTCGCACGAAGAGGAGATCGGAGCTCAGAACTATCACCGAAAATGCCGCCAATTGTTCGAGGATGATCGTTGCCGGATCGCCGTTTCGTATGCCAGAGGCGAGAATCAAACCAGTATATTTTGATTGCCTATTCACAGGGTGAGGCTAGCGTCTCTTTCATCTCTGAGCAGGTATCTTGTACCCCCGTGAGCCAGATACTGAATTTCGAGAAGGTCTCGGTGACGAGAGATGGCAAGACCATCCTCGGTCCAATTTCGCTCTCGTTCTCTGAAGGGGAACGTTGGGTCATCGTTGGGCCGAATGGTGCGGGCAAGACCACGTTTCTTCAACTTGCGGCGACCAATATTCACCCGACCTCCGGCTCTCTTGACGTATTAGGAGAGAGGGTTGGACGGACTGATCTCTTTGAATTGAGACCTCGGATCGGCTTGACGACAAATAATCTCGTCACTTCAATCCCTGAAGACGAACGCGTCTTGGACCTTGTCATGAGCGCTGTCTATGCCGTTGTAGGGCGTTGGAATGAGAGTTACGACCTCTGGGATGAATCTCGGGCGATGAGCTTGTTAACGACGCTCGGGATCCGTGAATTGAACTCTAGACTTTTTGGAACGCTGAGTGAAGGCGAGAAGAAACGTACCTTAATCGCACGGGCGCTGATGCCAAACCCAGAGTTACTTCTCTTGGACGAACCAGCTTCTGGTTTAGATCTCTCCGGTCGTGAAGATCTTCTTCACCGGTTAGATGCGTTAGCAACAGACCCACTTTCACCTGCTACTTTGATTGTCACTCATCACCTTGAAGAAATTCCGCACGGCACCACCCATGCCCTCTTGTTATCCCATGGCAGCGTTGTCAGTAGCGGTAATATCGATGCCGTACTTACTTCAGAGAACCTCACCACTGCCTACGGAATACCGATTTCATTGATTAAAGAGGGTGGTCGGTTCTTCGCCCGGGCACTCTGATGAGTTATCAGGCACCACTCCGTTCGCTCCTGAGAGCCGAGTGGGCTGACCGGCTGCAAAGTTCGCTCTCCCTGCTAGATGGGATCGATGTATCGCTGGGAAACGATCCCTGTAATCCAAAAAGGGAAGATATTTTTAGGGCGCTCGACATGAAAATTGAGGAGATCAAGGTAATCGTCATAGGGCAGGATCCTTATCCGAACCCAGAAGATGCAGACGGGTTGGCTTTTTCGATTCCAGCCACGCAACGCAAATTTCCACCTTCGCTGCGGAATATCTTTCTTGAATACCGAGACGATCTTCAGTTACCGATACCCGTTACAGGGGATCTCACCCCGTGGCGAGATCGGGGGGTTATGCTTCTGAACACAATTTTGAGCTGCCAACCTCACAAATCGCTCTCGCACGCCGATTTAGGTTGGCAACAGTTCACGCATGAGGTGTTACGGGCAGTTATAACCGAGCAAACTATTGGAATTTTATGGGGAGAGCGAGCTAAAAATCACTCAACACTTTTCAACCCTGCCTTCACGATCTCGTCTCCCCATCCAAGTCCACTCAGTTCCTATCGTGGCTTCTTTGGAAGTAGGCCATTTTCGCGAACCAATGAGATCTTATTGAAGCAAGGAAGATCTCCTATTGATTGGAGCCTGCGAAGTGCTTGATAACGCTGAGCGAGATCGCAACCGAATTTCCGATGAGTAGTGCAAATAGCGCCGTCCCAATACCTAACGTTCCGCCCAAAAGGGCGCCGACGATTAGTGCGCAGATTTCGATCCCAAGTCGAACTCGTGCGACCCTAATCCCAGTTTTGTGATGAAGAGCGGTCATCAAACCATCTCGAGGCCCCGGACCAAGGCCAGTTGTAATGTAGAGAGTAGAGCCCGTCCCTACCAAGATAATCCCACCTAAAACCATCCCAAGTGAAGCTGCGAAGTTATGGTGGACAGTGGGGAAAATGTTCAAGGCTATTTGAATGAAGAGCGAGATGATCGCGATATTTGCAAGCGTTCCAAACCCTGGACGCTCTTTGAGCGGCCACCACAAAAGTAAAACCGAGGCGCCAATAATGAAAGTACATTCGCCAATCGAAAATGGTGTGTGAAGTGAGAGGCCCTGTGCCAGAACCGACCACGGTGCATTACCAATATGTGAATCAATGATAAGCCCGTCACCTAATCCGAAAATAGCAAGTCCGATGAAGAGAACGAGAACTCGAGGGATAGAGAGATCCCACCGGCCATTTCCCGTCCATCTCATATGTGGGATCGTTCGCTGCGGGTAAAGAATTTTTAAGAGTGAGGCGAAGGAGGAGGGTTCCACAGTTTCCGGATCTTCCACCTGTAGAGTCTACTCATGTTTCATTTCACATATCTTCAAGCGATAGTCATCGGTCTTCTGCAGGGCGTGACCGAACTCTTCCCAGTTTCAAGTCTTGGTCACGCAGTACTCTTTCCAGCTTGGCTTGGTGGAAGTTGGAAGAGTTTTGGGGCTGATCCACAATATTTGTTGATAGCAGTTGCCTTTCACTTCGCAAGTGCAGTGGCACTCTTACTGGTCTTTGGTCGCAGATGGATACACATCTTCAGTTCTGCCATCGATGCCCTACGAAAGAAGAACAATCCGGGATCAGGTCTGCCTCTACTCATCAGATTAATTGTTGGCACAATTCCAGTGGCAATTCTCGGCCTTCTTCTCAATAAGCTCTTTGAAAAGAACTTTGGAAAGCCCCTCATAGCAGCAATGTTTCTGACGCTCAACGGAGTGATTCTCCTTGCCGTTGAACGCCTCACCGAACGGCGCCATGCACATGCAATGGTGAAGGATTCTGATGCCGCAATCGTTGAACGGATCTCAATTGGGCAGGCCCTCATCGTCGGGATCGGTCAAAGCACAGCACTCTTCGCTGGCATCTCCCGATTCGGTGTCTCAATCAGCTTCGGAATGTTGCGAGGCCTCTCTCGATCCACCGCCGCTGATTTCGCCTTTCTACTTGCCTTTCCAGCAATACTGGGAGCCTCGATCCTCAAGCTTCCAAAGCTACTTCATCATGGTGCAATCGCTCCAGGCTCTAATGGTCCGCTCTTAGCGGGAACGATCACCTCGTTCATCGCGACCTTCATTGCGGTGACTTTCCTCGTGAAGTATTTCAAAAGTAAGACGCTCCGCCCATTCGCACTGTATTGCCTCGTGGTCGGAATACTCTCCATCGTACGTTTTGGAATATTTGGCTAATGTTTGTCGGCTTCGGAACTCTCCTCAATATCATCGGAATAGTCGGTGGTAGCACCCTTGGCGTCTTCTTTGGGAATCGGATACCAGAGAAGACACGGTTGCTTATTACCGATGGCCTAGGCCTGGTCACACTCATCGCAGCTGCCGATGCGCTTCGTATCATCTGGAAACCAAGTTATATCTCGGCACTACCCAAGGGCTGGACCTTGCTTACCATTATTGCCGCTCTGGTCGTTGGTGCTTTGATAGGAGGGGCCCTCGATATCGAACGTCACTTGGAGCTCTTCGGGCTGCTTCTACGCAAACGCTTCGCTGATTCTTCTCATAATAACTTTATTGAAGGCTTTATGGCGGCATCTTTGCTCTTTGCCATCGGTCCGTTGGCAATCCTCGGTTCTATCTCTGATGGAATGAATACCGGCCATCAGCAACTAATCTTGAAGAGCCTCTTGGATTGCATCACGTCGATCGCCTTTGCCGCGACCTTTGGATGGGGTGTCCTCGCATCTTTTATCCCGGTCGGTATCTATCAAGGCCTCTGGACTGTTGCGGGTTGGGGACTAGGTAGCGTCATGAACGAGTACCAAGTCGGTGCAATGACAGCTGTCGGGGGAGTACTGCTCGCCGCTATTGGATTGCGAATTCTTAATATAAAAATTATTGCGATCGGTAATTTGCTGCCGGCCATATTCTTGGCGCCTTTTATCGCAACGGCAGCTCATCACTTTCTATAAAATCTTTAAACTTTGTTAGGTAATTAAAAAGCGGACGTATCAATGACGAATCGATATTTCACGTCTGAAGCCACAGTGCGCTCGTACGCTTCGTTGATATAAGCGGGTGCAATAATTTCGACATCGCTGACAATCTGATGCTCACCACAGAAGTTCAACATCTCCTGGAGTTCTGGAATACCACCAATCATTGAACCAGCGATACTTCTTCGCGAGCCGATCAGGGTTCCGATACCTACCGAGACTGGTGAAGATGGTAAACCGATCATGACCAGTGTGCCATCGACACTTACGAGATTGAGGTACTTCTCTATGTTGAGATCGGCCGAAACAGTGTTGAGAATGATGTCGAACGAGCGTTTTAATCCATCGAAGGCTTCGTCAGAATCCATTACTACAAATTCATTGGCTCCCATGGCTAGGGCATCATTCCGCTTCGATGGCGAGTGAGAGAGGACGGTTACGTGAGCACCGAGTGCCGCAGCAAACTTCACTCCCATGTGTCCTAAGCCGCCCAGTCCCATGACGGCAACTCTCTTTCCAGGACCAGCTCCCCAGTGCTTAAGCGGCGAGTATAAGGTGATTCCGGCACACATCAGTGGTGCTACACCTTCAAGTGGCAAATTATCCGGAACGTGGACTGCATAGCCTTCGTCAATGACAAAATTATTTGAATAACCGCCGAGCGCAATATTCGTCGTATTCCGTTCGTACGTGTTGTAAGTACCAGTCATGCCCTCGAGGCAATACTGTTGCAACCCCGATACACAGTTCTCACATGTTCGACACGAGTCAATAAAGACACCAACACCGATTAGTTCGCCGACTTTGAACTTACTTACTCCGGTTCCGATCGCGGTAACCCGACCAACGATTTCGTGACCAGGAACCATAGGAAAGAGGCTTGATCCCCATTCTTCACGAACTTGGTGAATATCAGAGTGGCAGATTCCGGCAAATAAAATATCAAGAGCCACATCGTTCTTACCAAGATCACGACGTTGGAAAGAATATGGTTCTAGATTTCCATTAGCGACAAGTGCTGCATACCCTTTTGATTCCATCGTCGAACTCCTTTGTGTTGTGTAGTTGGTTTTTTACTGAAAGCCTTGGAAGGGTAGTGGTTCTGGTCTCGCCATGTGTGCCGATCGGCCAGTAACACGTCTCATATGGTGGCGGCGGCAGAGCACTTCATAACCGATAGCATCTTGATCCTCAGTATCTCCGACAACCACCTGCTCTCCTTCGGTAATCATTTCACCATAGGCGACACGTGCATTGTGTGTCGCACGGTGACCGCACCAGCAGAGCGCCTCAACTTGAAGGGGTAAAACTCTATCTGCAAGCTCGACCAGCCGCGCTGAGCCAGGAAACATCTTCGTTCTAAAATCTGTCAAGATACCAAAGGCATAAATATCAATCCCAAGGCCATCAACTATCCGTGCTAATTGTTCAATCTGATCTGGCTCAAAGAATTGAGTTTCGTCGCAGATAATGAATTCAACTCTCTCACCTTGACTCAAGGCATCAACGATGAATTTATGGAGATCAAGGTCACTCCCAACTTCGATCGCTTCGCTCTTCAATCCAAGGCGGCTAGTGATCATCCCGGGACCGCCGCGATCTTTATTGGTGAAGATCACGCCACTTCGTCCACGGCTCTGATGATTATGGGCGGTCTGAAGAGCGAGAGTTGATTTACCGCTATCCATCGTTCCGCAGTAATAGGTGAGCTCGGCCATGGCCGTATCTTGCCACCTCAAACCCGGTGTCCGAACGGGGACTTGAACCCCGAACCCCTTGCGAGGACATGCACCTCAAGCATGCGCGTCTGCCAATTCCGCCACCCGGACGAGTGTCTTACCCAGCACTCCGCGTGAGGGTCAGTAGAGAAATATAGCAATCTCTCTCGGGCGTGGGAAATGGAGCACTTGTAGTGCAGGATTGCACCATGAGCCAGAATGTAGAAAAAAACGCCGGAATCGATTATCACCTTACGCCAGAGCAGATGGCTGAGATGGAGGCCGATGTAGTCGTGCTGTTGCAAGAATTGATTCGCATACCCAGCGTTAATTATGGTGATGGCAAGGGCGATGAGAAAGCAGTTGCAGAATACTGCGCGGCAAAATTAGCAGAGGTCGGAATCCAATCTGAGTTGATCGAACCGGCACCGAATCGCGTCAACGTCGTCGCACACATCAAAGGTGTTAATCAGAGCCGCCCCGGAATCGTTGTACACGGACATATCGATGTTGTTCCAGCGAATGCAGACGATTGGAGCGTTGATCCGTTTAGCGGTGAGATCAAAGATGGCTTCATTTGGGGACGTGGCGCAGTTGATATGAAGGATGGCGACGCAATGTTTTTAGCGCTCGTTCGGGCTTGGGCGCGAGCCGGATTTATGCCACCTAGAAATGTCCTTCTTATTTTCTTCGCCGATGAAGAAGCCGGAAGTATTTATGGCTCTCGCTGGTTGGTAAAAAATCGACCAGAGTTATTCGATGGCTATTCGGAAGCGATATCTGAAGTCGGTGGTTTTTCGGTAACGATCACAGGCGGGCATCGCCTCTACTTCGTCGAGGCGGCTCAAAAGGGTATTCAGTGGCTAAAAATTACTGCGACTGGGAGTGCAGGTCATGGATCCTTTATCAACCCCGCAAATGCTGTCACAAAATTAGCACGGGTAGTCGCACGTATTGGCGAATATCAATGGCCGCAACGTGAGACAAGGACAGGTGCAAAATTTTTCTCAAAGGTCGCTGAATTGGTAGGCGAGAAGTACGACCCAGAAAATCCTCGACCTCTCCTTAAACATCTAGGTGGCGCTGCCCGCATGATGGGTGCAACGATTCAAAATACTTCGAATCCGACAATATTGGATGCGGGCTACAAGGCTAATGTAATCCCAGGCGCGGCATCAGCGGTAATTGATGGCCGCTTCTTGCCAGGATTTGAAGATGAGTTGGTCGATACCCTGAAGGAAATTACCGGAAGCGATGCCGAGATTGAAGTACTTGTAAGGGACAAGGCACTCGAAGTTGAGTTTGAGGGAGCGCTCGTGAAGGGTATGTGCGATGCGCTCCTTGCCGAAGACCCACAAGGAATTCCTGTTCCATATTTAATGAGTGGTGGGACTGATAACAAGGCGCTATCTGATCTTGGAATCATCGGCTACGGCTATAGCCCGGTGAAGCTTCCTGATGATTTAGATTTCTTCGCACTTTTTCACGGTGTGGACGAGCGAATTCCGGTTGATGGTTTAGTTTTCGGTGTGCGAGTACTTGCTCGCTTCCTCGGAAATTGTTAATTTTTCTCATCAGAGAAGAGCGGCAGAGACATCATCTAACGCGAAGCGGACTTGTTCGGGAAGAATAATTTCCTCTGATGCGAGCACACCTTTAAGCTGTGCCGCAGTTCGCGCACCAACTATCGCACTTGCCACATCGACGCTGTCGCGTACCCACGCAAGAGCCACTTCGAGTGGGCTGTAGCCAAGTCCTTCGGCGGCGACACAGACTGCTTCGACAATCGACCTACCGCGCGGATCTAAATATGGCGAGATAAATTCGGCAAAGTGTGGCGTAGCCCCACGCGAATCCGAAGGGATCCCTTGCCGATATTTCCCGGTGAGAACACCGCGACCCAGGGGCGACCACGCTAATAGACCGACCCCCAACTCGCGAGCGGCTGGCGCGATTTCTTCTTCACAGACGCGATTCATCAGTGAATACTCGGTCTGTATGGAAGAGATCGGTTCTTTCCCAAACAGCGGATTCTGCATCGTGGCCGCCCGGGCCAATTGCCAACCCGCTATATTTGATAAACCGATATATCTCACCTTCCCGGAACGGACTGCGTAATCCATCGTCGCGAGCGTCTCTTCAATCGGCGTTTCCTTATCCCAACCCTGAATCTGCCAAAGGTCGATGTGATCTACGCCAAGTCGCTCCAGTGAACTATTGAGTTCTTCCATGAGGGAGGATCGAGAATTATCCCGTTGACGTTGTGGAGCTCGAGAAGTGCTACCGGCTTTGGTGGCGAGAAGAATCTCGTTCCGGTTGATAAGAGTCCCCAAGAAGCCGCCAATGACCCGTTCGCTATCCCCATCACCGTATTTGGCAGCAGTATCCAGAAGATTTCCGCCTGCCTCTAAGAATGAACGAAGTTGCTCTGCTGATTCGTGTTCATCGGTATCGCGCCCCCATGTCATCGTGCCAAGGGCTAACCGTGAAACCATCAGGCCAGAATTTCCAAGTGATCGCAACTCCATGGACGAGAGGTTACCAACGGAAACTCCAATTACTCGGTAGCCTTCTTATATGACACGTCCTACTGAGATATTGCTGCTTCGCCATGCGCACTCGACGGCGAATGCCCGTTCGATCCTCGCTGGCCGAGATAAGTCAGTTGGCTTATCAGAGCGCGGATTCAACCAAGCGATTAAAGTGGCGGAACACCTGAGTGGCGTGAAGGTCGCTCGCATCGTTGTCAGCCCACTTCTACGGGCGCGGGAGACGATAGCTCCCTTCATCAAAGCGAATCCAGCGATTGAAGTCATTAAAGACGCGGGAATTATCGAGATGGAATACGGAGAGTGGAGTGGGATCTCGCTCGCTCGTCTTTCTAAGAAGCCCCTCTGGAAGATTATTCAATCGAACCCATCCTCGGTTCGTTTTCCTGCTGGGGAGAGCTTCCACGAGATGCTTGCGCGAAGCACCGAGGCGGTTCAGCGGCTTGCACTACCAGGGAAGATCACCCTCTTCGTTTCTCATGGTGATGTCATCAAGGCAATCACCGCTCATCATCTAGGTTTACATCTAGATCAGTTTCAACGAATTGGGATCGACCCAGCATCACTTACTCGTATTGTGATGAACGGTGGTCGCTCCTTCGTTGCGGCTACGAATTCCACAGATCATCTGCGTGAGATTGTTTCGGATCCCGCCACTAATTCACTGGGCGGCGGCGGCGGTTCTGTGCTGAAGAAGAAAATATGAGTCGGATATCCATCCATCACGATCCAGTCGATCGGTTCACAACTGGGACGGTTGGAATACCAGGAGAACGAACCTTTTTTATTCAAATTCGTGGCAGTGCTGGCCTCTCATCGGTGGTGGTCGAGAAGAGTCAAGTGCAGGCACTTACCGAACGTCTCCGAAGCCTTCTTCAAGAGCTACGTTCATCGCAGTCAGCCAGCTTTGATGAACTTGCAGTGAACCATGCCAAAGATAATGAACCACTTGATTTTCCGATAACAGAGGACTTCCGAGTAGGTGTAATAGCGTTGAGTTGGGATGAATCTCTTCAGCGAATTTCGATTCAACTACAAGCCATAGGGGATGAACAGATCGTCGATCTACTTGACGATGAGGAAGCGCTACAGATCGAGAATGCACCAGATCTGGTTTCTGCCACTATCCGCCTTCATCAAGCACGCATCTTTGTCGATCGCGCGGATGCGGTAGTGAGTGCCGGCCGTCAAGATTGTCCATTCTGTGCCCTCCCAGTTAACAGTGATGGTCACCTCTGCCCACGTGCGAATGGCTATCGTCGTTGATGGATTCCCAACTGCACATTGGTGAAATGACGGTTGTTGGCCGGCTCGTTGATGCGTCAAATGCGACGCTCCTCTGTGAGATTGGTTCTGATGACTCGACTTTTCAAGTGATCTACAAACCAATTGCGGGCGAACGCGCCTTATGGGACTTTCCTGAAGGGGAGCTTGCTAAACGTGAAGTTGCTGCATATCTCGTCTCAGAAGCTTTATCGTTGAAAATCGTTCCAGAGACCATTTTTCGAGAAGGTCCCTTTGGTCTCGGCTCCGTCCAACGATGGATCGAGATTGATCAATCCATAGATATCGTGCCCTTGGCCCAGAGTGATCACATATCGATTCGCAACATGGCTCTGCTTGATGTTCTCATCAATAATACCGATCGGAAATTTGGCCATATTTTACCGACGGTGGAGGGCGAAATCTTTGGCTGCGATCACGGGGTGACCTTTCACAGTGAAGACAAACTCCGCACCGTTCTCTGGCAATTTGCTGGCGAGGCCATGACTGTGGATGAGATCTCCATTATTCAGAACTTTATCGCCCATCTCGATGAATTTGGTCTAGCCGAATATCTCAGTGAAGAAGATATCGCTGCTCTCAAAAATCGCGCTTTGCGGTTGATCGATGATGGATCATTTCCATTTCCCTCTCAAGAGTGGCCAGCAGTACCTTGGCCCCCATTTTAGATATAATTTAAATATATGACTATTGAGCAATCAACCTATCCCTCTTGGCCAGAGCTCTACCGTCCGCCGATTGACGATACCGTTCCAGAACTTCATTTGAAGACTTCGGCTGGGCTCACTGCCATCAAGAGCGATGACGACTTTACGATGTATATCTGCGGCATAACGCCATACGATGCAACTCATCTCGGCCACGCAGCTACCTACATCGCCTTCGATCTAATTAATCGTTACCAGTCAGCCCGTAAGGCACAAGTAAATTTCGTTGAGAACATAACGGATATAGATGAACCACTCTTAGAGCGGGCAGAACGGGATCAGATTGATTGGCGCTCCCTTGCAGAGAATCAAGTCGACCTCTTTCGCTCTGATATGACAGCGCTACGAATCTTGCCACCTTCGAATTTCGTACCCGCAACAGCGGTGATGGATCTCGTTGATACTGCGATTACCCAACTCGATCGAAACGGTTTCGTCTACCGAATTGATCAAGACCTTTACTTCGATATTTCAACTTTTCTCGGAAGCCTTCCGATCTCTGAGAAAGAGGCGCTCGAAATATTTTCGCAGCGAGGTGGTGATCCCGCTCGGCCAGGAAAACACCATAAACTCGACCCGGTCCTTTGGTGGGCACACAAGAATAATGAACCTGGATGGCAGAGTAGTCATGGCTATGGCCGTCCTGGCTGGCATATTGAGTGTGTGGTCATCGCGCTTCGATACCTGTTGGGCTCCTCTTATCTCACCTCGAATTCGAGGGAGTACTCAATCAATCTGCAGGGCGGGGGATCGGATCTCATCTTCCCGCACCACTTCATGAGTTCGGCGCAAGCGACCGCCTTACTTGGTCAACCTTTTGCTGCTCATTTTGTACATACCGGCATGGTCGGGCTCGATGGTGAGAAAATGAGTAAGAGTAAAGGCAATCTGGTATTTGTTTCGAAACTTCTATCGCAAGGAATAGAACCGCTCTCGATTCGTTATGCGTTAATGAGGGATTCATACCAATCTGATCGGATGTGGGGGGATCAACTCCTCGAGAGTGCAACCACTTCGGTCGAAATTGTGCGAATGGCGCTATCAAGGGAATTTGTTCTTCCAACGCAAAGTGTCCGCTCTGCGATTATCGAGGCAATGTCACAGAACCTCGAGACGCCAACCGCTCTTGCGGCGTTGGAATCGTGGGCCAAATCAACGTTGGTCGCTGATAGCGAAGCAACTCAACAGGGTGCAGGAGATTTATCACGTCTCCTTGACAGCCTGCTAGGCCTATCTTTCTAGCTTTCACAGCATCTCGGGTAACCTTGCCCTCTCATGAATAGATCCCAGAACTCACTTCGAGCCGCACTCGCGAGCCGAACAGTTATCGCAGATGGCGCTATGGGAACAATGCTGCAGGATCAAGATCCAACTCTTGAGGATTTTCTTGGCCATGAAGGCTGCAATGAGCTTCTAAATCTTTCCCGACCAGATATGGTCCGAGCGGTGCACGATGCCTACCTAACGGTGGGAGTCGATGCGATTGAAACAAATACCTTCGGTGCGAACTGGGCAAATCTTGCCGAGTACGGAATCGAAGACCAGATTTATCAACTAGCAAAAGCTGGAGCCGAAATTGCGCGGAGTGCAGCGGATGCTTTCTCAACGCTCGATCGTCCTCGTTGGGTGCTCGGTTCGCTCGGCCCCGGAACTAAATTACCGACTCTGCTCCACGTTGAATATGAGAAGTTGCGTGATAGTTATCAATTAGCGTCGGCTGGCCTCATCGAGGGTGGAAGTGATGCTCTTCTTATCGAAACGACCCAGGATTTGCTTCAGGCGAAAGCGGCAATCAATGGCGCGCGCGCCGCGATTACTGCTTCGGGCCTCGACATCGTATTAATTGCCCAAGTTACCGTGGAGATAACTGGGACGATGCTTCTTGGTTCAGAGATTGGAGCTGCGCTAAATGCGCTTGAACCACTCGGCATCGACTTGATCGGATTAAATTGCGCAACTGGGCCGGCAGAGATGTCAGAGCATTTACGATTCTTGAGCAAGAACTCGTCAGTCAAGATCTCGGTTATGCCAAATGCTGGATTGCCAATATTGAGGGAACGCGGCGCGGTCTACCCGTTATCGCCAGATGAGCTCGCGAAGTACCTTTCGGATTTCGTCAACGAATATGGAATTTCCCTTGTAGGAGGTTGCTGCGGAACTACACCAGAACATCTCAAGGCAGTCGTCGCCACTTTAGCGAACTACCCCACACCTAAAAGAAACCCAATTCGAGAAGTTGGTGCATCCTCGCTCTATCAATTCGTTCCATTTCGGCAAGATAACGCTTATCTTGCAATTGGTGAACGTACGAATGCCAACGGCTCACGAGCCTTCAGGGATGCGCTCGTGGCAGAAGATTGGCAGAGCTGTGTCGAGATTGCGCGTGATCAAATCCGCGATGGTGCACATATGCTTGATCTCTCGGTCGATTATGTCGGTCGAGATGGCGTGAAAGATATGACGGAACTCGCCTCAAGGTTAGCAACGAGTTCAACCTTGCCGATCATGCTTGATTCAACTGAACCAGAAGTTCTCAAAGCTGGGCTCGAACATCTTGGCGGCCGCAGTCTCATCAATTCAGTGAACTATGAAGATGGTGATGGACCGACCAGTCGTTTCGCACGGATCATGCCATTAGTTCGAGAACATGGCGCCGCAGTCGTCGCTCTGACTATCGACGAAGATGGTCAGGCCCGAACTTGCGAATGGAAGATTCGCGTTGCAACTCGATTGATTGAAGATCTCAACAAGAACTGGGGTGTCGCAGTCGAAGATATTCTCATCGACTGCCTTACCTTCCCAATTGCAACTGGACAGGAAGAGACGCGACGAGATGGGATAGAGACGCTCAGCGCAATCGCAGAATTAAAAGTTCTTTATCCAAGCGTGCAAACAACATTGGGGGTTTCGAATGTCTCCTTCGGTCTCAACCCCGCAGCCCGTATTGTTCTCAACTCGGTATTTCTCTCTGAAGCTGTGAAAGCGGGCTTGGATTCGGCAATCGTTCACCCATCCAAGATCACCCCAATGGCTCGTATCGCGGATGAGCTTAAGACGGTGGCGTTAGATCTCATCTACGATCGTCGCGAATTTGATGGTGAGGGTAATACCAGCTATGACCCACTCTCTAAGTTTCTCGAACTATTTGATGGCGTTGAAGTGAAGTCAAACAAGGTTACACGTGCCGCGGAACTAGCGGCTCTGCCTCTTGCTCAACGGCTAGAGCGGCGAGTGATCGATGGTGAAAAGGTTGGCCTTGAGGCAGATCTCTTTGAAGCGATGGCGAATGGAATCAAGCCGCTCAGCATCATCAATGACCATCTCCTCAGCGGAATGAAGGAAGTTGGCGAACTATTTGGTCGAGGTGAGATGCAACTTCCATTTGTTTTGCAGAGCGCCGAAGTAATGAAGAGTGCGGTTGCGATTCTTGAACCTCATATGGAGAAAAGTGACGATGAGGGTCGTGGCTCGATTCTGCTCGCTACAGTTAAAGGTGATGTCCACGATATCGGCAAGAATCTGGTAGATATCATTTTAAGTAACAATGGCTTCACCACTGTCAACATCGGAATTAAACAGACGATCAATCAAATTATTGATGCTGCTACAGAGAACAATGTCGATGTAATCGGACTATCTGGCCTTCTCGTAAAGTCCACTGTCGTGATGAAGGAAAATCTACAAGAGATAACCTCACGTGGACTTGATCAAAGATGGCCTGTGATCCTTGGTGGAGCGGCGCTTACTCGAAGTTTCGTGGAAGAAAATCTCGCTGGGGCCTTTCCTGGCACCGTTCGATATGCAAAAGATGCCTTTGAGGGGCTTCGACTAATGGACTCCATGATCGGTATAAAACGTGGCGATCCGAACGCTTCACTTCCACCGTTGCGCGAGCGTCGCACGCCTAATACCCGAGATAATCGCGAGGTCAATACCGATACGCGGCGATCAGATGTTGCTAGCGATAATCCGCTACCTAACGTACCGTTCTATGGCTCTAGAATTGTGAAAGGGATTCCGCTTAACGATTACCTAGGAATGCTCGATGAACGAGCCCTTTTTGTTGGGCAATGGGGTCTTAAAGGTAACCGCGGCGAGTTCGAACAGATGGCAATCGACGAGGGTCGACCTCGTCTTCGTGCCCTTCTCAACGATTCTCAATCGCAGGGCTGGCTGAATGCGGCAGTCGTCTATGGCTACTTCCCTTGTTACAGCGAGGGTAACGACCTTGTCATCGTGCATCACGAAGGAGAACTCAAGGGGAGCGAACGAGTTCGCTTCTCATTCCCAAGGCAGAGCAGAGATAAGCGGCTTTGTTTGAGTGATTTTTTCCGTAGCAAGGAGAGCGGAGAGCTTGACACTGTTGCCTTCCATATTGTGACTATGGGGCAATCCGTCAGCGAGGCAACTGCGAAATTATTTGAGGCCAATAACTATCGCGAATATCTAGAGTTGCACGGACTCTCTGTCCAACTCACCGAGGCTCTTGCCGAGCATTGGCACGCCAGAATACGAAGTGAGATGGGGTTTGCCGCAGACGACTCATCTGAGCTACCAGAAATCTTGGATCAAGGATATCGAGGCTCTCGTTACTCTTTTGGTTACCCAGCCTGCCCAGATTTAGAACAACAATTGCAGCTCTGCGAACTCTTAGGACCAGAACGGATTGGAGTGCTTCTCTCCGAAGAATTTCAATTACATCCAGAGCAATCGACATCGGCGATCATCGTGCATCATCCTGAGGCGAAATACTTCAACGCCACATGAGTATCGAAGCGGTATTTTTTGATATGGATGGCACTCTCGTCGATACCGAGCCTTACTGGTGGGCGTGCGAGCGAGAATTGATGGCCGAATTTGGTTGCGCATGGAGTGAGGCCGACCAGCAACACTGTCTCGGAGGGCCGCTCACACGCGTCGGGGCTTACATGCAGAATCTAGCAGAAGTTGAAAGCTCAGAGTATTTCATGGACCAATTGATTCTTCGAGTAGAGCGAGCCTTCGCGAACGGTTTGAATTTCATGCCCGGGGCTTATGAACTTATGGTCTCTCTCTATGAAGCGAACGTTCCGCTCGCTCTTGTTTCAGCCAGTCCGAGAGTTTTGGTAGATGCAACCCTCGCTTCGCTCACTAAAAATTTTTTCACAGTCTCGATCTCCTCGAACGATGTGGTCGAAAATAAACCGCATCCAGAGCCTTATCTCTCAGCTGCAAACGCTCTTGGGGTCGACATCGCACGTTCGATCGTTATCGAGGATTCGATGACCGGGATAACCTCGGCTCAGGCGAGTGGCGCAATGGTTGTCGCAGTTCCACATCTCATTACGGTTCAACCACATCCGCGCACAATAGTTATCTCGTCGCTTAAGGCCGCAAACTTTACTGCGATCTACGAACAACTCCAGGAACGGATCTCGCTATGAACCCCAGTGAACACTCCCTCTTTCAGTACGGCGATCGGGTACAACTCACCGATGCTAAAGGAAAGTTGCACACCGTCACCTTGAAAGAGGCAGGGGAGTGGCATACCCATAAGGGTTGGTTGATTCACGATCAGATCGTCGGCTTACCCGAGGGCTCAGTAGTTGAGACCACGGCTGGTTTAAAATTCCTCGCCTTTCGACCTCTCCTTGCCGATTATGTTCTCTCCATGCCACGCGGTGCAACTATCGTCTATCCAAAAGATGCTGCGATGATCGTCGGAGTTGCAGATATCGCGCCCGGCTCTCGCGTACTCGAAGCTGGTGTTGGTTCTGGTGCGCTAGCAATCTCTCTTCTCCGGGCAGTGGGCTCAACCGGTCTGGTTGATTCATTCGAACGTCGTGATGACTTTGCCGGGATTGCAACAAAAAATGTAGAAAACTATTTTAAAGGAAGACCAGAGAACTGGACTCTTACCGTTGGTTCGCTGCAGGATGAGGTGGATCGCGAAAAAAAATATAATCGAATTGTTCTGGACATGCTCGCGCCGTGGGAATGTGTCGAGATGGCGGAAGAAGTTCTTGACCCAGGCGGAGTTCTCCTTGCTTATGTTGCGACAACCACACAACTTTCACAGATGGCCGAAGCAATAAAGAATTGCGGATCCTTCACCGAACCAGAAAGTTCGGAAACAATCGTGCGAGGCTGGCATCACGAAGGGTTAGCCGTTCGTCCACAACATCGAATGATCGGACACACCGGCTTTCTCATTAGCGCTCGTCGTCTCGCCCCCGGCGTTGTCGCGCCACTTCGAAGACGTCGTCCGTCAAAGGGCTCGTATGGGTTACCAGCAGAAGAAGAAGCTACTTCACCGCAATAAGGTCGATAACAAAGATCAAGGTCTCTTTAGCTCCAACCGGACCTGACCCAGCATCGCCGTATCCCAGCGCTGGTGGGATCAATAACTCACGGCGTCCGCCAATTTTCATGCCAGGCATTCCCTGCTGCCACCCCGGGATAACCTGATTTAAACCGAAGGTCGAAGGCGCGCCACGGCTCCACGAAGAATCGATCACCTTCCCGCTCTTCCAGCCCATGAGCAGGTAATGGACGGTTACGGTTGAGTTAGCGGCGACGCTCGTTCCCGTACCTACAACTAGATCTTTACTTTCGAGGGTTGCCGGGGGAGTAGAGCTCGGTACCACAATGGTCGGTGCACTCCCGATCGAACCATTGACGACTGGGAAATTTATAGCCGAGGGTTGAGTAGTCACAGGTGCCTTTCCAGTAGTTGATCCGCCATTTGTCGTGCACCCAGTGAGTACAAAAAGAGCCACCGGAAGGATAGCCAGGGCGGTGAGACGGCCAGTGCGAAGAGAACGATTATTCATCTGCCGAGGATAGCAAAAGAATAGAACTCCTCTATCTTTAAGCCATGCGCGAGGGTGCCCCAAATAAATCAGAACGCCTCATCAACTTGACCATGGCACTCTTATCAAGCCGTAGATACCTCACTAAATCTGAAATTTTTAGAACCGTCGATGGATATACCGGCAGCGCAGAGACGATGGAACGAATGTTCGAACGGGATAAGAACGATCTTCGAGAGTTGGGTCTCGCCATTGATGTGGGAAGTGAAGATCCACTTTTTGAAGATGAGGCCGGCTATCGAATTGACCCAGGGGAATACTCACTCGATATTGGCGAAATCGATCCCACCGAGTTGGCCCTCATCTCACTCGCTGCGACTCGCTGGCAGAGTTCTTTTTTTTCTAAGAGTGGACAGAGCGCGCTTCGGAAACTTCAATCTTTTGTTGGTGGTTCCAACTCCGAACCTCTCTCGCTTCCTTTTTATCGTCCTGAAATCCCCAGCGAACATTTTGCCCTGCTGTATGGGGCCATCAAGCATCGATCTCAGGCGGAGTTCACCTATCACGGTCTGAAAGATAGCTATCGATCCGTAGCACCTTATGCACTGGTTCTCAACCAGGGTTTCTGGTATTTAATTGCACTCGATCTCAAAAAGAATGAGATAAGAAGTTTCAAATTATTGAGAATCGATTCTGATCTTCTCATCGATCTGAAACCTGGTAGCTTCGTCATCCCTGAAGGGTTGAATCCGAGTAAATATTTTGAGCAAAAATCCGCCACAGGGGAGAGCCGTGAAGTCAAACTTCTCGTGAGAATCGGCCGAAGTCACGAGATACGATCCATTTCACACCTTTCACCTTATAACGATGATTGGGATGAGGCTCTTCTTTCAATTACCTCAACGACAGAATTTTTTGAACTTCTCAGTAGGGCCATGTCCTCAGCGATGCTGCTTGAGCCGGAGGATCTTCGCCAAGAATTTATCGCCCGCATGAGAGGAAAGATACATGTCTGAATCGGCGATCGACCGTACCTCGCGAGCTCTTGATCTAATCCCATTCATTACTGCAAATCCAGGTCTAAGTATCGACGAACTAGCTCGGACATTCGATTGCCCACCTACCCAAATGTTCAAAGATTTGGAGATGCTCTTTATGTGCGGCCTTCCAGGGTATACGCACTTAGAACTTATCGATATGGAGCTCGGTCAGGATTACGTCGCTATAAATAATCCACAAAATCTCGATCGACCACGAAAACTCTCTGCCTCTGAGGTTGCCGCGCTCAGTCTAGGCCTCGATATTTTAATTCCGCTCATTCGGGATACCGAGTTGAGAGCCTGTGCAACTCGACTCCGGAGTAGATTTTCAGAACTTTTGGTGGAGGAAAAATCCGCAGATATCGCAACGGTTGTCCCTGAAATAGTTTCCACCGTCACCAGCTTTGATAGAGCTATCGCACAAGCGATCCGAGAATCTTGCGGGCTAGAGATCTCCTATCGATCTGCGAGAACGGATCAACTTCGCCACCGGTTGGTGTATCCGGTCCGAAGCTATGTCGAACGTGGGTACTTTTATACCGTTGCATTCTGCACAGAGGTGGGGGAGGAACGTCATTTCCGCCACGACCGTATCGAACTAGCAACAATTAACACAACCCCTTTAGTTGGGAAAAGAGGTCCAACAAAGGGCGAAGAGCAGGATCAACTCTCAATACGAACGATCCTCTCCAAACGAAATCGCTTCTTCATTGAAGTGCATTCATCAATCGTTCAGAGCGTTGAAGCGCATGGAAGTGAACTTCAGGTTACTTTCGCGGTGGGAGACGAGGAATGGTTAATCCGGGAACTTTTAGCGCTCCCAGGGAGCGTAGAAATACTCGACCCGGTCGCCGTACGGCACGAGTACTCTCGTCGCTTGGATGCGATTCTGGAGCTGTACCGCTAAACTCCGAATATTGCCGGACCGCTGGTCGAGGCGATAGGACTCCACAAAGGGAAAGAGGACTTTCATGTTCGGTCTAGAACAACCCAGCCATTGGTTGCTCATTATTCTTGTATTGGTCGTTCTCTTTGGAGCGAAGCGCCTTCCCGATTCGGCAAAGTCGATCGCTAAATCTTTGAAAATCTTCAAAACAGAACTCAAAGATAACGGTGACGAAAAAAAGCCTGAGCCAGACCAGAAAAACTAAGTTCTGTAATGGTTACCCCAGAGGGTGGCCGCATGCCCATTCTCGAACACTTTCGAGAGCTGCGTAAACGTGTTGTCAGGGCGGCCGCTGCGATATTGGTTACTTCAGCGATCGGTTGGGCCTTCTATCCAAAGATTGTCAACACCTTAGCAAAACCGATCTGCGATCTCCATCGTTCACATATCGCTGGACTTGGCCATTGTGGCGCTCTCTATGTTAATGGTGTTCTTGGCCCACTCAATCTCCAAGTAACCGTTTCCTTCCTCGTTGGAATTATATTCTCAGCCCCGTTTTGGCTTTATCAGCTCTGGGCATTTGTCGCACCTGGTCTGCATAAGCGAGAGAAGAAATATTCCATTCTCTTTATCTGCACTGCGACCCCATTCTTTGCCGGTGGCGCATATCTTGGCTATCGGGTCTTGCCCCTCGCAGTGAAAGCGCTCTTAGGATTTACACCCGCATCGCTCAACAACTTAGTGAGATTCGACGACTATCTCAATTTCGTTTTGAAGTTGATCCTCGTTTTTGGTGGGGCATTTGAACTTCCTGTTCTGCTGGTCTCCCTCAACCTCGCTGGCGTGCTTACCGGGAAAGGGATCTTAAAGCCGTGGCGGATCGCAATCTTCGGAATCACATTCTTCACAGCAGCTTTCTCCCCGACGGGAGACCCACTCACTATGTCGCTACTCGCTCTTCCATTGATTGCCCTCTACTTTGGAGCAGGCGGTATTGCTGTACTGAACGATAAGCGACGTTCACGACGTGTTAACGCTTCATGAATGGAAAGTTGCTCGTAATCGCTAACCCACTCGCCGGTGGTGGAAAATCAATCTCCCTAGCTAGGGAGTTTTTGCGAGCAGCCGCAGACGGTGGATTTAACCCAGTTCTCCTTGATGTTATCGGAGTGAACGCAATGATTCGGGAATGTGCAGCGCTTCTTGACTCGGAAAATTTTGTAGGCCTCATTTGCGTTGGGGGAGATGGCCTATTGCACGAGCTTTTACCGCTGATTAAGCGGTACGACATTCCGTTCACCGTTATTGCAGCCGGAACTGGCAATGATTTTGCCCGTACGATCGGAACCTTTGGTTCGTCAAATCAGGCACTCATTGAGTTGATCAAGAATGAACCCGCTCGCATCGACTCATTCACCGTCGAGAGTGGCGATCAGGCCGTCACTGCCTGTCAAGTTCTCAGTCTTGGCTTTGATGCCCTGGTGAATGAACGCGCAAATAGCTTTAGCCGAGTACGTGGAAAAATCAAATATGTCGCGGCACTTGTCCGCGAACTTCCGCTCTTTAAGCCAGTTGAATTTTCCATCACGATCGATGGTGTCGATTATCGCCGAACTGCAATGTTAATCGCTATCGCGAATGGTTCTAGTTATGGTGGAGGTATGCGCATCTGTCCGAACGCAAACAACTCAGATGGCGTACTTGACCTGTTGGTTCTCAATCGTGTGAGCATCTTTGAATTAATTCGAGTCTTCCCGCGCGTATATTCGGGTAGTCACATCTCTCATCCCGCCGTCGAACTCTTCCAAGGCAAGCGAATTGTCGTCAATGCGCAAGCTAAGGGCTTCGCTGATGGTGAGTATGTCGGCAACTTACCTTTAACGATCGCCGTTGATCCAGGATCATTGAAGGTGTGGAAATGACCATCGAACTGACCCCATCCCAGAAACTTTCCGCTGCAAAAGAGCGAAATAAGTATCGAAAGGTTGCGGCCTTCGCCGCTCAGTTTCCCTTCGAACTCGATGATTTCCAAATCGCTGGTTGTCGTTCGCTCGAAGATGGAAAGGGTGTCCTCGTCGCCGCGCCAACAGGAGCCGGCAAGACCATTGTCGGCGAGTTTGCCGCTTTCCTCGCGATCGAACAAGGAAAGAAATGTTTTTACACAGCGCCAATTAAAGCCCTATCCAATCAGAAGTATCAAGACTTAAAAGAGATGTACGGCGAAAACCGGGTTGGTTTACTTACTGGTGATACCACTGTGAACTCCGAGGCCCCTCTGGTGGTAATGACCACAGAAGTCTTACGAAATATGATCTACTCAAATTCACATACGATGCGTGATCTCGGTTTCGTTGTAATGGATGAGGTTCATTACCTGGCAGACAAGTTTAGGGGAGCGGTCTGGGAAGAGATTCTGATTCATCTCCCTGAGTCGATTCAAGTAGCCTCGCTATCCGCAACGGTCTCCAACGCGGAAGAATTCGGCGATTGGCTCAATGAGGTGCGGGGTGAAACCGAAGTCATCGTCAGCGAGGTCCGACCAGTCCCGCTTTACCAGCATGTGCTCTTTGGTAACCAACTGCTCGACCTCTTCATGGAGAGCGGCAAGGTCAATCCAGAGATTCTTCGCCTTGAGAAAGAGAGCCAGAGGCAGGTTCGAACCAAACATAGTTCTTCTAGCCCAGCGAACCGCCGTAACTGGCGCGATTCCGAAAGCGTGAAACTAAAAATTAGACAATTGAATCGCGCCGATGTAATCGAAAAACTTTCGCGCGAAGGCTTATTACCAGCGATAACTTTCATCTTCTCCCGTAACGCTTGTCAGGCCGCTGTCCATCAATGTCTGACAGCTGGAATCCGACTCACCAATGCCGAAGAACGTGTTCAAATTCGGGAGATCGTCTTTCGTGCGACGAAGAATATCCCGGACGAAGATCTCATCATTCTTGGCTTCCATGAGTGGCTCGAAGCGCTCGAACGAGGGATAGCCGCGCATCATGCCGGATTATTACCCTCCTTCAAAGAAACAGTGGAGGAGCTCTTCCAACTCGGTTTGGTAAAATGTGTCTTCGCTACTGAAACTCTCGCCCTCGGGATAAATATGCCAGCCCGAACGGTCGTTCTAGAAAAATTAAGTAAATGGAATGGCGAATCGCACGTCTCAATCTCACCGGGTGAGTTCACCCAATTAACCGGCCGTGCTGGCCGCCGAGGAATTGATATCGAAGGTAATGCCGTCATCTTATGGAATAAGGAGGTCGATTCTGGCTCGGTTGCTGGTCTCGCATCTACTCGTACTTACCCACTCAAGAGTTCCTTTAAACCCACGTACAACATGACAATTAATTTAATCTCTCAGTTTGGGGCGGAACGAGCGCGCACCAGCCTTGAGGCCTCTTTCGCCCAATACCAAGCTGATAAAGCGGTAGTTGGACTCGCTCGCCAAATCAAGAGAAACGAAGCGGGAATCGTAACTTTGATCGAAGAGATGCAATGTCATCTTGGCGATTTTGAAGAATATTGGCAGATCCGTGCTGATATTAAGGATCTTGAGAAATCCCTCAACAAGCAGAAGAAATCAAAGGCGCTGCTCATCGAAGAAGAGATCGTGCATCTTCGTAAATCATTGCGAGGTCATTCATGTCATGGTTGCGCTGATCGCGAATCTCATGCCCGTGTCGCCGAGCGTATGGGTCGGCTTCGACGCGAGAGCGCGGGCCTCACTGAACGCGTAAGCAACCGCACGGATCTCATCGCCCGACGATTTGATCTCGTCCAAATCATGTTAGAGAAATACAACTACTTAGAGGATGGTGTTATTACGCAATGGGGGCTCGTCCTTGCGAAAATTTATGGCGAGACTGATCTCCTCATCGCAGAAATGATTCGCCAAGGAGCCTTCGATACTTTGAGCGCCTCGGAGATCGTGAGCGTTCTCTCTGCCCTTGTCTATGAAGCCAGACGCGATGAATCACCGAAGATTCCCCATGGGGGAGTGGCAAAGGCGCTTGAAGAGCTGAGCCACACGTGGAAAGTAATCAATGAAGATGAGATCGAGACTGGGCTCGAGCCAATGCGTGAGCCTGATTTAGGCTTCTGCATGGCTTCCTATCGATGGGCGAGTGGCCATTCACTTACCGCAATCCTTAAAGGAACAGAATTAACGGTCGGGGATTTTGTGCGATCGATGAAACAGATTATTGATTTATTGCGACAGATTGCGAATGCTTCACCCCATCTTGAAGAGGTAGCGCGGAATGCGCTCGAGCGAGTTGATCGCGGAATTATCAGTTACGCCGGGGCAGTTGCATGAGTCTCTTACTGATCGATAGCGCATCACTCTGGTATCGCGCCTACTACGGAATGCCTGACACGATGCTCGCCCCAGATGGCACACCAGTGAATGCGATTCGTGGATTTCTCGATATGAGTGCACGCCTCATAACTCAATACCAGCCGAATCGGATGGTGGCCTGCTTAGAGGGAGATTGGCGTCCAACGTGGCGCACCGATCTTTTTCCAGGGTACAAAGCAAATCGTGTGGATGCAGAGGGTGACGAGGATGAACCAGACACACTTGGCCCACAAATACCCGTACTTCTTGACCTCCTAGATCTCTTCGGAATAGCCATGGTTGGTGTTGATAATTACGAAGCGGACGATCTGATTGCCACATATTCAAAGAGTGAAGTTGGCCCGATAAATATTGTGACCGGAGACCGTGATCTCTTCCAACTGATCGACGACAAACGTAAAATCCGCGTTATTTATTTAGCTAAAGGCTTCTCACAACAAGAAGTGGTGAATCTTGCTTGGGTAGCTCACAAGTATGGAATCCCAGGAGATCGCTATGCGCTCTACGCGATGATTCGTGGCGATGCTTCAGATGGCCTACCAGGCGTTCGTGGAATCGGAGAGAAAGGCGCCGCGGTTATTGCGAATGCATTTACAACTATCGAAGCTGCCTTGAGCGCTGCCCATAACGGGGATCCACGTTTAACACCACTTCTTTGTAAACGATTAATACAGGGGAGCGACTACATCAAAATTGCACCGAAGCTTGTTCACTGCGCTCTCGACGTTCCGCTGCCCGTAATGGATCTTCAACTGCCTAAGGCGCCATCTGATCTGAGTGAGATCTATAGTTTTAAAGAGCGCTATGGATTGGGTGCCAGTATCGATCGGCTGATCGCAGCGCTAAAATGGTAAGTCAGCCATAGATTATGTCTCGCTATCTGTTATGCATTCCGACCTATAACGAAGCCGAGAACATTCTTGAAATCCTGCAACGAAGTATCGCGTTAGAGATCGAAGGTCTTGAGATCCTCGTTATCGATGATGGATCACCTGATGGAACTGCCGATTTAATCACTGAATTCGCTCACCCAATAGTCCATCTACTGAAAAGGGAGCGGAAGGAAGGGTTGGGGCCGGCTTACCTCGCGGCCTTTAGCTGGGGGATCTCGCGCAACTACGATTTCATGATCGAAATGGATGCAGATGGCTCTCACCAGCCAGAAGAGTTGCCACGATTAATTGAGGCTTCCAGCAGTGCTGATCTTGTTCTAGGGAGTCGATGGATGCCAGGTGGGAGCGTCGAGAACTGGCCATTTCATCGACGGGCGATCTCACAGATCGGCACCAGGTATGCTCGAAAAGCCCTTAAATTGCCCTACCGCGACCTTACCGGCGGCTTCAGGGTTCTCAGTCGACATTTGCTCGAGAGCATCGAGCTAGGTCAGATTGAGACTTTGGGCTACGGATTCCAGATTGAGATCGCAATGCGCGCACATGACGCTGCGCTTCGCATTACTGAAGTTCCAATAACCTTTATTGAGCGGAGCAAGGGGAAGTCGAAGATGAGCCGATCAATCGTCTTTGAGGCGCTCCATCGAACAACCCGCTGGGGTCTCGCACGCCATCTGTATCGCCGATAATCTACATTATGTTAACTAATTGAAACGCTGCTCACTAATTCATTAATCGCCAGCTCCTCGATGGGAAGACAGCTACAAATGAGATTCCTATCCCCGTGTACGCCGTCGATACGCCCAACGGTTGGCCAATACTTGCCAGCGCGACCAATTCCACTCTCACTACTTGCCGAACCTTCTGGATAAGCAGCCACCTCACGTGGATACTTCCGGTCCCAATTCACAGTAAGCAGATCATGTGTTGTGTGTGGGGCAAAGCGAAGCGGCGACTCCTCCACCGTTAATTCACCCGCCTCAATCTCCCGAATCTCACGACGGATAGAAATCATCGCCGTAATGAAGCGATCAATTTCCCGCAAATCTTCTGACTCGGTCGGTTCGATCATCATTGTTCCCGCTACCGGGAAACTCACCGTAGGTGCGTGGAAACCATGATCCATCAACCGTTTTGCTACATCATCCACGCTCACACCAGTCTGCTTGGTAATTTCGCGCAGATCGATGATGCACTCGTGCGCGATGAAACCGTTCTGACCCTTGTAGAGAACCGGGAAATGTTCGTCAAGTTTTGCAGCGATGTAATTAGCCGACAAGATCGCAACCTGGGTCGCCTTTGTTAACCCCGATCCACCCATCATTCGGATATACATCCAAGAGATCGGCAGAATGCTGGCCGAGCCAAAGGGGGCGCTGCTGAGGGGTCCCGGACCAGTGGCTGGGCCGCAAGCTGCATCCAGCGGATGATTTGGAAGGAATGGCGCCAGGTGAGCACGGGCAATCACTGGCCCAACTCCAGGTCCCCCACCGCCATGTGGGATACAAAAGGTTTTATGCAGGTTGAGATGAGAAACATCAGCCCCAAATTTTCCTGGTTGCGCGGTACCTACGAGAGCATTGAGATTCGCGCCATCTACATAAACCTGGCCACCTGCATCGTGGATCAATTCACAAATTTCCGAGATTGCCGATTCAAAGACGCCATGAGTTGATGGATAGGTAACCATCAGAGCAGCAAGGCTCCCCCGATACTGCTCAATCTTCTCTTTGATATCGGCGACGCTCACATTACCTTGCTCATCGCAGGCCACAACGACAACTTTCATGCCAGCCATCACCGCACTCGCCGCATTTGTTCCATGAGCACTCGACGGGATCAAGCAAATATTACGGTCATGTTCACCTAACGAATCTAGATATGAACGAATCGCGAGTAGGCCAGCAAATTCGCCTTGCGAACCCGCATTGGGCTGCAACGAAACTGCGTCATAACCAGTGATCGCTATTAACCAATCCGACAACTCCGTGATCATCTGACGATAACCAACGCTTTGATCAGCCGGAGCAAAAGGATGGATAGAGGAAAACTCAGTCCATGTCACAGGAATCATCTCCGACGTTGCATTTAACTTCATGGTGCATGATCCAAGTGGAATCATCGTTCGATCAAGAGCGAGGTCTCGATCTGCGAGAGTACGTAAATAGCGGAGCATCGATGTCTCTGAACCATAGGTTGTGAAGAGTGGATGTGTCAGATACGGAGTGAGGCGGGATTGCAATGGTTGAGCAGCTGCGTAATTCGAAATCGTTGCATCGAAAAGTGAGGCGAGATCGGCGAGGTCAGCCTCTGTCACAGTCTCATCGAGCGAAATTCCAACAGTATCGTCTGAGATGAGTCGAAGATTAATCTCCGCACGAGCCGCATTACTTAACACGCGCCCGAGATTCGCACCCGAGATGGTAAAGGTGTCAAAGATTTCTCCCTGTGCTGTCGCGAATCCAGCATCACTGATCGCACTTCGAAGTTGGTTGGTCTGCCGGCGCACCCGCCCAGCGATCGCACGTAGCCCATCCGGACCATGCCACATCGCATAGAAGGCAGAAATTACCGCAAGGAGAACCTGCGCTGTGCAGATATTTGATGTCGCCTTATCGCGGCGAATGTGTTGCTCTCGTGTCTGTAACGCTAATCGTAGAGCAGGATTTCCATGTCGATCGATGCTCTGCCCAACAAGACGACCGGGAATTGAACGCTCTAAACCTTTGCGTACCGCCATAAAGCCCGCATGAGGACCACCGAAACCTACCGGCACTCCAAAACGTTGCGCACTTCCTACCGCAACATCCGCGCCCAACTCACCTGCTGAGCGGTAGAGAGTTGCTGCGAGTAGATCGACGTTAATAATTACTAGCGCGTCCTGCGCTTTTAGATGGGAGATAATGTGGTGTAAATGTTGCTCACCCCCGAAGGTAGAAAATTGTGCCAGCACTCCCCCAAAGAGCGGCGTACTCAATGCGCCGATTGAATCTGAATCCAATGCGCTTTCAATGATCTGGATTTTCAATGGCTTAGCGCGGGTATGAATGACTGCTTTGATATGAGGGTGGAGATTCACGTCTACGAAGAACGCTGCCTCATCCGATCCGTTCCAGGCGCGCTGGGCAAGGGTCATAGCTTCTGCCGCCGCTGTCGCTTCATCAAGCATCGAAGCATTTGAAATTGCTAGTTCGGTAAGATCTGTGACTGTAGTTTGAAAAGCAAAAATTGCCTCCAACCGACCTTGGCTGATCTCAGGTTGATAAGGCGTGTATGCAGTATAGAAGGCGGGATTTTCTAAGACGTTGCGTAGGACAACAGGCGGAATAATTGTTCCGTAGTAACCAGTGCCAATATAACTTCGCTTGACTTGATTCTTCGAAGCAATAGAACGCAACTCAGCGATTGCAGCACTCTCTGAAATTCCGGCCGGAAGTGTTTTTTCGAGAAGATCACCAATCTGAATATTTTCAGGAACCACCGACTCGATGAAGGCTGGGAGATCACTCGATCCAAGCGCTTCAAGCATCTGGTTAATCTCTGCTTGATCGGGGCCAATATGGCGGTCTTCGAAAGATTCGCGGATACTCATTAGCGAATCGTAAAGGGTTAGGCGCCTTTTCTCTTTCTACGCTCCGTCAATTCATCATCACCGTGAGTGAGAGATCCGTCATGTGCCCTCTCTCCCTGCAGGGTGGCAAGCGAACCCTCGACATCGCTCCATACCTTTGAGATTGCGATCCCGAAGACACCTTGACCACCTTGAAGTAAATCAACGATCTGGTCCCCGCTCGTACACTCATAAATAGTTGTGCCATCGCTCATCAAGGTCATGCTCTCAAGATCAGAGACTCCCCTACTTCGAAGATGTTCCACCGCCGTGCGAATATTCTGAAGCGAAACGCCAGTATCCAAGAGACGCTTGACGATCTTTAACACTAAAATATCGCGAAACCCATAGAGCCGCTGCGATCCAGATCCTGTTGCGCTTTTAATGCTTGGTTCGACCAGACCAGTTCTCGCCCAATAGTCGAGCTGTCGATATGTTATTCCCGCGGCAACGCAGGCCGTTGCACCGCGGTAGCCGATCTCGGATTCAACTCTTTGCTCGTTCATAGCCACTCACTTCTACGGAGAATGGCTAAAGGATAGGTTGAGGGTTTCTCTCGCGCAATAACCGACACGCCAACTATCGCTAAACCTTCAAGTCGTAGTTGAGGGTTATCCGGCGAAGTCATCTGGATTGATCCCATCAAGGAATTCGCGAAACTTCTCGACTTCGTCTTCGGCGCGATCTGGAATTTCTATCCCGACAGCTGTGAAGAGTTCGGCGGTAGCAAGAATTGGGGTCTGCATCCGTAGCGCGAGTGCGATCGCGTCACTTGGTCTCGCCGAGATCGACTTCTCCCTCGAGAAATTGAGCTGAGCATAAAAAATACCATCCTTGATCTCGGTGAGATGGACACTCAAAAGTGGGCTGCCAATTTCCTCGATCAAAGTTTTCATTAAATCGTGTGTCATCGGTCGCGGTGGGATGACGCCTTGTTGAGCGAAGGCGATAGCACTCGCCTCTACCGACCCGACCCAAATCGGAAGGTATCGGATTCCACCAATCTCCCGGAGGAGAACGATCGGTTGATTGGAGGGCATCTCGACTCGAACACCGATGACTTCTACTGGGAGGAATTCACTACTACTCATCATCGAGAAATCTACTTAGCGCGATGAAGGCCGGCACGAACCAATGCGGCGTGAAGGCGGAGTGAAATCGATGCCAGTTCGTTCTGGACTTCTTCAGCCCTCGCTTTCGCTTCAGAGCCCTTCTGGCGAGCAAGCGGAGTGATGATCTGTTCGACAAGTCCAACCTCGCGGTCAGCTGCACTCTTAAATGATCGTAAGTGGCGGGCTTCGATTCCATAAAGTGCCATCTCAGACACTGCTCGTCCAACAGAGAGAGCATCGGCATCGTAATAGCGACCTTTGATCGCGATCAGACCAAAACCTTCTATCTCGCGAAGTTGTTCCTCGGTAAGTCCTGAACTTTGCAACAACTCTGACCGCGAAAGCCTGAGGTCACTCTCTTGAGCAAAGCGCTGAGCTGTAAATTCGCCATCAACTGAAACCAGACGCGGTGCTGCAACTCCACCAAGTGAAGCAGATGGGGTCAATCCGCGGTCGAGCGCATCCAAATTCTCTTTAATAACACGTAGCGGAAGATATTGATCTCGTTGAGAAGCAAGCACATAACGAAGACGATCAAGATCTATGCTCGTAAACTTACGATAGCCCGATGGAGTTCGCTGGGGATCGATCAAGCCTTCAGCCTCGAGGAAACGAATCTTCGAAATAGTCACATCAGGGAATTCTCCCCGAAGCTTTCCGAGGACCTCTCCGATGCTCAGATACGCGCGAGCTGGAACACTCATAAATTACCCTTCCCCGAAAAATATGTAAGCCGGTATTTACCAATATGCACTTCATCTCCCACCACTAACCGCTCTCTCGTGACAGGTTGAGAGTTGAGATAGGTTCCATTTAAGCTGCCAGAATCAACTATCGAGTAATAATCGCCGTCGCGAGCAATCTGAGCATGCTTGCGTGAAACGGTCACATCGTCGAGAAAAATCTCTGATGTGGGGTCCCGACCGATCATTGTCACCTGATTATTAATCAAGAATCGAGCTCCTTTATTAGCCCCAGCCAGGACGACCAGCATCGCTGACTGCCTCGGAAGTTGCGAAAGAATCTCTCGCTCCTCGCTTGAAAGTGAAGCGAAGATCTCTTCAATATCTCGCTGATTTCGAACAGAGCGAAGGGCCGAGAAATGTAGGGTCGAAGTGAGATCTGGGGATTGTGAAGAATCCGGAGAGTCTGGCGCATCCTTTGAGGTAACGATAGACACCTCCCTCGGACAGTAGATTCGACACTCGTGACATTTTCTTATCCTTCAACTCTACGCAAAGAGTTGAGTTCAACTACAGGATCACACTATTCGGCATACTCACAGTGGTCAAGCGGTGAGAGTTTGGTACTCCTCGGGAGTTAAGAGTTCGGAGGTGGCGCCAGAGAGTTGAACTTCAGCAATCCAACCAGCGCCGTATGGATCCGAGTTGAGAGATTCAGGTGCGGCGTCGAGAGCTTGATTAATCGCAGTGACCTTTCCGGAAACTGGGGCATAAATTTCGCTGACAGATTTTGTTGATTCAACTTCGCCACAAACCGCCCCAGCAGTAAGTGAGTCACCAACCTTTGGAAGTTGTATGTAAACAATGTCTCCCAACGCGCCTTGAGCAAAATCCGTTATACCCATCCGGATGATTCCCGCTGGGCGTTGCTCGACCCATTCGTGCTCTTTGGTGTACTGAAGGTTATCTGGAGTTGTTGCCATGGGTAAGACCTTTCCTCGCGCTGACAAGTGCATTGCCGGTGTAATCGATCGCGGTGACGATATATAACCCTATCCCCCAAATGGCGAAACTCCACCCGAGAATATAAGTGACTCTTCCTATCCCTCGCTCTGATTGCAGTAGTAAGAATGGGAATGCGTAGAGCAGATTAAAGGTCGCCGCTTTTCCCAAAAACGACACGATAAAAATTTCACCAGTTTGGCGCTTTTTATAAGCAAGAGCGCCCGCCATCCAAATATCTCTCGCTACCAAGACAATAACCACCCACCACGGGATGAAGTGACGGATCGCCATAGCAAGAACTGTTGCAACAATATAAATTCGATCGATAGTCGGATCCATGGCCGCCCCAAGCGCCGACTCTTGATTCAATAATCGTGCTAATTTTCCATCTAGATAATCAGTAATTGCCCCAGCTACTAAAACAGTGAAACTCCAGGCCGCGCTATGCTGAACAAGAAAGAGCCATAGGAAGAGTGGGATTCCGAAGGCGCGTAAAAGAGTCAAGCCATTCGGTATCGTCCAAATCGCTCGCTCGTTAGACATGGCGGAGAGCCCCGCCAGCCCCATTAGCCATTACCCGGCTTATCGCGCTCTTTGATCTTCAGCGAAACCTCGACCGGAGAGCCCTCAAAACCAAACTCCTCACGGATCCGCCGCTCTATAAATCGACGATACGAGGCCTCGACCCAGTCGCTCGCGAAGATCACGAATTTTGGCGGCATGATCGCCGCCTGAGTCGCAAAGCGAATCTTGGGCTGCTTTCCGCCACGGACAGGCGGTGGCGTGGCAGAGATCAGAGCGCCTAAGAATGCATTGAGTTTCGACGTAGGAACCCGCTTCTCCCAACTTGTAAGAGAGGTACGAAGCGCCGGTGCTAAACGATCACGGTGCCAGCCAGTCTTCGCTGAAATATTTACTCGCTGAGCCCACGGGTAACGCTCTAGTTGGCGGTCCATCTCCTTCGCCAATTGTGCCTGTCGATCTTCATCCACGAGGTCCCATTTATTCATGACCAAAACGAGCGCCCTACCCGCCTCTTCAGCCATCGTGACGATGCGAATATCTTGTTCGGTGAGAGGCTCTGATGCATCGAAGACCACGACTGCTACCTCTGCACGTTCTAACGCCGTGGCGGTCCGAAGTGAGGCGTAGTAATCGGTTCCCGAATCCTGATGGCTCCGACGACGAATTCCGGCAGTATCAATAAAACGCCATGTCGTTCCACCGAAGTCGATTAACTCATCCACTGGATCACGCGTCGTACCTGCAACATCGTCGACGAGAACGCGATTTTCGCCAGCAAGCGCATTGAGCAAGCTCGACTTCCCAACATTGGGACGCCCAACCAGCGCAATTCGCCGATACCCATCATCCATCGGCTCACTTCCTACTTCAGGAAGTTTATTGATCAACAAATCCATTAAATCACCAGCTCCGCGACCATGCAAAGCAGAGACGAAATGTGGCTCCCCGAGACCGAGGTTCCAAAGTGCGTGTGCCTGAGTCTCCTCAGCGTTTCCATCAACCTTGTTCGCCACCAAAATAACTACTTTGCCCGACCGACGGAGTAGTTGCAAAAGCGCTTCATCTTCATCGAGTGCACCGACCTGCGCGTCAACAACGAAAAGGATGGTATCTGCTTCGGCGATTGCGATCTCTGATCCGGCAGTGATCTTCTCAGAGATGCCTTCTGGTTTTACTTCCCAACCACCAGTGTCGATCAGAAGGAAGCGTCTTCCATTCCACTCTGCTTCGTACTTAACGCGATCTCTAGTAACTCCCGGGGTATCTTCAACGATCGCTTCTCGACGACCAATTATGCGGTTTACAAGCGTAGATTTGCCCACATTTGGCCGGCCAATGACAGCAACCTTAGGCAACCCCAAAAGATTGCGTTCCTTAAGCCAACTCCAGACAACATCTACTACTTCATCAAGATCAAGATTTGTCGAATCTATCTCGAGCGCATCAGCAGCCATTCGCAGTGGAGAAATTTTTCGTTGAGTATCAATGTGATCGCGACTGGTCAGCGATCTCTCTATTTGAGCGGTGTCGCCTTCGTTGAGTTCATTTTCGCGACGAACGATTCGTTGTAGTAGATCCGCGTAAAGAAAGATCTTCATGTGAGCTTCTGGCGCAACCACTGTTCCGATATCGCGACCCTCGACCACGATTCCGTGCTTTGCAAGGTGAATCATCTCCCGCTGCATATGGAGCAAGAACTCTCGAACTTCTGCCATCTGCGCATAAATGCTCACTTGGTCGGTAATCCGGAGCGAGCGAATCGCCTCCGAAATATCCTGATCTCCAACGTGAATCTTCGGCTGACTTGGGTCACCATCGAAGGTGATACCGACTTCTTGACACGCTCGGACCAGCTCTCGAGGATTGTCGATTTTGCGATCTAATGCAATCCAGGTGACCGCCCGATAGAGGGCGCCAGTGTCCAGATAATCCCAGTGCGCTCGTAACGCAATTGCTTTAGCGGTTGAGGATTTACCGGAGCCACTTGGACCATCGATTGCGATCACAGTAGTAGACATGCGAGAACCTTACTGTTACGAAGAGCGAGGTTTGTGCGCAAGCCAACCCTCGTGAAGAAGGTGAGCGTGAAGGCGATCTGCATCGTCGAGTGAGAGCGCTAAGGTAATTAATCCAGTCTCTTGGCCTGGACTATGTTCGATCGAGAGATCCTCCACATTGACTCCGACGCGATCACACTCAATAAAAATTCTTGCTAACTCTCCTGGCCTATCCTGAATAACGACTGGCAGTAAGTGGTACTCCCGGACCTTTCCGCCATGTTTTCCTGGAATCCTCGATCGCCCCTCTTTGCCCAGAGCCAGAATTTCCTCCACCCCGGCCCTATCCTGATGTTGCAATCGATCTATCAATTTGTCGATAGATCCTTTAAATGATTCGAGAAGAGGGATAATTTCATGCGCATTCATCGTGAGCAGTGAGGACCATAGCGAAGGCGAACTCCCAGCTAGTCGCGAGGTATCACGTAGCCCAGCTCCGGCCAAGGTCAACTCGTCGGGGCTGCGCTCGGCGAGTTCGCCCCCAAGAAGTGAGGCGATAATCTGCGGAAGGTGTGAGACGAGTGCGATCTGTTCATCGTGGACCGCTGGATCTAATTCAAAGATGCTCGCTTCTGTGCTCTCGACGAGCTCGCGTACTGCGCGAAGGAATTCTGGACTGGTTTGCGAACTGGGAGTGATAATCCAAGCCCTGCCTTCAAAGAGATCACCTCTCGCACCCTCCGGGCCAGCAAGTTCGCGCCCCGCCATTGGATGGGTACCCAAAAATCGGGTATTTAGACCTGGAATTCTTGCAACCTCAAGTAGCAGGTTAGATTTTAAACCCGATATATCTATAAACCTAGCTTCAGGGTAGGTTAAATATTCTCGATGTAAGACCTCAAAGACGCTTTCGGAAGGCACTGCGATCACCACAAGGTCGGGTCGGTCCAATGTTCCAGATCCAACGAGATCGGCAGCCAATTGCTGGTTCGCTATATTTTGATCGACCATCTCTAGCTCATGGCCTTGAGTTCGAAGCGCTAGCCCGAGCGATGTGCCAATGAGTCCTGAACCTACAATGCGAATTTTCATCATTTTTCCATTTTTTTCACCGTTAAATCAACCTCATTACTGCGCTAAGTCGCGCCGGAGAGCCTCAGCTCCACGTCGGTAGATATGACGCGCCTCGCTAAGGGCAAGGTCAGAGTGAGCATGGACCATGACTCGGATAACACGCGCCAAGGCGCTAGGAACATCCATCTCCACAGCACAGATGAGGGGGACGGCGCCAAGATCCAAGGATCGCGCGGTCTTCGCCGGAAACTCAGAGCGAATATCGGGAGTGCAGGTAAAGAGAATAGAAATCAGATCATCCCGATCGAGCGAGTTGGCAGCGAAAATCTCCTCGAGGAGCTCGCAGACGGCAGACTCCATCTCAAGGGCGTCATCGGCAACTAAT
Organism: Candidatus Nanopelagicaceae bacterium; assembly: GCA_040402395.1. Classification (GTDB taxonomy): domain Bacteria; phylum Actinomycetota; class Actinomycetes; order Nanopelagicales; family Nanopelagicaceae; genus PALSA-747. The sequence goes on along the minus strand of JBBAMQ010000002.1, from coordinate 11,192 downwards.
TGAGTCGCTCCCCTAAATGCCCGAACTTTCATGGTTAAACCTTACCCCTCCATTGAAAAATCTCAATTGTCTTTGTGTCAAACTCTCATTTTATCTTTTTATCGTTTTTTCATTTTCTCGTAAATCGACTTTTCAAAACCTTAGTCTTGGTATAAGCCAAAAGGCTTTTTATAGACTTATTAATAAAAATCTATGCCAAATAATATCGACATATTACTCTTTTATCATAACCAAATATCGATAAATAGTTTCATATATTTGGAGTCTTTTATTTATCGCTTTAACTTTAAATTACTGAAGAGCTTTGACAGTTCTCCATCGTTCAGATTTCGCCAACGTCCCTCTTTAAGTTCACCGATTGAGATCGGCCCAAACTCGGTCCGAATCAACCGGAGCACGGGCAGGTCGAGAGCCTGGAACATCCGTCGAACAATGTGGTAGCGACCTTCATGAATAGAAATCTCGGCCCAAGAATGTTTCTGATTCATCTCCCTAATACTCCTCACATCGAGCGCCCTCGCGAAGCCATCTTCCAGCTCAACACCTTTGAGGAGAAGATCAATATCGCCTTTTCCTAAAGTTCCTTCGATTTCAACAAGGTACTTCTTGATTAACCCGTAGGAAGGGTGGGTAGCTCTGTGGGTAACATCGCCGTCATTGGTGAGAAGAATGAGGCCTTCAGATTCTTTATCAAGACGCCCCACGTGGAAGAGACGGTCATTTCTCCCGGTGAAGAAATCGCCAAGATTGGGGCGGCCCTCTGGGTCTGACATGGTTGACAAAATTCCAGCTGGTTTATAAAAAGCTAAATAAGATTTAGACTTATTAATCGAGATCGTCTCACCATCAACTGCTACAAGAGCGATTTCTGGGTCAATCTTATAGCCAAGCTCGATAATTTGGATCCCGTCGACGCTCACACGACCATCAAGGATAAGTTCTTCTGAGGCTCTACGACTAGCTACCCCCGCATCGGCGAGGAATTTATGTAAACGCAGTAAAGGCATTAATTTCTCCGGAATCTCCACGATTCATGGGCGCCCGCCTTGGAGGCGGATTTATCTAAGTGGGTCTTTATTCTACCCTCCCCGTGCAACTCTCAGTTAATCGATGAGGGTTGCTAAAACTTCATCGAGACCATCTAGATCTGGGAGAAATGGGGCCAGCGTAGGAAGATCCCCCACACTATTTAGACCTAACTTCTCTAGAAAGTACGAGGTAGTTCTATAGAGCGTCGCGCCGGTCTCATGCTCGGTGCCCGACTCCTCGACCAGGCCACGCGTCAAGAGGGTCTTCATAACCGCCTCTACATTGACCCCGCGGATCGCAGAGACCCGAGCTCTGGAGACGGGCTGGCGATAAGCGATGACAGCCAGGGTCTCAAGTGCCGCCTGAGTCAATCGACTCTGTTGGCCATCTAGGACAAACTTCTCAACCAATGGCGCCATTTCTGGGTGGCTGTAGAAACGCCAACCTCCGGCCACCTTTCGAAGCTGAAATCCGCGAGTTTCTGCCTCATATCCCGCACTCATCTCAATGAGAATTGCTTCGACCTCATCTGTCGGAAGCTCAATAATCTGTGCCAGTACGATCTCTGATAGCGGTTCATCGACGACCATGAGAATCGCTTCCATCGATCTCTTACTCTCATCTTTAGACATTTATTCCTCTTCCATCTGGGATTCGATCATCTCTTGAGGCAGATCAAACTCATCGCTCACCTGAATATCACCGCTCGCTCCACCCACCCAGGTAACTTGGAGCTCCCCTAGCGCCACCACCTGTTCAAATCTAAGCACGCCCTCGCTGTAGAGCTCGAGTAGAGCTAGAAAACGGGCTACAACCACGAGCGTTGACTCAGCACCAGAGATCAACGATCTGAAACTTGAACGACCAGCCAGCCTGAGCGAATCTACAATCTTCGCCGCCTCTTCGGTAACGCTCACAAGAGGCTGATAGATGTGATCTATCGAGAGAAGTTGCTCGACCTTCGGAGCGAGAATTCGCTGCGCGATTGCGGCGAAGCGTTCTGCCCCCACCCCAATAAGGACCTCTGGGAGAAGTTGGGCGAGATGAGGCTCCAAAGCGACAGTCCGAGGGAAAGATTTGGTATTGAGATCGATGCGGGCATGAAAAATAGCTGCAATCTCTTTAAAGGCACGATACTGAAGCAGTCGCGCGAAGAGAAGATCTCTCGCTTCCAAGAGAGCGAGATCGCCCTCATCATCAATCTCGCCCGAAGGAAGCAGTCGCGCCGCTTTGAGATCGAGAAGAGTCGCCGCAACGACGAGGAATTCGGTAGTCTGATCGAGATCCCAGCCATCCTCTGCACCATCCAGCGCCTTGATATAGGTAATGAAATCATCGGTGACGACGCCCAAGGAAATCTCGGTGACATCCATCTTGTGGCGGCTGATGAGCTGAAGCAAGAGATCAAAGGGGCCATCAAAATTGGTGAGATGTACTGAGAAAGGGGTCTTTTCAGCGTGTACTAGCGGGTTTGCGGCGAGTATCTCTCCCCCATCCAGCGCGCTACTCATGGGTGAACCGTACCCATTTGCGCTTGCCTTTTCGAATACACGCGCCCTAGAGTCCCGCTATGGCAAAAGTAAACTCACAGGTTTCTCGCTTCGATGCTAAATCGACAAATCGTGATGATGAGCTCGCCCAGACCTCAGCGCTCCTAGGTACTAAGCCGATCCACTTTCCCGAGGTAACCTCTGCACCGACTGAAGGGTCGGCGAGAATCGTCTCGATCGTCAATCAGAAAGGTGGCGTAGGAAAGACGACGACGACAATCAATCTCGGCGCCGCTCTCGCTGAACTTGGGCGGAGAGTCTTGCTCGTCGACTTTGATTCGCAGTCGTCGATGACTATAGGGCTAGGAATTAAGCCTTTTGAAAATGAGCAGTACAACTCGATCTGGTACTTATTAAATGATTCAAAGGCAGATATTCACGAAGCTATTTTAAAGAGCAATGTGCCGGGGATGGACTTCATCCGAGGCCACGAGGATATGGCGGCGGCCGAGGCTAAATTTGTCAGTGAAATCGCGAAGGAACACAAGCTTCGCAAACTCCTCGCTCCGGTGCTCGATGAGTACGACATTATTCTTATCGATTGTTCACCATCACTCGGAACTCTGACCGTCAACGCCCTTACAGCATCAGCTGGCGTGATTATCCCGATGGAATGTGAATATTTCGCAATTCACGGACTCGCCTTGGTGAAGAGCACCATCAAAACCATCCAAGAGAATACCAACCCAGCGCTGAAGGTTGATGGGATTCTGGCAACTCGATTCGATCGTAAAACATCGCATTCGAGAGAAGTGCTTGAATTAATTGCTAAGCAATTTCCGACCGAGGTCTTTGACACAATCATCGCCCGCACCATTAGATTCTCTGAATCAACTTCGCAAGGCGAGCCCATCACAACCTTTGCCAGCAGCTCGGCTGGAGCTATGTCCTACCGCAGACTTGCCCGTGAATTAATCGCCCGAGGAGGCAGTAAATGAGCAGACGCATCCAACTACCCGGAGCAGATGAACTCTTCCGACAGTCGACAACTCTCAGTGCGGTGCCAAATGCCACACCGACACCAGTCGAGGATATTCCCAATGCACCCATGGCCACAGCAGCTAAAAAATCAGTTCGTCAAACTCCGCGTCGCCGCGCAAATACCCTGGATCGCTCACCGAGTGGCCGCGAGCGCCATGATGAGAAGATCACTGTCTACCTATCTCCCGATGAGCTCTACGATCTCGAGCAGGCCCGCCTGGCGCTGCGTGGCGACCTCGGTCTCGCTGTCGATCGCGGCCGTATCGTCCGTGAGTCCCTCGCAATCATTATCGCCGATTTAGAAGCTAAGGGCGATCAATCAATTATTGCTCGCCGACTTCGAGGAAGATAAAACTATCGAGCTCGTGGATGAGCACTTGCATAACTCTCGCGGATTCGATCAATAGTTATCAAGGTGTAAATCTGAGTCGTCGTCACCGACGAATGACCCAAGAGCTCCTGAACAACTCGAATATCCGCGCCACCATCCAATAAATGAGTAGCGAACGAGTGACGTAACGAGTGTGGCGTCACATGCTGAGTCAGACCAGCCTTCGCCGCAGCGTTCGAAACAATCGCCCAAGCACTCTGTCGCGTAAGTCGCCCACCTCTGACATTTAAGAAAAGGGCATCTTGGCGTCCTTGTTTGACTAGCGAAGGCCGAACGCGCACTAGATATTGTTCGATGGCGTGTTGCGCAAAACGACCCACCGGGACGATGCGCTCTTTACCGCCCTTACCTAAAAGACGAATCGATAGCGTCTCTTCTTCGCCCAACTTAGAAATGTCTCCGACAGATAGCGTGACAAGTTCAGAGACTCGTCCTCCAGTGGCATAAAGCAATTCGATCAGGGCGATATCGCGCACCGCCAATATGTCACCTTCGCGATTTGCGTGAGCGATCAATGATTCCACCTCTGAAATCGAGAGAGCTTTCGGCAATCTTTTCGGTATTTTCGGGGGCGCAAACTCTTGAATCGGATTAAGAAAGCCCTCTTCTCGTGAGATGAAGTCATAAAAGTTTCGAATTGCGACGACCGCCCTAGAGATCGAGCTTTCAGCGAGCGGCTTCACTCCCCCCATGCCACGCAAAAATCCGACAAAATTCTCCATGTCAACAACAGTAAATGATGCGACCGCCAGCTGCTGGTTCGCTACATACTCAGAAAATCTCAGTAGATCCCTTTGATAGGCACTCGTTGTGTTGAGCGCCAAACCCTTCTCGACACGCAGATGTGAAAGATATTCGCGAACTAACTCGTCAGTACTTCTCATGGCCCTTCTTTAAGCCCCTCGCAATGGCAGCTTCAATCAGACCAGCAAAGAGTGGGTGAGGGCGAGTTGGCCGCGAGAGAAATTCTGGATGGGCCTGTGTTCCCACATAGTATGGGTGCACCGATTGAGGCAGTTCTACAAATTCAACAAGCTCACGGTCAGGTGAAAGGCCAGAGAATATCAATCCCGTTGCGGCTAACTCTTCGCGGTATTTATTGTTTACTTCATATCTATGACGGTGCCGTTCGTGGACGAGTTCAGAACCATAGACTCGAGCAACGATCGATCCAGCTTCTAAATGAGCAGGATATAGACCAAGCCTCATCGTCCCTCCCATGTCACCCTCACCTGCGACTATCGCTTTTTGTGAGGCCATCGTTGCGATCACCGGATGGATAGTTTCCGGATCAAATTCAGAGGAACTGGCACCTGGAAGATGTGCAAGTGATCGAGCAGCTTCAATCACCATACATTGCAAGCCGAGACACAATCCCAAAGTTGGGATCTGATTCTCTCGGGCATAGGTGAGCGCACCTAACTTTCCCTCGATTCCCCGAACACCAAAGCCGCCTGGCACGCAGACCGCATCAACATCAGCTAAATTGGCAGCCGCACCCTCGGCCGTTGAGCAATCATCAGATGGAATCCACTTGATATGAATCTTCGCATTATTTGCAAAGCCACCTGCGCGAAGCGCCTCCGTTACCGAGAGATAAGCATCCGGAAGATCAACATACTTACCAACTAAACCAACGCTCACATGATGCTCTGGATGGTGAACCTTCTTGAGCAAGTCGTCCCACTCGCCCCAGGCGACCTCAGAGGCGCTAAGCCCCAGGCGACGAACAACGTAGCCATCAAGACCTTCTGAATTGATAACTTTCGGAATATCGTAAATTGATGGCGCATCGACTGCCGCTACGACCGCTTCAAGATCCACATCGCACATCGCAGAAATTTTGCGTTTTACAGAATCTGGAATCTCTCGATCAGAGCGAATAACGATCGCATCGGGTGTTATTCCGATAGAGCGCAGGGCAGCAACCGAGTGTTGGGTCGGTTTCGTTTTGAGTTCACCAGATGGACCAATGTATGGAACGAGAGAGACATGTAAATAAAAGACATTATCGCGTCCAACATCCTGGCGAATCTGACGGGCCGCTTCTAGGAATGGCAACGACTCAATATCCCCAACAGTTCCCCCGACCTCGGTGATCACCAGATCAATATCCGGGGCAGCCATTGAGCGAATCCGCTCTTTAATTTCATTGGTGATATGCGGAATTACTTGGACGGTATCTCCGAGATAGCCACCGCGTCGCTCTTTCGCGATGACGTTGGAGTAGATCTGCCCGGTCGTCACATTTGCCGATCCCGCCAAGCTTCGATCCAGAAATCTTTCATAGTGACCAATATCAAGATCGGTCTCGGCGCCATCATCGGTCACAAAAACTTCGCCATGCTGAAACGGATTCATCGTGCCTGGGTCAACATTGAGATACGGATCAAGTTTTTGCATTGTCACCCGAACACCGCGTGATGTAAGGAGGCGACCAAGGCTAGATGCGGTGAGCCCTTTTCCAAGACTTGAGGCTACGCCTCCGGTGACAAAGAGATGCTTGGTTACATGAGGGCTGGTCATGGAGCACTAACTTATCACGTGCTATGAGAAGAATTTCGCACTAACTCAATCAACTCTGCTGCGTGTTCTTGAGCAGTCGATGAATGAGCCTGCCCCGAGAGCATTCGAGCAATCTCAATTCGTCGCGCAGATTCGTCGAGTCGGAATACATCACTCGATCCGACTGACCCAGACTCATCCTTACGAACAACCAGATGGCTATCGGCCCAAACCGCGACCTGTGCAAGATGAGTAACAACAATGACCTGAGAGCTCTGAGCGAGGGCGGCGAGCCGCCTACCAACTTCGACCGCGGTTGCACCGCCAATACCTGCATCAACCTCATCGAAGATATATGTTCCAATCGGCGAAGTTGCTGCAATCACTACGGCTAGGGCAAGCATCACCCGAGAAGTTTCACCACCACTGGCAACTTTCGCGAGGGGAAGTGGAACTGCGCCAACATGGCCCGCAAAAAGTAGTTGAACCTCGTCCAATCCAGTAAGCGCGTACTCTTTAAAATCCAAACCAGACGGTGTGGAGATGGTGCAGAGCAGCTGAGAATTTGGCATCGCTAGTTTCTGCATCTCGTGGGTAGTCAACGAGGACAACGAAGCTGCGCCATCAGCTCTTTTCTTAGTCAGCTTTTTCGAAGCAGACTGCAACTTTGAAAAATTGGTTGCTAACTCTCCTTCTAATTCAATTATGCGAGCATCACCACCCGATAAATCAGCAAGGGTCTCGGTCGCTCTACCGTATCGGTCTAACAACTCTTGATAAGCCTGAGCTCGATCGCTGCCGACGCCATATTTCTTTATAAGTACGTTGATTCCAGACTTACGTTGCTGGAGCGCATCGAACCGAACCGGATCTGCTTCTAGTTTGGTCAGATAGAGAACAAGATCACTCACAACATCCTGGAGATCAAAGGTGAGCGATGAATACTTCTCAATATGTCGATCGAGCGCGCTATCTTTTGCTTTTAGCGAATCGAGAAGACGACGAGCGTTCTGGAGGGCTGAGAGAACTCCCCGTTCTTCATCCTCAATAATGTTAAGAGCCGATGAAATCGTAGAATGAAACTCCTCGACGCTGCCTAGTCGAATTAATTCATTCTCAATAGATTCAAGCTCTCCCTCTTTGGGGAGAAGCCGCTTGAAATCATCGCAAAATGCGAGCAGCGCGCTCATCTCGGAATCTTTCTGCCGGCTCTGTTCTCGCAGCGCTGTGATTCGCTCAGCAAGAGCCTTATATTGAAGGAAGATCTCTTGATAAGCATTCAGTGCATCCGCAGCTCCTACAAATGCATCGAGAAGTTCGCGCTGAACTGCAGGCTTCGCTAGGCGAAGATTTGTCGACTGACCATGTACCTCGATCAGACTTTCTGCGATCTCTGAAACCTTCGCGGCGTTACTGAGCGCTCCTCCCATCGTAATTCTTGACTTACCTTCTGCAGATACTGTCCGTGTGAGCAGAAGTTCACCCGATTCAACATCACCACCGGAGTCCATAACCAGTTCGGCGATCGTCGCGTCAATCCCAAAGCGAGCAGAGACTAATGTTCGGTCAGCTCCGGTACGAACCAGATCCGTATCCGCTTTAGCACCGAGAACTAATCCGACCGCAGTTAAAACCATCGTCTTTCCTGCACCAGTCTCCCCCGTTAGAACGGTGAGTCCTCTCGAAAACTCAATGTTGGCGCTCTCTATTACGCCAAGACCGCGGATCGAGATCTCATCCAGCGATGTTGTTGATGTCGTTGGTAATTTTGAGGTCGTTGGTGTCAGCTTCGGTTTGCCCTTCTCACTCACCGCGCCAGCCCTCAATCGGCAACTTAAATTTTGCAACAAGGCGATCAGTGAAGCCTGCTTCATCCAAGTGAACTAATTCAATAGAGTGCGACTCCTTTGAGATAGTGATCCGATCACCAATCGCGAGGGTAAAGGTGCGCATACCATCGCAAGCGAGATCAGCACCTCCCGACTCAAGGTCGATCGCGATGGTTGAATCAGGTGAAATCACCATAGGCCGCGAGAAGAGTGCGTGAGCAGCTAACGGTAGGAAGACGATGGCATTTACCTGAGGCCACACGACTGGGCCGCCAGCAGAGAAAGCATATGCGGTAGAGCCGGTAGGCGTTGCGGCTATAACACCATCACAACCCCACCTAGAAAGAGGCCTGCCATCAATTTGAACGAAGAGTTCGATCATCTGCGAATCATTGCGCGCAACAGTGATTTCGTTGAGCGCCCAACCTTGTGCGACGCTCTTACCATCACGTTCAACAGTATGTTTGAGCACTAGTCGGGTCTCTCCGTGATAGCGGCGATCCGCAAGGGCAGAAACAATTGATGCAACCTCGGGTCGACCGATCTCTGCAAGGAAACCGACATTTCCCATATTTATTCCAAGAATGGGTATGTCATGTCCTTGCACAAGTTTAGCTGCTCGCAAAATCGTGCCATCGCCACCTAAGACGACAGCGATCTCAATTTCCTCGATAGTGTGAAGCTCAGTGATATTTTTAAGTGAACGTGAGTGGTTACTGACAACTTCAAAACCAGCAAGAACTAAGGCCGCAGCCAATTCGACGGCAACAGTCGCTGCCTCCTCTTTATGAGGATGCAGGACAAGTAAGACTCTTCGTGCACTCATCTACTGAGGTCCCTTTGCTATAGCGATATCAAGTGCGGCATCTGAGATTTCGTCTGCTCCACGTGACAGCCAAAGGAAATATTCGACATTCCCACTTGGACCCGGAAGCGAACTGGCAACCACTCCCTTGCAACCCAATCCCATCTCATACGCAGCGATTGCCACATCTTTTACCGCTGACTTTCGAAGCGCGGGGTCTCTCACCACACCACCCGCTCCGAGACGTTCACGCCCCACTTCAAATTGCGGTTTGACCATAACCAGAAAATCTGCAACCGTGCGAGATACAGCGATAAGGGCAGGCAGCACAAGTGAGAGTGAGATAAAACTGAGGTCGGCAACGATGAGGTCGACCGGTTCTACAATTTGCTCGAGCGTTAGGTGTCGAACGTTGGTCCGATCGAGAATCTGCACGCGCGGGTCTTGACGAATTTCCCACGCCATCTGCCCATACCCAACATCTACCGCGACAACTGCCGCCACATTGCGTTTCAAAAGTACATCAGTAAAGCCACCAGTAGAGGCGCCGGCATCAAGTGCCCGTTTGCCTTCCACCAAGATTTCTGGAAATGCATCGAGCGCTCCTGCAAGTTTGTGTCCACCGCGAGAGACATAATCATCGCGATCACCCGAAATTGTAATCGACGTTTCTGCATCGACTTGGGTCGCAGGTTTTGTCGCTGGGATGCCAATTACTAACACCGAACGTGACTCAATCAGATCGGCAGCATCTTCACGCGAGCGCGCTAACCCGCGCCGCACCAACTCTGCATCGAGCCTCGTCTTCATCGCGAAATTTAGAGCCCATCAATCGAAGCAAGAGCTCGTTCTAACTGCTCGTGAATCCCATCAAATTCAGCGAGATGGTCGTTGAGCTCCCGGCTCTGTACTGAGGCAATTCGATCTCGAATCGCCTGAATAGAGTCCGAGCCATTCTCAATATCTCCTCGATGCCAAGGATGAAGATCTTGATTCTCATTCATAGTAGAACCGTACCCAAAAATGTTTAAACTTTGCTTTATAGCGAGCCTGCCCACGCGCGACCATGAAAATTATGCGAGTTACAAGCGCGTGATCGTTATGGCTTCGACCTGCCATCGGCTTGCCAGGCCATAAGAGGCCTGCCAGAAGCGCCTTCGCACCGCTCCCTGGACCTCGATCCACTCCTCGGCCTTGATTGATAATGCGCGCTTTCGTGCCGACGCACTCCAGGCCGCGACATCAAGAGTGTCAACCTCTCGCTTCTTTCCACGGGTTGATTTTCGATCAACGATGAGACGAAACTCAACGACCTTATCCCCGCTTGGTAACTCTCTCAGCGTGGCCGGAGCACCCACTCTGCCGACAAGAAAGACTTCGTTGCATGCAATAAAAGATGGTTCAACGATCTCTACTTTTTTCATAACGTGAGAATAGAAGCACCTTGAATGAGAGGAGCGAGAAGAAAATCAGCTTGTGAAGAATTTCTCCCAGTGCATAAAAAAAGCACCCGCTCAACTCATCTTACGACGAGGAACAGGTGCTTCTAGTAAATGATGTCCGGCGGCGATCTACTCTCCCACAAGGTCCCCCTTGCAGTACCATCGACGCAGAGAGGCTTAGCTTCCGGGTTCGAAATGGGACCGGGCGTTTCCCTCTCGCTATGGCCGCCGAAACTCTTTCGAGTTGGCTAAGACACTACGATAAGTAAATATGTAGTTGTCCCCGACCGTAACTCGGGAACCACACAGTGAACGCGAACAAAAATTATTGTTGTAGTTAAATCCTCGGCCTATTAGTACCGGTCAGCTGCATCCATCGCTGGACTTCCACTTCCGGCCTATCAACCCAGTGGTCTCCTGGGGGCCTTACCTGATAAATCAGTGAGAAACCTTATCTTGAAGCGGGCTTCCCGCTTAGATGCTTTCAGCGGTTATCCCTTCCGAACGTTGCAAATCGGCCGTGCTCCTGGCGGAACAACCGACACACAAGAGGTTCGTCCGTCCCGGTCCTCTCGTACTAGGGACAGCCCTTCTCAAGTTTCTTTCGCGCACAGAAGATAGGGACCGAACTGTCTCACGACGTTCTGAACCCAGCTCGCG
>JBBAMQ010000001.1:281161-320600 GCA_040402395.1 Candidatus Nanopelagicaceae bacterium | reverse complement strand
GAACCGGCATGGCCAGCTTGGAAGGCTGGGGCTCTACCATTGAGCTACACCCGCATTTTCATGCAGATTTGGTACTGGTATTCGTACTTTATCCTTAGTTGATCTCTACTTCACTAACGCTACGGTGGAGGTGGATTTTGCCACTCCGCCGTACAGGGATTAGGTTACAGACTCGGTTAGGAGAAGGGAATTTCACCCCGTAGACTCCTCACTTACGCCACGGGGCGTAGCGTAGTGGCTAGCGCGCCTGCTTTGGGAGCAGGAGACCGGGAGTTCGAATCTCCCCGCCCCGACCAGAAAGTTACAACCATCAAGGCCCGGACCGCATGGTCTGATTACCCGAGGAGATACGTGAAAAGCTCTGTAGCAAAAATCAATGAGACCCGCGTCAAGATTGATATTGAAGTCACCTTTGAAGAGCTTGCCCCATATCTCGCCACCGCCTTCAAAGCGATCGGCGCCACCATCAGTATTCCTGGCTTTCGCAAGGGCCATGTTCCTAATGCAATGATTGAAAAGCGTGTTGGTCGTGCGGCAATTCTTGATGAGGCCGTTAATTCTGGCTTGCCAGCTTTTTATACCGAAGCGGCGAAAGAGAACAAGGTCAAAGTTATCGGTCGTCCAAAAGTTGATATTAAAGAGCTGGTCGATAACGAGAAGTTGAGCTTCGAAGTTGAGGTCGATGTTCGTCCAGAGATCACCTTGCCGAACTTTTCCGAGATAACTATCGAAGTTGAAGATGTCGCTATCGCTGATTCTGAGATAAGCGATCAACTCGATGCACTTCGTACTCGCTTCGGGACACTTACTACCGTTGAGAAGCCAGCAGAAAAAGGTCTCTTTGTCACAATCGATCTCGTTGCATCAAAGGACGGTGTCGAACTTGATGGCGGTATCGCAAAGGATATTTCTTACGAAGTTGGATCATCATCGATGGTCGACGGCCTTGATGATGCGATTACAGGAATGAACGCCGGTGAATCAAAGCGTTTTAGCTCAACTCTGGTCGGAATGCCAGAAGGTGAGACCGGGGATATCGATGTGACGATAACGGCGGTCAAGAATCGTGACCTACCTCCACTTGATGATGCATTTGCAAAACTTGCCACCGAATTTGAAACCCTCGAAGAGTTGCGTGGCGATATCACTAAGCGCCTCGAGCGTGTGAAGACATTAGAACAGGGTTCTCATGCCCGCGATCTCTTAGTCGAGAAGCTCTTCGCTGAAATTACTATTCCACTTCCGCAGAACATCGTCGATGCCGAAGTTGAAGAACACCTTGAAAAAGAGGGTCGGCTGGAAGATGCGGCGCATCGCGCTGAAGTCGTCGAGCAGACCATCTTGGCGATTAAGCAAGAGATTCTCTTTGACACAATCGTTGATGCAGAACAGGTATCCGTCAACGAGAACGAACTCACTGAATATTTGGTCCGCGCCTCGCAGCGTTATGGAATGAGTCCTGATCAATTTATCAAAGAGGTCTCTGAGGCGGGCCAGATTAATTCAATGGTCTCAGAAGTTGCTCGTGCGAAGGGTCTTGCAGGAGTACTCGGTCGCGTCACCGTGAAGACAAAATCCGGCAAGGTTATTGACCTGGAAGCACTAGCGCCAAAGCAAGCTGCCACCGAATCTGAGTAATTTTTTACTTATTCTCTGACGGCGAACAACCCCACGCCTGATTTCGCCTTTTTGCGGAAGCATTTACGGCAAAAGATTGTTAGGGTCGTAACAGAGAAAAAAGAGAGAGGTTCACCTTGAATTCAGTTCAACCAATTGACGCCCGCGCCGCTTCGGCCCTGGGCGGCTATCTAGACGACCAGGTTTATCAGCGCCTTCTTCGCGAACGGATCATTTTTATGGTCGGTCAAGTTGAAGACAATATGGCGAATGCAATTGCAGCGCAGATGCTCTTGCTCGCAGCCGAAGATCCAGTAAAAGATATTTATTTGTACATTAATTCTCCAGGCGGATCGGTCACTGCCGGTATGGCGATCTATGACACGATGCAGTACATCAAGAACGATGTCGCAACTGTTTCTATGGGTCTCGCTGCATCGATGGGTCAATTTCTCCTAACAGCCGGAGCTGAAGGAAAGCGTTATGCCCTTCCTAACGCGCGCATCTTGATGCACCAACCACTCAGTGGGATCGGTGGTACCGCGACCGAGATCAAGATCCAGGCTGAACAAACAATGTTCACCAAGCGTCGCATGGCCGAACTTATTGCCCACCACTCTGGTCAAACTTTCGATCAGATCACGCTCGATTCAGATCGCGATCGTTGGTTCACCTCGGAAGAGGCTCAAAAATATGGTCTTGTAGATCATGTCGTATCTTCGGCATCACAGGTAGCAGGAAGCGGAGGAACAGCATGAACAACTTCCCACATGAACGGATCCAAGAGATCACGGCGCGCTATATCCTTCCAACAATTGAAGAGAAGACCGCCTATGGATTTAAGCGGTTGGACCCATACACCAAGCTCTTTGAAGAGCGCATCATTTTCTTGGGCCAAGGAATCGATGACACCGTTGCAAACGATGTCATGGCACAGCTCCTGACGCTTGAGTCGATGGATCCAGATCGCGACATCATGATGTACATCAACTCACCTGGTGGCTCGTTTACTGCACTCACTGCAATTTATGACACGATGCAATTTGTGCGTCCTGACATTATGACTGTCTGTCTTGGTCAAGCTGCTTCTGCAGCTGCGATCTTGCTCGCAGGTGGCGCACCAGGTAAGCGAATGGCGTTAGAACATGCTCGCGTCTTAATCCATCAGCCTTACTCTGAAGGTGGCGGACAGGCATCGGATATCGAGATCCAAGCTGCAGAGATTATGCGCATGCGCGCACTGCTCGAAGTGATGCTTGCAAAGCACACTAAAAAGAGCGTTGAAGAAGTTTCACGAGATATCGAACGTGACAAGATTCTTACCGCTGCTGAAGCTGTTGAATATGGGATCATCGACCAGGTTCTTGCATCACGCAAGATCCAAAAGGTGTAATTCAAAGTAATTCGTCTATAAGCGAACAAAGGCCCGCCTACTGGGTGGGCCTTTTTTGCACACCCACTCGCCAAAGGTTTTACAATTCTCCCATGACAACGCGCATTGGTGAATCGGGAGATCTTCTCAAGTGCTCGTTCTGCGGCAAGACTCAGAAGCAGGTCAAGAAACTTATCGCTGGTCCAGGTGTATATATCTGTGACGAGTGTATTGATCTCTGTAACGAAATCATCATTGAAGAACTTCAAGAAAATAGTGCGCTCGGCCTCACCGAAGTACCAAAGCCACAAGAGATCTATCAGTTCCTTGATCAATATGTTGTCGGCCAAGATCGTGCAAAGAAATCTCTCTCAGTCGCTGTTTATAATCATTACAAGCGGGTTCAATCTGGTGGAATCAGGAAAGATGATGGCGTAGAACTCGCCAAGTCAAATATTTTGATCCTTGGTCCAACTGGTTGCGGTAAAACACTTCTTGCCCAGACACTTGCACGAATGCTCAACGTACCTTTTGCAATCGCTGACGCGACTGCGCTCACCGAAGCGGGTTATGTCGGAGAAGATGTTGAGAACATTCTTCTCAAACTGATCCAAGCTGCAGATTTTGATGTGAAGAAGGCCGAAACTGGCATCATCTATATCGATGAGATCGATAAGGTGGCACGCAAAGCTGAGAACCCTTCGATCACTCGTGATGTCTCTGGCGAGGGTGTCCAGCAAGCACTTCTGAAGATCCTTGAAGGAACCACTGCATCAGTACCTCCACAAGGTGGCCGCAAGCATCCCCATCAAGAGTTCTTACAGATTGATACGACAAATATTCTCTTTATTGTTGGTGGTGCATTTGCTGGCCTTGAGAAGTTGATCGAGGGTCGCCAAGGTAAGGCTGGCGTTGGTTTTAACGCGACTCTTCAATCTGCAGCTGAAAAAGAGAGCAAGGATTACTTCAGCGAGGTTATGCCAGAGGATCTCCTAAAGTTCGGAATGATTCCTGAATTTATCGGCCGTCTTCCTATTCTGACATCGGTCGAACACCTTGATCGTCCAGCGCTCATCGAAATTCTTACCGAGCCAAAGAATGCGCTTGTGAAGCAATATCAAAAACTCTTTGACCTCGATGGTATCGAGATCGAATTTACTCCGCCCGCACTCGAGAAAATTGCTGACCTAGCAATCAAACGGGGTACTGGCGCTCGTGGGCTACGTGCGATTCTGGAAGAGACGCTGCTCGCCGTGATGTACGAAGTTCCATCCCGCAAAGATGTCGAACGCGTCATCGTCACCCCAGAAGCTGTTATCAAGGAAGCGGCGCCAACCTATATCTTGCGCGGAACCGGGCCAAAACGCAGCAAGGCAGAGAAGGCTGAAAAGTTGACCGAAGAGAAGAGCGCATAACCTCTGTCAAAGGCGCCGGTGACGAGTGCTCTAGACTTCATTCTCTTATGAGTGAGCGCCCCGAATTAGCCGCAGCATTTAGCCCTGCTGAGCTTGAAGCCCCGCTCTATCAAAAGTGGCTAGCTGCCGGATACTTCACCGCCAACCCGCATTCAGCTAAGCCGCCATTTACCATCGTTATCCCACCTCCCAACGTCACTGGCCTTCTTCATATCGGCCATGCACTCGATCACACCTTGCAAGACATTCTTATTCGGATGAAACGAATGAAGGGCTTTGAGGTCCTTTGGCTTCCAGGGATGGATCACGCCGGAATTGCAACGCAGAACGTTGTCGAGAAACAACTTGCGATTCAAGGACTCTCGCGACACGATCTTGGACGCGAAGCATTTGTTGAGAAAGTTTGGGAGTGGAAGCACGAATCTGGTGGCGCAATCCTGGCGCAGATGAAGCGGCTTGGTGATTCGGTCGATTGGTCACGTGAACGATTCACGATGGATGAAGGACTCTCTGAATCTGTTCTGACAATCTTTAAGCGACTTTATGATGCTGGCCTGATCTACCGCGCCGAACGAATTATCAATTGGTGTACTCGTTGCTTGACCGCCCTTTCCGATATTGAAGTTGAGCATCAAGATGATGCTGGAGAATTTGTTCAGGTGACATACGGTAAAGGCGATATGCAGATCACTGTTGCGACAACCCGCCCGGAGACAATGCTCGGTGATGGCGCGGTAGCAGTTCACCCAGATGATCCTCGTTACGCACATATGATCGGGAAGGAAGTTTTACTTCCACTCGTGAATCGCATGATCCCGATCATTGCTGATGAACTTGTCGATCCAGAATTTGGAACCGGTGCGGTCAAGGTGACCGCTGCGCATGACCCTAACGATTTCGAGATGGGCATGCGTCACAACATCCCCTTCATCATCATCATGGATGAACACGGCGTAATGCGTGGAACAGGTACCGAATTTGATGGCATGGATCGCTTCGATGCCCGCGTCGCAGTTGTTGCCAAGCTAAAAGAGATGGGTCGCGTCCCGTCAGAGAAGCGCCCTTATATCCACTCAGTGGGGCATTGCTCACGTTGCGATACAACGCTTGAACCGAGACTTTCTAAGCAATGGTTTGTCAAAGTTGGACCACTAGCAAAGGCTGCTGGAGATGCAGTCCGTGACGGCCGAGTAAAGATTGAGCCAGCAGAACTCGAACCACGTTACTTTGAGTGGGTCGATAATATGCATGACTGGTGCATCTCTCGCCAACTCTGGTGGGGACATCGCATTCCGGTGTACTACGGAGCAGATGGCGACATTGTTGTCTGTGGTCCTGGCGAAGAACCACCAGCTGGTTACGTACAAGATCCCGATGTGCTTGATACCTGGTTCTCCTCTGCACTTTGGCCGTTTTCAACGCTGGGCTGGCCAGCAGAAACTGATGAACTCAAAAAGTTCTATCCAACTAGTGTCTTGGTCACAGGCTATGACATTCTCTTCTTCTGGGTTGCACGGATGATGCTCTTCGGACTTTTCGCGATGGATGGCGTCCAGCCATTTCAAACGATCGCACTTCATGGTTTAGTTCGAGATCGATTTGGCAAGAAGATGTCGAAGTCTCGGGGCAATACTGTTGATCCGATTGAGTTCATGGATAAGTACGGCTCTGATGCGCTCCGCTTTACCTTGGCTCGCGGCGCCAATCCTGGTAGTGATCAAGCGCTCGCAGAGGAGTGGATCGCAGGTGCACGTAACTTTGCAACGAAGCTCTGGAATGCGTCGCGCTTTGCTTTGATGAATGGTGCAACTATTGATGGTCCGCTGCCAGCCATGGATTCACTTGATGATGTTAATAAGTGGATTCTGACGCGCTTCAACGAGACTCTTGTCGAAGCCGACCAACTACTTGAAAAATATGAGTTTTCGAAGGCGATGGAACTTATCTATCACTTCGCTTGGGATGATCTCTGTGATTGGTATCTCGAACTTTCTAAGGCAGCCTTCGCTGCTGGCGGAGAACCAGCTGCGCGATCAGCGCGGGTATTGGGTTACATCCTCGATAACTTGCTGCGGTTGATGCATCCAGTGATGCCGTTTATCACTGAAGCACTTTGGTGCAATCTCACGGGCCAAGAGACGCTGGTGACTGCGCAGTGGCCAACGCCAATCCTCAGCCATAACGATGATGGGTCAAAGATTAATATTGCAAAGATCCAAGAGATCATTACCGAGATTCGACGCTTCCGTAGCGATCAAGGGGTCAAAGGGTCAGCAAAGATTCTTGCTCGCTTCTCGAACTTGGGCGCACTCTCCGAATATGAAGCAGCTATCCGACATATTGTTCGCTGCGATAGTGATGTGACCGAGACTGGGAATTTTGCTTCGAAGATTGATGTGGGTTCAGTGGTTATCGAATTTGATCTATCAGGTGCGATTGACGTCAAGGCAGAGCGTGATCGACTCAAAAAAGATATTGTCCAAGCAGAGAAAGATCGCGCGACTGCAAAGGTAAAGCTTGAGAACGAAGGATTTATGGCGAAGGCTCCGCTTGACGTTGTTACCGAAATTCGCGAACGCCTGGCTCAGACAACATCAAGTATCGAACGCTTGAGAGCGGCGCTCGAACAATTGCCGGTCGAGTAAATGAGTACCCCCGAAGATCTTCAGGCGCTTGATCTCATTGAAGCGGCCTTGCTCAAACGTTGGCCCGAGACACGGTTGGAACCAACTCTTGATCGGATTTCTGCTCTTACCTTTGTGCTGGGGGATCCACAGCTTGCTTATCCAACGATTCATATCGCTGGCACCAACGGTAAAACCACAACTTCTCGCATGATCGATTCCTTAATGCGAGCCTTGGGCTATCGCACCGGCCGATTTACTAGTCCACACCTTGAATCCTTCACTGAACGCATCGCTATTAATGAAGAGCCGATTACACCAGAAGGAATGATCGCGGCTTATAACGATGTTGCGTTGTATCTCGATCTTGTCGATTCGAAGCAGCCGCATCCGATCTCATTCTTTGAAGCGATTACCGCATTAGCATTTGTCGCATTCGCAGAATTCCCAGTTGATATCGGCATTATTGAGGCGGGCATGGGCGGTGAGTGGGATGCAACGAATGTTGTTCAGAGCCAAGTATCGGTCATTACCCCGATTGGTCTCGATCATATGGAATATCTTGGGGATACGATCGAAGAGATCGCTGCGACAAAATCAGGCATTATCAAGCACGAATCACATGTCGTCATAGCGGCCCAACCCGTTGAAGTAGCACGGGTACTGACTGCGAAAATCGCAGCCGAATCCGCGATTGCTCATCGCGAGGGTGTTGAATTCGCTGTCGCCAGTCGAAATCTCGCCGTAGGCGGTCAGGTTCTTACGATCAATGGTCTCTTTGGCGAGTATGCCGATATCTTCTTACCCCTCTATGGCACCCATCAAGCGAGTAATGCTGCAGTTGCACTTGCCGCGGTAGAAGCATTCGCTGGCGTCAAACTCGATGAAGAGTTAGTCCGTCAAGGGTTCGCTTCGGTCGAATCTCCTGGTCGCATCGAAGTTCTTCACCGAGATCCAACTCTGATTGTTGATGCGGCTCATAATCCTCATGGCGCTCATGCGCTTGCAAAGACATTACAAAATGAGTTCGATTTTGAATCAATCTTTGGCGTATTAGCAATCTTGGGGGAGAAGGATGTTCATGGTGTTCTCCTTGAACTTGAGCCTATTATTGATCGTCTAGTAGTAACGCAGAGCACATCCTCGCGCGCACTTCCAGTCGATGAGTTGTACCAAAGGGCAGTTGAAGTCTTTGGGGTCGAACGTGTTTTTCAAGAGAATGATCTGCGATCGGCAATTGTTTATGCCTTAGAACAATGTACTCTGGTGAACCAAGTAAGCGAGGGCGTCTCTGCCGTCGTGGTAACAGGATCGGTTGTCACAGCAGGAGAGACTCGTTCGATTCTTAGAAAGATTATGAGCGCATGAGAGTTCTAGGTTCTGCAGTAATCACGATGGAATTCTTAGTAATGGGATTTGCACTACTCCTTGCAAAAGATCAACATGGCGCGACGGCGTTATGGATCGGGGCAGCGATCGCAGTTCTCTGCTTACTTACAGCTGGGATGATGAAATCAAAGCGCGGTTGGTATATCGGCTCATTGCTTCAAATTGCACTTATTGCTTATGGTCTGGTCATTCCACTGATGTATTTCATGGGGGCGCTCTTCACCGGGCTCTGGATTGCTGCGTTTCTGATCGGTCGCAAGGGTGAGGCGATCCGGGCCGCCTTCTTAGCCGAGGGCAGCGAAAAAGGCTGAGAATTCTTGGGGGTCGGCCGAGTTTAAGGCTGGGACCAATCCAAAGTAGACTGCGGCGGTGAGCTTAGAGAGAACGCTAATTCTGATAAAGCCTGATGGCGTGCGCCGTAATTTAATTGGCGAGGTCCTTAGTCGCATTGAGCGAAAGGGCTACATAGTTGTTGCGCTCAAACTGGTTGAAGCAGATCGAGATCAACTAGCTTTTCATTACGCTGAACACCTCGGTAAGCCGTTCTACGAACCACTCGTTGATTTTATGATGTCAGGTCCAGTCGTTGCGATTATTGCCGAAGGGAATCGCGTCATCGAAGGATTTAGAAAACTTGCTGGTGTTACAGATCCAACCCTGGCCGAGCCCGGAACAATTCGTGGTGATCTGGCGCGAGATCAAGGGACAAGTGTTGTTCAAAATATCGTTCATGGTTCGGATTCACCCGAATCTGCCATACGCGAAATTGATATCTGGTTTGCTACAGATGCAAATCTTTCGGACAGGGGCTGAAATGAATAGTCGAGTAGTCACAGAAGAAGATCTTTTAAAGTCTGGCAAAAAGAAACGGACGAGTCGGCTCTCATTTATCGGCCGTGATATGGCAGTGGACCTTGGTACCGCTAATACCCTCGTCTACGTTCGGGGCCGCGGAATCGTCTTGAACGAACCTTCAGTAGTTGCGATTAACCAAGACACTGGTGCGATTCTCGCCGTTGGTATCGAAGCAAAGCGGATGATCGGTCGGACACCGGGAAATATCATCGCAATCCGTCCACTCAAAGATGGCGTGATCGCAGATTTTGATACAACAGAGCGGATGCTGCGTTACTTTATTCAGAAGGTTCATCGTCGTCGCTACCTTGCCAAACCTCGGATCGTCGTTTGCGTACCGTCAGGAATCACTGGCGTTGAACAGCGTGCCGTTAAAGATGCGGGATACGCTGCGGGAGCACGTAAGGTCTACATCATTGAAGAACCAATGGCTGCGGCTATCGGTGCTGGACTTCCCATCCATGAACCAACGGGCAATATGGTCGTTGATATCGGTGGCGGTACAACTGAAGTCGCTGTTATTTCACTCGGTGGAATTGTTACGGCGTTATCTATTCGCGTCGGTGGCGATGAACTCGACCAGGCGATCATCGACTGGGTAAAGCGTGAATACTCACTTCTTTTGGGTGAGCGCACCGCAGAAGAGATCAAGATGGCGATCGGTTCAGCGTGTCGTCTTCCTAACGAACCTGATGCCGAAATTCGTGGTCGCGATCTTGCAACTGGTTTGCCAAAGACCATTCTTGTATCTGCCGAAGATATTCGGAAGGCTTTAGAAGAGCCGGTTAATCAGATCGTGAACGCCGTCAAGAGCACGCTGGATAAATGTCCACCAGAGCTCGCTTCTGATTTGATGGATCGTGGAATTGTTCTGACCGGTGGCGGCGCACTTCTTCGTGGCTTGGATGAACGTCTCCGTCAAGAGACAGGTATGCCAATCCATATCTGCGAACGTCCATTACATGCAGTGGCTGAAGGTTCAGGTAAGTGCGTTGAAGAGTTTGAAGCCTTGGAAAAGGTCTTGATCTCAGAACCACGCCGTTAACCGCGATAGGTAAGAGGCGTTAATTGGCACGCGGCGGAGGTAACCGATCTCGACTGCTACTTGTCATATTGCTTGTTACATCGCTCTTCCTGATCACCCTTGATCTACGAGGTTCTGGTGTCACCAAAGGATCTAGGTCCCTCACGCAAACAGTCCTGACACCCATTCAAAAAGGCGTCTCGGATATCTTCTCGCCGATTGGAAGATTCTTCTCAGATGTGAAGAATTTCCCCGGCGCCAAGAGTGAAATTTCGACCCTGCAGAGCGAAAATACTCGTCTGAAATCACAGCTCCTTGTAACTAAAGATACTCAAGGTCAACTAAAAGAGTTGAAGGGCGTCCTTGATCTTGCTGGCCGTGGTGGTTATCGCACTATCTCTGCTCGCGTCATTGGCCATGGATCTGCTACTACTTTCTCACAGACCATCACTATTGATGCTGGAAGCGCTGACGGTGTAGCAGTCAATAAGACAGTCATCTCCGAACACGGTTTGGTTGGAGTTGTTAGGAGCGTAGAAGCACACTCAGCAACTGTTCTCTTAATGAGCGATCCAACCTTTAAAGTCGGCGTACGTATTGCGCGCAGTCAAAGCATTGGTGTTTTGAGTGGTACCGGGGGAAGCACCTTTACTCTGCAGTTGCTTGATCCAGCTGGTGATATCCAACAAGGCGATACCCTCTTCACCAATGGCAGTGATAATAATCGACCATTCATTCCTGGCGTTCCGGTTGGTGCGGTTGTGTCGGTGGATCACTCATCAGCGACCCTGACGCAGACCGCATCGGTGAAGAGTTATAGCAATCTTGGTAATGTAGGAATTGTTTCTGTGGTGATCAGTGCTCCGAATATTGCGCCGAGGGAAATGATTAGTCCCACGCCACAACCAACCCTGATTGTCTATGTAACTCCGACTCCGATTCCAACTTCTCCGGATCAACCAACCCCCACTCCTATTCCAACGCCAACTCTCGCGCCGAGCAAGAAGGCTAAGGCATGAGCACCTTTCGCATCGCACTTAATGCCGGACTCTTACTCTTTGTTTTTATTATCCAAGAGACAGTGATCGCTAGTATGCATCTACCAATTCCTGGATTTTCACTATATTTAGCGGCGCTTATTGCGATGGTCCTGTTAGAGAATCGAATCGGTGCGGTCATTCTTGGTTTTATGGGTGGATTGATTCTTGATCTATCACCAGCCTCGCAATCTCCGGTAGGTCAATGGGCGCTCATACTTACGGGAGTTGCCTATCTGATCACAGTTAATGCCGAGAGTGTTGATGAGATTGTCAGCCGCCCCATCGGTCTTGGACTCTTTGTCGCGGCAGGAACGGCGCTTACTCTGCTTTTGTACCTTGTGATGGATGGGTTGCTCGGCCGGGCAACCGGATCATTGGGCCGAGATTCACTAATTATTGGTGGGAATTTTCTCTGGAGCGCAGTCATCACACCATTCTTATTGCCGGTACTTGTTGTCATTCGTGATGCCATGATTGGTTCGCGCGAGAGAATATGAACCAGCGCGCACGCCTGAGTCTGATTGTCACTCAAACTCTCGTACTTTCGTTAATGCTTGCGCTCTTTGGGCGGCTGTTCTTTCTTCAGGTTGCCAGTGGTCCGAAGTATCAGAACGCAGCTCTGAGTATCCAAAGCCGCGACATTGTGAACCCAGCCATTCGCGGTGCGATCACAGATAATTCGGGATTGCCGCTTGCGATGGATCGCCCCGGTATGCAGATCAGCGTTGACCGGAGTGCAACGGATGCGCTCAGCGATAAGGGATTGGCAGTCTTTGCCAGGTTAGCCAAACTACTTTCACTCACCCCTAATGATATTTATACTCGCACCCGGTTATGTGGCGAGCTAGCTATCGGGCAGCGCACTGGTTGTTGGAATGGAACCCGCCAGCAACCTATTCCACTTACCAAACTCGTCACTCAGGCTCAGGCACTTAGGGTCTTAGAGAATCCGTCACTCTTCCCTGGGGTGGATGCCGCATCGGTACCGATTCGAAGTTATCCAACACTCGCTGGTGAAAATGCTACGCATGTCTTGGGCTACACCGGAGTTGTTACCGATGCCGATTTACTTAACAGTGGAAATCATTATTATCACAACGAAATCGTTGGTAAATCTGGTCTTGAGCTTGTCTACGATAATTATTTGCGCGGCACTCCGGGTGTAAAAACTCTCATCGTTGATCGCAAAGAGGTCATTTCCTCGGTGGCGCAAAACACCAAGTCAATTGCTGGAAATAACTTGGTCACCCATCTCGATGCCCGGCTTCAAGCCGCAACCGAAAAAGCGCTAGCCAGCTCGGTCGCACGTTCACGTTCGCTCGGTTACCATGCAGATTCTGGTGCGGCGGTTGTCATGGATGTAACCAATGGTGCAATCTTGGCGATGGCCTCCTATCCAACATATGACCTCAATATGTGGCAGAAAGGGCTGACAACAAAGCAGGCGAGTGACTTATTCAGCGTTTCGACAGGTGTCCCGGCGCTCTCGCGAGCGATTCAAGGTGTTTATGCACCAGCCTCAACTTTTAAATCAATCTCGATCGTCGCAGCAAAGGCTGCTGGCTACAACATGAATTCGCTCTACAACTGCCCGGCTCAATTAAAGGTCGGTACGCAAGTATTTAAGAACTTTGAAACGAAGTCGCAGGGCAATATCAATATGACAGAAGCGATTGCAGTCTCCTGTGACACGATCTGGTATCAGATCGCCTTTGATCAATGGTTAAAAGATGGTGGCCTTAACCCACATTCACCAGTTAACGATTATTTCTTTAACTCTGCCCGTAGTTTTGGAGTTGGCACGAAAACCGGGATTGATCTACCAGGGGAGTTATCGGGTCGACTACCCGATCGTCAATGGAAGCAAAACTATTACGATACTAATAAGGCATTCTTTTGTAATTATGCTGCTCGAGCAAAGCCAAGTGATCTCACTCCATACCTAATCGCAATTGCACATGAAAATTGTCTGGATGGAAATAAATTGCGCGCTGGCGATGCCGTCAACTTTGCGATCGGACAAGGCGATACTCTCGTAACACCACTTCAACTCACCAGTATTTATGCGGCTATCGCAAATGGCGGAACCCTCTGGCAGCCACAAGTTGCGAGAGCAGTGTTAACGCCACAAGGAAAAGTTATTCGCACCTTTACTCCTGTCAGTAATGGCAAGATCCCTGCCACTTCCTCGGATATATCCTTTCTGCATAACGCGCTGCGCGCTGTTGCAACACGTGGAACTGCCGCTGGCGTATTTTCTACCTTCCCGATTGACGTTGCCGGCAAGACTGGAACCGGTCAGGTCCTCGGACGAAACCCCGACGGTAGCGCGAAGAACGATACTTCGTGGTTTGCCTCATTCGCGCCAAGCTCCTCCCCTCGTTATGCCGTTGTAATGATGGTGAGCCAAGGTGGTTTCGGTGCCGAAGTCTCTGCGGTAGGCGTAAAAGATATCTATTCGGCGATCTTTGGCGTCGTTGGTAATAAGGTTGACCCCACGCAGGCAATATTTCCGAAGAGTGGGCCGTCAGCAACTATTCCGAAGGTGGATCCCAAGTATGCAAAACTCTCGGCGGGAGTGTTGACAAAGTGAGTCGTTTACTGGGAAATAGTCGTCGCGCCAAATCATTTCGAGAGAGCGTCGCTGGCTACGATAAACAATTAAACCTGATTGTCGGATCACTCCTGTTGATCGGCACACTCTTAGTGTGGGCTGCAACGCGTCACTGGTTTGCTTCGCAAGGGCTGGATCCGCAGTACTACGTGAAACGACATGTTCTTAACATCACCATTGGACTTCTGCTTGCATATGGAACGACGCTGATCGATTATCGATTGCTCCGTGCCTATACGCCATTTGTCTGGGGTGCCGGAATTTTGGGGCTAGCTGCTGTTTTAATTCCTGGCGTTGGTAGCACCATCAACGGTGCTCGCTCGTGGATCTCCTTTCCGGGCGGCTTCACACTTCAACCGGCAGAATTGGCAAAGATATCGGTAATCATCGGAATGGCGATGCTCTTGGCAGAAGCGCGCGATAAAGATTCTGCTCCATCCCATCTTGATGTGATCAAATCATTGGTAGTCGCATTAGTGCCAATGCTCTTGATCATCCTCGAACCGGATCTAGGTGAAGCGCTCATCATCTCGGCCTCTGTCATTGCAATTATTGGCGTCTCGGGCGCACCGAGCCGCTGGGTGATTGGTCTACTTTTGATTGGGGTATTAACTGGTGTTGTTGCAGTAAAGGCTGGCGTTATTCATCAATATCAAGTGAAGCGGCTGCAAGCATTTGTGAACCCAGCAGCAGATCCACAGCAAAGTGGTTATCAATTGCGCCAATCCCGAATTACGATCGGCTCAGGAGGCATCGTTGGGCGTGGTCTCTTTAGTGGGCCGCAGACAAATGGCCGCTTCGTGCCCGAGCAGCAGACCGACTTCATCTTCACCGTAGCTGGAGAGGAGCTTGGTTTTCTCGGTTCAGGCTTGATCCTCTTGCTCTTTGGACTCTTCTTTGTCAGGGCCTTTGCTATCGCTGCTCGAACGAGCGATATTTTTGGCCGATTGGTCTGCATCGGAGTAATTGCTTGGTTTGCCTTCCAGACCTTTGAAAATATTGGAATGACGATGGGTCTCATGCCTATGACAGGCGTGCCACTGCCCTTTATGTCCTATGGGGGCTCGAGCATGTTCGCCAATCTTGTTGGGCTCGGGCTCCTTCAAAGCGTGCATTTGAGATCACGCTAGCCATCTGTCATACTTTTAGCAGAGAAATTGCGCCTTGGATGTGGGCACCCACAGAGACCGAGAAGTTCGCGAACTCGAAGATTTTACGAATACGAACTCACCATTGAGTTCAAGGTTTTCACTTGAAGAAGTTGAGACCTCACCAGGATTGATTACAGGATTGAGGATTTACCGTTATGGCTCCTGAGCCAAAAAAATCGCGTAAGCGAACCGTAAAAAAGAGCGTTGAGAAGCTCGAGAAGAGCGCAACGAAGAAGTCTGCTAACAAAGAGGTCGCACCCGCGTCGGTTGAGAGCGCTCCGATCACCGAACCGCCGGCAAAGCGTGTCAAGAAGGTTGCTGCGATTCCCGTCACACTCTTTCAAGCGGCACCTGATGTTGTTGCTCCGAAGCGGGTCAGCAAGAAAAGTGCAGCGAAGCCGCCAGTCGTTATTGAAGTGGCCACAGCCGCCCCAGTAGCCACAGCTTCCTCGACAAGTACCGAGTCTTCCGATGGCTCACTCTCCGATAATTCTGATGGTCCATCCCGTAATCGCAACCGCCGTCGCGGCGGACGTGGCCGTGGTGCATCCACTGAGAAGTCCAGCGGCGATCTTGCCGTGGATGACTCGGATAGTGATGAGAAAGATCCTGGCCATATAACTAATGAGGATGAGGGCGAAGAATCTGGTTCGACACATCGTCGCCGTCGCCGTCGCCGCGCCCGCGGTGAAGGAGTCACACCTGGTGAGACGGTCGATGAAGATGGCGTAGCTACCGTTGTTAAGGTACGTGAACCACGCAGCGCTGAAGATCGTCCTGCTCGCGCTGAACGACGAGAACGCAGTGAGCGTACGAGCCGAAATACCCGACGTGACCGAAATGATCGCGGTGGTCGCGATGATCGAGGTGGTCGCGATCGTTATGACCGCGAACCGCGTGATTTCACTCGACGCCGTGGAACCATTATTACCGAGGCAGAATTCCTATCCCGACGCGAGTCGGTTGATCGGGAGATGTTAGTGCGCCAAGTTGGTGACCGCACTCAGATCGCCGTCTTGGAAGATAAAGTTATGGTCGAGCATTATGTAAACCGTAACTCCAACATTTCTTATGTGGGCAATGTCTACCTTGGCCGAGTTCAGAACGTTCTTCCCTCTATGGAAGCAGCCTTTGTTGATATTGGTAAAGGTCGAAACGCAGTGCTTTATGCGGGTGAAGTGAACTGGGATGCTGCCGGACTCAGTGAGAGCGCACCGCGCAAGATCGAACATGTACTAAAGACGGGACAATCAGTCTTAGTTCAAGTAACAAAGGATCCCATCGGTCAAAAGGGTGCTCGCCTCACAAGTCAGATTAGTTTGCCAGGGCGTTACCTCGTCTTTGTGCCAGGTGGCGGAATGAGCGGTATTAGCCGTCGCCTTCCTGATCTTGAGCGAACTCGTCTCAAATCAATTTTAAAGAATCTCATTCCAGAAGAAGCTGGTGTAATTGTTCGTACCGCTTCTGAAGGCGCGAGTGAAGAAGAGCTCGAGCGCGATGTATTGCGACTGAAGACACAGTGGCAAGATATTCAAGAACAGTCAGAGAATCCATCAACGTCTGCGCCATCACTTCTTTATAGCGAACCTGATCTCACCGTTCGAGTTATTCGCGATATCTTTAATGAAGATTTCCGTCGCCTGGTAGTCCAAGGTGATG
This sequence comes from Candidatus Nanopelagicaceae bacterium, assembly GCA_040402395.1. Classification (GTDB taxonomy): domain Bacteria; phylum Actinomycetota; class Actinomycetes; order Nanopelagicales; family Nanopelagicaceae; genus PALSA-747. Next base: position 303,840 of record JBBAMQ010000001.1, on the reverse strand, counting down.
AAGCGTGGAGTGAAATCAATAATTATCTTGGACATATCGCGCCAGAACTTACTTCTAAGATCGAGAAGTGGACCGGCACACGCGACATGTTCGCGGAAAACCGGATCGAAGAACAGCTTGCCAAGGCATTTGATCGGAAGGTCTATCTACCATCAGGTGGATCGCTGGTTATTGATCGCACTGAAGCGATGATCGTTATTGATGTGAATACCGGTAAATTTATTGGTAAGGGTGGCAACCTCGAAGAGACCGTCACGAAGAATAACCTCGAAGCGGCAGAAGAAATTGCCCGCCAACTTCGCCTTCGCGATATGGGTGGAATCATCGTGATCGACTTTATTGATATGGCTCTTGAATCAAACCGAGATAACGTCCTACGTCGATTAGTTGAATGTCTTGGTCGCGATCGCACCAAGCATCAGGTTGCAGAGGTAACATCGCTGGGACTAGTCCAGATGACGCGTAAGCGCGTTGGCCAAGGCCTGATCGAAGCATTCTCTACGACCTGCGAATCATGTGGTGGTCGCGGAATTCATATCCACTCTGAACCAGTGACAAAGACTGCGCTCGATAAAGATATGGACCAGCGTTATGTTCCCCAGAGTTACGACGACGATGAGGGTTCAGAGTCGGAGTCCACGCGCCCTTCAAGAAAGCCTGAAAAGGAGAACAAGTCAGGTAAGGGTGGAAAGCGAAAGCGCTCCGATCGCCCTGATCCCTCTGGTTCAAGCCAGCCAGCCGTTAACTCAGCGGATTCAGTAGATTCAGGGAACTTGGGAAGTTCGACCACTGAGGGTTCTGAAGAGGCTAGCCCCGAAGCGAAACCACCAGTTCGCCGACGCCGCCGCGCTGTAAGTACTGGCATTATCACTCCAGATGAAGTGAGAGTGAGCTCAGTTTGACCTTGAGGGGCGCTCATCCGTACCCTTACCCTCTGCCCGAGTGAATCTCGGTGCTCCATACGTAGATCCCATAAGGGATCGCCCGATTGAACTGTAGGAAGGTGTCACTGTGTACGCGATTGTTAAAGCAGGCGGCCGTCAAGAGAAGGTTGCTATTGGCGACACTATTACTGTTGATCGTATCGATGCAAAAGTTGGTGCATCTGTATCTTTCCCAGCAGTTCTTCTCGTTGAGGGTGCACATGTAACATCGGATCCCAAGGCTCTCGCTGCAGTGAAAGTTGCTGGCGAAATTCTTGAAGAGACCAAGGGTCCTAAGATCGATATTCTCCGTTACAAGAACAAGACTGGCTATCGTCGTCGTCAAGGTTTCCGTTCCCAACTTACGCGTGTGAAGATCACCGCGATCAGCAAGTAGTAAGAGAGTAGGTGCGAAATGGCAAGTAAAAAGGGCGTCTCCTCCACACGAAATGGTCGCGACTCAAATGCGCAGTACCTTGGAATTAAGCGCTTCGGCGGACAGGTTGTAAAAGCCGGCGAAATTCTCGTTCGCCAGCGCGGAACGGTCTTCCATCCAGGAGCTCAGGTTGGTATCGGCAAGGATGACACCTTGTTTGCACTCTCAGCTGGTGTTGTTGAATTTGGAAAGGCGCGCGGTCGCAAGGTCGTAAATATCGTCTCTCTTCCCGTCGCCTAAAAAGCGGATTGGTATTTGGCGGGTCCGCGCTCTGCGGGCCCGCTATTTTTTTGTTTTTAAATGAAATTAATTTCAGCGAATTAACGGGAGGGGTAGGAGATGGCTTCGTTTGTTGACCGAGTTACGCTCAATGCTTCTGCCGGTGGTGGTGGTGACGGCTGTGTCTCGATCCACCGTGAAAAATTTGTACCACTGGGTGGTCCCGATGGTGGCAATGGTGGTCGTGGCGGCGATATTTTGCTTGTCGTCGATACAGATGTAACAACGCTCCTTGATTTCCATCACTCACCACATCGCAGCGCTACGGGTGGACGCCCAGGCTATGGCGATTACTGTAATGGTGCCACGGGTAATGACATGATCCTTAAGGTTCCTAATGGAACCGTCGTAAAAGATCTGGCTGGAAATGTTTTGGTAGATCTTGTCGGCCAAGACACTCGCTTCATCGCTGCCCAAGGTGGCAAGGGTGGCCTGGGAAATGCCGCGCTGTCTTCTACAAAACGACGTGCACCAGGCTTTGCCCTCAAGGGTGAACCAGGTGAGACTCGCACACTCATTCTCGAATTAAAATCAGTGGCGGATATTGGGCTCATTGGTTTCCCAAGCGCTGGCAAATCTTCATTGATTGCGGCGGTTTCTGCGGCACGTCCCAAGATCGCTGATTATCCATTCACAACCTTGGTTCCAAACTTGGGTGTAGTTCAAGCTGGTGATACTCGTTTCACCGTAGCGGATGTGCCAGGACTCATCCCAGGTGCATCACAAGGTAAAGGTCTCGGCCTTGAATTCCTTCGACATGTCGAACGCTGTTCTGCCTTGGTGCAAGTATTAGATTGCGGAACGCTAGAAACAGACCGCGATCCGGTGAAAGATTTCGACATCATTGAAGCCGAACTCGCGGAGTACGGCAATGGCCTCTCAGAACGGCCCCGTATTATTGCTCTCAACAAAGTTGATCTGCCTGATGGCAAGGCGATGGCAGAGATGGTTCAGCCGCTCTTCGAAGCACGTGGATACGAGGTCTATCAGATTTCGGCTGCTGCCCATCTTGGACTTACTGAATTCAATTACGCGATGGCTCGTATTATTCAAGAAGAACGTCGCAACGCAGTGAAGCAAGAGAAGACTCGCATTGTCCTGCGACCAGTTGCAGTCAACGATGCTGGTTTCAAAGTTCTTGCAAACGAAGATGGATCCTTTAGCGTACTTGGCGAAAAACCACTCCGATTTGTTCGTCAGACCGATTTTCATAATCCAGAAGCAGTGGGCTACCTCGCTGATCGCCTCGCCGCACTCGGTGTAGAACGTGAACTCTTCAAGCAAGGTGCAAAGGCAAAGGATGAGGTCCGAATTGGTTACGGTGATGAAGCGGTGATCTTTGATTGGGAACCATCGATTGAAGCTGGTGCCGAACTCCTTGCTGGTGCACGCGGAACTGATCGTCGACTTGAATCACCATGGGCAGGGCGTTACGTTGAAGATGCGCTCGACCAACTTAATGATGATGAAATCTCATTGCAGTGGGAGTACAACGTGGTGAATCCAAAAACTCCGGTGGTTGAGGCGTAAGAATGAATCGCATCGATGTTCAAAGCGCCAAGCGCATCGTCATCAAGGTGGGTTCTTCTACTCTTACAGGTTCGGCCGGCTCGGGCCTTGATTCGCAGGCGGTAGATGCTCTCGTTGATACCATCGCAAAACTTCGCGCTGCCGGCAAAGAGGTAGTGCTCGTTTCATCTGGCGCTATCGCTGCAGGACTTGCGCCACTCGGACTCTCCGTTCGTCCTAAAGATTTAGCCACTCAACAAGCTGCCGCATCCGTTGGCCAGGGTCGTCTGATCGCTGATTACAACCGATCTTTTTCACGCCATTCAATAATCTCTTCACAAGTACTTTTGACGATCGATGATGTGGTTCGTCGCTCCCACTATCAGAATGCCCAGCGGACACTCTTAAAATTGATTCAGCTCGATGTCACGCCAATTATCAATGAGAATGATTCGGTGGGAGTTCAAGAGATTCGTTTTGGTGATAACGATCGCCTGGCGGCCCTTGTTGCACACCTCGTTAGTGCTGACTTGCTTGTACTCGTCACTGATATCGATGGGCTCTACGATGCGCCTCCTTCGCAGCCACATGCAAAGCGAATCTCTGAAGTTAAAGATGTGACTGTAATGAAGGATATTGAGATCGGTGGCGTTGGCTCTTCTGGCGTTGGCTCTGGTGGAATGGTTACAAAGATCGAAGCTGCTCGTATTGCGACTGGCGCGGGAGTTGCGATGCTCTTGACCACCCTGACGCAGCTGCCAGAAGCACTTGCCGGCGAAGACTTCGGAACAATATTCCATGCAATTCATGACAAGCGTCCGTCACGTCTCTTGTGGCTTGCACACGCTGCCACACCCCATGGCAAGTTGATACTTGATCAAGGAGCTACGATCGCGATCAAAGAACGTGGAGTTTCATTACTTGCTGCCGGAGTAACTGCAGTTGAAGGTGAATTCTTATCGGGAGATACTGTCGAACTTATTTCAGATCGGGGGATCGTCGTCGCCCGCGGACTTGTTGCCTTCGATTCAACAGAGATTCCACAGATGCTCGGCCGTTCTACAAAGGAGCTAGCAGCTGAGTTTGGCCCAGAGTACGAACGTGAATTAGTCCATCGCGATGATCTGGTCTTGATCTAACCTCAGCTGCTATTTGTTCGACAACCGATAGATAACTCCAACTTGAGCGACCTCAACAGGATCATCCGCTGGTCCAGTGGGGTTATCACTGAGTTTGACGATGATGCTTTTTGTCGCTGGATTCATAAGTACGAATTGCCCGTGGAGGCCATCCATCAAATTGATGCCCGGATATGGGTGCCACATATAAGCGCTGTAGCCCCAGCCATGATCTAGTTTGACCACGGGATCGCTCAACCGCTTTAACCACTCTGGCGAAACAATATGTGAAGCCGCTGTCGATCCATTATTCATCAGCATTAACCCGACCTTAGCAAAATCGCGTGCAGTCGCATTAAAGCAGCAGAAGGTTTTTTCGATACCACCAATATGATCAACGTTCCATGTTGCTGCCGTAGTGGCACCGATTGGCTGCCAGATATTCTTACTCAAATAATCGGCGATACGCATTCCGGTAATACGATGGATGATCATGCCCAGTAGTTGTGGGTCGACACTTCGATAAAGTGCTTTGGAACCCGGCGCAAACGCCATCTTTCTATTGTGCTGGATGAACCAGTTCATATCTGTCGTTGCATACATCTGAGCAATGGCGACGCCCCAACCAGTTGGACCACTGGGGTAATTATCCGAGACGCCAACGCCACTCTGCATATCCAGTAATGATTGCACGGTCACCTGATCGAAGGAGGTGCCAGTCTTGTACTCTGGGAAGAAGTCAACAAATTTATCGCTCTCTTTTAACTTTCCAGCCGCGATTAATTGTCCTGCGATGATCGAGGTAAGAGTTTTGGCCACAGAGTAAGAAGGGAGTTGGGTGGTTGGGGTAATGCCATTCTTCGCGTTGTAATACTCATACGTGAGCACACCATTACGAATCACAAGGAAAGCATTGGTATCAGAGAGATCTAAGAATTGTTGCCACGTGACCGTCTTTCCCATCCACTCAACTGTTTCTGGTATCACTTCATGTGCCGTTGGAAGCGAGATAGGCGCGGTCGAAGGTGCCACGACATGCCACGGCATCAGGGTTGGTGTCTTTGATGCTGGCGCTAACCCAAGACGGATGGCAGCGATCGGGTTTGGATAGTGAACGATTTTGAAGAGCCCAGTCAGTCCGAGGGCGACTACGACTATGCCGACGAGGATATTTCGGGAGATCTTCCATAAAAGGCGCATGAGGAGATGGTAATTGCCCATAGGCTTACTTTGTGGATTCAACCCAGATTATCGCCAGCGCCGCAAAGCGTGCCCGCCTGGCACATCGATCCCTGCTCGCTGCGAGTAATGAGGTACGTAGCGCTGCGCTGTATGGGATCGCAGCAGAGTTGATCAATCAATCTGACCGAATTTTGCTCGCCAATCGGGAAGATCTAGCCCGCGCCGAAGCGAGTGGCATGGCTGAGTCAATGAAGGATCGCCTACTTCTGACTGCGCAGCGAATTGAAGAAATGGCTGCTGGAGCACGTCAAGTCGCGGATCTACCAGATCCACTTGGCCGCATCATCAACGCCCGAACCCTTGCGAATGGTCTTGAGCTAACCCAGAAGTCCGTGCCATTTGGTGTTATCGGTATGGTTTATGAAGCACGGCCCAATGTGACCGTCGATGCAGCGGCTATTTTGTTGAAGTCTGGAAATTCTGCGCTCTTACGCGGATCATCTTCTGCTTCAGCTTCTAATTTTGTACTGGTAGAGATTATGCGTGAAGTCCTTGCAAAGAGCACCATCTCACCTGATGTGATTCAAGCAATCCCAGCTGATGATCGTTCAACTGTCACCGCCCTACTGCATGCTCGGGGGGCAGTTGATCTGGTGATTCCGCGGGGGAGTGCAGCCTTGATTCGCATGGTGGTTGATGAAGCGACTGTTCCAACGATTGAGACTGGAGCTGGTGTCTGTCATGTCTATGTCGATGATGCCGCTGATCTGGCAAAGGCGTTGCCAATACTTATCAACTCCAAGACTCATCGGCCAAGTGTCTGTAATGCCGCTGAAACTCTCCTCGTTCACGAGCACGTAGCTGCCGAATTTTTACCAGCTGCGCTGAAAGCTCTCACTGATCATCATGTTGTCATCCATGCCGATCCTGCTACTGCAAAAATCGCAAAGGTACATAATGTTGAAGTCCTTCCTGCAACGGAGGAGAACTGGTCAACTGAATATAATGCGTTAGAGATGAATGTCGGAGTTGTCCCTAACCTTCTCGCTGCTGCAGACCATATTCAAAAGTATGGTACTAACCACACCGAAGCGATTGTTACTGAAAATGTAGAGCATGCCGATCAATTTATTGCGCTCTCAGATTGTGCAGCTGTAATGGTAAATGCTTCGACGCGATTCACAGATGGTGAACAGATGGGATTTGGCGCCGAAATCGGCATCTCGAATCAGAAGTTACATGCTCGGGGACCCATGGGTCTTGAGCAGATGACGACCACAACCTGGATTGTTCGGGGTAACGGTCAGATCCGATAAGATTCGTTAATGGCCGCTATCTCCCGCGAAGAAGTAGCGCATTTAGCGCGTCTATCCCGCATTGAAATGACCGATACCGAGCTCGACCATCTTGCTTCAGAGATGGGCCTAATACTCGATTCAGTCTCAAAGGTCCAAGGGGTTGCAGGAGATGATATCCCTCCATCATCACACGCAATCTCGATGCAGAATGTCATGCGCCCCGATGTTGTTGTGGCAAGTCTTACCACCGAAGAGACTCTCTCCGGAGCACCAGCTCGAGAAGATGATCGCTTCAAGGTTCCACAGATTTTAGGTGAAGAGTGAGCACTGAAATTATTCACCAGACCGCTGCGCAGATGTCGGCTGAACTTGCCTCTGGAAATGTAACTGCGGTCGAGTTAGCGAGCGCTCATTACGATCGAATCTCGGCTGTAGATGGTGATGTACACGCATTCTTACATCTTGATCGTGAGGGCGCCCTTGCGCAAGCAGCGGGAGTTGATGTTTTACGTAAAGCTGGAGAGAAAGTCCATCCGCTCGCTGGTGTACCCCTTGCCTTGAAGGACGTTCTCACTCAAAAGGGTGTGCCAACGACTTGTGGTTCGAAGATGCTTGAGGGTTGGCGCCCACCCTATGACTCAACGGTCGTTACAAACCTCAAAAAAGCGGGGATAGTTATTCTCGGTAAAACGAATATGGATGAGTTTGCAATGGGCTCATCTACTGAGAATTCGGCATACGGAACAACTCGCAATCCTTGGGATCTCTCTCGTATTCCAGGTGGATCGGGTGGCGGATCTTCTGCCGCACTTGCCGCTTTCGAAGCACCGCTGGCTATTGGTACCGATACTGGCGGATCTATTCGTCAACCGGCAGCAGTCACAGGAACAGTGGGCGTAAAGCCAACATATGGCACTGTCTCTCGCTATGGACTCGTGGCCTTCTCTTCCAGCCTTGATCAGGCAGGACCATGCGCTCGCACAGTCCTAGATACCGCAATGTTGCATGAAGTTATTGCTGGATACGATCCAAAGGATTCAACATCGATCAATGCGCCAGTTGGCAAGATGGTCGAAGCTGCTAAGAAACTTGATGTTAAGGGAATGAAGATCGGCGTTGTAAAAGAGCTAGCGGGTGATGGTTACCAAGCTGGCGTCACAATTCGTTTCAACGAAGCACTCGAAGCTCTTGTCTCTGCTGGTGCTGAAATTATTGAAGTCTCGGCCCCAAGCTTTGAGTATGCGCTCGCTGCTTATTACTTAATCGCACCGGCTGAGGCATCATCAAATCTTGCTCGCTTTGATTCAATGCGTTATGGCATTCGAATTGGTGATGATGGTTCACGCAGTGCAGAAGAAGTTATGAAGATGACTCGCGAAGTTGGTTTTGGGAAAGAGGTTAAGCGACGCATTATTCTCGGAACTTATGCCCTTTCATCTGGTTATTACGATGCGTATTATGGATCGGCGCAGAAGGTTCGTACCTTGATAAAGCGGGACTACGAAGCGGCATTTACCAAGGTCGATGTCCTGGTATCGCCAACCTGCCCAACCACTGCCTTTAAGATTGGCGAGAAGAGTGAAGACCCGCTCGCGATGTATCTCAACGATGTCTGCACTATCCCGATCAACCTTGCTGGTATCGGCGGCATGAGCCTGCCGTGTGGTTTAGCACCTGAAGATGGACTCCCGGTTGGCTTCCAAATCATGTCACCGGCTATGAAGGATGAGTTGATGTATCAAGTTAGTGGGACGCTTGAAGCGGCCTTGCAATCTTCTTGGGGCAAGCCGCTCTATGCATCAGCACCGGAATTGAGCGTGCGGTAATGGCTCTTAATTATGATCAAGCGATTGAACTTTACGAACCTTCACTTGGCCTAGAAGTGCATGTGGAACTCAACACTAATTCAAAGATGTTCTGTGGTTGTGCGACCGTATTCGGTGCTTCCCCTAACACGCAGACCTGCCCGGTCTGTCTTGGGCTTCCAGGTTCGTTGCCCGTTGTTAATGCTCGGGCGGTTGAATCGTCGATTCGAATTGGCTTGGCTCTCAACTGTTCGATCGTGCCGGTAAGTCGCTTCGCTCGTAAAAATTATTTCTATCCAGATATGCCAAAGAATTTTCAGACCTCGCAATTTGATGAACCAATCTGCATCAATGGTTACCTTGATGTGACGATCGATACGGAAGAAGGGCCAAAGCTCTTTCGTATCGATATCGAACGAGTCCATATGGAAGAGGACACTGGTAAGTCACTCCATGTTGGTGGCGCAACGGGACGGATCCATGGCGCAGAACATTCGCTCCTTGATTACAACCGTGCCGGCATTCCACTTGTCGAAATTGTCACACGGATTGTGCCAGGTACCGAAAAATATGCACCAGAAGTTGCGCGCGCATTCGTTGCAGAACTACGAGACATCCTTCAATCACTCGGTGTTTCTGATGTAAAGATGGAGCAGGGGTCGATGCGTTGCGATGCCAATCTCTCCATTTCACCTCGCTCAAGCGGTCTACTTGGGACTCGCTCTGAAACAAAGAATGTGAATTCACTCCGCTCAGTTGAACGTGCAGTTCGTGGTGAAATTATTCGTCAAGCAAATCGACTTCAGGCGGGGGAACGGATCGTTCAAGAGACCCGTCATTTCCAAGAAGAATCAGGGGAGACTCGCTCGGGCCGTTCAAAGGAACAGGCCGAGGATTATCGCTACTTCCCCGAGCCTGACCTGCTCCCGATCCTTGCTGATCCTGCCTGGGTAGAAGAACTTCGCCTTGGCTTGCCTGAGAAGCCATCCATTCGTCGCAAAAGGCTGCAGGAGTCATGGGGCGTTCCGGATAAAGAGATGCTTGCAATGGTGAATGCCGAATTGCTCGATACCGTTGAAGAGACTGTTCTGCTTGGTGCAGATCCAACGAAGGCGCGGAGCTGGTGGCTTGGTGAGATTTCACGGCTTGCTAATGAAAAAGATGTTTCACCGAGATCGTTAATTGAATCTACTGAAGTCGCTGAGATTATCTCCTTGATCGCAGCCGGAGAGCTCACCGACAAACTTGCTCGCCAAGTTCTTGAGGGTGTGATTAGCGGTGAAGGCACTGCCCGCGCCGTTATCGAGAAACGGGGCCTAAAGGTCCTCTCTGATGACTCGGCGCTCATGGTGGCTATCGAAGCCGCAATCGCAGCACAGCAAGAGACGGCAGAACGTGTTCGTGCTGGAAATATTCCAGCGGCTGGTGCCCTTATTGGAGCAGTCATGAAGGCGACGGGTGGACAGGCTGATGCTGCAAAGGTGAGAGAGTTATTATTAAGGCACTTAGGGCAGGGGTAAAAAATGGTTGATGAGAAGAATCCGATGAAGCCTCGTTCTGGCCTCGTAACCGATGGCCTAGAGCGTGCGCCAGCTCGCGGCATGCTTCGCGCCGTCGGAATGAAAGATGAAGATTTTAAGAAACCACAAATCGGCATCGCCTCATCCTGGAATGAGATCACCCCGTGCAATCTCTCCTTAGACCGCTTGGCAAAGGCTTCTAAAAAAGGTGTAATCGAAGCTGGTGGATTCCCGATGCAATTTGGAACGATCTCGGTCTCGGATGGAATTTCGATGGGCCACGAGGGCATGCACTTCTCATTAGTTTCACGTGAAGTCATCGCCGATTCAGTTGAGACGGTGATGCAGGCCGAACGCTTTGATGGCATGGTGACCTTTGCTGGTTGCGACAAATCATTACCAGGCATGATGATGGCAGCTGCCCGAATCGATGTTGCTAGCGTCTTCGTTTATGCGGGTTCAACGCTGGCCGGCCAAGTTGATGGCCGCGATGTGACAATCATCGATGCCTTTGAAGCTGTTGGTGCCTGTGCTCGCGGTTTGATCACGCAGGAGAAAGTTGATGAAATCGAGCGTGCAATCTGCCCTGGCGAAGGTGCCTGTGGAGGAATGTATACCGCGAACACGATGGCCGCAGTCGGCGAGGCAATCGGTCTCTCGCTACCTGGATCGGCATCACCCGCCGCAGTCGATCGTCGACGCGACGATTATGCGGTCAAATCTGGCGCCGCAGTTGTCGAACTTATCCGCAACGGAATTACTACTCGCGATATCTTGACCAAGAAGGCATTTGAGAATGCGATCACCGTTGTCATGGCGCTGGGTGGATCCACAAACGCTGTTCTCCATCTCCTTGCAATTGCGAATGAGGCTGAAGTTGAACTCACCCTGGCAGATTTCCAGCGAATAAGTGAGCGCACGCCATTACTCGGCGATCTCAAACCTTTTGGTAAATATGTAATGACAGATATTGATCGGGTCGGTGGAATTCCGGTAGTTCTGCGCGCTCTGCTAGATGCCGGATTCTTGCATGGTGATTGCCTTACTGTGACGGGAAAGACGATGGCAGAGAATCTTGCAGATCTCACGCCACTTGATCCAGATGGCGATGTATTGCATGCGATCACGAGCCCGCTTTCCGCTGGTGGTGGAATCACAATTCTTGGTGGTTCACTCGCTCCGGAAGGAGCTGTCTGCAAGACTGCAGGAATCGATGTCGAGAACTTTGAAGGTCCAGCCCGCGTTTTCGAACGCGAACAAGCCGCGATGGTGGCACTCGAAGATGGCACGATTCAAGCGGGTGATGTAATCGTCATTCGTTATGAAGGTCCTAAAGGTGGGCCAGGTATGCGTGAGATGCTGATGATCACTGGTGCGATCAAAGGTGCAGGACTTGGCAAATCCACACTCCTGCTGACAGATGGTCGCTTCTCTGGCGGTTCAACCGGGCTATGTGTTGGCCATATCGCACCAGAAGCCGTCGACGGTGGTCCAATCGCCTTCGTCGAAAATGGTGATATTGTCCGCATCGACATTGCTGCTCGCACTTTGGATCTTTTGGTAAATGAGAGCGTTCTGGCCGAACGTCGCAAGCACTTCTCGCCTATTCCTCATAAGTACAAGCGAGGCGTTCTCGCGAAGTATGCAAAGGTCGTAGGGAGCGCTTCGAACGGTGCCGTCACCAGTTAACAGCCTCTCAAATATTGAGATACGCGTCTCAGGGGTTGACTACCCCTGATTGGTCAGCGAGAATTAGACTATGACTTCATCAGTGGTGATTCGAGAGCGCGCTATCTAGTCTGACTAGAAAGCGCGCTACCCCTCAGTGGAAAAACTGAGGGGTTTCTCATTTAACCAGTGAATAAGCGTGGTTAATACGTTCGAAGGGAGATAGATATGAGTGAAGAGATAACCGGGGCTAAAGCCCTCGTGCAATCTTTAGAGCGCGTAGGCGTTGACGTCATGTTCGGTATCCCTGGTGGTGCCATCTTGCCGGCCTATGACCCAATCTTTGATTCGAAGATTCGCCATATTCTCGTTCGCCATGAACAAGGAGCTGGCCATGCTGCAACCGGATACGCCCAAGCAACTGGGCGAGTTGGTGTCTGCATAGCAACATCGGGTCCAGGCGCAACAAACCTGGTCACGCCATTGGCCGATGCGCAGATGGATTCGGTCCCAATTGTTGCGATTACTGGTCAAGTCTCCTCTGGCGCGATCGGCACAGATGCTTTTCAAGAGGCAGATATCCGTGGGATTAGTATGCCAATCACCAAGCACAACTTTCTTGTTACTAGCGCAAAGGATATTCCGCGCGCGATCGCTGAAGCTTTTCACATTGCAGCAACGGGTCGTCCCGGGGCAGTGCTTGTTGATATTGCCAAGGACGCACTGCAACTCTCTGCGCCTTTTGAATTTCCAACATCAATAAAGTTAGTTGGTTACAATCCAGTCCTGCACCCAGCAGCTCAGGCACTTCGTGATGCTGCGGCGCTGATCGCACAGTCAAGCTCGCCAGTTCTTTATGTTGGTGGCGGAGTAATGAAGGCCAATGCTTGCAAAGAACTTATGGAACTTGCCGAACTTACCGGGGTCCCGGTTGTGACGACGCTTATGGCTCTTGGTTCATTCCCCGATAGCCATCCACAACATTTGGGGATGCCGGGTATGCACGGAACTGTTGCAGCGGTTACAGCACTACAAAAATCCGACCTTCTTATCACCCTTGGCGCTCGCTTTGATGATCGCGTCACCGGCAAGCTCTCAACATTTGCCCCCGGTGCAAAAATTATCCATGCCGATATTGATCCCGCTGAAATTGGCAAGAACCGTAAAGTCGATGTCGCACTGCTCGGCGATCTGAAGAACAGCATTATTGGACTTATCCCAGAGTTGCGCGCTGCATTTAAGAAGAGCAAGCCAGATCTCACAGGTTGGTGGAAGACGGTCAACGAATGGCGCGTTCAATATCCACTCGGATTTGATGAGCCAGATGATGGATCGCTCTCACCACAATATGTGATCCAGCGCCTTGGACAGATTGCCGGACCCGATGCGATTTACACTGCAGGTGTTGGTCAGCATCAAATGTGGTCTTCGCAATTTATTAATTACGAGAAGCCACGCACCTGGCTCAATTCAGGCGGCTTGGGAACTATGGGTTATGCCGTCCCGGCTGCGATGGGTGCAAAGGTCGGTGCACCAGATAAAGTTGTTTGGGCGATCGATGGGGATGGTTGTTTCCAGATGACCAACCAAGAGTTAGTAACCTGCGCGCTCAACGATATTCCAATCAAAGTTGCGATTATCAATAATGAATCACTCGGCATGGTTCGCCAATGGCAGACTCTCTTTTATAACTCGCGTTACTCGAATACTGAACTTCATTCAAAGCGTATTCCAGATTTTGCCAAGCTTGGTGAAGCGATGGGTTGCGTCGGTCTTCGCGCAGAACGTAAAGAGGATGTCGATCGGATTATCAACGAGGCGATGGCGATCAATGATCGTCCAGTGGTCGTTGATTTTTCGGTTTATCGCGATGCGATGGTCTGGCCTATGGTTGCAGCTGGCGCATCAAATGATCTCATCACCGTTGCGCGATCCATGGCGCCTGTTTGGGATTCGCAGGAACTCTAATGTCACAAAAACATACTCTCTCTGTCCTAGTCGAGAATAGTCCGGGTGTTCTTGCGCGTATCGCTTCGCTCTTCTCTCGTCGTGGCTACAACATTGACTCACTTGCTGTGGGTCCAACTGAGAACCCAGATATCTCGCGCATGACGATCGTGATTGAAGTTGAGGGCCATGCGCTCGAACAAGTCATCGCTCAACTCGATAAATTGATCAACGTTATCTCGATTACACAGCTTGATCCGCTGACATCTGTGCAGCGCGAGCTTTTGCTTGTGAAGGTTACGACGACGCCAGAGAATCGCTCTCAAGTCCTCGAGACCGTTCAACTTTTCCGTGCCAAGGTCGTCGACGTCGCACAAGATGCCGTTACGATCGAAGCGACTGGAAATACCGAGAAGATTCAAGCGCTCTTACGAGTACTTGAGCCTTACGGAATTAAAGAATTAGTCCAATCAGGGCTGGTCGCAATGGAGCGCGGACTACGTATTACCGAGAAGTTCATTTAATCGATCGATCCAACTAAAGGAAGGCAATACCCAGTGGCAACTCAATATCATGATGAAGATGCAGACCTTGCAATTATTCAAGGAAAGAAGGTTGCAGTCATTGGCTATGGTTCCCAAGGCCACGCACATGCACTAAGCCTTCGCGATAGCGGAGTTGATGTTCGCATCGGTCTTGCTGAAGGTTCGGCATCTAAGGCAAAAGCTGAATCAGAAGGCCTTCGCGTTTTGTCAGTTGCTGAGGCAGTGAAAGAGGCTGATGTTGTGATGCTTCTCGCTCCTGATCATGTACAGCGCCATATCTACACTGATTCGATTAAGCCCAACCTCAAGCCAGGATCTGCCCTCTTCTTCGGACATGGCTTCAATATTCGCTTTGAATATATCAAGCCAGAAGCAAATATCGATGTCGCGATGGTGGCACCAAAAGGGCCAGGACATTTAGTCCGCCGAGAATTTTCAGCAGGACGCGGCGTACCGGTTCTCGTTGCAGTAGAACAAGATGCGACAGGTAGCGCTTGGCCGTTGGCCCTCTCCTATGCAAAGGCAATTGGCGGACTTCGCGCCGGTGGAATCCTGACCACCTTCACCGAAGAGTGCGAAACTGATCTCTTTGGCGAGCAGGCAGTTCTCTGCGGTGGCGCGTCACAGCTCGTTCAATACGGATTTGAAACTTTGATCGAGGCTGGTTATCAGCCAGAGGTTGCCTACTTTGAATGCTTGCACGAGTTAAAGCTCATTGTTGATCTTATGTACGAAGGTGGAATTGCAAAGCAGCGCTGGTCAGTATCGGATACCGCTGAATATGGCGATTATGTCTCTGGCCCACGCATCATTGATCCCAGCGTGAAGGCAAATATGAAGGCAGTGCTCAACGATATTCAAAATGGCACATTTGCAAAGCGCTTCATTGATGATCAAGAGGCTGGCGCACCTGAGTTCAAGGCACTTCGTCTTAAGGGCGAGACCCATCCGATTGAGGCTGTTGGTCGCGAACTTCGCAAGATGATGTCATGGGTCAAGGGCGATACCAAAGATGATTACCAAGAGGGGCACGCTGCCCGTGGCTAATAGCACCAAGCCAGTTGTCCTTATTGCAGAAGAGCTAAGCCCTGCGACGTTGCAAGCGCTCGGTCCAGATTTTGAAGTACGCCATTGCGATGGTGCGAACCGCGTCGAACTTCTCGCTGCTCTCGGAGCGGGTGTTGATGCAGTTCTGATTCGTTCGGCAACAAAGATGGATGCCGAAGCAATTGCTGTAGCCAAGGGGTTAAAAGTAATTGCTCGCGCAGGAGTCGGACTTGATAATGTCGAGATTCCTGCAGCAACAGCTGCAGGAGTGATGGTAGTTAATGCACCAACATCAAATATCGTCTCTGCCGCAGAACTCGCAATTACTCTGCTCTTAGCATCAGCACGATTTGTTTCACCTGCTCATGCGGCACTCCGTAATGGAAAGTGGGCTCGCTCAAAGTACACCGGCGCCGAAATCTTCGAGAAAACACTCGGAATTGTTGGGTTTGGTCGCATCGGCCAACTCGTTGCTGCGCGCATGCAGGCATTCGGTATGGATGTTGTTGCCTACGATCCTTACCTTGCGCCAGCTCGTGCCGCTCAACTCGATGTTCGGTTGGTTGATCTCGATGAACTTCTGCGTACCTCTGATTTTATTACGATTCATCTCCCCAAGACGAAGGAGACGGCAAATCTCATCGGTGAAGAAGCCCTCAAAAAGGTAAAGCCAACAGTACGTATTATCAATGCCGCTCGTGGTGGTGTGCTCGATGAGGTAGCGCTCTTTAACGCTCTCACAGAAGGACGCGTTGCCGGCGCCGGCCTTGATGTCTTTGCGACCGAGCCATGCACAGATTCACCACTCTTCGCGCTCGATAACGTTATTGCAACACCACATCTTGGTGCATCGACTGATGAAGCACAGGAACGTGCTGGTATCGCAGTTGCGGTCTCGGTTAGAAAGGCGCTTGCCGGCGAACTTGTTCCGGATGCAGTCAATGTCAAGGGTGGCGCAATCCACGAAGAGATCCGCCCAAGTTTGCCGCTCGTCGAAAAAATGGCGCAGCTTGCAACAACGCTCGGAGGCGAATTACCAGCAAGTATCACCGTGCATGTTCGAGGCGATATTTCCGAGTATGACTCGACAATCTTGGCCACGAGTGCGCTTAAAGGTGCGCTTATTGCAACTGGCTCGGAAGATGTTACCTACGTCAACGCACCGGGGCTCGCAGCTGATCGAGGAATGACATCAGCTGTAACAACGGATCCAGAATCACCTCTCTATCGAAGCATGATCTCATTACATGCGGCGCTACCAAATGGCAAGATCGTCATCGTTGATGGAACCCTGATGGGGATTCGCAAAGTTGAGAAGATCATTGCGATTGATAAGTTTGATCTCGATCTTCCACCAACTGCAAACTTACTCTTCCTTCGCTACGGTGATCGCCCAGGAGTTGTCGGTAGTGTCGGTAGCGTTCTTGGTCAGGCCGGTGTAAATATTGCTGCGATGCAGGTAGCTCGGGATGAGGCTGGCGGGGAAGCACTGATGGCAATCACCGTTGATTCTTCACTCTCGATCGAGATTGTTGCGTTGGTACAAAAAGAGACCGGAGCTGATTTCGTCCGATCAGTAACTTTGGTTTCGTGATGACTACGTACAACTTAGCTGTAATCGCGGGTGATGGAATTGGACCCGAGGTAGTGGCAGAGGGTCTTAAGGTTCTGGATGTGGTTGCCGCAAAGCATGGTCTAGTTTTTGAAAAGAAAGCATACGAACTCGGTGCCAAACATTGGCATAAGACGGGCGAGGTGCTCTCCGATGCAGTATTGGCAGACCTTGCGACAGCTGATGTCATCTTGCTTGGCGCGGTCGGAGACCCATCAGTACCGAGCGGCGTGCTAGAGCGCGGTTTGCTCTTAAAGTTACGCTTCGCCTTCGATCAGTACATTAATTTGCGTCCAACAAAGATTTACCCTGGTGTTGCCTCTCCACTCCGCGATCCAGGAGACGTTGATTTTGTTGTGGTTCGTGAAGGAACCGAAGGTCCTTATATTGGTGCGGGTGGCGTACTAGCGCTCGGGACCGAGCACGAGATCGCAACCGAAGAGAGCATTAATACCCGCCGAGGGGCTGAGCGAACGATTCGTTATGCCTTTGAAAGAGCGATGGAGCGTCCTCGTAAAAAAGTGACACTTGTCCATAAAAATAATGTGCTTACTCGCGCCGGCAGTCTTTGGACTCGGGCATTTAACGATGTAGCACGAGAGTATCCAGCGATCACTACCGATTACCTTCATGTCGATGCAGCTGCAATGTTCTTTGTTACTGCGCCGGGTCGCTTCGATGTAGTCGTAACCGATAACCTTTTTGGCGACATCATCACCGATATTGCTGCGGCAATCAGCGGTGGCATAGGACTAGCCGCATCAGGAAATATCAATCCAACTCGTAAATTCCCATCGATGTTTGAACCTATCCACGGATCAGCGCCAGATATTGCCGGCAAGAACATCGCTGATCCAACTGCAACAATCTCCTCGATTGCGATGATGCTCACACACTTGGGCCACGCCGAAGCTGCTGCCGAGATCGCCTCAGCCGTCACAAAGGATTTGGCAGACCGAGGGGCAAAGAAACGAAGCACCTCTGAAGTCGGTACTGCGATTGCAGAATCCTTGAAGGGAAATTAGTCTGCGATGAAAATTAATCTCACCCCTAATCAGAACCCAGCAGCGGATGAAGATCGTCGTGCGAAGATTGCCGAAGGCGGATTTGGTAAGTATTACACCGACAATATGGTCATCGCACAGTGGGATGAATCATCAGGGTGGCAGGATGCGGTATTGCAACCCTACGGACCTCTAACCTTAGATCCAGCGACCGCGGTCTTTCATTACGGTCAAGAGATCTTCGAAGGCATGAAGGCGTATACCCAGCCAGATGGTTCCATTAGCTTGTTCCGTCCACAGGCGAATGCCGAACGTTTTGCACGTAGCGCTGCACGGTTAGCCCTTCCCGAAATGCCAGTAGAGTTTTTCGTCGAAACTGTAGAAGCCCTTGTGAAGCAGGATCGACAGTGGGTGCCAAGCAATATCGGTGAGTCGCTCTACATCCGGCCGTTTATGATCGCAACTGAAGTTGGCTTAGGAGTTCGTCCAAGTAATAAGGCGATGTACTTATTGATCGCAACTCCGGCCTCGGCCTACTTCAACCCATCAAAGGCTGTCACTGTCTGGATCAGCACTGAATATGTCCGCGCCGCTCCCGGTGGAACTGGTGAGGCAAAGTGCGGTGGAAATTACGCAGCTTCCCTTGTCGCACAGAAGCAGGCTGCGACGCAAGGCTGCGATCAAGTTGTCTGGCTCGATGCTACAGAACGCCGCTGGGTGGAAGAGATGGGCGGCATGAACCTTTACTTCGTTAGGGGAAGTGGCGCGAACGCAACAATTGTTACCCCAAAATTAACCGGCACCCTTCTTCCCGGAATTACTCGGGATTCGATCTTGAGCGTCGCGGTAGATCTTGGTTATAAGGTGGAAGAGGTCATGCTCTCGATCGATGATTGGCGCGACGGTGTTGCTTCTGGTGAGATTACTGAGATTTTTGCCTGTGGTACCGCTGCTGTTGTTTCACCGATTGGCGCAGCGAAGAGCACATATGGAACCTGGCAAACCGGTGATGGAAACCCTGGAGCTATCACCGCTCAGATCCGCGAGACCCTACTTGGGATTCAGCATGGAACCATTGAAGATAAGCATGGCTGGAATAAGCGAGTCTGCTGATGCCAGTATCCGATAGTTTCCACATTTATGACACCACGCTTCGCGATGGTGCGCAGCAAGAGGGCCTTAACCTCTCTGTTCACGACAAAATTGCGATCGCTCGCCACCTGGATGATCTGGGCGTTGGATTTATCGAGGGCGGTTGGCCGGGTGCAAATCCGAAAGATACTGAGTTCTTCGCTCGCGTGGCGAAGGAGATAAAGTTTCAGAATGCGACCTTCGTAGCCTTTGGTGCTACTCGTAGGCCAAACGTCAAAGCTGCCGATGATCTTCTGCTTCGCGCTCTTCAAGACTCCCAAGCACCAGTAGTTACCCTCGTTGCAAAAAGTTATGATCGCCATGTAGATCTCGCACTCAAGACCAATCTTGATGAAAACTTAGCGATGATAAAGGATTCGATTGAATTTCTACGCGCTGGTGGTCAGCGAGTATTTCTCGATGCCGAACATTTCTTTGATGGCTATAAGGCGAATCGTGCATACGCACTTGAAGTGGTTCGTACCGCGATGGCTGCTGGGGCAGATCTTGTCGCCCTCTGTGATACCAATGGTGGCATGTTGCCAGCCGAACTCTCAGATGTCGTTCATGATGTTATCGGTACATCCTCTGCCCGGTTAGGAATCCATTGTCATAACGACACTGGCTGCGCAGTTGCAAATTCGCTGGCCGCTGTCGATGCCGGTGTGACCCACGTTCAAGGAACTCTTAATGGTTATGGTGAGCGAACAGGTAATGCCGACCTGGTTTCGATTATCGCCAATCTTGAACTTAAGAAGAAGCAAAAAGTGCTACCCGAAGGAGCGCTGCAAGAGGCTTTCCGTATCTCTCACGCCATTGCTGAAGTAACAAATGTGGCGCCATCGGCTCGTCAGCCCTATGTGGGCGTTTCGGCATTCGCTCACAAAGCGGGTCTGCATGCATCGGCGATCAAGGTTGATCCGATGCTCTATCAACACGAGAATCCAGAATCAGTCGGAAACGATATGCGCATGCTCGTCTCAGAGATGGCTGGCCGCGCATCAATTGAATTGAAATCTCTCGAACTTGGGATCGACCTCTCGGCAAATAAAGAGGTTGTCGCCCGAGTTGTTGATCGCGTCAAGGAGATGGAAGCCCGCGGCTTCACCTTTGAAGCGGCAGATGCCTCATTTGAACTTTTGCTACGTGAAGAACTCGATGGTAGGCGTCCGACATTTTTCGCGATTGATGATTGGGTAACAACCGTCAATCGGAACGATTCGAACGAGGTTACCTCGCAGGCGACCGTGACGATGACCGCCCGTGGTGAGAAGATCGTTTCATCTGGCAGCGGAAATGGCCCAGTGAATGCGATTGATAATGCGCTTCGCTCTGGACTTGCAAAGTTCTATCCCGAGCTCGAAAAGCTCACACTCACTGACTATAAGGTCCGAATACTTGAAGGTCGTCTCGGGACCGGTGCTGTTACTCGCGTGCTCGTTGAAACGAGTGACGGCGTCGGGGAGTGGAGCACGCTTGGTGTCCACGAGAATGTGATTGCCGCATCTGCCATGGCGTTAGAAGATGCAGTCACCTTTGGCTTACTCCGTCAAGGTCGCACGCCAGAGTAGTCTTACGGACATGTCAGCCGGATCAGATAGTTCATCTGGGCTTATAGCTTCCTACGAAGAGCATTTGGCTCTTGTGCGCAACCTTGCCGACAATTCGATCAAGGGATATATCAGTGACCTTGAATCATTTTTACGTCATTTAGAAAAACTTGGTATCGGTGAATTCCACGATCTCTCACTCTCACACATTCGTTCATGGCTATCAGAGCTGACAGATCAGGGTGTGGTTCGTTCTACCATTGCACGCCGTATCGTGTCGATCCGCGCCTTTACCTATTGGGCTGCAAGCCAAGGTTGGATTAAAGAGGATATTGGGAAGGCGCTCGCGATTCCTAAGGCGCATCAAACCCTGCCCATCGTGCTTGATCTGACTGATACCCAGATCGTGATTGATTCGATGGTTGCACGGGCCGGAGAAGATCCATCTGCGATCAACCTGCGCGACCTGGCGATGATAGAGGTTCTCTATGCATCTGGAATTCGTGTCTCTGAACTCTGTGGCTTAGATGCTGCGAGTGTTGATACCAGCCGGAACACTCTGCTTGTCATTGGCAAGGGAGATAAGGAGCGAACTGTTCCCCTTGGTATTCCCGCCATGCGAGCGTTACAAAGCTACCTTGCGAGTGCACGGCCGCAGTTTGTGAATGAAAAATCTGGCGTAGCGATCTTCTTGGGATCGCGCGGTAACCGGATAGATCAGCGAACCGTGCGTGAGGTTGTTTACAGTGCAACTGCCGCCGTCGGATCGACGATGGGCCCTCATGGTCTGCGCCACACCGCCGCTACCCACTTACTTGAAGGCGGCGCGGATTTGCGCACTGTGCAGGAGATCTTGGGACATTCCTCCCTAGCCACGACCCAGATTTACACTCATGTTTCACCGGAGCGGTTGCGGACGGCTTACCAACAGGCCCACCCTCGCGCTTAACTCCTGGCAGGGCCAGGGCGATGATCAGCAGCAGCCCGAGAACTGCGCTCACTATTTCAATTCCGTTGATTTCGCTTCTCTTCTTTTCCATATTTTCCAAATTTTCCATACCCAAACCCTCACCGATTCACCACCATTGAGCGGCTTGGCAGGGCAGGGTTGTGGAAAATCTGACCTTGTGGGTCAGTTAGACTCCGATCAGCAGAAGGCCTACTTGTAGGAGTTCTGACTTCACGCATCTGACTCCAAAGTCGATTTTTTGGCCGGAAGAGTAACCATTTCGGTCGTATCGGATTCGATACGTCGGTATTCAGCTGCTAGGGAGCTAGCAAATTGTTAGCTCATCAACCGATCGCATGCGCCTAGCATGCAACAAAGGAGCGCGCCGTCATGGCAGTTGTAACAATGCGAGAACTCCTCGACAGCGGAGTCCACTTCGGACACCAGACTCGTCGATGGAATCCAAAGATGAAGCGTTTTATTTTTGCAGAACGCAATGGCATCTACATTATCGATATCCAGCAATCACTTGGCCTTATTGATAGCGCCTATGATTTTATTAAAGATACCGTCGCAAAGGGTGGACATATTCTCTTTGTCGGTACCAAGAAGCAAGCACACCAACCAATCATTGAACAAGCAGCTCGCGTAGGAATGCCATACGTTACAGAGCGCTGGCTTGGTGGAATGCTTACCAACTTCCCAACTGTCTATAAGCGTATTGTGCGCCTCAAGGAGCTTGAAAGCCTTGAGACAAAGAATGATCTTCTCCTCACAAAGAAGGAGCTCCTTGTACTTCGTCGCGAGCGCGAGAAGCTGACCAAAAACCTTGAAGGCATCCGAAATATGACAAAGTTGCCATCAGCTATCTGGGTAGTCGACACGAAGAAAGAGCACCTCGCAGTCGCCGAAGCTCGCAAACTGGGGATCCCAGTTGTCGCGATCTTAGATACGAACTGTGATCCAGATGAAGTTGATTACAAGATTCCAGGTAACGATGATGCGATTCGCTCAATCGGTCTCTTGACTCGCGTTATTGCCGATGCGGCAATCGCAGGTCTTGCAGCACGTTCTGCAGCTGGCGCAGCAGTTGCCGATAAGGTCCCAGCTGAAGATGCAGCAATTGCTGACGTTGAGAGCGCAATGATTGAAGCCG
>JBBAMQ010000001.1:189575-281061 GCA_040402395.1 Candidatus Nanopelagicaceae bacterium | reverse complement strand
CAGCACCAGTTGAAGCCGCAGCACCAGTTGAAGCCGCAGCACCAGTTGAAGCCGCAGCACCAGTTGAAGCCGCTGTAGCAACTGAAACAGTAGGGGAGTAATTAATTGGCTTACACAGCAGAAGATGTAAAGAAGCTTCGCGAAGCAACTGCCGCAGGCATGCTTGATTGCAAGAAGGCGCTCGATGAGGCGGATGGTGATTACGACAAGGCTGTTGAAATCATCCGTATCAAAGGTCAAAAAGGCGTCACGAAGCGTGAAGGCCGCACTACCTCAAATGGCCTCGTTGTTGCTCGAGCAACTGGCAATCTTGGCGTAATGCTCGAACTTAACTGCGAGACAGATTTTGTTGCGAAGGGTGAGAGATTCCAAGAGTTAGCAGATGAACTCATCGCTCATCTTCAAGCATCGAAGTCAGTTGATCTTTCTACTTTCTTATCATCGACCTTACCAACAGGCAAGAGCGTTCAAGAGCGGATCGATGAGGGCAATGCGACCCTTGGTGAGAAGATTGAGATCCGTCGGGTAGCAGTACTTGATGGTCAGCCAGTTGCGATCTATCTCCATCGCACTAGCCCGGATCTACCACCGCAGCTCGGTGTTTTGGTTCAGCTTGCAACCGATGCTCTTGAAGCCGGCAAAGATGTAGCACAGCACATTGCTGCATTTGCTCCGCAGTATGTTCGTCGCGAAGATATTCCAGCTGAAGCGATCGAGTCCGAGCGCCGCATCGCTGAAGAGAGTGCTCGCGTTGAAGGCAAGCCAGAGGCATCTCTCGCGAAGATCGTTGAAGGTCGAGTGACTGGATTCGTGAAGGAGGTCTCGCTCCTGGAGCAGGCTTTTGCGAAAGATGCGAAGAAGACAGTCCAGCAGATCCTCGATGAAGCAAAGACCGCCGTGTCGGCCTTTCATCGCTTCAAGGTTGGTCAATAAAGCGCTTAAACTGTGAGTAGTTCTTACCGTAATTAATGAGTGAAAGGAGCACCCTCGATGGCCCGCAGTGGTTATAAGAGAGTGCTCCTTAAACTTTCGGGTGAGGTTTTTGGTGGCAAAAAAGGAATTGGCGTTGACCCTGAAGTCGTTGCCGATATCGCACAGCAGATAGCCGACGTTATTCGCGACGGGACCCAGATCGCAATCGTTGTTGGTGGCGGTAATTACTTCCGTGGCGCTGAACTTCAACAACTAGGTATGGATCGAGCACGTGCTGATTACATGGGCATGCTTGGCACTGTGATGAATTGCTTGGCGCTCCAAGATTTCCTCGAAAAAGCGGGAATTCAGACTCGCGTGCAGACCGCAATCACGATGGGTCAGGTCGCAGAGCCATACATTCCACTACGTGCCATTCGACATCTTGAGAAGAACCGAGTTGTTATTTTTGGTGCTGGCGCAGGGATGCCATTCTTCACAACCGATACCGTTGCCGCACAGCGTGCACTCGAAATCCACGCCGATGCACTCTTGCTCGCGAAGAGCGGAGTAGATGGCGTCTATACCTCGGATCCGAAGAAGGATCCAACAGCAACAAAATATGATTCGATTAGCTTTGACGAAGTCCTAGCAAAGTCATTAGCAGTCGCCGATGCCGCGGCATTTAGTATTTGCCGTGAAAATAATCTTCCGATCATTGTTTTTGATCTTAAAAATAATGGAAATATCGGTCGAGCGGTCCGCGGTGAATCGATCGGAACACTCGTCTCTTCTCCTAAAAAGAATTAAAACGATCTACTCGTATAAGTGAGGAAACCCAATGCCTGATCTCAGTGAAATTCTCGTAGATGTCTCCGCCAAGATGGCTAAGGCGGTCGAGGTCGCAAAAGAGGATTTTGGTGCTATCCGTACCGGTCGTGCTCATCCAGGAATGTTTTCAAAGATTATGGTCGACTACTACGGCACGATGACGCCACTCTCACAACTCGCCTCCTTTCAGGTTCCGGAGGCACGCATGGCTCTCGTATCTCCGTACGATAGAGGTGCTACTGGGTTGATCGAACGCGCAATTCGCGAATCAGATCTTGGTGTAAATCCTGCTACCGATGGCGCAGTTATCCGCGTCAACTTCCCACAATTAACAGAGGAACGTCGCAAGGATTACATCAAAGTTGCACGTGGCAAGGCCGAAGATTCAAAAATTTCGATTCGTAATATTCGTCGTACTGCGATGGATACGATGGCGAAGATGGCAAAAGATGGCGATGCCGGTAAGGACGATATTGCCCGATCAGAGAAAGATTTAGAGAAGGCCACGACCGAGCATGTGAATGAGATCGATAAGTTGCTGAAGCATAAAGAGACCGAGCTACTAGAGGTCTAACATGGCAGATATTCATTCGATTAGTAGCGCGATTAATAAGCGAGCCGGGCGCAACCTCGGATCATCGATTTTGGTCTCGGCGGCGATTGTTTCATTGGTTTTTGGTACCTTAGCAATTCACCCGGCAATTTTTGCGTTATTGGTGGCACTTGCTCTCATGATTGCAATTCGGGAACTCAACCATGTGTATCGCGCCGGGGGAGTAGTAATCCCTGATTGGCTCGTGATTGCCTCTGTGCCGATCACGATTGTTGCAGCGTGGTATGGCGATATCTCACTGCTCGCTGTGGCTATGGCCTTTGTTACGACAAATGTGATGGTCATCTTGATGTTCTTAAATCCAAAAGATTTCGTCAAACGATCTACCGCGGCGGTCTTTGCGATTTTCTACATTCCCTTTCTCGGTGGCTTTTTAGTGCTCTTGGCGCATCACGAGAACGCTCTTGCTCGCATCTTTACCCTTGTTGTACTAACGAGTTGTAACGATACCTTTGCCTATCTCTTTGGGATTCTCTTTGGTCGCCACTATTTAGCGCCACACATCAGCCCCAAGAAGACATGGGAGGGTTTGATTGGATCTGTTCTTGCCACAACCGTCGGGGCATCGCTCGTCTTTCATTACTCGTTGCACCGTCATTGGTGGCTCGGAGCCATACTTGGATTGATGGCCGTTGCGACCGCCACATGTGGTGATTTGATCGAATCTGCAATGAAGCGCGATCTCCATGTTAAAGATATGAGTAATTTCTTACCTGGCCACGGCGGAATTCTTGATCGTTTCGACTCTATCCTCTTTACTGCGCCCACAGTCTGGGCGGTCCTTGAACTCGTGAATCGATATAAAATATGAGCACTGTGCCTGAAATTAAACTCGTCTTCGATGAACCAAAACAACGGGTCAAGCCACCGAAACACTTTGCTGATCTTGATGTACCAGGTCGAAAAGCCCTTGCCGTCGAACTTGGCATTCCGGCTTTCCGGGCAAATCAAGCGGCTGTTCATTTCTTCACTCGATATAACGATGCTCCAGAGAGCTGGAGCGACATACCAAAAGAGCTACGTGAAGTGATGGCTACACATTTCACACCAAAGCTGATCACCTTGGTGCGCTCGGTCTCGGCCGATGAGGGCCGGACCCGAAAAGATCTTTGGAAGCTGCACGATGGTGTTCTCGTTGAATCTGTACTTATGCGTTACACCGATCGAACAACGGTCTGCATATCTTCCCAAGCTGGTTGTGGAATGAATTGTCCGTTCTGCGCAACGGGGCAGGGTGGCTTGACCCGAAACCTGACCGCGGGCGAGATCACCGCCCAAGTTGTTGCGGCTGCTCGTGCTTGTGCCGAAGGCGAACTTCCTGGGGGCCCAACACGGCTCTCCAATGTTGTCTTCATGGGCATGGGCGAACCGATGGCGAATTACAACCCAGTGATGCGCACAATTCGAAATATCACAGCACCACAACCAGATGGTCTTGGTATCGGCGCTCGCTCGGTCACGCTCTCCACCGTTGGACTCGTTAATGGCATAGAGAAATTGATCGATGAAGATATTCCGGTCACTCTCGCTATCTCACTTCACACACCAGATGATGAACTCCGTGACACGCTCGTGCCGATCAACTCACGGTGGAAGGTCAAAGAGGTTTTGGCAGCTGCTGATAAATATTCTGCAAAGACCGGACGTCGTTACTCTATTGAATATGCCATGATCAAAGATATTAATGATCAAGCCTGGCGATCTGATCTACTTGGGCGGTTGCTAAAGAACCGTACCGCTCATGTGAACTTGATCCCGCTCAATCCCACGCCAGGTTCTAAATGGACCGCCTCCCGTCCAGAGGACGAGGCCGAATTTGTGCGCATTCTTGAGAGCTATGGCGTTCCTGTCACGGTTCGAGATACTCGGGGTCGAGAAATTGATGGTGCATGTGGTCAATTAGCTGCGAGCGAAGTAGCCTCTGACGCATGAAATCTCTCGCTAACTTTATTGATGGCAGGTCACAGCCAGCTGCTTCTGGAAAGACCTTTGAGGTAATCAATCCATCGACCGGTGAGGCATATGCAACAGCGCCAGTCTCTGGTGACGCTGATGTTGACCTAGCAATGAAAGCAGCTGCGAGCGCCTTCGTCGATTGGCGCGACTCAACACCAGCCGAACGTCAACGAGCGCTCCTTAAAATTGCCGATGCCTTTGAAGCTCGCGGTGAGGAAATTATTGCGATTGAATCAGAGAATTGTGGGAAGCCGCTTGCGCTCACCGCCTCTGAAGAACTTCCACCGATGATTGATCAGATCCGATTCTTCGCTGGCGCCGCGCGCAATCTCGAAGGTCGTTCAGCTGGTGAGTATATGAAAGGCATGACCTCATTTATTCGTCGCGAACCAATCGGTGTCTGCGCACAGGTAACACCGTGGAATTATCCGATGATGATGGCGGTCTGGAAGTGGGCGCCTGCTATCGCTGCTGGCAATACCGTTGTTCTCAAACCTAGTGACACCACTCCTGCATCCACCACATGGATGGCCGAGGTGATGGCTGAATTTCTACCTGCCGGGGTATTCAATGTTATCTGCGGAGATCGCGAAACTGGTCGAGCGCTCGTTGATCATCCGACACCTCAGATGGTCTCAATCACTGGGTCGGTTCGCGCTGGTATGGAAGTGGCAACGAGTGCTGCCAAGGATCTGAAGAAGGTCCATCTCGAACTCGGTGGAAAGGCGCCGGTTGTGGTCTTTGCCGATGCAGATCTCCCAGCAGCTGCTGCGGCCATTGCGATCGCTGGCTTTTTCAATGCTGGCCAAGATTGCACAGCGGCTACCCGAGTCATGGTCGAATCAACCGTTTAT
Organism: Candidatus Nanopelagicaceae bacterium; assembly: GCA_040402395.1. Classification (GTDB taxonomy): domain Bacteria; phylum Actinomycetota; class Actinomycetes; order Nanopelagicales; family Nanopelagicaceae; genus PALSA-747. The sequence goes on along the minus strand of JBBAMQ010000001.1, from coordinate 275,895 downwards.
GATGAATTTGTCGCGCTCTTGGCAGCCGAAGCTCGAGCGAATATAACGACTGGTGGTCCAACCGAGGATGTTCTCTATGGCCCGGTAAATAACGCCAGCCAGTTGGCGCGCGTCGCAGGCTTTATTGCACGAACTCCATCACACGCAGAGATTGTTGCCGGTGGAACTCAGGTAGATCGACCTGGATATTTCTGGAATCCAACAGTGGTGGCGGGGCTTCATCAAATGGATGAGATGATTCAGAATGAAATCTTTGGACCGGTAATTACTATCCAGAAATTTATCGACGAGAATGAAGCTATTCGTTTTGCAAATGGTGTGGCTTACGGTCTCGCATCATCTGTCTGGACAAGTAATCACTCGCGTGCGATGCGAATGGCTAAAGCCTTTGACTTCGGCTGTGTCTGGATTAATACCCACATTCCACTCGTTGCAGAGATGCCTCATGGTGGCTTTAAGCACTCTGGTTATGGTAAAGATTTAGGTAGCTATGGCTTCGAGGATTACACGCGAATCAAGCATGTTATGACCAATCTCAACGCATAAAACCAGCGCGAATCCATATTTCCTAAGAGGTAGGATTATTGCGTGCGCGATATTGTCATTCTTGGTTCAACCGGTTCTATCGGCGTGCAGGCGCTCGAACTTGTCGCGGCCCATCGAGATCAATTTCAGGTCGTGGGACTAAGCGCTGGGTCTGGCAATCTGCCTTTACTATTTGACCAAGCCCGCACCTTTGGAGTTCCCATCGTGGCAACAACGGCACCGGCTGCGGCATGGCGAGAGTTGGCTGGTGACATATCTGTCATCGATGGTGAGCGAGCATCAACAGAGCTGGCTGCGATCAGTTGTGACATTCTTTTAAATGCAATCACTGGCTCTATTGGTCTTGGCCCAACTCTTTCGGCACTTGCCGCTGGTAATAAAGTCGCGCTGGCAAATAAAGAGTCACTCGTTGCTGGTGGTCCACTTGTTATGGCCTTTTGTAGCGATGGCAGTGATCGAATTATTCCAGTGGATTCAGAGCACTCCGCTCTCTTCCAAGCTCTCCTCGCTGGCAAGCGAAGTGAGGTTAAGAAGCTTGTGCTCACCGCAAGTGGCGGTGCTTTTAGAGATCGCGACGATCTACGTGGCGTCACTCTAGATGAGGCGCTCGCTCATCCCACCTGGCTGATGGGACCGATGGTGACCATTAACTCGGCAACGCTGATCAATAAAGGGCTAGAGATTATTGAAGCGCACTATCTCTTCGATCTACCTTACTCACAGATCGAGGCGGTGATCCATCCGCAATCGGTGGTGCACTCGATGGTTGAGTACATCGATGGATCAACCATGGCACAACTCAGTCCGCCAAATATGAAGGGCCCGATTGGTTATGCCCTCTCCTATCCTGATCGTCTCGCTCGAGCGACCCGCCCCGTCGATTGGTCGCAGAAGCAGAGTTGGGATTTCGCTCCGATTGATACCGCCCGTTTTGAATCAGTCTCGCTCGCTCGAATTGCCGGAGAGATGGGATCAATCGCCACCGCGACGCTCAATGCTGCTAACGAAACCGCAGTCGCAGCCTTTATCGCTCGCCGAATCCAATTTTCAGAGATTATTGAGGTGAGTAAGCGCGTATTAGCAGTTGTGGATGGTGGTGGATCAGGCGCCCGCGGCGAGGTTCGCGACTTGGCTGATGTCAGTGCCATTGAAGAGAATGGCGTCATGATCGCATCGAAAGTTATTGGGGGGCTTGAATCCTAATGTTGGCGATTCTCGGTGTTCTCGCATTTGTCGTAGCGCTCCTTCTCTCGGTCATGCTCCACGAGTTTGGTCACTTTATCTTTGCTAAGCGTTATGGCATGAAGGTGACAGAATTCTTCCTCGGTTTTGGAAAGCGAATCTGGTCCTTCACTCGCGGTGAGACTGAATTTGGAATCAAAGCGATACCCGCTGGTGGTTACTGTCGAATCGTTGGCATGTCCTCGAGGGAAGAGCTCACCGCCGAAGACTCTGACCGCGCCTTCTATAAGGCCTCGGTAGGAAAGCGACTCGTAGTACTGGGTGCCGGCTCTGCGCTTCATTTCGTTCTCGCCCTTCTCTTACTCTTCACCCTCTTTGCGGCGGTAGGAAGTGCTGCCCTCACGCCAGTCGTTGAAGAGGTTGCAACCTGCTACACCACGATCAATGGCAAATGCCCAGTAGGCGGTCCGGTCCTGCCAGCAAAAGCTGCTGGAATTCTTCGCGGTGATCGCTTCACCTCCATCAATGGCATACTGGTAAAAAATTGGTCCAAAGATCTTCAGATCATCCGAGATAGTCCAGGTCGCCCCGTCACCTTCACTCTTATTCGCAATGGCCAAGAGCTGACGATCACTCTCACCCCAGCGTCAAAAGTTGTCGATGGAAAGCGCCTTGGAATTATTGGCGTTATCAATTCACTTGCTATGCGAAGAGAGGGGCTCGTTGATTCGACGGTGCACTCATGGCAACTCGGGCGAGAGCTCTTCACAACATCTATTAGCTCACTCGCATCACTGCCGAGCAAGCTCCCTGCACTCATAGGCCAGACCTTTATGGGCAAGGCACGAGATCCCCAAGGTCTCGTCGGCGTCGTAGGCGTCGCACAGGCCTCTGCTCAAACGGCGAGCAATGGCAAGCTCGCTTGGAATGAGCGAATTGCAACCTTCATTATGATCATTGCTAGCCTCAATATCTTTGTCGGTATCTTTAATCTTCTACCGATCCTTCCACTTGATGGTGGACATATGGCGGTTGCCATCGCTGATGGCGCCCGAAATACCTGGGCTCGCCTGCGCCGTCGACAACTTCCTCGTCCGATAGATGTGGAGCGACTCACACCGATCACGATTGTTGTCTTTATCTTCCTTGCCGCGCTCTCGCTCTTGCTTCTTTTCGCTGATATTTTCAATCCTGTGCATTTTAATCTCTGATACGGCAGACTATCGACATGGTTGATCTCGGAATTCCAACAGCACCACCACCAACTCTGGCACCACGTCGTAAGAGCAGGCAGCTCAAGGTCGGTAGCGTCCTGGTTGGTGGAGATGCGCCAGTCAGTGTTCAGTCGATGTGTACAACTCTGACATCAGATGTTAACTCCACTCTTCAACAGATCGCCGAGCTCACCGCTTCAGGTTGTCAGATCGTTCGAGTCGCTGTGCCATCACAGGATGATGCCGATGCCCTCGCGCAGATAGCTAAAAAATCCCAGATTCCGGTGATTGCTGATATCCACTTCCAACCAAAATATATCTTTGCCGCAATCGATGCTGGCTGTGCCGCAGTTCGAGTCAACCCAGGCAATATCAAACAATTTGATGACAAGGTGAAAGAGGTTGCAAAGGCAGCGGGCGATGCTGGTATTCCGATTCGTATTGGCGTAAACGCTGGTTCACTCGATCCACGCCTCCTCGCAAAGTATGGAAAGGCAACACCAGAGGCGCTCGCCGAATCTGCTCTCTGGGAGGCTTCACTCTTTGAAGAGCATGGCTTCAGCGATATCAAGATTTCCGTAAAGCATCACGATCCCGTCACTATGGTGAAGGCATATCGCCTCCTTGCTGCCCAGTGCGATTACCCACTCCACCTAGGAGTTACCGAGGCAGGTCCCATCTTCCAAGGAACAATTAAATCTGCAACGGCCTTTGGAATTCTCCTCGCCGAAGGGATCGGCGATACGATCCGCGTCTCGCTCTCGGCTCCACCTGTTGAAGAGGTAAAGGTTGGTATATCGATCTTAGAGTCACTCAATCTGCGCCAACGCAAACTTGAGATCGTCTCCTGCCCTTCATGTGGTCGTGCGCAGGTAGATGTCTACTCGTTAGCCGAGAAGGTTCAAGCCGGCTTACAAGGAATGACTGTTCCGCTCCGCGTAGCTGTTATGGGTTGCGTCGTTAATGGCCCAGGTGAAGCTCGCGAAGCAGATCTCGGTGTTGCCTCAGGTAATGGCAAGGGTCAAATCTTTGTGAGGGGTGAAGTCATCAAGACCGTTCCCGAATCACAGATTGTTGAGACTTTAATTGAAGAGGCGATGCGCCTAGCAGAAGAGATGGAAGCGGCGGGTACCTTAACTGGCGTATCTGGCGCACCTGAAGTGAGTGTTAGGTAGGAGTACTACCTCCTTCGTTTCGGTAGGGTTCTGCCATGCTTCGTATGTCGACCTTGCTTTTACGTACCCTGCGCGATGATCCCGTCGATGCCGAGGTAGCGAGCCATCGCCTTCTCGTTCGAGCTGGATATGTTCGCCGAATCTCCTCTGGAATTTACTCGTGGCTGCCACTTGGCTACATCACCTTTCGGAATATCGAACGCGTTGTCCGTGAAGAGATGGATGCTGCTGGCTTTCAAGAGGTTCACTTTCCAGCGATGCTGCCGCGCGAGCCATATGAGCAGACCAATCGTTGGGAAGAGTACGGCCCAGATCTCTTCCGGTTGAAAGACCGCAAGGGCAATGATTACTTGCTCGGCCCAACCCACGAGGAGATGTTTACTCTCATGGTGAAGGGAGAGTTCTCCTCGTACAAGGATCTGCCACTTTCGATTTATCAGATTCAGAATAAGTTCCGTGACGAACCACGTCCCCGCTCTGGAATTATCCGGGGCCGCGAATTTGTCATGAAGGATTCTTACTCATTCGATATCGACGATGCTGGCCTCGAGCTCTCCTATCAAAAGCATCGTGATGCCTATGTGAAGACCTTTAGCCGCCTTGGACTCTCCTTTAATATCGTTGCCGCTATGGCTGGGGCGATGGGTGGCTCTAAATCTGAAGAGTTTCTCGCTCCGTGCCCGACCGGTGAAGATACCTACGTGCTTTGTGAGAAGTGTGGATACGCCGCAAATGTGGAGGCAATGGTCACAATGGTCACAATGGTCACACAGGTTGCGGCCTACTCGGGAGCGCTCCCTGCTGCAATGGAGATCTTTGATTCGCCCAATACTCCGACGATCGACTCACTCGTGACACTCTTAAATGAAACCTTTGGCGGTGGATATACAGCGGAGAATACTTTGAAGAACGTTATGGTCATGGCGGACGAGAGCGCTATCGCGGTATTGGTACCTGGCGATCGCGAGGTCGACCTTAAGCGCCTTGCAGCTAATTTGGTGGGAGTTTCAGAGTTGCATCTCTTTGAAGAGGGGGATTTCCTTAAGTACCCAGGGCTGTTCAAGGGGTATATCGGCCCGCAAGATGCAGCAAAATTTGGTATCAAAGTTTATGCCGATCCTCGAATTCTCCCCGGATCGCATTGGGTCACTGGTGCCAATCAGAGAGATAAGCACGTACGTTTTCTCACCAACGGTCGCGATTTTCAGGTAGATACATATGTAGAGGCCGCTGAAGTTCGCGCTGGCGATCTCTGTCCGCGCTGCAGCGCTCCAGTGATTATCGATCGGGCAATTGAAATTGGTCATATTTTTCAACTGGGGCGCAAATATGCACAAGCGTTAGATCTCACCGTCTTGGATCAGAATGGAAAATCTCAAGTGGTGACGATGGGCTCTTATGGAATTGGAGTCTCACGTGCGGTTGCTGCAATCGCAGAACAGACGCATGACGAGATCGGGCTTTGTTGGCCCCGTGAGATTGCACCCGCTGATCTTCATATCGTTGCGACAGGTAAAGATCCACTTATCTTTGAAACAGCAGAGCAGCTCGCGCTAGAGCTTGAAGCAAAAGGCCTTCGGGTGATGTTCGATGATCGACGGGATCCAAGTGCTGGTGTGAAATTTAAGGATGCCGAGTTAATTGGAATTCCTTTTATTGTGATCGTAGGCAAGGCGCTCGCTGACGGAAAACTCGAACTCCGAACTCGCAAGAGCGGTGAGAAGATCGAGATTGACCTGGCAACTGCAGGGGATGAGATTTATCAGACCGTAACTGCCTAATGAGCCTGTCACTCGCTCAGTGGGCCTTTCTTGCTATCGCCGCAGGGGCTGCTGGATTTATCGATGCAATCGCAGGTGGTGGTGGGCTAATTCAACTTCCTGCGCTTTTGATTGGGATATCAGATCGACCAATTCCCATGATTTTAGGAACAAATAAAGTTCCGTCAATCTTCGGGACCTCATTTTCAGCAGCGGCCTACTTTAAGAAAGTTAAACCAGATCTTCATCTCACCTTATCGATGGCGATTCCAGCATTTATTGGATCTGCTCTCGGGGCTCGGTTGGCAGCAGAATTTCCGAAGAGTGTATTTAGGCCAATTATTGTTCTACTACTGCTCTTAGTTGCGATTTATACCTGGAAGCGTCCGCACTTGGGCATGGAAGAGCAACTAAAATTCACACCGAAGATTCGAAAGTTGCTGGTCGCTGGCTTTGGCCTAGTGATCGGTTTCTATGATGGCATCTTTGGACCGGGGACTGGCTCCTTCTTACTCTTTATTTTGGTCGGTCTTATTGGGTATGCATTCCTGAAAGCCTCTGCGACTGCAAAGCTCGTAAATATTGCAACAAACCTGGCAGCGATATTGACCTTCTCATCAACGGGACATATCTGGTGGCGGGTTGGACTCATCTTGGCAATTGCAAATGTCGCTGGATCTATTCTCGGAGCAAGGCTTGCGATTCGTGGCGGCTCTCCCTTGATACGCCGAACCTTCCTCGTAATGACGTTTCTACTGATTACAAAAGTGGGTTATGATTGGGTTATAACCACGTAAGTCGCTTTTATTAAAAAATTACATAGAGGGAAGTGTTATGACGCTACTTGAAGAGATCGCGGTAGCGATCACCCCTGCCATTGAAGCCGCAGGTTTTTTCCTAGAAGAAGTTACGCTCACACCAGCTGGTAAACGCAAAATCATGACAGTTATTGTCGATGGTGAAAGCAATCTCTCGCTCGATCAAGTTACTGGGGTTTCAAAAGAGGTATCGGCGATTGTCGAAGTATTGCCAGCGCTTGGCGACACACCCTTTACACTAGAAGTGACATCACCCGGAGTGGATAGACCACTAACAAAACCCCGCCATTGGCGTAAGAATCATGGTCGTCTTGTTAAGGTAACGCTCGTTGATAACGAGATCGTCAGCGGCCGAATTGGCAATGCAACGGAGATCGATGTTGAAATCGACGCCGTTACAGTTGCCTTTACGGAAATCAAGCGCGCGCTGATTGAAATTGAATTTAAATCTCATAAATCTTCTGATGATGAGGAAAGTGAATAATGCCAGTTGAGATGTCGGCACTTATTGCCATTATTAGCGAGAAGAAGATGGCGCTCGAGAAGGTTATTAATCAGATCGAGAACGCGGTGGCTGCAATCTATGCCGAGCACGAAGAGGCCAAACCCGGTGGCCGTGCAGTTTTGAACCGTCAGACCGGTGAGATTGTTATTTGGACTTCAGTTTTTGATGAAGAGGGCATCTTTGTCGAAAGCGTCATTCATGAGATTGAAGGCTTTGCACTGCGAGCTGATAAAGAGGCACGCAAAACTATTAAGCAAGCAATGCGTGATTCCAATGATGCGAAGATCGTTGGGGAACTTTCGGCGAATATGGGTGATGTCATCTCTGGCATAGTCCAACAGGGCCGAGATCGAGATGTTATCTATGTGGATCTAGGCAAGGTCGAAGGAAAGATTCCACCTCACGAACAAGTTCCCACCGAATCTTTTAAACATGGTGATCGCATCAAAGCTTTTATAGTCAACGTCATGCAGGGTGAGAAGGGTCCGGAGATAACGCTCTCTCGCACCCACCCGGCTCTTGTAAAAGCACTCTTCGCTCTTGAAGTCCCCGAGGTAAGAGATCGCACCGTTGAGATAGTTGGAATTTCTCGTGAGCCCGGTGCTCGCACCAAGATCTCAGTTCGCACTCATCGTGCCGGGGTTAGCCCCAAGGGCGCACTCATCGGGCCGAGTGGTGCTCGTTCCCGCGCCGTGATGGATGAGTTACAGGGGGAGAAGATTGATATCGTCGATTACTCAGATGATCCCGCCGCCTATGTCGCCAATGCACTTGCGCCGGCAAAGGTGACAAGTGTTGAAGTCGTTGACCTTGAGACCAGGTCAGCGAAGGTGATCGTCCCTGATTATCAACTCTCACTCGCAATCGGCGCTAATGGTCAGAACGCTCGTCTGGCAGCACGCCTTACCGGATGGCGTATTGATATCCACCCCGATCAGCCGATCGCCCGAATTGAGAAGCCAAAACCGGCCGCCCTAGAGGAAGAATTACCGCCTAACGAGCAGTAACAGGTAAGGTTTGCCTTCCAGTTCACTCGTGAGCCGTCTGGAGAGTTGATTGCCTACCCGCAGTTGCATCGCCTGTCGCACCCGAGGACCCTGGGAAGAACTACTTCATCTCGTTGTGATCGATGGTCAGGTAACTCCTGATCCCGACCATAAACTTTCTGGACGTGGGGCTTGGCTTCATCCCAAGTGTTTTGAGATGGCGAAGAACCGTCGAGCATTCACTCGTGCCTTTCCGGCGTTGAGAGATATGCAAGATCCGGGAATCGATGAATTAGAGAAGTTAGAGAAATATGTACTCAACTTTTAAGGAGACCAGAATGGCATGCAGAGAAGTATGAGCAGCGCGCGCTCATGAGTAAGGCAATCGTTTAGGTCTTGTTTGAACCCCAGGGCCTATGAAAAATCTAGGTTCATACTGGGAAGGCAACTGTGGCAAAGGTCCGCGTTTACGAATTAGCAAAAGAGCTTGGCTTAGAGAGTAAAGAACTCCTCGCAAAGCTGCAAGAAGTCGGCGAGTTCGTCCGATCTGCATCATCAACAGTCGAAGCGCCAGTTGTGCGCAAGCTCATGGAGAAGTTCCCGGATATGAAGCCGGTTGATGGTGAAGCGGCGGCACCTAAAGTCGCGAAGAAAGCGGCGGCGAAGAAAGCGGCGGCCGGACCATCACAAGAAGAGATCGACGCTGCGATATCACAGCTCGATGAAGCGACGCGAAATCAATTAGGTGTGCAAACCGGACAGTCTGCGCCAATGCCGACACGTCCCGCTGCCGTCGCGGCAACCTTTACCGATACTTTAGCTACCCCGGTTCCACCCGTTGCACCAGTTGCACCGGCTACACCAACGACACCAGTTGTACCGACTCCGCCGGCTTCCGGAGCGACAACGCCAGGCGATGGAATAAGTAATTTGCCTCGCCCCCCTCGCGCTGGGAACAATCCATTTTCGACAGGTGCGGTGCCTCGTCCTCCTATGCCTCGCCCACCTGCGGCGAGACCCCTTCGACCAGGAGAACGTCCTGCGCCCGGAGCTGCTCGCCCCGGTATGGCAGGTTCACGCCCCGGTTCAGTTCGCCCAGGATTTGCAGCACGTCCAGCAACACCAGGCGCACGTCCTCCTGGTGGACCAGGCGGCGCACCTCGTCCTGGTGGATCGCCTTATCGCCCAGGAGGCTCACCAAGTTCAGGCGCCCCGGCAGGTGGCACACCAGGAACACCACCCTCTTCATTTGGAAATAAGAGCGGCGGAGGTCGTCATCAACGTGGCGGAACTGCTGGCGCATTCGGAAAGAATGGTGGCCGCGGTAAGAGCGCACGTAAATCGAAGAAGGCACTTCGTGAAGAATTCGACAATATGGCGGCACCATCCTTAGGTGGCGCAGTACTTCCACGTGGTGACGGCAAGACAACGATTCGGCTACGTCGCGGCTCATCGCTGATGGATTTTGCTGAGAAAATTAATGCAGATCCAGCGGCCTTAGTCTCAGCTCTCTTCCACCTTGGTGAAATGGTTACGGCGACACAATCTGTCGACGAAGATACTTTCACCATTCTTGGAAACGAACTCGGATTTGCGATTCAGGTTGTAAGTCCGGAAGATGAAGATCGCGAACTTCTTGAAGAGTTCGATATCAACCTCGATCAAGAACTTGCTGATATCGATGAGAGCGATCTCGTTGTGCGCTCGCCGATCATCACCGTGATGGGTCACGTTGATCATGGTAAGACTCGACTATTGGATGCAATTCGATCAACCGAAGTCATCAAGACTGAAGCGGGCGGGATTACTCAGCACATCGGTGCTTACCAAATCCATCACCTTCATAATGGGATTCAGCGAGCTATCACCTTTATCGATACTCCTGGCCACGAAGCATTTACTGCAATGCGTGCTCGTGGTGCCAAAGTCACGGATATCGCAATCCTGGTTGTCGCCGCAGATGATGGCGTCATGCCTCAGACAATTGAGGCGCTCAACCACGCACAAGCAGCCGATGTTCCGATCGTTGTTGCGGTAAATAAGATTGATAAAGAGGGCGCAAACCCAGATAAGGTCCGCCAGCAATTAACTGAGTACAACCTGATCGCTGAGGAGTATGGCGGAGAGACAATCTTCGTGAATGTCTCGGCAAAATCAGGCGATGGAATTTCAGATCTCATTGAATCCGTCTTGCTTACAGCAGATGCTGCGCTCGATCTTCGCGCCGTAGCTGATGATGTGGCTCGTGGTGTTGCGATTGAAGCAAATCTTGATAAGGGTCGTGGTCCAGTTGCTACTGTGCTTGTTCAGCGTGGAACTCTACGAGTTGGCGATGCGATAGTTGCCGGTGGTTCCTACGGGCGAGTTCGTGCGATGCTTGATGAGAACGGTGACAACGTTCTCGAAGCTGGCCCATCCCGTCCGGTGCAGGTTCTCGGATTTACCTCAGTCCCAGGAGCTGGCGACACCTTTATCGTGGCTGAAGATGACCGTACTGCACGCCAGATCGCCGAAAAGCGACAGCTCGCTACGCGAAATGCTCTCCTTGCCAAGACCCGTAAGAAGGTCTCACTTGAAGACTTCATGGAGCAATCCAAAGTCAGCACTCTTAACCTCATCATCAAGGGCGATGTATCTGGATCTGTTGAAGCACTTGAAGATGCCCTCTTGCTGCTCGATGTTGGTGCCGAAGTTGATCTTCGCGTTATCCACCGTGGTGTTGGTGCGATCACTAAGAACGATGTCACACTCGCATCAGCTTCAACTGCGGTAATCATCGGCTTTAACGTCAAGCCAGAACCTCAAACTGCATCCTTCGCCGATCAAGAAGGCGTAGAAGTGAAGTTCTACACCATCATTTATCAGGCGATCGAAGAGATCGAAGCATCACTTAAGGGTCTGCTCAAGCCTGAATATGAAGAGATTATTACCGGAAATGCTGAAGTCCGGGATATCTTTAAATCTTCCAAGGTTGGAAATATCGCTGGATCCATGGTGCTCGATGGTGTCATGAAGCGCAATGCAAAGGCACGTACCTTGCGTGGTGGCGAAATACATACTGAAAATCTCACCATCGATTCACTGCGTCGATTTAAAGATGATGCAAGTGAAGTCCGCGAAGGTTTCGAGTGCGGTATCGGACTTGGATCATTTAAGGAGCTGGAAGTTGGCGATGTTATCCAGACCTTCGAGATTCGCGAGAAGAAGCGCGCATAACTATGGCTTCTAATCGCGCGCTAAAAGTTGCTGATCGCATCAAAGAGGTGATCGCCCAAGCCCTTGAGACACGGGTAAAAGATCCGCGTCTCGGCTTTGTGACGATCACCGATGTGCGAGTTACGGGTGATCTCCAGCAAGCATCAATTTTTTATACCGTTTTCGGGGATGAAGATGCGCAAAATGGAACCGCTGCTGCTCTTGCTTCGGCAAAAGGGCTGCTTCGCGGTGAAGTAGGTAAGGCACTTGGATTGCGTATTGTGCCAAGCTTGGAATTCTTCGCTGATGGATTGCAAGAGCAGGCTTCGGCCATGAACGATCTCATGAGTCAAGTTCGTGCGGCAGATGCAGAAATCGCAAAGCTTCGCGAAAATGCAAAGCCGATTGGCGAGGCGAATCCTTACAAGTCGAACGAGTAAGCAGCGGCCCACATGAATGGCTTTCTCCTTCTTGATAAGCCCGGTGGTATAACCTCGCATGATCTAGTAGCAGCAGCTCGAAAGAAATACGGAACAAAGCGAGTCGGCCATGCTGGCACGTTGGATCCAATGGCGACCGGGGTATTAGTTCTTGGGATTGGTAATGCCACCAAGCTGCTCTCGTATGTCGTAGAAGGAAAGAAATCCTATGAAGCAACGATCAAACTGGGTATAGCAACACATACCGATGATCGCGAGGGAGATGTTCTAGCGACCCTTGATGCTTCGGAGGTTACCGAAGAACAGATCAGGGCCGAACTCACGAAGTATGTTGGAACTATCTTCCAACGGCCGAGTTCGGTCTCGGCGATCAAGATTGATGGTAAGCGTGCCCATCAACGCGTGCGCGATGGGGAAGTTGTTGAAATCCCACCCCGCGAAGTGACTATCTTTGAGATTATTGTTCGGGCTATTCAAGGGAGTGATATCGATATTTCGGTCACCTGTTCTGCTGGGACATATATTCGAGCGATTGCACGTGATCTAGGCGATGCCCTTCACGTGGGCGGCCATCTCACATCGCTTCGTCGTACGAGTGTTTCGCCATTTTCAATCGAGGAATGCGTAGATCTAGATTCAGCAGAACTGATTCCGACCGCCGAAGGAATCTCGCGGATGTTGCCAACTCGAGAGCTCACCTATGAAGAGATCATTGAGATTGGATTTGGGCGAACGATCTCAGCCTCTTCCGAAGCCGGAACTGTCGCCGGAATCGCTGGTGATGGCACCTTCACCGCATTACTGAGCAATCGAGAGTTTGCAGGAAAAACGCTGGCCACCCCAATTCTTGTTGCCGTGAAAGAATAAGGCATGAGCTCAATCGCTATCGGTATCTTCGATGGGGTACATGCTGGCCATCAACGGATCATCAACGAAGCGCTCAAATATGGCGATGTCACAGTTCTTACCTTTGATCCACATCCAACGGCAATTTTCGCTCCTGAACGCAGACCCTCAATGTTGTTATCGCTCGCGGATCGCATTGCGCTTTTAAAAAAGCATGGTGCATCCGACGTTGTTGTTCTTCCCTTCACTGCTGACTTTGCTGCAAAGAGCCCGGATCAATTTATTCAGGAAGTGCTGATCGATCAACTTCATGCTACCCATGTCACTGTCGGTAAGAATTTCACCTTTGGCTTTAAAGCGGCCGGTAATGTGGAATATCTGCAGAGTTGTGGAAAAGGTTTTGAAGTAAGTGCTGTTGATCTGGAAGAGAACCGGGGATCACCAATATCTTCTTCACGAATTCGTACGCTTATTGTCGATGGTGATATCGAACGCGCAAATGAACTTTTGACGAGACGGTTCTATCTGCGCGGTCCGGTTGTACACGGCGAGAAGCGTGGCCGTACGATCGGTTATCCCACTGCGAATATCGGTCTGGTAGAGAACGCAACGATTCCAGCCGATGGTATTTATGCTGGCTGGCTTGAAGTCGGTAGCGATCGCTGGCCGGCGGCGATCTCGATTGGAACTAACCCAACCTTCCCAGGAGTCCGTGGGCGCCAAGTTGAGGCTTATGCCTTGGATCAAATAGAACTCGATTTATATGATCAGGAAGCAAAGGTTGAATGTGGGTGGCGTATTCGCGACACCCTTAAATTCGATGGACTAGATGCACTCCTGATTCAGATGAAGGATGATTGCAACAAAGCTCGAGAACTCACCGCTTCCGAATCCAAGGAGAAAAAATGAGTACGAATACCCAGCAGGTTGATATCTGGTTTGACCCAATCTGCCCTTTTGCTTGGATTACCTCACGCTGGCTCGTCTCAGCTTCTAAGGTCCGCGATATTGAAGTGAGATACAACATCATGAGTCTGGCGCATCTCAATCGAGATCGTGAGCTCGATGCCGCCCATACCGAATCAAACGCTCGATCGTGGGGTGCAGTTCGCTTGATCGCAGCGGTGAAGGAGAAGCACGGTAATGACGCAGTAGGTGCGTTGTATGCCGCACTTGGCGAGCGCATTCATCTCAATAAAGAGAAGCTCAGTGACGAACTTTTGATCGCTGCACTCGGCGCTGCTGGATTACCGGCCGAATTAATCTCCGATGCGCAGGATGAGCGATGGAACGCTCCGATGATAGCGAGCCATGATCGAGCAATAGCGATGGTCGGAAATGATGTCGGAACCCCGGTTATTGCGATTGGCGAGGCAGCCTTCTTCGGGCCGGTGATCTCCCCAGCCCCTACTGGCGAACAAGCAGGCCGCCTATGGGACGGCCTGGCCCTCTGTCTCGAGGTTCCGGGCTTCTATGAACTCAAGCGCGCTCGCAAGCGTGCCCCCAATTTCGCCTGATCGCCTCCCTTCGGTAGACTCCGATAACATCAAAGCGAGTAATTGTGCCTTCGTGAATTACACCGAGGCCCTCGTGACAGTAAAAGGAGTGCCTCATGGCTCTACAGCCAGCGGAGAAAAAAGAGATCATCGCAAAATATGGCGCTTCAGCCACTGACACAGGAAGCCCAGAGAGTCAGATCGCATTGCTTTCAAAGCGAATTGAAGAAGTTACAGAACACCTCAAGACCAACAAGAATGACCACCACAACCGTCGTGGACTCTTGCTGATGGTCGGTAAGCGTCGCCGTATCTTGCAATACCTCGCAAAAACTGATGTAACACGCTACAGAGCGATTATCGAAAAGCTCGGTATTCGCCGCTAATTTAGTAAATACCCTCCACACATCAGTTAATCGGTCCTCGGTAGTGGCCTTCGCACCCCTCTGTAACAAAAGGTGCAGCGCGGGCTTCGATCGGAGATCTATTGCTGATGCGTGTGAATGGTAAGAAATGGAGCGCCCATGGAGGGCCAGGATGTGAAGTTCGCCGTTGCAAAAATTGATAACGGCAAGTACGGAAAGCGCGAGATTCGTTTTGAAACAGGACGCCTCGCAATGCAAGCAGCCGGAACTGCGGTTGTCTATCTCGATGACGAGACAATGTTGCTTTCAGCAACAACTGCCTCTAAGAATCCGAAGGAGCAATTCGACTTCTTCCCACTGACTGTGGATGTTGAAGAGCGTATGTACGCCGCGGGAAAGATCCCGGGATCATTCTTCCGCCGTGAAGGTCGCCCTTCTGAAGATGCAATTTTAACCTGTCGTTTAATCGACCGGCCATTGCGCCCGTCATTTGTTAAGGGTCTACGTAATGAAATCCAAATCGTTGTTACCGTGATGTCACTTCATCCAAATCACATGTATGACGTAATTGCAATCAATGCTGCATCAATGTCGACCCAGTTGGCTGGATTGCCATTCTCTGGTCCAATCGGTGGAGTGCGCGTTGCACTTATCGAAGGACAATGGGTTGCCTTCCCGAATCACTCTGATCTTGAAAAAGCTACCTTTGATATGGTCGTAGCCGGACGCATCTCTGATGGCGACGTTGCAATCATGATGGTGGAAGCGGAAGCGACTATTCAGACGATTGACTTGATCAAGGCCGGCGCTGGCGCACCAACGGAAGAAGTTGTTGGCCAAGGACTCGATGCTGCAAAGCCATTTATTCGTATTCTCTGTGAAGCACAATTGGAACTCGCAAAGGTTGCTGCAAAGCCAACCGGTGAATTCCCAGTCTTCCTGGATTACCAAGATGATGTCTTCGCTGCAGTTGAATCTGCCGACAAGGGATCGATCGCCAAGGCGCTCACCGTTGCTGGAAAGCAAGAGCGTGAACTTGCCCTTAACGAGGCAAATGACGCTATCAAAGCAGGCGTAGTCGCACAGTTCGAAGGCCGCGAGAAAGAGATTTCGGCAGCGATTCGTTCGCTCACAAAGAAGGTTGTCCGCCAGCGCGTACTTCGCGAAAAGATTCGTATCGATGGCCGCGGACTTCGCGACATCCGTGCAATCACCGCCGAAGTAGAAGTAATTCCGCGCGTTCATGGTTCAGCAATCTTTGAACGTGGCGAGACCCAGATCCTCGGAGTCACAACTCTTAATATGCTAAAGATGGAACAGATGCTTGATACGTTGAGCCCTGAGACAAATAAGCGTTACATGCACAACTACAACTTCCCGCCGTACTCAGTAGGCGAGACCGGTCGTGTTGGATCACCAAAGCGTCGCGAAATCGGCCACGGTGCTCTTGCAGAACGCGCTCTTCTTCCAGTACTTCCAAGTCGCGAAGAATTCCCTTACGCAATTCGTCAAGTCTCCGAAGCTCTTGGCTCAAATGGCTCAACCTCGATGGGTTCTGTCTGCGCCTCAACCATGTCATTGCTCAACGCCGGTGTGCCACTTAAGGCAGCTGTCGCTGGAATTGCAATGGGTCTCATCTCTGATGATGTTGATGGCAAGACTGAGTACGTTGCTTTGACAGATATTCTCGGTGCAGAAGATGCATTCGGAGATATGGATTTCAAAGTCGCCGGTACCAAAGAGTTCGTTACAGCCTTACAGCTCGATACTAAACTCGATGGAATTCCTGCATCAGTTCTTGCTGCAGCGCTACTTCAGGCGAAGGAAGCCCGTCTCTCTATCTTGGAGATCATGCTTTCAGCTATCGATGTTCCAGATGAGATGAGCCTCTTAGCTCCTCGAATCATTTCGATCAAGGTTCCAACGGAGCTTATCGGCGCGATCATCGGACCTAAGGGCAAGATGATCAACCAGATCCAAGGCGACACTGGCGCAGATATCACTATCGAAGATGATGGAACTATCTACATTGGCGCACTTGAAGGATCACAGGCTGAAGCAGCAAAGGCAATGATCGAAGCTATTGCTAATCCAGTAGTTCCAAAGGTGGGCGAGCGCTTCAACGGTTCCGTTGTAAAGCTAGCCACATTTGGTGCCTTTATCTCACTTGTTCCGGGTAAAGATGGCTTGCTCCACGTCTCGCAGATCCGCAAGATGCATGGTGGAAAGCGCATTGAGAACCTCGAAGAAGTAATGAAGGTCGGAGAGAAGATTGAAGTTGAAATCGCAGAGATCGATCCAAAGGGTAAGTTCTCTCTGGTTGCTGTGATGCCTGATGGAACACTCTCATCAGCTGCTTCAGAAAAATCTGAGTAACCGTACTCTCTGAATGACTAAAACAGTCCTGCCCAGCGGTCTTCGGATCGTGACTGAAGAGGTCAGCACAGTTCGCTCTGCGACTGTCGGAATTTGGGTAAATGTAGGCTCCCGCGATGAGACACCATCGGTCGCGGGGGCTTCACATTTTCTAGAACACCTCCTCTTTAAAGGAACCCCCACTCGAAGCGCGATGGAGATTTCATCGGCGATTGAATCGGTGGGTGGCGAGATGAATGCCTTTACCGGTAAGGAGTACACCTGTTTTTACGCTCGCGTCATCGATGTTGATTTCACGCTCGCGGTCGATGTTTTAGCTGATCTCATTACCTCATCCGTTATTACCGCCGCTGATCTTGATTCAGAGCGAACGGTTGTGCTGGAAGAGATTGCGATGCGCGATGATGATCCATCAGATTTAATTCACGATCTCTATCTCGAGAGCTATTATGGCGACACGCCGCTTGGTCGTTCTGTTCTAGGAACTGTCGAATCAATTAATGCGATGAGCCGAAGCTCAGTCTTCAACTATTACAAGAAGCGTTATCGTCCCCAAGATATCGTCGTCGCAGTTGCTGGCAATGTGAAACACAAGCATGTAGTCCGCACTGTTGAAGCGGCGTTATCACGAGCTGGCTTTCTCGATACGCCAGCCGCTCTACCAAATATTCGCAGCGAAGCGAAGGCTCGCACACCAGGGGTTGGCCAAGTAAAGATTTTTGATCGCAAGACCGAGCAGACACATCTTCTCCTAGGCGGCGAAGGAGTTGCTCGCAATGATTCGCGCCGCTTTGCGCTGAGCATCTTGGCATCAGCTCTCGGAGGCGGAATGTCCTCGCGCCTCTTCCAGGAAATTCGTGAGAAGCGCGGTCTGGCATATTCGACGTATGCCTATGTCCAACAATTTGCCGGGTCGGGCTCGCTCGCTTTCTATGCCGGATGCCAAGCAAATAAGGCTGAAGAAGTCACGAAGCTGATCCGGGAAATTACTCATGATGTTGCGACGCATGGGCTGAGCGATGAGGAGATCAAGCGCGCGAAGGGTGCAGTCTCGGGATCGCTCGTGTTGAGCCAAGAGGATACCTTCTCTCGGATGGGCAGAATCGGAAAGAGCGAGCTCGTTTACGGCGAAATCATGAGCTTTGACGAGATTCTTCGCCACATTGATCTGGTAACTCCTGAAGAAGTTCGCCAAATTGCTAGCGACTTACTACCTAAACCTTCTACCCTTGCCATTGTTGGTCCATTTAAAAGCAGTACTAAATTTGAAAAGGTCATCGCATGAGTATCAAAGTCGCAGTGCTTGGGGCAAAAGGTCGAATGGGGTTAGAGGCATGTAAAACCATTTCTGCCGCCACCGATCTCGAACTCGTTGCCCAGATTGATATTGGCGACTCGCTTGACCTACTGGTCTCACAGGGTGCCCAAGTAGTCGTAGATTTCACTCATCCTGATGCGGTCATGGGTAATCTTGAATTTGCGATCAACCATGACATCAACGTAGTTGTTGGCACGACTGGCTTTGATGAGAAGAAGCTTGGTCAAATCAAAACCTGGCTTGCAACAAATCCAAAGGTCGGCGCTCTTATCGCCCCAAACTTTGGCCTCGGCGCTGTGTTAATGATGCAATTCGCTGCACAGGCCGCTAGATACTTTGAATCAGTTGAAATAGTTGAACTTCATCACCCCCTTAAGGCCGATGCGCCATCTGGTACGGCAACGCGCACTGCAGAATTAATTACCGAAGCTCGTCGCTCTGTAAATAAAGTAGCGATGCCTGACGCGACCACATCTTCGCTCGATGGTGCTCGTGGAGCCCTTGTCGGTGAAGTACCAATCCATTCGGTACGTCTGCGCGGATTAGTTGCGCACCAGGAAGTCATTTTGGGCGACCTCGGTGAGACGCTCACCATTCGCCATGATTCGATTGACCGTACTGGCTTTATGCCCGGCGTGCTTCTTGGAATTCGCAACATCGTTTCACATCCAGGGCTAACCTTTGGGCTCGAACACTTTCTTGATCTTAAGTAAGATTACAAAAAACGAGGGAGCGGTTATGTCACAAGTAATTATGTATGGTGCTGGTTGGTGCGGAGATTGTCGCCGAAGTAAGCGTTTTCTTGAAGAAAATAACGTCACCTTTACCTATATTGATGTTGAGAATGACGTGACTGCGGCCGATAAAGTCATTGAGATAAACGGCGGGGTAAAGTCGATCCCAGTGATTCTCTTCGAAGATGGAACCCACCTCACTGAACCATCTGATATTGATCTCAAAGCTAAACTAGAAGCACTCGCTATTCTCTAGTTCTTGATAGCTCTTCACACCCCTACCCGCCAAAGTGGTAGGCGATCGCCGACCCGACTGCACCACCCAGAACAATCACCGGGAATGGGGCCTTGAAAAAGAGGGCTGTTACGGCTACTGCTAACCCTGCGAGGCGATGATCTGCCACAATTTTCGTCTTCACTGTTACAGAGTTGATTGCGACCAAAGCGGTGAGCAAAACGATCGGGATAAGTGCATTGATACGCTGAATGCGAGGATGCGAAAGCCAACTTTCAGGAAGGCTATGACCAAGATATTTCAAGGTGAAGGCGAAGACGCTTGTGCCAATAACCGCGATCCACTCCTTACTCATGCTCGCCACCCAACAATTACTGCTAGTAGTGCGCAGGTGATAATCGGGATGCCTGCCGAAGTAAACGGAACTAATGCGAGTGAGAGCGCGATCGCCGCGGCAGCGATAGCTCGC
Source organism: Candidatus Nanopelagicaceae bacterium (assembly GCA_040402395.1). Taxonomy (GTDB): domain Bacteria; phylum Actinomycetota; class Actinomycetes; order Nanopelagicales; family Nanopelagicaceae; genus PALSA-747. Next base: position 256,235 of record JBBAMQ010000001.1, on the reverse strand, counting down.
GTTTTGCGATCGATTAAACGTGGCCAGACCAGAGCGATAAACGCTGCTGGAACAGCGGCATCTAGGCCCCATGCCGAAGGATTTCCGATCGCTTTTGCACCGATCGCTCCGAGCAGAGTGAAAAAATTCCAAAAGATAAAGACGCCAAAACCGGTATGCCAGAAGCCAACTTTCTGATCAGAGTGGTTCGTTTGCGCCGTTGCGATCGCCGTTGATTCATCGATCGTCACATGCGCTGCAACAATGCGTTTCCAACCCTTCACCTTAAGAATAGGTGCCATACGCAATCCGTAGAGTCCATTACGTGTTCCGAGTAATGAGGCAGTGGCGATGGCCGAGAGTGCGCTACCGCCCGCCCCGACTACGCCGATCACGGCAAATTGTGAGGCGCCAGAGAATGTCAGGAGTGAGAGGAGGCAGCTTTGAAGTACAGTGAAGTGAGCAGTAACACTTGCCGCCCCGAAGGCTGTTCCGTAGGCCCCGACAGCGAAGGAGAGGCTGAAGGAATCGCGCTTCACTGACACGCCGCTATTCTGCCTTAATCCCGCGACTATCCCTAGTGAGTGGATAAATTACCTCAATGAGTGAAGCCCAAGCACAGGATGCCCCCGAGGGCAGCAAGCCAATAATTTTTCGTGATCACATGACGGTCGAACTCGTGAAGTCCAGTGCGAGTGATTCTGATGTTATTTGGGCGGCTCGGGTTTCGACCGCAGGTGAGCAATCTCTGGAAGCAGTGGGCTCTGATGCCTCGCGTGCGGAAGGATTAATTAATTACCTTGCACGCGAACGCCACGGATCTCCTTTTGAACATACATCCATGACCTTCTTTGTCTCTGCACCCATCTTTGTATTCCGCGAATTCATGCGGCACCGAATCGCTTCTTACAATGAAGAGAGTGGTCGATATCGCGAACTTAATCCGGTCTTTTATATTCCTAGTACCGAACGCAGATTGGTTCAGATCGGTAAGCCTGGGTCCTATGAATTTGTCGAGGGGACGCCTGAGCAATATGAACTTTCTGTCGCACTCATAAAAGAGAGTTGTACCTTGGCGTACGAGAGTTATCAAAAAATGCTTGATGCTGGCGTTGCGCGTGAAGTTGCACGAGTTGTCCTACCCGTCACTCTTTATTCGTCAATGTATGTCACGATGAATGCCCGTGCACTAATGAACTTTCTCTCATTGCGTACAGCTCGTGAAGGATCGCATTTCCCGAGTTACCCGCAGCGTGAAATTGAGATGGTTGCCGAGATAATGGAAGAGCACTTTGCACGATTAATGCCGATTACCTATGGGGCTTTCCAGAAATCTGGACGTGTAGCGCCGTAAGACAAGGTAATGTTCCCCCATGGCTAATGAGAATAGTGGGCAGATTGTGGCGCCTTTTGGCCGCATGATCACTGCCATGGTCACTCCCTTTAATAAAGATGGTGCCATTGATTGGGATGGGGTGGCAAAGCTCGCGGTGCATCTCGCTGATCATGGCCATGATGCCATTGCAGTAAATGGCACGACTGGTGAGGCCCCTACGACAAAGACCTCGGAGAAACTCGAGATTATTCGGGTAGTCAAGAGCGCGGTGGGGGATCGAGTAAAAGTTTTAACTGGCGCCGGTGATAACGAAACTTCCTACACTATTGACCAAGCGAAACGTTGTGCAGAAGTCGGCGCAGATGGACTCTTGATCGTTACCCCGTATTACAACAAACCACCACAAGCTGGCATCGAAGCTCACTTTAAAGCGGTAGCTGCAGCAACAGATTTACCGATCATGATGTACGACATCCCTGGTCGCACTGGCGTTGAAATTGAACAAGACACAATCTGTCGATTATCTGAGGTAGAAAATATTGTTGCGCTTAAAGATGCAAAGGGAAACCCAGCATCCACTTCTTGGGTCATCGCCCGGACTGGTCTTCCGGTCTATTCAGGTGATGACATTCTTAACCTTCCACTTCTCGCTGTAGGAGCGGTTGGATTTGTTTCAGTCTGTGGCCATACCGTTGGTAACGAACTTCGCGAGATGCTCGATGCCTGGTTTGCTGGAAACACTGCACGTGCCCTAGAGATTCACCAAAAATTATTACCGGTATTCACCGGAACCTTCCGCACTCAAGGTGCGATATTAACTAAGGCTGCTTTGACCCTGATGGGTTTGCCTGGCGGATATACGCGTTTGCCGCTTGTTGATGCCACCGATGCGCAGATTGCGCAATTGCAGAAGGACCTTCAACAAGGCGGAGTCGTACTTAAATAATGAATCATCCCCATCCAGATCTTCCCTATCCTGCAAAATTAGCAGCGAAGACTCTTCGCATAGTGGCACTTGGTGGCCTCGGTGAGATCGGTCGAAACATGACCGTCTTCGAGTATGAAGGTGAATTACTCATCGTTGACTGTGGAGTTCTCTTTCCTGATGAGAACCAACCCGGTATTGATTTAATCCTTCCTGACTTCTCTTATATTCGCGATCGCCTTAAAGATGTCGTCGCGGTCTTCCTTACTCATGGCCACGAGGATCACATTGGCGCCTTACCCTTTCTTCTTAAAGAGCGGGCTGACATTCCTGTTGTCGGATCAAAGTTGACACTCGCTTTTGCTGAAGCAAAATTAAAAGAACGTCGCATATCAGCACCACTTCGTGAAGTTCGCGCTGGGATGGTACAAAAATTCGGTCCCTTCACTCTTGAATTTATCGCGGTTAACCACTCAATTCCAGATGCACTTGCAGTTGCGATTAAGACCGATGCTGGCTTGGTGCTTGCCACTGGTGACTTTAAAATGGACCAGCTGCCACTCGATGGTCGTATCACGGACTTGGCTACCTTTGCTCGGTTGGGTACTGAGGGTGTCGACCTATTCATGACCGACTCAACAAATGCCGATGTCCCAGGATTTACGACATCGGAACGAGAAATTATTCCAGCGCTCGACCGCGCCTTCCGTTCCACTCAACGTCGGGTGATCGTTGCCTCTTTTGCCTCGCATGTGCATCGTATTCAGCAGATTCTTAACATTGCCGAGACGCACGGCCGCAAGGTTGCTTTCGTCGGACGGTCCATGGTTCGAAATATGACGCTGGCGCAGAATTTGGGATATCTCACCGTTCCAGATGGACTAGTCGTTGATTCTAAAGTCATCGGAGATTATGGCGACAAGGTTGTTCTCATCTGTACTGGTTCACAAGGTGAACCTCTCGCTGCACTCTCGCGAATGGCAAATGGCGAACACGAGATCAAAGTGGGCAAGGGCGATACCGTCGTTCTTGCATCTAGCCTGATCCCCGGCAACGAGAACCCGGTCTACCGAGTGATTAATGAGCTCACGCGTTTTGGTGCCGATGTGGTGCATAAAGGTAATGCCATGGTGCATGTATCGGGTCACGCTGCAGCAGGGGAGTTGCTCTACTGCTACAACATTGTTAAGCCAAAGAATGTAATGCCAATCCACGGTGAATGGCGACATATGCGCGCGAATGCCGAGCTCGCTATTAAAACTGGAGTCCCCCGAAATAACACGATCGTCGTTGATAATGGAATCGCCATTGATATGCACGATGGTTACGCGGATATTGCTGGCGCAGTTCCAGTTGGATTTGTTTATGTTGACGGCCATTCGATCGGCGAGATCACAGAAAGTTCGCTCAAGGATCGCAGCATTCTTGGTGAAGAAGGCTTCATCTCAGTTGTTGTTGTTATTGATTCACAGAGTGGAAAAATTGTTGCTGGTCCAGATATTCATGCCCGAGGATTTACTGAAGATGCCGCGCTCTTTGATGAAGTGAAGAGCATGATTGAAAAGGCGATGGCGAAAGCGGTTGCTGGTGGTTTTAACGGAACGCATCAACTTCAGCAAGTAGTACGTCGCACAGTGGGAAGTTGGGTAGGCGAAGCGCATCGTCGAAAGCCAATGATCATTCCTGTTGTCATCGAGGTCTGACCTCGGCGCGCCTAGTCCAACTAGAGATCGACGCTCCTTAGGCTTGAGAGATTATGGCAAAACGCAAGAAGAGTTCCTCATCATCCGCCCGTAAGCGCTCGCTGCTCGGGGCGTTCGCCAAAGGCTTGGGTGCAATCTGGCGCTTCATTGCGAAGGCGCTTGGCACTCTTATCAGAACCATATTCCGTGGGGCGAAAGAGTTAGACCCTGCTCATCAACGTGATGGCTTCGCCTTCCTGCTCCTCATCATCGCTCTGATCTGTGCTGCTGGTAGCTGGTTGCATCTTGATAACGTTGCTGGACGATTACTGCGCACCCTGCTTTTCGGTGGTGTCGGAGAGATTGCGCTCTTTGCGCCGATCATTTTTGTTTACTTTGCAGTCCGACTTTTCCGCTCGCCAGATGAAGGTGCAGCCACAGGCCGAATCACAATCGGGACCATTGTTCTTATTGTGACCACAACTGGTCTCGTTCATATCCTCAACGGCTCAGTCGGAGATACTGGCAAATCTTCGATGCAGAGTGGCGGGGGATGGTTGGGATATGCAATCTCAACCCCACTCGTTGCGCTGACAACAAACATCCTTGCAGTTCCAATTCTTTTCCTTCTTCTCTTCTTCGGAATTTTGGTTGTTACAGCGACTCCGCTCTCACGTGTCGTTGCCAAAATAAAGGCGATTCTCCAACTGGGCAGCGCTAAAGTGAGTGAGCGACGGGCTGACCGGCAATTACAAGAAGAATTTGAAATTAGTGAAACCCCGGCCTTTGATACACCATTGGTTCAAGCCTTTCACGCTCCTGATGAACCCCTCGATGAGGAAGAATTTGACGAAGAGTTCACCGTCGATGTACCGGTATCGGCGCCAAATGCCACCATCCTTCCACGCCGTCCAGTACCTACGACCCCAGCACATCAAATGATTCTCACTTCGGATACGCCTTATCAACTACCACCGATGGATCTACTTAAGACGGGCCCGGCGGCAAAGGCGAAATCAAAGGCGAACGAGACCATTGTTGCTGCGCTCACTGAAGTCTTTGAGCAATTTAATATTGCGGCGACAGTCACTGGATTCATGCGTGGACCAACGGTCACGCGATATGAAGTTGGACTGGAGGCTGGTGTAAAAGTCGAGGCGATCACCGCTCTCTATAAAAATATTTCCTATGCGGTCGCAAGTAGCGATGTTCGTATCCTCTCGCCGATCCCCGGCAAGTCCGCGGTCGGTATCGAGATTCCAAATAGTGACCGTGAGATCGTCTTTCTGGGCGATGTTTTACGCTCAGCTGTTGCCTCAACGGAAGTTCATCCGATGGTGATCGCACTAGGAAAAGATGTTGAAGGTGCATTTGTCTGTGCCAACTTAGCAAAAATGCCACACCTACTTGTCGCTGGCGCAACGGGCGCAGGTAAGTCATCGATGATTAACTCACTTGTTGTCTCGATCTTGATGCGTGCTACCCCTGATGAAGTTCGGCTTGTGATGATCGACCCAAAGCGAGTAGAGCTCACAAGTTATGAAGGTATTCCGCATCTAATCGCTCCGATCATCACCAACCCAAAGAAGGCTGCCGATGTGCTGGCCTGGGTGGTACGGGAGATGGACCAACGCTACGACGATCTATCCGCCTTCGGGTTCCGACATATCGATGATTTTAATAGAGCGGTCAAAGCAAAGAAGATCACCCCTCCCGATGGAAGTGAGCGGGTGCTAGAGCCATATCCATATCTACTTGTGATTATTGATGAGTTAGCAGATCTCATGATGATCGCGGCCCGTGAAGTTGAAGAGAGCATCGTTCGAATCACACAGCTCGCGCGCGCCGCCGGTATTCATCTCGTCATTGCAACCCAACGTCCCTCGGTTGATGTTGTCACCGGACTTATTAAGGCAAACGTGCCCTCACGACTCTCCTTCGCGACATCAAGTCTCGCAGATTCCCGCGTTATTCTCGATACACCAGGAGCTGAAAAACTTGTTGGTCAAGGCGATGGCCTTTTCCTACCAATGGGAGCCAGCAAGCCAGTGCGAATTCAAGGTGCCTATGTCTCTGAACGTGAATCTGAAGCGGTCGTCAACTTTGTTAAGTCCCAAGCGCAACCGGTCTATCGGATTGATCTCAGCGCTCCAATAAAATCAAAAGTTATTGGTGATGATATTGGTGACGATATGGAGTTACTGCTTCAAGCGATTCAACTGGTGGTGGGCACTCAATTTGGCTCAACATCGATGTTGCAGCGCAAACTTCGGATTGGCTTTGCCAAGGCCGGTCGCTTGATGGATCTCATGGAGAGTCGGGGCATTGTTGGACCATCAGAAGGCTCTAAGGCGCGTGATGTTTTGATCAACGCTGAGCAGATGCCGGACGTGCTGGAGGAAATCCAAGGATTTAACTGACAAGTTATGTCTGGACACGAATAGCTTGCACACGCTCATTTTGGCGTGTCGAAACCCCACTATTCATTCTCATCAACTTGTTTCAAGGGGGCCATTCGTTTTACCATTGTGACCTCGGTTCTCTTGACTCCCCCTGATCGAGATCAAATGAGGTTGCGTATGTCCGTCGGTACCTATCTGCGCGAGGCGCGCGAGGCTGCTGGATTTTCGCTTGAGAAAATTTCTGAGAGTACTCGAATCCCACAAGCTGTTATTCGTGATTTAGAGCGTTCGGTCTTCGCTTCGTCTGGCGGGAATGCCTATGCGCGAGGGCATATCCGTACGATAAGTAAGTTACTCCATGCCGATACCGATGCACTTATGCTCGCCTTCGAGGAAGCGACGAGTGAGAGCGATCGCTTGATGATTGATCTCCTTGAAGAAAGTAGTGCCACGCATCGTCGTCCGATAAAGAATTTTTCACGCTCTCCAAAGTTTGTGGCTGTGGTAGCAGCAATTATTGTCGGCATTGCAATTATTATTCCGAGCGGCCTGGTCTTAGCAAAGAAGTTCACCCACAAATCTTCTATCGCAACACTCGCTTCAGCTAGCCAGGGTCAGAGTTCGGCGCCATCGAAATCTTCATCGATGAAGTCGAATTCTCAAACTCCGGTACTTCCGTCCGGATCAGTCTCGACTGACCGCGGAGTAATTGTGACGGCATCTGCTGGCACTTCCTGGCTCGCTGTCCGCGATTTAGCTGGAGCGCAACTCTTCGCCGGAAAATTAAGTAATGGGACATCACAGTCATTTGATCCTACCTACGGATTATTTATGACGATCGGAAATGCTGGAGCAGTGAAGGTGACCGTTAATGGCAAAGATCAGGGAGCGATCGGCAAATCGGGCGAGGTCAAGACGCTTACCTTTGCTGCGCCCCAAACAAATGGCTGAAAAGCCCTAGCCAGCGCCACTTCGATCTGCAGGTAGGATTGGTCCAATGAAAACCGTTGCGCTAGTCACTCTTGGCTGTTCCCGCAATGAGGTCGATTCTGAGGAACTTGCCGGACGTCTCGCCGCTGATGGCTGGACCCTCGTCGATGATCCCGCTCAGGCCGAAGTTGCGCTGATTAATACCTGTGGCTTTATCGAGAGCGCAAAGAAGGATTCAGTTGATGCCTTGCTGGAAGCGCACTCTCTTAAAGGAAATGGGATCACTCGCGCAGTAGTTGCGGTCGGTTGCATGGCAGAGCGTTACGGTATCGAACTTGCTCAGGCGCTGCCTGAAGCAGATGCAATTCTTGGCTTCGATGATTATGAAGACATTTCACAACGGTTACAACTCATTATGGCTGGCGGCTCGGTCGAAGCCCACACACCTAGAGACCGACGCTCACTCCTGCCCTTGGCACCGGGTGAGCGACAGGCAAGTAAGCCGGCAGCTATATCCAACGTGGCTGGCAGTTTAGGTCAGGGCCAGCGGGTCATACGTAAGCGGTTAAATTCTTCACCCGTTGCACCACTCAAGATTGCTTCTGGCTGTGATCGACGGTGTTCCTTCTGTGCCATTCCATCTTTTCGGGGTTCATTTATCTCACGCCGACCTACCGAACTTCTTGACGAAGCAAAGTGGTTAGTTGATCAGGGAGTGAGCGAGCTCTTTCTCGTCAGCGAGAACACAACATCGTATGGAAAAGATTTAAGCGACTTGAAACTCCTAGAGAAACTATTACCCGAGCTTGCTGCAATTCACGGCGTTGAACGGATCCGGCTCTCCTATCTCCAACCAGCCGAGATGCGTCCGACGCTGATTCAGGCGATGATCGCAACCGAGAAGGTTGTCCCATACTTTGATCTCTCCTTTCAGCATGCATCACAGACCCTGCTGCGACGGATGCGACGTTTTGGTGATGGTGAAAAATTCCTACATCTTATAGATCAGATACGTGCACTCTCACCCGAAGCTGGAATACGTTCCAATGTCATTGTTGGATTCCCAGGCGAGAGCGAGGAAGAGTTTCAAGATCTTGTGGACTTTATTTCAGAGGCACGCATGGATGCGATCGGAGTATTTGGTTACTCTGATGAAGATAAGACTGAAGCGCTGACTCATGAAAACAAGGTAGATCCAGAGATCATTAGCGCACGTGTTGAACAACTCTCTACCTTAGTTGATGAACTTCTTACCCAACGGGCAGAAGAGCGAATCGGTGAGCAGGTACGCGTACTCATAGAAGATGAAGAGCTGCAAGAGGGTCGCGCCGATCATCAAGGGCCTGAGGTAGATGGATCAACAATTGTACAGAGCCAGCGTCGCTACAAGGCGGGCGATTATGTTGATGCGATCGTCTCAGAGGTAGCTGGCGTTGATCTGATCGCCTTCCCATTGTGAACCTTCCGAATCTATTAACCGTTCTACGTATTCTGGTCACTCCTATTGGTGCGTACGCACTTTTTAAAAATGGTGGAACCGATCATCGGTGGATGGTTATCTCATGGTTTATCTTCTTTATGATCGGTCTCACAGATTTTCTTGATGGCCGTATAGCGCGGGCGAAAGATCAAATTACTGAATTCGGCAAATTGCTCGATCCGATCGCCGACAAGGTTGCAATCGGTACTGCGATGATCTCACTCTCGATTCTCCACCGGTTACCTTGGTGGGTCTCGATTGTCATCTTGGCACGTGAAGTTGGAGTCACCTTACTTCGTTTTGCTGTGATCTCTGATGGCGTGATCCCAGCAAGCAAGGGCGGCAAAATAAAGGCGCTGATGCAAAGTTTTGGTGTCGGGTGGTTTATTTTGCCCTTGCCACATTGGCTCTTCTTACCCCGTGAAATTTTTATGGGCGTTGCAATCGTACTGACGCTTACAACTGGATATGAATACCTCCGACAGGTACGTAAGAGATGAGTACTTCAACGAACCCCGAACTCGTAGCAACAATTCTGAAGGTGATGAAGAAGCGTGGCCTAACGCTAGCAACGGCAGAATCCATTACCGGCGGAGCTCTTGCTGGTGCGATCACCGATACCGCTGGCGCATCGGCGGTATTTCTTGGTTCGATCGTCAGCTATAGCGATACCAGTAAAATCAAATTCTTTGGCATTCCGAAGCGGACCTTAACGAAATCGACCGCCGTCTCCGAAGTTGTTGCTCGCGCAATGGCTGAATCGGCTCGTTCGCAATTTGGAGCTGACTTTGCACTATCGACTACCGGCGTGGCTGGTCCGGGGCGTGCCTACGGCCAGAAGGCTGGAACGGTCTGGATCGCCATTGCATCAAAAACTGAGACGATTTCCGTTGAACTTGCCCTCTCAGGTGACCGCGACGCTATAAGAAAGTCCACAATAGAGAGCGCATTGGCGACTCTTTCGCGTATCCTTACGCAGTGACCCTTTTACGAGCTTATCTCGGAACGACTCTGCGCGGAGCGCGAGTCGCCCAAGGTCGTACCCTGCGCGATGTAGCGAAGAGCGCTCGCGTCTCACTCGGTTACCTCTCTGAAGTTGAACGTGGTCAAAAAGAAGCATCCTCTGAACTCATCAATGCGATCTGTGCCGCCCTTGATCTTAATCTCTCGACTCTCTTACTTGATGTTGTCACGCAAGTGAAGAGCAATGAGGCACCCGCTCTCATCGTGGTGGACGACGCCGCGTAACGGTTCGCCCGTGAAATACGCTCCACAAATGGCAACCCATCAACGCTCTCGCGTAGCAATCCTCGCCGGTGTCAAAGAGGCGATCGCAACTGTCGGAAGTTATGGATCGCTCATGAACGATATTGCTGAACGCTCAGAAGTCTCACGAGCTACGATTTATAATCACTTCAGCGATCGCGAAGAGCTGATGCAGGCGCTTCTCGCCAGCGAAGTCGATCGCTTGATAGCACTTGGCAAATCGGCCACAAGCAGAGCAGAGGCGCTCTACCGAATCTCGCGGGAGATTTCGGATGACCTCGCGCTAGCAAAGATGGCCGAGACCGATCACGATGATGTACTCGCCCTCATGACGATTACCGCCCACCCGTTGTGGATCGAGATCCATCGCGCCGCCGCTGCAATCTTTGGCGGAGATGAAAATTCAGTGGGCCTAGCCCTTCGTTGGCTCATCGCCCAAGTGAGTTCACCGCTCACCGCCGAGCAATCCAGGGTCCAGGCAGATCGACTGGCGACCCTGCTATAACGCGGGGCTCCATCACGCACTCGCTTAAATAATATGCGCATCACCGAACTTCGATCGCGGGTCAACGCCGCCTTCGCTGATCCAGATACCTACTCTCGCGACATGGTGCACGCCGAACTCGGCGGGCTGACGGTGAATGAGGCTCTTGCCCAGGGCCAGGAGCCTGGCGATATCTGGCGGGCTGTGATCGCTCATAACCCAGAACTACCCGCAGCTCTGAGATAGTCCAGCGTGTCTGATTCGGGTTAGGGCTGCTCTTCGAACAGATGTTCGGTAGACTTCTTATGCCCAGCCCGAGCGGTTCCACAGTTCCGCGTCGCACAGTGCGTCGCCGTCAGTGGTCTTCCGTACCTTCGGGACCGTATAGACGCCTCTCTCGCTAGTAGCAGAAAGCCCTAGTAAGAGGTTTGAGTAGTAAGAAAGGTATAAAAATGGCTTCAGATAAATCTGAAAGCAAGACGGATAAGCAATTATCCGATCGCGGCAAAGCCCTTGATACAGCCCTCGCCCAAATTGAGCGTCAATTCGGAAAGGGATCCATCATGAAGATGGGGGATCGCACCGCGCTCCCTATGCAGGTTATTCCAACGGGTTCTATCGCACTTGATATCGCACTCGGTATCGGTGGATTACCTCGTGGTCGTATCGTAGAAATTTATGGACCTGAATCTTCAGGTAAGACAACGGTTGCACTTCATGCAATCGCCAATGCTCAGAAAAACGGTGGCATCGCCGCCTTTATCGATGCAGAGCATGCGCTTGACCCAGAGTATGCCCGCAAACTCGGCGTTGATATCGATGCACTTCTCGTCTCGCAACCAGATACCGGCGAGCAGGCGCTTGAGATCATGGATATGTTAATTCGCTCTGGCGCACTCGATATTATCGTGGTCGACTCAGTCGCGGCACTTGTTCCTCGCGCTGAAATCGAGGGCGAGATGGGTGACTCTCATATGGGTCTTCAAGCCCGTTTGATGTCTCAAGCGCTCCGTAAGATCACTGGCGCACTTCATCAATCCAATACGACAGCGATCTTCATTAATCAGCTGCGTGAAAAAATTGGTGTCTTTTTCGGTACACCAGAGACAACAACTGGTGGCAAGGCGCTCAAGTTCTACGCCTCTATCCGTCTCGATGTTCGAAGGATTGAGACTCTTAAAGATGGCCAAGATGCAGTCGGAAACCGTACTCGCGTCAAGGTTGTTAAAAACAAGATGGCGCCACCCTTTAAGCAGGCAGAGTTCGACATCATCTACGGGACTGGAATCTCACGCGAAGGATCACTCATTGATATGGGCGTTGAAGTCGGCGTAGTGAAGAAGGCCGGAGCTTGGTATACCTATGGAACTGATCAACTTGGCCAAGGTAAAGAGAATGCGCGCGCATTCCTCCTTGATAATCCCGATCTCGCAAATGATATCGAACAACAAATTCGTGATCATTACGTTCCTATCGCTATCGATCCAGCTCTCGTAGCAGCGGTCGACGAGGCAACGGCTGAGGTTGAGTTTTAAAAGTTGAAGCCTCTCAAATCTCCACCTCAGGTAACTCCTGAGAGCCCTCATACCTACTCCGATGCGATGGACTTTGCGCTTCGCGCCTTGGCGCCACGTGCACGGAGTAGGTCTGAACTACACGATCACCTCATCAAGAGGGGAGTCGAAAGCGAGATTGCAAGTGGTGTACTTGATTCACTCGAACTTCAGGGGCTACTCAATGACCTTGAATTTGCCAAACTCTGGTCAGAGTCGAGACAACGACAGAAGAAGATAAGTAAGAGAGTGATCGCATCTGAACTTCGTCAGAAGGGTGTGGCCCAGGACATCATCGATGAAGTTCTCAACGAACTCGATGATGAGGATGAATATGCGATCGCCTTTGCTCTCGCCGAGAAGAAATACCGTGCCTCATCTCATCTTGATCCTGATGTGAGTTATCGCAGAATTGCAGCGCTCCTTGCTCGGAAGGGCTTTGGTCATCAGATCATGGCTCGGGCGATGAATCAACTACGATTGGGTGATGAGTAGCGCTGCTCCCTTAATTATTATCAGTGGTGCAACCGCGACCGGAAAGAGTGATCTTGCGATCGCCTTGGCGCAGCGCCTCGGTGGCGAGATTGTCAACGCCGACTCGATGCAGCTCTATCGGGGGATGGATATTGGAACTGCCAAACTCTCGCTTGATCAACGCGTTGGTATTCCACATCATCTCCTAGATGTCGCATCAGTCGACTGTGATCTCACCGTTGCTTGGTATCAGGAAGCGGCACGCGCGCAGGTCGATCTGCTGATGAAAAATAACATTCCCGTGATTGTTGTTGGCGGTACCGGCCTCTATATAAAGGCGCTCCTCGATGATCTCAACTTTCCTGATACTGATCCGATCATTCGCCAGCGCATCACCGATGAAGCTGAGGTGATTGGTAATCTGGCACTCCATGCCAAATTGGCAGCGCTCGATCCCGCCGCTGCGCTCGCTATCCCACAAGAAAATATTCGTCGCGTTATTCGCGCCCTTGAAGTTATTGAGATTACCGGCCGGCCCTATACCGCCAATCTGCCGCGCGAGGGCTCTACCCGTTATCCAGATGCGATCCAGATTGGCCTGGCAATGAAGCGTGATGATCTCTCTGACCGGATCAATCTTCGAGTTGATCGAATGTGGGAGTTGGGATTTGTCGCCGAGGTGGAGGAGTTAATCAATCAAGGCTTACTGAATGGCAAGAGCGCGCAGGCGGCGATTGGCTACGCCCAGATCATCTCTATGAAACATGGATTATTGAGTGAAGATGAGGCGCGCGAGGAGACGAAGCGAGCGACTCGTCAATATGCCCGTCGCCAAGAGACCTGGTTCTCCAAAGATGGGCGAATCACCTGGTTATCGGCGAACTCCACAACCCCGGCGCGCATGGAAGCTGCTCTAGCAACTATCATTGAAAGATGAATGCAACGTATGGGCATGGAACAGAGAATGACTTCGTTCTGCTCTTCGATCCAGATGATCTGAACGAATTGAACCCAGAACAAGTTGCTCGGATCTGCAACCGCGAGAGTGGAATTGGGGCTGATGGCACAATCCGAATTATTAAACGAGATAGCAAATGGTTTATGGATTACCGCAATAGTGATGGTTCACTGGCTGAGATGTGTGGCAATGGCATTCGGGTGATGGCTCGCTACCTCGTCGAACGGGGCCACCAAGGAGAAGGAATCTTTGCAATCAATACTCGGGCGGGTATGAGGTACCTCTCCGTCCCTGCGATTGAAGATATCGCTGTAAATATGGGCGGTGTGCAAGAGATGTATGGCGAAATCACCGTCACCGTTGGGGACCGCCAGTGGATTGGTTACAACATCAGCGTTGGGAATCCTCACGCTGTTGTCTTTCTCGATGATCTGGCAGATGCCGGGGATTTGAAGAACCCACCGATTGTCGAACCAGCAGATGAATATCCAGAAGGGGTCAACGTAGAATTTGTGAAGTTTCTTGATAATGGCGAACTTGCTATGCGTGTCCATGAGCGCGGATCAGGTGAGACGCGAAGTTGTGGGACCGGCATTTGTGCCGTGGCGCTTGCCGCGACGATTCGTTCTCGGAAGGCGCTGCCAGCACAATGGGTCATCAACCCACCTGGCGGCCGTTTGAAGGTAGATATTGATTCACACAGTAATGCCACACTGACTGGACCAGCGGTACTGATCGCTGATCACGACATTAGTAAGTATTTATAAGGTGATGGCGCGAGATCAAGAGCCGCTCAATATTGACATCGAGCAGCTACTTCGTGAATCTGCTCTGGTTGCATCAGAGTTTGATGCGAGTGAGAGTTCATCCGAATATGCCGAGAGCCAACAACAAGATCTGCAAGACCGACAGGCGCTGCGCCGAGTGCACGGCCTATCGACTGAATTACAAGATGTCTCGGATTCTGAGTACCGCCAACTTCGATTAGAGAAAGTTGTCTTAGTTGGAGTGTGGACTGAAGGAACAGCTCACGATGCCGAAAATTCGCTGAAGGAGTTGCGCGCTTTGGCCGAGACCGCTGGATCACAAGTCATGGATGGTCTTATCCAACGAAGAGACCGCGCTGATCCATCAACATATATTGGTTCTGGCAAGGTTGTTGAACTTCGAGCGGCGGTCGCCTCGACCGGAGCGGATACCGTCGTCTGTGATGGTGAGCTGTCCCCGGCTCAACTTCGCTCTCTTGAATCCAAGGTAAAGGTCAAGGTCATTGACCGAACCGCTTTAATTTTAGATATCTTCGCACAGCATGCAAAATCGCGCGAAGGTAAGGCACAAGTCGAACTCGCGCAGATGACATATCTCTTGCCGCGGTTGCGTGGTTGGGGTGATTCACTATCGCGCCAAGCTGGTGGCATTGGTGGTCGTGGTCCTGGTGAAACAAAACTTGAAACCGATCGCCGCCGCATTAATGACAAGATGGCAAAGTTACGTAAAGAGATAAAAGAGATGAAGGTTGCCCGCGATACAAAACGCCAAGAGCGCGACCGTCATAATATTCCATCAGTTGCCATCGCTGGTTATACCAATGCCGGTAAATCATCGCTTATGAATCGTTTGACCGATGCGGGCGTACTTGTTGAAAATGCGCTCTTTGCAACATTGGACCCAACGACGCGTCAGACGAGGACCTCGGATGGTCGCATCTTTACCTTGTCAGATACCGTCGGATTTGTTCGGCACCTTCCTCATCAGTTGGTAGAGGCATTTAAATCAACACTAGAGGAAGTTGCTGCTGCAGATATCATCGTCCACGTTGTCGATGGCTCGCACCCAGATCCGATGGAGCAAATTCGCGCAGTCCGCCAAGTTATTAATGAGGTCGGGGGTGGGAAGATCCCTGAAATTATTGCGATCAATAAAGCTGATATAGCAGCGCCTGAGGTCCTGCTCCAGATTCTTCGTACCGAGCAGAACAGTTTTGCCTTTTCGGCTCGGACTGGCTTTGGTTTAGATACCTTATTAAAAGCAATTGAATCGACCCTGCCACGGCCACACATTGAAGTGCGGACGACAATTCCGTTTAATCGCGGTGATCTTGTCTCTGCCATCCACGAGCGCGGTGAGATAATGAGTGAGGAGTACTCCGAAAACGGGACGACTATTCACGCTATGGTGGATGGTTCACTCGCCGAAAAGCTTGCTGCGCTGAAGTAGCATCTGCCAATGGCAATTTTTAACACCCTCTCACCTGAGAACTTTGATGAGCTGGTTGTGCAGACCGCCGAAGTAATTAATACTGGCGAACTCGCCGTTGTTGCCGCTGAACATGGTTATATCTATGTGGCGAATGCTTTTGATCACGATGCGGTCAGTCGGATTCATACCTTACGAGGTGATGCTGCATATACCGCCTGCCAAGTTTTCGTGGGCGAGAACAATGTACTGAATGGATTGGCAACTGATTTCGATGATGAGCTAAAACTTCTCGCGGATGCCTTCTGGCCGGGGCTACTTTCAATGCACCTGATGCCACACTATGGATTGAATTGGGATCTTGGTGATGGTGGTGAACTTGCTGAATTCGTTGTTCGTATTCCAGACCGAGATTTTCTGCGGGCGCTTGCGCGCAAAACTGGGCCACTGGCAGTAGGTAGTGCTGCCATCGTTGGGAGAGGTGCCACGCGCGAGATTCAATTTGTGCCAGCGATTGAATCGAGTATCGCTGTCTATGTCGATGAGGGAGACCTGTCAGAGGGCCCGGCCTCAACTCTCATCCGCCGCAAAATCCTGGGAACTCCCGGGGGGTTAGAGATGACGCGCGCCGGTGCGATTTCACTCGAAGAGTTACAGTCGATTCTTCCCTCGCTGACTGCCCACGTGTCAGATTCTGCCCCAGTCAACTAGGCTTCCCGTATGACCGAATCGTTCTTTGGCCCAGATTTCAGCCAGTTGCAGGTGCAGGATCCAGACATCGCCGCCGTGCTTCTTAGCGAATTAGAGCGTCAGCGCCATAATCTTCAATTGATCGCCTCGGAAAACTTCACCTCACCCGCTGTTCTTGCGACCCTTGGATCGACGCTTTCAAATAAGTATGCCGAGGGCTATCCAGGAAAGCGCTATTACGGAGGGTGCGAAGAGGTCGATAAGGTCGAGACGATCGGCATCGATCGTGCCAAAGCCCTCTTTGGTGCAGAGCACGCCAACTTGCAGCCACACTCTGGCGCGAGTGCAAATGTCGCGATCTATAAAGCATTTACCGTCCCGGGCGATACCGTTCTTGCGATGTCACTGCCTCATGGTGGCCATCTGACTCATGGTGCCAAGGTCAACTTCTCTGGCAAGTGGTACAACATTGTCTCCTATGGCGTCCGTCAAGATAATGAGTTAATCGACTATGACGAACTCCGCGATCTTGCAATTGCTAACAAACCAAAGATGATTGTGAGCGGCGCGACCGCATATCCAAGTCTCATTGATTTTGAGAAGGTCCGTGCGATCTGTGATGAGGTTGGCGCAATCATGTGGGTAGATGCTGCACACTTCATTGGACTCGTGGCGGGTAAGGCGATCCCATCACCGGTCCCGTATGCAGATGTTGTCTCGTTCACTACTCACAAGGTTTTGCGCGGGCCACGCGGTGGAATGATCTTAAGCAAGGCCGAACATGCAGTAGCAATCGATAAAGCGATCTTCCCTGGAATGCAGGGTGGACCAATCATGAGCGCTGTCGCTGGCAAGGCAGTTGCTCTTAAAGAGTGCGCAACACCTGCCTATCAAGAGTATGCAAAGAACGTGATTGTGAATGCGAAGGCACTTGCTGCTGGACTGGAAGCCGAGGGGATGCGTGCCGTTTCTGGCGGAACCCAGACTCATCTTGCCTTGATAGATATTCGCGGCCTTGGCGTAACGGGCAAGGTCGCCGATGAGCGGTGTGGATTATCTGGAATTACGCTCAACAAGAATGCGATTCCTTATGATCCAGAGAGCCCGGCAGTCACTAGTGGAATCCGCGTCGGAACTCCTTCGACAACGACCCAAGGAATGGGCGTCACGCAGATGAAGGAGATCGCATCACTTATTGCTCGTGCAATCAAGGATGGCGAAGATACGGGTAAAGCTGCTGCAATCCGCGAAGATGTTCATGCCTTGACCGCGCAGTTCCCGGTCTATCCTCGCTCTTAATAACTGAGACTTCAATGCGCGAATATCTCTTAACATTCCTCATCGCAGCGAGTATTACCTTTCTATTAACACCGCTCGTGCGTATCCTGGCGATGCGCTCTAGCGCCTTTGTTGCTATTCGCGAGCGAGATATTCATACCTCGATTACTCCTCGGTGGGGCGGGGTAGCAATGTGGGGAGCGATGTCTCTTACTTTTTTGATTGTAAATCATCTGCCGCTCGTGGGTAAATCTTTTGGTAGAGAAGCTCAAGGAATGTTTTTAGCGGGCACCTTTATTATGGTTCTAGGAATGCTCGATGATCGCTTTGATCTAGATTCTGTGACAAAGTTTGCTGGACAAGCCGTGGCCGCTGGAATTTTGTTATTACATGGAGTGCAGATCCTCTGGCTGCCTATCAACGGCATCCTGACGCTGCCGGCAAATATCGGCCAGCTACTGACCGTCATATTTGTGATGACGGTGATTAATGCCGTGAACTTTATTGATGGTCTTGATGGCCTAGCAACTGGCATCGTTGCGATCTGCGCAATGGCATTCTTTAGCTTCTCCTACGTTTTAGCGGTCGTGAACGGTTTTAGCCGAGCTGGTGCACCCTCATTGATCACCGCGGTGGTTATTGGTATGTGTTTAGGGTTTTTACCGCACAACTTCCATCCCGCTCGGATTTTCATGGGGGATTCTGGTGCGATGCTTCTAGGGTTATTGCTCGCCGCCTCGGCAATAACGTTGACCGGACAGATCGATGTGAATGCAATCTCTAATTCAAGTTCGCGCTCCGCCCTCCTTCCCTTGTTGCTACCCTTCACTATTCTTGCAATCCCACTCTTAGATTTAATTCTGGCAATCATCCGTCGATTACGAGCGGGACGTTCACCCTTCGCTTCAGATAAAGAACACCTGCATCACCGATTACTTGATCTGGGAAATTCACATCGTCGCACCACATTCATTCTCTATTTATGGGCGGCGACATTCGCCTTCCCAACTGTGATTGCGGCTTTTGCACCCCTCTGGATCGCGCTACTAGCGGCGCTCGCGATGGCTGCGCTCTCTGTCGCACTGATCCTCGACACGATGCGAAAGTCCGCGCGTGGATCATTAGACCCAGCTGGGGAGCGTGAGCAAATTCATGTCTAATCTCAGTGTTGGAAGTGCTTCGAGTGAAGAACAGATGTGGAGAGGCGCGCTTCTACCCGCAGTCGTTGTTGCGTTGATCTGCGTCAGCGGATCTATCGCTTTGCGACGCGGCCCAGGAGCATGGGGCTCGCTCTTGGCGAGTTTGATTGTCGTGCTCTTCTTCTCAGTCCATCTGGGCATCAGCGCAATCTCAAAAAACCTCGACCCGATTGCGACGATGGCCCTGGCAATGTTCTCGTATTTTGCCAAGGTGATGGTGATGGGAGCGTTCCTGCTCGTCGTCACAAAATTTACCTCGCCCACCACGGTGAGTCGCCCCGCCTTTGCCGTCACGGCGTTGGCGATTACCGCTGCCTGGCTGGCAGGTGAGATCCGTGCATTTATGAAGCTCAAGCTCGGGTTACCATTGCCCCTTGCCAACCCTGAGTAGTCGGGGCCGAACGGTTTTAGAGGGGTAGTCATGGCATCGAATGAAGAGGGCGCACTTTGGTCCATCCTCGGATACCTGATCTCTGGTCTCCTCATCTGGGGCGGAATTGGTTATGGGCTTGATCACTGGCTAAATCCCCGTCACCACTGGTTCCTGCTCGTCGGCTGTTTGCTCGGAATGGGTGCCTCGATTTACCTGGTCTGGCTCCGGTTTGGGCGTGAGTAGCAGGCAAACTCAGTGCCCTCCGTTTTGGATTTCCCTGCCCTGCTAATAGGGTTACGCCGTCTTGCTGAGAAAGATTAAAAGGAGTGTCTGTGTTCGTTTCTGTTGCACCTGGCCCTGGGTTCGTCCCGCCAAGTACAAACGACTTCAATCTGCCACCCATCTTTGGCCTTAACGCCTACACAACGAAGCCAATTCTTCTCGTCTTCTTGAGCATTATTGTGATTTCAATTTTCTTTATAGCCGCCGCCCGCAAGGCTGCGATCGTTCCAGGGAAACTTCAATTTATTGGCGAATCAATCTACGCCTTTGTTCGTAAGGACCTGGCCGAAGAGATCATCGGGCATGGCTTCCTACAATTTGTACCATTCCTCTTCACGCTCTTTACCTTTGTCTTGGTTAACAACGTCTTTGGAATTATTCCATTCTTACAATTCCCTGCGATGTCGCATGTCTCTTTTCCGTATGTGCTTGCTGGTTTCTCATATTTTATTTTCCACTCGATTGGTATCAAGAAGCAGGGTATTGGAAAATATCTCAAGGGAATTGCCTTCCTTCCTGGTGTACCAAAGTTTGCCTACATTTTGCTCACGCCGATTGAGATCGCCACATATTTCTTCATTCGACCGGTCACACTTTCGCTTCGTCTCTTTGCAAATATGTTTGCCGGCCACCTACTACTGCTCGTCTTTATCGGTGGTGGAAATTACATGCTGCATGATTCACATCTCTTCATGAAGATTCTCTCGCCCTTCTCCTTTGGTTTTGGAATTGCGATGACCTTCTTCGAATTCATGGTGCAATGTCTGCAGGCCTACATCATTACTCTTCTCTCGGCGCTCTTCATTGCAGGGGCGCTGGTAGACGAGCACTAATCTCAGTAATCTCACTTTCCATACCCCTTATTGGTAATTGCCAGTAAGCAAAAACGAACGAAAGGCAACAAAGATGAAAGGCACACTCAACCTGGTCGGTTATGGCCTATCTGCAATCGGACCCGCAATCGCAACTGGCTTAATCTTCGCCGCTTATATCAACGGTGTTGCACGTCAGCCTGAGGCACGTTCGGTCTTGCAGCCAATCGCATTCCTCGGGTTCGCCTTGGCAGAAGCGTTAGCTCTCTTCGGTCTCGTCCTCGCATTTGTCCTCTAATTCAACCGTTATCCACTCGCTAAGAACTTTTAGACAGGAATAAAGAGATGCATTCTCGTTTTGTGGCTGAAGCGGCGCAGAGCCCACTCATTCCAAAGCCAGCGGAGCTGATCGTTGGCATCATCGCCTTCGGCCTGCTCTTTATGGTTCTCCGTAAGTTCGTTACGCCCATGTTTGAAAAGGCATTTGCGGCACGTACTGAGGCGATCCAGGGTGGAATCGAAAAGGCAGAGCGCGCGCAGCTCGAAGCAGCAAAGGCACTTGAGTCCTACACCGCTCAACTTGCTGATGCTCGCGGTGAGGCTGGAAAGATCCGGGAAGAGGCGCGCGTACAAGGCGCTGCCATCATCGAAGATCTTCGAGCACAGGCGCAAGAAGAGGCGGCGCGTATTTCGGCGGCAGCACATAGTTCAATCGAGGCCGAACGCGAGAAGGCTATTACCTCGCTTCGTGCCGAAGTCGGAACGCTGGCTGTTGAACTTGCCTCCAAGATCGTAGGCGAAGCACTTGAAGACCAGGCACGACAATCTCGTATTGTTGATCGCTTTTTGGAAGATCTGGAGAAGAGTAAGTAATGATCGTTCTCGGTGGTAGTAGTCGCCAAGCGCTCGCAGCGCTTCGGGGTGCTCTTGATGAGCAGCTGAAAGGCTCCTCATCAGCTGAGTGCACGGCGCTATCAACCGACCTTTTTAAAGCACTTGCCGCTCTTTCATCTTCAGTCGGTCTTCGACGGGCGATGACAGATCCAGCTCGCGATCATGCATCAAAGTCAGCACTAATCGGCGATCTCTTTAGTAACGAGATCGGTGCAAAAGCGCTCTCACTACTCGTGAGTGCCACCTCTTATCGCTGGTCGTCATCGGGTGAGATTGCAGATGCGCTCGAGCAGATTGCGGTAGAAGCGGAAGCGACTGCAGCAAATCAAGAGAGTTCACTCGATCGAGTTGAAGAAGAGCTCTTCCTCTTTTCGCGACTCCTTGTGACGCACAATGATCTTCGCCTAGCTTTGAATGATCGCGCTGACTCGCTCGAACGCAAGCGTACGCTGATCGCTAGCATCTTTGCTTCAAAGGCCAGCCCGTCAACGGTTCGCCTCCTTGAGGCGGTCGTCAGCGGTGCTCGCGGAAGAAGTATTGAAGCAGCTCTCGCTGCCTTTACCCATGCAGTCTCTGCTCGCCGCGATCGTCTCGTTGCGATTGTGCGCAGCGTCGTCGCCCTCACCCCGGCCCAATCCGAGAAACTTTCTA
Organism: Candidatus Nanopelagicaceae bacterium; assembly: GCA_040402395.1. GTDB lineage: Bacteria > Actinomycetota > Actinomycetes > Nanopelagicales > Nanopelagicaceae > PALSA-747. The sequence goes on along the minus strand of JBBAMQ010000001.1, from coordinate 234,391 downwards.
TCGCACTCACCAAGCAGGTTGGACAGCCTGTTCACATTAATACCGAAATTGACCCATCAGTGCTCGGCGGTATCGAAGTTCGCTTCGCCGACGAGATCATCGATGGGACCATCAGTAATCGTTTGGCAGAAGCGAGCAGAGCGCTCGCCGTTTAAAACCAGAATTCGATCCTCTACCAAGAAGAGAATCGACGAGTAAGAGAGATAGAGGGAATACATCATGGCGGAGCTAACAATTCGTCCCGAAGAGATTCGCGACGCACTTGCAAAGCACGTTGCTTCTTATAGTCCAGGAGCTGCTGCACGAGATGAGATCGGCACAGTCACCGAGGCCGGCGATGGGATCGCCCGTGTTGAGGGACTTCCATCAACCATGACTAATGAACTTTTGAAGTTTGAGAACGGAACGTTGGGCCTTGCGCTCAATCTTGACGTTCGCGAGATCGGTGTCGTTATCTTGGGCGAATTCACCGGTATCGAAGAAGGCACAACAGTCCGTCGCACCGGCGAGATTCTCTCTGTCCCAGTTGGTGACGGCTTCCTTGGTCGTGTTGTTAACGCACTTGGTGAGCCAATCGATGGCAAGGGCGAAATCAAGGCTGAGACAACTCGTGCTCTTGAAGTTCAGGCACCATCAGTTGTTCAGCGCCAACCTGTCAAAGAGCCAATGCAGACAGGTATTAAAGCGATCGATGCGATGACCGCTATTGGTCGTGGCCAGCGTCAGTTGATCATTGGTGACCGCCAGACTGGTAAGACCGCGATTGCAATTGACACCATCATTAACCAGCGCGAGAACTGGAAGAGTGGCGATCCTAAGAAGCAGGTTAAGTGCATTTACGTTGCGATTGGTCAGAAGGGTTCGACAATTGCATCAGTAAAAGGCGCACTCGAAGCCGCTGGCGCAATGGAGTACACAACAATTGTTGCTGCTCCGGCCTCTGATCCAGCAGGTTTTAAATACCTCGCTCCCTACACAGGCTCTTCAATCGGTCAGCACTGGATGTATAACGGCCAACATGTATTGATTATTTTTGATGACCTTTCCAAGCAGGCCGAGGCCTACCGTTCAGTATCACTTCTACTTCGTCGTCCACCAGGCCGTGAGGCTTACCCTGGCGACGTTTTCTACCTCCACTCACGTCTGCTTGAGCGTTGCGCAAAGCTCTCTGATGAGCTCGGCGGCGGTTCTATGACTGGCCTGCCAATCATTGAGACTAAAGGAAATGACGTCTCGGCATTCATTCCAACTAACGTTATTTCGATCACCGATGGTCAGTGCTTCCTTGAGACCGACTTGTTCAATGCCGGCGTTCGCCCAGCGATCAACGTAGGTATTTCGGTATCGCGTGTGGGTGGATCCGCACAGACAAAGGCGATCAAGAAGATCGCGGGACGTTTGCGTCTAGATCTTGCGCAGTATCGCGAACTCGAAGCATTCGCAGCATTTGGATCTGATCTTGATGCCGCATCCAAGGCACAACTCGAGCGCGGAGCACGCATGGTTGAGCTTCTTAAGCAGGGCCAGTACTCGCCTTATTCAGTAGAGCGCCAAGCCGCATCAATCTGGGCTGGAACAACGGGCAAGATGGATTCCATTCCTGTTGCTGATATCCGCCGCTTTGAGTCTGAGTTCCTCGATTTCATCGCACGTGAGCGTTCCTCTATCTTTGAGGTCATCTCAACAACTCGTGAACTTACCGATGACACCGTGGCAGCTCTGGAAGAGGCAATCACAACCTTTAAGACTCAATTCACATCATCAGAGGTGAAGTAGAAACCCATGGGTGCCCAACTACGCGTCTATCGCCGCCGAATGCGTTCGGTTAAAGCGACGAAGAAGATTACGAAGGCAATGGAGTTGATCTCTGCCTCTCGTATCATCAAGGCGCAACAACGCGTGAACGCTTCATCGCCTTACGCCAATGAGTTAACGAGTGCTGTCACCGCGGTAGCAACCTTCTCGAAGGTCGATCATCCGTTGACAACTCCTTCGACGTCACCCCGTCGCGCCGCAGTTTTGATCATCGCAGCAGACCGTGGAATGGCTGGTGCATATTCCAATGCCGCAATTAAGGAGGGCGATATCGTTATCGCCGGACTTAAAGAGCGTGGAATTACCGCTGATGCTTACCTCGTGGGCCGTAAGGCCCTGAACTATTACAAGTTCCGCAATCGTACGGTCGCAGGGTCATGGACTGGCTTCTCTGATAACCCGCAATTTACCCACGCTCGTGAGGTAACAGCCGCTTTGATCACGGCGTTCCTTGCTGAAAATGAATCAGTAGATGAACTCCATATTATTTTTACTCAGTTCAAGTCGATGATCTCTCAGATTCCCGTTGCGAACCAAGTACTTCCCCTAATCACCGAAGCGGCACCAGCAGGGTTGCTTCCACAATATGAATTCGAGCCAGATGCATCTGAGGTGCTTAATGCACTATTACCTCGCTATGTCGAAGCTCGAGTCTTTAACGCGATGTTGCAGTCAGCGGCTTCCGAGCATGCTGCTCGCCGTCGCGCCATGAAGTCAGCGACTGATAACGCTGATGACCTCATCAAGTCACTTACCCGATTAGCCAATGCGGCTCGTCAGGCAGAAATCACGCAAGAGATCAGTGAAATTGTTGGCGGAGCAGATGCTCTCGCCTCAGCTAGCGCAGGGAGCGAATAATGACATCAGCTACAGCAACAAAGAATGGCCGCGTTGCTCGAGTCATCGGGCCAGTGGTGGATATTGAATTCCCCTCTGATGCGATGCCAGCGATCTTCAACGCCTTACACGTTGATGTGACGCTTTCGGGTGAGGTTCGCTTGCTAACCCTCGAAGTTGCTCAACACATTGGTGACAACCTGGTTCGCGCGATCTCCATGCAGCCAACAGATGGCATGGTCCGTGGTGCTTCAGTCCGAGACACCGGCGCACCAATCTCTGTACCAGTGGGCGATGTGACGAAGGGCCACGTGTTTAACACACTTGGCGAATCACTTGACGTTCCGACTTCATCACTGAATATCACTGAGCGTTGGCCGATTCACCGTACCGCGCCGCCATTTGATCAGCTCGAGTCCAAGACCGAGATGTTTGAGACTGGCATCAAGGTTATTGACCTCCTGACCCCTTATGTAAAGGGCGGAAAGATCGGCCTCTTCGGTGGCGCAGGAGTAGGTAAAACCGTTCTTATCCAAGAGATGATCTACCGGGTAGCTGAAAACTTTGGTGGCGTATCAGTATTTGCCGGTGTTGGTGAGCGTACTCGTGAAGGTAACGATCTCTTCCTTGAAATGACCGAAACCGGCGTTATCAACAAAACTGCACTTGTCTTTGGACAGATGGATGAGCCACCTGGCACACGTCTTCGCGTAGCACTTTCAGCACTCACCATGGCTGAGTACTTCCGTGACGTTCAGAATCAAGATGTATTGCTCTTCATTGACAATATCTTCCGCTTTACTCAAGCAGGTTCTGAAGTATCGACACTTCTGGGCCGTATGCCATCTGCTGTGGGATACCAGCCAACACTTGCCGATGAGATGGGTCAGCTCCAAGAGCGCATCACATCAACACGTGGTCACTCGATTACATCGATGCAGGCGATCTATGTTCCTGCCGATGACATCACCGATCCAGCTCCACACACCACCTTCGCCCACTTAGATGCGACGACAGTGTTGTCTCGTCCAATCTCAGAGCTCGGTATCTACCCTGCGGTGGATCCACTCGACTCAACATCACGCATCTTGGATCCACGCTACATCGGTGAGCACCACTTCCGTGTTGCAAACCGGATCAAGCAGATCCTGCAGCGTTACAAGGATCTACAAGATATCATCGCGATCTTGGGTATCGATGAACTCTCTGAAGATGACCGGATCTTGGTTGGTCGCGCACGTCGTATCCAGCGTTTCTTGTCACAGAACACCTTCGTTGCGAAGGTCTTCACCGGCATTGAAGGATCCTTCGTTCCGCTCAAGGATACGATCGATGCCTTCGAAGCACTTGCAGATGGAAAGTATGATCACGTTCCAGAGCAGGCATTCTTTATGTGCGGTGGCCTCGACGATGTCGAACGCCGTGCTGCAGAGCTTGCCGCATCGGTAAAGGCATAAGTTATGGCCTTATCAAATCTCACCGTTGAAGTTGTATCGCCCGAAAAGCGCGTCTGGTCGGGCGAGGCAACGATGGTCTCCGCGCGTACCATCGAGGGTGATATTGGAATCCTGCCGGACCACGCACCGCTTCTTGGCGTGCTCGTCGACGGCCTAGTTTCGATCAAGGCAGCCGATGGCTCTTCTCATGAGTTTCAGATGCAGGGTGGCTTTATCTCAGTATCAAAGAATCGCGTCTCGGTCCTAGGAGAGAGCGCTTAACTTAAACCCGAGTTACATCAGCGCCGAGCGAGCGTAGATCTTCAGCGAAATCTGGATAGCCACGATCAACGTGGTAACCATCTTCAACGATTGTAATTCCATCACTGACTAGCCCCGCCAGAACAAGCGCCGCGCCAGCGCGAATATCGGTTGCGAGCACGGGCGCACCAGAGAGTTCGGTTATTCCATTTACGGCTGCATGATGGCCATCAACTGTGATCATCGCGCCTAATCGTTTGAGCTCATTAACAAACATAAATCGGCCTTCAAAGACATTTTCTGTAACGAGTGCATGACCCTGTGCCACTGCATTGAGGCAGATTGCCATTGGTTGTAGATCAGTTGGGAATCCTGGATAGGGAAGTGTTGCAATATCGATTGCATCAGGCCTGCGATCCATCTTTACGCGGAAGCCATCAGGGGTTGTGGTGATGACAGCGCCAGCTGCGACGAGCTTATCGAGTGGTACTTCAAGATCTTCCGGACGCCCACCAACGATGGTGATATCACCTTGAGTCATCACCGCTGCAAAGGCCCATGTACCGGTCACGATGCGATCTGGAAGAGTGGCATGCGTTGCTGGGTTTAATCGTTCAACGCCATCGATAGTCAGGGTTGATGTACCGAGACCTTCAATCTTTGCGCCCATCTTGATCAAGTACTCGCCAATATCAGCGATATCTGGTTCGCGAGCTGCATTTTCGATGACAGTGCGACCGCGCGCAAGCACAGCAGCGGTCATTAGATTTTCCGTTGCTCCGACGCTGGGGAAATCTAAAACGATCTCACATCCAAGTAGACCATTAGGAGCTTTTGCAAGGACATACCCATGTTCGGATCGAACATCGACGCCAAGAGCGCGCAGACCATCAATATGAAAATCTAATCCGCGTGAGCCGATTGCGTCGCCACCAGGGAGTGCGACATCGGCTTCACCAACTCTTGCGATGAGTGGTCCAAGGACATTGATCGATGCCCGCATCTTTCGGACTAAGTCGTAATCTGCTTTATGTCCCGGCCGTTCGGGGACATCAATGGTGAGCGAATGCTGTCTTGTGTCATGCACAACGGTGCAACCAAGTCGCTCGAGGAGTTCAGACATGATCTCGACATCGGCGATGTGGGGGACATTAAGTAGCGTGTTCTTACCTGGGGCTAATAGGGATGCCGCCATTAACTTCAGGGCTGAATTTTTAGCTCCCCGAACCACGACCGAGCCAGTGAGTCGAGCGGGACCGACTACGCGAAAACTATCGCCTGCCATGTGCCCCCCGATCTTCGATTCGAATTCTCGCCCGCAATACAATTGGTCGTATTCTAGTTGTTCGCTTAGGCTGATCTCATGGTAAATCTCACTCGCATTTATACGAAAACTGGTGACGACGGCACCACCTCATTGGGGGATATGTCGCGTACCTCGAAGAATGATCCCCGGCTTGAGGCGTATGCCGATGTTGATGAGGCAAATTCATCGATCGGCGTTGCACTCGCCCTTGGGCAGATCAGCAACGAAGCGATTGTTACCCTGCTCATTCGAATTCAGAATGATCTCTTTGATGTCGGGGCTGATCTTTGCACGCCAGTGATTGACAACCCATCGCATGAGCCACTGCGTGTCGTTGAAACCCAGGTCACCTACCTCGAAGAACAAATCGATCACTACAACGGGCCGCTAGAGCCGTTGCGCTCATTTATCCTTCCATCGGGTACCGCTGCTGCCTCGTTGCTGCATGTTTCGCGGACAGTTGTGCGTCGGGCAGAACGTTCGACCTGGCATGCGATCCACTCATTTGGTGGTGGAGTTAATCCACTTACGGCAAAGTATCTAAACCGTCTCTCTGATCTACTCTTTGTTTTGGCACGAGTTGAGAACAGCACACTTGGCGATCAGCTCTGGGTTCCTGGAGCAAATCGATAATTAAAAGTGGTTCGGATCTTTCGAATAGCTCGAACTAGGAGTGCTCTCGGTTGAGGGTTGAGTCCAGCACGAGACGGTAATACCGCCAACGTTGAGGTTGTAATTTGTGAGTTCGGTTGCAATTCGACTCGATGAGGCATCTCGAAGTGCTTGTGCTTGGTCAGCGGTGATAGTCCCAGCAGCGAGTTGGACGTTGATGGTCTTCACTTCATCTGCACCGACTGCGCTGACGAGGGTATTAATTTTTGAGCCAGCAATCTGAGTCAAAGATTTTCCTTGGGCGATTTGGTTATAAAAGTTGGTACTCGACATTCCTAGGATTCCTAGGACGATTGATTCATGGGGGATCAACGGTTCACTGCTGATCAGAAGAATTGGAATAATTGCATGGGCGGCGCTCGCCGGGGCGAGTGTTCGTAGCGTTCCATATTCAATCATTGTGGTTACATCAGCTGGGTTTGGACCATAGACCTTTGAGTTGACCTCCCAATAATTACAGGAGCTATCTGAGGCGACGTAGACCGCACCGCAGGCCATCGCTGTGCATTGTTTTACACTGGTAGATAGCGCTTTCTTGGAACTCATAAGGCTTACTAATTGTGATCCTGAAGGGATGAGCGCATACACGCCGTTATTAGCGGCATAGCCTTTAGGTGGCCAGATCGGTTTTGGTGATGGGACTACGGTGACTCGCTTGGGTGGGGAGTATCGATGTACAACGGTACTTTTTTTGGCCGGAGTCTTCTTAGCAGTTGGCTTAGCAGTTGGCTTAGCACTCGGCTTAGCAGTTGGCTTAGCACTCGATTTTGCCGAGGGCTTAGGAGATGGTGATGCGGCAAGGGCGCTACCTTGTAAGAGTAACCCTGCGATGATGAGAAAGGAGCCTAATTTTCTCATTACTCTTCTGACCATTTAAATGTTCTTACTGAGAGATAGGTGCCGACGATCAGCCAGAGAATAAGTATCAGTGCGATTCTGCCAATCTCCCAACCATGACCCGCTTCACGGGCTGCGAAGCTTTCTGGGAGGAAGACCGATCGCATTCCTTGAGTAAGCCATTTCAATGGAAAGATTGCTGCAATATCTTGCATCCACTTTGGGAGATCTGAAAAGACGAAGAAGACGCCAGAGAAGAATTGCAAAATTATGACGATCGGGGAGACGATCGCTGATGCACCACGACCACTCTTGGGAATTGCCGAGAAGGTGATTCCAAGAACGGTAGAGCAGGCGCTGCCAAGCAGAATCAACCAGGTGAAGCGAAGCCAGAGCAGGCCCGAGGTTGGTAGGTGCAGGCCGAAGAGTAGTGCGCCAAATCCTAGGAGGAGCGCCACTTGAAAGAGCATCGCCGCGGTTACAACGATCGCTTTGCCGATGAAGTACGAGATCGGTGACATCGGTGTGCCACGTAATCTTTTGAGTGTTCCAAAATCACGTGAGATCGGGATCGATATCGCGAGCTGTTGAAACCCAGTATTAACCAGACCTGATGCGACCATGCCGGCAACGAAGTATTGGCTGAAAGTCACTCCGGGCGCGATGGTATTTTTAAAGACTGAGCCGAAGATGAAGAGCAGAATGACTGGGAAGGCTAGAGTAAAGACGACGGATTCTCGCTGGCGTAAAAATTGCTTTATTTCTAGATTCCCGCGAAGTAGCCCAACCCGTAAAATCTTCATAATTCACCGATCATTCGCAGATAGATATCTTCCAACGAGGGACGCGTCACTGTGAGATCTGGTATCTCACCATCAAAGCGCGAGGCGAGTTCGAGTAAGAATTTTGTTGGGTTCTTTGTGACCTTGCTCTGGAGAGCGCCCGCTTCTGACCAGGAGATAGTCGCTGATGCCTGGGCACGGCCCCCAAGAAGTTCGGGGGTTGCAATCTCGATTACCTGCCCCTTATTAATGACGGCGACCCGGTCCGCCAGGGCTTCCGCCTCGTCTAGATAATGTGTGGTGAGCAAGATGGTTGTCCCTTCATCACGCAGGGACCTGATCAAATCCCAAAAGGCGCGACGAGCCTCTGGATCAAAACCAGTAGTTGGTTCATCGAGAAAGAGAATCTCAGGGCTACCGATAATTCCTAGCGCAACATCTAGTCTGCGCCGTTGGCCACCAGAGAGTGTGGCGATCTTTGATTTCGCTTTATCGGTTAATCCGACAAGATCGATCACCATATCGGGGTTCTTTGCCTTTGTATAATAGTGAGCGAAGTGATGAACTGTTTCTGCAACGGTGAGATCGCCCGCATCGTTAACCGATTGGAGCACAATGCCAATTCGATCTCGCCACGTTCGATCACCTGAGACTGGTCGGGCTGGGTCTTCACCAAGGACTAATACTTCACCGGCATCGCGGCTTCGATAGCCCTCGAGAATTTCTACCGTAGTTGTCTTGCCAGCTCCATTGGGGCCCAAGATGGCAAAAATCTCACCCTGTTTTACCTCGAGATCAATACCTGCGACCACTTCCTTGCCAGCATATGATTTGCGCAACCCGGAGATCGATATGGCAGCGCGCTGGGATGTCATATCGCAATAATAGCCTCATAATTGCGGAGTGAGCCCACGGAGAAAACCTCAAAAAGACTCGAACGCTCGGGGTGGTAACTCTGGATCAGATGAAAGAAATATTGAAGATGTAGGTCTTAGCTTTGAGAGTATTGAAGAGCACTCCGATGGCTTCTATAAAGTGCGCCGCATCACTGGTTCGAGTTCATCGAAACCATATCGTTGTCCCGGTTGTGATCAACTTATTCCAACCGCCACCCCACATATCGTTGCTTGGCCCGAAGAAGATATTGAGAGCCGCCGCCATTGGCATACACCGTGTTGGAGCAAAAAAGATCAACGAAGGCCACGTACAGAGCGGACTCGGAACGCGCCAAGATTTTGATTACTCATAAAAGTTGTTCAGAAATTATTTCACGTTATTTGTAGAGTAATTTTGTAATTCCAGCAAGTAATTTATCGGCAAATTTTGTGCGCTTAAAGGTAGTGAATGCGATTGGCAGTGCAAATCTTTCTGAGACGACTGATCGTAGGTAGGTAAATTCATAGAGACCTTCTGGGCCGTGAATTCGACCGTAACCACTATCTTTTACGCCCCCGAAGGGAAGCGAAGCTATTCCTGCAAATCCAATCACAGAGTTGATCGAGATCATTCCAGTGATTAATTGGGAGGCAATCTTTTCACCATTGCGTTTTGACCAGATTGAAGCACCCAAGCCATAACGTGTTGCATTAGCGAGCCGTACCGCCTCATCCATATCCTGAACGCGATTGATAGTGAGAGTGGGACCGAATGTCTCTTCGGTAATGGCAAGTGAATCTTCTGGGACATCGAGCATGATCGTCGGTTGAACAAAAGGCGGCTGAACTGAATCAGTGCCGCCAACCAAGAACTTTGCGCCTTTCGCGGCAGCGTCATCGATATGGCTCTGAATGACATTGAGCTGTGATGGCATAGTCGCTGGGCCATAGTTCTGATGAGTACCAGGATGAATTTCACGAGCCATTGCGCCGATCTCACGAATAAATTCATCCGCGACCGCATTATGCACATAGACGCGCTCGGCACCGATGCAGGTCTGACCGGCATTAGACATCGCCATCCAGAGTGCATACTCAGCAGCTTTTTTAATATTGGCATCACGATCAATAAGGACGGGATCCTTGCCGCCACATTCGAGAACAACGGGGATCATGCGCTCTGCTGCACTTGCCGCTACCCGCTTTGCGGTACGAGTTGATCCTGTGAATGCAATCTTGTCGACCGCGGATTGGGTCAGCGCCGCACCGGTTGTTCCGAGCCCTGTGAGAATCTGGAAGATATCTGGAAATGGTGCTACTTCAGCAAATGTTGCGCCAAGCCATTTACCTACACCTGGTGTGTATTCACTGGGTTTGAAGACGATCGTATTTCCAGCGGCAAGTGAGTAAGCGATCGATCCGATCGGCGTAAAGACTGGATAGTTCCACGGGCCAATCACACCCACCACGCCATAGGGTGCTCGCTCGACGCGCGCCCTCATATTCGCCATCAGTAGACCAGGATTGCGATTGATTGGAGATAGATACTTTTTTGCGCTCTTGGCTGCCCATGAAATGTGACCAAGAGCGAGCGAGATTTCAAGGACCGCATCGCTAATCGGCTTTCCGTTTTCGAGTGCGACCAGTTCTGCGAGTTCATTCAGGCGTTTCGTGATGATCGAGTTCCACGCATTCAATACCTTCTTGCGACCATCGAAGCCAAGGGCCACCCACGCTTGCTTGCTGGCCTGGGCTCTTGCGACTGCGGCATCGACATCAACCTGGGTTGCATTGTGATGGTGCTCTATGACCTCGCCGGTCGCTGGATTGTGACTTGGAAACTCTGAAAGTGCCTGGGTGCTCATGCCTTAACTGTAAACTCATTGAGTGCCAGAGTTAATACGCCCGAGCAGTATTCTGCCGGCCAATCGCAGACCGATCTCCCTTACTACACAGGATGGTTTCACCCTCGTTGGCGAAGTCGCCTCACCGATCGAGGCTAGACGCGCTTCACTACTTTGCCTTCATCCAAACCCCACTGGTGGGGGAATGATGGATAGCCACATCTACAAGAAGGCGAGCAATCGTCTGCCTGCAATGGCAGGGATTGAGGTTATTCGTTTTAATACCAGGGGTACGGAGAGCGCTGCCGGAAAATCAGAGGGCAGCTACGACAACGGCGGGCTAGAAAAATATGATGTGGAATCGGCAATAAATTTTGCATTCGATGAATGTGAGGCAGAAAATCTCTGGGTTGTTGGTTGGTCCTTCGGAACTGATCTCGCCCTACGACATGCTCGTGATGGACGCGTGAAGGGATTGATTTTGTTGAGTCCGCCCTTGATGACGACCGAGGAGAGTGATTTAGAGTGGTGGGCAGCAGATCAACGACCGGTAATTGCGCTGATCCCAGAGTTTGATGATTATATAAAACCCACAGAGGCAAAACTTCGATTTAAAAAGTTGAGCCAGATTCAGTTGATCAACGTTGATGAGGGTAAACACCTATGGGTTGGGGAGCCATCTGTTTATCGGGTCTTGAGTGAAATTACTGCCTTACTCGCACCAGATAAATTACCGTTACCCACAGAGTGGTAAGACTTAACCTAGATCAGCCTTTGGAAAGACGACCTCATCAACAATAAGTAGTACCGCAGCTGCGATCGGAACAGCTAAGAGTCCACCGACTAGTCCAAGCAAGCTGGTACCAATTAGCGCCGCGATAATCGTTACGAGGCCAGGGATTGAGAGTGAACGGCGCATAATTCGAGGCATGATCAGGTAGTTTTCAATTTGGACATAGATAGCGTACGCGACGAATGCAATGAGCGCGGTTGTGGGAGATTTGGTCAAGCAGATGAGAGTAACTACTGAAGTACCAAGAACATGCCCGACTAATGGAATCAAGCCACAGAAGAAGACGAGTAGTACTAGCGCTGCCGTGTAAGGCATTCCGATTATTAACCCGACAATGAGAATGTATAACGCTGCAATAAGCGAGACAGTCGCTTGGCCGCCTACGAATATTCCAACCCGTGTAATAATCGCATCACTCAAGCTCGCTACCCGAGTACGCCGTGACGCTGGGACAAATCGATACGCAACCTTTGTCACCGTTGGGAGAGAGGCGAGGAAGTAGAGCGTCAAAATTAAGATCGTGAGCGCCGCAAATACGCCAGAGATCACCGCTTTACCTACTCCGAGGACACCACCAAATGCTGTGACGACAAATTGTCCATCATGAATTGATGCGGTTACTTTCTTCTGAATCGAATCAATAATCCCGTAATGTTGATTGAGTTGATTGAGCGTCTGGTTATTCTTTAAGTTCGAGACCAGAGTTGGTGCATTTTTTACTAAGAGATTAATCTGTTCAATGATCGGCGGAATCGCGATGATCGCAAAGAGCGCAACGAAGCCCATGACAAGGGCGACAACGGCCCCGACGGCGGCGTTGCGGGGGAGCCCCCTCCGTTGGAAGAAGCTGACAGCGGGATTAAGGCCGGCCGCCAGAAAGAGTGAGATGAGAATTAAGACAAATACCTGCGAAGTACTGGCAAGTGCGCGGAGAAATGTAATGGCGATCACAGCACCAGTCGCAGCGAGGAAGCCGAAGTAGAAAGGATGAGCGCGATCAATGGGTTCACCCATGGATCCAAAATTCTCCTCGGTCGCAGCCTTTGGGGTACGTCGCTTTAATCCAGGAATAGATGGAATTAACTTGGCCATAACCTTATTTTAACTCTCTCCACTCAATAAATGAGGGAGAATGCACTCATGAGTGAATTGAGCATTACCGGGAGCGGTACTGAGATCATCTCACTCTATGACCTGCCGTGGGGAAAGCTTCTCGAAGATTGGCCGGAGGATCCGAGCCTGACCTCGATGAGGGGTATCTCTCGCCATATCGTTCGGTTGGTCCGTATCGGCGAACACGATAACGATGTCTTTGCCGTGAAAGAGACAGTTGAGGAGTTCTCTAAAAAAGAGTACGTAGTCCTGCGTGAACTTAATAACCGTGGCGCCCCCTGTGTAGAGCCGCTGGCAGTTGTGACTGGGCGACTAGATCTTCGTGGCAACGAATTGCCGACCGCTCTGGTCACGAGATACCTCTCTTATTCGCTGCCCTATCGCGTCATCCTGAGTAGCCGTGTAACTCCACATGAGATCACCACTATGGCTAATGCGCTCGCGCTCCTACTAGTAAAACTTCACCTCTTAGGATTTTGGTGGGGTGATTGCTCACTCTCTAACGCTCTCTTTCGAAGAGATGCCAACGAATATTCTGCCTATCTCGTCGATGCCGAAACCGGAGAATTCCAAACCACTCTTACTCCCGGCCAGCGCGAGCACGATCTTGATATCGCGCTCTTTAATGTTGCAGCCGAGCTCGAAGATTTAGCAATTGCTGGCGTCTTGCACCCCGGTATGGATCCGATACGTGCGAGCCAAGGTGTTATTGCCCGATATCGCCGCCTCTGGGATTCCCTCAACGAGCCACAAATCTTAGATCCCAAGGATCGACATGCAGTTGAGAAGGCGATGCGCTCAGTCCAAGACCTTGGCTTTGCCGTTGAAGAGGTAGAGGTGAAGATGGATGGCAATAAAGGAATGCTTAAATTCTCACCGCGTCTGGTAGCTGCTGGCTATCACCAACAGCGCTTGAAAGAGATCCTTGGCTTGGATGCAGAAGAGCTCCAGGCGAAGAGGTTGCTAGCCTCCTTTGATCGCTTCCGTGGTCGTGAGGCAGAGAGTGGCTATTCCCAGAAAGTGTTGGCCCGTCGTTGGCTCACCAACGTCTTTGATCATGTGATGGATCAGATCCCGCAAGAACTCCGTGGTCGGGTAGAGCGTGCTCAAATGTTCCATGAAATTTTAGAGCACCGCTTTTATCTCGGTGAGAAAGCGGGCAAAGACCCCGGTCTTGATTTTGCGACTCAGGAATATATCTCCTACATCCTGCCATTTAGAACGGATTCAGGTACAAATCTACGTGAAGAGCCAGTCGCAGTTATGGATTCCTAACCTCTTAAAGTTTGGCAGGATAGGGGCATGACTTTGCCACCGCTACCCAAGGGAATGGGAGCGATGGGAGGAGCTTTTGACTTGAGCTCACTTCGGAAGCCGCCACTGACCATAAACCCAGAACATTTGGGCTATGTCGTTACACAAGCGAACTTGGTATCCGAACTACTGCCCGCCTCGAACGAGGCAATTGTTATTATCTTGTGCTGGTCCGCGCGCAGCGCCCAGGCTCAATCTTTGATCCCGATGATCTATCAATTCAATCTCGATGATTACACCACTGATGGAGTTCCAACGTGGATATTTGCCACGGTCGATGTTGATGCCGAACCTGCAGTGGCAAAGGCGATGCAGGTTAAATCAATTCCACTAGCCATCGCGATTATTCAAGAGCAATTGGTACCACTCTTTGAATCCATACCAGCAGCCGAACAGGTTCGCGCTGTTATAGATAAGGTGATCGAACTTGGTGCGCAGAAGGGTGTGGGTACTCTTGTCGACACTTCAGCCACAACTGACAACTCATCGGCTGTAATGACACAACAAGGTAGCGAACCCGCATTAGAACCAGAGGAAGAGTTGGCGATGGCTGCGATCGAGCGGGGGGATCTCGCTGCCGCAAAATCAGCATACGAACTCTGGGTGAAGAGATCCCCTGGAAGCGCCCTTGCAAATCTTGGTCTGATCCAGATTGAGTTGATGCTGCGTATCGAAGGCTTAGATCCGACCGAGGTGCTAGCAAAGGCTGATGCGATACCCGAAGATCTTATGCTTCAAATACGTGCAGCTGATTGTGAGATAGCACAAGGCAATTTTGATGGGGCTGCAGATCGACTTATCGCAGCGGTAAAATTCAATCAGGGCGATGATCGAAAGCGGGCCAGAGATCATTTGTTATTGATCTTCTCGATGGTTGATGCAGATGACCCGCGTCTTCCCAAAGTTCGACAGCGGCTTGCGAGCGCTCTTTTCTAATGGTTCTTTTAAGTAAGACCGAGATGATCTATACCCGAGCGCTCTTTCTTCTCTTCGGCGTCGGGGTGGTGATGATTGCACCACGAGCACCTGACATTAAGGCAAATCTCCAAGTAAATAATGGAACGCTCGGCACACTTTTTTCCATTGGTACGATCGGGGCGCTCTTTGCTCTCGTGTATATGGGTCAGATAGTTCATCGGTATGGAGCTTTACCCGTACTTATCACCTCAGCAACTTTGCTCTACAGTGCAATGGCGATGCAGCCACATATCCACTCCATTTTGCTTTTTGGACTCGACCAAGTTGCCTGTGGAATGGGATGGGCAGGATTTCATATCACCATTAATTCGCAGGGGCTTTATCGACAGAAGGTAAGTGGGATCTCGATTCTCTCTAAACTTCATGGGATGTGGAGTACGGGTGCACTCCTAACCGCGATTATTGCGATTGGTATAACCTCCCACGTTTCATTAGCGTGGCATATTGATATTGGAGTCAGTTTGATCTGGCTCGCAACTATGTATTGCATCTATCGTCTTCGCGGAGTACTTCTTGGATCTTCAGATGAGTATGAAGAAGATGCCCGCCCCAGTGTTAAGTCGATCTACAGCTTCTTAAAAAAAGAGTGGGTCATCGTTATTGCAATGACTATGGGAATTATGATTGAAACATCCGCAAATGATTGGGCATCCCTCTTTACAAAGGAGGATATTAAGGCCTCATCATCCTTGAGCATTTTAAGCTACGTAGCCTTCGCTTCAGGAATGATTCTTGGGCGGCTAAATCTCTACCGGCTTTTTTTGCGCTATAGCGAGAGGCAGTTGATTCGGACTGGCGCGTTTATGGGTGGTTCAATCTTTATTCTAGGTGTCCAGATTGCATCACATCTTGCACCACATCACCCAAAAATTGGCCTCGTCTTCGCAGTGCTAGCTTTCTTTGGTGGAGGCGTTGGATCGTCAGCCATGGCGCCAGGATTCACAACAATTGCAACAAGAAACTCTCGCTTCCCCGCCGGCTTCGTGGTCGCTCAAATGAGCCTGGTGAATACCGGCATTTTCTTCCTATCAAAAATTCTTGTGTCATGGATCGCACAAGGAACTTCAATTACGACCGCCCTTATGATTCCTGGAGCGGTCCTACTTGCGACCGGAGCATTCGCCAAGCTTGGTAGTAATGAGATTCAGGGGAAGATTTAAAAAGGAGTATTAACCCGAGCCCTCGGTATTCCCTGCATCAGCTGCACTGACATCATGAATCTGGTACTTCTCCATCGCCTCACGCAGAACCTTGGCCTTTATCTCGCCGCTTTCCACTAGTTGAGCGAGCGCTGCAACGGTGATTGATTCGGCATCGACATTGAAGTGACGTCGAAGTGCACCGCGTGTATCAGAGAGGCCGAAGCCATCGGTGCCAAGTGAATAGAAAGGTTGCTTTACCCAAGGTTGGATTTGATCTTGAACAGCGCGCATGAAGTCGCTCACTGCAATAACTGGACCGTCGTAGTCATCGAGTTTCTTAGTGATGTAAGCGCTTTGACGATCATCTGGGTTGAGGAGATTATGGCGATCACTCACGAGGCCGTCGCGACGTAGTTCATTCCACGAGGTCACAGACCAGACATTGGCACTGACGCCCCATTCATTCTGGAGCAGGGCCTGCGCTGCAAGGGCCCACTGCATCGAAATTCCTGAGGCTAGAATCTGGACGGATCGTTTATTGCCGCGATCTGCTGGCGCGTATAGGTAGATACCCTTTAGAAGTCCTTCGACATCGAGGCCCTCGGGTTCTACCGGTTGCACAATTGGCTCGTTATACAAGGTGAGGTAGTAATAAATATTCTCACTATCTTCGCCATACATACGACGCAGACCATCCTTAAAGATATGACCGATCTCGAAACCAAATGCTGGGTCGTATGCGACAACTGCTGGATTAGTTGCGGCGAGTAGATGCGAGTGGCCATCTTCATGTTGCAGGCCCTCACCATTGAGAGTTGTTCTGCCAGCGGTTGCTCCGAGGACAAAGCCACGGGTCATTTGATCTGATGCAGCCCAGAAGGCATCACCTGTGCGTTGGAAGCCAAACATTGAGTAAAAGATATAAATTGGAATCATGGGTTCGTCATGTGTCGAGTAGGAGGTTCCGACCGCAGTGAAGGATGCAACTGAGCCCGCTTCGTTGATACCCTCGTGAAGAATTACACCCGATGTAGATTCTTTGTAGGAGAGCATTAATTCCCGGTCGACAGATGTATATGTCTGGCCGTGGGGGGAGTAGATCTTGAGCGTTGGGAAGAGCGAATCCATTCCAAAGGTGCGTGCCTCGTCAGGAATAATCGGCACAAAGCGAGGACCTATACCCTCGGCCTTTACCAAGTCTTTAAAGAGTCGAACAAATGCCATCGTTGTTGCAACACCTTGTGTTCCAGAGCCGCGGCGAACTGCGTCATAAGCCTTCTCTTCTGGCATAGGCAGCGGACGAGATTTGTTCAGGCGCGATGGAATCGAACCACCGAGAGCGTTACGGCGCTCCATCATATAAATAAATTCTGGTGAATCTTCGGTGGGACGATAGTAAGGCGGCAGCTTTGAATCAATTAATTCATCAGCAAGTGGAATACCGAGACGATTTTTAAAGGCGATGAGATCAGCGGCGGTCATCTTCTTCATCTGGTGCGTTGAATTGCGAGCCTCAAAGGATGATCCAAGAGTCCAGCCTTTAACGGTCTTTGCAAGAATTACCGTTGGTCGACCGTTGTGCGAAGTCGCTGAGCGATAGGCAGCATATAACTTACGATAATCATGGCCACCACGTTGCAGCGCCCAGATTTCATCATCGCTCATATGCGCAACAAGTGCTGCGCAACGAGGATCGCGACCGAAGAAATGCTCTCTCACATATGCACCAGATTCACCCTTGTAGGTCTGGTAATCACCATCAGGGGTCTTATTCATTAATTCAATGAGTGCGCCCTCGCGATCTGCAGCCAGGAGCGCATCCCAACCGCGTCCCCATACAACCTTGATGACATTCCAGCCAGCGCCACCGAAGATTGATTCGAGCTCTTGAATGATTTTGCCATTTCCGCGTACCGGACCATCGAGGCGTTGTAGATTGCAGTTAATAACAAAGGTCAGGTTGTCGAGACCTTCACGTGCTGCGATTCCGATGGCACCCAATGATTCTGGTTCATCGGTCTCACCATCACCAAGAAATGCCCAGACATGTTGCTGGGAAGTGTCTTTTATTCCGCGACCTTGGAGATAACGATTAAATCGTGCTTGATAGATTGCATTAATTGGTCCAAGACCCATCGAGACAGTTGGGAACTCCCAGAAATCTGGCATCAAACGTGGATGTGGGTATGAGGAGAGTCCACCACCTGAATGAGAGACCTCTTGACGGAATCCATCCATTTGATGTTCAGTGAAACGACCTTCAACAAATGCGCGTGCATACATCCCTGGGCTGGCATGGCCTTGGAAAAAGATCTGGTCCCCACCACCTGGGTGGTTCTTTCCCTTGAAGAAGTGGTTGTAGCCAACTTCGTAGAGTGAGGCAGATGATGCGAAGGTAGAGATATGGCCCCCAACACCGACACCGGGACGTTGTGCACGGTGGACCATCACAGCTGCGTTCCAGCGAATGATTGCGCGAATGCGGCGTTCCATCACTTCATCACCAGGAAAGGCGGGTTCATCAGCAGAAGGAATTGTGTTGATGTAATCGGTCGTACGAAGTTGTGAAATTCCTACATTCTTCTCTTGAGCCCGTCGCATGATTTGGAGGGCGATATACCGAGCTCGAACTGGCCCAGATTGCTGCAAAAGTGCGTCGAAGGATTCCTGCCATTCAGCGGTCTCGTTTGGATCGGTATCCACGAGCTGGTCGATGAGGTGGTCAGGTGCTTCGAAGTGTGAACTCATGGCTCTATCTTAAAGGCAAATATTCCCTCTTACTTTTCCTGAAATTGGCCGAGAGGGGTTGCGCGAAGGCGTTAATCACGGTGAACTAAGCCTGTGAATGCAACCTCGATCGCAGATCGGATGGGCGTCACTCCAGGGCAGTTAATCCTGGAGGTTGGCTTTGATGATGAGTGTGATCTAGATCTACATCATGCGATCGCAGCCAAGAGCGGCTCACCCCTTCTCAATGAGGGCTCTGATCAAGTTGTCGATGCTGTTCTCCTATGGTTTCGAGAGGGCGAGAATGATCTCGTTGATGAACTTGTCGATGTGCTTACCTACCTAAGCGAAAGTGGACCGATCTGGTTAATGACCCCAAAGGTAGGTCAAGGGGGACATGTTGATGCGGCAGATATCCAAGATGCCGCTCCAACTGCGGGATTAACGCAAACTGTGTCATTCTTAGCTGCCACCAATTGGAGCGCTACTCGATTGGTCGCCCGTAAATCTCAGCCATCGAAAAAATAATAATCACAAGGAGTCAGGAACTATGTCACTAACTATTGGCCAAGAGGCACCAAATTTCACACTCACCAACCAATTTGGCGCACCTGTAGAACTCGCCTCTTTTCGAGGTAAAAAAAATGTAGTGATCGTCTTCTACCCGTTCGCCTTTTCTGGAACTTGCACTGGTGAACTGTGCGCATTGCGTGATGATCTCTCTGCTTACCAGAATGAAGGAACAGAACTTCTCGCTATCTCATGTGATCCAATGTATGCCGCAAAGGCATTTGGTGATGCAGAGGGTTACACCTTCAACCTCCTGACAGATTTCTGGCCACATGGCAGCGTTGCTAAGGCATATGGCGTCTTTAATGAGGATCGCGGATTCTCAATTCGTGGAACGTTCGTTGTTGATAAATCTGGCGCACTCCGCTGGCAGGTCGTAAATGGCCCTGGCGATGCGCGAAATGCTGCGGACTATAAGGCTGCGCTCGCTATTCTCTAGTTCTGATCAGAGAATTTCATGATTTCCAACGCTCACCAGTAGAGTTCGGGGCTCAAGCTTCTACTTGCTCTTGTGAAAGAGGCAAATGAAGTTTGAATGGGTGGTTAGCTCAGTGGTAGAGCGCCTCGTTTACACCGAGGATGTCGGGGGTTCGAAACCCTCACCGCCCACCAGAATTTGGGCCGAAGGCCGTCTTTTACTTCCACGTCTTCAACTGCTCAAACAATGCAGACAAAATGAAACCGAGGCCGACTACTAACCAGATCACTACGGCAATGTTCCACCCTGAGGTAATTCCTAAAGCCAAGCCAAATACAAATATCATCGATGCCACAAACAAAAGTGCTTCAGTCATTGCCTTCTCCTTCTACACTCATTATTAATTGTTGGATAGCGAGATCTTTGTTCCGCTAATTGTACTCAATGCAGATAAAACCGCAGGAACACCCCAATTTGGCTCTTGCGGCTTAGCTAAGTTATTGAGGCCATCGGTACTGAGATATTTCTTTAATTGGTCGGGAATCGTGGTCTTGCTTAGGGCCGGAGTGCCGAGATCAAGCCAGGCCCATGATCCCGAGGGATTAACTATTAAGACTTCATCTGTATGAGACACATCAAAGGTATTCATTTTGCCAGTCTGCCAATCAAGAGGCAGCGCCTTCATCTGTGCCGGGCTGTAGGGAACGATGCTGTAACTGGTACCAAAGAATTTCCAGAATGGCGCAAGGCTCGATTCGAGGCCAGAGGCGACGGTAAAGTTTGGATCATCAAATATCTTGGCATACGCTGCAAGTCGACCAACTTTATCGCGGCGGCTATCTACTGAGAGCGCCATAACGACAATTTTTCCAGTCAGAGGTGAAGCTGCAATTAGGTCACCAATCTGACGCAGGTCCACCGCAATCATCGGGCAGATTTCTTGACACGATGTCAGGAAGCTCGCGATGACGACACTTTTTCCATGAAGAGAGCCGAGTGTGAAACTTTTACCATTGCTATCAAAGAGTGAAAGGCTGAGAACTGCAGTGGGGATTGGAGCGTTTAAGAATGAACCGCCACCTGGCGCAGCGGCACCTTGACCTACGGCTAGCTTCATAGGTGCGGTCGAGACTGTAGATGTGTTGGGTTGCTTAGAACCACAGGCGGTTAGGAGCATAAGCGGCGCGACCGCTAAAAGCAGAGTGGCTGCGCTCCTTAGTCTCATACCTTAAGCATATGTCCGTCGGTTGGAGTTATCTATTTCTTACCCTAATATTTGACCTTCACAAGAAAGATAAATACATAGTTCATCGATCCCTGTGGATCAAAAAGGAGCAGTCGTGAAGGCATCTGTCGCCCACCAAAATCTGCTTATTGAGCTACAAAAAATTGATACCACTATCCTCTCCTGCAGTGTGAGAATTTCGAACCTTCCGGAATTAGAACAGATCGTAGCAATCCATAAACGCCTTGAAGATGCCGCCATTGAACTCAAAGTGGTTGAAACTGAATTAGCAGATGTCTCGATCGATCTACGGCGGAGTGAGGTAGATGTAGAAGCAGTCACTGACCGTATGAAGAAAGACGAGGCGCGACTTAACGCAGGTGCGGCGTCGCCAAAAGAATTAGAACAGACCCAACACGAAATAGTAACCTTAACAAAGCGCCGCAACGAGCTTGAAGATAGCGAACTAGAGATCATGCTCCGATTTGATTTAGTGAAGAAACGCCTCGATGAATTAGCGAGTGATGAAGTCGGTCTCAAGCAATTAGAGCTTGAACTCAATGTCCGGCTAGAAAATTCTAAAAGCGAGATCGGTACCGAGTTGGACCGGGCAAAGAATGAACGAGCAAGCCTTGTTCCTCAGATTGAACAGCCTTTGTACGATCTCTACGAGAAAGTCCGCGCCTCGGCCCATGGCGTTGGAGCCGCTCTCCTTATTGGCAACAAGTGCGATGGCTGTCATCTGGTAATCAATGCGATTGAGATCGACCGTATCAAAAGCCTTGCCGTCGATGAAGTATTGCGTTGTGAAGAGTGCCGTCGAATCTTGGTTCGCATTTAATGGCACGCCATTTTCAGATTACTGCTGATGGCGGATCCCGTGGCAATCCGGGACCGGCTGGTTATGGCGCAGTCGTTACTGAGAATGGCAAAATTCTCGCTGAGCTTTACGCCACGATTGGAATCGCCTCAAATAATGTCGCCGAATACTCTGGGTTGATCGCTGGCCTCGAGCATGCGCATACGCTCGATCCTGAGGCCACAATTGATGTCAAGATGGATTCTAAATTAGTTGTCGAGCAGATGTCTGGCCGATGGCAGATTAAGCATCCAGATATGCGCGAACTCGCAAAGAGAGCTCGCGGGATCCATCCACTCTCACTCATTACCTTTGGTTGGATTCCACGCGATCAGAATTCACATGCTGATCGCCTTGCAAATAAAGCACTTGATGGCGAAATGCAAGAGAGCACACTTATTCAGAAGAACTTCCTTCATGCTCGGTTGACCTCGGATGAAGTGCCAACCACTATTATTCTTATTCGTCACGGTGAGACACCGTTGACTCCTGAACGCCGTTTTAGTGGAGCTGGTGGCTCTAATCCCGGGCTCTCCGAAAAAGGTCGCGAGCAGGCGCGTGCAGTTGGTAGAGAGCTTGCCAGGCGCAATCCAGATCGATTGCTCGTCTCTCCAATGCAACGTACTCGCGATACCGCTGATGAGATCACAAACTTTGTAAAACTTGTGCCGACCTTTGACGAGAGTTGGATTGAAGCAGCCTTTGGAAAATGGGATGGCCTCACACCGAATGAAGTAGAGGTGCAATTCCCTGATGAATTTAAGGCGTGGGTTTCTGATCCTTGGTATGCGCAAGGTGGGGGAGAGGCCTATGCCGCGACCGCCGAGCGAGTTGCGATCTCGTTAATAAAGGTCGCTGCCGAATACCCGGGGCTGACCGTCGCAATCGTGACTCATAACGTTGTTGTTAAAGGCGCAGTTTGTGTGGCTCTCGGCACACCGATCGATAGCATCTTCCACGTAGACATTGCCCCGTGCAGTATTACGACAATTAAGATCTGGCCATCCGATGGATTGATGGCGTTGATGTCGATGTCAGAGCAAGCGCAAATCTAAGTATTAAGAGCCCGGGCTCACAGTCGACATATTAAATTGTTCGAAGATCACAGCAGGTGCGGCCGCGCGTTCGACATCGCCCGCCCATTCACGAGGCTGAGTAATTGAGGATGCGCCCACCGCCTTGATCCGATTCAAGAGTTCAACAGGAGATTCATTCCAACGGAAGTTGTTGACTGCGCCTATTACTTCACCATCCTTGATCTGATAGACACCATCTCGGGTTAAACCAGTGAGGAGCAGTGTTGTTGGATCGACGGTGCGGATATACCAGAGCGTTGTGAGCAAGAGGCCGTGCTTTACCTGTCCAACAAGAGAGTTGAGGTCACCGGTAGCACCAGGAAGATCGATGATGATATTGCTACCAAAAGGTGTGTACGGAAGGCCGGTCAGCGCAGCAGTTGCACGAGTCTGAGTTAACGAGGTGAGCTCTCCGGCAGTGAAGAGATCATTG
Organism: Candidatus Nanopelagicaceae bacterium; assembly: GCA_040402395.1. GTDB lineage: Bacteria > Actinomycetota > Actinomycetes > Nanopelagicales > Nanopelagicaceae > PALSA-747. The sequence goes on along the minus strand of JBBAMQ010000001.1, from coordinate 211,078 downwards.
CGAGGAGCTGCCTGGCCATTATCAAAGACCGAACTCATCGGACCACTTGAAGTTGCGACGACATATGGCGAGCACTCGAGTCCTTTGAAGAGAGGATCGGAGTAGATATTTATCGGAAGTTTCGCAAAGCGCTCACCGACGCGAACCTTGCCGGCTTTGCCGCGCTTTGAAAATACTGAACGTCCTTCGAAGGCATCCTTTGCACCAGTAAACCAACCGAGGTAGGCATAGAGATCGGCAACTGAACCAGCAGGCGCAATGGTGTCATAGCGACCAGCAGTGAGATCTAATTTACGGCCTTGCCACTCAAGACGCGTGCGGATGTCGCGATCGATTTCACTAATAGATAGGTTTGTGAAGTCACGGGTTGCACGTCCTTCCCATGTTGAACGAGTCCGGTTGTGAGACTTACCGGTCATCTCGACGCGACCATCCGGTTGATCAAAGCGAAGGCGAAGCCCACCTTTTGATCCGACCCATGTGGTGTCGTGGGTATGTTCGGCATAGCCAAAGAGTTCAATGGAATCCGCTTGTGATCTCCGGAAGGTTTCACCAAGCTCTGGCGCGATTCCAGCAAAGACATCGGGACCGGTTGGATTGTGTGGCGCAGCCCAATCCCCGATAGCGAGGTCGCGTTTAAGTTCAGCGGCATCGTCAGACTTCCCTGAAGCGCGAGCAGCAATTCCTGCAGCTTTTGCAATTTCGGCAACTTCTGATGGATCAACACTCGCACGAGTGACAGAGCCAGAGGCGATGCCACCATCTATGGCAACGAAGGCGATAACCGTGACTCGCTGTGTAGCTATGACGCCATTTGTCGTCAGAGTGCTGTTAGCCCAGCGCAGATTGGCCTGCGTCTTGCTCTCAACAATAACAATACAATCCTCATAATCTGTAGCTGCTGTGATCTTCTCAATGAGATTTTGTGTGTTCATTTTCCGGCCTCCGCGCGAGTATTGAGAACATTAACTTTGTCGAATACCGCCGCAGGGCAGCCATGACTTACAGCAGCAACTTGGCCCGGTTGGGCTTTGCCGCAGTTGAATGCGCCACCAAGCACCCAGGTGCTCTCATTTCCCACACGTTTCATCGATCCCCAGAATTCTGTGGTGGTTGCCTGATAGGCAAGATCTTTTACCTGACCAACGATCTTTCCATTTTTGATGCGATGGAATTGCTGGCCAGTGAATTGAAAGTTGTATCGCTGCATATCGATCGACCAAGAGTTATCACCCTTGATCATGATGCCATCTTCAACGGATTCAATGAGGCCGGCAAGGTCAGGCCCATTTGGATTAGCTTTCAGTGAGACGTTTGGCATCCGCTGGATGGGAACATGTGATGGTGAGTCTGCGAATGCGCAGCCATTTGAACGATCGCGTCCGCCACGTGCTGCGATACGACGATCAAGTTGATAGCCAACAAGTGTTCCATCTTTGACGATATCCCAGCTCTGGGCTTCAACACCCTCGTCATCCCAGCCAACAGTGGAAAGACCATGAGTTGTGACTCTGTCACCGGTGATATTCATGAGATCTGAGCCGTACTTAAGGTTATTCAGCTTGTCCACGGTGGCAAAGGAAGTTCCGGCATAGTTCGCTTCATATCCCAGCGCTCGATCGAGTTCTGTTGCATGACCGATCGACTCGTGAATGGTGAGCCAGAGGTTTGATGGGTGGATGAGCAAGTCATAGCGACCAGCTTCTACAGATGGCGCTGCCACCTTCTCCGCGAGCAGGGAAGGGAGCTCTTGAATTTCAGTATCCCAGTCCCAATTTTTGTTATCCATCCATTCCCAGCCAAAGCCTGCAGGTTGAGCGAGCGTACGCATTGACACAAAGCCTTCGGCGCCCACGTTGACTGCATCAATTTGAGTCTGCATCCGCACCCGTTGTTGCGTGGTCGTTGTACCGTAGGAGTCGGCATAGTGTTTCTGCTCTTTCACAAACATCGAGAATGCCTCGGCGAAGTTCACGCCATCGGCTTTGAGCAGTTTCTCATTGAGGCCAGTAAGACGAGCGATGCGTTCATCGCCACTTACAGAGAAAGGATCTATTTCATAGGCGCTAACCCAGCTCCTCTTTGGATAAATAGGTTCTGGCGCAAGGGCGATCTCTTCAGTGGAGAGCGGTTTACTCGTCTTTGCCATTGCAACCGCGCTGCGAGCGAGGGAGGCTGCAACATCTGCACCAATCTCGGGGGATGATGCGAAGCCCCAGCAGCCATCAACGATCACGCGGACGCCAACTCCAGAGATCGAGTTATCGCTCTGCGTCTCAGTGGCAGTATTTCGAATCGAGAGGACGCCAGTTCGGATGCGCTCAATGCGCACATCAACATGGGAGGCACCGAGGGCTTTCGCTGTCGAGATTGCGCTGTCTGTGACTGTATCGAGTGGCAGGGCGAGGAAGTCGCCATCAACCTGTTGTGAAATAATCATTGGCATACTTTACGCAAGCGCGCCTTGATTACAAGGGGCTTTAAATTCCCGCAGCATGACCTTCTGATCGGGGATCAGAGCCAATCGCAAAGGTTCCATTAGGTAATACCTCAAGAAGTTGAACTGAAGAGGCATGACCGTAATCTGCAAGCACAGCGATTTCGTGGCCTCGTTCTTTGAGATCTGCGATGAGTTCTTCGCCAAAACGTGGTTCGATCGAAAGGATGCCTTTAATCTCTTCGTTAACTGCCGATGTCGATGGATCAGAGAGATGCATCCAGCGCGGGGCTTCAGCAACTTCTTGAACACTCTTGCCTTCGTCGATAAGACCCGTCACAAGCTGGAAGTTAGTCTGCACCTGCACATTCGCACCAGGTGTTCCACCGACATATTTCAACGACCCATCAGGATTAGTAATAGTGAAGGCCTGCAAGGTATGTGCTGGTCGCTTGCCTGGGGCGATGAAGTTCGGGGATTTGGGATCGAGGTTAAATCCAGTTAAGCGATTATTCAGAATCATTCCAGTCCCTGGTACCGTCCACGAGGAACCAAAGCCATGAAAGACCGATTGGATCCATGACACTGCATTGCCCTCGCTATCAGCCACGAGGAAGTAGGTGGTGTCACTTCCCTCGGCTGGGCTCTCGCTACGATTATTGGCTGCCGCCATATTGATCTGGGCAACGCGTTGAGCGATATGGCTTGGGTTCAGTATCGAATTAACATCGACCGGCACAATCTCGGGGTCGCCGATAATTGAATTTCGATCGGTAAATGCGATTTTCTTCGCCTCAACCTGCATATGAATCCAGTCAGCATCTGAGAGCTTGGATTTATCGAAGGTCCCAGCAATGAGTAACTGTTCCATCAGAATCATCCCTTGCGTTGGGGGAGGATTTCCATGAATAAAGTAATCGCGGTATTTAATGGAGAGTGGCTTTGATACTCGCGTCTTATGTGTGGCGAGATCATCGGCGTTAAACCAGCCATCGGTACCGGCAATAATCTTCGCTGCAATTGCCCCGGAGTAAAAAGCTTCTCGACCATTCGCTACTATCTCTCGAAGGAGCCAAGCAATATCTTGATTGGTAACGCTCTCGCCAAGTTTGATCTCCGGCGAGATACCTAACTCTTCAAAGAGTTTGGTTTCTGGGTATTGTTGGAGGTGCCATTTTATTCGACCAATGAAACCTTCATTTGCTGGGAAACCATCCTCGGCATAAGCGATTGCGGGCGCAAGAATTTCTGCCATGGATAATTTTCCATAGCGTTCGTGCGCGGCATACCAACCAGAGATAACCCCGGGGACGGTCGCTGCTCGGTAGCCGTGTTCTGGAATTTCAGTATCGAAGGCGTTACGAGTTGCACCGTGCGGCGCTTCACCAGAGCCATTGAAGGCGAGATTTTCCTTTGTTTTACTCTGGTGTGTAACTAAGAAGAGATCACCCCCGAGCCCAGAAGCGCCGGGCTCGATAACGGAAAGCACCGCCGATAATGCAATTCCAGCATCGATAAATGATCCACTAGCCTCAAGGATCTTGAGTGCAGCGGTGACGGCGAGTGGTTGCGATGAGGCAGCCCCGCCCTTTCTCGCGTAGACAATTCCGCGATGAGTGGTGGTTCGGTTCATGGGCAGAGCCTAATTCTGCAGGGGCCGCCTGTCATGTGTCCTAACAATCTCAACGCCAACCTGCAATAGACTTCGCATTAGTGAGGGCTTACTTAGGCTTTGAATAATTACCGGACTAGATAGAGGTGCACCGATGACACTTGAGATATCCGAACGCCCTTGGGGTCGCTATGAAGTATTACAGGAGTCCTCTTCACATAAGGTGAAGTGCATCTGGGTCAGACCCGGGATGCGTCTTTCATATCAACGGCATACAAAGAGAGCCGAGCATTGGTTCATCGTTCAGGGTCAGGGCGAGGTCACCCTTGATGGGGTCGTTCGCTTGGTTGGTCCAGGAGATACCGTCGATTTTGGAGTCGCCACTCTCCACAGAATCTCGAATACTGGCTCGGAAGAGTTAATTTTTGTTGAAGTTCAGACTGGTACCTACTTCGGTGAGGACGATATCGAGCGCGTCGAGGATGATTTTGGTCGGTAAGACTCCACTCATGGGGAATATCTGACCATTACATCTTTCCGCGCGCATCAAGTAAAATCTTCTCACTGAAGAGTCGCCCGGATCACCGCGTTCTCGCTAGTTTCTAGCGACACCGAGGAAAGTCCGGACTCCACAGAGCAAAGTGATGGCTAACGGCCACTCGGAGAGATCCGCAGGACAGTGCCACAGAAAATAACCGCCAACGTAAGTTGGTAAGGGTGAAACGGCGGTGTAAGAGACCACCGCATCTGCAGCGATGTAGATGGCAAGGTAAACCCCACTTGGAGCAAGACCAAATAGATGAAGAGCTGCTCGCTTAATTCATCAGGTAGGTTGCTTGAATCTGTCAGCAATGGCAGATCTAGATGGATGGTGATCCGTTCGCAAGAACGACAGAATCCGGCTTATAGGGCGACTCTTCTTTCATTTAGGTGGGCGCAGGTTAAAACTGCGCTCACTTTCTTGTTTATAACTGTTTAGTTTTATGCAAAACCTTGGACAAATCTGCCGATTTCTATGGGCAAAATTGTGGACATATGGGCAAAATCGTGGACAAAATTTAGTTTCGTTTCTTGAAGTTTCCTTCATCTTCATCTTCATCTTTTTCGACAATTTTCATAAGATCACGCAAACCGTTGACTCTTAGTGATTCCCTAGTCCAAGATTCTGAAAATCCGTCGAACTTTCCAGCAATCTCGATAGGGCCGATTACGGCTCCGTGACGTTTTAGGGCACGCAACATTTCTGTTTCCCAAGTTTGAGTTATATGTCCATCAAGTGGCCCACTTTTGGCAGAACTTAGAGGCCGGCGCCTTCGTGCTCTACGAGGGAATCCTTGCCCACATTGATCATGAGGCCTGAGATGATGGCGCAGGCTGCTAGGAATACAGCGCCCCATTTAAAGGTCGTTGTGAAGCCATGGACCTGTGCAAAGACCGCTGTCTGGGCGCCTAGGGAGGTATGACCCTTTGCGAAGGCAGCAGCCGATGAGATGGCAATGGTGTTGAGCAGAGCAGCTCCGAGAGAGCCACCGATCTGCTGGGAGGTATTGATCATGGCGCTCGCTACACCGGTTTCGTGCTGACCGGCATTGTGAAGGCCTGTACTTGCGTTAGGGATGAAGTACAGAGCGCAACCAAAGCTCATGACCAGCATTGGGAGCAACAGGTATGAGAGATACCCAGAAGTTGGAGTGATGCGAGAGAAGAGCAGAATTCCAACCGTTGCAAGACTCATTCCAACGACCATTAACGGACGAGGTCCGATCTTTGGAAGCAAGTTGGAGGCAACGCCAGCACCGATGACAATTCCCACAGTGAATGGCAAAAAGGCGACGCCCGCTCTGATGGGTGAGTAATGCAAGAAGGACTGCATGTAAATACTCAAGAAAAGGAACATCGCAAAGAGACCAACTCCAACAAGAAGTGCTCCGATATATGACCCACCGCGATTTCGTTCAGTCAAGACGCGAAGTGGCAAGAGTGGGTGGGCTGTCTTGGCTTCAATTACGAAGAAGGCGACAAGAAGAACGGCTGCGATAATGAAATATGAGTAGGTATTGCTATTAGCCCAGCCATTTGTCGCTGCTTGGCTAAATCCGTATACAAGGCTGACAAGTCCTGCTGTCACCGTGAGAGCGCCTGGGATGTCGTACTTGTTATCTCCGACAACCTTTGATTCATGTAGCCATGGATACGCCATGAGGACAGCAATGAGGGCAAAAGGAACGTTCACAAATAAGCACCAGCGCCAGTTTGCATACTCAGTGAGCAAGCCACCCATGATCAAGCCGATAGCGGCTCCGCCACCTGAGATGCCGCCATATACGCCAAATGCTTTTGCGCGTTCTTTAGGTACTGTGAAAGTTACGTTGATTAAAGATAAAGATGCAGGCGCAAGAAGTGCACCGAATGCACCTTGTATGCCACGCATGGCAAAGAGTTGACCTTGGTTGGTAGCAAAGCCACCGATTCCAGATGCAACAGCAAATCCGACGAGACCAATAATGAAAATTTTCTTACGGCCAACGAAGTCTGCAATTCGACCACCAAGAAGCAACAAACTTCCAAAGGTAAGTGAGTAAGCAGTAACAACCCATTGACGGTTTGCATTTGAAATATGTAGGGCTTTTTGTGCACTTGGAAGAGCCAAGTTAATAATTGATGAATCTAGAACGATCATCAAAGATGCAATTGCGATAACGGCCAGTGCGCGCCAGCGATTTGGGTCTAATCCCTCGCTACCAGGCTGCCATTCGCTTGTATTTCCTCGTGCCATAATTTTCTCCCTTATCTATACAATGTTCAGATTATGGGAGCCTATTTGAACATTGTATAGTTTGCTGGCAGGATTTCCCTATGGCAACTAGGACTGCAATCGAGGTTCCGTATCACCACGGCAACCTTGAGACGGCTTTGGTGGATGCGGCAATTGTTTTGGTGCGCAAGTACGGGCCCGACCACTTATCTCTTCGAGCAGTCTCAGCAGAGGTTGGCGTAAGCCCCAGTGCTAGTTATCACCACTTTGGAGACAAGGATGCTTTGGTCAGTGCAATAGGTAATGTGCTTTTTGATCGCTTGGCAATAATGCAGGAAAAGGCGATTGCAAAAGTGAATGGCAAAGGGGCATCCGCTTCCATCAAGAAATTTGAAGAAATGGGTAATGCTTACTTTGCATGGGCGATTTCCGAACCAAATCTTTATCGTCTTATGCTCGGAGGATTTTGCGAGATCAATATGGATGAACATGAAAGTAAGGCTTGGAACCTACTTCGAGACGGACTTGATGAACTTGCAGCCCATGGCGTCATTGATAAGAGTGCACGTAATGGCGGAGAAGTAATTGTTTGGTCTGCTGTCCATGGTGCAAGTTCTTTAGCTATTGAGGGATTGATGCCCCCCTCCGACTTTCCACTAGTGCTTAAAAGTATTAAGCGATCTTTAGGGATTAAGCCAAAAGATTGATCCTCTTCGTTATTGAGAACTATTTTTGGGGGCAATAATGAGGGCAATCACATTTTTTGAGCGTGACCTTTTGCATAACAATGTCGTCTCCGGCTTATAGGGCGAGAATCAGGAAGGGAGCGTTTTCAAAGAATGAGCTTATTTAAGAATCTTTTTCGCTGCAGGCGTTAGCGAATAAAAGGCCCACTTACCCCGTTGCGATCTTTCTAGCAACCCAGCATCAACCAAAAGCTTTAGGTGATGGCTCACCGTGCTTTGTACCAATCCGGTATCGGGTGTTAGGTCGCAGACACAAGCTTCTTGGTTCTCTCCGGCGGCTACCGCCATCATCAGTTGAAGACGAGTCGGGTCGCCCAACGCCTTAAATTGACCGGCCATGAGAGTGAGCTGCTTTGGAGATTTGGTGAGCATGATGGCCTGAGACACGATTCAAGGCTACACCTGACCCATTGATATTTATCGATACGACCTGATACGCTTCCATCGATAATCTTCGATAGGAGAAAGTAATGAGCCTAAACCCCACCTCTGGCAGCTGTTGCCAGGTATGTAAATGTGATCCCTGTTGCTGCGATCAGGCCTGCTGCTAACAGATGCTTCGTAAGTATCTGGCGGAATTCCTAGGAACCCTCACTCTTGTAGCAGTGGTCGTGGGGTCGGGCACTATGGCAACAAATTTGAGTTCGGACCTGGGAGTTGACCTTCTCATAAACACGATCTCCACCGTGTTCGCTCTGGGAATTCTGATTCTTATATTTGGTTCGATCAGTGGTGCCCACTTCAACCCTGCCGTCTCCTTGAGCGAGTGGATTCAAAAGCGCCTTTCAATGAATCTTCTTTTTGGTTATCTCGTTGCCCAATTTGCTGGTGGAATCACCGGCGCAATGCTGGCGAACCTCATGTTCAAGAACCCTGCCTACTTCCCGTCTCAGCATGTACGTAGTGGCGCAAGTTTATGGCTGGGTGAAGTTGTTGCTACAGCTGGCCTCCTCTTTATCATTCAGCTACTTAGGGGACAGGGCAAGGAGCCTCTTGCCCCTGTTGTCATAGCTTCATGGATTGGCAGTGCTTACTTCTTCACCTCCTCGACATCCTTTGCTAACCCTGCGGTCACGATAGCCCGAAGCTTTACAGATACCTTTTCAGGCATCGCCATTAGCTCTGTTGCTATGTTTGTGGTGGCTCAAATAATTGGAGCTCTATTCGGCACTTTGCTTGGTAACTATTTCAGCACCACGATTAAGGAGTAGTAATTTAATGTCTAAGAAACCGACAGTCCTATTTGTCTGTGTTCATAATGCTGGCCGCTCTCAAATGGCAGCGGGTTTTATGCGCGAACTTGGTGGTGACAGAGTTGAAGTTTTGTCAGCGGGCTCTGCCCCGAAAGATGCCATTAATCCAATTGCGGTAGCAGCGATGGCTGAGGTCGGCATTGACATCACAAACCAGCAGCCAAAAGTGTTGACCACAGAGGCTGTACTCGAATCGGATGCGGTAATCACGATGGGCTGCGGGGATGCGTGTCCGTTCTACCCAGGCAAGCGATATGAAGATTGGGTTCTTGAGGATCCAGCTGGTCAAGATATTGATTTTGTTCGTAAGGTTAGAGATGAGATCAAGTTGAGAGTTGAGGAGCTTCTTTCTAAACTTCTGCTTGAATAGTTCTAACGCGAGTGACCAAGTGGGCTTTTAATACGGGGCTTTCTCCATACTTTGTGTTGTGGCTCTCAGATATTCATGAATGCCCATCCTTCGCATGGATGATACTTTTAGGCCTATTAAAGACCAGATTTCATTACTGGTTAAATGGAGGAAAACAGTGCTAAAAATCAACAGTTGGAAATCCAAAAGTGCAATTTTCGCAGCAACCGTTGCCTTGGCTGTCGGCTCTAGTAACTTTGCAAATGCCGACACTTTCAACTCGGTTTCACACATTCACCAGGTAAAAGTTTTCAAAAATCAAATACTACTGCTGACACATCAAGGGTTATTTACCTTGGTAGGCAAAAATAACATGCGTCAGATCAGCAAAGAGAAGATTGACATAATGGGAATGGCAGTGGTGGGAGCTGCACTATACGCAGGCGGTCATCCTGCGGAGGGTTCTCAGATGCCCAATCCAATCGGACTTATTAAGTCGCTAGATGGTGGAGTTACTTGGAAGGCGATCTCGCTCGTAGGAAAAGTAGATTTTCATATCTTCGAGGGTAGTACATCAGATTTATTTGGCTCTGACTCTCAAAGCGGCGACTTGTTGCACTCAAGTGATTTAGGTAAAACATGGTCTAACTTGGGGGCAAACGCTTTTGATGATATTGCGGTCTCACCAGAAAAGTCTGGAGTTGCGATAGCGCTCAAGGGAAACGAATTATTTCATACTGATAATGCCTTCAAGTCGACTATCAAAATCAAGAGTTCACAGAAGTTCTCGCAAATCGAATGGGTGCAGTCTGGCCTGTATGGCTTAAGTGGTAGCACGCTTTATAAATCGATCGATAGTGCAAAGACGTGGAAGAAACTTCGGGTATTTGAAGGTAACGCTGGGGTTCTTAGCGCGGACGATCAATTACTCTTGGTCACCGTCGGTGCCAATATTTACACATCTGAGAGCGCTGGAGTAACCTTCAAGAAAGTGATCTAATCGGCGTGAGGAGCGGATGTTAGAGCCGTCCAGCGCCACGAAGCGCATTGAGAAATGCTTTCAATTCGGGGGTTTTTGGATTCTCCAATATGTTGAGTGGAGTACCGAATTCAAGAATCTGGCCGTTGTGTAGAAAGAGCACCTGGTCCGCTACTCGCTTGGCAAAGCCGATTTCATGCGTAGCAATCATCATTGTCATTCCCTCAGCCTTGAGTTCGCTGATCAGGGTGAGAACTTCGGCAATCAAGATTGGGTCCAGTGCACTCGTTACTTCATCGAGCAGCAAGACTTTAGGTTTTGTAATGACAGCACGTAAAATTGCGACACGTTGTTGCTGTCCACCACTCAGCAGATCCGGGTACTGCTTAGCCTTATCAGCGAGCCCAAATCGTTCCAGAAGACTCATCGCCTCTGCATTCGCAATTTCCTTCGTTATCCCGTGGACTAGCCGAGGGGCAAGGGTGATGTTCTGAAGCACATTGAGGTGTGGAAAAAGGTTGAAGGATTGAAAGACCGAACCAATCTGCGCCCTGACCTTATCTGGATCTACTCCAACAGATGTAATGTCATCGCCGTCAAGATAGATTTGACCGTCGTCGATTCCTTCTAAAAGGTTTATAGCCCTTAACAGCGTTGATTTACCGGATCCGCTAGCTCCGATTAATACCTTCACTTCGTGTTCAGCGAGTGAAGTTGTTATCTCCTGGAGTACGACATCACTCCCGTAGCTCTTTCTGAGCGAGTTGATCTCCACCATTGATTGAGCCATTACTACCACTGACCTTGTTGGACTCGGGCACGATCTTGCTTACGAGTGAGCCAATCTGTGAAGCGAGTAAGGGGGATTGTTAGCGCCACGAAGAGCGCCCCAGCCACTAGATAGGGCGTGAAGTTGAATGATTGTGCCGTCTCGATTCCTGCTGCGCGGATTGCATCGATTGCGCCTAAGACCGAGATCAATCCAGAATCTTTCTGAAGTGAGACCAAGTCATTGAGCAGAGGAGGCGTAACCTTTCGTAAAGCCTGTGGCAAAATTACAACTCGTTGAGTTTGGGTCTGCGTTAAACCAAGAGCACGGCCAGCCATTCGTTGTGCTGGATTCACTGCTTCTATCCCCGCCCGGATAACTTCGGCTACATATGCCGAGTAGGTAAGGATTAGTGAGATTGTGCCAAGAACAACGGCAGAATTAGGGAGCCATGAAAGTTGTAAGCCTGGGATTCCTAGTCCGACGAGCAAGAGAACGAGCAAGAGCGGTAAGCCGCGAAAAATATCTGTATAGATAGTCGCTAGCAACCTAAGTGGATAAAGTATCGCTGACTTAGAGGTTCGTGCAAGCGCTATGAGTAATCCAAATATCAATACAAAGATTTCTGCCAAGATCATGACTCGCAAGTTAAGCCATAGCCCAGAGAGAACATTTGGAAAGGCAGTTCGAGCGTAATGCGCATTGAAGAATGATTCCCGGACCAGTTTGAACCCCGGCGCCCCACTCACCACTATCGACAGCACAGCGCCAATCGCAAGGGTGCTGATGAGTGCTACGAGCGTGGAGTGACGAGAGACCCGACGCCTCGCCGCCTCGCGTTGCAACCGCAACGCTGAAGGTTTATAGGACATCGGGTCTCTGTTGCTCATGAAAGTAAAAACTACTTCAGGACTGGCGCTCCGGCGGTGTTACCCAACCACGTTGCGGCAAGTCTCTTGAGAGTTCCATTTGCACGGAGAGCATCAACAGCGGTGGAGATGCATGAAGTGAGTGCGCTTCCCTTACCCAGCACCAAACCGAATTGCTCGCTGCCAGCTTTTGGAGCAAATTGACCAATAATCAATCCGTTTTTAAGTGCCGCAGCAGAAACATAAAAGGCTGTTGGTAGATCAAGGACGAGACCATCGATCTGGCCATTGATCAAGGACTGGGTGGCAATATCATTTGTATCGAAGACCGAAGGCTTCGCTTTTGGCTTAATGATATTTGTAATCGTCAGATAGGAAGTGGTGCCAACGGCTGCCCCCAACTTCGAATTTGTTAAATCAGCGATCGACTTTGCTTTAGCAATCTTCGACTTGGTAGTCGTGACCAACGCCTGTGCAACATCGTAATAACCAGACGAGAAGTCAACCGCCTTTGCACGTTCAGGAGTAATCGAGACTTCGTTGATATCAAAATCGAATGCCTTTTTACCAGGTTGAATGACGGTGTTAAATGCCGCCTTTACCCATTTCACTTTCGATGCTGGATATCCAAGTTGTTTTGCTACTGCATAGGCAATGGCCGATTCAAAACCTTTGCCATCAGCTGGCTTGTTATTGTCGAACCAGGGTGAGTAAGCGGGATCGTCGGTACCGATTGTGATAGTTCCTGTTGCGAGAGTTGGAAGTCCACCCGCCTTACATGAGCTTGCTGCATTGGCAGCGGTACCCGTAACTGCAACTGAGAGTGAACCAAGGAGAGCCGCGACTACTACTGCTATTCCATATTTCTTCTTCATAAGGGACAACCTTTCAACAGAGCTCTGCTCTGCTAAATACGGGGCTGTGTGCCCGCGCTTGCCAGACTTTCTGGCCTGGTCCTCACCCGGAGCACCCCACCGCGGAGGAGGGTTGCTGATCGACGAGCCGGGGCTATGCGTCGATACTCTTGACCAAAAGTAACCCTATCAAAGGGTTTTGGTAAGCAGAAATTACATAGGAATGAGCTCGCTAACTCACATCACCCGCTCTGCGTCGACGAACGTTATCGCTCCAGACTGCGAAGACGATGACCACTCCTACGACGACGTACTGCCATTCTTGTTGCAATTCAAGGATACGAAGACCATTGATCAGAACAGACATGATTAGCGCACCAATAATTGTTCCGCGGATCGATCCCTTTCCGCCCAAAATCGAGGTACCGCCGATAATTACTGCAGCGATGGCTTCAAGTTCATAGCCGAGACCCAAATCAGGCTGGGCCGAACCTAACCGAGAGGTCAAGACGACCGCCGCAAGCCCAACATAAGCCCCGCAAAGTGCATAGATGGTAATCAACCAGCGATTAACTCGAACGCCAGAGAGCTTTGTTGCCTCGCTATTAGAACCAATGGCAAAGGTGTAGCGACCGAGAACGGTCTTATTGAGAATTATGGAAGCGACTGTGGCACCGACAAAGAGAATAGTGACGCCATTAGGAATTTGAGGAATTAGGTTTCCCTGCGCAATACCGTCCCAGCCCTTCACGCCATCCGCAAAGTGAATCGGACGCATATGCGAGATGATCAGAGCCAAACCTTGAGCGGCTTTCATCGTTGCAAGCGTTGCGATAAACGGTGGCAATCTCAGGACCGTGATCAGAATGCCGTTGACGACTCCAACAAAGGCCCCCATGGTTACACCAACAATGATGCCGCCAACCAGGTTTAGGTGCCAGGCAACAACTAATTTGCCCACCATGATTGCGCAGAGGGCGGTACCCGTACCAATAGAAAGATCGATTCCTCCGGTGATAATCACGAAGGTGATGCCGATCGCGAGCAACCCGGTAACGGTGGTCGACATAAGAATACCGTTTGAAACATTCGCCCAGGAGTAGAAGACCGGACGCATAAATGAGAAGAAGGCAAAGAGCACGACGAGGGAGCCGAGGGCTAATACTTGGCCAATTTCGCGCCGGACAAACTCTTTCAACTTGCTGCTGCCCTGCAGGTCAGTTTCGGTAACTATTTTTACATCAGCCATGGATTTTTCCTTTTATCTACTAGTTAGGATTAATTTCACTCATTGTTGCATATTGCATTATCGTATTTTGATCTGCATCCTTATTCTCAAGAATCCCGGTTATGCGACCTGAGCACATAACGGCGATTCGATCAGACATTCGAAGTACTTCTGGCAACTCAGAAGAGATCATGATGATCGATTTACCCGTTGAAGCTAACTTCGATAAGAGCTTGTAGATCTCATCCTTAGCCCCGACGTCGATTCCCCTCGTGGGCTCATCAAAAATCAAGATGTCACAATCACGAGTTAGCCACTTTGCGATGACGACTTTTTGTTGATTTCCGCCAGAAAGATTTTTTGCATATTGATTTTCAGAGGGTGTACGAATGCTCAATTGGGTAATCGCGTCACGAGTTATTCCTGCCGCAGGCCTTACCTTCATAAACCCAAGCTTATTTTTAAATTTTGGAATAGAGGCGAGGATTACATTGAAGGTAACATTTTGAATGAGAAGAAGGCCAAAGCGCTTACGATCTTCAGAGAGGTAACCGATGCCTTCCTTTACAGCGTCAGAAGGGTTTTTAATAACAACCTCGCGACCCTTTAGAAATACCTTGCCAGCAGTCTTGGGATCTGCGCCGATAAGTGCTCGCGCCAATTCGGTACGACCGGCACCCATCAATCCAGCAAATCCAAGAATTTCACCGCGCTTCAATTCAAAGGAGATGTCTTTCAGTAGATTGTGAGTGGAAAGACCCTCCACTCTCAAAATTGTTTCACTGTCGCTGGTAAAAGCCGCTGGGCGTTGATCCTGATCTACCGTACGCCCCACCATGAGCGAGATAACCTCTGCGATCGAGCTCTCTTTGGTCTGAAGTGTTTTTACATATTCACCATCACGCAAAATTGTAATTCGATCGGATATTTGGGCTAACTCTTCAAGGCGATGGGAGATGTAAACAACTCCTTTACCAGCGGCCTTGAGCGTACGAATAATGGTGAAGAGCGACTCAGTCTCCGCCGGGGTAAGCGAGGAGGTCGGTTCATCCATAATGATTACTTCGCCGCGATAAGAGACCGCCTTTGCGATTTCAACCATTTGTTGCTTGGCGATTGAGAGCCCTCCGACCAAGTCGGTAGAATTCAAATTTAATTTGAGCTCTTCAAGGAGAGCAGTTGTCGCGGCGTTGAGTTTTGTGTCGTTAAGAAAGATCCGACCTTTGCGCCTATCTTCGCGCCCGATAAAGATATTTTCAGCAACCGTCAGGTGTGGCATTAAATTCAATTCCTGGTGGATGATACTGATGCCGAGATGTTGCGCCTCGTTAGGGCTCGAAACATTTACCTGTTTACCTTGATAGGTGATATTGCCAGAATCCTTCTTGTAAATTCCCGAAAGTATCTTCATGAGGGTAGATTTGCCAGCGCCGTTCTCTCCAACAAGCGCGTGCACTTCACCGGTATTTAATTCGAAGTGAACATTATTGAGCGCCTTAACCCCTGGAAATTCTTTGCAAACTCCTTCAAGCGACAAAAGTTGAGCCGTGGTCATTCTTCCTCCAGAGGATCTCTATATTGCACTTGCAGTAAAAAGGTTAGTAAAAGCATAGTTCATAGTATTTATTACTGTGTACTTGTGCTAGAAATGACAAAGACCGGGAGTTACCCGGTCTTTGCGCACTGATTTACGAATTAATTATTACTTGTAAAGATCGGCAGCAATTTTCGCTGTGTCGATATTCTTTGCATCGTAGTAGTAGAAACCGGTATCAATCAAAGGAAGCGGAACTGTCTTGTTACGGACATAGTTCACAAGTGCTTCAACTGTCTTGGCTCCGATACCGACTGGATTCTGTGTGATAGCGCCAGATTGTAGACCTGAACGAATGTTAGCCATCTGCTGAGCTCCAGAGTCAAAGCCAATCAACTTGATAGCCCCGAATCCAATCTTTGCAGCCTTGAATGCTTGACCTACTCCGATTGAAACACCTTCGTTAGTAGCATAAACACCCTTGAGATCCTTGTTGGCAACGATCACAGTTGCAGCGATATCTTGTGCCTTTTGGGCGTCTCCACCTTCGGAGTATTGCACTGGAAGGAGAATTACCTTAGGGAACTTCAGCTTCATCTCGTTGATGAAACCATCGCGACGATCAATACCAGTCTGGTTGGTCTGTGAATGGCCAAGTACGAGAACCTTGCCACGCTTACCGATGAGGGCAGCCATCTTGTCAGCAGCGAGTGCTCCTGCAGCAAGACTGTTTGTGTAGGCAACGCCCAAAGCACAAGGGGATGAAACACCAAGCGCGCCTGCGCACTTAGCAGCTGTATCGAACTCATAGACTGGAATTCCAGCCTTGTTAGCTGCGGCGAGATGTGTGAGTGACTCTGTTGTTCCTAGAGCTGCATACCCAATTGCATCAGGCTTAGTAGCGATGGCTGCATCAAGCATTTCCATCTGCTTATCGATCATTGTTTCTGAAGCAGGTCCTTGGAAGTGAACTGTTGCATTCATCTTCGCAGCCTGATCTTCAGCACCCTTTTTAACAGCTTGCCAAAATTGGTGGGTCTCGCCCTTGGAAATAAGTTCAAGCTTGAGCGTCTTGTCAGCTGCGTGCACTGAGGCACCGCCGCTTACGACCAAGACCATCGCTGAAGCGGTAGCAACCGCTGTTAGGATTTTCTTCATGGACTTCCTTTCATCTCTCAGCAGAAGTGCTGATGAACTAAATCTACCTAAAATTGTCCAGCGAGCCAATTTTCAGGTCGCAACACTAGTAATCGTTACGAAACCGTTACCAAATGACCAACTATCAGATGGTTGGGTTCGCGCAGCCTAAGACGCGATTTGCTTAACGCAGAAGGATTGGCCGGCGGTTCAGATCGTCGCGGTAATACCAGTCAGTATTTATTACGATCGCAGGATGTTCGTCATCGTCGAGGCGAACGTGCTTCTCTTGCTCTGCATGCTCGTGGTTTCTTAGGACGTTATGGTGTGAATCGCCATCCTCGAAGTACCACTCCTCCCAGAGAACCTTTTCGCCCGTACCGATGTATTTTGGCGCGGCATGGACAACACCTGAAACCAGACGAGGGAATTGAAATACAGACCATTCGTGATTTGCATAAGGATCTTTTTGACCTGGATAGACGCGGAGTGCTTCTACAAAATCGGTGTGAAAATTTAGACCTGCTCGTTCGAGCACTGCTTCGACGCCGATCTCTTCCCATCGGGACAGGAGGGAGGTCTTCCAAAGGGGAAAATCATTACTCATTTTTAAACACACTCCTCATGAAGTCGTGCCTATTTATTGACGGCCTTCACCGACCCAAGAGTATAGGGACCACGTGTTTTCCGTTGTCGATTGCTGATTCTTCAGCGGCTTGCATGATTGCTACGACATCGCGAGACTGAAGGGCGTTGACAGACATCGGGGTGCCGTTATTTAGGAACTGCACTAGTGAGTCGTGAAATGAAAATTGCTCTGGGTTGGATGGAGTTATGACCTCACGGGTTCCGTCGGCGCGATGCAAGGAGATGATGGCGGGCAGATCTGCTGGGGTTGATCCAGCAGCTGGATCCCAATCGCCGATGATCGCACCCTTTGTTCCGAGGATATAAAACTTTGGCTTTCGAGCCGCTGCGAGATCAGAATTTGTGAAGAGCGCCTGCACGCCATCTTCGAAGGTAAGCGTGACCTGAGCATGGTCGGCATTTGTGACGTGGGTCCACATACGCTTTTGATTAAGGCCACTCACGTACTGGATAGGGGATGGGATCGTCGCCAAAATTTGATCAATAAAGTGGCTTCCCCAATCGAAAATTGCCCCACCAGATACAGCAACATCTGAATGCCAATATGAACATGGCTTGGCATATCCACCGACGAAGCATTCGTACTGGAAGACCTCACCGATCTCACCCGCAGCGATGATTTGCCTAATAGTCAAGAAGTCGGTGTCGTAACGACGGTTTTGATAAACAACGAGCAGAAGATTTTTCTCAGCAGCGAGCGCGATGAGCTCATCACACTCCTCAACTGTGAGCGCCATCGGCTTCTCTAAAACCACGTGAATTCCTCGAGTAAGCGATTCCTTTGCCCAGCTGTAATGGCTGTTCGGCGGTGTAGAAATAACAACGAGATCAAGCAGGCCTGAATCCAGTAAAAGTGTTGCATCTGCAAAGGTCTTCACATCTGGTGAGTATTTTTGGGCGGCAGCCAAGCGCTCAGGATTTGGATCGGCAACGGCGGTGAGTTGTAGGCCCTGCGTGGCAGCGATAGCTTGATTATGCTGATCACCGATTGCGCCATAAGCCAAGAGGCCAACTCGAATCACATTACCTGACAAAATTTTCCCCTAACGATTTTTTGACCCTTAATTATAATCAATGACGCTGTTCGGCGTACTCTGAGTTCACTCTTACGCTTATTTAGGCGGCCATTCTTCTATAATTTGGTTATGGCTAAAAAGCGAATTTCTCGGCCTAGTACAGCGATCAGATCCACTGAACTCTTCAATTACGAGGATTTTGATGGCGAATGGCGCAAAGTGGGGTTGGCTGCCCCTGCCAGGCGTGCCTTAGTTGATGCCAAGTTATATAAAGTTTCAGATCTGCGGAAGATTTCATTCGAAGATCTTTCAAACCTTCACGGTCTGGGTAAATCTGCGATCGCTCGATTGGTCCAGCTGATGGCTGCCAAGAAGATCCGGTTTCGCTAGAAACTAACGCTTCTCTTTGAAGAGTAATTCTTCGACACCGATGCGATGAGCTTTAAAGGTATTGTCTTTAGCTTCACTTGGATACCCAATCGCGATACCGCAGAGCAACCGATATTTCTTTGAGATTTCAAATTCTTTTCTCACGACATCGTCCCAAATGGCAACGGCACCTTGAGCGCAGGTTCCAAGCCCATGAGCGTGTGCCGAGAGAATGAGATTTTCCATCATCAGTCCAGCATCACTCGCGGCAAAAATATCTAGACTCTTGTGAACATAGATAAAGAGTTCGACTGGTGCACCATAGAAGTTGTAATTAGTTGCCCACCAAGCATCGCGAGCTGGACGATCATCTCGGGCGATTCCAAGAGTCCCAAATAACTCGGCACCAAGTTTCTTTGATGCTGGAAGCAAATCGGGATCGTACTTCTTAGCCACTATCCGATTACTTGTTGGCAATCCCTTTCGAGTGCGGGCAAGAGTCAGTTTGCCTACGAAGCCGCGAGCAAGGTTGGTCGTTACTGAGCCCCATCGATCGAGGAACTCTGCACTGATGCGGTCCCTGCGCTCACCGGTCGCAAGAGCGATCTTAAAGGGGCGAGTATTGGACCAACTTGGCGCTGTTAACGCATCCGTCAAGATCTGATCGAGGATAGCTTGGGGGACTGGAGTGGGCAGGAAGTCGCGAGTCGATCGACGGGAAGCGAGAAATTCTGAGACCCAAGCTGAATCGGATTCAGCGGTGCTAGCTTCTGGCGGATTCACAGGAGAAGGGTATCGTCGTCAACCAGCGAGTTGCTCGAGATGATTTAGCCTTGGACCATGCCCGAGCTACCAGAGGTCGAGACCGTGCGTAGGGGCCTAGATGTTCATCTGGTCGGGCGGCAAGTCGTGCAGGCAGTACAGCTCCATCCGCGAGCGCTTAATTCCAAGAGTATCGCGACCCTCGACGCTCTTGTTGGATCGCAGGTGTTATCAACCCAACGCCGGGGAAAATTTCTTTGGTGTGTTCTTGACCGTCCTTATGTTCTGGTGGCTCACTTGGGAATGTCTGGCCAGTTCCTTATTAATGCAACAGATCAACGGCACTCCCGCGCACTATTGAAGATACGCAAAGGGCGCCACGAGAGTGAATTGCATTTTAATGATCAGCGAACATTTGGTTGGTTATCGATAGAAGAAACTATTCATGGCATCCCAACATCGGCACAAGCCATTGCACTGGATCCATTCGATCATGAATACGATCAAAGGCAAGTTATCGCAAACATCAAGCGGCGAAAAGTCTCAATAAAAACTGCCATTCTCAATCAAAATATCGTTTCAGGAATCGGCAATATTTATGCGGATGAGTCGCTCTGGTTGTCCAAGGTGCATCCAGAGCGAAGAAGTGACGCTATGAGGCCGGCAGAGATTGGTCGAGTGCTTAATGCAGCTAAGACGGTCATGTCCGCTGCACTGAAAGTCGGGGGAACATCGTTTGATGCGTTGTACATCAATGTTAATGGTGAGAGCGGATATTTCGATATCTCGTTAAATGCTTATGGGCGGGAGGAGGAGCCGTGCACTAGATGTGGCAGGCCGATTAAAAGAATTAAATTTGCCAATCGATCCTCGCATTTCTGCCCGAGATGTCAACAGCTTCGTTGATTCCGTTGTAGAAGAGGTGGAGATACCATAATCGCATGAACGAAGTTACAAATCGCCTCTTTCGTCATATGGCCTGGGCTAATCAAAGAGTGTATGACGCAGTTCAGGCTTTACCGGATGCGGCGCTAGCCTCTTGCATCGTCAACCCAGAGTGGAGCGCTGGAAGAATCCTTCAACATATAGTCGGTGGCGCAGATTGGTCTGTGTATTGCCTAACGACCGCTCCATGGCGTGAGATCGCCTTACCCAAGACAATGTCCGATCTAGATTTGTTGAAAGAGCAGCTCGCTGAATTTGATGCGAAGATTTCTAGCCAATCTGATCTACCTGATGAATATTTGACGATCCAGGAGAACGACCGGAGCTGGCAGAACTTACGTTCAACGATTCTGGCAGAAGCGATTTATCATGCTGCCGAGCATCGCACTCAACTCATCGATGCACTTGAATCACAAGGCTTCACGCCGATCTCCCTCGACGATCTGGATCTATGGCAGTTTGAGAAATTTGAGAAAAAGCAGAATGAGCAAAGTATTTAAAAGCGCAGTACATCTCCGGTGCGATACTTTCCAGTTTTCTTACCAGTGAGCAAGTGCGTAGCTCCAATCCCGTAGACAAACCACGAGTCCAAATCATCGCTCCAGAGGGCAGTATCTTCGTCGATCCCAGTGACCGTGATGTTATCTGGCGCCTTTAAGAATAGTTGCGCGGCAGCGTCTGGGATCCATCCAAAGAATTTGTTGTAATGGGGAATTACGCGAACGTTGGGGAGAATCCCGAGGCCAGCACTTCCCTCCGCCTTCATCCTGCGAAAGTTTGGAATATCTGGACCAAGAGCCATAGCGCCAGCGCTGCACCCTGCTAGGGATGAACCCGCCCGCCAATTGCGTTCGATCGCCTCCCAAACGGGTGTGCCAGCAAGTGTCTGCACCAAATAATGTGGATCACCGCCACTCAAGTAAATAAGCCCTGCGCCGTCGATACTCGCTGCCAGATCTTCCCGATGTGCGTCTTCGCGGTTGTAGATTGGCAGGAAGATCTGTTCGGCACCTATTCGCTCGGCTTGTTCATATCCAATCCGCTTCCAATAGTTGAGTCGATCTGGGCTCTCACGACCAGCTGCGGTTGGAATTTGGATGTACCTCATCGATGGTCCGCGCCCGATCAATTCAGCTTCGAAATTCTGCATCACTGGCAGATATTCACCAGAGCCGATCAGGGCGAGTCTGCCGGTGCGACTCCCCGTATTCCCCATTTCGCCATCTTAAAGGCTCCGCGTA
>JBBAMQ010000001.1:178757-189475 GCA_040402395.1 Candidatus Nanopelagicaceae bacterium | reverse complement strand
TCTGCCGGTGCGACTCCCCGTATTCCCCATTTCGCCATCTTAAAGGCTCCGCGTACTTATGGCATGAAGAAGCGAAGGGTTCTATTTCTCTCTCTTCGGCTACTCGCGTAAAGTTAGGGTGTGAACAAGCGCGTTGATATAGCTATCAGCCAACTGACGATCTGGCAGAACGAGAGTAAAGAGTTGCGCAAGATCGCCCTCGCTTTAGGGTTGACGGAAGATCTTAAATGGGGAAAACCGTGTTATGCGCTGAATGATAAAAATATTTTTCTGATTCATGGCTTCAAAAACTATTGCGCGCTGCTCTTCATGAAGGGAGCGTTGATGAAAGATCCATCGCAGATTTTGATTCAACAGACCGCCAATGTTCAATCAGCTCGCCAATTACGTTTTACGACTCTGGCTGAGATCACATCGCAGAAGGCACTGCTAAAGGCTTACATTGCAGAGGCGATTGCGATTGAGAAATCTGGCACCTCTCTCCCCATGAAGAAAGCCCAAGATTTTGAGATGCCGTCAGAAATTGCATCGGCAATGAAGAAAATAACTGGTTTGACTCCAGCCTTTAAGAAACTTACGCCTGGGCGCCAGCGTGCCTACATCCTGCATTTTAGCTCGGCGAAGCAAGTCGCTACGATCAAGGCACGGATCGAACGAGCGGTACCGAAAATTTTTGCTGGCAAGGGGCTTAATGATGAGTAAAAATGTGTAGTGCAATTCGGTGCGAAAAGTGCGGCAAGGCCACCTGGGAAGGGTGCGGTCAGCACATTGAAGAAGCGTTGGAGCTCTTTACTGAGGATCAACGCTGTAAATGTAATTAAGCCTGAATCAATAAGTCTAGGAACCAAGGATGGTTCTGAGTCGCTGGTGTTACGTTAAATTCGAAGCTATCCCTAAGGCTTATGAAGAACTGCTCTGGAGTTTTGGGGGCTTCGACAGATAACAAGTAACGGGTAAGTTCACCGCGATACTTCTTTGACATATGGGTAATCACGCTTCGCTCGTTTCCCTTAATCTGAAAGACTCTTACCACCACTCTCTGAGATGGGGGAGGAGTCCATACGCCAGAGTAGGTAGAAGAGCGGCAATCAATAATTAAATTTTCAGCGAGTGCTTCAAAGAGTTGGGTGAGTGGTTCTTTCCAGTCAGAGTTCTTCATCTTCACTTTGTAGGAGGGTATTGAATCGTTAATCCGAACGGCGCCTAGAAGAGCCGAAATGATCACGATGGAGTTTTTGCCTCTCGCCTTGGCAATCGAACTCAAACTTTCCCAGTCAAGAGCCTTATAGAGCACACCGTTGTAGACCTTGTGGGCTGGAGCACTGTTCAGCGAATCCACCCGATTGTTTGCCTGGAGCGAGCTCTTGCGCGCAGCCATTAACTCTTGCGCACCGAAGAGTCCTTCGAGATCAATCGGTATACCGTGGGCGATTTCATTCTTAGCTTCACTCGGTGGCAGCAAAATTAACATCAGTCGAGCCTATCAATTCACCCTTTGTTAAGAGAGAATCTGGCGGTGAGTGAGTACATCTATGGCCCGCCAATTGATGGGAAGCCCTTCAAATTAGCGATGGGTCTTCGGGCAGTTGAACCACAATCTTGGCTAGAAGGTGGGCCCGATCTTCTCACCCAACTCTTGGAACGAAACATTCTTATTGATCAAAAACGCGAAATTATTTATGCAAAGGTTCCAGGCTTTGAAGCGCAGGCTCAGTACTTCATCGAAAAGATTCTTATGAATCTGCAAGAACATCATGCAGATAGTTATGAAATCAGCAGGCAGAGAGTCCTCCATAAAGAATCAGGAATATCTGCAGATCTCACTAAGAAAGATCCGCTTTTGGAATTGGCGCGGGTGATCGCAGAGGATTTGTGTCTACTTCAAAAGATTAACGGTGACTGGGTACTTGTCGCGGGGGTTGTGATCTTTCCATCCCGGTGGAAACTTTCTGAGAAAATAGGCACCTCGTTAGATCAGATTCATAGCCCAGTCCCAGGTTATGAAACGGCGTTACAACCCCATATGAGTGCCACCTTTGAGAAAATAAAATCGGATCGAAGTGTCTGGCGTAAAAATTGGTCGCTACATCCAACAGATGATTTGCATCAACCAGAATCTATCCACGCCTCAGTTGACCCAAAAGAATATTGGTGGCGAACCGAGCGCCAGACTGTTACGCGCAGTGGAGCCGATGAGTCGATTCTCTTCACAATCAGAAATCGGGTTGAGCCGTTGCGGTGGATTATGTCGCGGCCAAGGGAAGCAGAGGCCTTTGCCCAAACACTACAATCCTTGTCGCCCGAGACTCTGCAGTACAAAGGTTTAACCGCTAGGCACCAACAGATCGTGCACGCGCTTAGAATGGGCTCATGAGTAATTCGCGGGTCGCAGTCGTCACAGGTGCCAGCAGTGGGATTGGTGCTGCAACGGCGCTGCTCTTAGCGGAAAATGGCTTTCAGGTTATCGCTGCCGCTCGCAGGGTTGATCGATTACAAGAACTTGCCAATAAGCACTCAAATATCGAGACGATCGCGCTCGATGTGACAGATCAATCAAGCGTCGACCTACTTGCAGCACTCTTTGAAGGGCGCTCGTTAGATGTATTGATCAATTGTGCAGGAGGGGCATTTGAGGCGGCGTCAGTCTTGGATTCAGATCCGGCGATCTGGCAGAAAACTTATGATGTTAATGTGATCGGAACTGTTCGGGTCGTTAAAGCGCTTATTCCAGTTCTTCGTAAAAATGGCTCTGGCCATATCGTCATTATCTCCTCGACCGCCGGGCATGTTGCCTATGAAAACGGCGGCAGTTATGTTGCGGCAAAACATGCCGAGACTTCTCTCGCTCGCACCCTACGTCTTGAACTCAACGGCGAACCAATCCGAGTTACTGAAATTGCTCCAGGAATGGTGAAAACGGAAGAGTTTTCACTCGTGCGACTTGGTGATCCAGAGAAGGCCGAAAGCGTTTACAAAGGTGTTGCCGAACCACTTGTCGCCGAAGATGTGGCGGAAGCGATTCGATGGTCGGTCATGCTGCCAGAACATTTCAACGTAGATTCGATGGTGATTCGACCAATCGCACAAGCTGCAAACCACAAGCTTCATCGCACCCAATGAGTGATCGAGTTAAAGAACTCGCCGCAATAAAACGACGAATTCCTAAACTCGACCCAGTCTTTGCCGATCCGATCAAAAACTTAGAACCATGCACCTTTGGATTAGTAAAACCGCGGCAGAGTAATTATCAATCACTGGTTCGGGCGGTCATCGCTCAGCAGGTAAGCACTGCGGCAGCCCGCACTATTAGCGGCAGGCTTCAAGTCGAGTGTGGTGGTTCGATTACTCCAGCAAAGGTTGGAAAGCTCTCGTTCAGAGAGTTGCAGGCAGTGGGGCTGACTGGCGCCAAGGTCAGAACAATCGATGAACTCACCCAGGTAACACTTTCCGGGGAAGTGAATGTGAAACGCTTTATCTACATGGCAGATGAGGAGATCATCACTGAACTACTGCCACTCTTTGGGATCGGTCGGTGGACCGTTGAGATGTTCTTGATCTTTCAGCTTGGTCGGCTTGATATCTGGCCGGTTGATGATCTAGCAGTGCGGCGTGGCTGGGATATTTTGCATAAGAACGCGGATTCAATCAAACCAAAGCTGCTTCAAGAGCGTGGCGAACTCTTCAGCGGCATGCGCAGCGTTGTTGCCTGGTATTGCTGGCGTGCTTCCTAAGGCAAGCGTGGCAGACTCTCACCATGCACGAGTTCACACCCGAAGTTGAATCTTTAGCCCAGGAGATTCTGGCTTACTCACTTATACGCCTTAAAGATAACCCACCACTTGATGGCCCGAAGAGCGTCGACGAACTCTTTGCTTTAGTCGGCAATACGATCACAACTGCAGGCTTGGGTGGTAGCGCAGCACTCTCAATTTTTAAAGATGTTCTTGCTCCTGCGTGCATTTCAACAGATCATCCCCGCTATCTAGCTTTTATCCCGTCTGCACCCACCGAAGCAGCGAACCTCTTCGATCTTGTTGTGGGTGCAAGTGCACTGTATGGCGGATCCTGGCTCGAAGGTGCAGGCGCGGTCTTCGCGGAAAACCAAGCGCTTCGCTGGATTAGCGATCTTGCAGGACTGCCAGAGTCTGCCGGTGGCGTCTTTGTTCAAGGTGGAACGATCGGCAATCTCTCGGCACTGGTGACGGCACGCAACTATGCACGAACCTTATTTACTGATGTGACTCGATGGGTCGTGGCATGTAGTGGCGAAGCGCATTCGTCAATTCAATCCGCTGCAGATGTTATGGATATCGAACTTCTCAAAGTACCTACTAATGCAGATGGCGTGATGCAGGGCAGTGCTACGCAAGAAGCGATCGAAACTTATGAAGCGTCCAATGCAGGACATCGCATCTTTGCCATTGTTGCGACTGCCGGTACAACAAACCTTGGAATTATCGATGATCTTCATGGCATTGCCGATTACGCTAAACCGCGAGGGATCTGGTTTCATGTCGATGGCGCTTACGGTCTCGCTGCTCTCTGCTCGCCAGCTGTGCTGCCCAAGTTCGCTGGCGTTGAAAAGGCAGATTCTTTTATCGTAGATCCGCATAAGTGGCTCTTCGCGCCATTTGATGCCTGCGCCTTGATCTATCGCGAGCCTAAATTGGCGAAGAAGGCGCATCTCCAGCACGCTGAGTATCTCGATACGCTCAATGATGATGGTGAATGGAATCCTTCGGATTATGCCATTCAATTGACGAGACGATCACGTGGACTGCCATTGTGGTTCTCACTTGCTACCCACGGTACTGATGCTTATGCCGATGCGATGGATAAGACCATGGCTGTTGCTCGTGCTGCAGCGGATCTGATCAAAGCCCACCCACGGCTAGAACTACTTGTTGAACCAATTCTTTCGATTGTTGCTTTCACTCGCCCTGGCTGGAGCGCCGCCGAATATCAAGCATGGAGCGATAAATTACTTGCAGATCAGATTGGCTTCGTTACGCCCTCCGCACACGAGGGTAAGCCAATATTACGTTTTGCAATTGTTAATCCGTGGACTCAAGTTGGCGATATTGAAGCAATTCTTGCAACGTTATAAAAAAATTAAATGCTATCGGTCCAGAATGTTGCGAACCGGGGAGAAGACCCCACCCTTGCGTCGCAGGGCGATCGCACTAAGCGCCTCGAGTACCACGCGATTGGCAAGCATCGCCGTGATATCTGAAGTATCAAAGGCCGGTGCGACTTCTACAACATCGATTCCCACGATTGGCAGTTCAAAACAGATTCGACGTACTGCTTCAAGAAGTTCGCGGGAGGTCATGCCACCAGGCTCGGGGGTACCAGTACCAGGGGCCATTCCGGGATCAACCACGTCGATATCAACCGAGAGAAATACACCCTCGCATTCATCGGTGAGGATTGTAAATGATTCGTCTAATACCGCTGTCAATCCACGATGATGGATTTCAGTCATCTCGTACGAGCGCATTTTTTGATCGCGCATCCAATCAAGAGTTGCCGGCTCTGGCCAGTATCCACGCAGGCCCAACTGTAAGAAGCGATCACCTCGCACTGCGCCTGATTCGATCAGGCGTCGCATCGGCGTCCCATGTCCAACAAGTGAACCATTTTGAATTTCGCCGGTGTCGGCGTGCGCATCGAAGTGGATCATCGAAACTTTACCCCAGCCAATTTTGTTGGCAATGCCAACAACGTCGGCAGCGGTGATTGAATGATCGCCACCGAGAATTACCGGTATTGCTCCACTGCGGGCGATCTTCTCCGTCGCGGCCTCGAGCAACTTGAGCGCCTTAGCCAAATCATCTGCCGGCATCAATAAATCGCCAGCATCAACCACCCTCAAATCCTTCAAGCCATCAGTGCGCAGAGCCATATGTGGACGCTCGCCGTCATGGGGCAGATAATCAGTCCCACGAATCGCTTGCGGTCCAAACTTTGCACCAGAACGGAAGGATGTTCCCGAATCAATCGGTGCACCGATAATCACGACATCGGCACCAGCAAAACTCTCTGGTAGCTCAAGATCGCACGATGGAATTCCCAAGAAGGTGAATGCGGGTCCATACATATTCCCGATATATGCCATAAAAGGATCCTACTTAACGACGCGATATGTGGCGAGAGTCGGATCGGTTGCATATGCAATTCGAACGCCGGCGGATCTGGATGCTGCCAAACCATCAATGATCTGAGTAGTAAGCACTTCACCAGGAGCCACGACTGCAACACCAGGGGGATATGGCGCGATCAAATCTGCCGATATCCGGCCGGTTGCAATTTCTGCCGGGACCATCTCGGTCGCTGCAAAGTAGGCCTCACGCATCGAGATTCCGCGAGTTGGAACAACGGACCAACTTAGGGCGGTTGCCGACGACCGAACGTCCTTCTGCTGCGATCTCAAAATAGGAATCAGAACTGAGGCCAGGTGATCAAAATCTTCGATGGCGTCAGCGAGTGTTGCGAGAAAGACGACTGTGTCTCGGTCTGCCATCTCGACACGAATACCAGAGAGACCGAGCGAACTTTCGATCTCAATCCCAGAAGTACCTAACTGATTGGCTCGCAGCACAATCTTTGCTGGATCAAAGCGCCCACTGGTGAAATCAGATGGGTTGAGAAAGATCGGTAGTGGAAATTCTCCTTGAACTCGAGCCTTAAATGTTGCGATATTTGCTAATAACTCGCTGAGGAGTTCTTCGCCGCGGCTTTGAAGTAACGCTCGTACCGCATCGATAGAGGCGAGCGGAGCGCCAGCAGGGGATGTGGTGTGGGTGGTTTCAAAAGATTGTTCGATCCGATCAAGGTTGAGGTATTTGCCCTGAGCTAACAAGAGTGCGCTTGCGCTATATCCAGGAAGCGCCTTGTGGACGCTGGTAATCAGTGCATCGGCTCCGAGTTGGATGCAGTGCTGTGGCAGATCTTTTTGGAAACCAAAGTGTCCACCCCAGGCAGCGTCAATAATCACCGG
This sequence comes from Candidatus Nanopelagicaceae bacterium, assembly GCA_040402395.1. Classification (GTDB taxonomy): domain Bacteria; phylum Actinomycetota; class Actinomycetes; order Nanopelagicales; family Nanopelagicaceae; genus PALSA-747. The sequence goes on along the minus strand of JBBAMQ010000001.1, from coordinate 182,475 downwards.
TATCTGCGCTGCGTGAGCCGCTGAAATCAAGGCCGGTAGATCAGAGATTGTTCCCAGGTATCCAGGTTCAGTAAGTAAAAGCGCAATGGGCTTCTGATCGATCACTCGCTTAAATTCTGAGAGTGCGATTCCAGTTGGAACACCCGTTGCGCTATCGATCTCCGGTGAGAGCCAGATCGGCTCAAGCCCGGCCAGCACCAGCGCCGATAAGACTGAACGATGTGCAGTTCGGGCGACGGCGATCTTCTCGCCAGGTCTACCGAGTGCCAAGATAATGGCTTGGTTGGCGTGGGTTGATCCGCCGGTTGAGAATCTTGCGTAATCGGCGCCCCAGAACTGAGCAGCGAGCGATTCAGCTCTCTTCAACACCTGGTTTGTTAACTTGATCTCATCGAGGCCACCATAAAGCGGAGTATCGAAGTCAACGAGCGCCCCAAGGCCGGCGTCAAGGCGAGCCGCCTTTTGTTTGTGGCCAGGGATAGTGAAGGGTGTGCGCTCGCTCTCGAAGTATGAGAGGTAGGCCTCGAGGAGCGGTGCGCTCGCTCGTAACTCATCTCTTGGACTCATAAGGTTAAGCCTAACTTCACTTCTCTCGGTCAGCCGCACGACCCCCTGGGCTTTAGACTTTATCCATGATCGATACAGATACCGTGCCACAGGTTCGCCGAGTAGTCACTGCTATTCCAGGACCCAAGTCAACTGAAGTGTTAAAGCGACGCACGGAAGCGACTTCTGGCGGACTTGGTATGGCGATTCCGGTCATCGTCGAACGAGCACACGATGCGATCATTCTCGATATCGATGGTAACCAGATTATTGATCTGGGCGCAGGAATTGGTGTCACTACCGTTGGTAATAGCGCGCCGCGCGTGGTCGAACGAGTGATCAAACAAGTTCGTGATTTCACGCATACTAATTTCACCACCGCTCCATATGAAAGTTATATCGAGGTCTGCGAGTGGTTAAATAAAAATACCCCGGGATCGTTTGCAAAGAAATCAGTTCTCGTAAACTCTGGCGCCGAAGCAGTTGAGAACGCCATCAAGATCGCTCGTCACTTTACAAAACGCCAAGCAATTGTGGTCTTCGAGCATGCGTATCACGGCCGTACCAACTTAACGATGGCACTCACCGCAAAGAACATGCCATACAAGGATGGTTTTGGTCCCTTTGCTCCTGAGATCTATCGGATGCCACTGCCTTACTCGTATCGATATGAGGGTGATTTAACAAATATCACCGCTGAATCACTCGATCACATCACCCATAAAATTGAGAAGGAGATTGGCGCAAAGAACGTTGCTGCCATCTTGATCGAACCAATTTTTGGTGAGGGTGGATTTATTGTCCCGCCACGAGGTTTTCTTCCAGGGTTACAGAAATACGCAAACGAGAATGGCATCCTCTTTATCGCGGATGAAGTCCAGTCGGGTTTTGCTCGCACCGGTCACCTCTTTGCGTGTGAAGATGAGGGCGTCGTTCCAGATCTGATCACAACTGCAAAGGGAATTGGCGGCGGGTTGCCACTTGCAGCAGTCACTGGTCGGGCAGATGTAATGGATTCAAGTCACGTTGGTGGATTGGGCGGAACATATGGCGGAAATCCACTCGCCTGCGCCGCAGCTCTTGGCGTCTTTGAAACAATCGAGGCAGAGGGCTTAGTTGCTCGCGCGCGAATGATCGGAGAAATTCTCTCCTCGCGGCTCAATGAGTTGAAGTCAAAGTATTCAGTTATCGGTGAAGTTCGTGGTCGTGGCGCAATGCAGGCGATCGAACTGATCAAGCCTGGTTCGAAGGAACCAAACCCAGAGGCGATGGCCAAGGTCATTAAGTATTGCCAACAGAATGGCGTCTTGATTCTCACCGCCGGAACATATGGCAATGTCATCCGATTTTTGCCTCCGGTAGTTATTACTGAGGAACTTCTACGCGACGCGCTCGATGTACTAGACGCTGGCTTTGCAACGCTGTAATCGCTGCATCACCAACACGCTATGAAAAATCGAGTAGCTAATCGTGTGCGCCAAATTGTCTCGGGCTCTCCTGACGGCCGACCTGACTGGGTTAAGCAGATTGAGATCGGCGAAGACGCTGGGCTCTTTGGGCCAGAGAGTCCGGTTTGGACTGTGCATGGCAATATTGCAACACTTGTAGGGGGAGTTAGAGCATTACTTCTGCAGGCAGCCCATCCAGCCGCGATGACCGGAGTTGCCGAACATTCACGCTACGAGAGTGATCCACTTGGTCGATTAGCTGGGACTTCACGTTGGCTGACCATCACCACCTTTGGATCTACAGCTGCGATTGCGCGCGAGGCAGATCGAGTTAATGCAATGCACTCCCACGTCGTTGGTGAATACACGAAAAAAGATGGCAGCGTTCATCCTTATAAAGCTTCAGATCCGCATTACTTGTTGTGGGTTCATTGCGCATTTACTGATTCATTTCTTCAAACTCATCTCGCCGTTGAGTCAGCATTTGCTGATGGTGATGAATATGTTCGTCAATGGGCAAAGAGTGCAACGGGACTTGGACTTGTAAGCGCCCCGCAGAGCATGGCCGAACTTCGCGATGTGATGGCAAAGTTTGAAAAGGAAGAACTAGCACCATCACAACACACAGATGATGTGGTGCGCTTTATTCTCAAGCCACCGTTAGGCACTGGACCACTGCTCTTTTATCGATTCTTAGCAAAATCTGCTGTTTATACATTAACCCCGGGACAGCGGCAGATTCTTGGACTGAAGCAGGTCGGCAAGGGCTGGGTAAAGGTTACAAAGCACTTGTTATCACTACTCTCCTGGACACTGGGCCATGAATCACCGAGTCAGCGCGTTGCGCGAGCACGTATCGAACGATTGCTATCGAATCCTTAACTTTTCGCGCTGTAAAAGCGGCCCAGAAAATCCTGCTTCAGTTCGAAGAACTCACCCACATTGATTGCGGCACGCATTTGATCGACAAGCTTCACGATAAATCGCTCGTTATGGATTGTCGCCAGAGTAGAGGCGAGCATCTCTTTCGCCTTAAATAGGTGGTGGAGATAAGCGGCCGTGTAATGAGCACAGGTATAGCAATCACATTTTTCATCAATGGGGGAGAACTGGCGTCGGTACTGTGAATTTGTAATACTTACCCGTCCATCTTTGGTAAATACTGCACTGGTTCGCGCCTGCCGAGAGGGAGCAACGCAGTCAAAGGTATCTGCGCCATTTTCGACACCGACAAAGAGATCATCCGGTTCGCCGATTCCAAGAAGATGTCGAGGTTTGTTTTCGGGTAGTTCTTCACATAGCCAACTCACGATTGTTCCCAGCTTCTCTTTATCGAGTGCGCCACCCAAGCCAAAGCCATCAAAGGTTCTCCCTTCTTCATTTAAGCCAGAGAGATCCTTTGCTGCTTTTCGTCGGAGGTCTTCATATTGCGCTCCTTGTAGTACCCCGAAGAGTGCCTGGTATGGCTTATCTGCTCGTAACTCTGTCAACCGACTATGTTCGACAAGGCAACGTTTTGCCCATAAGCGAGTTCGCTCGAGAGATTTCTGTTGATAGCCACGAGTGTTATGAAGCGTTGTGCATTCATCGAAAGCGAACATAATGTCGGCGCCAAGCTGATGTTGAATATCAATTGAAACTTCAGGAGTGAAGCGATGCATTGATCCATCAATGTGGGATTTAAATGTCACGCCATCATCGTCGACATGTGCGAGGCGATCTTT
>JBBAMQ010000001.1:166225-178657 GCA_040402395.1 Candidatus Nanopelagicaceae bacterium | reverse complement strand
CAATGTGGGATTTAAATGTCACGCCATCATCGTCGACATGTGCGAGGCGATCTTTGCCGTCAGCGATAACTTCATCATCTCGAAAGGTATCTTCATTCATCGCGATTACCTTTTTAAAACCCACCCCGAGTGAGAGAACTTGGAAGCCGCCACTATCTGTAAAGGTTGGGCCCGACCAATTCATGAATTTTCCCAGCCCACCTGCCTCATCCACGATCTCTGGACCGGGCTGAAGGTAAAGATGGTAGGCATTTGCAAGCAGCGCTTGTGCGCCGAGTTCTCGCATAGATTCGGGAAGCACTGCTTTCACCGTTGCTTTTGTGCCTACCGGAATAAATGCTGGTGTTTGGATAACTCCATGCGGAGTTGTAATTACACCGGTGCGTCCGAGCGCACCATCAAGTTGGATCTTCTTCTCATAGGAAAAGGTGCTCATTGGAGTTACTCTACCGAAGTGTCAAAAGTTAGTTTGCCGCTTAATTACTGGAAGCTGTGGAGCGCAACTTTCATTTCTAATATTGGTAATGGCGTATCTGCCATCGCCTTTCCGTGGCTTGCATCTGCGCTGACTCGTTCGCCGCTCACAATCGCAATTGTTGGTCTAATGAGCCAACTGCCGTGGCTCCTTTTCACTCTTCCTGCAGGTGTCATTACTGATCGCCTTGATCGTAAGAAAATCATTGTTGCGACAGACCTTATCCGAGGAGTGGTTACTGCCCTCGCAACGATTATTCTCATATTTCATAGAAATGAATTTGCACACCTTAATAATCCACTCAATGCTTACAACGGTGGATCACAATCCATAATCTTAGGCATGATGATGCTCTCAAGCTTTTTATTGGGGTCGGCTGAAGTATTAGGTAATAACTCATCGCAAACATTTCTCCCAGAAGTTCTGCCACATGATCAACTTGCAAAAGGTAACGGCCAGATGTGGTCGGCTGAATATCTCACAAATAGTTTTATTGGACCAGCACTCGGCTCGCTCTTATTAGGTATTGGAATTTATCTTCCATTTATTTTTGATGCCGGATCATTCTTTGCATCCGCAGCACTGATTGGATTGATCACCGTCCAAGCACGAAAGATCGTCAAGTCAAAAGTTGCAGCTGACGCGAAAGACAGTTCTGCCTTTATTGCTGAGCTAAGAGAAGGTTTTGCTTGGTTGATGGGCCACGATGTCTTACGCCCTATGGCATTTACATTAGGAGCGTTGAATTTCGTTAGCCAGTTTGCCTTCGCTTCATTTATTCTCTTTGTACAAGAAGTCCTCCACGTCAGTGTCTTTATCTTCGCGCTACTTGGCACAGCTGGCGCCGCTGGGGGATTCCTTGCTGGTTTGGTCGCCCCTAAAGTCATTAAACGAATTGGTGATGGCAACGCCCTCACCATTGCTCTAATAGGTGTGCCAAGCCTCACTGCGCTCGGATTCTTTGTTCACCAATGGTATTTCTTCTATATTCTGACTTTCTGCCTGACCTTTTTCGTAGTGATGTGGAATATCGTGACAGTGACATTTAGACAGACAATCATTCCGACCGAAATATTGGGCCGGGTGAATAGTGGCTATCGCTTCTTTGCGTGGGGCTCTATGCCCCTGGGTTCGATTATTGGGGGCCTCGGGGTCAATACTTTGCAGCACCATATTTCTCGTGGCCTAGCCCTTCGGATCCCATTCCTGGTGGCAGGCGCGCTCGGCTTCATTACCTGGATCACGGTTCGCAAGGCTTTTACGAGTGAGAAGTTGCAAGCCGCTCGCAACGAGAGTGCTGCGTGACTCCAAAACTGCCCTAACGAGGGCCATTCCATAAGGTTAAATTTTCGTTACAAAGAGCCAAACTGTTGCTTAAATTCCGACATATGGGGCAGACTTTAGATACTTCCGAAAGGTGGGGGTGGTCTCTAGCTAGGTCCACTTCTTCTTCGGTCCCTCGAAAAGGAGAATAAATGAAAGCACGCATTTCTGCGCGCGCTGCGCTTGCTCTTGCAACAGCATCAGCAATCGCTATCGCAGGTGTGATTGTCGCACCGGCACATGCCGCAACTAAGACAACAGTCGTTTTGACTGAGCCAAGCGCACTTACAGGTTTGAACTACTCCGTAAACGACATGAACCTTGCAACAAACGAGGATGTCATTTACCCAACAGGCTTCGGCTTCTATTGGGCAGATAACCAGAAGAAACTTATTGCAAACACAAAGTTTGGTTCTTGGAAGATTGCAAAGAATGGCGCGACTGATTTCCAGGTTGCCTACACGATCAACCCAGGACAGATCTGGGACGATGGTGCACCAATCACCGCAGTAGATCTTCTTCTCTCACACGTTGTCTCTTCAGGTGTGTACTCAAAGGCTGCTGGACTTGGTGACCCACAGTCAGCAACCGGCTCAGCATTTGATTCAGGCGGGTACGGCGGCGTTTACGACAACCACGTTTCTGGTAACCCAGTACTTTCAGCTGACAAGATGACCCTTACAGTTAAGTACGATGCACGCATTCCAGACTGGGCGCAATATGCCCCAGGTGCATTCCCTGTTCACACACTTGAGCTCTTAGCTGCTGGGAAGAAGACTCTTCCATCAGTTGCCGAAGCCAATGCTGCGACAGAGAAGTTCCTCTCTGATTTCACATCAAAGAACACCGCTTCACTCAAGGCTATGGGTACCGTTTGGTCAAAGAGCTACACCATTACCACGGTGAACTCTTCAACAAACCCACTCCTCCTTGTTGGAAATGGTGACTTCCGTATTGAGACTTGCGTAGATCAGGTTGCTTGCACACTTGTTCTTGATACCAAGACAAACGGTATGTCTGGTCCAAAGGCCACAGGAATCGAGAAGATTGTTTACCGTTTCGATGTTGCTGATACTTCAGCTCCGCAGGCACTTGGAAACAAGGAAATTGACCTCTATCAGGGTCAGCCAACCGCAGATGCTGTAACTCAGCTCAAGGCAGTTAAGGGAATCACACTCCTTGCAGCTCCTTTGTCTACCTATGAGCAGATGTCAATGCGCGTTGGTTCAGGTTCTGGTGGAAAATACACAGGTCCGTTCGCTGGAGAGTCAGCAAAAGCTATTGCGACTCGTAAGGCATTCCTGCTCGCGCTCCCTCGCGAAGACATGGTTAACAAGATCGTTGCACCAGTTCAGGCAAACGCAGTAGTACTCAGCTCACGTTTCGTGTTGCCTGACTCATCTGCTGCATATGCTGCTCAGATTGCCGGAAATAGTTCATCGATCTACACAGCCGGAACTCAAGCATCCCGAACAGCACAAGCTATTCGCATCATGCAGCAGTACTACGGTGCTGACTTCTTGAAGAAGCCAATCGCTGTTCACACCTTGTTCCGTAACAATGCACGTCGTACAGCTGAGTTCCAGCTCTACCAGGCAGCAGAAGCCGCAGTTGGCTTCAATATGACTGGCCCAGGGATTCCAGACTGGTCTAAGCACACATCAGATGATACTTACGATGTGAACTTCTACGCTTGGGGTAATGGACTCCCTGTTCAGGTCGGCGATTGCCCACAGGTTCAGACAACTGGTTCAAATAACCACTACGGATGGAGCAACTCAACAATCGATAGCTCATGTAAGGCACTTGCAGCAGCTTCGCTATCTGATGCAAGCCGTAATGCTAAGTGGGTCCAGGTTGAGCGTGCAATGTATGCCGAGGCATACACAATCGGTCTCTTCCAGTGGCCTGGCGTTACAGCTGTTAACTCAGAGCTCAAGGGTGTTAAGCCATCGTCAATTACTCCAAACCTCGTTTGGAACTATTGGGAGTGGACATATTAAGTCGACCCCAAGGTTGCTTAGTAGCACTTAGAAGGATCTAGTAATTACTAATAAGAATCAGTGGCACAATCGTGGAGGTCGAGAGAAATCTCGGACTCCACGATTTACTGTTGCACGTCAATTCCTGAACATAGATTGAGAATTCAGAAAGAGGTAGTGAATGTTCGCCTTTATTATGCGCCGACTAGGGACACTTCTTGTAATCCTCTTTGGCTCGAGTTTCATTCTCTTTAACCTCACCGCTATTTCAGGTGATCCAACTGAAACCCTGAAATTTTCCACTGATCCCAAGGCAAAGCAGCAGCTTGCATCACTGATCAAGCAGTTGGACCTCAATACCCCGCCACCGCTTCGTTACTTCAAGTGGCTCAAGGGCGTCCTCAAGCTCTTCACAGGTAACCTTGATTTCGGATTTACTCGCTCGCATGACTTGGTAACTTCACGGCTTGCAGCTGCAATCCCGACCACACTTCGCCTTGTGACCGCCGCAGCTTTTATTGCAATCGTTCTTGGGATCATGCTCGGTATCACAACCGCTCTTCGACAATATAGTCGCTTTGACTATGTCGTCACATTCTTCTCATTCTTGATGTTTTCACTCCCCATCTTTTGGGTCGCAGTACTCCTCAAGCAATTCCTTGCAATTAAATTTAATGATTTTCTCGCTAAAGCAGAGATACCCATAGGCTGGGCGATCACACTCTCGCTAGTAACTGGCTTCTTTTGGGCTGGAATTATTGGAAGCAAGCGCCAGACTTTCTATAAAGTGCTTGGGGTTGCCTTCCTTTCAAACTTTGCCCTCCTTGAATATCTCTCGCTCTCTCACTGGTTCTCGTCACCAAAGCTTGGACCAGTTGTCGTCTTTATCTTCGCGCTAGCAATCGCATATGGGGTGACCACACTTTCAACAGGACTTGAGTTAAAGCCGGCCCTGCGTTCGGCGCAAAGTATGGCGGTCGTTACTCTGATCGTGTATTACCCAGTGAATTATCTCTTTAAGCATTACTCGAGTATTTGGCTCCTTCTCGGTCTCTTTGCCGCAACGCTTGCAACTGCCATGGCAGTGGGCTTGTATTGGGCGAAGATCGATCGAGGACCGGTTATTCGGACTGCAATGATCTCTGGTGGACTTATGGGAGCGATCGTCATCCTTGATCGATTGGTCCAGACATGGGCTCCATATATACAGATGGATGGCGTCAATGGCCGACCAATTCCAACTGTTGGGCAAGCGGATCCACTTCTTAGCAATCCTGATTTTTGGACAAATCTCTTGGATCGCTCAGTACATCTATTCTTGCCAACAATTGCGCTTACGTTGATCTCCTTCGCAGGATATATCCGCTTCTCACGCGGCACACTCCTTGAAGTCCTCAACCAGGATTACATCCGCACCGCACGTGCAAAGGGCCTTTCTGAGCGAACCGTGATTATGCGTCACGCCTTCCGAAACACCATGATTCCAATGACAACGATCATCGTCGTTGACTTAGCTGGAATCATTGGGGGAGCGATCATTACCGAGCGCGTCTTTGGCTGGTCTGGAATGGGAACTCTCTTCAATGGTGCTATCGGAGGGTTTGACCTCAATCTTTTGATGGGCGTCTTCTTCTGTACCGCTTCCCTCTCAGTTCTTGCGAACTTGGTCTCAGACCTTCTCTATTCCGCACTTGATCCACGTATTCGCGTAGGGAGCAAATAATGGCCTTTGGTCGTAAGAAAAATTCTTCTGAACTTTCACAGACTGATGGTGGCGAAAATGCCATCGCCAATAAAGAGGTCGAAGGTCTAAGTCAGCGACAGATTATTTTGCGCCGCTTTGTTCGCCACCGCGCAGCGATGATCTCACTCTTTGTGTTGATCTCGGTTGTCATATTTGTCTTTACGGCAAGTGAGTTTCATATCGGGCCTCTTGGTTGGAATGGTTGGTGGCATTACACGATAAACCAAACTCCTGATTTGATTCGCTGCCCGAATGGGAACGTTGGCTGCCCAACACTTACGATCACACCTGGTAAAGGATTTGGACTTGGGGTCCACCCATTTGGCCAAGATGATATCGGCCATGATTATTTCGCCCTCGTAATGCGTGGAGCTCAACGCTCACTTCTCGTTACCTTCATTATCGGTGCTGTTGCAGGCACCATCGGAACTGTCATTGGTTCTATCGCAGGGTTTTACCGTGGCACAGTTGATAACGTTTTGATGCGTCTTGTTGACTTCTTGATTACCATCCCATCAATCATCATCGGCTCCGTCATCGGCTATCACTTCGGTAACCTGGGTGCTACCTTCTTAGCGCTCTACCTCGGACTTTTTGCCTGGACTGGACTTTCACGTCTTGTTCGCGGTGAGTTCCTCACACTTCGCGAGCGCGATTTTGTGGATGCTGCACGTGTTGCGGGTGCATCTAATCGGCGAATCATTTTTAAGCACATCCTTCCAAATGCAGTTGGCGTGATTATCGTTTCCATCACTCTCTTGATGTCAGGTGCGATCCTGCTTGAGACAGCCCTCTCATACCTTGGTTTTGGTGTGGTCCCACCAGATGTCTCACTTGGATTGCTCATCTCGCAATATCAAGACTCCTTTACAACTCGTCCTTGGCTCTTCTGGTACCCAGGCCTCTTCATCATCACAATCGCGCTGAGCATTAACTTCATTGGTGACGGACTTCGTGATGCCTTTGATCCACGTCAACGTCGCCGCATCACTAAGAAGGATCGCGAACGCGCAACGCAGATTAAGAAGGAGCGTGAAGCGCTCTGATGATTTACTCTCTAGAAACTGAGCGCGTAGCAGGCAAGAGCGGTTATCAGGCTGCCTATGACAATACCGGCTCCTACGAAGTTGATGCGGAGCTCGCTCTCGCAACCAGCAGCGCCTTTCTCGTAGAACTCTTTAAGTCGCAACTTCGCGATGTAGCTGGCCTGTCCGCTATCACTGCGTGGGGATTCACCTGGTCTGATCTGATTGTCGAATCCAATATCCATGCCTTTGACTTCGCTGGGATGAACACTTCTTGCGTGGTATCGGCCGGGAGCAGGCGCCGCCCATGCGTAGATCGTCTTGCCTCCGACTTGGATACTCATCGTGTAGCGGGCTTCGATCGTTTCAACGCGATGCCAACCAACAGTGATCTGTTGCAGGGGATTGGTAATACGGATGCCCTCATCGAAGATTTCAATTTTCGGATGGACGAAGAGCAGGTACGCGCTGCTCAGAGTAAAGCTTGCCCATGCGATAGCGACAAGGTCAGCCTTAAAACTTCTGGTCGCAATGGTCTCAATAACAAGAGCAAGAACAATGAGCCCAGTGAAACCAGCGGAGAGCCAGATCGTCCGTGGGCGGTAGAGAAAAACATTATTCATTCCACAATCTTCTCACAGCAACCTGGATTGGAAGGGTCACGAGCATGAGCGATCCAGTACTGAAAGTACAGAACTACACCGTTGAGTTTTGGGTGGATGGCACTTGGTATCCAGCTGCAATTGATATGAACTTTGAAGTCGCAGCTGGTGAGGTGCTCGCCATTGTTGGTGAGTCAGGCTCTGGTAAGTCAACAACTGCTATGGGAATAATGTCTCTTCTTGCAACAAATGCCCGTATGGCGGGAAGTATCAAGATCAAGGGCACAGAAGTTCTTGGTGCAGATAACTCAACCCTACGTAAATTCCGCGGTAAAGAAGTGGCCTACATTTTCCAGGAGCCAATGACCGCTCTGAACCCGGTCTATACGATTGGTTTCCAGATTGTTGAAACGCTCCGCACTCATTTTGATATCGGACCGTCAGAGGCGCGCCTGCGTGCGATCGAACTCCTTGGTATGGTTGAAATACCAGAGCCAGAGACCGCCTTCAATAAATATCCGCATCAGCTCTCTGGTGGTCAACGCCAACGTGCCATGATCGCACAATCACTTGCCTGTGATCCTGCGCTCTTGATTGCTGATGAACCTACGACCGCACTTGATGTAACAGTCCAGGCCGAAATCCTTGATTTGATGCGTGGGCTGAAGACCCGCCTTAACTCTGCAATTCTTCTGATCACTCACGATATGGGCGTTGTCGCCGATATGGCGGACGAAATTTTGGTGATGAAGGATGGCAACACAGTTGAACATGGCACAGCCGACCAAATCTTTAATAAGCCACAGCACCCTTACACAAAAGAACTTCTCGCGGCGGTGCCAAAACTCGGCTCAACAAAGCAACGGCCATTTCCATACAAGATGGATGCAAAACCAGCCCCAGTGATCAAGCTAGAGAATGTCACCATTGAATATCCAAAGCGTGGGCGTATCCCTGCCTTCACCGCGGTAAAGAACTTTTCGCTTGAAATCTATCCCGGTGAAATCGTCGGGCTCGTTGGCGAATCGGGCTCTGGAAAGACCACAGTCGGTCGTGCATCGATTGGTCTCATTCCGATTAAAGAAGGCTCGATCACGATCGTTGGTAACGATATATCTCAAGCAACTCAGAAAGAGTTGCGCGGGATTCGTCGCCATACCGGTATCGTCTTTCAGGATCCGGCATCGTCGTTAAACCCACGGCTACCCATTGGTGAATCAATCGGTGAGCCAATCTTCTTGGCTGGGCTTGCGAAGGGCGCTGATCTTGATCGCAAGGTTGAGGAGCTTCTGAGCTCGGTCGAGCTACCACGCAGCTATCGCAACCGCTACCCACACGAGTTATCTGGCGGACAACGTCAACGTGTTGGTATCGCCCGTGCCTTGGCACTCACACCAGATCTTCTCATTGCAGATGAACCGACTTCGGCGCTCGATGTATCAGTACAAGCGCGCTTCTTAGACCTATTACAGGATCTTCAGGGCAAATTGAACTTCGCTTGTCTCTTTATCAGTCATGACTTGGCTGTTGTCGATATTTTGGCGCACCGGATTGCAGTTATGCAGAATGGCCTACTGGTCGAATCTGGTGAGCGCGACGATATCTTGAAGCGGCCACAAAATGCTTACACACAACGGTTGTTAGCAGCCGTCCCTGTTCCAAACCCAGCCGAACAGGCAGTTCGTCGTGCGGCTCGATTGGCGGCTAAATAAGTTCAGTAAACAGTTTTAGCCAAGAGTTCGTACAACTACCCACATCACCGCAACACCAATGCCAGTCGTCGCCATTGTGAGACGCGATGGGTGGTTTGCATGAGCTTCAGGCAGGATATGTGACGTTGCAATATAGATAACGAACCCGCTGAAGAAGGCGAGGTAGATAGCGACTGAGTTCTCGCTGAAGTGAAATGAGTTGCCAACCGCTGCCCCGCTGACGCGTAGCACCGCATCGAGAGCTAGGAGCGATAGCGCTTTTTTACTCCATGAGCCAGCCCGCACGAGCATTGCAACAGTGTTAAGGCCATCGCTGAAGGCGTGTACCAAGAGGGCGAAGAAGACCGCAACCCCAAGTGCCCGTGAGACGTGGAAGGCAACGCCAATTGCAACGCCATCCATGAAGACATGGCCGCCCATCGCAACTGCACCGAAGATGCCAGCGACATGATCGGTGCGGTGTTCGTCATCCTCAAAGTGATGAGAGTGACCTTTATGACCACCGACCCACTTCTCGATGAAATGTAGAAGTAAGAAACCGAGACAGAAGGCGACGGGAACGGCTGGTAATCCACCCCAGACGATTCCCATATGCGTATAAATCTCTGGATTGATATCGAAAGCCACCAGACCCAGTAAAAGACCAGCAGATAGCCCTAGGACGAGATGGAAGCGGTCTTTCGTGCGCAGCGTAAAGAGACCACCCAAACTGGTTGAAACCGAGGTCAGAGCCGCAAGAAAGAGTGGATTCATATCGAGAGAGTATCACTCTCAATTTTGCCTTCCCGACAGGCTCACAGAAAAAAATATCTACCAGATTCGAACGCGATCCGCTGGTGATCGGTAATGCCCATCGCCTGGCTTTACATCAAATGCTTCATAGAACTCGTTGAGATTACTGACGATCTGATTGCAACGGAATTCATTGGGTGAGTGAGGATCGGTAGCGAGACGTCGTCGCGCCTCCTCCGGTCGGGATTTTCCTCGCCAAACCTGCGCCCAACCAAAGAAGAGTCGCTGGTATCCCGTGAGGCCATCGATCACCGGTGCATCGTGACCACCGAGGGAGAGTTGGTAGGCCTTATGGGCGATTGTTAAGCCACCGAGGTCGCCAATATTCTCACCAATAGTGAGTGCACCGTTGACGCAGGTATCACTCGCTTCTTCCGGCGCAAGGAGATCGTATTGCGCGATTAATTGCGCGGCCCGCTCCTGGAACTTTTGAAGATCTTCTGAACTCCACCAATCGTGCAGATTTCCATCACCGTCATATTTTGCGCCTTGATCATCAAAGCCATGACCAATCTCGTGGCCGATTACTGCGCCGATTCCGCCGTAATTTGCAGCATTGTCCGCTTCAAGATCAAAGAATGGTGGTTGCAAGATCGCTGCCGGGAAGACGATCTCATTCATGCCCGGGTTGTAATAAGCATTGACGGTTTGAGGGAACATAAACCACTCACTTCGATCCACCGGTGCGCCGATCTTCGCAAATTCGAAGTCTTGCTGGAAGGTTGCAATCGCATTGAGGTTTCCGATGAGATCGGTAGCTGATATCTGGAGAGCCGAATAATCGCGCCACTTATCGGGGTAACCAATTTTCGGTGTGAATTTATCGAGTTTTTCATAGGCCTTTGACTTGGTCTCACTCGACATCCAATCAAGGGCGGCGATATCGACGCGGTAGGCCTCGATCAAATTGGCCACAAGTTCGATCATCCGATCTTTGGCGGCAGGAGAGAAGTGTCGTTCTACGAAAATTTGGCCGACCGCTTCGCCGAGACCACCTTCAACGAGGCCCACACCACGCTTCCAACGCTCCTTTAATTCGGGAGTCCCAGAGAGCGTCGTTCCAAAGAAGGCAAAGTTTTCGTTAACGAAATCTGAACTGAGGTAAGAGGCAGCGCCTGAAAGTGCATGCCAGGTTAGCCATGATGCCCATTTAGGAGCATCAAAATTGTCGAGCATCGTTGAGAGACCAGTCAAAAAGGATGGTTGGCGAACGACGACTTCATTGAGAACTTTGGTAGGTATGCCAGATGCTGCAACCCAACAATCCCAATCCATGCCAGGGGAGAGAGCGCGTAACTCTGCATTGGTAAATTTATTGTAAGTAAGTGTCGCATCGCGATCTTTGACCTGATCCCAATGGTGAGCGGCAATCTCGGTCTCTAGCGCAAGAATCCGTTCGGCATGCGCCGCGCCATTCAAGATTCCGGCGAGGCTGAACATTTTTTCAATGTGCAGCAGGTAGTTACTACGGATCAGTGCGTATTCATCTTCACGGTAATAGGCCTCATCGGGGAGGCTCAAGCCAGATTGGCCCAGATACGCGATGTTTCGGGTTGAATCTTTATTGTCGGTGGTGATGAAGCTGTAGAAAAGTCCAGATCCGCCCCGTGATTCAAAATCGCCCATAACGGTTAAGAACTCGCTTCGGGTAGTGATCGCTTGCGCACGATTGAGATCGTCACGAATTGGATCGATGCCCGCTGCCTCGATAGCTTCCTCGGCCATGAATGAACGGAAGAGGTCACCAATTTTCTGGGCAACTGAGCCGGGAAGAGCCACATCCTTCGAGAGATCTTCGATGATCGCTCGCACCCGCTTCTCACTCAACTCACGTAGCCAAGTGAAGGCGCCATCGACTGATCGGTCAGCCGGGATTACCGCTTCGTCGAGCCACTTTCCATTGACATGACGGAAGAGGTCATCTTGTGGACGGGTTGTTGCTTTGAGATACTCGGTTGATATGCCAGATTTCATGGTGAAACCTTAACTGAGAGCCAGAAGAAAGGAAGAAAGAAAGGAGATAATTTAACTTTCAACGAGATGATAATCGGCGTACCCTTGTCCCATGGCAACCGGGGGTAAATCCAGCAAAACTAGCGCAGAGGTACGTTGGCTCAATCCGCGCGAAATGAAGGCGTGGCGCAGCTACATTATTGCCAGTCGCCGCATGTTAGAAGCGCTCGACAACGACCTCGCCGGTCTCGAGCTCACCCTCGCTGATTACGAAGTTCTGGCACAGCTTTCAGATGCTCCAGATCGCAAGCTTCGAATGACCGAGCTCGCAGAGATTGCAATGGTGTCGAAATCTCGCCTCTCTCATCGAATGAAGGTGATGGAGAAGGCGGGCTGGGTCCGCCGGGAGGAGTGCCCAAGTGATCGTCGTGGCTACTTTGCGGTGATGACAGAGAAGGGATTCAAGGCGATTGTAAAAGCTGCGCCGGCTCATGTGG
Source organism: Candidatus Nanopelagicaceae bacterium (assembly GCA_040402395.1). Lineage (GTDB taxonomy): Bacteria > Actinomycetota > Actinomycetes > Nanopelagicales > Nanopelagicaceae > PALSA-747. The sequence continues at coordinate 166,552 of JBBAMQ010000001.1, read as the reverse complement.
CCAGTGTTCGAAGCCGCTTTCTTGAACACTTGACCACAGCAGATCAGGATGCTCTGGCTAAAATTTTCGATCGTCTTCAATCGCACTTGCGAGGTCAATTTATCGAAGAGGACCGCTCTAAAAAATAGCGTGCAGGCATTTTCATCCAATAAAAAACCCGCCACCGAAGTGACGGGTTTTTTTGTTAAGGCAATTACTTCTTCTTTGCAACAGCCTTCTTGCGACGCTTTGGAGCTGCCTTCTTAGCTGCTGGTGCAGCCTTCTTTGCAGCGGCCTTCTTGCGACGCTTTGGAGCTGCCTTCTTAGCTGCTGGTGCAGCCTTCTTTG
>JBBAMQ010000001.1:84244-166125 GCA_040402395.1 Candidatus Nanopelagicaceae bacterium | reverse complement strand
TTGGAGCTGCCTTCTTAGCTGCTGGTGCAGCCTTCTTTGCAGCGGCCTTCTTGCGGCGCTTTGGAGCGGCCTTCTTAGCTGCTGGCTTAGCAGCGGCCTTCTTGCGACGCTTTGGAGCTGCCTTCTTAGCTGCTGGCTTTGCGGCAGCTTTCTTGCGCTTTGGAGCGGCCTTCTTAGCTGCTGGAGCAGCCTTCTTTACAGCGGCCTTCTTACGACGCTTTGGAGCTGCCTTCTTAGCTGCTGGTGCAGCTTTCTTTGCAGCGACCTTGCGCTTTGGAGCAGTTTTCTTAGCTGCAGCCATAGTGAGTCTCCTATCAGAATAGTTCGATCCGTCACCGAACCTGTTCAAGGAGAAGCGTGTCATCAATTAGTGAAATGTTCCACTGTTTTCGATGATAATTCGAGTGCGTGTCGCAACAATATTTCTGATCTTTTTTATGTATTTAAAACGAAAATTTTAATCTGCATCAGGATGAGAATTTTGTTTCGCAATCGCATATTTATTGCTCCGAACATCATATCTGTGGAATTCAGGCATCAGCCGAGCGGCTAAAGCAACGAATCCCACGCATAAAAGGCCCCCACTTGCGACTGAAATTCGTAACGTAGTCCAAGCAGCCATAGTTCCAGCACGTAATTGCCCGCCCATAGGTCCCACGGCGTAGGAGAGTAATTCGATTCCAGCCAGCCGTCCGCGGTATTCATCCGCGATCGATTGGTTCCAAATATTGCCGCGCATCATGGCTGAGACTTGGTCGGCAGCACCTGCCACCGCCAAGAAGAAGAGGATGATCAAGAGATTATTTGTCGAAGCCGCGAGCGCAATCGCTGCCCCCCAACCGATGGCGGCATAGGTGACTGCCTTCCCGTGGAATGGATATGACTTCATCCAGCCACTGGTGATCGTGACCATGATCGCCCCAATAAATCCAGCCGAGTAAAAAAGTCCAAGTGCCCATCGGGCATGGATGTGATCCGCCCAAAAGGGAAAGAGTGCATTAGGCATTGCAAAGAGCATTGCCGCGAAGTCGACGATGTAGGTACCCATCAGATCCTTCCTGCCGAGCGCATACTTGACGCCTTCGACGAGCGATGAAAGTGATGCGGACGTGGCTTTGGCGCTAGGTGGCACCGCCTTCATTCGGAAAATTAGTGCGAGCGAGATTATAAAAGTTGCAACATCTAAGAGGTAGGCCGACTTCACGCCCATCGTTGAAATCATGATTCCACCGATAGCCGGGGCAGCAACTGCACCGACCTGCCAACGAATTCCCATCAAGGCTGTTACTGCCGGCATATCTTGGTGTTCGACAATTCTTGGGACGATCGCCGAAAGGCTTGGGGTCTGAAGTCCGTCGAGAGCAGTAAAGCTCGCAGCCACAAAGTAGAGCAAGATTAAATGTGGCTTAGGCAGAAGGGAGTTAGCCAAGAGAAGTGAGGAGAGAAGGAGCGAGCCGCATTCAGTTATGAAGATCATCTTCTTGCGGTCTAGCGAGTCCGCGAGCACGCCACCATAAAGGCTGAAGAGAATAAGCGGGATGATTTGAGCGGCTCCCATCAATCCAACGGCAAGGTAGGAGTTGGTGAGGTCTTTGATCTGAAAGGGGAGCGCGACATAGGTAATCATCGATCCGAGCCGCGTGATTAGCCCCGAAGTAAAGAGCAGTCGGAGTTCTCGGTACTTCTTGAGCGGGGATAGATCGATCGTAAATTTACTCACGGAGTAACCTTATTGAGAGGAAGGCGATCCTGCCCCGATTTAGTGGAAGCTTTGTTCGGGTCCTGGAAAATCTCCAGTTGCTACATCAGTAGCCCAACGCTTTGCGGCATCGACCATCAAGGTTCGACCATCAAGGTAAGCGAGTGAGAACTTCGGCGCCCCAACGGTGAGCCCCATAAGATCGGTCCAGACTAAGACCTGGGCATCGGTTTTATTTCCAGCCCCGATCCCGATTACGGGAATCGAAAGCTCGGCCGCAATTTCGCCCGCTAATTCTTCTGGGACTAATTCGAGAACAAGTGCAAAGATTCCACCACCAGCAAGCGCCCGTGCATCTGCCTTAATACGTTCACCGTCGTCGCCTCGGCCTTGTACTTTAAATCCACCGAGCGCATGTACTGATTGCGGTGTCAGGCCGAGATGGCCCATCACGGGAATTCCAGCGGCGATGAGCGCTTTTATTTGGGGGAGCACTTTGGCGCCGCCCTCAAGTTTTACCGCATGGACCTTGGACTCCTTGAAGAATCTGATTCCCGTCGCGAGCGCAGCATCGACGCCACCCTCATACGATCCAAAGGGAAAGTCAGCAACGACCATCGCTGATTGTGAACCGGCGACAACGGCGCGTGCCAATGGAATTAACTCATCGACAGTCACGGGGATCGTGTTCTCTTCACCGAGAAAGTTATTACCGGCCGAGTCCCCAACAAGGAGAACCGGGATCCCGGCGGTATCCAAGATGGCGGCAATCATTGAGTCATAGGCGGTGAGCATCGCCCACTTTTCGCCACGCTTTTTACGGTTGGCAAGATCTGTGATGGTGGTGCGCATGAAAATCCTCTCTTGCAATCGAGGCCAAAGTGGTCCCCGTCGCCTCATCTAAATGCAGAATGAGTAAGAAAATGTTAGCCCCTGTAGGCTGTTCTTGTGAGCAGTACTACGAGTCAGTTACGAGTTGGTCTCGCTCAGGTCAACCCAACCTTGGGTGATCTGATCTCCAATCGCGCCTTGATTCTTGAGTATGGCGAGAAGGCGGCAGCGGCTGGCGTTCATCTTCTTCTCTTTCCAGAGATGGTCCTAACGGGCTATCCAGTCGAGGATCTGGCGCTTCGCGCTACCTTCCGAAACGCCTCCCGCAAGATGATCGCGGAAGTGGCCGACTCGTTTGGCGAGATCGCTCCACACGTCACAGCAGTCATCGGGTACTTGGATGAAGACCAGAATGGTGCGCCACAAAATGCCGTCGCAGTCGTACATCGCGGACAAATCGTCGCCACCTACATAAAACATCACCTGCCCAATTATGGCGTCTTCGATGAATTCAGAAACTTTGTACCTGGTTCCAGATCGTTAATTTTCAGATTGCATGGCATAGATATTGGAACCGCTATCTGTGAGGATATTTGGCACTTCGAGGGACCGGTCACCGAGCTTGCATCACGCAAGCCAGGAGTTGTCATCGTTCTCAACGCCAGTCCCTATGAACGCAAGAAAGATGATCGCCGCGCTGCACTCGTTTCCCAACGAGCACGAGAGATTGGCGCACCTCTCTGTTATGTCAATATGACCGGTGCTCAAGATGATCTCGTCTTTGATGGCGATTCGGTGGTGTGCGATGCACAAGGGCGCACTATCGCAAGAGCGCCACAATTTCATGACGGCTTGATGGTTGTTGATCTCGATCTCGAAAAAGCGACAGCGACACCTGATCTGATTCTCTCGGAGGTACCGATCGAGAAATATAAGAGTCTCACTCCGGGGATTGCACTTCGCCTCGAAGATGCGGCCGAAATCTGGCAGGCCCTTGTCGTTGGCTTACGAGATTACGTTGAGAAGAATGGTTTTAAGAGTGTTCTGCTTGGGCTATCGGGTGGCATCGATTCGGCTTTTGTGGCGGCACTTGCTGCAGATGCGATCGGTTCCCGTCGCGTCTATGGCGTATCGCTGCCGAGCCAATATTCGAGTGAGCACTCGTTGAGTGATGCAAAAGATTCGGCCGATCGAATTGGACTGCACTACTCAGTCATTCCAATCCAACCGATGGTAAATTCATTTTTGAGTGAGTTAGGTCTGACTGGGGTCGCAGAAGAAAATGTGCAAGCCCGAGTGCGTGGAACGACTCTCATGGGGCTCTCTAACCAAGATGGGCATCTCGTCTTAGCCACTGGAAATAAATCTGAATTAGCGGTGGGGTATTCGACTTTGTATGGCGATGCCGTCGGGGGATATGCCCCGATAAAGGATCTACTGAAGATGGAAGTGTGGGCGATCGCAAAGTGGCGTAACGCTGAAGCGCTTCGCCGCGGTGAGGTTGCACCGATTCCAGAGAACTCCATCTCGAAGGAGCCATCAGCAGAGTTGCGGCCGGATCAGCGCGACAGAGATTCACTGCCCGATTACCCAACTCTGGATCGCATGCTGACGATTTACATTGATGATGACCTCGGCCTAGATGGGCTGTTGGCTGCTGGCTTTGCGCCCGAGCTTGCGATGCGTACGATTCGAATGGTTGATCGCGCCGAATATAAGCGGCGCCAATATCCGCCAGGCACCAAAATCTCGGCTCGCGCCTTTGGCAAGGATCGAAGGCTGCCTATTACATCCCATTGGACTGAGACGAACTAAGCCCTTAGTATTCGGCTAGGTCACGAGTTCCAGTGTTTAGCCCCGGCTTACTGGACGGCAACCCTCCACCGCGGTGGGGTGCTCCGGGTGAAGACCTGGCCGCTAGCACAGTGCAGCGGCAAGCGTGGGTCTCTTACAGCACCATTAGTAGGGCCCTCCTATATTCACTTAAGGAGTGAGTTATGTCGTTCGACCTCAAAAATTCCTCGTTTGAAACGCGCCAAGTCCATGCCGGACAGGTTCCTGACCCAACAACAGGAGCACGCGCCTTACCGTTGTATCAGACAACTGCCTATCAGTTCCGCGACACGAAGCACGCAGCAGACCTTTTCGGTCTCGCCGAACTCGGAAATATTTATACCCGAATCATGAATCCAACTCAGGATGCGGTAGAACAGAGGATCGCATCACTTGAGGGTGGCGTAGCCGCTCTCTTGTTGGCATCTGGTTCGGCTGCAACAACGTATGCACTCTTAAACGTTGCAGAAGCTGGCGACCATATTGTCTCCTCACCAAGTCTTTATGGTGGCACATACAGTCTCTTCCATTACACCTTCAAGAAGTTCGGAATCGAAGTTACCTTTGTCGAGGATCCTTCTGACCCTGAGTCCTGGAAGCGTGCGATCCGTCCAAATACCAAAGCGTTCTTCGGTGAGACGATCGCAAATCCATCCAATGAGATATTGGATATCGCAGCGGTTGCAAAAGTCGCTCACGATGCTGGGCTACCACTGATCGTTGATAACACAGTTGCGACACCATTCTTGATTCGTCCGATTGAACACGGCGCAGATGTCGTTGTTCACTCGGCTACCAAGTTCCTTTCTGGTCATGGAAATGCTGTCGTCGGAGCAGTCGTAGATGCCGGTAACTTTGATTATGCAAAGCATGCTGCGAGATTCCCAAGCTTCAATGAGCCGGATCCTTCGTACCACGGTCTGGTTTATGCGCAGGCGCTCGGCGTTGGATCGCCATTTGGTGCAAACCTCTCCTATATCTTCAAGATTCGACTAACGCTCCTACGTGATACTGGTGCTGCAGTCAGCCCATTTAACGCCTGGTTGTTAGCTCAAGGCTTGGAGACGCTCTCACTTCGCATGGAGCGACATGTATCCAATGCCCAGACTCTCGCTGCCTGGCTGGAGACCCGGCCTGAAGTTTTGAGCGTTAATTACGCCTCACTTCCCTCATCGAAGTACCACGCACTTGCTACGAAGTATGCGCCAAAGGGAAGCGGTTCAGTTCTCTCCTTTGAAATTAAGGGTGGAATCGAATCGGGTAAGACCTTTGTCGAAGCCTTGAAGCTACATTCACATGTTGCCAATATTGGTGATGTTCGCTCTCTCGTCATCCATCCTGCCTCGACAACTCATTCGCAGTTGACTCCCGAGGAGCAGTTCACTGCTGGAGTAACACCTGGGCTGATCCGTCTCTCTGTTGGCCTTGAGAATATCGAAGATATCAAGGCTGATATCGCAGATGGCTTCGCTGCCATTTAATAAAGCAACCAGATAGATAAAAAAATGAGCGCCGTAAGCAGCCGAGTCTCAGGGGCATGGTTTGAAGATCATGACCCCGGAGATCGACGATTCGAAAAACTTGGCGACTTTGAAGTTGAGTCCGGGGCGGTCATTGAAGATGTGATCGTGGCTTATCAAAGTTGGGGAACGCTTAATTCCACTCGCGATAATGCGATCTTGGTCCATCACGCACTCACCGGCTGGTCTGATCTACCGGGCTGGTGGCCATCCATGGTTGGCCCCGGAGCACCACTTGATACAGATAAATATTATGTGATCTGTCCCAATGTAATTGGTGGCTGCCAAGGTAGTACTGGTCCATCTTCACTCGCACCCGATGGAAAACGGTGGGGTTCGAGATTTCCGCGGATCACCATTCGCGACATGGTGGCTGCAGAGTCAGCGTTGGCAGAAAAATTAGGGATTAAGAAATTTGTACTTGCAGTCGGCCCATCGCTAGGTGGAATGCGCTCGTTAGAGTGGGCAATTACTCACCCTGATCGAATTGGCGCGATCGCAACGATTGGTTCTTCCGCTGTCGCCACGGGGGATCAGATCGGTACCGCCTCTATTCAGATCCGTGCAATTCAGATTGATCCACAATTTAACGGTGGAGATTTCTATGAGCTCTCCGATGGCCCGCTCAATGGAATGGGTATCGCGCGCAGAATCGCCCATCTGACCTATCGCACCGAGTCAGAGATGGATGTCCGCTTTGGCCGCGAACTTCAAGGTGACGAGACGGGGCGCTGGGCGGTCGAGTCCTATCTTGATCATCATGCGCAGAAGCTGGCTCAGCGATTTGATGCCAATACCTATATTTCACTCACCGATGCTATGAACTCTCACGATGTTGGTCGTGGTCGTGGGGGAGTAGCCGCTGCGCTGGCGACAATTGTCGTGCCCACCTTTGTGATGTCGATCGAGACAGATCGCCTCTTTCCACCTCGATTACAGGAGGAGATCGCCGAACTCACGCCTACCGCCGCCCCGTTGGAGCGTCTGAACTCGCCATTTGGCCACGATGGCTTCTTAATCGAGGTCGAGACGGTCGGAGATTTTGTGAAGCGAGCAGTCGAGGTTGGGTCAAAACACCTGCGATAGCGGCCGTGGATGTGCAATTTAGTGGATCTGCAATTTATAATGTTCCCAGCAACTTTCCCTGACCCGACCCTAAGTCAGATAAACAAAAAGGATGACCTGTGCCTGCAACAAGTACGCTCAAAATCAGCGCGAATGAGAGAGCGAAGAAGGCGACTACCGCCAAGTCAGTTGCTAAGGCGACAGTAAAAAAAGAAGCTGCAACTCAGCCTGTTGCAAAGAAAGCTGCGGTTAAAAAGGTGGCAGCGAAGAAAGTTGTTGCTAAGCAAGCAAGCGCAGGTCCACGAAAGTTTCCGACGAAGGCAGAGCTTGAAGCTCTCAAAGTTGCTCAAGCCGCTGAAGCGCAAGCTGCCGCGGATAAGAAGGCTGCAGGCCGAAAGCTATTCCCAACAAAGGCAGAGTTAGAGGCACGGCATCTAGCTGAGGAAGCAAAGAAGAATCCAGTTGCTGCAGTTGCGGGGCAACCTGCGCCCAGCGGGAAGCCACTCGTGACCAAGATCGATGGCGAAGAGGTTGAGTTAGAAGAGGTTGAGTTAGAGGATCTCGAAACCTTGGTTGAAGAAGTTACCGAGATTGTTGCTACGGAGGAGAAAGAGAGCGTTATCCGCGTTGTCAACGTAGCAGAAGAGTCTCAGAACGAAGCAAATGCCTTTACCATCAAAGATTCTGAAGAAGATGATGCGCCGGTGCAGACCGTTCTCACCGCCGGTGCGACCGCTGATCCAGTTAAAGATTATCTCAAGCTCATTGGACGGGTACCACTTCTTAATGCCGAGATGGAAGTTGAACTCTCGCTCCAAGTTGAAGCGGGGCTCTTTGCAGAAGAGAAGATACTTCTTGAAAAGAAATTAGATAAGAAGTTGAAGCGTGAGTATGAGCAGTTGGTGCTGCAAGGAAAGCGAGCTAAGAACCACTTATTAGAGGCGAACCTTCGTCTCGTCGTCTCACTCGCTAAGCGCTATACCGGCCGTGGAATGCTCTTCCTAGATCTCATCCAAGAAGGAAACCTTGGTCTGATTCGTGCTGTTGAAAAGTTTGATTACACCAAGGGTTATAAATTCTCGACCTATGCAACATGGTGGATTCGCCAAGCGATCACTCGCGCCATGGCAGATCAGGCGCGCACAATTCGTATTCCGGTACACATGGTTGAAGTGATTAATAAGTTGGCTCGCGTGCAGCGCCAGATGCTGCAAGATTTGGGCCGCGAACCGACTCCAGAAGAGCTCGCTAAAGAATTGGACATGACTCCGGAAAAGGTTGTTGAAGTTCAGAAGTATGGCCGCGAACCAATTTCATTGCACACCCCACTTGGCGAAGAAGGCGACTCTGAATTCGGTGATTTGATTGAAGACTCTGAGGCGATCGTTCCAGCCGATGCGGTCTCGTTCACACTTTTGCAGGAGCAACTTCACTCGGTACTCGATACCTTGTCTGAGCGAGAAGCGGGCGTGGTCGCGATGCGCTTTGGCCTTACCGACGGTCAACCGAAGACGCTCGATGAGATCGGGAAGGTCTACGGAGTTACGCGCGAACGTATTCGCCAGATTGAAAGTAAGACAATGTCGAAACTTCGCCATCCATCCAGGTCACAGGTCTTACGCGACTACTTAGATTAAGAGTGGCGGGCAGCAAGGCCCGAGTTACTAAGGTTTAGCTCTTACTCTCTTTCGGAGGTAGCGGAAGAGGCTGGTGAGAGCTTGGCTGTCTCATCTTGGAGTGCAGCAACGACTGGCTTCAGTCCTTCTGCATACTGTTTCGCATGATGGGCACAGAAGAGAAGTTCTCCACCATTGATCAGTGTGGCGCGAACATAGGCTTGCGCTCCGCACCGATCGCAACGATCGACAGCGTTCAGTGGTGTTGGTTCGAGAAACAACTGCTCTGACATCTGCTCTCCTTCATTTTCTCGCTCGTGGTAGTAATTCTATGCTGTACTGGAACAGTAAATCATGGAAGGTTATTCCTCCGCGCGTTAAGATCTTGTTTCGTGGCAGTTATAGGAGATTTCTCACCATGCACGCTTTAAAAGGTCCACTTGTGGTCGCTGTGGGGGATTTAAGCGCTAGTACGGCGCGTAATAGCCCGATTTGGGGGTGTTGAGAGATAGCCTCTGCACCCGTGGCGATAAAAAGTATTACGAGCAACAACGAGGTCTCGGCCGACAATCAATATATGGCGAAGGACCTCGCCGTCCTTGAGGGGCTCGATGCTGTCCGCAAACGTCCTGGCATGTATATCGGTACAACCGATTCGCGTGGACTCATGCATTGCCTCTGGGAAATTATCGATAACTCGGTAGATGAAGCGCTTGCTGGTTTCTGCACGAGTATTGAAATTAATCTTGAAGCCGATAATTCGGTTGAAGTCCATGATAACGGTCGAGGAATTCCAGTCGACAAGGAGCCAAAGACTGGCCTTACTGGTGTCGAAGTTGTCTTCACCAAGCTTCATGCAGGCGGAAAATTTGGTGGCGGTTCATACGCCGCATCCGGTGGTCTCCACGGCGTCGGAGCATCAGTAGTGAATGCGCTCGCTTCGCGTCTTGATGTCGAGGTAGACCGCAATGGAAAGATTTATTGGATGTCATTCCAACGCGGAAACGCTGGCATTTTCGATGGTGATGGCCCAAAGGCAGCATTTGAAGAATCATCTGGATTACGTCAGATCGGCAAGGTCGCTGCAAAGGTGACCGGAACTCGTGTGAAGTGGTGGTTTGATCGCCAGATCTTCCTCAAAGAGGCAGAGCTTTCGATCGAGGATATTTACGCACGCGCGCGCCAAACTTCATACCTTGTTCCGGGCTTGACCCTCGTGGTGAACGATAATCGCACGAAGGCAAAGAGTTCTGTCACCTTCCTGCATAAGGGCGGTATTTCAGAGTTCTGTTCTTTCTTACGGCCCGATGAACCGGTCGGAGAAGTCATTCGTATTTCAGGAACCGGTGATTACACCGAGACCGTTCCTGTGCTCGATGAAAAGGGACACATGATGCCTACCGATGTCGCGCGCACGATGGGCGTTGACATTGCAATGCAATGGGGCAATGGTTATTACTCAACGCCCTCTTCCTTCGTCAACATCATCTCTACTCCCAAAGGTGGAACTCACACGCAGGGCTTTGAACGGGCGATTACCAAGGTCATGAACGATTTCCTACGTTCGACAAAGACCTTGAAGAATAACGAGGGTGATGTTATTAAAGACGATGTGTTAGAAGGTCTGACCTCGGTTGTGACCGTTCGGATGTCAGAGCCACAGTTCGAGGGTCAGACAAAAGAGGTCCTCGGAACAGCGGCTGCTAACAAGATCGTTGCTGCGGTCGTCGCTGAAGAGATGGAGAAATTCTTTAACTCGACGAAGCGAATTGATAAGGCGACGGGGCGGTTGATTCTCGAGAAGATCGCAAACGCTTCGCGCACGCGTATCTCTGCCCGAGCACATAAAGATCTACAGCGGCGCAAGAATGCGCTCGAATCATCTTCGCTTCCGACAAAACTTTCAGATTGTCGTTCAGACGATACCGACCGTACCGAACTCTTTATTGTCGAGGGCGATTCTGCTCTCGGCACTACGAAGGCGGCTCGTAACTCAGAATTCCAAGCGATTCTTCCGATTCGTGGAAAGATCCTCAATGTACAGAAGGCATCGCTTTCGCAGATGCTCGAGAACACCGAATGTGCATCGATTATCCAAGTTATCGGTGCTGGATCTGGGCCCTCCTTCAATCTTAATGATGCTCGATATGGACGAATCATTTTGATGTCTGACGCCGATGTGGATGGCGCCCATATTCGATGCCTGCTTCTCACACTGCTCTGTCGATATATGCGACCGCTGATTGAAGCTGGACGAGTCTTCGCGGCGATCCCTCCATTGCACCGAATTGATGTTGTTGGCGGAAAACGTGGCGAACTTCATTACACATACTCTGATGATGAGATGAAGCGGCTACTGGCTGATCTCACGAAGAATGGCAAGCGATGGAAAGAGCCAGTCCAGCGTTATAAGGGCCTTGGCGAAATGGATGCCGACCAATTGCGTGAGACCACAATGGATCCTGAAAAACGCACACTTCGTCGCATCACTATGAAAGATGCAACGGCAGCTGAAGCGGTCTTTGAACTCTTGATGGGCAATGAGGTAGCCCCGCGCAAGGAGTTCATCGCTACCGCCGAAATCGATCGCGATCGTATCGACGCTTAACCCCCGAGGGCTCTAGAGTTAAAGCCATGAAGCGCAACGATATTCAAGCGCTTCGTGGCTTCGCTGTTTTAGCAGTCCTCCTCTTTCATCTGCAGGTAGCTGGATTTCAAGGCGGTTTTCTCGGGGTAGATATCTTCTTTGTGATCTCTGGCTTTGTCATAACCGAGCGCTTGGCACGTGGAACGGGATCGGTGAAGAGCCAGATTCTTGATTTTTATCGGCGTCGTGCAAAGCGAATTCTCCCCGCCTCACTTCTTGTCATTGTCATCACCGCAGCACTCGCTCGATTTTTTCTGGCACCACTCGCTCTTCGACGCTTTGGTTTAGATGGAGTAGCGACAACCTTCTTTGCTGGAAATATTCGCTTTGCAGCCCAAGGAAATAATTACCTCAGCCAATCGATGAGTCCAACGCCGTACCTGCACTATTGGTCATTAGGAGTAGAAGAGCAGTTCTATCTCATATGGCCAATTCTCTTCTTGGTATTTTTTAAGGCGCGCAGAGCAATGCTTCTGCCGTTTTTTGCACTCACTACTGCAGGCGCCATCTGGTACACCCATATCGCTGCCGTGAACTCTTTCTATCTACCGATATCTCGAGCCTGGGAATTTGTGGCGGGGATAATCGTCGCCCTTGTTCTTCCACCTCTCCCACGTGAAATGAGAGCGGCGAAGGTGATCGCTATTGCTGGATGGTTGGCGGTTACGGCTTCGATCATTGCAATTGGCAGTGACCTTTCAGTCCCAGGGGTATCAACCTTGCTCCCGGTTGTTGGAGCGATGGCGATCATCACCGCACGCTCGACGCTCTTCTGGCAGCCGATCCTTGGCTGGTTTGGTGATAACTCATTTTCGATCTACCTCGTTCATTGGCCACTGGTCGTTATCGCGCTCTCACGCTACCAAGGCCTAAGTACCACTACGAGGCTCGTTATCGCTGCCACCTCGATCCTCGGCGGTTACGCAATAACAAAGGTGGTTGAAGCACCGTTTCGATTTCATAGTCACTTCATTGTTGGATTTGTAGGTTGGGGAGTTGCTCTGGCAACTGCTGCAGTCGCGGTCTTCGCCACAACATCATTTCTACCAGCGAGTGCGCAGAGTTCGAAGTTCGCCATGGATCTCACCGAACCGGTGATCTACGCTGATGGCTGCCACCTTAACTTTGGGATTTCACAACCCACTGCGCCCTGTGTTTTTGGTGATCTCCATTCAAAGGTAGAAGTTGTACTCACGGGGGATTCGCACGCAGCACAGTGGTTCACCGCACTCCAGATTCTGGCACTCCAGAACCATTGGAAATTACTATCGCTCACAAAGTCGTCGTGTCCGGCGGCACTTCTTGCAACTAAAAGAAATGGTGTGGTCGATGTTTCGTGTGCAAAGTGGCAGAAATATGTCGCAGCGCGGATCGCACGAGAAGCGCCGGCCAAAGTCTTTCTCACTAGTTTTACCGAGTACACCTATCCGCTTATTGGTAGCGGTAACTATGCAGCTCGGTATGCAAAGGGAACCGTGAACTTTCTTCAATCACTAGGTCGCCCAGCTGGTGCGATCTATTACATCGAAGATACGCCCCGACCAGCGCAATCGATCCCAGATTGTCTTTCGAAGCATCTCAAGGTTCCGAGTTTTTGTGACTTCGGATTGCAGCGGTCAGCAGCGACTATTGCAACGCAACGGGCGGTCGTAGCCCTGGGGATACGCGATATATCCATCAACGATCTGCTCTGCCCAAAAAGTAGCTGCGTCGCTATCTACTCGGGCCACAACACATACCGGGATGCATCACACCTGAGTGTCAGCGCGGTGACCAACCTTGCTCCGTCGGTATCGCCACTTATTCGATAATACGTCGTTGAGAGTTACCTATTCTCCGATACGGCTACGACGTGGCGTCGCGAAGTTTTTAGCAACCTCGGTGAGTTCCAGCGAGACTTGTTTACGGATCGCATCTTCTGAGCCTAAAAGCGTTGTGAGTACCTTGATCGTGGCACTCAACTCTTTCTGTTCGCTCTCTAATTCAAGTTTGCTCATCTTGGTCAACCGGCGGAGCGGCATATCCAGGATGTAGCTAGCCTGTTCATCTGAGAGCTTGAAGCTCTTGATGAGATTATCTTGAGCGATCGAAGCATCATCTGAGGCACGGATAATCTTGATTACCTTATCGATATCTATGATCGCTTTGAGAAGGCCATCAACGAGATTTAAACGCCCTTGGGCTTTCTCTAATCGGAAGATTGAGCGGCGGCGGATAACATCAATGCGGTGATCAATAAAGACTTGAAGAAGTTCTTTTAGCCCCAAAGTCCGAGGACGACCATTGACGAGGGCGACGGCATTGACTGAGAACTGATCTTCCATCGGCGTGAGTTTATAAAGTTTTTCAAGAATTTCTTCTGGCTCGTAGCCATTCTTGATCTCAATAACTACCTTTGTGCCTTGCTGGCCATCGGAGAGATCGACAATATCTGAGATCCCAAGAATCTTCTTCGCCTTGACCAGATCAGCGATCTTCTCAACGACCTTCTCGGGACCAATGTTAAATGGGAATTCGGTAATCACAATCCCTTGCTTGCGGGTTGAAACTTTTTCAATGACTGCAGTTGCTCTCACTTTGAAGGAGCCACGGCCCGTGGCATAAGCATCAGCAACGCCAGCGAGCCCAACGATCTCACCACCAGTAGGGAAGTCAGGCGCTGGCACAAATTTCATCAGCGCCTTCAGCGTCGCCTTAGGGTTGTCGATCAAATGTTTTGTTGCGGCAACAACTTCACCAAGGTTATGAGGCGCCATGTTGGTCGCCATTCCAACTGCGATACCCGTAGCCCCGTTTACAAGCAGGTTCGGGAAGGCTGCTGGGAGTACGAGTGGTTCGAGGAGTTGACCATCGTAATTACCGCCAAAATCAACGGTGTTTTCATCGGATTGAGTGACCATTGCAAGTGCGGCAGGGGCTAACCGAGCTTCGGTGTAACGCATGGCGGCGGGACCAGAATCAAGTGAACCGAAATTTCCGTGACCATCAATGAGTGGTAGGCGAGTGGTGAATGGTTGAGCGAGTCGGACAGCAGCATCATAAATTGCACCATCGCCATGTGGATGTAACTTGCCCATCACTTCACCCACAACACGAGCACATTTCACGTGGCCCTTATCGGGACGCAGTCCCATATCAAACATCATATGCAAGATGCGACGTTGAACAGGTTTTAAACCATCGCGCGCATCGGGAAGAGCTCGAGAGTAGATGACTGAATATGCGTATTCAAGAAAGGATTCAGACATCTCGGCTGAGACATCGATATCTACAATTTTTCCTGGGTTCTCACCTGGTTTTGGGAGAAGCGCTTTTGGGGTCTTTGTTGCCATGTGAGTATCTTGCCAACTTCATGATCGTAATAAGCGCAGCGACTCGATTCGCGCTGAAATTGGAGCGCGCTTCCTTACTTTTTCAATAGGGAGCGTGAGCCCCGCCACAACACTCATGTGGATTCTCTCGCTCAATCGGAGCATATTCCCCGGTGTAGAGCCGTTCGACAAAGAGGGTGATCTTTCCTTCATAGAGAACCGGGCGGAGATAGTTTCGAGTATCGATGGCTGCATCCATCGGAATCTCTTCACCGATCGCTATGACCTGCTCGATTGCTGTTCTCGAAATGAGTTCAGTTGGGCTGTGCTTGGTAAAGGTGGCTATCTCTGATGGAAAGATCATGAATCTCGCTGAAGTATTCGCCACAACGGCCTCAATGAGTGAATGCTCGTGGCTGGATTCGGTGCTGGCAATCTGTTCTAAAACTAACTTCTTCAGTGGTGCGAGCTCGTTCTGTGACGCGACGAGAAAGCCAAAGCGGTGTTCACCTTCCTCGATGGGATTTGTGGCGAGCCACTGGATGTCGACTCCCGTTTCACCTGCTGCGTCGCGGATGGTTCCTTGAATATGACTTGGGGAGAGACGAGAACCACCTGGGTCGATTGCAACCCAGGTGGTCTCGTTTAATGCAGGTAGAACCATGAATTACTTGAGGACGGTGACGAAGATTGGGTTGGTGTAGAACCAGAGGCTATCCCAAGGCGATGCATCACCCAGGACATCCATTAGCGGATTGCCATTGGCATCAACGTTCTTTCCATCTCCACCACGGAAGCGAAGGTAGAAATCACCTTGTACATTCTTGAAGGTATGTGTGAAGACCACTGTTCCTGATGTGGCGTTAACGACATAACTTTCAGTGACACTTGTCTGCGGCGCAAAGATCGTATCTTTATCGGTGACTGGGCCGGTTACGGCGCCAGAGATTAATTGGACGAGCTTCAACTTTGGAATAACACCATTTCCGTTGACTAGTGAGGCTAGGTTCACTGTGATTGTTGCTGTGACGTTATCGCCCTTTTGAGCAACTGTTCGGCCACCAACTGTGACGCCTTGCTTAT
The DNA here is from genome assembly GCA_040402395.1 of Candidatus Nanopelagicaceae bacterium. Classification (GTDB taxonomy): domain Bacteria; phylum Actinomycetota; class Actinomycetes; order Nanopelagicales; family Nanopelagicaceae; genus PALSA-747. Next base: position 150,520 of record JBBAMQ010000001.1, on the reverse strand, counting down.
CAGTATCGGTGACGACGCGGATATCGGCAGAATCAATGATGCCACCATGCGTTGTTATGATATTTCCAGATTTCAGTGATTTCATGATGCCAAGGTATGAACGTTCAGCAACACCAACGATGGTGCGGCTGTACTGACCAGGAGCAAAGTCGCCATACAAACTAATCGGGGCGCCAGAATCAATCGGGGCGCCATAATTCCCTGTGGTGTTGTAGTAGGCGGTGTCTTGGTTTCCTGGAACGCCACCTTTCAAGTTTTTACCTTGAAGCGAGCTACCGAAGATCGAGTGTGAATCTGAGTTCACAGTGATCCACCAAGGCTTACCTTCGGCAAGTAGTGAATCCCACAATCCACCCACACGAGCGGTAAACCAGTCATATCCACCGTAGGTGCGATACGGATTCTCCGTTGCATTCGGTGCGTAGCCAGCAAACGAATCTGCCCCGGGTGAGTTTTCATAATATCCACGACCGTTGATTGTGGTTGATCCAGTGGCTGTAACAGCCTTCTGCACTCGTGGGTCAGCTGACATTTGGTGGCCAGGTGCTCCCTCCCAACCAACTGCAATATCCGGAGCTGTGTCACGCCAGTTACGTACTTCGTGTGGTGAATCCAGACCCTTTCGAGCTGGGTGGTTAGCAAACATCAAAGCCATTGGAATGGCACCACTTGCGACCTGAGTCTGCAACCACTTGAGACCTTCAATGGCATAGGACTCACCATCAGTTGATGTGGCACGAGTTACCTTCTTGAGATCGGCGAGCACTGTACCGTCATAGAGAAGTTCAAATTTCTTGAGAATATCTTGGGTATTACGAGTTGGTGGAACAATGATTGTTGCATGTTCTGCGCCAGGAACGTTCCATTCAAGCCCTTGGAATACGTGAACCGAAGTCTGTTTGCGTGCAGCAGATATTGACGGGGTGATTACATCAATCGCATATTTTTGATGAGCTGTGCCGCCATGATCGGTAATCACGAGCCAGTCGAGACCGTTGCTCTCACCGTTCTTAATCTGCTGGAGCGGGGTATAGGTTCCATCTGGGGAGTGCATGGTGTGGATATGGTGGTCGCCACCGAGAAGATAACGATTTGGCTTCCACTTATTTGTGGTCTGCTTAGCAGCCTCAACACGGGTTGTCGCACCAGCTGGGGCTGCCCCGAGTGGCGCAATTGCTGCTGCACCGGCGATGGCGCCGACCGCCTTAACGACTCCGCGTCGTGAGATTTCAAATTCTGGCGAGCGCTCTACGGACTGGGTCTGAGCATCGTCGTGGTGATGTGAGTGGCCTTCGCACATATGTCTTCCTTCCATTGATGACTGGTGGGCGAAGTCTCTTTAATAGTTTGAATTTTTAGGAGAAGAACAGGGAGGATTTGTGAAAATTCGAGGTGAACAATAAGGGCTGCCGCGTGGCAGGATTACCGCATGTCGAGCCCCGTTAAGCCCAGGGGACTGGCGAGCCTCGCGCAATCAATCTTCGCGGCGCTCGGACTCCCGGGCACCAGCAATGATTTTGGCTTCGAGGATAAGAAGCGGGTTGCATTGGTCTTGATTGATGGCCTCGGTTACAACTCACTTCTTACATATCAGGACCAGTTTCCAATTTTTAAAACTCTTCGAGCGCATGAGCCACTCCACTCTCATTTCCCAACTACGACTGCGACAAATTTGGTTTCACTCGGGACGGGCGAACTCCCTGGCGTACATGGCATGTTGGGTTACACCGTCCGAGTCCCATTTACTGGTGACCCTGGCAGGTTGCTCAATGCGTTGAAATGGGATGAACGAGTCGATCCTCTGATTTGGCAGAGCGTGCCGACTTTGTATGAGCGAGCGATAGCCCATGGACTCGCTGTCTCGCATATTGCCGAGAAGAGATTTGATGGAAGCGGCTTTACCCGCGCTGGTATGCGAGGTGCTGCGTATCGTGGAGCGAATTCCCTTAACGATATGGTTTCCAACGCGGTGGCGGCTCATCGCTTTAGTGGGTCGCACTCCTTTATCTATCTCAACAATATTGATAAAACCGGCCATAGCGATGGTGTTGGCTCCGACAAGTGGCTGACTGCACTCGATACGGTCGCGCAACTGTTGACCGCTTTGATGGAACAACTGCCACCCGAGACTCAGATTTACCTGACAGCGGATCATGGCATGGTGAATGTCGAAGAGAAGGTGATCTTGGGTGCCGATAGCGTGTTACTCGAGAACGTAACACTTATCGGCGGAGAAGCCCGGGCGCGGCATATCTATCTTCGCGCCGGATCAGAGATCGATACCGCAGAAGTGTGGCGCAATTACTTTGGCGAGAAAGTTGAAATATTTACCAAGGTTGATGCTCACCTACTCTTTGGTGAAATAGTTTCCGAGGCCTCGTTGGATCGCATGGGGGATTTGATTGCAGTTCCGCGCGGTGGGTTAGTTCTTCTGGATCCGGCTATCGCTGAACGTGAGAGCAAGATGGTTGGCCATCATGGTGGTTTTACTCTGGATGAGGTTCTGATTCCTCTTCTTTCTTACCGAACATAATGTCATCCCATGATGGGATACGAATCCTCTTTGTCACGCCATCGCGCTTTGCTTCAGGTTCTACATCTTCGCGAACCTTCTTAGCTGTACTTTCAGCGCTGACGGGGGTGGAAGAGATTCGAATCGGTTCTTCAGGCCTTACCGCGACAAGACGCGGAGCTGGGTTGCTCGCAGAAGGTTCAACTGGAAAAACCATGCCATGTGTCGGCGTGCTGGCGCGTAGCGGTTTCTCGTCACCCGAAATCCAACTCGCACCTTCATCAACCGCGATAAGAGTCCGATTATCAGGGCTAAATGACCAATTCGCTTCACCCGAGCCAGTTGTGAGTGGGTAATTCAAAATAATATTCCAGCAACCATCATCGGTGCGGCGGGTATTCCATTCAACGAGTTGCATATCAACACCACGGGGTGAAAGTTGCGCGATGGTGGCAGCCATCAATGTTGGTGAGTGCGGATCACGTCGCAGCGCAGTCGCAAGAGCCTGACCAATTACAAAAGCGCGCTCTTGCATAATTGGGCCAGAGAATCTCTCGATCTTCTCGGCATCCCATTCGGTCGATCGAACAATCGAATCACTTGATTCACCCGCGCGGAGACGAGATTGAATTTCTTTAACTGATGTATAAAGCACTTCATCTTCCGAAACGACCGCGACGAGTCGGGGCTGGTTGATCGTTGCGCGTAGTTGATCGCTGATGCGAAGCGAGAAACTCTTACCCTCATTATCGGTGAGTTCGAGCTCTGTGCCATCCTCAGAACGCCCTACGAGTCGCAGATCTGTCATGGTGAAAGAGTAACGAATGCCTGCTAGTGATGTTGGATGCGGCGCCAGACACGGATATAAGGGAGCAGTGCAAAATTGGCCAGAACGAGTGCGCCGATTGGAACGACCAGCGCCGCTTTGGCTCCGTAGTTATCGATGAGATATCCCGAGATTGGTCCAGGCAGGGCGCCACCGAAACTGAGAGCGGCGATCACCCAGGCGAGAGTTTCGGTAATCCGAGCCGATGATGCGGATTTTTCGGCGACGCCATATCCGGCGACGATCAAGGGAGCTACTCCAAAACCACTGATAAAGAGCGCGATGCCTAGCTGCCAGACAGAATGAACAACGAGGAAAGGGAGTGAGACGATAAATATTAAGTGCATAAGCCGCTTAAATTTATCGGCATCACTAATCTTCCAGTGAATCGCGCCGTTAAAGAGTGCAGCAACGCCACTTCCTGCGGCCCAGAGTGCAAGTACAACGCCAAGATAGACCGATTGATGGTGCTGTTGTGTATACCCGACGACCGCTAGTTGGGTCGATGAGAAGAAAGCGCCCAAGAAAATAAATGGCAACGCAACAGCCTGTAGCTCTTGTTGCTTCAGCACTGAACCATGTTTAACGCCATCCACCTTAGGATGAGGAGGTGGTTCGGTGGTGCGCTCTCGCACGAAGAAGAAAGTCCCAATCGACATAAACGCGAAGGCGAAAAGAATTCCGGCAGCGGGGGCGATTAACGTTGCAGCAATGGATGCAATCAAGGGACCGGTGATAAAAATAATTTCATCGACCAGCGCTTCATAACTGTAAGCAGTATTAATTAACGTACGATCTTCGCCGATTGCATAAAGCCAGCGTCGACGGACCATCCCACCAATATTGACCATAAAGAATTCGCATAAAAAGATTGCGCTCATCCAAAGCCATTCTGGGCCGTGTCGGGTAATAACGAAGAGAAAGGTGAGACCGAAGAACATGTGAAGTGGGATATTGATGCGCAGAAGGGCGCGCTGCCCGTATTGATCGGCTAACCGCGACCACATCGGAGAGATGACACTTGTAATAATCGCCGCCCCAGTGGAGACAAAGCCGGCCAGGGTGTACTTATGGGTCTCGGCCACGATGACGAGAGTGACAGCCAGGAGCGTCATCGAGATCGGCATACGAGCGATCAGTCCTGGGATCGAAAACCGAATGCCACCGGGAGTGGCGAAGAGTTTGCGATATGGGGTGAACACACTTAGATTCTAACTATGAGCGAGCGCCCAAATTTTCAGCAGTTACTGACCCTAGCCGTCGATGTTGCCGAGAAAGCGTCGACCCTGCTCTCTGCCCGGCCCAGTAATTTTGAGATAAACCAGAAGAGTTCGCCGGTCGATTTTGCAACTCAGATGGACCACGCGAGTGAGAAGATGATCGTGGAGCTGCTCTTAGCCGCCCGGCCAGATGATGGAATTATTGGCGAAGAGGGCGCCGAGCGCGCCTCGCAATCGGGCGTCACCTGGGTCATCGATCCTCTCGATGGAACGGTTAATTATTTTTATGGCTTGCCTGGTTGGAATGTCTCTGTTGCTGCGAAAGATCGCGATGGCGTCATTGTTGGCGTTGTGAGTGCGCCAAGCATTAACTCATTATGGACGGCGACCCGAGGTGGTGGCGCTCACTTCAATGGCGAACCGATTCGTTGTAATGAGCCGGTCGCTCTCGAACGAGCCTTGATTGGAACTGGATTCTCATACTCACTCGATCGACGGGTGGGGCAGGCCGAGTTCGCGCAGCACCTCATTCCACGCATTCGAGATATTCGCCGAGCAGGAGCTGCAGCTGTTGATCTCTGTAACGTCGCGATGGGCGCGCTTGATGGCTTCTTTGAGATCGATCTGCAGGAGTGGGATCTCGCTGCTGGCGGGCTTATCGCCACCGAGGCGGGCGCGATTGTGACCGGCCGGCTTGGGGCAGCCCCAGGCCCGCTCATGGTGATTGCCGCTGGCCCAGCCCTTCACATGGAGCTGGTAGCTGAAATTGGGTGATCAGGGCTGAATATGGCAGGATTGGGACTTCGCAAGCAGACTTGCGATCTGATAATTTTCAAAAACGTTAGGACCCCACGATGAACGTGTTAGACGCAGTAGATGCTGCCTCACTCCGCAAAGACCTTATTAACTTCCGCCCGGGGGATGAGATCAAGATTCACGTTCGCGTTATTGAAGGCACGAAGAGTCGTATCCAACTCTTTCAGGGAGTCGTTATCCGTCGTCAGGGTTCTGGCGTCCGCGAGACCTTCACAATCCGCAAACTCGCCTACGGTGTCGGCGTCGAACGAACTTTTCCCGTCCACACTCCGGTTATTGAAAAGTACGAGATGGTACGACGAGGCGATGTTCGTCGCGCCAAGCTTTACTACCTCCGCGATCTTCGCGGTAAGGCTGCCAAGATTAAAGAGAAGCGCGGCATCGGTGGCTCATTTATCGTTGAAGCGGTAGTCGCTCCAGAAGCGATCGTTGAAGCTCCAGTGGTTGAAGCTCCAGTGGTTGAAGTCACCGCTGAAGAAGCAACTCCAGAAGCTTAAGCAACTCCTGTATGCGCCTTCCTAAACGGGGCTCACTCTTACGCGAAATTCCAATCATCGTTGTTTCGGCTCTCGTTGTCTCGATCTTTGTTAAGACCTTTCTGATTCACTTTTTCTACATTCCATCAGGCTCAATGGAGAAGACACTTTTAATCGGTGACCGTATTGCAGTGAATAAACTTGCAAACTTCTTTAGCGATATCAAACGCGGTGAAGTCGTTGTCTTTAAGGATCCTGCCAATTGGCTTGGCCAAGCGCCAGGTGAAACCGGCTCAAAGTCCGTTGTTGCCATCAAGAATGCGCTGGTCTCGGTCGGAGTCTTGCCTGATCCGGCTAAGCAATATTTAATTAAACGGGTAATTGGCGTGGGTGGTGATTCTGTTATTTGTTGCGATACCAAAGGTCGCTTAACGGTCAATGGCACGGCAATTAATGAGCCATATATTTTTTCTGGTAATAAGCCAAGTGAGTCCACCTTTAAGGTGAATGTGCCTAAGGGCTTTATCTGGGTGATGGGCGACCATCGCAGCGCATCTGCTGATTCGCGTTTTCACACCGATGATATCCATCACGGCATGGTCCCTCTGAACGCTGTGGTTGGCCGTGCATTTGCAACGGTCTGGCCGCCTCAAGGTCTAAAGTTCTTATCTGTATCGCCTGATCTATCTAAGGTAGCCGTCAAAAAATAATTTCATGAGTGCGATCGAGCAGAAACTTCGCGCAGCAGGAATGCAGGTAATTGCTGGAGTCGATGAGGCGGGGCGTGGTCCTTGTGCTGGACCACTTGTAGTCGTTGCGCTGATTTTGAAGGATCCATTCTCACCGGTGCTGGCGCAGGTCAGGGATTCCAAAGCGCTCTCGGCAAAGAAACGAGATGAGCTTTATGAGGTTATCAAGGCAGAAGCTTTAGCACTTTCGATTATCGAAATCTCAAGTGATGAAATTGATCGTAACGGTCTGCATAAATCCAATTTAGAGGGGTTTCGTAGGGCAGTGAGCGCTCTCACAGCCGTTCCAGAATATGTACTCACAGATGGTTACGCAGTTGAGGGTTTATCAATACCAAATCTGGGAATTTGGAAGGGCGATCAAGTTGCGATCTCCATAAGTGCAGCATCAATTATCGCAAAAGTTTATCGAGATCGCATCATGATCGACATGGATACTCGCTATCTAGGTTATGGCTTCGCCTCACATAAGGGTTACAGCTCAGCCCAACATATGGCGGCGATACAGCGGCTTGGTGTGACTCCAATACATCGAAAAAGTTTTGCAAATATCGCAGCCCTTCTTACCTAACAATCTTTATTAACAGTTCACAACCGTCCACATACCGCTCTCACTGCTTCTCGCTTTTCGTTGAGATATCTCTAGCCTGACTTCATTATGAATAAGCAAATTCTCGGTGCACGGGGCGAAGAAGTGGTATTCCGCTATCTACAAAGCAAAGGTTTTACGATTCTCGATCGCAACTGGCGTATAAAAACAGGTGAGATCGATCTCGTAGCCCTTGCTCCCACTGATGAGATTGCTTTTGTAGAAGTCAAAAGTCGGAGCTCACGTAAATTTGGCGACCCGCTTGAGGCCATCTCCGCAGATAAGGCCTACCGTCTTCAGAAGCTGGCACTGGCATGGCTCGTCCTTCACAATATGTGGGGGAAGGAATATCGGATCGATTGTGCGGGGGTAATTTTTAGCTCCGATGGAAGAAGCGAAATTGATTATCGCGAGGCGGTTCTCTAATGGCGCTAGCCAAGGTCCGTACCCTCGCTTTGCTGGGACTCGTGGGCCACCTCGTTGATGTAGAAGTTGATATCTCTGATGGTCTACCTGGATATACCTTGCTGGGATTGCCTGATGCCGCGCTATCTGAATCTCGAGAGCGGGTACGTTCTGCGCTACTTAATAGTGGATATCCGTGGCCAAATAAGAAGGTGACGATATCGCTCTCCCCGGCCTGGTTACCAAAGAGTGGTTCGCATTATGACTTGCCCATTGCGATCGGTTTACTCGCTGCTCAAGGAGTTATAGAGAATAACATTCCCGAAACATTAGTGCTGATGGGAGAACTTGGACTCGATGGCGCAATCAGATTTGTGAGGGGCGTCCTTCCAACTCTTATCGCATCACTTACTTTTGGTGCCCAATCAGCGATCGTTCCGTTAGAAAATTATCGAGAGGCACAAGCTGTTCCTGGGATTCAGATATCCGCCTTCGCTGCTCTCGCCGAAGTAGTTCACTATTTACAGACTGGGAATTCGCCGATTCGGGAACCGCAACAGCTAGCGGATGCAACCGATGATTTTCTAGATTTAATCGATGTCGTTGGGCAGGTTCAGGCTAGATATGCGCTGGAGATAGCGGCAGTTGGTGGACATCATCTTCTCTTGATCGGCCCGCCAGGGACTGGCAAGACGATGCTGGCCGAGCGTATTTCAACCATTCTGCCAGCGCTTACGCCAGCCGAATCGCTGGAGGTTAGTGCAATTCATTCAGTTGCCGGCTCGCTGGCGGCACGTGGACTTCTTACTCGCACTCCACCCTTTGTCGCGCCCCATCACACGACAACAACAACTGCGATGGTCGGTGGGGGATCTCATGCCGTTAAGCCGGGAGCTGTCTCACTCGCTCACGCAGGAATTCTTTTTATTGATGAGGCACCCGAGTGCGCGAGTGGCGTGCTCGACTCATTGCGGCAACCACTTGAATCCGGCAGCGTCACGATTTCCCGTGCCGTTGGGACCGTTACTTACCCGGCGAGCTTTCTCCTAGTTTTAGCAGCAAACCCATGTCCGTGTGGAAAATTTAATGGTCGAGCACGGGGCTGCACCTGCTCTTCTCGTGAGATCCGTAATTATCTTAAGAAACTCTCTGGGCCACTACTCGACCGAATCGATATTCGTGCCTTTGTCGAGGCGCCAACTCGACTTGAGATGGCATCCGAGACTCATGGCGAGACGAGCGCTCTCGTCAAATCTAGAGTGGTGAGTGCTCGTGCGGTCGCGGCAGAACGCTTTGCAGGTGAGCGGTGGTCGATTAATTCAAAAATTCCTTCGAGTGAACTACGTGGCAGATTTAAGGCAGAGCGCAACGGAATGGCGTTTCTGCACAAGGAGTTGGACTCTGAGCGATTGAGCGCCCGTGGATTTCATAAGGTGTTGCGGGTTGCTTGGTCGATCTCAGATGGCTGTGGCGATATCCGTCCGACTCGCAGTAGTGTCGAACAAGCCTTCTTAATGCGCGAGGGATCTTTCTTATGACAGATGATGAAGTAGCACGGCTCATCTTGATCGCAACGATTGAAGGAAACTCTACGTACTGGACCGGTGAAGTAGCCATCCACGGTCCCTGCGAAGTAATTGATCGACTGAAGCTTGGTCAATATCGAGCAGGAAAACACTCGGGTGAGAAAATAGCGGAGCGGATTCATGCACTCTCCAGTGAAGGAGTTATCAATCAACTTGGTGAAGCCTTTCTTCTCACCCCATATTCAATCGATTGGCCCAAGCAGCTCGATGATCTGGCGGCGCCACCGTTTGCTCTTATCGGCCTTGGAATCCGCGAAATCCTTTCGACTTTGGCTCGATCGATTGGGATCGTGGGGACGCGCAACCCAACTACTTATGGCTCACGCATCGCGAGTGAATTTGCTGCTGGACTGAGTGATCACGAATGGGCGATCGTGAGTGGGGGCGCTTTTGGGATCGATAGTGCTGCTCATCGTGGTGCGCTAGCGGTTGAAGGAGATACCGTGGCGATCCTTGGTGGCGGTGTGCGAAGTATCTTTCCTTCTGGGAATGATCGGCTCTTTACTGAAATTACTGATCACGGTCTCCTCCTCTCTGAAGTATTGCCCACCGTAAGCGCAGTCCCACATCGTTTTCTTATTCGCAATCGCCTGATAGCAGCTCTTTCACAAGGGACTCTCGTTGTTGAAGCCGCACACCGGAGCGGCTCACTGCGAACTGCGCGCGATGCCGCCGAGTTACTGCGCCCTGTTATGGCAGTGCCTGGACCCATCAACTCGCCAACGAGTGAGGGATGTCATCGCCTGATCAATGAACGAAGAGCTGAGCTAGTCTCATCAGTGGAAGAGATTGTGGAGCTGCTTGGACCTTTGTAGTGAGAGACTTCTCCCATGAGTGATGAGACTGAACATAGAGCTGGATTTGTCGCCGTTATTGGTCGTCCCAATGTCGGAAAATCCACCCTAGTGAACTCTCTTGTAGGCAAGAAGATCGTGATCACCTCTCACCACCCCAACACGACTCGTAATCCAATCCGTGGAATTATCTCTAAGCCCAATTATCAGATGATCTTGGTTGATACCCCAGGAGTGCATAAGCCGAAGACCCTGCTTGGTGCACGACTTAACGCGATGGTAACCGAAAACCTTGAATCTGTTGATGCCGCATTAATCTGCCTCCCGGTGGATGAAGCGATTGGGGCTGGTGATGAATTTATTGTGAAGCAACTCGGTCATGTTCGCAATATTTATATTGCCGTCACCAAGGTAGATAAGGCAAGCAAATCTGAAGTCTTAATCGCCAAGCTAGTAGAAGTTTCAGCTTTTATCGAACGCCTTAATATTTCGGTCCGCGAGATTGTGCCAGTATCGGCCAAGCGCGAAGAACAGACCGAACTCTTGATGGAACTGCTATCGAAGGCACTGCCGGTGTCACCATCTCTTTACCCAGAAGATATTTCCACGGATCAAGCGACAGAGCTCACGATCACTGAATTAATTCGTGAAGCGGCGATTGAAGATCTGTACGAAGAACTTCCTCACTCGGTGATGATCACTATAGATGAGTACGCAAAGCGCGAAGGTAAGAATTTCTTCGATATTCATGCCACCCTTCACGTCGAACGCGATAGCCAGAAGTCGATCATTATTGGGCCACAAGGATCGCGACTTAAGGCGATCGGCACGACTGCCCGCGGAAGTATTGAGAATTTCCTTGGCGCAAAGATCTTTCTAGGTCTGCACGTCAAAGTTTCAAAGGAATGGCAACGCGACCCTAAGGCCCTGGCACGATTGGGCTTTACTGAGTAACGCTCTTTCGACCCGCAAAGTAAGAACCGATCAACACGAGTGGTAATCCGATCACAATTCCCAGGGTCAAAGGTTCGCCAAGAATGAGCACGCCAAGAACTACAGCAAATGCAGTATTTAAATAGGTGACCATTGACGCCCGAGCCGAACCCACATCTTTGAGCAACATGAAGAAGAGAATGAAGGCGAGCGCGGTTGGAAAGAGACCGAGCGCGATTTGAGCGGCAATCACCTTTCCACTGGGTAGCTGATGCGGAAGAGCGAATAGCGCAAAAGGTAGATAAAAGAGTGAAGTAGTCATCATCGCCAGGCCATTCACAGCAATGGGATCGACCCCTGGAATTTTGATCATCACTGTCGTTACGGCAGTGGCATAAGAGAGAGCAGCAAGAAGAATCATTGCGATCGCAAGTAAATTTTGACTCGACCGAACGCTTTCGATTCCGACGACCATGACAACTCCAATAAAGCCGATGATCATGCCGATCAGTCGTTTCGAGTGCCAGACAGTCTTATCACCCGAGAGGGATGCGAGGATCGTTGTCCAAATAGGAACGGTGGCGACGAGCAAGCCTGCTAGCCCCGATGAGATCTTCTGTTCTGCAGAGGTAATTAACACCCAAGGTAGAAACATTTCAAGAATTGCGTAGAGAAGAACGAAGTGGAACTTCTTGAGGGCAGGGATGAAATTCTTTTGATGGATGGCGATAGGCACAAGGACTAGCGCGCCGATAAAGGTTCGGCTACAGACGATCACCGGGACTGAGAGTTCGGCGACCGAGACCTTGAGCAGCAGGTAGGGAATGCCCCATAAGAGACCAGTAAAGAGAAAGAGTGACCAGTTTCTGCGACTCATTTCTTCTGCTGAGTCTTAGAAAGTTCGGGAGCTAGATCGCGCAACTCTCGATAACGGGCGACTACTTCTGGTGTGTGAGGGGCGACTACGTGTTCGATCTCTCCGAGATCCCATTGTGGAGCGCTCTCACCACCCAAGAGCGCCCACGCTGCCTGGCGTGCGGCACCGTTCGCAACGTACTCACCCGCTGGTGGGACTAGTACTTCTCGACCAAAGAGTGAGGCTGCAATCTGAGTGACCGCTGGATTTTTTGCAGCACCTCCGATCATCAGAACTCGATTGATACGAACGCCGCGTTGAATGAGTGCTTCGGCAGCATCAACAAGGCCACAGAGCATGCCTTCGATAAATGCTCGTGCTATGTCGTTACGGCTTGAATTATTAATGGTCATTCCGGCGAGTACACCGGTCGCAGCTGGTCGGTTGGGTGTTCTTTCGCCTTCGAAATACGGCAACAGGGTGAGGCCGTTGGCCCCTGGTGGGGCGTCGAGTGCCAATAAGCCGAGTTCTTCATGAGTGCACCCGAGGATTGCAGCAGCAGCATCAAGGATTCGTGCCGCGTTGAGAGTGCACACGAGCGGTAAGTAGCGCCCCGTAAGGTCAGCGAAGCCTGCAACTTCACCAGTTGGATCATGGGTTGGCGTATCAGAGATCGCGAAGGCGGTGCCACTTGTTCCGAGTGAGATTACAAGATCGCCCAGCTCGGCTTGAAGACCGAGGGCGGCGCTCGCATTATCGCCAGCACCTGCCGCTATTTTAAGACCGCGTGAAGTTGTTGCACCCCAGTTTTTACTAGCCACGATTCGCGGCAGGATTACGTCGGCGTGAGATTTAAAAACTTTGCTAAAGATTTCGCGGTCGTATTCAGAACTCACCGGATCGAAGTAGCCAGTCCCTGATGCATCACTACGATCGGTAAAGATATCTTTTAGCTCGTTACTCTCACTCAACTTCCATGACAGCCAATCGTGTGGCAGGCAGATCGCTGCTACTCGTAGAGCGTTTGCCGGTTCGGTATCTGCGAGCCAACGAATTTTGCTAGCTGTAAAAGCCGCTACGAGTGATGAACCTGTTCGGGCAGCGATATCTGGAATTTCACTATTAATCGCCGCAGCTGCAGCTGCCGAACGAGTGTCATTCCACAGTAAAGCTGGTCGAATTACTGCGCCATGGCTATCTAGCGCGACCATGCCATGTTGTTGGCTACCGATCGAAATTGCCTCGACATCGTCAAGCCCGCCGGCAGAAATAATCGCTTGTTGTAAGGCGTTCCACCACATCTCTGGATCTACTTCGGTTCCACTGGGGTGGGGAGCGCGTCCCTCGCGTATCAGGGCACCCGTGAGGGCATCTCGAATAACGATCTTTACTGATTGGGTAGAGCTATCGACCCCGGCAATTAAAGGCATGGGGCAAGGGTAGACTTACTTTGTCAGTGTTGACGACGGTGGCTGCTCTCGCGAGGAAGCCTTTTCATTCGAACTTCTTTGGAGTATTTGATGCGTATTGGCCTTCTTACTGGTGGCGGAGATTGCCCCGGCCTTAATGGTGTTATTCGTGCGGCTGTAACTAAGGGCATCAAAGAGTACGGCTATGAATTTCTCGGTTTTCGCGATGGCTGGAAGGGGCCGCTTGAAGGCCTCACAATGGAGCTCAATCTTGAGGTTGTTCGCGACATTCTTCCCAAAGGCGGAACCATCCTTGGGTCGTCCCGGACCAATCCATTTAAAATCGATGGTGGAGTCGAGCGAATTAAAGAAAATCTTGCAAAACATGGCATCGATGCCCTCATTGCTATTGGTGGCGAAGATACCTTGGGCGTCGCTACCAAACTTGATGCACTCGGAGTCCATGTAGTTGGCGTACCAAAGACGATCGATAATGATCTCAACAACACCGATTACACCTTTGGCTTCGATACCGCGGTAAATATCGCTGTCGAAGCGATTGATCGCTTACATACAACGGCCGAATCGCATCATCGCCCGATAGTTGTGGAGGTGATGGGTCGACATGCCGGTTGGATCGCCCTGCATTCAGGTATGGCGAGCAGCGGCGCCGCGGTTCTTATTCCAGAATTGAAATTCTCAGTTGAAAAAGTTTGTGAATATGTCCATGCCTCGTTCAAGGCTAATCGTGCTCCAATCATCGTGATTGCTGAAGGTGCGATTGCCCAAGATGGCGATATGGTGATCAAAGATCAGAGCCTGGATGCTTTTGGCCATGTGAAGTTATCGGGAATTGGTGATTGGCTTGCGGCGGAAATTACTGAGCGCACAAAGTACGAAACCCGTTGCACTGTTCTTGGACATATCCAGCGCGGTGGCACCCCAACGGCCTTTGACCGCGTGCTCTCAACCCGATTTGGCCTTCAGGCAATCACTGCAATCCACGATGGTGAATTCGGCACAATGATGGCACTCCACGGTACATCGATTGCGCGGGTGCCCTTGGCATCAGCGACCAGCGAGCTGAAGTTGGTTGAGCCTGCGCGCTATGCAGAAGCAGAGGTCTTCTTCGGATAATTGCCCGGCGAGAGCCGAGTGAGACTCCGTACGATTCTCTTATGACAACTTTAGATAACCTCTTCACCCCTGGCCTCGTTGCTGCGCAACAACCGCAATGGCCCGGGGGAGTCGAAGGCCCTGCCGTCCAAGCAGCGGTACTTACTCTCTCTAAATTACCACCACTCGTCTTTGCCGGTGAATGCGATAACCTCAAGGCGCGAATTGCTGATGCTCAAGACGGTAAGGCATTTTGGCTACAGGGCGGAGATTGTGCCGAGACCTTTGTTGCGGCAACGGCCGACTCAATTCGTAATCGGATAAAAACTATTCTTCAGATGGCGGCGGTGCTCCAGTACTTTGCGAGCTTGCCAGTTATTAAAGTTGGTCGGATGGCTGGTCAATTCGCCAAGCCACGAAGTAGCAACGATGAAACCCGTGATGGCGTGACTCTTCCTGCCTACCGCGGAGATGCAGTCAATGATCTTGAATTTACGCTGGCGGCACGTACGCCAGATCCTGCTCGTCTTGTCCAGGTCTACAACACGTCGGCTGCAACCCTTAATTTAGTTCGCGCATTTACTCAAGGTGGTTTCGCCGACCTGCGTCAGGTTCACTCCTGGAATAAGGGCTTTGCAAACGATCCACGCTTCGGTGCACGTTATGAAGAGATGGCGAATGAGATCAGTCGCGCACTCGCCTTTATGGAATCTGCTGGCGTTGATCCCGAATCCTTTAAATCGGTAGATTTCTATTCAAGTCACGAAGCTCTGATTCTTGAATATGAGCGCCCACTTACGCGTATCGATTCGCGAACAAATCTTCCCTATGATGTTTCAGCACACTTCTTGTGGGTCGGTGAGCGCACGCGCGAGATGGATGGTGCGCATATGGATTTTGCCGCCAAGATCCAGAATCCAATCGGCATTAAGTTAGGCGCGAAGACTACGCCTGAAGCGGCGCTAGCGATTATCGCCAAGCTCAATCCGAAAAACGAACCTGGTCGACTCACCTTTATAACGCGCATGGGCGCTGGTCAGATTCGTGAAAAATTACCCCCCTTGTTAAAAGCTGTCCAAGAATCTGGCGCGAAAGTCTTGTGGGTCTGCGATCCGATGCACGGCAATACCTTTGAAACCTCGACCGGCTATAAAACACGTCGCTTTGATGATGTTATGGATGAAGTTCGCGGCTTCTTCGAATCCCACAAGGCGGTCGGAACGCATCCTGGTGGTATCCATATTGAGCTCACCGGTGATGATGTCACCGAATGCCTTGGCGGCGGCGAAGAGATCTCTGAGTCCGACCTAGCGAGCCGTTACGAATCAGCCTGTGATCCGCGCTTAAACCATACGCAATCACTTGAACTCGCCTTTTTGGTCGCTGAGATGTTGCGAGATCGCTAGTAGCTAGTTATTCCCTCGCCATCACTTAAGGTCTAGGCTTTCGAGATGCTACTGCAGAGTTTTGTTAATACCCCCGCGGGTGTTCTCTATCTCGTTGCGAGAGAGCATGTCTTACTCGCAGCTGGGTTTAGTAGTTTTCTCGATCTACATAAGCGGATGGATGGCTCGGAATTTTCAGTCGGGATCACAGATGTGAAAGAGATTCCAGTAATCTCTGAACTGGTTGCAGATTATTTCAATGGCGATCTTCATGCGCTTAACGGGATTACGGTTCGCCAACCTGGCTCTGAGTTTGCGCAGCATGTCTGGAAGACGATGCGCAAGATTCCAGCTGGGCAGACGTGGAGTTACGCCGAGCTAGCCAAGAAGATTGGCGCACCAGCCGCCGTTCGCGCGGTCGGTACTGCTTGTGGAAAAAATCTCATTGCGCCAATAATCCCATGTCACAGGATCGTTAAAAGTGGCGGAGCCATCGGTAATTATGGTTATGGGGTAGAGCGAAAAGCCCACCTGTTACGCCATGAAGGAGCGCTTAAGTAACAGGGGTAGCACCTCTAGAGTTTTTTCTAACTGCGCATCATCGAAATCCATATGTGTAACGAGGCGTAATAGTTTGGAACCCATAGCTCCAGCGAGAATTCCATGGTCGCGAAGTTCGGCGACTAAATCGCCGGCGCTTTTTCCGCTCTTGCTTACATCGAGAGCGACAATATTTGTCTGCACTAACGCGGGATCGATGAGATCGAGGGTGATCTCAGCACAGGTCACTGCTATCGCGTTTGCGCGGCGATGATCATCTGCGAGGCGTTCAATATTATGTGTAAGTGCATAATCCACACCGGCAGCCAGTAGACCAATCTGCCGCATTCCAGCGCCGTAACGCTTGCGCCAACGCTGCGCTTCAAGGATTCGTTCTTTGTTGGCGAGCATCATCGAACCAACAGGTGCACCAAGACCCTTAGAGAAGCAGACGCTTACGGTGTCGAAGTGGGAGGCAAGCTCTTGAAATGAAGTTCCGCTTGCAACATGAGCGTTCCAAATTCGTGCGCCATCCAGGTGCATCGTTAATCCCAATTTAAGAGATTCACGGCGAAGAACTGCAATTTCATCGATCGACTGGACGGTTCCTCCGCCAAAATTGTGGGTGTTCTCGATAGCGATCGCAGTGGTCGAAACGAGATAGGGGCCAGCATCAGGTGAAGCGATTTCCAGCGGCTGATGAGCGATCAGAGCGCCATTTTTTGAGGGCCACGTTCGGGTAGTGATTCCGCTAAAGACCGCGCCGGCGCCAAGCTCGGCACGGACGATATGAGACTGGGTTTCAGTGAGAAGCTCTTCGCCCGGTTTAACAAGAGTTCTGATGGCAAGTTGGTTCGCCAGTGAGCCGGTTGGCGTGAAGAGACCAGCCTCTTTACCAAAGAGCGCAGCGACGCGTTCTTGAAGGGCGTTAACGGTCGGATCACCGCCGTAGACATCATCTCCGACCGGCGCCGCTGCGATTGCTGCACGCATCTCGGGGGATGGTCGTGTGACAGTATCTGAACGTAGATCAATCATGCGCTGACTTTATCTTCTGCCGAAATAATGACAACCATTGCAACAATGACGAGCGCCCCGCCGACGAGTGTGCGAAGACCAAGGCTCTCATGCCCGTAGATAACACCAAAAATTGCAGCGAAGATATATTCCATCGTGAGTAAAATCCCGATAGCGGTCGGAGCCATGAAAGATTGAGTCCAGGTCTGAATGAGAAATGCGAAGGCACTGGCGAAGAGTGCGGTGAAGAGAATAGCGCGCCAGACGCTCCAATCTGGTGGGGATTGTGTCTTTGTTGTCAGAGTTCCGAGCAAGCTAATCACACCGACAGTCGCCATCTGCACAATTGTCAGTGCATACGAATCTAGCCCTGAGCTCCATTCACCGAGTGCAATAATGTGTCCGGCGAAGAGAATGGCACTTACCAGCACCAAAGATTCGCCTACTCCAATTGAGAGACCTTTGAAGGAGAGCATTGCAAGCCCAGAAAACGCCAGGGCCGTAGCCATCCACTGAATTTTCGAAATATTCTTCTTGAAAAGCCCGGCTGCAATCAGTGGTGTGAAGACTGCATAGAGCCCGGTGATGAAGCCGGTCTTGGCAACTGTTGTCTGGGTTAAGCCAAATGTTTGAAAGATGTAACCAGTTCCGAGGAGTGAGCCAATTACGACGCCTTTGAGCAAGAATTTTCCACGGATATGTAGCAGCGCCTTTGGCCGTAAGAGGGTCATGACGAGAGCCGCGATGATAAAACGCCAGCCCAGGAATGAATTTACATTTATTTTATCCAAACTATCTTTCATGATGACGAAGGAGCCACCCCAAATAGCTGCGACTGCTAGTAAGAGCGAAACCACCAGGTATTTATTTCTTCCACCAGTCATTTAATTTTTGCTCGCATTTTTTTAAGAAGGGCGATTTCAGCAGCATGCTCTGGTTCCATGCCCGGTGTCTCGAGGATGAGGGGGGCGTTTTTAACTGCTGGGTGCGCCAAGAGTTCGGCGAAGGGCTTTTCACCAATGAAACCCTTTCCAATATTTTGATGGCGGTCTTTGAGCGCACCGCAAATATCCATCGAATCGTTGGCATGAATCAGTTGAATTCTCTCGATTCCAACAAGATCAACGAGAAGATCGAGCGTTTTACTCATTCCACCTTCGGTGGCGATGTCATGACCAGCAGCAAAGACGTGACAGGTGTCGAGGCAGACTCCGACCTTGGGATGCCACTCGAGCGCTTCGAAGTACTGAGTCAGATCTTCAAGTTTTTTGACGAGCGATTGGCCCTGACCAGCGGTCGGTTCTAACAGCAACCATGGGTCTTCATCACTTAAATTATTGAGAATTGGCATCATGCCCTCATGGATTTGTTTCCACGCGGTGGGTAGGTGTTTTACATCAACTGCTGAACCGGTATGGATAACGACTCCTTGAGATCCGATTTGGCGACCGCGTTTAAGCGAGTAGGCGGTTGAGGCGAGTGAGTTTTCGTAGGTACCTATTGTTGGTGAGCCAAGATTTATTAAAAATGGTGCATGGACATAACTCTTGATATCTAACTCAAGGCACTTATCGAGAAAGGCACCATCGGCTTCTGGCTGTGGATCAGGCATTGCCCAACCCCGTGGATTAGAGGCAAAGACTTGAATAGCTTCAGCCTCGGTAGTGAGCGCGTAACCGATGGCTCGTTTTGCCATCCCACCAGACGTCGGTGTGTGGGCGCCGATCCGTGGTCCAATAGCCATTGGATCACCTTATACGAAGTCATCCCACGGTGATCGTCACAGTACTTCCTCGCTTAATTTTGGTTCCCACTTTGGGCGAAATATTGGTCACCGTCTTTAGTTTTTTACTTCCGATCTTTTTAACCTTTACTTTGAGCTGCAGGTTCTCAAGTGCCCTTGTCGCAGCCACTTCGCTGAGACTATAAAGATTAGGGATGAAGACAGTTTCGGAACCCTGGGAGAGAACAATCACAACAGTCGAACCAACGGGTGCTACTGCAGTAGCGCCTGGAGTTTGCGAGATAACGTTTCCGGCAGGGACGGTGTCACTGAAACCAAAGATAGTTTGAACTGTGAAACCAGCACTGGTTAATTCATTGCTTGCTTGATCTCCGCTTTGGTTTACGTAGGAAGTGAGGGCAACTGATTGGATCCCCTTGCTGATAACTAGATTTACTAGCGAGCCACGGCGAACAGGGGAGCCGCCCATCGGATTACCATTAATTACCATGCCCATGGTGACGGTAGAACTGAAATCTAGGGTAGTAGTCCCGACTTTGAGACCGGCGGATTGAAGAGCTGCCGAAGCGGTATCTGGAGCTAGGCCGGTGATTGTAGGAATCGAAATCCGTTCCGCACCCTTGGAGAGAATGATGGTCACAACGCCACCCTTACTGAGATGCCCGCCACCGCCTGGATCTGATGAGATGATCTTGCCAACCGGTATATCTTCACTGAATGCTTTGCTGACCACGGCGATTCGAATACCAAGTGGCTTCAAGGTGAGGCGAGCATCCGATTCACTCAATCCGGCGATTGATGGGATAGAAATTTTTGATCCAATCAATTGATACCACGCACCGCCAGAGCCGAGCGCAATCACCATAAGTAACGCGACGAGACGGTTGCGGACGACTCGTTGAGATGTTCTGCGCCGCACTTCTGTTGTGCTTTCAATTTTCTTTCGATCTTTCATTCCAGACTCCGTTACTGATAGCGCCGTCGTCGATTGTGTCAGGGTGCGAACTCTCTCAATAACGTTGGTACCGATTCGAACTTCACCCACTGGCTTACGTGAACGTTTCTTGGTTTGTAACACCGGGATATCGAGTTCAAGGCTGAGCTGCCTTTTATAGGGATCAATATCGATCTGCGCCGATCGCATTTCTCCTAAAAGTTGAGCTGCATCTTTCTGGCGAAGATCTGGATTGGGCGAGGTAGCCTTCACAATCAGCGCGTCGAGAGCCGGGTGAATTCCAGGGACAAGGGTAGATGGGGCGGGAATTCGTTCATTGACATGTTTGTAGGCGATCTGAATCGGACTTTCGCCCTCATAAGGCTTTCGACCTGTGAGCAGTTCAAAGAGTACGACGCCAACCGAGTAGATATCGCTTCTAGGATCAGATATTCCGCGCTGGACCTGCTCTGGTGAAAGATACGAGACGCTTCCTAAAACGATACTTGATTCAACGGTCATGGTCGCGCCGAGTAATTCACCACGAGCCAAGCCGAAGTCAGCAAGTTTGATTCGACCATCCTTTGAGATCAAGATATTTTCTGGCTTGATATCTCGATGCACAATGCCAGATTTGTGGGCTGTCGCTAGCGCACTTACGATCGGGATCATGTAACGCAAGAGATCGTCACTAGAGAGCGGTCCACGATCGTGCAGTAACTCTCGCAGAGTGAAGCCATCGATATATTCCATGACGATAAAGACTGCCGGGCTTCCACCCTCGTTCCAACCCTGATCTTGAATAGCGACGATATTGGGATGAGAGAGTGCGGCAGCTGCCTTCGCCTCACGGATAAATCGATTGACAAACTCTTCATCGTTTGCCAAGTGTGGATGCATGATCTTGACCGCAACCTGCCGATCCAAGCGGGTATCCATCCCTACATAGATAGATGCCATTCCGCCAGCAGCGATGAGACGTTGCAGCTGGTACCGGTTATCAATGAGTTCACCTGTCAAATCAGACACGTAGAAAGTTTAAGGAGAAGTGAGTACCTTCATGCGCTAAGGCGCGCTCTTTACTCGGTAATCCGCAGCACTTTCACTCGCTTCGCACTCAAAATGTTTAGCCTCATCGATCTGCCACCTTGCCATAAGGCGATGATTTTCCTCGCCATCGCGCTGCAAAGTGCGAGCTAGCGCGAGCTCTCGCGGCGTTTCCAGCCAAAGTTTGATTGAAACCTGATCCCGAATCACGTTTTGGCCACTTCCTACGCCTTCGAGAATCAGGGTCGATGGTGCTGGCAGGATCAGTGGCTCACCAAAGACCCCTCGTACCCAATCGAACTGTGGGACCTTTAACGTTGCATAATCTCTCGCACCCTGGATGATCGTCTCGAGTGAATCGGTGAGTTGTTGCGAGAGTGCTAGCTGCCAACCGTTGTAGAGATCATCCATATGGATCGTATAAACCGATTCACCAGTGCTGGCCAAACTTGCTTCGATCATCGCCGCGAGCGATGTTTTTCCAGAGCCAGCTGGCCCATCGATCGAAATGATGAACATCAGAGAGAGATTGCGCTCTTATTTGCTTCGCGCTTCCAGCGCACCCAGCCAGCGATCGCAATTCCAACAAAAATCAGGTAAAGAATTGCCGTGAGATATTGTCCGCCATGCCAGAACTGATACGTGTAGACCGCATCTACGACAAACCACAGTGGCCAGGTTTCAAATTTTTCCTTGACCATCAAAACTTGCGCGATACAGCTACCGACAAATCCAAATGAATCGGTCAAAGTTGCCGCAGCGCCGAGGTGAATTAAGAGCGGATTCAGTGCAATCCAGCTGAGAAAAAACCCAGCGATCCAATAACTATTGACCTTGAGTGAGAGTTTTCCAGGTTGAGCGCCCTTAGGTCCCCAGCCAAACCAGCCCCAGAAACCGCCGGCGACAAAGATAAATTGCAGAAAGCCACTTGCGTAGTACTTCTGTTCAAAGAAGAGAACTGCATAGAGCAGGCTGCTGATATTCCACCAAGGCCAGGTTGACCGAGGCCCTAAGGTCCCAAGCCAGACTCCTACGACAGATGTAATAAAGCCAAAAAACTCTAAGACGCTCAGGTGATACCCCCAAGCGGTGAAGAGTGTTGTCATGATGATGGTGTTGATGGAATGCACGATTGACCCCTTTCCAATTCGCATTACCGAACTGGTCCTACGGTCGACTTGAATTTCAAGTCCTCTCAGCCACTAAGCAGCTCCCGTTGGTGGAAGGTTACCATTACATCTATGGGAAAGTGGGGTTACGTAGGAATGCTGGCCTTCACCGTGGCTGGATCTTCCTGGCTTGAAATTGCCTTTAAAGTGCGAGTTCTTCGGCGAAGTCTTAGGGCGCTCAAGGCGATACTTCCGATCGCGTTACCATTTTTAATCTGGGATGCACTGGCAATTCGCCATCATGATTGGTTCTTTGATCCACAACAAATCCTTGGTCTTCATGGACCATTCCAGATTCCTGTTGAAGAGTATCTCTTCTTCCTTGTTGTGCCGATGGCGGCGATCATGACGATTGAGGCGGTGCGCCGAGTGAAACCACATTGGTTGATAGGGGATGAAGCTCGCGTGGATGAGAAATGAGTTACACGATTATTGCAGTGATCTTTGTAATAGCTAGCGCACTTTTTGATCTCACAGTAACCAAGGTTTGCCTCTTGCAGCGGCGGGCCTTTTGGACGTCGTATGCCATTATTCTTCCTTTTCAATTGATTACAAATTGGTGGTTAACCTCGAGAAATATTGTGATGTATCGCAGTGGTGCCATTCTTGGCTTGCGAATTGCTGCCGCACCACTTGAGGATATTCTCTTTGGATTCGCACTTGTCTTGGCTGTGTTAACCCTCTGGGTACGGCTCGGTCGTCGCTTTTAATTAATTAGTTATCTAGTTTTCTAGTTTTTTATCTCGCCGAAAGCGCGCGCACGTACGCGGGCAGCGCAACTCTTGCTCTACGCCACTGTGATGTCTTCGCCCGTTTCTGAAATACCTGATAATCAATCTTCTCGACCTCATCGACGATGCCACAGTAGAGCTCACTCGCCGCCTGAATACATGGTCTACTCGATGGCTCGAGCAGATCAATCCCAGCATCTGACTCTCGTTGCAATCTTCGAACACGCGCAATCTGTTCTTTAAGGGCGGAACGAATCTCGGGCGTAAGAACACGTTCGTTCAGCATCTCACGCGTGACCCCATGTGCGCTGAGTTCTTCACGTGGGAGATAAATTCGACCGCGGTCAAGATCTTCAGAGATATCGCGAATAAAGTTTGCAAGTTGAAATGCCGTGCCAAGTTTCTCTGCCAAGGGATATGCCTCAGGCGAGAGCGCTCCTAGGATCGGGACCATTTGCAGTCCGATTACGCTGGCACTGCCATAGACATATTCCATGAGATCGCCATAATTCTGATATTCGGCGACGGTCAGGTCCATCGTCATCGACCGTAAGAAGGCCTCAAAGTATTCAATCGGAATCGCGAAACGATTGACGGTATCCGATAAGGCCATACCAATTGCATCGCGGCTCTCGCCAGCTCGAAGTCCATTGAGAACACCCTCACCCCATTCTTTCAAGACTTCACTCTTCTCAGCGGCAGTGAGAGTTGATTCGAGATCGTCAACGATCTCATCGGCATAACGCGCAAAGCCGTAGAGAGCGTGGACGAAGGGGCGTTTTGCCGGCGGGAGTAAGAGCGTCGCAAGGTAATAGGTTTTCCCGTGAAGTGAGTTGAGGCGCTTGCATTCGGTGTAAGACGCTTGCAATTCTGCGCCTTCGATTCCAGCTGCCAATAGCTCCTTCATGCGGGGAGTCTAGCGATATTGCCTGGAGGGCCACGCTCAACTCTCAAGTAGTAATCGAGAGTGGGCTACCTTAAAAATGGCAGAGAGCCGAATACCGTTCTCCTTGTACAACGGTTTGTGAGCCGTCATTTCACTCGAGGTCGCAAACACCCTCGTTAAAAAAATTAGAAAGGTCCCTCATGCTTGATTCATTCTTCAAGATTACAGAGCGCGGGTCGACAGTTGGCCGGGAGATACGTGGCGGTTTTGTCACATTCTTCACGATGGCTTACATCGTCGCACTCAATCCGCTCATCATCGGCCTCGCTAAAGATGGCGATGGAAAATATCTCGGTGGAAGTGGAGATCATCCAAACCTTGCGATGGTGGCTGCGATGACCGCTCTCATGGCAGGGCTTCTTACAATTCTCATGGGAGCTGTTGCTAATTTCCCACTCGCACTTGCGACTGGCCTTGGACTCAATACCTTCGTGGCCGTTGGTATCGCCTCGAAGATGACCTGGGCAGATGCAATGGGGCTGGTAATTATTGAAGGACTTATTATTGTTGTTCTTGTCCTTACTGGTATTCGAGCAGCAGTCTTTCGTGCCGTCCCAGCTCAGCTAAAGATTGCAATCGCCGTGGGCATTGGACTCTTCATCACACTTATCGGACTCGTTGACGCAGGCTTTGTCCGACGCACCGCTTCTGGCCCAGTTCCAGTTCAGCTTGGTGATAACGGCAATCTCGTGGGTTGGCCAATCGTGGTCTTTGCCTTTGGTCTTTTCTTGATGATCGCACTCGTGGTCCGTAAGGTGAAAGGTGCGCTGCTCATTGGCATCGTGACAACCACTGTTCTTGCAATTATTGTCGAGAAGGCCTTTAAAATCGGTCCGAACTTTGATGGCGCAACCGGCAAGGTGAATCTAAAGGGTTGGGGGCTAAATGTTCCCTCAGTTCCTTCGAAGATATTTGCGAAGCCAGATTTTAGTATGTTTGGGCATATTGATCTCACGGGTGCTTTTAATCGAGTTACAGTCATCTCTGCTATCTTGTTGATTTTTTCACTCCTACTCTCTGATTTCTTCGATAACGTTGGAACCGTTACTGCGATTGCCACCGAAGGTGGACTCATCGATGGCGAAGGTAACGTTCCAAATATTGATCGGATTCTTTTGATTGATGGAATCGCCGCCGTTGCCGGTGGCGTAGGAAATGTTTCATCCAATACGAGTTATATCGAATCAGCATCAGGTGTCGGCGAAGGTGCTCGAACTGGGCTTGCCTCGGTAGTGACTGGCTTGCTCTTCTTGCTCACGACCTTTCTGGCGCCGCTCGTGGCGGTGATTCCTTATGAAGCTGCGACTCCAGCCCTAATCATTGTCGGCTTCATGATGATGACCCAGATCAAAAATCTTGATTGGGCAGATCTCGGTATTGCGATTCCGGCATTTCTTACCATCATCTTGATGCCGTTTACGTACAGTATCTCGGTCGGTATCGGCGCTGGCTTCGTCTCACATGTGCTCATCCGGGTTGTTCAAGGTCGCGCTAAAGAGATTCATGGACTCTTATATGTAGTTGCAGGATTATTTGTGGTCTACTTCTTGCAGTCTCCTATTAATGTCTGGACAGGTAAGTAATCAGCACCTCTCTCACTCCTGATCAGGCTTCGAAGAATCTTCTTCTTCGGAGCCTGATCCGTGATGTCCCCGACTTTCCATCGACGGGAATTCTCTTTAAGGATATAACGCCGCTACTACGCGATGGTCGGGCTTTTCAGATAGCGGTCGCCGCATTTGCGGCAGTAAGTGGCTCCTACGAATATGTAGCTGGTGTTGAGGCTCGTGGCTTCATCTTTGCAAGTGCAGTTGCTCAACTCACCGGCAAGGGCTTTGTACCTATTCGCAAGAGTGGAAAACTCCCTGCCGCCTCTCACTCTGTGAGTTATGAACTTGAATATGGTGAGGCAATTTTACAAATCCATCAGGATGCGTTTGAACTGGGTGACCGCGTACTTCTCATCGATGACGTCTTGGCAACTGGTGGCACGTTATGTGCTGCTTCTGCACTCATAGAAAAATGCGGCGCAGTGATTGATAGCGTTGCGGTCTTAATCGAGATTGATGGACTAGGCGGTCGGGAGCGATATCTAACGAGTGGTGAGCGGGTACCCATTTCGGTCCTGCTCTAAGCGACCCGTCCAACAATTCGTTCGGCAGCTAGCCGGCCAGAGATCAGCACCATCGGGACGCCGACACCAGGTTGAGTTCCAGAACCAGTGAAGACTACATTCTCAAAACCTTCGGCGATATTGCGCGGACGAAACGGCCCGGTCTGCATAAAGGTGTGAGCACTGGCGAAGGGTGCTCCTGCTTCCATCCCCATCTCCTGCCAATCGAGCGGGGTAGTCATATGCTCAAATTCAATGGAATCTCCGAAGCCGGTATAGCCGCGGGATTCAAGCGTGCGAATCATCTCATCACGATAAGAAGGCCCGATCTTCTTCCAATCGATATCGGCGGTCAGGTTCGGGGTTGGAAAGAGAACGTAATAAGAATTCTTTCCAGCTGGGGCTAACGAGGCATCATCCATGCTGGGAACGGTGACGAGAATACTTGGATCAGTCATCAGGATTTTCTTCTTGATTAATTCATCGAAGACGCCATCCCATGATTTTCCAAAATGGATATTGTGGTGCGCCAAGTGAGCGTAGCTTTTGCTCGAGCCAATCAGAAGTGTCGTACAGGATGGTGAATAGTTGAGCTTTGAAATCTTTCTTGGGCTGCGACCAAGTAATTCCCGCCAGGCGACGGGTAGATCAGGATTGAGCACCACAGCATCACAGATAAATCTCTCGCCAGATTCGGTGAGGACGGCAGTTGCTCGGCCGTTGTGATGTTCGACCGTCGAGACTGTTGTGTTGTAATGAAATTCAACGCCATGTTTCTGCGCTGCAGCGGCTAGTGCGCGGGGGACTGCATGCATTCCGCCTTTAGGGAAGAAGACGCCATTCACAGAATCCATGTACGCGATCACTGCATAGATGGCCAGCGCTTGTTGAGGGCTTACTCCGGCATACATAGCCTGGAAAGAGTAGACACGTTGCGTGCGTGGATCCTTGAGATATTGCGCAACTTTGGGTGCCAACCTTCTGAAGCCACCGAGTGCGACGAGGCGGGCTAGATTCGGTGTTACCAAGTTGAGAGGACTATCGATATTACGGTCAATGAAGTCATTCATCTCATACTTGTAAAGTTTGGTGACGAAATCAACATACTTTTTATATCCAGCAGCTTCTTCCGCTCCGATGACAGTTCGAATCTCTTCCTGCATGCGGGCGGTATCGGCATGGACATCCAGCTGTGAACCATCATCAAAGAAGGCGCGATAGAGAGGTGAGACCGGCATTAGCTCGAGCCAATCTTTCATATCTTCACCAACGCAGGCGAAGGCATCAGCGATAAGTGATGGCATCGTTAATACGCTTGGTCCAGTATCAAATGAGTAGCCATCGCTCTGCAAGAGGCCATTTCGACCACCCGGCACGCTCTCGCGTTCAAGCACCGTGACCTTCCTGCCAGCACCGGCAAGTCGAAGTGCAGCGCTTAGACCGGCAAGGCCAGCACCGACAATGACAATGTGATCTGTTGGACCTGTTATGCGCTTAGCCATCGGTTAGTTACACATTCCTTTTCGTTGCGATTGTTGCCATTTGGTGGAGGAGTTCTTGAGCAATAGGGGTGATGAGAGGATTATCAATCACAGCAATTGCCGTCTGAGTAAGAGTCGTTATTAGCTCTTCTACATAAGCCCGAGCGCCGGTTTCAATAATAATTTCTTGCAGCGTGCTTACCTCGGTTGTGGTGAGAGTTGAGGTACCAAAGAGCTCCTTGATCACCTCGCGTTGCAGTGGGGTGGATCGCTCGTGAGTAATAGCCATCAACACAGTTCGCTTGCCTTCACGTAGATCATCACCTGCGGGCTTTCCCGTTTCAGCAGACTCGCCAAAGACGCCCAAGATATCGTCGCGAAGTTGGAATGCTTCTCCGAGCGGGAGACCGTATGCTGAGTAAATCGGGTAGTACTTCTCTGGTTCGCTACTCGCGAGAGCTGCGCCAAAATGTAGCGGTCGTTCGATGCTGTACTTTCCTGATTTGTATCGAGCGACTCGAAGTGAACGCTCAACACTCTCGCTCGCAAGTGCTTGTTCGTGAATATCGAGATATTGGCCGGCCATGAGTTCAACCTGCATCTCATCAAAGATGGGTAGCGATGCGATGATCCGCATTGCAGGAATTTTCGATTCATGCAACATTTTTCCAGCCCAGACGAGGGCGAGATCCCCGAGCAGAATCGCACTTGCAATACCAAATTGTGGGGCAGAGCCTGAGAAGTTTTTTGTACTGTGGAGATTTTCAAAGTGTTTATGGATCGAAGGCGCACCGCGCCGGGTATCTGATACATCCATGACATCGTCATGGATAAGTGCACATACATGGATGAGTTCTACGCTCGAGAGCGCGGTAAAGATATCTGGCGAGAGTTCGGTTCCGCAGCCAAGATACCCCACTGTTGCGAAGAGGGGTCGGAAGCGTTTTCCGCTATCGAGGAGAAAGCTCTTGAGCGCAGTTGCAACGGGGAGCAGTTCTGGGCCAATCTCGGTGAGATATTCATTATGACCAGCTATGAAGGTGGATAGGGCGCCATTGATCGAGGCTCTCAGCGCGGGCAGCGTGGGAGAGGAGAGATGTTCGCCGGAATCCATGCGGTAAAGGTACCCTGCCTCTCTATGGTTACGCCTCATGAGAATCCTCGAGCCACATTTTCGATTGAGCTATTTCCCCCTAAAGATCTCGAAGGTGAATCGAAGCTCTGGCAGGCGGTCGATCTCTTAAAAGAACTTCAGCCAGATTTTGTCTCGGTGACATATGGCGCTGGTGGGAGTACCCGCGATCGCACTATTCGAATTGCAGAAGAGTTCACCGCCCGAACTGGTATTTCTACCGTTGCGCATCTCACGTGTGTTGGTTCAACTCGGAGTGAACTGGTTGAGATTTTGAATCATTATAAAGCTGCAGGGATTCGCAGCATTCTGGCACTTCGTGGTGATCCAGTGGGTGGACCGCGTGCCGATTGGAGTAGGACTCCGGGCGGGTTTGACCATGCCGATGATCTCGTCGAACTTGCCATGAAGATTGGTGGCTTCACTGTCGGCGTTGCTGCCTTCCCAGATGGTCATCCGGCATCGGATGGGAATTTTGACCGGGACATTGAAACCTTGATTCGGAAAGAGGAGCTTGGTGCATCTTTTGCAACCACACAGTTCTTCTTTGAGATCTCAGCGTACGAGCGGCTAGTGAGGGCGCTTCGAAATCAAGGATCCTCACTGCAAGTAATTGCCGGTATTTTGCCAATTACAAATGTTAAGCAATTAGTCAGAATGGCGGAATTATCAGGAACACCCATTCCTGATCGGATCCACGCAAAATTTGTAGCTCTTGGCGACGATGCCGACGCAATTAGGCGGTACGGCATTGATTTTGCGACCGAGCTCTGCCACGGCTTGCTTCAGCTCGGCGTGCCTGGGTTACACTTTTATACGATGAATAGTGCGGCAGCAACGATAGAAATTGCTCGCAATGTCGGGTGGATAAACGTGGATAAACGTGGATAAACGTGGATAAACGTGGATAAAGAAGAGTTCTTCGCTACGTGGAGCGCGCTTCACGGTGGCGCAAAGATCTCTGGCTTTGTAAAAGGTTGGCTACAGATTTCATACCTCATAGTTCGACCACTTGATTTTCTGCGAGTATCACCTCACTTGATCACACTTGTCGGACTTGGCTTGGGGGTTTTGACGTGGAGCCAATCGCATCATCTGGTCGCGCTGTTCTATCTTCTGCTCTCATTAATTGCAGACGGTATTGATGGTTCACTTGCGATTATTCGTGAAAAAGTGAGCTTATGGGGCGCGGAATTAGATTCAGTTGTTGATCGCCTTGTCGAATTCTTCTGGGCACTTTCGTTCTATCGAATTGGCGCGCCAGTAATTGTCGTAGGAGTCGCTTGGGCTGCGGCGCTTACACAGGAGTACGCACGGGCACGTGCCGCCGGCCTCGGCCATCGCACCCTTGAAGTCGTGACGCTCGCGGAACGGCCGGTTCGTGCAATTTTCTTAGCGGTGTCAATGGTTATTTACTTTGTGAATTATGAACGGGTGGTTCTTGTCGAAGTAGTAGCAGTTCTGTGGATGGTGCTCCAACTTGGTTCGTTAGTGGTGGTCCTTCGCGATTCCTATACCGCCTTGCAAAGCGATAATCGACTCGGCAACTAACTCGCCACTGATACCAACAAGTGGTAAACCCCCTCCAGGGTGAGCAGATCCACCAACAGAGTAAAGATTCTTAATATCGCTCACATTTTTTGCACGAAGAAATGCTGCGCGACTGCCGTTGCTCGATGTGCCATAGATCGAACCACCAGGGGCAGCGGCAGCTAGTTCGAGATCATATGGTGTTCGAAATTGCATAAGATCTAACCGCTCTGAAACTTTTAACCCTAATGAATCGAGTTTGGCAAGAATCTTTGCCGCATATTTCTCGGGTTCAACGGTCCAGTTCCAGCCATTCTGCGCGTCATGCGGCGGGGCATTTACAAGAACAAACCAAGCCTCATTATTCTCACCCTTCACCATAGTGGGATCGTTCGGGGCACAGATATAGATTGCTGGATCATCGACTGGTTGATTTTTATCAAAAATATCTACGAACTCTTGCTCGTAATTCTCTGGAAAATAGACGGTGTGATGGTTCATCTTTGGAACTACCCCGGAAGCTTTTGAATTATCTAGGCCCAGCAGGAGTGAGAAGCCGGCGAGTGAGCGGTCCGCTCTCTTCAATTTCTTCCGTTCAGAATTCCCAGCTTTTTCAGATTTCGCGATCAGCGAATTAAAGGTTATCTCTGCATCTGCATTTGAAATGATGTAATCAGCCGTTATTTCACGCCCAGCAACGGTGATGCCGGTGGCTGTTCCTGATTGGGTGATTATCTGGGTAACTGGAGTGTTGAGATGAATCTGTACACCGAGTTCGCGACACCGATCACCAAGTGCCTCAGCCAAACTTCCAACGCCGCCCTTGACGTGCCAGGCCCCGAAGGTGGTTTCCACAAAGGCAATTGTGAGAAGCACTGCCGGGGCTTTGCGTGGATCGGAGCCGGTATATGTGGCATAGCGTTGAATAATCTTCTTCAAATATGGGTTGTTCGTGTATTCAGCTGCCACTGCCTCCAGCGAGGTGAGAGGAGCGATCTTCCGTAGATCTTGGAGGAAGCCCTTACGGCGGATTAGCGTGCTGATTTTAGGCATTTCAGATTCGATAAATGGCGTTCGGGCGACATCCCACATCGCTTCGGCTCGTAGCATAATCGATCGCCACTCGTCACCGGCTTGCTCTCCTAAGATTTGAGATAACTCATGACAGATCTTTGGCAGTGCGAGATTTGCGAATTCAAAGCGTGTGCCATCTGCAAAGTAGTAAGCAAATGCTGGGTCAACGGGTTGAAGTTCGCTTACTAGCTCAAGGCGCTTGCCAGTCTTCTTGAAGAGATCGCGATAGACCGCAGGGATAGTGAGTAGTGATGGTCCGGTATCGAACGAGTAATCGCCGATCCACTCGTTCCGACATTTACCCCCAACATGGCTAGCAGCCTCGTAGATGTCAACGCTGAGACCTGCACGCGCGAGTCGAGCGGCGGCGGCCATCCCACCCATACCTGCACCGATCACAACAACTTTACGCATCAGCGAACTCTACGGCCTCGCCATTCCAATTGCCCACGTGATTTGCGGCGGTAGGACTCACAGATAAGAGCAATGAGGAGTAAACCTGCGAAGGGATGCAAGGCGGTATTAATTGGATCTGCCTTTACTCGGATAGCGGCTAAGAGGTGAGTGAGAGCCATGAGTGCGAAGGGAAGGAGGGCCAATCTCACACCATTCAAGATAAGAATTGTTGGAAGGATCTGTGTTGCGAAAAGGAGAAGTACCGTAAAGAAAGTTCCAGCGACGCCGCCAAATGCCTTCCATAACGATTTTGTATAACCAGAGATTAGTTGGGCATTATTTTCATACATCGTGCACGTGGCAACCGCACTTGCTTCAGCGACACCACCTTTGAAGCCGGCAGCACCGAGCGCTCGAGCTAGTGAGAGATCTTCAAGAACTTCCGCCTTAACAGCAGCATGCCCAGAAATTGATTCATACGCAATTCGTTTGACGATGAAGAACTGGCCATTAGCAATAATCATCGAAGGGACCGCAGCGCGTTCGGTGAAACGAAGCGGTACTGATGCCAGCCACGACCATTGCAACATCGGTTGTATCAGCTGCATCGCTCGGGAACTTCCGAGCTGAGCCGGGTAGGGGGAGATGAAATCCCAGCCCAGCCGATCCATTAATGAAATCGCAGCTGAAATTGCGTTCGGTTTAAGGCGGACATCGGCATCAAGAAATACTAAATATTCACCACGGGCCTCGTGAGCCAGCTGATGACAGGCGAAGGGCTTACCGAGCCAGCCATCGGGTAGCACGGCACCAGTAAGAATTTTGATCTGAGACGAATATTCGTTAATTATCTCTTGCGTGCGATCGGTAGAGCCATCATTAAGTATTAAGAATTCAGGCAGTTGAAGGCCAGTGGCGGCCAAGACAGCATTGATCACTTGTTTTGCATTAAATTCTTCATCGCGCATCGGGATGAGAACCGAGACGCTACCTTCGATCTTCTGATCATTATTGCGGACGATTCGAATTGTAAAAAAGTTCACGATCGAAATCAAAAGTGAGATAGCAGCGGCAACGGAGATGGCGAGGACGAGGATCTGCATCACACGTTAGAAATTATCTGGTCGGCCAAAGCAAAGTTGGAAGAAGTATGGTGCCAAGATTCCACCAAAAAATACTCCCCCGATCAGCGCTACTCCTGGTCGGTGGAAGAAAAGTAAATTACCAATAACCCCAGAGAAGAGGAGCCAACCCAAGAAGATATTGGGAATGGCGAGTGAGGCGCCATGCTTGCGGCGATCTTTAGGAAGCGCCCAATGCAAGAGCGCCATAAGTCCCATGCCGGTCAACAACCATCCGACGCTATTGGAGAGAGGTATCTCGCGCTCAAATGGGGTAGAACTCCCGGTGAAGCTCCAGATCCAGCGATGCGCCTGCACCATCTGAGGATCCAAAAAGAGATCCCAAGCCATAAGCGCGAAACCACCATAGAGAAAAACCCAAGCCCGACCGATTCTTCTTGCTGCAATAAGCAGGGGGTAGGTAGCCATGATCCAGGCGAAGGGAACGACAAGGGGCACACCGGCAATGGCGAAACCAAGAGAGCGGTCATAATGATAAGTACCAAAGGGCCAACTCGATTTACTACCAATAATTTCAACAACCAAGGCATATATAAATGTCAAAAAGAAAAATGAGAGTGAGAAGCGAGCACCAAAGGCAAAATGCGAATGGAGGATCATCGCCCCTGCACCTGCGTACACGGTCGCAATTGTTACGACAGTGAGCGCTTTGCCGTGAATCAATGGATATGAAATCTGTAGGCAGATTGCCATAGCTAGTAAAAAGTTGAGAACGAGCGCCCACCTACCCGAGAGCAACCGACGATTCCTCGCGCGCGGCCGATTCTGGCGGATAGACATAGGCTAATTCTGCCTTACCGCAGGATTGAATAGGTAATATTCCAGAGCTATCGGCGTAGATCGTTCTTTCGGTAGCCCATGATTGCAAAACGTGCGAAGAGTTCTTCGGAATACCAGTTGTGCTCGCTTGTTAGCTCGATCGCGCGTTGGTGAGCTGCACCCTTGTAGGCGAAGATCCGAAGATCTTCTTGGGAACGCCAGTGGGAGAATGTTCCTTGAAGTCCGATCGGGGCTTCACCGATACCGATTGCCCGGATCAGTCCCGCTGAGCCATGTAACGATGTGGTGACCGGGGGAACGGATCTCCAAAAGCGCAGATTTTGGTGCCAGCGAATCCTGGCTCGCGTTATGGTCGCAACCTCGCCGGCCCAATCCTTTGCTACCTCAGAAATAAATGGTTCTCGCTTTGCCCATTTGCCATGAGAGGTGATTGTTGAAAGCTGGTAAAACTCTTCCTCACGGGCAAATTTTCGCCAGGAGATTATGACCGGCAATTTTTCTAGGTCGATGGCATCACGATCAAAGGTTATGAGCAGGGCCCAACTTCGAATGTCAGCATCAGAGGGAGTGAAGGTAACCCCAGCGCCGATCCCTAATGATTTATAAAAAGTCACTCCAGCCGTCTTGCGAAGTGTGAGGCGATCGATTGCCATATGGAGAATTGCCCGTGGGATATCTCGGCCATTGATCTTCCAGAGAAAGAGATAAGTGTTCATGCCTGCGCGACCGTACCTTTAATTTCAGCGATGACTTCAGGGACGCGATCCCACATCGGAGCATGCCCACAACGAGACAATAAGATCCAACGCGCATGGCTTGGGGCAAGTGATTTTTCCTGCGAGTATTGGGCGGGAAGAGTGTTATCGCTATCGCCGAAGATAATTGTTATAGGGATGGTATTTGACACTTCTTTATCGAAGCGCAACCCAAGCATTGCATCCCACGCAGGGAAGTAACCACGCGCATTTCCCATCGCTCGGGCGGCATCAACGCAGATCTCCAATGGCAACGTCTCCCACTGCGGGCTGACCATCGCAAAACCGATCTTCCTTGCCCATCGATATCGCAGCAATTGCGGTGCAACATAGTGCGTTGTTGACGCGATGTAACGGGACACTGCAGAAACGGGATGACGAGTTGTCTCGGGGACGAGCCACAGTCCAGCGGGAGCCAGGCCAGTTATAGAGCGAATTTTTTCTGGGGTCTCGGCGGCAATCTCAAACGCGATCCAGCCACCGAGTGAACTCCCAACGATATGAAAAGATTCATAGCCCCAGCGGCTCATTTGAGCGACAACAAGTTGGCCAAGCGAACGTGCATCCATCCGAAGCCCATCTGGCAATGTGCTTAACCCATGCCCTGGCAGATCAATGATAATAATTTCGAAGTTCTTTTCAAGTTCGGGTGTAATCAACTTCCACGCATCGTGCGAAGAGCCCATCCCATGAATGAGTAATAACGGTTCCCCGCTACCACTCTTTTTATGCCACAGCTCATACACTTACAAAGTTTATCGGAATCGCAATAAGACGCAGTGATAAGGGGGTAAGGGGGTAAGGCGGATCAATCACCGCCAAGTTTCTTAAAAGAGCCATCCCCGAATTGCGCTCGATAGGCAAGGGCTAGAAGAACTCGTAGGTTTATCTCGGGGC
The DNA here is from genome assembly GCA_040402395.1 of Candidatus Nanopelagicaceae bacterium. Taxonomy (GTDB): domain Bacteria; phylum Actinomycetota; class Actinomycetes; order Nanopelagicales; family Nanopelagicaceae; genus PALSA-747. The sequence continues at coordinate 115,420 of JBBAMQ010000001.1, read as the reverse complement.
CAGATTGGATATCGAAAGCTCGAGACATCCGCGAAATAGTATTTTCGATGACCTTCTCGGTATGAGCAGTCTCACGAGCGATCGCCGAGTTTGAGAGACCATCACACATATATTCGGCAACAAGGCGTTCAAATGGCGTCAAATCGCGCTTTAAGATTCTGATATCCACCTGGCCAACTTCCTGAATTAGCTCGAGCAGTCTCTCCTGCCAGCTTGCTAACGTGGGCAATTTTGGCAACTTTTGACTATTTTGACTCTCCTCTTCATTGACCTTCTGCGCAAGGGATTTTACGGCGGGCTTTTACGCGGTGATTGGACCTAGGGTAGAGATCTAGCCTAAGAAGAAAGTCTTAACCAAGGTAAATGCTGAGAGGCTAAAGAGCAGATAGGCGAAGGAACTTTTTAGTACCTTTGTATTTACCTTTCCGCTGCGCTGTGATGCGAGGCGTGAAACGATAATTGCAGCCAGAGCAATCGTAAAGGGCGTTTTCCAATCAACGAGATGCCAGCTCTTATACCGTTCGAAAAATGAAGTGGCGCAGTTTAAGGCGATAATGAAGAGAGAGGTTCCGGCCGCCTTGTTCTGAGGAGTGTTGAAAAAGAGAACGAGAACTGGAATTGCAAGAAAGCCCCCACCGATTCCAAAGAGCCCCGTGAGCGTGCCAATAATGAGTGATATGAGAATAAGCACCGGCAGCGGCATGCGATGTTCGGGGTTGCCCTTAATTGGCCCACGCAGCATTGAACCACCGGCGGTGATGAGAACGAGTGCAAACCCGGTATGCAGGATCTTGGGGTTTATATGGCTGGCGAGCGCTGTCATCGAGATCGTTGCGACCAATCCAATTCCCCAGATAGAAAGCGCCTCGCGTACGAGCACCTCTTTGCTTTTCAATTTAGGGAGCACGCCCGACGCTGCAGCTAGGCCAACGATGACCAGAGCGGCGATTGTCGCCTGCTGATTTGTGAAGTGAAAGATGTAGAGAAGGATTGGGACCGAGACCATCGCCCCGCCTGCGCCCACAAAGCCGAGGACCGAGCCGATAAATGTGCCAGCAAGAAGCGCCTCGAGAAGGACCATGGGGCTATATTCGCAGATTGCCGCGAGGGTTGGTCACGCAGAGGAGCCACCTTGCTACTGTCAGTAGGGGGGACTATCTTTCGAACATATGTTCGAATCAGCCCCAGACCCAGCCCAGACCCCGCCGAAGGCTCCATCTCGGCCAGGGGCTATTCCTGCTATTCCTGCTGTGCCCGTTTCTGCCGTATTGGCCCCAGAAGGTGAGCCAGTGGAGTTTCTCTATAAAGGCAAGCGCTTTCATATTCACGCCATTCTCTCCCGCTGGCACGAATCTGGCGGGTGGTGGAACCGAATTGATGATGGCATGAGAGTCCATCATCAGAAACATCTTGAACAATCCATCTTCGATGATGGCGCTCGCGCAATCTGGCGAGTAGAAGCGGCTCCTGCTGGTGCGCTCGCTACCTTTGAGATCGAACTTGATGAGATCACGGGGAGTTGGCAGATCCGCCCCACGTCGCGGCCGATCTAAATCACCATGTCCACTCACTTTACTCACCTCCACCTTTCAAGTGGCTACTCCTTCAAATATGGAACGGCGCAACCAGAGGCGCTTGTTGCCAAAGCTGCTGACCTTGGAATGAGTTCACTCGCTCTTACTGATCGCGATGGCATGGCTGGGGCGATTCGCTTCGCTCAAAGTTGCGAGAGTAATGGCATTACTCCGATTCTCGGAGTGAACCTCAGCTTTATTCAGAAGAAATATCGGATCACCCTCCTTGCCCAATCTGGCAAACTTCCTGCGCTCTATCGATTGATCAGTGCAATCAATAGATCCAATAACGAGAACCTTTTGACATATGAGATCCTTGAAAAGCAATCCGAGTACGCATTACAACTCTTTATTATGCATGGGTACGATTCACAACTTGCTCAGAATATTGCATCTCGTAAATATGATTCAGCGCTCTCGATCTATAACTCAACTCGAGAACTCTTTGCCGAACAAATTATTGAATGCACTTCACATCTCATTAGAGGAGATGGCCCACTCTCTACTTCTTATGCAGCGAAGGCTCTTGGTTTTGCACGAGATCACAACCTGCCAGCTGTTCTGACAAATGCTGCGAGGATGCTCGAACGTAGAGATGGTCCAGTCGCCGACGTCTTAGATGCTGCACGGCTTCTTCGCCCGCTCCATCAAAGTCACGTTGAACGGCGCAATAGCGAGGGCTATCTCAAGAGTGATATCGAGATGCGTCTTGTGGCTGATGAGATCGCCCGCATGGCTGGTGAGCGAAGCGGAAGTGGCCTCCTCGCAGCTACCCAAGCCTTTGCAGAGCGGTGCCACCTTTCACCTCGGAGAGATGTCGGGATAGGGGGAGTCCATCTACCTGAGAGCAGCGTCGTTGGCTCGCGAAACCATACCGAGATGACGCGCCAACTCCGTGATCGAGCAGAGAGCGGTCTCTTGCGCCGCTACGCCGCTGCAGACTCTATTGCCGCTGCAACTCGCCTTGAAGAAGAGTTAACAACTATTAGCACGCTCGGTTTTGAATCATACTTTCTTACCGTCGCCGACATTACAGATATGGCACGTGCGCGCGGTATTCGCGTTGCTGCACGGGGGAGCGGTGCGGGGTCGCTGGTCTGTTACCTCCTAGGAATCTCGGGTGTTGAACCGATGAGTCAAGGTTTATTGATGGAACGCTTCTGCTCCGTTCTTCGCGGTGAGTTACCAGATATCGATATCGATGTGGAATCTGCGCGACGGCTGGAAATCTATGATGCAATTTTTGAGCGATATGGCCCAGAACGAACTGCAACGGTTGCCATGGTTGGTACCTATAGAGCGCGTCACGCTATTCGTGATGTCGGAGCTGCACTTGGAATATCTCCAATGGAGATCGATCTCATCGCTAAATCACTTCCACATATTCGAGCTCGTAATATTGGGAAGGCCCTTGAAAATCTTCCTGAGTTAAAGCATCTCAAGCTCGATACCCCGATCATGAAGATGGCAATCGAACTTGCTGGTCGTATTGATGGCCTTCCTCGCCACCTCTCGATGCACCCATGTGCGATCGTGCTCTCAGATGCAAAGCTTATGGATGTCGCACCGACCTTACGTAATTCAAGTAATTACCCCATGCTCTACTTCGATAAAGATGATGTCGAAGCGATCGGCCTTCTTAAGCTCGATGTTCTTGGTGTGCGGATGCAATCAGCTATCTCGTACGCTCTCGCCGAGATTGAGCGAGTAGAAGATGGTGCAGTAGATATTGATGCTATTCCCCTCAATGATGCAGGGACCTTTGATCTTATTAAGTCGACTCGCACCTTAGGCATCTTCCAAGTCGAGAGTCCAGGTCAACGCGAGCTAGTCGGCAAGTTTGCCCCCGCTACATTTACCGATCTGATCATCGATATCTCACTCTTTCGTCCCGGGCCGATGAAGAGCGACATGATTACGCCTTTTATTAATACCCGTCATGGCCACCGTTCGCGGATGGTTCTCCACCCCAGACTCGATCCAATTCTTGATGAGACTGAGGGCGTTGTTGTCTTCCACGAGCAGGTAATCCGGCTCATTTCAGCGATGACAGGTTCGACTCTTGCAGAATCTGATGAACGCCGCCGCCAACTCGGTTCTTACGAGAACCAGCAGATCGTCTGCGATTGGTTTTATCCAATTTCACTCGCCCAGGGATTTGAGATGAAGGTGATCGACAAAGTTTGGGATGTTCTTCGTGCCTTTGCCTCCTTTGGATTTTGCAAAGCGCATGCCGCCGCCTTTGCACTCCCTACCTATCAATCTGCCTGGCTTAAGACACATCACACCGCTGCATTTATTGCTGGTGCGCTAACCCACGATCCGGGGATGTACCCCAAACGTTTAATTCTCGATGAGGCTCGTCAATGGGGAATCGCGATTGCACCTATTGATATTAATCGATCAGATCGCACATATAGAGTAGAGAAGATTGGCGCAGGTTCTACATATTCAGTAAAGAGTCCATATCTTGCACCCGATCTCATCAGTACTGGACCGCCACTCTCACTGCCAGATGCCAGGGGATATGCAATTCGTATGGCGCTGAGTGATATTGCTGGGATTAGTAGCGATGAGATCGAGACAATACTGAGGGCTCAGCCCTATCTCGATCTTGGTGACTTTGTGATGCGATCTGGCGCTGCAGACCCGACAACACAAGCACTGATCTTGGTGGGGGCTTTCGATCAGTTACATCAGCTATCTGCAGAACCAGTTGAGGGAGCTCTTAATAGGCGTGATCTATTACTGCATGCACAGGATCTCTATAAATTATCGGCCTCTAAGAAAGGTAACCTGAGTAGTAATCAACTCACACTTGGATTAACACCACCACCACTCGAACCGACTGGCTTACCTGCTCTTACACAATCCGAGAAGATTCGCCATGAAGTTGATCTGACCGGTATGGATATTTCACATCATATGCTCGAGTTTTATGGAGATTTTCTTAATCAGATTGGTGCTACCAAATCCTCTGATCTCATCCATCAACGCGCGGGCGCCACCGTTCTTGTTGCAGGGGTGAAGGTCGCACTACAAACCCCACCGGTTCGCTCTGGTAGACGAGTCATGTTTCTTACTCTTGACGATAGCCATGGTTGCAATGACATCACCTTCTTTGAAGATGTCCAAGAGAGCTGCGCTGCGCTGCTCTACAGCTCATGGCTCTTCTTGATTCGTGGCGAGGTTCGCAGAACGGGCCCACGCGGAGTATCTATTCGCGCTACAAAGGCGTGGGAGTTAAGCGCTTCTTACGACAAGTGGCGTAATCTCAATTCTCATGAGCGAGCAACAAGTGGGTGAGGCGAAGGCAGATGAGCTCACCATTCTCCATGTAGATATGGATGCTTTCTATGCCTCAGTTGCCGAGCGCGATGACCCGACTCTTAAAGGAAGAGCTGTCGTCGTGGGGATGGGTACCCGCGGCGTCGTCTCCTCTGCAAATTACGCTGCTCGAAAACTTGGAGTTCGATCTGCGATGCCACTTGGACAGGCCAGGAGATTGGCGCCGCAGGCAATCTTTGTTCCAGTGAATATGGAGCGCAATGCCGAGGTCTCTCGCCATATCATGGCGATTTTTCAGGCATTTACTCCACTCGTAGAAGCGATTTCCCTCGATGAAGCATTTCTTGATGTCACGGGATGTAAGAGGCTTTACGGAGATGGCCAAAAAATAGGTACATTGATTCGAGCGCGCATTGAGAGTGAGGAAGGAATTACTTGTTCGGTTGGAATCGCTTCATCAAAATTTATTGCCAAGTTAGCTTCGACCTATGCAAAACCAGATGGAATGCTTCAGATTCACCCCGAACGGGTACTTGAATTTCTCCATCCACTTCCTGTTGCAGCGATGTGGGGAGTGGGACCAAAGACAAATGATGAGTTACAAAAAATTGGGCTGCGCACAATCGGTGATATTGCAAAGACGCCTCGTCAGACTTTGATTCGCGCACTTGGCCAATCAACGGGTGAGACGCTCTTTGAACTTGCATGGGGCCGAGATTATCGAAGTGTCACACTCGATGAACCAGATAAGAGCATCGGAGCTGAAGAGACTTTCTTGGTCGATCTGGATAACCGGGATGAGATTCTTCGCGAACTGCTGCGCATGGTTGAGAAATCCTCCCACCGCTTGCGTGACCGCAGCCTCGTGACTAAGACGATCTCAATCAAGATTCGATTCGCAGATTTCACCACGATTACTCGATCCAAGACCGTTCCACTACCGATCAGCGGCGCCCAAGAGTGTTACTCGATTGTCCGTTCGCTCTACCTCGCGCTGGGTCTCGATCGGGCGCGTATTCGACTGGTCGGTGTCTCGTTAGAAAATCTCAGCGATGGCACTGGCTCTCCTCAACAGCTCCTTTTAGGTGAGCGCGAAAAAGGTTGGCGCGAAGCGACCGAAGCGATGGATGCTGCAACGCGCCGCTTTGGGGCTGGGAGTGTGCGTCCAGCGCGGCTCGTAGAGACCCTCGAGAGCCGGGATACTTTCGAGGCTGACGATTCCGCTGATTAGAGATAATCTAGCGCCGTGGCACTCTCCGAACATGAACAGAAGCTCCTCGCCGAGATGGAAGCAGCTTTGGCTGCCGATGACCCGCGCCTGGTTGGCACCCTCACGGGTAAAGCGCGCACCCGTCAGGCTTCGCGCGTTCTCCTTGGATTCTTCGCCGTCCTATGTGGGCTCGCGATACTTATTGCAGGCCTGATCGCAAAGAGCACCCCAATTGGAATTGGTGGCTTTATCGTCTCACTCTTTGGGGCATTTACTGCGATTAGTAATTTTTCACTCCGCCAGATGACCGGCGGCAATGTATCCCTCGGACAACCATCGAAGCGTTCTGGCGCTGGATGGAACGACCGATTAGGCCGTCGCTGGGATGATCGTCGAGATAATTAAGTTCGCCTTTAACGCATAAAGAGCGCGCGCATACGTTTGGTCGTGAAGATCAAACCGGTCACAATCATTACTAGGAAATAAGCGATATGCCAGAGTAGATTCCATTGAATAATTCCGAGCGCGAGCGATCGAACAATCTGAATCCCATGCCATAACGGAAGCGCCTCAATGACAATCCGGAGCCATTGCGGATAGATAGATATTGGATAGAGCGATCCCGAGAACAAGAACAACGGCAGCATCACGACATTCACCCAATCCATCTGGGCAAAGGATTTTGCATAGGTCGTGAAGAGCATCCCAACCGAAGCAAATCCAAAAGCGATAATTACCGCCGCCGGAATTGCGAGTAAGCCATACCAGCCCCGGATGATCCCCAATGGCATAACAATCGCAGTGAAACCAGTTGCATAAATCAATCCTCGAAGCAGAGCCCAGCCAATCTCTCCGAGCGCAACATCCAATGGCCCAAGAGATGTTGCAAGCATTGCCTTGTACGTTCCGTCATATTTAAGGCGAAAGAAAATATTCCAGGTCGAATCGTAGATGGCGCCATTCATCGCTGATGTTGCAAGGAGTGCAGGTGCGATGAACTGTGCGTAAGTAACCCAATGCCCGGGCGTTACCTCGATCTTGCCTACAAGTTTTCCGACGCCATATCCAAAGGAGAATAAGTAAAGTATTGGTTCAACAAATCCGCTTAAGACGACTATCCAGTGACCTTGCTTGAAGGCGATTCGGCGATGTTCGAGAACTGCGCGGGCCCGTCTCGAATATGTTCCTTCAGCAAATTTACCCTTGAGGGATTCAGCAATTGCAACGGCAGCACTGGTACTCATTTAGAGAGCCTGCGCATAAAGTGATGATGGGCAAATTTAATTCCGACCAGGCTCATAATGGCCATGTAAGTGAAGTGAAAAATAATAGCTGCGTGGCTCAGGTGATGACCGTAAGAGATCCATCGTCCAAGTTCAGTCGCATGCCATAAGGGTGAAGCCCACCCAATCACCTGTAAGAATTTTGGCATCGAGGAGAGTGAGTAAAAAGTCCCAGAGAAGAGGAAGAGCGGCATAATTAAAAACCGTTGGACCATATTAAGAAAGAGATCATCATTTTTAATAGCGGCACAAATTCCCATCATCAAAACTGCGAACGAGGCAGCCGAGAAGAGTGTCATTGGAATTAACCAGAGCGAGTGAAGGCCGTGGAGCCCGCCAAAAGATAAGAGTGCGGTGTAGTACAGGGCGCAACCAAAGGCAGTTCGAGCCATTGCGGCGATGAGAACGCCATTTGCAATCTGCTTACCTGATATCGGTGTCGCATTCATGGCGAAGAATCCGCGATGCCATTTAAAACCTTCCAGCACGGGAAAGGTTGCTTCGCCGACTGCACCCTGAACGCAGGTAGCGGCAAGGAGAGCCGGTGCTAAAAAAGTGAGGTATTTGACGCCATCAACACCCGTTGATTGATGAGAATTAACGAATTTTCCAATTCCAATTCCGATCGAGAGGAGGTAAAAGACTGGAGTAGCGAGTGCTTCACCAAGGATCGACCATTTCCATTGCAACATTGTGCGGATTCGTGCTTGGGCGATGTAAAAAGATCCGTTTCGAAGAATCTTTGGAAGATCTACAATTTTAAGTGAACCTTTACGACCGAGATCAGTAGGGGCCATTACTCGACCAGGGTGCGTCCAGTAAGGCGCAGGAAGACATCTTCAAGTGAGCTTCTTCGTACAAGCGAAGTTGTGGGATGCATGCCTTCACTGACTACCTGGTGGAGAAGTTCTTCGCAATCATCCAAGTACATCAGCACGCGATCTGGAAGTACTTCTATTCGATCACACATTCCGCGCAGTCGATCGGCATAGATTGCATTTCGATCAGCTCCAAATCGAACTTCGAGAACTTCTTTTGTGGAGTATTTCTTAATCAGATTAGCGGGGGAGTCCTCGGCCATAATTTGGCCCTTATCCATCACCATAAGTCGGTCGCAGAGTTGTTCTGCTTCATCCATGTAGTGGGTTGTAATGAGAAGAGTGACGCCTTGCTCCTTTAGCCTAAAAAGTCGATCCCAGAGAATATGCCGCGCCTGCGGATCTAGACCGGTTGTTGGCTCATCCAACATGAGAATTTCAGGTTCACTAACAAGTGCGCGAGCAATAGTAAGGCGTCGCTTCATTCCACCAGAGAGTGCTTCAACCTTTACATCTCGCTTCTCTTCAAGTTGCGCGAAAGCAAGGAGCTCTTCGATCTTGCTACGAATAAATTTTTTCGATAATCCGAAGTAGCGACCATAAACAAATAAATTATCCGAGACAGTGAGTGAGTTATCTAAATTATCTTGCTGTGGAACAACGCCGAGATGGGCACGAATTTCTGGACCGCTCACCTCTGGATCTTTACCCAGGATCGTGATCTCACCGCTGGTACGAGTCAGGGTGGCGGCAATGATGCGCATGGTTGTGGATTTCCCCGCCCCATTTGGGCCCAGGAAGCCAAAGGAATCCCCCCGATTAACCTGGAAATCGATCCCATCGACCGCGGTAAAACTCCCATAATCCTTGCGGAGTCCTCGAGCACGAATGAGGGGCTCTGCTGCCTGAATTGAGGAATCTGCTGAGCTCATTTGTAGAACTTTAGTGCTTATGAGCCTGCATCAAGTATCGCTGGCTCACGCTCCGGCATCGAGCCGGAAGTGGTGGAACATCGAAAGAAATTGAGAGAAAAAGGAAGAAAGTGGGCAAAGATGGTTGATAATGGAGAAAAGTGGAGTAAAGTGGTGCAACAGCCTTAAATCGGGGGATTTGAGGGTAGAAATTTGAGCCAGTTTCTTCTGGCGGGTTAAAAGGGGGAGGCGGTAAGCATGTTTCTCGGAACCCATGAGCCAAAACTTGATGAAAAAGGACGCATCATCCTCCCCGCCCGATTCCGTGAGGAGTTAGCCAAGGGGCTAGTTATTACCAAGGGCCAAGAGCGGTGCCTTTATGTCTTTCCCGCACGAGAGTTCTCAGCGATCACCGATCGTCTTCGCCAAGCTCCCGTGACTGAAAAATCTGCTCGCGACTATATGCGAGTCATGTTTGCTGGCGCGCACGACGAGACGCCGGACAAGCAAGGTCGCGTCACTATTCCCAGCGGACTGCGTTCCTACGCCGGCTTAGAAAAAGAGTGCGTTGTTATCGGTGCAAATACTCGATTAGAAATTTGGGATGCGACTGCATGGAATGTCTATCTCGCAGATCGCGAGCAGGGCTTTGCAGATGTATCGACGGAGGTGCTTCCAGGACTCTTCTAGATCTTTATTTAGGCCACTGCCGATCTTCAGGTATCGGCGCCTCTTCCCCGGCGCCGATATCCCCCCAAGATCCGTCGGTCGGTGGTGACCTAAGTGAAGATCAATAAATATCGAAGTACGGAGCAAGGTCTTTGAACGTGATAGCGAGAGAGGGGAAGCAGATGCAACACGTACCGGTCGCACTTGATCGCTGCATAGCCTTGCTCGCCCCTGCCATCGAAAAAGAAATTTCTGAGAAAGGGCGCGCTTACGTTGTTGACGCCACTCTTGGACTTGCGGGACATACATCAGCGCTCCTCTTCCGTTATCCAGAATTAAATGTCATTGGATTGGATCGAGATTTAGCAGCAATTGAGATCGCAAAAAATCAACTCGAGCAGTTTGGTCTTCGAGCAGTAATTGTTCATTCCATCTACGACGAACTTGCAGAAGTTTTAGCCGCTCTTAATATTACAAAAGTAGCGGGTATTCTCTTTGATCTCGGCGTTTCTTCGATGCAACTTGATGAAGCAGATCGCGGTTTTGCCTATTCCCACGATGCCCCGCTTGATATGCGGATGGATCAATCTCAAGGGCAATCTGCTTATGACATCTTGATGAGTTATGACCGGAATTCACTGATCCGAATTTTGCGCAATTATGGTGATGAGAAATTTGCTCCTCGGATAGTTGATCGAATTATTGAGGCGCGTTCAGCTGGTACTCTCAATAGCACCAAGGTATTGGCGGAGATCGTCAAAGAGAGTATTCCCGCCCCAGCTCGTCGCACGGGTGGAAATCCTGCAAAACGAACCTTTCAGGCGCTACGAATTGAAGTCAATCAAGAGCTTGATGTTCTCACGCGCGCTATCCCCGCTGCGCTCTCTGCCTTGGAAATTTCTGGGCGTTTGGTTGTTATGTCATACCAGTCGTTAGAGGACAAGATTGTGAAAACCGCAATTTCCAAAGTCTGTCAATCCCGAACTCCGCTCGGATTGCCAGTAGACCTTCCAAATTCAGCGGCGAAATATCGCCTCCTCTTCTCTGGCAGTGAAGCCGCGAGCGCCGAAGAAATTTCTTCAAACCCGCGGGCGCAATCCATGCGTCTTCGCGCCGTTGAAAGGCTGTCCGCATAATGGCGATTGCTCTTCTCACCCCGACGATTGCCCGATCGCGCGCAGCAGTCATTAGTGGTTCTACCCGAGTTGTTCTTCGATTAGTTCCAGAGTTGCGTGTCGAAGCGGGCGAAGAGATTCAACTTCGCGCATTTATGACAATTTTGGCTGGAATATTTATGGCAAGTTTGATCGCACTCTTAGTAATAAATACTTCTTTGAACCAGGATGCATTTGTTTTACAGCGACTGAAACATCAAATGAATACCGTGAATGACCAGCGGGATGCAATTCTTCGTCAAGCTGCAATTAAGGGATCGCCGGTTACCCTCTCAGCCTCGGCGCTAAAAATGGGAATGATTCCAAATGCAACGCCATCTTTTCTTGAGATAAGCGGCGGAGTCAAATGAGCAATACTCAGCTCAGTTCAAAGCGGATAAGAGCCCTGGTGAGTGTTGCGGCCGCAATTTTTCTTCTCTTTGGTTTACGTCTGATTGATGTTCAAGCGGTACAGGCCGGTGGCTTTACTGCACGTGCTAACTCAGAACTTCTTAACTCATCAGTCCTCCTTGCGCCACGTGGAACGATTACCGATATCAACGGAGTCGAACTTGCTCGCAGCGTTGCCGCAATCAATATTGTCGTTGATCAGAAACAGATCGCGGACCCAGCGAAAACGGCAGCTTTTGTCGCTCCCTACCTTTCAATGACGACCAGTGAGCTCCTTCCCTTGCTCACTGGCACCAAGCGCTACCAAATTATCGCGAAGCAGGTAGCGCCGGCAGTTTGGAACTCATTACAAGCTGCTCTCACCGACTACAACACCCAGATTGTAAAAGAGGCTGGTGGACTAGCAAATCGCCTCCTCGGATTTTTTTCGGAGCGCTCTTATATTCGAGATTATCCAACTGGATCGCTCGCGGCTTCCCTCATTGGGGAGATTAACGAGGCTGGGATTGGGGCAGGCGGCTTGGAGTCGAGCCTTGATACAACTCTGACTGGAAGAAACGGTCGTTACCTCTTTGCTAATGGTGCAGGCACGATTATTCCTGGATCAAAAGAAGTTCTAGCTCAGGCAAAGCCAGGAACTGGTGTTCAGTTAACGATCGATCGTGATGTGCAATGGGTTGCCCAAGATGCAATTTCGGTCGCGGTAAAAGCCGCACATGCAATCTCGGGCACTGTTGTAGTGATGGATCCGAAGAGTGGAAAGATCCTAGCTCAAGCTTCTGCACCTGCCTTTGATCCAACAAAGCCGCTCAAGGATGTTTCGGTCCTTCAAAATCCAGCCGTTACAGATGCCTATGAGCCTGGATCTGTTGGAAAGATCATTACATATTCGGCGGCGATAGAAGAGGGCAAACTCACGCCACTCTCACCTCTCACTATTCCTTACACCCTTAAAGTCGGAGGAATTAACTTTCACGATCATGAGGTACACCCTACTCAGCAATTAACCGCAACTGGAGCACTCGCAGTCTCTAGTAACACTGGGGCAATTCAAGTTGGAGAATTGTTGAGTAACGATATTTTATATTCTTACCTACAAAAATTTGGAATTGGTCAACTTACCGGCTCGCATCTTCCCGGAGAGACACAAGGGATTTTGCACCCAGTCTCGGCCTGGTCTGCCACGTCGGCACCGACTATCGCCTTTGGTCAGGGATATTCACTTACTACCCTTCAAGCAACTAGCGTCTTTGCCACGATTGCTAATGATGGTATTCGGGTAACACCAAATGTGGTCTCTGGTTACTTTGATCCCAGTGGAAATTTCACAGCCGCCCAGCCATCTAGCTCGACGAGAGTTGTAAGTGCAGCTACAGCGACCCAGATGCGCTTAATGATGGAGAGCGTTGTGGGACCAGATGGAACTGCTCCCGAGGCAGCAATTGCGGGCTATCGTGTCGCAGGCAAGACTGGTACCGCGATGAGAGCGAATGGCAAGGGTGGATATAGCGGCTACACCGCTTCCTTTATTGGTTTAGCGCCAGCAGATGCCCCCCGTTATGTCGTAAGTGTTGTTATACAAGCCCCTCAAGGTGTTCACTTTGGTGGCCTCATCGCCGCCCCGGTATTTCACAAAGTTATGAGTTTTGTCTTGCAGTCAATGCACGTCGTACCTACTGCACCATCAACAATTAAATACCCGCTCACTAGCTCAGCGCTCAAGGTAGCCAATGCGACCCATTAATCCCGTGAGTAAGACTTTCGCCGAGCTGAAACAATTTCTCTCGATTGACTCTGAGGTGGGAGGGGAGTTCACGGGGCTCACAAGTAATACCCAATTTTTGCAGAGTGGTGATCTTTTTATCGCTCTTCCAGGTAAGAATTTTCATGGCGCCTCCTTTATCCCTGATGTAGTTTCTGCTGGAGCAGTTGCAGTTTTGACTGATAGAGCTGGCGCAGAACTTGTAGGCGATGCCTTGCCCGTCCTGGTTCACCCCGATCCACGCGCTATTGCTGCCGATGCAGCATCATGGTTCTACAACCGCCCCTTCTCGTCGATGTTTAGCGTGGGCATAACTGGAACAAATGGAAAGACAACCACGGCGTCGTTGCTTGCCCAGTTATGGAGTTTTCAACTACGTGAAGTTGGCATGATTGGGACCATAGGAGTCTCGGTAGGTAACGACCTTTACTCAACAACTTTTACCACCCCAGAAGGCACGGAACTTCAGGCGATTGCCGCGATGATGAGCGAGCGCTGCCTAACACATACCGTGATAGAGGTGAGCAGCCATGCTCTTGTGAACCAACGGATGTGTGGTTCACACTTTAACGTTGTTGCCTTTACTAATCTGACCCAAGATCATCTTGATTTTCATGGCACGATGGCGAAGTATTTCAGCGCGAAGAGCGCTCTTTTTACCTCTGAATATGCCGAACGGGCGCTAGTAAATATCGATGACCCTTGGGGAAAGAAACTCTACGAGACCTGCACTATTCCGGTTGAGAGCGTGTCGCGCGAAGATCGAAGTGCACAATGGCACTACACAGAGATACACGCCGTAAAAGAGGGCTACGAAGTTGCTATTCGAGGTGCTGGTGGAATTCTCATCGAGGGCAAAGTGCCACTAATTGGTCTACATAATTTAGATAACACTTTGATGGCAGTCGCACTTGGAGTAGAAAGCGGTCTCGATCCACTGGCAGTCGGACGCGATCTTGCGAAACTAGTCGGCGCCCCTGGCCGTCTGGAATGCGTCGGATTGGGTCAGGACTTTCTTGCGCTCGTCGATTTTGCGCATACTCCTGATGCTGTGATTCGTGTTCTGAGTGCAGTTCGAGAAATCACCTCTGGCCGGGTCATCGCGCTCCTGGGTTGTGGTGGCGATCGTGATGCCACGAAGCGACCGCTGATGGGAGATGCGCTCGTGGCGGGGAGCGATATCGCTATTTTCACGAGTGACAATCCTCGGAGTGAAGATCCTCAGGATATTTTGATAGCCATGCTCAATGGTAAAACAGAATCAGAGCGCATTGTCATAGAGAGTAATCGACGTGGCGCGATAGCAATTGCGGTAAGCGAAGCAGTTGCCGGTGATGTCGTCATTCTCCTCGGAAAAGGTCATGAAAGTGGCCAGGAGATTAATGGTGTGAAAGAAATATTTGACGATCGGTTAGAGCTCGCCCGCGCGATTGAGCGACTCACATGATCTCACTGACAATTGGCGAGATAGCCGAGGCGATTGGTGCAACAGTTCGCAACCTAAAGCCCACTGAGATCATCACCGAATTTCCAGTCATTGATTCACGGAGTGCGAAGGCCGGAACTTTCTTTATCGCGCTCCCGGGGGAGAGGCTCGACGGCAATAATTTCGCTGAGGCGGCGATCGCTGCTGGAGCTCGATTTGCTGTAACGAGCCGAGAAATTGCTGGTCCGGCCTTAATCGTGAAAGACACCTCCGCCGCACTCGCAGAACTTGCCCGTCTTGCCCGCTTACGATCATCGGATTGCATATTTATTGGAATTACTGGGTCACAAGGGAAGACAACAACGAAGGAACTCCTTGGTCATATTCTTTCGACCGCTGGCGAAACGGTCGTCTCGGCGGCATCATTTAACAACGAAATTGGTTTACCGCTGACAATTTTATCCTGTACAGATAAAACAAAATTTTGTGTATTAGAAATGGGCGCACGTCATAGTGGAGATATCGCCACACTTTGCAATATCGCTCGGCCAACGATTGGTGCAGTCCTTGTTGTCGGGCGGGCGCATATCGGAGAATTCGGAAGTCGTGAAGTTGTCGCACAAGCAAAGGGCGAACTCATCGATTCTCTCCCAACTTCGGGGATTGCAATCCTAGGTACTTACGACGAGTTCACGCCAACAATGGGCGCAGAGCGCGGGGACATAACTCGGATAACTTTTGGTGAGAGATCTAGCTGTAACGTCCGGGCTGCAGATATCGAAATTCGAGAGGGCCGAGCTCAGTTTGATCTTGTGACGAGCGCGGGACGTGCTGCGGTTAGCCTTCGACTCTTAGGAGCACACCAGATTGCGAATGCTCTCGCGGCGGCCACGATTGCGACCGCCCTCAAAGTCCCCATTGAATCGATTGCCGCAACACTCTCGACCGCAGAGATACATAGCAAATGGCGGATGGAGCTCCACGATCTCGATGACTATGTGGTTATCAATGATTCTTACAACGCGAATCCTGAGAGTATGAGTGCGGCGCTACGAACTCTTGCACTATTCGCTCAGGAACGAGGTGGAGCCTCGTGGGCATTTCTCGGGAAGATGCATGAACTCGGCGAGTCAGAGCGTGACTCCCACCAAGAGATTGGCAGACTTGCCGACGAGTTAGGGATTGATCATTTAGTTGCCATCGCAACCAATCTTTACGACGTTGAAGGCGAGGATCTTTCATTGCACACTTGCGCCACACAGGATGAAGCCCTCGAGATTGCGTCACATATTGCAGCGGGGGATAGCGTGTTGGTTAAAGCATCAAGGGCCGAGGGGTTAGAGCAACTCTCTGAGAAAATTGTCGAATTAATGAAGAGCCGAAAGGTGGAGGAGCGAGAATGAAGGGAATCTTGTACGCGGGGGCAGCTAGCCTATTTCTCTCGATGTTTCTCACCCCACTCTTTATTCGACTTCTCGCTAAGCGAGGGTATGGCCAACAAATTCGTAACGATGGACCGATCACGCATCAGATAAAACGCGGTACGCCAACAATGGGCGGAGTTATTATCATTGCTTCGGTTCTGATTGCCTACCTCTTCTCACATTTCTTGGCCGGATCAGATATCAGTTCATCTGCGCTCCTAGTACTTGCCATGGTGGGTGGCCTTGGCCTCGTCGGTGGCATCGATGATTGGCTGAAGATCGTTAAACAACGTTCGCTGGGTTTAACTGTTAAACAGAAACTTTTTGGACAAGCCGTTGTCGCTGGCTCCTTTGGATTTGCAGGGCTGCATTTTGTGGATAAATTTGGATTAACGCCAATCTCTAAACATCTATCAACGGTCCGGGATACCTCGCTAGTTTTTGGAACAGTGATCGTGGTGATCTGGGTGCTCCTACTTATCATTGGATCTAGCAACGCGGTCAATCTGACTGATGGCCTCGATGGCCTCGCTAGTGGTACCGCCATCATGGCCTTCTTAGCCTTTGTATTGATAGGAATCTGGGAATTCCGGCAAGGCTGTGCATATACCCACGTAGCACGTTGTTATGTCGTACGTGATCCGCTGGATATGGCGGTCTTGGCAGCAGCTTTCGCAGGTTCGTGCGCTGGCTTCTTATGGTGGAACACCTCACCTGCAAAAATTTTTATGGGCGATGTTGGTTCGTTGGCTCTCGGTGGCGCTATCTCAGGGATCGCGATCATGCTACGAACCGAGCTGCTCCTTATCGCTCTGAGCGGTCTTTTCATTATCATCACACTATCGGTCATTATCCAAGTTTCTTATTTTAAAATTAGTAAAGGGAAACGGATCTTTAAGATGGCCCCTCTTCAGCATCACTTTGAATTATCTGGGTGGGGCGAAGTAACGATCGTCGTCCGCTTTTGGATTATTTCTGGCATCTGTGTTGCATCAGGACTCGGATTGTTCTACGCGGAGTGGGTTGCTCGCTAAGTGATTACCGTCGAAGAACTTCTTCGTGCCCCAGTCGCTGTACTGGGTGGGGGTGTAACCGGCGCAGCGATCATCTCCTTTCTTCAAAGCCGCGGAGTTGCCTTCGATCTCTATGATGAGAAAAATACGGTCACACGGGGAGCCAATGCCCACGCGGCCTTACGTGATCCAGCAAAATATGGCTTAGCGATCGTCTCACCCGGTTGGAGACGTGATCACGCAATGGTTCGGGCGCTCGAAGCAGCTTCGGTTCGAGTTATCTCTGAGATTGATCTTGCGTGGCTCGTAAAGTGTGAAATCGCTCCCGACCAACGATGGATTGCGTTGACTGGAACGAATGGCAAGACAACAACAATCCAGATGGTGCAATCGATTATGGATGCTTCGCAATTCACTGGACTTGCTTGTGCAAATGTGGGCGAGCCTGTGCTCTCCGCCCTAATGCACGATAAGCCATACGACATACTCGCCTTAGAGCTCTCCTCGTTTCAGCTTGAATGGAGCGAGCTGCCACATTTTCAGGCGGCAGCGATTCTTAATCTCGCTCCCGATCACATCGATTGGCACGGCTCCTTCGAAAATTATGCAACGGTAAAAATGGCGCTCTTGCAGTGCGCAGATATCGCCATTCTCAATAAGGGTGATTCTGAAATTATGAGAAGAAGTGTGATGGTTACCGGCCGCAAGATCTTCTACTCACTCGATACACCAGCTCCCGGGGAGTTCGGCCTAGTTGAGGAACTATTGATTGACCGCGCCTTTGGCGAGAGTGCGGAGCAGGCAGAACTTATCGCCGAACTCGCTGACATTACGCCACAGGTGCCACACAACGTCTCCAATGCTTTAGCCGCCGCAGCTCTCACTCGGGCGATTGGTATTCCGCACCACGTGATCAAAAGTGGGCTCTCAGCCTTCCGCGTCGACCGTCATAGGCTCGAACTCGTTGCTGAACGTGATGGCGTGCAGTGGATCAATGATTCCAAGGCCACGAATCCTCATGCTGCGATTGCGGGAATCTTGTCCTTTACCTCAGTGATATGGATTGCGGGTGGATTGGCAAAGGGTGCAGATATGGAGCCACTGGTAAAGCGGGCTGCGCCGAGATTGAAAGCGGTCGTGCTGATTGGAACTGATCGGGAATTGATCGCGGATGCGTTAAAGATTCATGCACCGGCGATACCGGTCTTTCGAATCGATGCTGATTCCTCGCCAGAATCGCTAGCCCAAGCAATAGTTGTACAAGCCAAGGCTCTTGCACAGGCGGGCGATGTCGTGCTCTTAGCACCTGCATGTGCCTCGATGGATCAGTTTTCTTCCTACGCCCAGCGGGGAAGCCTCTTTGCTGATGCCGTTCTAGCAACCTTAGATCTGGCGCAGTAATGGCTAAATATCAAGTGAATAAGGCCTATCTCAGTTTCTTTCAGCGGCCCACCGCTGCCTACATATTAATTGTCACATCAACCGCCCTTCTGACTGGTTTGGGTATTGTCATGGTGCTCTCGTCCTCATCGGTGAAGGCTTTCGAAACAACAGGTTCGACGTATTCGATCTTCTTTAAACAATTACTCTTTATCGGAATTGGTGGAGTGACTCTCTATCTAGCGATCCATCTCAAGCAACTTTTCTGGGAGCGGATCGCTCGATGGGCACTTGTCGTTGGAGCATGCGCGCTCGCCACGCCATTCGCCCCCGTGATCGGTCGAGATATTAATGGGAATAGATCCTGGATCAGATTTGGCTCTTTTACTGTGCAACCCAGTGAATTTGCAAAGTTTATGCTTATACTCTGGTGTGCCCTCATCTTGCGCAGAATCAATGAGCGCGAAGAGAGAGTAACTCTCGTTACGCTAATGAAGTCACTCTCAGCCGCTCCAATTGTTTTTATCTTCCTGGTATTGATTGGCAAGGATCTTGGAGACTCAATGATCCTGATGGGAATTATCTTTGCCTTGCTATTCATTTCTGGCGTAGAAAGCTGGGTACTCATGACGGCCGGGCTGGCTGGGTTGGGAACGATCGCATTAGCGGTTTTCACCTCCGCTAATCGGCTCGCCCGATTTAGTGCTGTCTTGGATCCCTTCGCTCCCGGTGTCTATAAATTGGCTGGCTGGCAGACCGCTCACTCTATTATGGGGCTGGCAAGTGGGGGTTTTTTTGGCGTTGGATTAGGGGCCAGTCGCCAGAAATGGGCCAATCTCTCTGAGGCAAATACCGATTTTATCTTCTCTGTTATCGGCGAAGAGCTCGGACTCTTGGGCACACTTTTAGTCCTCATACTTTACGCCGCGCTTCTCTACGGAATTTTTAGAACCGCACTTCACACTAAAGATCTCTTCTACAAATATGCTTGTGCGGGCATCGGGGCCTGGCTCTTGTTGCAGGTCACCATAAATATCGGCTCCGATATCGGTCTTTTGCCGGTCGTAGGAGTAACGCTTCCTTTTCTATCGTATGGCGGGTCCGCGCTTCTGGCTGACTTTCTTGGCGTGGGATTCGTACTCTCCGTTATCAGGCGTGACCCGGAAGTTCGTGCCGCTCTTCGCGCAAAGCGCCGTTCACAGGCAGAATAATGGCTCCTATGAGAGTCTCACTCGCAGCGGCAGGAACAGCGGGGCATATCGAACCTGCACTTGCAGTAGCGCGTTGGCTGGCGAAAGAGGACCTAACCATTGACTGCGAATTTATTGGAACGTCGGCGGCACTCGACTCATCTTTGATGCGGGAGAGCGGCTTTCGCAGCTATCCGGTAACGAAAGCGCCGCTTCCGCGCTCGATATCACCACAGTTATTCGTATGGCCAGTCCGTTTTATCCGCTCATTGAATGAGATCTCGAAAATTCTCAAGGGAAGTGATCTGGTTATTGGCTTTGGGGGATATGTCTGCGCTCCGACCTATCTTCTCGCCCGAGCCATGGGAATTCCGATCCTCATCCATGAAGCAAATATCAAACCCGGAATGGCAAATGATTTGGGTAGAAAACTCGGCGCCACATTATCAATTGCTTTCACCAGCACGAAGGCTCACTCACCTCGTTGGCGTGACGCTACCCTCGTTGGAATGCCCGTTCGCGAGGCGGTTAAGTACCTCGCTGAAGCGAGTGGCTCGGATCGACAAGCGATTCGCGAAGCACAGGCAATCAAGTGGGGCTTTGATCCCAAGCGCCCGATCGTTCTTATCGTGGGTGGATCACAGGGTTCGCAGAGAATTAATGCTGTAATCCGGGATTTACTTCCAGAGACGGTCGGCGCTGGGATTCAGATTGTTCATGCAGTTGGACACGCAAATACCCTACCGACGGAATCAAAGAATTATCTGCCTATCCATTACATAGCGGATATGGCTGAATCGATGATTGCTTGCGACTTCGCTATCACTCGAGGCGGAGCAGTTACCTGTACCGAACTCGGTATTTTGCGGACATTTGCAGTGATCATTCCACTTGCTATTGGAAATGGTGAGCAGACTTTGAATGCAATGGAGCTAGTCAAGGTTGACGGCGCCATTATCATTCCTGAAGCTGATCTCTCGGCTCGATCGCTTTCGGAGAATTTCATTTCGTATTTGAAGCAGGCGGCAGAATTCAAAGAGCGAGGTAAATTTTCAGCCTTTCCACTCGATGCCGAGGTAACGCTGGGTTCGATCGCGCTCTCGCTCCTGAAACGTGGCGAGAAGTGATGGCGGTGATTGAGAGCGTAGAGGAGCTACGCGGAAAGACGCTCCATTTTATTGGCATCGGCGGAGCCGGAATGAGCGGTATTGCAAAGATCATGCTCTCTCTTGGAATCAGAGTCACTGGGTCAGATATGAAAGAGTCGACCGTCACCGAGAATCTACGCACAATGGGGGCGATAATATTTATTGGTCATCGAGCTGAGAATATGAATGGGGTAGATCTGGTCGTCTTATCGACCGCCATCGCCTCAGACAACCCAGAACGTTCTGCCGCAGTCGAAGCAGGTATTCCCATCATCGCGCGCGCGCAAGCACTTGCGATCTTGATGGCAGGCAAGCGATCAGTTGCAGTAGCTGGTACGCATGGGAAGACGACGACGACTTCGATGCTGACCGTCGCCCTCCAGAGCGCGGGACTTGATCCCTCCTTTGCCATTGGTGGAATGATCAATGCATCCGGGATCAATGCCTATTCCGGCTCGGGCGATATCTTCGTTGCTGAAGCTGATGAGAGTGATGGTTCACTCCTTGCCTATAAACCTTTTGGCGCAATCATTACTAATATCGAATTAGATCACGTTGATCATTTTGCAACTATTGAAGCGATCTATGAAATCTTCATAGATTTTGTTGAGTCGATCAGACCGGGTGGCTTTCTCGTACTCTGTGGTGATGATCCGGGGGTTCAGGAACTTCTCACACGCATAATTCGCACGGATATTTCGATTCTCACATATGGTGAAGGAGAACACGATTGGCAACTCACAAGAGTTACTCTCTCTGCCGGGTCGTCAGTTGCCCGGATTTTGCATCGTGGAAAAGTTCTTGGCGAGTTGGAACTTGCAGTACCAGGACGTCATAATCTCTTTAATGCGACCGCTTCGCTGGCGACCGCACATGCACTTGGCACCCCTGCGCAGTTGATCCTTGATGGATTGGCAACTTTTACCGGCTCGCGCCGTCGCTTTGAATTGAAAGGTGAAGTCGCTGGAATAAAAGTCATCGATGATTACGGTCACCATCCGACCGAGGTACGTGTCACGTTGGAGACTGCTCGTCGCTACATCGGGGCTGGGCGATTGATCGTGATCTTCCAACCACATCGATACTCAAGAACCGAAGCCTTTGCTGTTGGTTTTGCGAGCGCGCTCGAGCTTGCCGATGTGGTCTATCTCCTAGAAGTGTACGCGGCGAGTGAGGCACCCATTCCAGGAGTCTCCTCACTCATGATTGCTTCGCGGATGACGCCGGGCAAGATTCATTACGAACCATCAATGATTCACGTAGTCCATGCGGTCGTGAACTCAGCAAAGAGTGGAGACCTCATTATGACCCTGGGTGCCGGTGATGTTAGTTCGCTCGCGCCGGTAATCCTAAAATCCCTCGAACGCTAAATGAAGTTCCCAAAAATTGTCCGAAAAACCAGAGGAAAGCGCTCATTCCAGCTCCGCCATTTCCCCGGAATAGCGCTTTCGCTCCTTCTCATCTCGGTATTTGCTTACCTACTTGGCTGGTCCTCACTTCTTTCATTGAAGAAGATTGAGATTACCGGAGCATCTCAACCAGCTCTGATTGAAAATTCCATCCGTAACGTAAAACCACCCGTTTTACTTGGGAGACCGCTTGCGCGAATTGATGTACACGCGATTACCCGCGCCATTGAGAAGAACGCGTGGGTAACGTCCTCGAAAATCGATCGCAATTGGTTCAGCGGAAAATTGACAGTGCAAATCAAAGAGCGGCTAGCAGTCGCTTCATATGCGAGTAGCGACGGATCATTACTTTTTTTTGATGCGAAAGGCGATGACTTTCAATCACCTCTGAGCTATCCAGGAATTCCAAGTATTAATCTCTCTTTAACGTCTTCCAGTTCGAAGCAGGCTATTGCCGATCTTCTTGTTCTTCTGCCGGCAGAGCTGCTCTCCAAGGCAAAAACTTTTACCGTTCTTACTCCAGGGAGCGTTGAGATGGACCTTGCACTCTCACCACAACGAAACGTGAAAATAAAATGGGGAGCCGCAACCGATATTCCATTGAAAGTAGGCATCTATCAGAAGCTTTTAACATTGAAAGAGAATGCGAAGTCGATACTTTTCGATCTCTCTAATCCGCTTTCACCCATTACAAAATAACTCTCTGCAGTTCGTGTCGGTCGTTGCACCAAACGATTCTCACCCTTACTTTCTCCCTATCGGAAAACATTAACTTTAAGTCTCAAGTAGAGATTTAGAGATCAGAAAGAGGCGCATCGTGGCAACACCACAAAATTATCTTGCAGTGATCAAAGTCGTTGGAATTGGTGGTGGCGGAGTTAACGCCGTTAATCGCATGATCGAAGCCGGATTAAAAGGTGTTGAATTCATTGCAATAAATACGGATGCGCAACAACTCATTATGTCTGATGCAGATGTGAAGTTAGATATTGGCCGCAAATCGACACGCGGACTTGGTGCTGGTGCTTCACCTGATGTTGGTCGTCAAGCCGCCCTCGATCATCTTGAAGAGATTGAAGAAGTTTTACGTGGTGCGGATATGGTCTTCGTTACCGCCGGCGAAGGTGGTGGAACTGGAACGGGTGGTGCGCCAGTTGTTGCAAAGGCTGCGAAGGATCTTGGTGCGTTGACCGTTGGGGTGGTAACAAAGCCATTTTCATTCGAGGCGAAGCATCGCACCGCACAAGCAGAAGAGGGCATTGCCAATCTTCGTCTTGAAGTAGATACGCTGATTGTGATTCCAAACGATCGCCTTCTTGCAATATCTGATCGGACAATCACCGCAGTGGAAGCATTTAGAAGCGCTGACCAAGTCTTACTATCTGGCGTCCAAGGAATCACCGATCTCATTACCACTCCTGGCTTGATAAATCTCGATTTTGCCGATGTGAAGAGTGTGATGGTTGGTGCTGGTTCAGCGTTGATGGGGATAGGTTCTGCTCGTGGTGAATCGCGTGCGATTCGCGCCGCCGAACTTGCGATTGCAAGCCCACTTCTCGAAGCTTCGATCGATGGCGCACGGGGAGTCTTGATGTCTATCGCAGGTGGCTCAGACCTGGGACTCTTCGAACTCTCTGAGGCAGCCGAGATGATTGCGAAGGCAGCTCACCCTGATGCGAATATCATCTTTGGAACAGTGATTGATGATGCGCTGGGGGACGAGGTCCGTATTACGGTGATTGCTGCGGGCTTTGACGGTGGTGAGCCCAGAAAGGTGCTCATGCCAGTTATATCGGCAGCATCTCTCTCTGGCCACGCCGATCCGATCCCGGCGAATGACCCGATCGCAGTTGCCCTCGATCTTGGAATTAATGAGAACACGGGTGGGATTCCTACGATTTCAACGCCACGTCGCAAGATCACCTTCGAAGAACTCGTCAGCGAAGATGAGATTGATGTGCCTGACTTTATGAAGTAGTTCTTTTATATGCCAAAGATTCATTTCACCTCGGCTCCAAACAACCTAGCGCTCCACACTGGAGATGATCGTCTGACAGTCCTCCGTAATCGCGAGAGCCTGCGCAACGAGTTAAAGCTCACGACGCTGCAATTTATGAACCAAACTCATAGCGATGTCGTGAAGAGCATCAACTCTTACAGCGAAACCGATATCGATGCAGATGCAGTCGTTACACAACGCCCAGGTATGGGGCTTGCTGTGCTCGTCGCGGATTGCATTCCACTTTTACTGAGTTCGCCAACCTGCATAGCTGCCGTACATGTTGGTCGGGTGGGTATGACAAATGGAATCATTCATAAGACGTTGGATGTGATGGAGGGACTTGGGACAAAGGGAATATTTGCTTGGATTGGACCGTCAATTTGTGGCACGTGTTACGAAGTTTCGCCCGAGATGTACGACGAGGTGACTACCTTTTTTCCGGCATCAGCAACGAACGACACATGGCATTCACTTGACCTGCCCCGTGGAACGATTGAAATTTTGCGCGACCGTGGAATCGAAACCCGAGCACTTGGCTTATGTACCTTCGAGAATCCACAATTCTTCTCACATCGCCGTGATAAATCGATCGGTCGTCAAGCGGGTGTTATCTCACTATGAGCGATAAGAGATTGGAAGAATTAGCTGGCAATCTGCGTTTTGTCCAGGAGCGGATTGATATCGCGGCTCGCGACGCGGGACGAGATCCATCCGAGATCACCTTGATCGCCGTCACAAAGTTTTTTCCAGCTAGTGATGTCCAGCACCTCTACGATCTTGGCATCAGGGATTTTGGTGAGAATCGTGATGATGAGGGCGAAGTAAAATCTGCTCTGATTCCTGCAGATGCCCGATGGCACTTTCAAGGACAGATTCAGGGTCGCAAGATTGCCTCACTCGTGAACTGGGCGGATCAGATCCATTCACTCGCCTCACTCGACCATGCTGGCAAATGCGAACGAATCTTATCCGAACTAGGGGAGAGTCGAGAATTCTTCATTCAGATTAATTTGGAGCCAGATCGTGTGGATCGTGGGGGCATAGCACTAACCTCACTAGCCACCTTTTTAGAGTCATTACGCGCCATGATCCATGTAAAGGTGCTCGGTCTTATGACGGTCCCCCCGATAGAGAGTGATCCGCAATCTGCCTTTGCTCTTATCGCCGAGAGTGCTGCCCGCGAAAATCTCACGCAGCTCTCTATTGGCATGAGTGGCGATTTCGAGGAAGCAATTGCAGTTGGAGCGACACATATTCGTATTGGTAGTTCAATCCTCGGTTCGCGCCCACCGCTCGCCTAAACTTGATTCATGGCTAACGCATTTAAAAAAATGGCTGGATATCTGGGTCTCGTCGATGATGGGGCAGATTTTGAAACTACAGTTGCGGTTGAAGTTCCACAGAAGAGCGTGCGCGTTACACCGCCTTCTGCTGTTCGCATCAACCCTGCTGCGTCGGTCCGCGAGCGATCACTTCATGTTCCGATAGCTCATCCAGAACTTCCTATCTTGGATTCGATCTTCACGATCCATCCTCGTTTTTATAATGAGGCTCGTACAGTCGGTGAACATTTTCGTGAAGGCCAACCTGTTCTTATGAACCTGAGTGATATGGAAGAGTCAGAGCGCAAACGTCTCGTTGACTTTGCCTCGGGTCTCGTCTTCGGCCACCATGGGAGTATCGAACGCGTCACATCTAAAGTATTTTTACTAACACCAGAGAATGTTAGAGTTTCATCTGAGAATAAGGCAGCAGCCGCAGAGGCAAGCTTCTTTAACCAGAGCTGATAAGGAAAACTTTCGATGTCTGTCGTCTTGCTGATTTTACGGACCGTTCTTCAACTCTTCGTCTTGGCTCTCTTTGGTCGACTAATTTTGGATTATGTGCGGGTTTTTGCCGCGCAGTGGCGACCAACTGGGATTATCCTTGTGGTGGCAGAGGCGATTTACTCCATTACCGATCCGGTGATGCGATTTGTTCGCCGCTTTATCCCACCGCTGCGGATCGGCCCGGTTGCCATTGATCTCTCCTTCATCCTCGTCTTTATTGTGGTCCAGATGCTGTCGCGTTTACTCAATAGCATTCATTAGTCATTAGGAGATTTGCGTCGTGGCTAAACCTCTCCGCGTAGAGCGGATTTTGTACATTCCTTTTGATCAACTCCACACCAAACATGGCGCGCTCAAGCTTGCAAATAAAACGAGCGACCTGATTCTTTTCGTCGAGAGCGCTCGTATGGTAGATCCGCGGGTCTATCACCCGTATCGCCTCTTCTTCCTTGTTTCGAGTGCTAGGCATTTCGCGAAATCACTCGAAGCGCAAGGGTATCGAGTCTCCTACACTCAAGCGGCAACAACGCTCGATGGTATCCAAGCAGTTCAAAAAGAACATGGCGGAGCAGCAATATTGGCGGCCCGGCAATCCTCGTTTCGGCTTCAGCAAACGCTTGAGTCACTCGGTGCCGAATTTTGTGAGAATGATTTTTTCCTAACACCCGCGTCTATTTTTACAGAGTGGGCGGGTAGTCAACGCACCCTTCTGATGGAGAACTTCTATCGGAAGCAGCGCAAGCGTCTTGATCTCCTAATGGAAGATGATGGTCCGGTAGGGGGACAATGGAATTTTGATAAGGAGAATCGAGAGCCGCTGCCAAAGAACTACTCCTGGCAGCCATATCTCAAGCATGCACGAGACGATCTAGATCGCGAGGTAGCTACGCAATGCGGGGCTACCGTAGGGAGTGAGTGGGCAACCACACGATCTGGGGCGCTCAAAGCCTTGAAAAATTTCCTAGAAAATCATTTTGAAAACTTTGGTCGATATGAGGATGCCATGGCTGGTGAGAATTGGGCGGTCCATCACTCACTACTGTCGCCATATCTCAACAATGGCTTGCTCCATGCCCAGGAGGTAGTAGCGGCGGCGATTACTAAATATAACGAAGGATCGATTCCGATTGCTTCATGCGAAGCCTTTATTCGGCAGATTATTGGTTGGCGTGAATACATCAATGGCATGTATTGGGTTCTTGGTGAGGAGTATCGAGATCGCAATGGCTTATCCGCCACCCGCGCGTTGCTGCCACTTTTTACCGATCCCGCAAAGACCAAGATGAATTGTGTGAAATCAATTGTTACCGACGTTGATGATCGTGCCTGGGTTCACCATATTCCTCGGCTGATGGTGCTGAGTAATCTCGCACTTATTACCGGGGTCAAGCCAGCAGAGTTTTTGCAGTGGATGCGTGCATCTTTTATCGATGCAACAGATTGGGTGATGGTCCCAAACATCATTGGGATGGGCGTCCACGCCGATGGTGGTGAGATGATGACGAAGCCCTATGCCAGTGGCGGCGCATATATCTCAAGAATGGGTAATTACTGCAAGGGTTGTTTTTTTGATCCGAAGAAGCGAACGGGCGATGATGCTTGTCCTTTTACGACGCTTTATTGGAATTTCTTGGATCAACACAGGAGTGCCTTTGCAAAGAACCATCGGATGGCGCAGCAGCTGGCTGGGCTTACCCGCCTGAGTGACCTACCTGAAGTGAGAGCGCGGGCGGCAGAGGTGTTGAAGGGCTTGGAGCTCGGCGAGGTCTAATTCTTGCTGAGTGCGAGCGCGAACCCGATCTCGCTCTCACTTATTTCTAGCGTGGGGTCATAAGTAAAAGCTGTTGCGAGAACTTCTGCTCCGATAAATTGCTCTTCGGCGTTGAGAGCTGTGATCAACTCTGGTGTGCCATTCCAACGGACTGAGATGCGATCTGAGATATCAAAATCCGAGCTCTTTCGCTCTTCTTGAATCGCCCGAATAATCTCGCGCACCAAGCCAGCTTGGATCAGAGATGGAGTTAATTGCAGGTCGAGTGCGACGCTCTCACCGGAATGGGATACAACCGACCACCCAGATTTAGGAGTTTCAGTAATAACGAGATCATCAATTTCTAGTTGTGCGCTCTTTCCTTCATAAGGAATAGTGATCGACCCAGTGCTTCGGATGGATCGGACCGTCTCCATGTGATCGGTTGCAAGCAGGGCTTGCGCAATCGCTTGGACGTCGCCGCCGAAACGTGCGCCAATGGTGCGAAAGTTTGCCTTGATTGAGACATCTACAAGATCACCATCGGCCTGAGCCAATCCAGCTAAGTCAAGTACGTTGAGCTCTTCCGCAATGTGCGCTCGGATTTCTGGATCCATCGCATCAAAACCGAGCGCTGCGACAAGTGCGCGGCCAAGTGGCTGTCGGATTTTAATCTTAGATTCGGCGCGAGCAGCTCTGCCGAGTTCGACTAGTCGGCGAGAGAGGCGAACGGATTGTGTGAGTTGATGGTCGATGAGTTTCTCATCTGCGATCGGGAAATCAGTGAGGTGTACGGACTCTGGAGCGGTGGGATCAGCTTGGCGCACTAACTCTTGCCAGACGTGCTCTGAGATAAATGGAATCATCGGAGCGAGCAGTTGGGTCAGAATCTTTAACGCTTCGTGCAAAGTCGAGAGGGCGGCGATATCGCCATCCCAGAATCTGCGGCGAGAGCGGCGGACATACCAATTGGAGAGGTCATCAATAAAGGAAGCTAAGAGCTTGCCAGCTTGCTGAGAATCGAACTCGCTGTAAGCCTGATCAACACTTTTGATGAGCTGATGGAGCTCTGATCTGATCCAGCGATCCATCATTTGTGTTGTTGCGGTCGCTCCACGGGATGGGGAACCCTGGTCAGAGATCGTAAAGTTTGCGGCATGTGCATAAAGCGTGAAGAAAGAGACAGTGTTCCAGTAGGTGAGGAGAGTCTTTCGCACGACATCGGAGAGCGCTTCATGGCCAACTCTTCGAGCTGACCATGGTGATCCTGCAGCGAGCATGTACCAGCGGACGGCATCGGCACCATGCTGATCCATCAGTGCCATCGGCTCCAAAACATTGCCGAGATGTTTGCTCATCTTGCGACCATCTTTATCGAGGATGTGTCCCAGGCAGAGCACAGTTTCATAAGAACTCTGATCAAAGACAAGAGTCCCGATCGTCATCAAGGTATAGAACCAACCACGAGTCTGATCGATTGCTTCGGCGATAAAATTCGCAGGGTAGGCGGCTTTAAATTTTTCGACCGATCCTTCCTTATGCGGGTAACCCCATTGCGCGAAGGGCATTGCGCCAGAGTCATACCAACAATCAATAACTTCACTGACGCGAGTCATCGTCCCCGAGCACTCTTGGCAGTCGAAGGTAATCTCATCGACAAATGGGCGATGCGGATCTGTTGCGGTTACTTCTTGGCCACTGAGTTGTGCGAGTTCAGCAAGGGAGCCGACACAGTAAAGATGGCCATCCGGACAGCGCCAGATGGGTAGCGGAGTTCCCCAGTAACGATTTCGCGATACTGCCCAATCAATATTATTTGTTAGCCAATCTCCATAACGACCATTTTTAATGGTCTCTGGGTGCCAGTTGGTCTTCTCATTTTCACGCAAGAGCGACTCTTTGATGGCCGTAGTGCGGATGTACCATGAAGGTTGTGCGTAGTAGATCAAGACGGTGTGGCAGCGCCAACAGTGCGGATATGAGTGTTCGTATTGGGTATGTTTAAAGATTAATCCGCGAGCTTTAAGCTCCTTGATCAAGACCTTGTCGGCATCCTTAAAGAAGGCGCCTCCGATGAGATCGATTTCTGGCAAGAAGGTGCCATCTGCTGCGATGGGGTTCACAACTGGTAATCCATAAGAGCGGCAGACGCGAAGGTCGTCAGCACCAAATGCTGGGGCTTGATGCACTAGCCCTGTTCCATCTTCAACAGTGACATAGTCAGCGAGAACAATAAAATGCGAGTCAGGAATATCTAAGAGATCAAATGGCCGGGTGTAGGTAGAGCGTTCGAGATCTGAACCTATGACCGTTGCGATAACGGAGATATCTTCGCTTTTGGCGATCTTAGGAACGAGATTTTCGGCAACAACGAGGCGTTCTGAGCCATTCTCACTCGCAACCTCGATGATCTGATACATAACGGCGGGGTTCACCGCGATTGCAGTATTTGAAACGAGGGTCCACGGTGTGGTCGTCCAAACTAAGAACGAGGCGCCATGCTCGGCAGCGATGCCAGAGGTCGCTTTAAATCTCACATAGACAGAGGGATCTTGGACAGTCTCATACCCTTGGGCAAGTTCATGATCTGAAAGACCCGTTCCGCATCGAGGGCAGTACGGCGCAACTCGGTGATCTTGGACAAGCAAACCTTTTTTAAAGATCTGTTGAAGTGACCACCACACGCTCTCAACATATTCTGGCGACATCGTCCAATATGCCTCATCAAAATCTACCCAGAAGCCCATCCGATGTGTCATCTCGCTAAATTCTCCGACGTGGCGCTGGACCGATTCGCGGCACTTCTCATTAAATGCGGCGATACCAAACTTTTCAATATCGCCTTTGCCGGTGAAACCAAGTTCCTTCTCTACCGCGATCTCAACGGGGAGGCCATGACAATCCCAGCCCGCCTTTCGAGTAACGTGATTGCCCTTCATCGTCTGAAAACGAGGGAAGAGATCCTTAAATACTCGTGCTTCAATATGGTGAGTTCCAGGCTTGCCATTTGCGGTGGGCGGACCTTCGTAGAAAGTCCAACCCGGTGCGCCTTCACGGGCGGCGACCGATTTTGCGAAGATGGAGTTCTTTTCCCAGAAAGTTAAAATATTTTCTTCGGTGGCGGGCAGGTCGATAGCGGGCGGAAGAGCTTTAAATGTGCCCATAAGTGAGATTCGACCCCTTTTTCTGCGTTTCTACGTTTTTGGGTTTCTGGGTTTCACCTGAATACCAGAGCCTGAGTCTAGCGCGGCGAAGTTGGCGTTTAGCGCGTATAAGTTCTAGCCTTTCCCTCTCCCAAGTCGAGGCTATCTATCGATAGGTGAGATACCGGGCAAGCCAATGGGGTAACCCAAAGAGGTAACTATGAAGAAGGCAGTGAAACGAGCATTGAGTAAATTAACCGCTGTAAAAAAGGCCCCAGCGAAGAAGGCTGCCCCGGCTAAGAAGGTAGTAGCTAAAAAAGTAATTGCAAAAAAGGCCCCAGCGAAGAAGGCTGCCCCGGCTAAGAAGGTAGTAGCTAAAAAA
>JBBAMQ010000001.1:0-84144 GCA_040402395.1 Candidatus Nanopelagicaceae bacterium | reverse complement strand
GTAATTGCAAAAAAGGCCCCAGCGAAGAAGGTTGCACCACCACGTCCGCCAAACGCGGTGATGCCACAATTGATATCGAAGAAGGCGCCAGGTAAGCCGTTTCCGGCAAAGCTACAAAGTACAACAACGGGAGATTCGACCACCATCACTGTCACCCCTCGTGAAGTGAATAACGGCCCAGAGGCGGTCATTGAAGAGCGTCGCCTGGTAATGCCACCACCACCTCGTCCAATCAAGGCGGGGAAGAAGGTCGCACCACTTAAGCCAATCAAGGGCGCCCCAGCAGCATTCATCATCGATGAGAGTGAGAGTACGTGGACCGCGCCAGAGTTCAAAGTAATGCGAACCGAACTTGCTAAAGATCTCCTTCGGCTACGGGCCGAACTCACCGAAGCAGAGGGCGAGATGGAGCAGTTGATCGTCTCTGCCGGCGTTGGTGCGGGGGATGACCAGGCTGATGCCGGTACCAAAACCTTCGAACGTGAGCATGAGATGTCTCTCGTGTACAACGCGCGCGACATGGTCCTTCAGACTGAACGCGCTATGAGTCGGATCGACAATAAAAGTTATGGACGTTGCGAAGAGTGTGGCAACCCAATCGGCAAGGCACGACTCCAGGTATTCCCTCGAGCCACGCTCTGCATGGCATGCAAACAAAAAGAAGAACGTCGCTGACCGCCTCAAGGCGTCAGCTCATTCTCACAATATTTTTTGTTGCTGGCCTTGATTCGATATCGAAGAGCCTTGCGCTCGCTCACTTGGGTGCGAAGCCGGTTCGAGTCATTGGCTCATTCCTGACCCTGCATCTTCGTTACAACTCTGGCGCAGCCTTCAGTATCGCCGCCAATCGAACTGCGCTATTAAGCGCTTTCTCACTCGCTGTGGCGACCTTAATCATGGTCCGAAGTGCCCGTATGACGCGGCGCAGCTGGCTCTATGGCGCTGGCTTAGTTGTGGGTGGAATTTCTGGCAATTTGATCGATCGAATTTTTCGGCCACCAGGAGCGCTCTCGGGTCAGGTAGTCGATTGGATCGAGATCGCTCATTGGCCCACGTTTAACCTGGCCGATTCCTCTATTGTTGTAGGAGCAATTCTCGTGGCGGTCCTCGTCTTGAGAAATATCCCACCAGAACTTCCTCGAAGTCAATCCCGTAACGGTAACGATCAGAGCGCGAGCAATCATGGTGGAACATATAAAGGTGATACCGATGAGTGAGCGCGAAATCAAAATTCTTTCGATCCCGGAAGGTCTGGATCAAGAGCGAGTTGATGCGGCACTTGCTCGACTCTTAGGACTCTCACGTTCAGTTGTGGTCTCCCTGCTCGAAGCAGGTGACATCACACGTAAAGGAAAGGCGCTGGGCAAATCTGACAAGGTTGCATCGGGTGATCTCCTTGAAATTATCATGCCAGCTGCGAAGAGCGAGCCGACTCTGACTCCGACTCCCATTGACGGACTCACCGTCATCTATAACGATGATCACGTTATCGTGGTTGATAAGCCTGCTGGGGTAGCTGCTCATCCAAGTCCCGGTTGGACCGGCCCCACAGTTATCGGCGGAATTATTGCGGCAGGTTTTAATGTATCCACGAGCGGTGCGGCCGAACGTCAAGGAGTGGTTCATCGTCTCGATGTCGGGACGACGGGACTTATGATTGTTGCGAAAGATGAAGCTGCTTACTCAAATCTTAAAGATCAATTTAGAGATCGCACCGTCGGCAAGGTGTATCACGCGTTGGCCCAGGGCCACATGGATCCATCAGAGGGAACTATTGATGCGCCGATTGACCGCCATCCAAAAGAAGATTATCGATTTGCTGTCGTTGCAGATGGAAAACCAAGCATTACTCATTACAAGGCGTTGGAGTACTTCCGAGCAGTGACGCTGGTGGAAATCGAATTAGAGACGGGCCGAACTCATCAAATTCGCGTCCATTTCTCTGCCCTCCACCATCCGCTCGTTGGGGACCTGACCTACGGCGCTGACCATACGATCGCTGACCGGTTGCAGATGAATCGCCCCTGGCTCCATGCGAAAGAGCTCTCACTCACACACCCCATCACCGGTGCAGATCTTCGCTTCTCTGCCCCTTATCCAGCTGATCTGACACGCTCGTTGAGCCTCCTTGAGGCCAATCAAGAGCGCGACTAGGCCTGAGTAGTAGCCTAAGTAATCGTGCCAGTTAGCCAATTTAGCCAATTTAGCCAAGTTAGCCCAAATAGCCCAGATAGTTTCGTTCACCTTCACGTTCACTCCGAGTATTCGATGCTCGACGGTGCCGCACGAGTTGATCAACTTGTGCAAGAGGTCGCTCGACTTGAGATGCCGGCAATTGCAATTACCGATCATGGAAATGTTTTCGGCGCTTATGAATTTGATAAGCAAGCCCGCAAAGCTGGAGTGAAGCCCATCATTGGGATTGAGGCGTATGTCGCACCAGAATCTCGCTTCACCAAGAGCCGTGTGAAATGGGCCGATGGTGGCGAGGACGATGTTTCAGGCGGTGGCGCATATACCCACATGACACTTCTCGCTGAAAATAATGAGGGTCTAGGAAATCTCTTTAGACTTTCCTCGCTGGCTTCACTCGAAGGTTTTTATTACAAACCACGAATGGATCGTGAATTATTATCACGCTATTCAACTGGCATCATCGCAACGACTGGTTGCCCAGGTGGTGAAATTCAGACGCGATTACGCATGGGTGCTTATAAAGAAGCGCGGCAGGCCGCGAGTGAACTTCGAGATATCTTTGGCAGAGAGAATTTCTTTCTGGAAATCATGGATCATGGAATCGATGTTGAGCGGAGGGTTAAAGCAGATCTTCTAAAACTTGGAAAAGATCTGGGTCTGCCACTCCTTGCCACCAATGATCTCCATTACACAAAGCACGAAGATGCTGGTGCCCACGAAGCACTGCTCTGCGTGCAGAGTGGTTCTACTATTGCAGACCCCAAACGCTTTAAATTCGATAATGATGAGTTCTATCTTAAGAGTCCGGCGCAGATGCGGGAACTCTTCCAAGACCTAGAAGGTGCTTGTGATAACACCCTTCTTATCGCCGAACGTTGTAACACAACAATGCGCGAACATGAAAATCTTTTACCTCAGTTTGAGGTACCACCTGGCGAGAGTGAAGATTCGTGGCTACGCAAGCAGGCAAACGATGGCTTGCGGCTGAAAATTTCTGGCGACCTTCCGATTCACTATCAAGAGCGACTCAATTACGAATTAGAGACAATGATTTCGATGGGCTTTCCAGGATACTTCCTCGTTGTCGCTGATCTCTGCGAACATGCGCGTGAAGTTGGAATTCGTGTCGGACCTGGCCGTGGTTCAGCCGCCGGTTCACTCGTCTCGTATGCGCTTGGCATAACACAACTCGACCCTATTCATCACGGCTTACTCTTTGAACGTTTCTTAAATCCCGAACGTATCTCGATGCCCGATATTGATCTCGATTTCGATGAGCGGCGTCGTGGCGACATGATTACTTATGCAACGCAGAAGTATGGTGAAGATCGTGTTGCTCAAATTATTACTTATTCGAATATCAAGTCAAAGCAAGCGCTGAAGGATTCAGCGCGTGTACTTGGCTATCCCTATGCGAGCGGAGAACGCCTCACTAAGGCGTTGCCACCAACGGTTATGGGTAAAGATATAACCCTGGCAGGTATCTTCAATCCAAAAGATGACCGTTATGCCGAAGCGGGCGAGTTCCGTTCGATGTATGACACGGATTCAGATTCAAAGAAAATTGTTGATACCGCGCGTGGACTTGAGGGTCTGAAGCGCCAAGCCGGTGTTCACGCCGCAGGTGTAATTTTAAGTAAGTATCCGTTGCTCGACATTATTCCAATTCAACGCCGAGAAGCTGATGGTGCAATCATCACGCAATTTGATATGGGCGCGTGCGAAGCAATCGGTCTTCTGAAGATGGATTTCTTGGGACTCCGAAACCTTTCAGTTCTCGATGAAGCTCTTCTTAACATCAAAGCGAACAAGGGCGTAGTCGTCGTACTCGAAGATCTCGAATTAGCTGATCAAAAGACCTTTGAACTTCTTGGTCGTGGCGATACCTTAGGCGTTTTTCAACTCGATGGTGGGCCAATGCGCTCTCTGCTTCGACAGATGGCGCCAGATAGCTTTGAAGATATTTCGGCGGTAATTGCGCTCTACCGTCCAGGTCCGATGGGAGTCAATGCTCATTACGATTATGCGGATCGCAAGAATAAACGTAAGCCTGTGGTTGCGATTCACCCTGAACTTTCTGAGCCACTGGCTGAGATCTTGGAAAATACCCATGGTCTGATTGTTTATCAGGAACAGGTCATGGCTATCGCGCAGAAGGTTGCGGGTTTCTCATTGGGCCGTGCTGATCTGTTACGTAAGGCTATGGGTAAGAAACAGAAAGATATCCTCGATAAAGAATTTGTGAACTTTGAAGCCGGCATGGTTGTAAATGGCTTTTCAAAAGGTGCTATTTCAAAGCTCTGGGAGACACTTATTCCTTTTGCTGATTACGCTTTTAACCGAGCCCACAGTGCGGGATACGGTGTGGTCTCATTTTGGACCGCCTATCTCAAGGCGAATTATCCGACGGAATATATGGCTGCTCTTCTTACCAGCGTTCGCGATGATAAGGATAAGAGCGCGCTCTATCTGAGCGAATGTCGTCGTATGGGTATTAAAGTTTTACCACCTGATGTGAACGAATCCGAATCAGATTACACGCCTCGGGGTAGTGATATCCGCTTTGGACTGAGCGCCATCAGAAACGTTGGGGAGAACGTTACCTCTGCCATTGTTACGGCTCGGAAAAAGAAGGGCCGATACATCTCCTTCGGTGATTTCTTGGCGAAGGCAGATCAACAGGTATGCAATAAGAAGACTATTGAATCACTCGTCAAGGCCGGTGCCTTTGATTCGTTGAGTCATAGCCGACGCGGACTCATGATGGTCTACCTCACTGCGATTGATTCGGTAATGGAGAGCAAGCGTGCTGAAGCACTTGGTCAATACGATCTCTTTGGAGCGAGTTCAGCCACTGGGTCGACTGTGAGTAATGTCGAGCTGGAGATTCCAGGTGAAGAGTGGGATAAGACTCTTCTATTAAGCTACGAACGTGAGATGTTAGGACTTTACGTTTCAGACCACCCACTCTTTGGTGTAGAACATATTTTGCGAGCTGCCGTTGATATGCCAATTTCTGGTCTCTCTGATGAGTCCGTCTCTCATGAGGCGATCGTTACCATCGGCGGTTTGATCACCCACGTCGCGCGCAAAGTTTCAAAGCAAGGAAATTCTTGGGCGATTGTCACTATCGAAGATCTCGAGGGTTCGACCGATGTGATGTTCTTCGCAAATACCTATACAAATCATGCAGTGAATCTGGTCGAGGATCGAGTGGTCGTTATTCGGGGGAGAATAGACCGACGCGAAGAAGCGATCCGCATCACAGCGCTGGATATGTCGATGCCGGATATCAGCGCAGCCCCAACGGGTCCGGTATTGATAACCATTGATTCGGCGAGAGTTACACCGCCGTTGGTTGAACGAATGAAGGAGGTCTTGCGCTCTCATCCTGGTAATCGAGAAGTACATCTGAAAGTTGCGGATGGTCGCGGCGGTACGGTGATGAAGATTGACGACACCCTTCGAGTAACTTCTTCGCCCAGTCTCTCGGCAGATTTAAAGCAGATTCTGGGCGCGGACTGCCTGGTTATCTAACGTATAGAAGTTAGCTCAATCGGCCTGATCACTGAATTCGGAAGCGCCTGCCAGAGTATCGCTCTAGAATACTGTCGTGACTTTACAAATTCGTACCCTAGATCTTCGCGGTCGACAGCTCACCAACGCGCAATACCAAGAACTCTTGCCTCGTGCTGAGCTCGATATCGCTACGGCGATGGTGACGATTGAACCTATTCTGGAGCAAGTGAAGAATGGCGACGAGTCAGATCTCATTTCACTGGCTCAGAAGTACGATGGCGTTACGCCACCAAGTATTCGCGTCCCAGCTTCAGTGATTGCTGATGCCTTAGCCCAATTAGATCCGCAATTAAAAAATGCGTTGGAAGAAGCAATCCGTAGAATCAAAAAAGTCCATGCCGATCAAGTCCGCTCCTCAATTTCTACAACGGTTGTGGATGGCGGAACGGTTGAGCAACGGTGGATCCCAGTTGATCGAGTGGGTCTCTATGTTCCTGGTGGACGTGCTGTGTACCCGAGTTCGGTGATCATGAATGTCGTACCAGCTCAGATTGCAAAGGTTTCGAGCATCGCTGTCGCCTCACCACCTCAGAAAGAAAATAGCGGATATCCGAACGCGACAATCTTGGCTACGTGCGCTCTGCTTGGAGTAAGTGAGGTGTATTCAGTTGGAGGCGCCCAAGCAGTTGCCATGTTTGCTTACGGTGTTACAGGGTTGTGCGAGAAGACCGATATGGTCACTGGACCTGGAAATATTTACGTCGCCGCCGCAAAGCGTGCGCTCCGGGGGCGAATCGGCATCGATTCAGAAGCGGGACCCACCGAAATTGGCATTCTCGCCGATGATAGTGCGATCGCTAGCGAGGTAGCAGCCGACCTTATAAGCCAGGCAGAACATGACACCATCGCCGCCTCTGTTCTCGTAACGCCATCTGAACGGTTGCTTAACGAAGTTCGTCTTGAACTAGCAGATCGTGTAAAGAGTACCAAGCACCACGAACGAGTACAGATCGCCCTTTCTGGAATTCAATCCGCGCTCGTGCTTGTCGATTCCCTCGAACAAGGTATCGATGTTGTGAACGCCTACGCAGCCGAACATCTCGAACTTATCGTTTCAGAACCCCGGACAGTTGCGAAGGAAATCCGAAATGCTGGTGCGGTATTTCTTGGTCGCTTCTCACCGGTATCACTCGGGGATTATTCTGCTGGTTCAAACCACGTGCTTCCCACTGGTGGATGCGCGTGTCACTCGAGCGGTTTATCTGTGCAGAGTTTTCTTCGCGGGGTAAATTTCATTGAATATGATCAAAGTGCCTTCCTTGGAATAGCTACAAATGTTATTACCTTGGCTGAAGCGGAAGATCTTCCTGCCCACGGAGAAGCAATTAGCATCCGAATCCAAAATCTTGGGGAGAAGCAGTAATGGTTGAACATACCCCTGCAAAGTGGCCAGCCTGGTTACCGCTCCGCGCTGCGCTTAAGTCTTCCTCTCCATATGGAGCGCCTCAAATTAGTGATGTAGTGCAACTCAATACAAATGAAAACCCAAATCCGCTGCCAGCAGAGGTACGGGATCAGATTCTTGATCGCATCGCATTAGTTGCAGAGAGTTTGAATCGTTATCCCGATCGCGACGCAGTCGTCCTTCGTAAGAGTTTGGCTCGGTATATCACTGCGCAATGCGGCACATCATTTGACACGCAGAATATCTGGGCTGCAAATGGCAGTAACGAAATTCTTCAAACACTTTTTCTCGCTTTCGGTGGAGCGGGTCGTACCGCAATTGGGTTCACGCCCTCGTATTCGGTGCATCCCATTATTGCCAATATCTCTGGCACGGCCTGGATTGTTGGAAGTCGGGGTTCTGACTTCGCAATTGATGTGATGGGTGCTGCGCAGGGGATTCGTGAAGTTAAGCCCTCCCTTGTCTTTTTAACGACTCCAAATAATCCATCTGGCACTTCGACGTCGATTTCTGATATCGAAGTTATCGCTCGCGCTACTGGGGATGTTGGCGCCTTGCTCGTAGTCGATGAGGCATATGCCGAATTTTCGGATGAAGTCTCTGCCGTGACGTTGATAAATCGCTATCCGCATGTTGTTATTTCTCGGACGATGAGTAAGGCCTTCGCCTTTGCAGGGGTTCGACTCGGATATCTCATCGCTCATCCAGCGGTAATCGACGCGATGCTCGTGACGCGTCTTCCATATCATCTCAGTGCTTTGACTCAGGCGGCGGCAGAGGTCGGGATCGCGAATGCCGACCTTATGCAAGAGGGCCTGTCGGAGATCAAGAGTGAGCGCGAACGAATCAGTGCGGCGCTCAAGCTCGCTGGATATCGTCCACTCCCAAGTTCAGCGAACTTTATTCTCTTCACCGGCTTTAAAGAGCGGAGCGAAGAGCTTTGGCAGGCCTTCCTCGACCGAGGAGTATTGATCCGGGATGTGGGCCTTGAAGGGTATTTGCGGGTAACGATCGGGACTCCGGCAGAGAATGATGAATTTTTAACAGCGCTGCACTCGCTTGCGTCATAATGA
The DNA here is from genome assembly GCA_040402395.1 of Candidatus Nanopelagicaceae bacterium. GTDB lineage: Bacteria > Actinomycetota > Actinomycetes > Nanopelagicales > Nanopelagicaceae > PALSA-747. Next base: position 75,891 of record JBBAMQ010000001.1, on the reverse strand, counting down.
TCCCCTGCTGCGATCCAGCTAATTAAGAGAAAGAGGCGAGATGAGTTCACGCATTGCAAAGGTTCTCCGCGAGACGAAAGAGTCGAGCGTCTCGGTAGAGATCAACCTCGATGGCAGTGGTCAGATCAGTGTTGAGACCGGCGTGCCATTCTTTGATCACATGCTCGCTCAATTGGGTAAGCACTCAGGGTTTGACCTCACAGTCTTGACGAAAGGCGACGTCGATGTCGATTCGCACCATAGCGTTGAAGATACCTCGTTAGCTTTCGGGCAGGCGCTTCGTGAAGCGCTCGGTGATAAAGCTGGCATTCGCCGTTTCGGCGATGCGATGGTCCCATTGGATGAGGTTTTAGTTCAAGCAGCCGTTGATTTATCTGGTCGTCCATATCTAGTGCACCGTCAACCCGAAATTGTTGAATTGATCGGAACTTTTGATACTACATTGGGTCGTCATATATGGGAATCAATCGTCGCCGAAGCGCGGATAGCACTTCATATTCGTGTTCTCGAAGGCCGAAATGCGCATCACGTCTTTGAAGCACAATTTAAGGCAGTGGCACGCGCGTTACGCGATGCGGTTTCTCGAGATGGCGTGGCAGGAATCCCTTCCACTAAAGGTTCTCTTTGATCGCGATTCTCGATTACGGCTCTGGAAATCTTCGCTCTGCTGCGCGCGCCTTCGCTCTAACGGGTGAAGATGTCGAGATTACATCTGAACCGGATGTTGCATTTGCTGCCGCGGGTTTAGTAGTTCCAGGAGTGGGAGCATTTGGCGCGTGCATGGCCCAACTCATTGCAATTAAAGGCGAAGCGATTATCCGTCGACGCATTGCAGCAAATAAACCGCTCCTTGGAATTTGTGTAGGAATGCAGATTCTCTTCACGCTCGGAGTTGAAAAGGGGAACCATCAAGGCATTGGAGTTTTTCCTGGAGAAGTGTCACAACTCAAAGCCCCCGTGCTGCCTCACATTGGCTGGAATACCGTAATCGCCGCGGCTGATTCACCACTCTTCGCCGGAGTTGAAGATGAATCTTTCTACTTTGTACATTCATATGCCGCCAAGGGTGTGGTTGCTGGCGCATCGGTCACTAGCGCGGAATATGGTGAGAGTTTTATAGCAGCGATTGAATCTGGAAGAGTAAGCGCAACGCAATTTCACCCAGAGAAGAGTGGTCGAGCTGGCGCAAAAATTATAGAGAATTGGGTAGCGACGCTATGAGTTCACTCGAACTTCTTCCCGCGATCGATGTCAGGGGTGGCAAGGCGGTTCGACTCGTGCAGGGAGAACTTGCAGCTGAGAGCCAATATGGCGATCCACGCGATGTTGCTTTGGAGTTTCTTGCCGCTGGAGCGGAGTGGATTCATCTCGTTGATCTTGACGCCGCATTTGGTAGTGGAAGTAATGCCGACCTACTCGAAGAAGTGATTAAAAGTGTAAATCTACGAGTTGAACTCTCTGGCGGTATCCGTGATGATGAAACACTTCGCCGAGCTCTTGCCACTGGATGCGAACGGGTAAATCTGGGTACGGCAGCGCTAGAGAATCCAGAGTGGACTTCAAAGGTAATTTCAGAATTTGGTGACCGAATTGCCGTCGGACTTGATGTCAGGGGTCATACTCTGGCAGCGCGCGGTTGGACTCGTGAAGGTGGTGATCTCTTCGAGACCATCGAGCGACTCGATCGAGATGGCTGCTCTCGGTATATCGTCACCGATGTTGTTAAAGATGGAACTCTGTCGGGACCCAATCTAGAACTCTTACGGGAAGTATGTGCCGCTACTAAGAAACCGGTCGTTGCTAGTGGTGGTGTCTCAACGCTCGCCGATCTAATCGCAATAAAGTCCTTAACGGCTATCGGCGTTGAAGGTGCAATTGTTGGCAAGGCTTTATACGCGGGAGCATTCACACTCATCGAAGCAATCGAGATCTGTCGCTAATGCTTGCTAAGAGAATAATTCCATGTCTGGATGTCGCGGGCGGTCGGGTTGTGAAGGGCGTGAACTTTGCTAATTTGCGTGATGCGGGGGATCCGGTCGAGCTCGCAAAATTGTATGGCGATGCCGGTGCTGATGAACTGACTTTTTTAGATATCTCAGCTTCGATAGAGGATCGCTCTACAACTTTAGAAATAGTAAGCAGGACTGCTGAGCAGGTCTTCATTCCACTCACTGTTGGTGGGGGGATCCGTGAAGTGCGCGATGTGGACCAACTTCTGCGCGCGGGTGCAGATAAGGTTTCGGTAAATACTGCAGCAATAAATCGCCCAACGCTGATTAATGAGATTTCAGATCGTTTCGGAAATCAAGTGTTGGTGCTCTCTGTTGACGCTCGCCGCGCAGCAACACCCTCTGGCTTTGAAGTCACCACTCATGGCGGGGGCAAGAGTGCGGGCATTGATGCTCTCGCGTGGGTTGAGGAAGGTATTGCTCGTGGCATCGGGGAGATTTTACTTAACTCGATGGATGCTGATGGAACTGGGTCTGGTTTTGATCTCGAAATGATCAAGGCAGTCCGAAAGATCTCATCAGTCCCGGTAATCGCAAGCGGTGGGGCTGGGTCACTTGATGATTTCGCAGCCGCCCTCGACGCTGGAGCGGATGCTTTGTTGGCTGCAAGCGTCTTTCACTTTGGAAAATTCACCGTGCAACAAGTGAAGGATGATCTCGCTACCAAGGGTTATTCGATCCGCCGCTAGCTGGGGATAGGGCAGAATACAACCATGAGTTCGATCAATCAGGATATCCCGGGTGAGATCGAGGCGATCTTCAAAGGTGGCGAGTTGATTGCAGCGATTGCTCAGGATCACCAAAGTCGTCAGGTTCTCATGGTCGCTTGGATGAATCGCGAGGCCTTGATCGCCACACTACAAAGCTCTCGTGTCACCTATTGGAGTAGAAGCCGGAACGAATTATGGGAAAAGGGTCTGACTTCTGGGCATACCCAGAAATTAATCTCGCTCAGTTATGACTGCGATGGTGATGCCGTCTTGTTACAAGTGGAACAAAAAGGTGCGGCTTGCCATACCGGTGAAGAATCTTGTTTTTATCGAGTGATCGAAGCTACGACATGATGACGCTCGATGAGTTCCGGCTACATGCCCAAAGTAATAATGTGATCCCGGTTTGGCAGACTTTGCTCGCTGATCACGAGACTCCTCTTACTGTGTATAAAAAATTGGTCGGTTCCCGTAGAGGTACCTTTCTTCTTGAATCAGCAGAACATGGGGGTATCTGGTCTCGCTACTCTTTTATCGGCGTTAACTCACTAGCCACGCTCACCGAAGAAAATGGCATTGCGGTATGGCGAGGGAAGGCCCCAGCTGGCGTCCCTCAAGGTATCGATCCACTCGACGCGCTGAAAATCACCGCTGCACATTTAAAGAGTCCGACGATTTCGGGCCTACCACCGTTGACTGGTGGTCTGGTTGGGTATGCCGGATATGAGATCGTGCGTCGCCTTGAAAAAATACCAACGCTTGCACTGAATGATGTCAAACTCCCTGAGATTGCCTACTTACTGACATCTGATCTTGCAATCTTTGATCATCTCACTGGTTCACTTACCTTGATTGCGAATGCAATTAATTGGGATGGAACATCCGAGCGCACGGACGAGGCCTACTACGAATCTTGCGAACGCTTAGCTGCGATGGTTGCCGCCTTGATGCTGCCAGCTACCGCCGAGATCGTCGAGCCACTAAGCGAAGAAGAACCACGATACTCGCGAAATATTTCCTCTGAGGATTATTGCAATAAAGTCGAAGAAATTAAGGAAGAGATCAGCTCTGGCGAAGCCTTTCAAGTCGTTCTCTCACAACGTTTTACCATGGCGGTCACTGCTACCGCATTTGATGTTTATCGTGCACTTCGCTTAAGAAACCCAAGTCCATATATGTATCTCTTTAGTTTTGAAGATGGCTTGGATATTGTTGGATCGAGCCCGGAAGCACTTGTAAAAATAACTGGCGATGAAGTTATGGTGCACCCTATTGCGGGGACAAGGCCTCGCTCTCAGGATCCAGAAGAAGATCAACGAAATGGTGATGAATTACTCGCCGATCCTAAAGAACGTGCCGAACATCTTATGCTCGTTGATCTGGGGCGAAACGATTTGGGTCGTGTCTGTGAACCGGGATCCGTTGAGGTCATCGAGTTTATGCAATTAGAGCGTTACTCACACGTGATGCACATCGTCTCGACGGTAATTGGCAAACTAGCGAGCAGCTCTTCGCCGGCAGATGCACTTTTTGCGGTTTTCCCTGCTGGCACTCTTTCCGGCGCACCTAAGCCACGCGCCATGGAGATTATCGAACGGCTTGAACCCACCCGTCGTGGAATTTACGGCGGAACGATTGGTTACTTCGATTTTCGGGGAAATATTGATTCGTGCATCGCCATTAGAACAGCGGTCATGAAAGATGGATTCGCTTATGTGCAGGCAGGTGCTGGAATTGTTGCAGATTCGGTCGCCGCGTCGGAAGATCGCGAGTGTCAAAGTAAAGCTGCGGCGGTACTCGGTGCCATTGCCGCGGCTAACAACTTGCGAGCACTTACATGAGTAAAAGTATTGTCATAGCCATTATGACCCTGGCCGTCGGCTTCTTGCTTCGTCGGTCTGTGAAGGGGGAAAAGAAACGCAGGTACGACCGTAAGCCTCAAACACCATGGGCGGCGCTGAACGAAGATGAAGACCCGACCCTGTGAAAAGAGATGAAGAGAGATGAGAGAACATGAGTAGTTTCTTAGATGCAATTATTGAAGGCGTACGTGAGGATGTAACTGAGCGGGCGATTCCTATCGCTCAATTGCGCGCTCAATTAAGTGAAGCGGCAGATTTGCGTGGGGCGAGGCAGGCACTCACCGGATCAGGTATGAAGATCATCGCCGAAGTAAAACGCGCCTCACCTTCGAAGGGTGATTTGAGTACGATCACCGATCCAGCAAAATTAGCGGCTCAATACCAAGAAGGTGGCGCGAGTGTCATTAGCGTCCTTACTGAGCAACGACGCTTTAAGGGATCGATTAGAGATTTTCTTTCGGTGCGATCTGAAGTCTCAACTCCCATGTTGCGCAAGGACTTCATTGTTACTGAATATCAACTACTTGAATCCCGAATCCTTGGCTCGGATCTGCTTCTTCTGATTGTGGCTGGACTCACGCAATCACAATATGTAGATTTTCATCAGATGGCGAACGAACTTGGCATGGATGTTCTCGTGGAAATTCATAACGAGGAAGAACTTGAGCGAGCGTTAGAAGTTCAGCCGGGGATTATTGGAGTGAATGCGCGAAACCTCAAAACACTTGAGGTTAATTCGTCAGCCTTTGACCATTTATTGCCGTTGATTCCTGCTGGAGTGATTCGGATCGCAGAGTCTGGGATTTCAGAGCGGGCAGAGGTCGTCAAGGTCACAGAGCTAGGAGCGAATGCAATTTTGGTGGGCGAGACCCTGGTGCGGGCTGGCGACCCAGTTGCAGCAATCTCTAGACTGCTTGGACTTTCGGCTACTGGTACTTTTGTCCAATGACTCCAGAACAGCTCCTAGAAGAATCGTCCATTATTGGTCACTTTGGCCCCTACGGTGGTCGCTTTGTCCCTGAGGCGCTTATCGGAGCGCTTGATCAACTAGCTGCGGTGCATCTCGCCGCGCAGAGTGATCCCTTGTTTCAAGCAGAGTTAAGCGAGTTACATCGTTCGTATACGGGCCGGCCAAGCATCATGACCGAGGCGAAACGTTTCGCGGAGCATGCCGGTGGCGCTCGAATCTTTTTGAAGCGAGAAGATCTCAACCACACTGGCAGCCACAAAATTAATAACGTATTGGGTCAGGCGCTCCTCACAAAGCGGATGGGAAAGAAGCGCATTATCGCTGAGACCGGAGCCGGACAGCATGGTGTCGCATCAGCTACTGCAGCTGCTCTTATGGGACTCGATTGTGTTGTCTATATGGGCGAAGAAGATACCAAGCGTCAATCTTTGAACGTGGCGCGAATGAAGTTGCTCGGAGCAGAAGTTGTCCCCGTAACTCAAGGATCGAAGACTCTTAAAGATGCAATTAATGAAGCGATGCGTGATTGGGTAACAAATGTCGAGAGCACACATTACTTACTAGGTACTGTTGCTGGCCCACACCCATTCCCATCTATGGTTCGTGATTTCCATCGGATCATTGGGGTTGAAGCACGAGCTCAGATGCTAGAAGAAGTTGGACGCTTACCAGATGCCGTACTTGCCTGCGTCGGTGGTGGATCGAATGCAATCGGTATCTTCCATCCATTTATCGACGATCTTGATGTTCTTCTTATTGGACTTGAAGCCGGTGGAAGTGGCATCGACTCTGGCAAGCATGCAGCGACGCTCTCTGGCGGAACTCCTGGTGTTCTTCACGGAACGCGCACATATGTTTTGCAGGATGAGAATGGTCAAACAGTCGAGTCACACTCGATTTCGGCTGGTCTAGATTATCCCGGCGTTGGGCCAGAGCATGCCTACCTGCACGACATTGGTCGTGCCCAGTATCGCGCCATCACAGATGACCAGGCGATGGAAGCTTTCTCGCTGCTCTCGCGCACCGAAGGAATCATTCCTGCCATCGAAACTGCACATGCACTGGCCGGGGCCATGATCGTGGGCAAGGAATTGGGACCAGAGGCGGTCATACTTATCAATCTCTCAGGACGTGGTGATAAAGATGTGCAGACCGCTGCCCAGTACTTTGGGATTCCGCTGTAATGTCGCTTGAGGCAACGCCGCTGGCACAACTCTTGGCCCGAACAAAAACCGAGAACCGCGCCGCGCTTATTGGTTATCTGCCAGCTGGTTTTCCTACGATTGAGGGTTCGGCCTTAGTCATCGCTGCGATGATTGATGGTGGAGTCGATGCAATTGAAATTGGTTTCCCGTATAGCGACCCAGTGATGGATGGACCGGTTATTCAGGATGCGGCGGACCAGGCGCTTAAGAATGGAACTGGCGCTGCTGAAGTATTTGAGCTCTTAGCTAAAACAACAAAGCTTGGAGTCCCTGCGGTAATTATGACGTATTGGAATCCGATCGAAAGATATGGTGTCGATGCATTTGCAGAAGCGTTAAAGAAAGCTGGCGGCTCAGGTGTCATTACGCCGGACCTCACTATCGAAGAATCTTCACGCTGGGCGAGCGCGGCCGAGGAATCTGAGATCAATCGAATTTATGTAGTAGCACCAAGCACCTCTGAGAGCCGTATGCCGTTAGTGACATCTCAATGCTCTGGATTTATCTATGCCGCATCCTTGATGGGTGTTACCGGAACTCGTAATGCCGTTTCTGGTGATGCGAGATCATTGGTGGCCCGGATCCGAGCAACGAGCACTCTTCCCGTCGCAGTAGGGCTTGGTGTGTCCACTGAAGAGCAGGCTCGCGAAGTCGCCGATTACGCCGATGGCGTGATTGTTGGTTCAGCATTTATCCGAGAAGTCCAAGAAAGTGCGACGATCGAAGAAGCTTGTGCTCGGGTGAAAAAGCTGGCGATGCAGCTCGCTGCCGGCTGTCGGCGATGAAAAAGTTTGCCACATTTCAACCTTGGCTTACTCTCTCCTTTCGCCTCATTCTCGGAACTGTTCTACTCCTAGCTGGGTATCTCAAAGCGAAGGCACCGTCGGAGGCTCAGCAGGCGGTACGTGCCTACAAACTTCTCCCAGTCGCGATCGCGAACTTAATAGCCCTCACACTCCCATGGGTCGAGATCGGCGCCGGCCTTCTCCTTATCGTGGGACTTGCTGTTACCTACAGCGCAATTGTCGGTGGAGCCCTGATGTTGGTTTTTGTTGCAGCAATTTCGCAGGCCTGGGCACGTGGGTTATCGATCGACTGTGGCTGCTTTGGTGGTGGCGGACAGGTCGCCCCCGGACACACGAAGTATCTTCAGGAAATTGCCAGAGATCTAGGACTGACCCTGACTGCGGTGTTTCTCTATCGCTATCCGCACGGTAAATTTGGTGTAGATAAATCCCACGATTTAGGAGCGAAGAATGAGCGGTAGCAAAAAGCCAGTGAATAAAAGCGGTGGCAATCGGAACGTAGCCATCGGGATGATTCTCTTTGTGGTGCTCATTGGTGTTCTCTTCTCGGTGCTCTCAAATAAAACAAATAGCCATGTTGCCATTCCCTCTTCTGTCTCAGCTGCGGATGGTTATGGGATAGTTTTCAATAAGGATGCCAAGGTTCGGGTAGATGTGTGGGAAGATTTTCAATGTCCAAGCTGCCGTGCATTTGAAGCAGTCTCTGGCGATTACCTGAATGGGCTTGTTCGTTCCGGAAAGATCAAAGCTGTCTTTCACCCCATGTCATTTATTGGACCAGAGTCAATCCTGACCGCAGCGGCTGCTGCTTGCACTGCCGATTCTGGAAAATTCCTCGACATGCACTCCATGCTTTATAGCAACCAGCCAGCAAGTGAGAACTCAGGAAAGTGGACAAAAGCATCGCTGAATTTGCTTGCGGTCGCCGCTGGAGATACATCTAAATCAACACAGTCATGTATCAATTCTGGAAAATATGTTAATTGGACCAAAAATATCGAAGCTGATGCTGCAAAGAAGAATGTTAATTCGACGCCGACTCTCTTCATCAATGGTGTTCAGCTCAATCAAGCCCACTATCGCAACCTTGCCGCCTTTAAGGCAGATTTTCTGGCAGTCGGGGTGAAGTAACTGCGGTGAAGAGTTTTATACCAACGCCATCGCACTCTGCGGTGGCGCTTGGACCACTGACTCTTCATTTTTATGCAATCTGCATTCTTCTCGGCACCATTGTTGCTCTTCTCGTTGGTCGGTTGAGGTATCGCAAGCAAGGTGGAGATCCCACCGAAATTATAGATATTGCGCTCTTTGCAATTCCCGCTGGAATCGTAGGCGGGCGGCTCTATCATGTATTGACCTCACCGGACCATTACTTTGGAACGGGTGGACGACCGCTCGATGCGCTCAAAATATGGGACGGTGGATTGGGAATCTGGGGAGCTATCGCTCTCGGCACGCTCGTCTCATTCCTCGTTTTTCGTAGCAAACCCCGCTCATTCTCCTTTGCTCACTTTGCCGATGCGCTGGCTCCGGGCGTTCTCTTCGCCCAAGGTATCGGTCGATTCGGGAATTGGTTTAACGGCGAACTTTTCGGGAGACCAACCAAAGTTCCCTGGGCGTTAGAGATTCCGCTCAATCTGCGACCGGCCGGATACGAGAGTTATTTAACCTTCCACCCGACATTTCTCTATGAGGCGCTCTGGTGCTTCTTTGCTGCTGGGATTCTCTTCTATCTTTCACAACGATGGCAGATCACGACCGGCAACATCTTCTATGGATACATCGCCCTCTATTGCCTCGGTCGTTCAGTTATCGAGCCGCTTCGGATTGACCAGGCACATCATTTATATGGAGTTCGGATTAATGAATGGGTAAGTGTTACTGCTCTCATTCTCGCCTTGTTCGCCATCTATAAGAGGCAAAGTAACGCTGCCAAGGTAGACTTTTCTCATGATTGAGGATGTCTACGAGAGAAATCTCCACCATAAGACCAATAACGCTGGGTGGCTTCGCGCTGCCGTTCTTGGGGCGAATGATGGCTTAGTTGCAACGGCATCTCTGATGATCGGAATTGCGACCGCTGCACCAACAGCCGACATCACGGTGACGGGTATTGCCGCGATCGCAGCTGGCGCCATGTCTATGGCGGTAGGGGAGTACATCTCGGTCCAGTCACAGAGTGATATTGAAGCGAGTGATCGACAGATGGAGATTGAACATCTTGCCGTCGATCCTGCAGGTGAAGAGGCAGAGTTAGCGCAGATCTATGTTGAACGCGGACTCTCCATTGAATTGGCCCGTGAAGTCGCTCGCGTTATGCATCAGAAGGATCCACTTGAAGCGCATCTTCGCGACGAACTTGGCCAATTTGAACATACAAAAGCTCGTCCAGTGCAGGCAGCTATTGCCTCGGCCATCAGCTATACCGCGGGCGGCATCGTGCCGCTGATCGGCGCACTGGCATGGCGCTCTGCTCACCAATCGATCGGAATCGTGATCGCAACGATTATTGGCTTGGCTGGCACAGGGCTGATCAGCTCTCGTCTTGCCGGTTCAAAGCTCTGGGTCACCGTACTGCGGGTGACGATCGGTGGCAGTATTGGCATGGCACTGACTGCTGGAATTGGCTCTCTAGTCCACCTTTATAGCAAGTAATTGGTATTCTTTTCTCCCCGCTAGACCCGCTAGACAAGCAAGAGGGCCATTGACGTCCCTATCGTTCACCAGCATCTCAGTTGAACAACAGGAGCGCGCATGACACTCTTTAGCACTTTGCCATCTGCACAAGGACTCTACAACCCTGCCGATGAACATGATTCATGTGGTGTTGCCCTTGTTGCGACGCTCAACCGAGTTGCAACGCATGAAATCGTCGCGCAAGCGCTTGAGGCTCTTCGCAATCTTGAACATCGCGGCGCAACAGGTGCCGAACCAGATAGTGGAGATGGTGCGGGAATTCTTCTCCGCGTTCCAGATTCTTTTTACCGTGAAGTTGTTGGCTTCGATCTTCCTCCTGCAGGATCATATGCGACAGGCATAGCCTTTATTGATCCTTCGTTTTCGGAGTACGAGAGCATCCGAAAGATCGTCGAGGGTGAGGGTGCGACCCTTCTCGGTTGGCGCGAACTTCCTATTGATCCCAAGGGTCTTGGCAAGACCGCCCTTTCAGTGATGCCTAAATTCATGCAGATATTTATTGCTGGCAACCAAGGTGAATCTGGGATTGTCCTTGATCGCCTTGCTTTTGTAATTCGTAAGCGCGCCGAACATGCGCTTCCTATTTATTTCCCATCACTCTCGTCGGCAACTATTGTTTATAAAGGAATGCTCACAACGGGCCAGTTGGAAGATTTCTTCCCTGATCTCTCTGATGAACGCGTGAAATCACCACTCGCGATTGTCCATTCGCGCTTCTCTACAAATACTTTTCCATCATGGCCACTTGCTCATCCATATCGTTTCATTGCGCACAATGGCGAGATCAATACTGTCAAAGGAAACCGCAATTGGATGCGTGCGCGTGAAGCGCTCCTTACCAGCGAACTCATTCCTGGCGAGCTCAGTCGAATCTTCCCGATCGTTGATATGCAAGGCAGTGATACCGCCTCTTTTGATGAGGTGTTAGAACTCCTTTACCTAGGCGGTCGTTCGCTACCGCACTCGATCTTGATGATGATTCCAGAAGCGTGGGAAAACCACGCGACTATGACACAAGAACGCCGTGACTTCTATGCCTTCCACGCCACCTTGATGGAGCCTTGGGATGGGCCAGCCTGCGTAACATTTACAGATGGTAAGCAGGTTGGAGCGGTTCTAGATCGCAATGGTCTGCGCCCATCACGCTTCTGGGTTACCGATGATGGACTCGTTATCTTGGCTTCAGAAGTAGGAGTACTTGATATTCCCGCTGAGAAAATTGTGCGTAAGGGTCGGTTACAACCGGGTCGCATGTTCCTGGTTGATATCGAAGAAGGCCGCATCATTGAAGATGATGAGATCAAAGATCAACTTGCGCAGGCTCAACCATACGGGGATTGGCTACATGCTGGCTTGGTAAAGCTCGCTGATCTTCCTGCCCGAGAACATATTATTTATCCGCACTCATCGGTCGTTCGCCGCCAACGAGCCTTTGGTTATACCGAGGAAGAACTTCGTATCATTGTGGCTCCGATGGCGCGCAATGGTGCCGAACCTTTGGGATCGATGGGCACAGATACTCCAATCGCTGCCCTCTCCGATAAGCCTCGATTGATTTTTGATTATTTCCAGCAGCTCTTTGCTCAAGTAACCAACCCACCACTCGATGCAATTCGAGAAGAACTTGTTACGAGCCTTCGTTCAAGTATTGGACCAGAGCAGAATCTGCTGGATCCAGGCCCAGCTTCATGCCGACAAATTGCCCTTGATTTTCCAGTTATCGATAATGATGAACTGGCGAAGATCATTCACGTCAACGTAGATGGTGACAATCCTGGCTTCGCTTCGCATGTCGTTCGAGGACTCTTCCCAGTTGCTGGTGGGGGGGATGCACTACGTCAGCGCATCACCGAAATTCGCGCCGAGGTATCCGAAGCAATTGCCCAAGGCGCCCACATCATTGTTCTCTCCGATCGGGATGGAGATTCTGAGGATGCACCAATTCCATCACTTCTTCTGACATCAGCGATCCATCATCATTTGATCAGAGAGAAGACACGAACCAAAGTTGGGCTAATTGTCGAATCTGGCGAAGTTCGTGAAGTACACCATGTAGCTCTTCTTATTGGGTTTGGGGCAGCGGCGGTAAACCCATATCTCGCGATGGAATCTGCTGAAGATCTCGTTCGCCAGGGCGTTATCACTGGCATTACGCCCGAGAAGGCGGTTGCAAACCTTATTAAGTCATTGGGCAAGGGTGTTCTCAAGGTTATGTCGAAGATGGGTATCTCAACGATCGCCTCGTACACCGGTGCTCAAGTCTTTGAAGCGATCGGGCTTTCACGTGCGGTAGTTGACGAATATTTCGTTGGACTGACATCCCGCCTAGGCGGTGTTTCACTCGATGTTATCGCTGAAGAGACTATTCGACGTCACCACATTGCCTACCCGCCAGGTGGAGAAGTACCTGGTTCGAAGAAACTTGCTATTGGTGGGGAGTACCAATGGCGCCGAGAGGGCGAGCCACACCTCTTCGATCCTGAAACAGTATTTACACTTCAACATTCAACTCGTGCAAAGCGATACGACATCTTTAAGCGCTATACCCGCCACATCGATGATCAATCACAACGGTTGATGACGCTGCGTGGACTCTTCGAATTCAAAGAAGGAATTCATCCTGAAGTTCCACTAGATCAAGTAGAGCCAGCATCTTCGATCATTAAACGCTTCGCAACGGGAGCCATGTCATACGGCTCCATCTCGCAAGAGGCACATGAAACCCTTGCGATCGCGATGAATCGCATCGGTGGAAAATCTAATACCGGCGAGGGTGGCGAATCCCCAGATCGGTTTATTCGTGATGCAAATGGTGATCTTCGACGCTCTGCTGTGAAGCAAGTGGCTTCCGGTCGCTTCGGTGTCACATCAAATTACCTCGTCAATGCCGATGATATTCAAATCAAAATGGCACAGGGCGCAAAGCCTGGTGAGGGCGGTCAACTTCCTGGAAACAAGGTCTACCCATGGATCGCGGAAGTCCGCTATTCCACACCTGGAGTAGGTCTTATTTCACCACCACCGCATCATGACATCTACTCAATTGAAGACCTTGCTCAATTGATCCACGATCTTAAGAATGCAAACCGTAACGCTCGAGTACATGTGAAGCTCGTCGCTGAAGTAGGGGTTGGAACAGTTGCTGCTGGCGTCTCAAAGGCACACGCCGATGTTGTTCTCATCTCGGGTCACGATGGTGGGACAGGCGCTTCGCCGCTGACTTCTTTGAAGCATGCCGGAGCACCATGGGAGTTAGGTCTAGCAGAGACACAACAGACTCTAATGCTCAATGGCCTGCGCGACCGGATCGTTGTTCAAGTTGATGGTCAAATGAAGACTGGCCGCGATGTAGTTATTGCTGCGCTGCTCGGTGCGGAAGAATTCGGATTTGCTACCGCCCCGCTCGTGGTCTCTGGTTGTGTGATGATGCGGGTCTGTCATCTTGATACCTGTCCGGTAGGCGTCGCAACGCAGAACCCGGTCCTTCGTGCCCGTTTCAATGGCAAGCCAGAGTTTGTCGAAACCTTCTTTGAGTACATTGCTGAAGAAGTTCGTGAATGGTTGGCGAAGTTGGGGCTGCGCTCGATCGATGAAGCTATAGGCCAAGTTGAATTACTTGATACTAAAGCTGCCCTCGATCATTGGAAGGCTAGTGGTCTAGATCTAGCGCCGTTATTAGCGGCACCGACCAGCATGATCTATCCGGATCGTAAGAACACGACGGTGCAAGACCACGGACTTGATGCTGCGCTCGATAACGAGCTAATCACTTTGGCTACGCCGGCACTAATGGATGCAAAACCCGTTGCCTTTTCAGTAAATGTCCGCAACGTCAACCGCACCGTGGGGACGATGTTAGGTGCAGAACTCACTCGTAAATATGGTGGAGATGGTCTGCCTGATAACACGATTGATATTTCACTTCATGGCGCTGTTGGTCAATCTTTAGGTGCCTTTATCCCGAGGGGCTTGACCCTTCGCCTCTTTGGAGATGCTAACGACCATGTCGGCAAGGGTCTCTCTGGTGGACGTGTCATCGTTCGTCAGAGCGAGAAGGCAATTGTTAAATCGGAAGAGAATGTCATCGCTGGAAACGTTGTTGGCTATGGGGCAACAAGTGGCGAAATCTTCATTCGCGGGCTGGTGGGTGAACGCTTCTGTGTTCGGAACTCTGGCGCGACTGCAATCGTCGAGGGTGTTGGTGACCACGGTTGCGAATATATGACTGGTGGAACTGTGATCATTCTTGGCAAGACTGGGCGTAACTTTGCCGCCGGAATGTCTGGTGGCCGTGCTTTCGTTCTTGATCTCGATCCACGTCTGGTGAATACTGAAATGGTCGACATCCTTGCTCTTCCGGCGGATCAAGATCTAAGAATTAACGAACTGATCGAGCGTTTCGCACATGAAACTGGATCAGTTGTTGCGCAGAGTTTGCTTGAGGATTGGGGAACTCAGAAGAACCGTATCTCACTCATCATGCCCCGGGATTATGCGCGCGTACTTGCTGCAATGGAGCGTGCCGAACGTGAAGGCCTTGATGTAGACAAAGTAGTTATGGAGGTCGTGTAAAGAATGCCAGACCCAAAGGGATTTCTCACCACTGCTCGTGAAACACCAAAGCGCCGTCCGATTGATGTTCGCATCAAGGATTGGAAAGAGGTTTACGAAGCCCAGGAGTTCACTGATCTTCAAAAGCAAGCCGGTCGTTGCATGGATTGCGGCATTCCGTTCTGTCATAACGGTTGCCCGCTCGGTAATCTGATTCCAGAGTGGAACGATTTGATCTGGCGCGGCGAGAAGCAAGAAGCGATCGATCGACTTCATGTCACCAACAATTTCCCAGAGTTCACCGGTCGTCTCTGCCCCGCGCCATGTGAGACTGCATGTGTCATAGGTATCAATGCTGACGCTGTCACGATCAAGCAAGTCGAACTCCGCACGATTGAGGAAGCCTTTGAATCTGGGGCAGTAGTACCTCTCCCGGCCGATCGTCTTACCGGAAAGACTGTTGCGATAATTGGATCAGGCCCTGCTGGCCTGGCGGCGGCACAGCAATTAACGCGCGCGGGTCATACCGTTGCCGTGTATGAACGGGCAGATCGCATTGGTGGCTTACTTCGGTACGGTATCCCAGAGTTCAAAATGGAGAAATCGATCGTGGATCGACGCCTTGCACAGATGCAGGCTGAAGGTACTCGCTTCCGCGCTGGCGTAAATGTTGGCGTAGATATCACTGGCGATCAGTTGCGCTCCAAGTACGATGCCGTGGTTCTCGCTGTTGGTTCTACCAATTGGCGTGATCTCTCTGTCCCTGGCCGTGAATTTAAGGGCGTTCATCAGGCGATGGAGTATTTGCCTTGGGGTAACAAGCAGGCGCTCAATGAATTGGATCAAGCTCCTGGTATTGATGCACGTGGCAAGCACGTTGTCATTCTGGGTGGCGGCGATACTGGTGCTGACTGCCTTGGTACTGCAATCCGTCAAGGCGCCGCAAGTGTTACCCAATTAGAGATAATGCCGCGTCCAACGGAAGAACGTTCCTCAGCACAACCGTGGCCCACATACCCGATGATTTATCGCGTGAGCTCTGCCCACGAAGAAGCGGGAGAACGGCTCTACGCTGTTTCGACTGAACAGTTCCTGGGAGACGGTGATGGAAATCTCCGCGCCTTGCAATTAGTTGAGACTGAATTTATTAACGGAAAGTTTGAGAAGGTCGTGGGGTCTGAGAGAGAGATTCCTGCAGATCTTGTATTTCTTGCCATGGGATTTATTGGACCCGAGAAGAGTGAACTCATTAGCCAACTGGAGGTAGAGCTCGACGCACGTGGAAATATTAAACGCGATAAAGATTTTGCAACTAGTGTCGATGGCGTCTTTGTCGCTGGCGATGCTGGCCGGGGTCAATCACTCATCGTCTGGGCTATCGCAGAAGGAAGAAGTTGCGCCGCTGCGGTGGATCTATTTCTCGAAGGTTCGACACAACTACCTGCGCCAATTTTACCAACAGAAGTATCTTTAATGGTTTAGTTCACGTCGAATTCTTTCAATCCGAAGTGATATTTATGATTACCTTCGGGTAATGGATTAGGGTAGCGTCATGCGTAGAGCGAAGATTGTTTGCACGATGGGTCCAGCAGTTGAGGCCGCCGATAAAGTTGACGAATTAATCGCTGCCGGCATGAATATGGCGCGCCTTAATCTTTCTCATGGCGGATACGAAGAACATCAAATTCGCCTCGATCGGGTCCGGGCTTCTGCGGCCAAAAGTGGCAAAGCAGTTGCGATATTGGTTGACCTTCAAGGGCCAAAGATTCGTCTTGCGCGATTTAAAGCTGGTCCGCACGAGCTCATGCGTGGCGATATCTTCACCATCACTATCGACGAGGTAGAAGGTACAAAGGAGATCTGCGGAACTACCTATAAAGGGCTGCCTGGTGATTGTCGACCTGGTGATCGTATTCTGATTGATGATGGCAAGGTTTCGGTTGAAGTCGTTGAAGTCAATGGCAACAATGTTGTTACTAAGGTGACTCAACCTGGATTTGTCTCTAACAATAAGGGAATTAATCTTCCTGGGGTGGCAGTCTCAGTCCCAGCCATGTCCGAGAAAGATATCGAGGATCTTCGTTGGGGTCTACGCGCCGGTGCGGATTTTATCGCGCTCTCATTTGTTCGAAGCGCAAAAGATATTGATGATGTTCATGCGATCATGGATGAAGTTGGGATCCGGCGCCCAGTTATTGCAAAAATTGAGAAGCCGCAAGCGGTCGATAATCTTGTTGAGATCGTTGCCGCATTTGATGGAATTATGGTTGCTCGTGGCGACCTTGGTGTTGAAATGCCGATTGAGGAAGTTCCGCTCGTTCAAAAACTCTGCATCACGCTCTGTCGTGAAGCAGCAAAGCCAGTGATCGTTGCGACCCAGATGTTGGATTCTATGATTACTAGTTCTTCACCTACACGCGCTGAAGCGACTGACTGCGCAAATGCGGTTCTCGATGGTGCTGATGCACTTATGCTCTCTGGCGAAACATCAGTTGGTGCATTCGCGATTGAAGCAGTAACGACCATGAGCCGGATTATTGAGCGTACCGAAGAGGCGATGCTTGATCGTATTCCTGCAATTCAAGGCGCCCCAACGAGCAAGGGTGGAGCGATTACCAAGGCTGCAGCCGAAATTGGGGCAACGGTAGGAGCCAAGTACATAGTGGCCTTTACCCAGAGCGGTGATTCTGCCCGCCGTATTTCTCGTTTTCGTTCACCGATTCCACTTCTGGCGCTCACGCCGGAGCAACATGTCTACAACCAGCTTGCATTAACGTGGGGAGTGGAGCCACTTATCACCCCGATGGTCTCCCATACCGATGAGATGGTGAAGCAAGTAGATGCCTTCCTCCTTGATTCTGGCCGTGGCAATACGGGGGAAACTGTCGTAATTGTTGCGGGCTCACCCCCTGGAATTCCAGGTTCAACTAATGCCGTACGCGTACATATTGTTGGCGATGCCGTGGGTGGGATCGCCGCTGCGTATCGCAATTAATTAATGAATTGTCGTTGAAATTCGCTGATTAAGGGTGGGAGTTATAAACTCCTACCCTTATCTTTTTATTTCTTTTGTGCGGGTAAGTAAGCCTCGGTACTCCAACGGTAGAGAGGGCGGACTCAAAATCCGCACAGTGTCGGTTCGAATCCGACTCGAGGCACATGACAGAGAGTACTGACGCTCCAGAGGTGCTTCCGCGCGCCCGCATACTCGTTGCAGAAGATGAAGCGATTATTCGTCTTGATCTTGTCGAGATGCTTACCGAGTCGGGTTACACCGTGGTAGCAGAAGCAACAAATGGCTTAGAAGCGATCGCGCTCGCCGAAGAACATAAACCTGATCTTGCAATCCTTGATGTGAAGATGCCTGAACTAGATGGCATATCGGCGGCAGAGAAAATTATTGAGATAGCCCCCGTCTTGATGCTCACCGCATTTAGTCAGCGCGAATTAGTTGAACGCGCCCGTGACGCTGGCGTCATGGCCTATGTTGTGAAGCCTTTTGGAATTGCAGATCTAATTCCGGCAATTGAGATTGCGATGAGTCGCCACACCCAGATGAAGTCACTCGCAGTTGAAGTCGCTGATCTTCATGAGCGCTTGGAAATTCGCAAGGTCATTGATCGCGCAAAGGGCATCTTGATGGCAGCACTGAATCTGACTGAGCCAGAAGCCTTTTCGTGGATTCAACGTGCTGCGATGGATCGGCGAATTTCTATGAAAGATGTAGCTCTCGCTGTGATCTCACCTGATGCCGTCCCCGATAGCGCCAGGAAAGCTTGATAACACCCGGCCGGCTCTTACGAAAAGCTTGTTCAATCTTGTAGCTGATTAGGTCGAATTTTACCGCTGCCTGCGACAATTAGGCACTAATTGATATTTGTAACCCAACTGTAATAAAAATGCGCTCACATATGGCGATGGGAGGCCGCTTTTAGGTTGTCCAAGGGATAGATGGTGGCTACTATTGTCCATTCCCAGTCCCGGGAAGTACATGTTTGTTTCATTCATAAGAGGGGTATATATGAATAAAAAGTTCATTGGTGGCATCACAATTGCCGCGGCACTCTCGCTTGGTGTTATTTCTACATCAGCAGATGCTGCTACAACAGAAGTTTCGCTCGTCTTCCAGGCACCACTTTCTGGCTCGGATGCCCTCACCGGCAATGATCAGCTCAATGGCGTTAAGACCGCTGTTGAGATTTACAACGCCTCGAAGCCTGCTGTCAGCGTCAAGATAATTTTGGCTGACGATCAGGGCGATCCTGCAGTTGCTGGTCCGGTCTCACAAGGTATCGCAACCAATAAGAAGGTTGTCGGAATCATTGGACCTGCCTATTCCGGCGCTTCAATCGCTTCCTTCCCTGCTTATAAGGCAGCGCATATTCCAATCGTCTCCATGTCAGCTACCCGTGTCACGCTCACCGATCCAAAGGCGCGCGACAATGGATTCCCATTCTTCCACCGCGTAGTTCCACCTGATTCACTACAAGGAACATCACTCGTGAAGTGGGCTACTGAGGGCGTTACAACTCCAAAGGTCTATGTCATTGATGACTTGCAGTCATATTCGACAGGTCTCGTACAGTACTTAGCTCCACAGCTCAAGGCTCAAAAGCTCACAGCTGTCGCTTACAGCCACCAGCCAAAGGGCACATCTGATTACACCTCAGAGGTTTCAAAGATCAAAGCATCCGGAGCTAACGTCGTTATTTACGCGGGCTATTATCCAGAAGCTGCTGCTCTAGCTAAGGCTCTTAAGCTTTCAGGCTACACAGGAACCTTTGCTTCCGGTGATGGTACTTTGAACACTGGTTTCGTTACTGGCGCAGGTCAAGCTGCAGCTGAAGGCGCCCGCCTTACAGCTCCAGATTTGCCATTCACCTTAGTTGCAAATGCAGCCCAGAAGGCGGCATATACAAAGGCGACTGGTGAGAGTATCGAAAAGGCTGATTCACACGTCTACGTCGTCTCAACCTATGATGCAACGAATGTCTTCTTGACATGTATCAAGGGTGGCGCAATTACTCGCGCAGCTATCCAGAACTGTATTAACAATCAGACCTTCTCGACCTTGGCTGGAGTTAACATCAAGTTCGGTCGCTACGGTGACGTCGTTGGTGGAGCTCCTATCGGTGGCTTCATTGTCAAAAATGGCGTAATTCAATATGTAGGTGCTAAGTAACCCCACTCGCATCTTTCCTTAGCCGCCTTAAGGTGGCTAAGGAGGAGTGAGTTTACAAGTAGGCATCGGGGCCATAACGCTGTTCTAATCAAGCGAGATGGCCCTGATTCCTTTTTAAGGTGTTTAAGATATGCCTTTCGGGGTGTGGTGAGTGAGTCCGCTCCCATTAGGAATCGCTAAGGAAGTAGAAAAGAACGGTATGAATTTCTCTGTTGTTACGAGCCAATTCTGGCAATTGCTCCTTAATGGACTTGCTGTGGGGTTGATCTACGTCTTAATCTCCCTTGGTTACACCATGGTTTATGGCGTCTTGCGGCTCATCAATTTCGCTAACTCTGAAATTTTTATGATCGGTACTTTTGCAACGGTCATTGTCACGCAAAGGGTGCTCCACTATACGAGTGGTCACGATGCGCTCCATGGAATTCACCTGATACTGGTCTTGTTGCTCATACTGGTCGTCTCGATGATCTTCTCAGCGGCAACGGCGATCTTCGTCGAGATCGTTGCATACCGTCGCCTTCGAGCAAAAGGTACTAACCGTCTTGCAAGTTTGATATCCGCAATCGGAACATCCATCGTACTTTCAGAGGGCGTGCGCATCTTGACCAAGTCTGCCCCGATCCCGACTCCGCGGCTACTCACCAAATTCAATCTCGCTACTTTTCACGGGGTGGCGCTACGCGTGGATACCATGATTGTGATCGTTGGTGCGTTGGTACTTTATATTCTTGTTGATCGTTTTGTCTCTAAGACCCTCCTTGGTAAAGCAATCCGCGCAGTCTCAATGTCAGAAGATACTTCCAAGCTCATGGGAATTAATCTTGATCGAGTTATCTCCATAACATTTCTCATCGGCGGCCTTGTCACCGGTGCTGCAGCCTTCTTCTACATGCAGGTTTATGAGACAACGGTCTTCAACGTTGGCTTTAACCTGGGACTTGCTGCATTTACCGCGGCGGTGCTTGGTGGTATCGGAAATATACGTGGTGCATTCTACGGTGGCTTGACACTCGGTCTTTTTGAAGAGTTTGCATCAGCCATTATCGGCGGGCAATGGAAATCTGTCACTGTCTTCACTGTTTTAGTATTGGTTCTTCTACTTCGTCCAAATGGATTATTTGGTGAAGCAATTACACAAAGTAGGGTCTGATAACGATGATAAATTTACGAGATAAGGGTGCCGAGATTTGGGAGACCTGGGGTCGACCACAGCGTGTCGCCTTCGCAGTTATTGTCATTGGAGTGGTTGGGCTATTTCCCTTTGCTGGCGATTACTCTTTCTCTAGTTTTCTCAACACCCCGGTAAGCTCCTATCAGGCGGTTCTGGTTTACCCAGTGGGTATGTTCGTCTTGATGGCGCTCGGTTTAAATATTGTGGTTGGAAAATCAGGGCTTCTTGATCTGGGTTACGTCGCATTCTTTGCAATTGGCGGGTATACCGCGGGACTTTTGGGCGAATACACCTCTCTTAATACCTGGGAGATCTTGCCCATCGGTATGGCTGCGGCGATGGTGGCGGGGGTTGCTCTGGGATTACCGACGCTGCGGCTACGTGGTGATTATCTTGCAATCGTAACGCTTGGTTTTGGTGAGATAGTCCGTATTGTTGCTCTTAATACTCAAGCACTCGGGGCATCGACTGGCATTGCGGCGATTCCAACGCCGCCAAAGACCTTTGGGTTGATCTTTGATATCGAACACTCTAATTCATATTTCTGGGTTGTATTAATCATGATCCTTCTGGTTATTTGGATGGTTCGTCGCTTCACCGTAAGGCGCCCAGGTCGTGCCTGGGAGGCGATTCGCCAAGATGAAGATGTCGCGATCTTGATGGGTGTACCAATTCTCAAGTACAAGATCTGGTCATTCTCAATCGGGGCAGCAATCGGAGGAGCGGCAGGCGTAATTTTTGCGTCGAAGACTCAGTATGTTGCGCCAAATGAATTCACCTTCAACGTCTCTGTTCTCATCCTTTCCTGTGTGGTCTTCGGAGGCATGGGAAATATTTGGGGTGTCGTTCTTGGTGGCGTGTTGCTTGCCTATCTTCCTGAGCGGATTCGATTTATCTCGAATGCGCGTCAGCTCGTATTCGGACTCACTCTCGTTATCATCATGAATCTGCGCCCAGACGGTCTTCTGCCTCGAAAGAAGCGAGAGAAGCTCCGTGAGAAAGCGAAACCATTGATAGCGCAGAGTGTCGAGGGGGCCGAATGATGGCCAATCATCCAGAACGCATTCTGGAACTAAAAGGCCTCACCATGCAGTTCGGTGGGGTAAAGGCTCTTGATGATGTGAACTTTCACGTCAATCGGGGTGAGATCTGCGCATTGATTGGTCCTAACGGCGCGGGAAAGACCACGATTTTTAACGTGGTCACTGGGGTTTACCAGCCAACAGCCGGGGATATTGAATTTAAAGGTAATTCGATAGTTGGACTCAAGCGTAATCAGATAACGGGACGAGGAATCGCGCGTACCTTCCAAAATGTTCGCCTCTTCGGCGAGATGACCGCGCTTGAGAATGTCATGACGGCAACGGATGTCCATAAAAAATCAGGCTTGGTTGGCGCACTCTTCGGAACACCACGTGCTAGGCGAGAAGAGAAGGCTGGTCGAGATCGGGCACACGAGCTGCTTGAGTTTATGGGTATCGATCATCGCTCAGATCAGTTGGGGAAGAATCTCCCGTACGGAGATCAACGCCGGTTAGAGATTGCCCGAGCTATGGGTACCGAACCAGAAATTATCCTTCTTGACGAACCTGCGGCTGGCTTTAACCCGGCAGAGAAGGTAGCCCTTGCAGAAACAATTCGTAGAATTCGCGATGCTAATTACACAGTTCTATTGATCGAACACGATATGTCGCTGATCATGGGGATATCCGATCGAGTCTCCGTTCTCGATTTTGGTAGGAAGATTGCCGATGGGACTCCGGCTCAAGTTCAGAACGATCCAAAAGTTATCGAAGCGTATTTAGGGGTGCCAACAGATGCGTCTTGAAGTCAAGGAGTTAAGAGTCCAATACGGGAAAATCGAAGCGATCAAAGGCATCTCCTTTGTCGTTGAACAAGGGGAGATCGTTACTCTCATCGGAGCGAACGGCGCCGGAAAGACGACGACCCTGAAGACAATTTCAGGTCTTCGCCCCGTCGCCAGTGGACAGATCCTTTATGACGGTCAGGATATATCGAAGGTACCGGCACACGAACGTGTAAATTTGGGGATTTCCCAGGCACCAGAAGGACGTGGGATTTTCCCAGGAATGACGGTGCTCGAAAATCTTGAGATTGGTAAATATTCTCGTAAAAACCGTAAAAATGAAATGAAAGAAGATCTTGAAAATATTTACCAACTTTTTCCTCGTCTGAAAGAACGTGCGTCGCAGGCCGGCGGCACTCTCTCTGGGGGTGAGCAGCAGATGCTAGCCATTGGTCGAGCAATGATGGCGCGTCCTAAAGTTCTATTATTAGATGAACCTTCCATGGGACTAGCCCCAATGATGATTCAAAATATTTTTAATATCATTACCGAAATTAATACAACCCTCGGCACAACGATCCTCTTGGTTGAACAGAATGCCCAGCAAGCACTGCAACGAGCGCATCGAGCATACATTCTTGAGACCGGTAACATCGTGAAGGGTGCGAAGGCATCGGATTTACTAAACGACCCAGCAGTCCGTGAGGCCTACCTCGGGACCGGCGCTCACTCCTAAGCTAATTTATTTACGTTCTGCCAAGATGAGGCAGGTGATGCGCGAAGTACACGTGCGCTCACCTGCCTCATTTGTTATCACAATCTCATAAACGCAAAGAGTCTTCCCGAGTGAAATAGCAGTTGCCGTTCCCGTGACAAAACCTTCAGTCGCCGATTTATGGTGGGTGGCGTTGATATCTACTCCGACAATCCGTCGATCAGGGCCAGCATGCAATTGTGTCCCAACAGAACCTAGGGTTTCGGCGAGCACCACATTTGCACCACCATGTAGCAGTCCTAACGGTTGGGTATTACCATCCACCGGCATGCGGCCTACCAGTCGCTGGGGAGAGGCTTCTAAGATTTCAATACCCATCTTTTTATCGAGTGCGCCACTGCCACGCTGATTAATAAGATCAAGAAAGTCGGTCATGGAGTGGAGTGTAACTAGACTCCTCCTTGTGACTGTAGCGAAACGCTTATTACTCGTTGATGGCCATTCCCTTGCGTACCGCGCCTTCTATGCGCTCCCCGTCGAGAATTTCTCAACCGCGTCGGGCCAGGCGACAAATGCCATCTATGGCTTCACATCGATGCTGATTAACCTCATAAAAGAGGAGAAGCCAACCCATATCGCTACCGCTTTTGATGTGTCACGGCAAACCTTTCGCTCTGAGAAATTTCCTGAATATAAGGCCAATCGGAGCGCGACACCCGATGAATTCAAATCGCAAATGGGATTTATCTTTGAATCTGTTACCGCACTTGGAATTCGTCACTTTGCGATGGCGGGCTTTGAAGCTGATGACATTATCGCAACGATCTCCACACAGGCAGCTGAACAAGGCTATGAAGTTCTCATCTGTACAGGCGATCGTGATTCATTTCAGCTCGTCAATGAAAATATCACCGTGCTCTATCCCAAGAAGGGGATGACTGATTTAGCTCGCATGACACCTGCGGCAGTAAAAGAGAAGTACGGATTAACTCCTACTCAATATCCAGATTTTGCAGCTCTCCGTGGAGACCCAAGTGACAACCTCCCTTCAGTACCCGGAGTTGGCGAGAAGACAGCAACGAAATGGATTCAAGAGTATGGGAATCTAGATGGACTTCTTGACCACGCAGGTGAGATAAGTGGCAAAGTCGGCGATTCGCTTCGTTCGCATATAGCTTCGGTCCAATTGAACCGAGAGCTCACTCAATTGCGCCACGACCTCTCATTTGGTGCGAGTATTACCGAACTTGAATGGCCAGGGGTCGACTTTCCGAAACTCAATCTACTTATGGATCAACTTGAAATAAAAGCGCTCAAAGAGAAGGCGAAAATTTTGAGTGAGGGCTCGGCAGAAACTCCGGTTGTGGAGCTCGTTGTCATGGATAAAGCGACTACTCGAGAATCAACCAATAACGAGCTTACAAAGATCCTCGCCGGAAGAACGACGCCTATTGCACTCTTTGCACAAGTTGTCGATTCGTTCATCACCGCTTTTGCGGTTGCTGTGAGTGAATCTCAGATCTATACCGTCATGGGATCACCACAGGGGGAGTGGCTTACAGATGCAACCCTTCCAAAATGGGTACACCGTGGCAAGGATTTTCTCCGTTCATCTGGGATAGCGGGAATTACCTTCGACACAGAACTTGCTGCTTATCTGATCAATCCTGGTGGGCGTAATCTTGAGATCGCAGATCTCTCTCAGCGTTACTTAGGCCAGAGCGTGAGCGTTGAAAGTGAAGATCTCTTCACCTCCTTTGATGGCTCGTTAGCGGCAGTGATCTATTGTCTAGTTCCAGTCTTAGAGAGAGAGATTCAAGATCGCGATATGCAATCGCTGCTGACTGATCTAGAAATTCCAACGATGGCTGAGCTTGCTGTGATGGAGCGAGATGGAATCGCTGTCGATTCGAAGAAACTTTCCGATTTATCAGCATATTTCCGAGGTGAAGTGGAACGCGAGACGGGTGCTGCTCATAAAGAAGCTGGTAGAGAGTTCAATGTAGGTTCACCCAAGCAGCTTCAAGTTATTCTCTTTGATGAGCTTGGCCTACCAAAGACAAAGAAGATTAAGACTGGATTTACTACCGATGCAGAGAGTCTTGAAACTCTCTTCGCGAAGACTGCTCATCCGATCCTCGCCCACCTCTTACGAATCCGAGAGACAACAAAGTTACTCACAACAATTGAGGGCCTCGCGGCGGCAACTGCTACTGATGGACGAATTCACACAACCTTTCAGCAGACGATTACTGCAACAGGTCGCCTCTCATCGACTGATCCGAATCTGCAAAATATTCCGGTACGTACCGAAGAAGGTCGCAGAATCCGTGACTGCTTCGTCGCAGCAATGCCATATGTTGATCTTTTAACAGCTGATTACAGTCAGATTGAGATGCGCATCATGGCCCACCTCTCCAAAGATGCAGCGTTGATTGCAGCTTTTAAGAGTGGTGAAGATCTTCATACAACCGTCGGCGCACAGGTATTCGGTGTTAAGGCGGAAGCTGTTGACCCTGAGATGAGGCGTCAGATAAAGGCGATGTCATACGGACTTGCTTATGGTTTATCTGCATTTGGACTATCTCAACAACTCAATCTCTCACCAACAGAGGCAGCTTCACTTATGGGAAGCTACTTCGATCGCTTTGGTGGTATCCGTGATTACCTCAAGACAGTGGTCATTGAAGCTCGTGAACGTGGCTATACCGAGACAATCCTTGGTCGTAGGCGCTACCTGCCCGATTTAAACTCTGAGAATCGCCAGCAACGCGAAGTAGCTGAACGAATGGCGCTGAATGCCCCGATTCAAGGATCAGCAGCTGACATTATGAAGGTAGCGATGCTCAATGTCGCTAAGAAGATGCGCGCAGAAGGATTGAATTCACGTTTGCTCTTACAAGTCCACGATGAACTGATTTTTGAAATTGCTGCAGGGGAGGGCGAAAGACTCTCCGCGCTGGTGAAAGAGGAGATGTCTACTGCGGTCGAGCTTTCGCTACCGTTGGATGTCAATATTGGGATCGGAAAGAGTTGGGATTTAGCAGCGCACTAATCTGCTCGCGGTTCGAAGGTATCTGCGGCGCTGAGTAGCGCCCGTCCCTGTCGCACGATAATTAATCCCACCAGGACCGAGATACTCGTGATTGCGAAACAAAATTGTGGCGATACGGCCTGAGATAGTGATCCACCGAGCCAAACCCCGACCGAGGCCGCAGTTCCTTCTACGGTCCACATCCAACCGAGCGCCGATGCGGCAGTTCCTCGTGGCCTAACCGCTTCAACGATCTCTAGATAAAAGACCTGTTGTGAGCCAATGGCTAGGCCAACGAGCCCACCAACGAGCATGAGAGACCAGCCGGGAGTTGTGAAGTAGAGCGGCAAACCGACGAGCGCCCACAGATAATAATTTCTTATAAACGCAGTGAGTGGTGTCAGGCGCTTGCCAATCACGCCGGCAAGGAGCGCTCCAATAATGCTACAAGCGCTACTCACAGCAAATATTGCCCCGGTCAATTGTTCGACATGACGTATCGATGTAAAGGCGGGAATAGCAATTTGGAAGATACCGCCGCCAAAGCCAATGATCATGCCTTCGACCATAAG
This sequence comes from Candidatus Nanopelagicaceae bacterium, assembly GCA_040402395.1. Lineage (GTDB taxonomy): Bacteria > Actinomycetota > Actinomycetes > Nanopelagicales > Nanopelagicaceae > PALSA-747. The sequence continues at coordinate 48,597 of JBBAMQ010000001.1, read as the reverse complement.
TAATCGAATACCAGGAACTCTAAATATTCCAACATCGTTGGCGCTCTTCTCTTCTGGACGCCATTGACGGGTAACAGCAAGAGCAGAGAGTGATATGCCACCACAGAAGATGAGAACAGCACATGCGATCAGGGCCGATGCGGGGTGTGTTGAGAGAGATAAGAAGGTAACGAGCACTGGTCCCAGAATTGTTGCAATCGTCATTACCGAGGTATCGATCGCAAGAGCGCGTCGCATATCACTTTGCGGAACGATATTTCGCCAGAGTGGCCGAATTGAGAGATTGATCGGTGGCGCACAGGCCCCTAGGAGAAGAGAGGCAAAAATCAACGGGATTCGGCCGTGCACAAAATTGAGCAGAAGAATGGATGAGGCATATGCGGGGACATAAAAGCGAAGGGGAGTACGCATCCCAAATCTGTCCAGCAGGGATGTCCGCATGCTTGTGCTCAAAGAGCCCGCAATCCCATTGAGCCCGGCGACAAATCCGGCAAAGGCAATCGAGTGAAGAGCGTGATAGGTCTTGAAGTAGAGACCTAGGCCGATCATCCCGTAGGCCAACCTGGCCGGGAACGAGGCGAGAATTATGGAGGTTGCGCCCCGATACTGGAAAATTCGGAGATATTCACGCACGAAACCATCGTATCTACTTGTCGGGCGTTACTCTGACAGTTTTGACAGTTTTGACAGTTTGACCGCAATTTCTATCGTGCGTACCCTTAGCGTTTCAGCCAGCAGCCAGCCTGGCGGAGCCCACTACCTTTCTATCCCTACTACTTCTATTCACCTACGGAGCAACTTGAGCACTCACGCAATTAACGACATCGGTTCAGCAGAAGACTTCCTCGCCGCAATTGAAGGCACAATTAAGAATTTTAATGACGGAGACCTCGTCTCGGGCATCGTCGTACAAATAGACCGCGAAGAAGTCCTTCTCGATATCGGTTACAAAACTGAAGGCGTCATTCCATCCCGCGAGCTTTGTATTCGCCACGATGTCGCCCCATCTGAGCTCGTAAAAGTCGGAGATCGTATTGAAGCGCTCGTTCTCCAAAAGGAAGATAAAGAAGGCCGTCTCATCCTCTCTAAGAAGCGTGCTCAGTATGAGCGTGCCTGGGGCGATATTGAAGGCAAGAAGGAGCGCGACGAAGTCGTCACCGGAACTGTCATTGAAGTTGTGAAAGGTGGACTTATCGTTGATATCGGATTGCGTGGCTTCCTGCCGGCATCTCTTGTCGAAATGCGCCGCGTCCGTGACCTCACACCATATATTGGTAAAGAAGTTGAATGTCGCATTATTGAACTCGATAAGAATCGCAACAACGTAGTCCTCTCGCGCCGTGCTTATCTCGAACAGACACAATCTGAGTCGCGCACAACATTCCTCAACCAACTCACAAAGGGCCAGGTACGCGAAGGCGTTGTCTCCTCGATCGTGAACTTCGGTGCATTTGTGGATCTCGGTGGTGTGGATGGACTTGTCCACGTCTCCGAACTTTCCTGGAAGCATATTGATCACCCAAGTGAAGTTGTTGAAGTTGGCGACCAAGTAACTGTCGAAGTCCTTGAAGTTGACTTCGAACGTGAGCGGGTATCGCTCTCGCTCAAGGCGACACAAGAAGATCCTTGGCAGGCATTTGCTCGCACTCATACTATTAATCAAGTCGTACCTGGCGAAGTAACGAAGCTTGTTCCCTTCGGCGCATTTATCCGCGTCTTTGAAGGAATCGAAGGCTTGGTACACATCTCTGAACTTGCAGAACGTCACGTTGAGATCCCAGAGCAGGTTGTACAAGTTGGCGATTCGCTTTTCGTCAAGATCATTGATATCGATCTAGAACGACGTCGTATCTCACTCTCCTTGAAGCAAGCGAATGAGGGACATGAAGTTGAAGTAGAAGCCTTCGATCCGACCCAGTACGGAATGGCTGCTCGATACGATGCTGAAGGTAACTTTATCTACCCAGAAGGCTTCGATGCCGAAACCCAAGAGTGGCGTCCTGGTTTTGAAAGTCAGCGAGAAGAGTGGGAGCGTCAATACGCTGAAGCTCAAACACGTTTCCTAGCCCATAAGAAGCAGAAGGCCGAGGCTCGCGTAGCTGATGCCGCTTCTGAGGGTGGAACTGAGAGTTCCTATACCTCCGAGACGCCAGTGATCGCTGAGAGCACTGAAAGCGCTGAAAGCACCGAGGTTCCAACGATCGAATAAGTACTTACTTCTTAGGGCCCTGACTCGTTAACGAGTTGGGGCCGTTTTCTTGAGTGGAACCTTCCGCCTGCGAAAGCTCAACTCATCCTTGTTAGGCTACGGTCGTGTTACTCGTTGCCCTCACCGGAGGAATTGGATCCGGTAAATCGCTAGCAGGGGAGTATCTCGCTGCGTTGGGTGCGATCGTCGTCGACTCTGACCAACTGGCTCGCGATGCTGTCGAGCGTGGCACGCCAGCCTTCGACGAGATTGTGGCTCGTTTTGGTGACGAGCTTCTGGCTGATGGGACCCTTGATCGGACCAAGCTCAGTGAAATTATCTTCGCTGATCTACAAGCTCGTCGTGATCTTGAATTGATAACCCATCCGCGTATTCGTGAGGCCTTTGACTCGGTCGTCCGGGCGGCAAAATCTAGCGATGTGATCGTGAATCAGATCCCGCTCCTCGTAGAAAGTGGTGGCAGGGATCGGTTTGATTACATTATTTCAATCATCGCACCAGTCGAGCTCCGACGCGAACGAGCTATTGCGCGAGGGATGAAAGGCTATGACTTTGATCGGCGAGTGCTCGCTCAAGCAAGTGATGAGGAACGCTCGGCTATTTCGAATATTGTCATCAATAATTTTGGTAGTGCAGATTCTCTTCTCCGTGCGATCGAGGAGTTGTGGGAGTCCGAACTACTTCCACGGGCGTTGGCCAATTCATGAGGGCGATCTCCGATCTGCAACGCAAGCCGTATCCCTTTAAGGTTATTAGTGATTACATTCCATCTGGAGATCAACCGGCTGCAATCGCGGAAATTAGTCGCAGAATCCAGAGTGGCGAGCAAGATGTTGTCCTTTTGGGCGCGACCGGTACTGGAAAATCAGCGACGACCGCCTGGCTCATCGAAAAACTACAACGCCCGACGCTCGTACTGGCTCCCAATAAAACCCTTGCGGCACAACTAGCGAACGAGTTTCGCGAACTCCTGCCGAATAATGCGGTGGAGTATTTTGTCTCGTACTACGACTATTACCAGCCGGAAGCTTATGTCCCGCAGTCAGATACCTTCATTGAAAAAGATTCATCCGTTAATGCCGAGGTCGAACGATTACGCCACAGCGCAACTAACTCCCTTCTGACTCGCCGGGATGTCATTGTGGTCGCTACCGTCTCCTGTATTTATGGTCTGGGCACACCGCAGGAATATGTTGATCGGATGATTCGCCTGAGGGTGGGGGATTTGATAGAACGTAATGCGCTTTTGCGACAATTCGTTGATATTCAATATAAGCGGAACGATATTGCCTTCGAACGTGGAACTTTTCGGGTCCGAGGCGATACCGTTGAAATTATTCCGATGTATGAAGAACTTGCCCTGCGGATTGAGATGTTTGGTGATGAGATCGAAAAGATCATGACTCTTCATCCGCTTACCGGTGAGATTATTCGAGAAGAGACAGAGATGTATGTCTTTCCCGCGAGCCATTACGCTGCCGGGCCAGATACGATGAAACGCGCTGTGGTCGAAATCGAAGCCGAGATGGAGAAGGCGGTTGAAGTCTTCGAGCGCCAAAATAAATTACTTGAAGCTCAGCGCATCCGGATGAGGACCACCTTTGATATCGAGATGATTCGCCAACTTGGCTTCTGCTCAGGTATCGAAAATTATTCTCGCCATATTGATGGGCGAGAAGCGGGAAGCGCGCCGCATTGCTTACTCGATTACTTTCCCGAAGATTTTTTGGTGGTTATTGATGAGTCTCACGTTACCGTTCCACAAATAGGTGCGATGCATGAGGGGGATGCTTCACGAAAGCGTACCCTCGTAGAGCATGGCTTCCGGTTGCCTAGTGCCATGGATAATCGGCCGCTGCGTTACGACGAATTTCTTACACGAAAGGGCCAAACACTCTATCTCTCAGCGACGCCAGGTAAATATGAAATGACAAAGGTCGATGGTGATGTCGTCGAACAAGTGATTCGACCAACTGGATTAATTGACCCAAAAATTATCGTGAAACCGATTAAGGGTCAGATAGATGATTTAGTTCTTTCGATCAACGAACGTGCGAAGAAGAATGAACGCGTCCTTGTTACAACGCTCACCAAGAAAATGTCTGAGGATCTCACGGATTATCTGCAAGGAGTAGGGATTCGGGTTCGATATTTGCATTCAGAGGTGGATACGTTGCGTAGAGTTGAACTGCTTCGTGAGCTGCGTACTGGGCAATACGATGTCTTGATTGGTATTAATTTACTTCGAGAGGGTTTAGATCTGCCAGAGGTCTCACTTGTTGCGATCCTAGATGCGGATAAAGAGGGCTTCTTGAGATCTGCGACCTCGTTAATTCAGACCATTGGTCGGGCGGCGCGAAATGTCTCGGGTGAGGTCCACATGTATGCAGATAATATGACAAAGTCGATGGTCCAAGCGATCGATGAAACGAATCGCCGGCGTGAGAAGCAGGTTGCTTACAACACAGCAAACGGGATCGAGCCAACTGCGTTGCGAAAGAGGATTGCAGATATCACCGATCTCATTACGCAAGAGGCCGAAGATACTGATGAACTCACACGGAAAAAGGGGAAGAATCAACGAGGTGGAGCAGCGGCACTTCCCATCGGAATAACTATTCCTGCCCCAGGAACGTTGCCGCGACAAGAGCTCTTTGCTCTCATAGAATCCCTCACAGATCAGATGAAATCCTCGGCGGCGCAACTCCACTTTGAACTAGCCGCCAGGCTTCGCGATGAAATCCGAGAGCTAAAACGCGAGCTCCGTAGCATGGAAGAGGCTGGCTAATGAGTACGGATCGCTTAATTATCCGTGGGGCACGAACACACAACCTGAAAAATGTCTCACTGGATTTACCACGCGATGCCCTTATTGTCTTCACTGGCCTCTCTGGCTCAGGAAAATCTTCACTTGCCTTTGACACGATCTTTGCCGAGGGGCAGCGGCGTTATGTGGAATCACTCTCGGCCTATGCCCGTCAATTTCTGGGCCAGATGGATAAACCGGATGTAGATTTTATCGAGGGCCTCTCACCTGCTGTCTCGATCGACCAGAAATCGACCAATAGAAATCCACGTTCTACCGTTGGCACGATCACCGAGGTCTATGACTATCTACGCTTACTCTTTGCACGAGCTGGCCGACCACATTGCCCGAGTTGCGGAAAGGCAATCGCGAAGCAGACTCCACAAAATATCGTCGATCAGATCCTTGCCCTCGAACTAGGAATCAAGTTTCAGGTCCTGGCTCCGATTGTCCGAGGGCGCAAGGGTGAATTTGTCGATCTCTTCAAAGATTTGATCGTTCAAGGGTTTTCGCGCGCCCGCGTAGATGGTGTGGTCTACGCACTGGCAGATATTCCAAAATTAAAGAAACAAGAGAAACACACCATTGAAGTCGTAGTTGATCGATTAGCGGTGAAGAGCGAGGCGAAATCACGCCTGACAGATTCGATTGAGACCGCTCTCAAGCTAGCGAGTGGGATCGTCGTTCTTGACTTCGTCGATCTTAAAGATAAGGATCCAGAGCGAGAGAAGATCTTTAGTGAGCACATGGCTTGTCACGAATGTGAACTTTCTTTTGGTGAACTCGAACCCCGCTCCTTCTCTTTTAACTCACCCTTTGGAGCGTGCCCTGAGTGCACCGGTCTCGGTATCAAACTCGAGGTAGATGAAGAACTTTTGATTCCAGATGATGCTATCTCGATTAATGAAGGTGCGATCGCTGCCTGGCAGAATTCGGAATATTTTGAACGGCTGCTGGAGGGCCTAGCGAGTGAACTCAAGTTTTCGCTAGACAAACCCTGGAAGGCGCTCTCCCAAAAGGCTCGGGATGCAATCCTTCACGGCTGGGATTACGAAGTTCATGTGAAGTATAAGAATCGCTATGGTCGGGAACGCGCCTACACGACTGGATTTGAGGGAGTTGCACCTTTTATCGTTCGTAAACACGCCGAGAGTGAGGGCGAGTATGGCCGTGATAAATACGAGGCTTACATGCGCGAGACTCCTTGTCCTGCGTGTAAGGGAACTCGTCTCAAGCCAGAGGTCCTCGCCGTCACCTTAGGTGGGAAAAGTATCGCCCAGATCTGCGAACTCTCTATTGCGGAGTGTGCGCTATTTTTGAAGAAGATTTCCCTAAGCGCTCGTGAAAAGAAGATCGCGGATCGAGTTCTCAAGGAGGTCCACGCCCGTCTCGGCTTCTTGCTCGATGTTGGGCTGGATTACCTCTCATTGGAACGCACAGCCGGAACTCTCTCTGGCGGTGAAGCCCAACGTATTCGGCTCGCCACCCAGATCGGTTCGGGGCTGGTGGGGGTTCTTTATGTCTTAGATGAACCGAGTATTGGTCTCCATCAGCGCGATAACCAACGGTTGATCGAGACTCTCATCCGCCTCCGCGATATGGGCAATACCCTTATTGTTGTTGAACACGATGAGGACACTATCCGAGCAGCTGATTGGATTGTAGATATCGGTCCGGGTGCTGGCGAACACGGTGGTGAGGTTGTTTCCTCTGGCACCTATGCAGAGTTAATGGCGGTAGAGAAATCCGTCACGGGTGCGTACCTCTCTGGTCGCATGAAGATCGATATTCCAGAGAAGCGGCGTGCATATGACAAGACGCGTACCATCACTATCAAGGATGCAAAGGCAAATAACCTAAAAAATATTTCTGTTACCTTCCCACTCGGAAATTTTATCGCTGTGAGCGGTGTGAGTGGATCTGGAAAATCGACGCTCGTCAATGACATTCTCTACTCGGTACTCGCCAATAAACTTAATGGCGCTCGGATCGTGCCGGGTCGACATCGATCCATTACAGGTCTTGATAGCCTCGATAAGGTCGTGCATGTCGATCAATCCCCGATTGGACGAACACCGCGTTCTAATCCTGCTACCTATACTGGCGTTTTCAACAAGATCCGTGCGCTCTTTGCTGAGACAACAGAAGCAAAAGTTCGCGGATATTTGCAGGGTCGATTCTCTTTCAATGTAAAAGGGGGCCGCTGCGAAAACTGTTCCGGCGATGGGACGATTACGATTGAAATGAACTTTTTGCCAGATGTCTATGTTCCCTGCGAAGTTTGCCATGGCGCGCGCTACAACCGAGAGACGCTCGAAGTTCACTACAAGAGCAAGACAATTGCCCAAGTTCTCGACATGTCGATCGAGGAGGCTCATGATTTCTTTGAATCTGTCCCAGCGATTGCTCGATTCCTCAAGACGCTCAACGATGTTGGATTGGGTTATGTCCGGCTTGGCCAATCGGCACCTACGCTCTCAGGTGGCGAAGCGCAGCGGGTAAAGTTAGCGACCGAACTGCAAAAGCGTTCAACTGGTCGAACGATCTATGTCTTAGACGAACCGACTACAGGATTGCATTTCGAAGATACTCGTAAACTCCTGGTAGTCCTCAACCGCCTTGTTGACACGGGTAATACCGTTATCGTGATTGAACATAATCTTGATGTCATTAAGTGTGCAGATTGGGTCATTGATATGGGTCCTGAAGGCGGCGCCGGTGGTGGCAGAGTAATTGCCGAAGGAACCCCAGAGATGATCGCCTCCGCCCCAGAGAGTTATACCGGCAACTTCTTAGCTAAAGTATTGAAATAGCTGGTTGAGTCGTGGCAGATCCTCGAACGTATCGGCCATCACACATTCCCACGGATCCTGGCGTTTATCGATTTTACGATGCCACCGGGACCGTTATCTACGTGGGCAAGGCGTTGAACTTAAAGAATCGGGTCAGTTCTTATTTTGGAAGTAATCTCACCGAAAAGACCTATCGGATGGTTCATAAAGCGGTCCATGTTGATTGGACGATTGTTAACACTGAGGTGGAAGCCCTCCAACTTGAATTTACCTGGATCAAAAGTTATGACCCTGAATTTAATGTTCGATTTAAGGATGATAAGTCCTATCCCTACTTGGCGATTTCGATAGGTGAGGATTTCCCCAAGGTCTATGTTTCACGTCAACGAAAACTGAAGGGGACAAAATATTTTGGCCCTTTCGCACATGCATGGGCGCTCCGGAGCACTGTTGATACCTTGCAGCGAATTTATCCAGTACGTAGTTGTCGAGATGCAAATTTTGATCGGGCGGTAAAGACCAAACGCCAATGCCTCTTAGGGGATATCGGAAAGTGTGCCGCGCCATGTGTTGGATGGATTAGCCAAGCAGAACATAAGGAGCTGGCTGAAAAACTTGTCAAATATCTCGAATCAAATCCTTCTGATATCCAAGTCCAAATCGAGCGAGAGATGGAAAGCGCAGCGGCACATGAAGAGTATGAGTTAGCTGCCAAATTACGAGACCAGCTGAATGCAATCACTAAATCTAATGAGATCATGGGCAGTTCGCTCAGCCCGAATTTCACGGCAGATGTAATCGGCATCCATGAAGAAGTTACCCACTGCGCTGCCTCAATCTTTACCGTGCGAAATGGTCGAATCGTTGGATCAAGATCATGGATTATCGATATGGCAAATGTCCTAGAAGGCGAAGATCTAGTCGGAGCAACCTTAAGTAAGATTTATCAAGAGAATGAAATTCCACAGGAAATCCTTATAGACCGAGATTCGTCAGGTAGATCAGAGTATGAAAGTTGGTTAAGTGAAAGTAGCGGGCACAAGGTTTCACTCACTCGGCCACAACGTGGCGAGAAGGCTGAGATTATCGATGTGGTGAAACGCAATGCCAATCAAGCGTTGATTCAGTATTTGAGCAAGCGGTCTAACGATGCTGCGGTGAGTGGCCAAGCGCTCGAAGAGATTGCGGCAGCTCTTGATCTTGTTGAGCTTCCATTGCGTATTGAATGTTTTGACATCTCAAATATTCAAGGAAATCATATGGTTGCTTCTATGGTGGTCTTTGAAGATGGTCAGGCGAAAAAAAGTGAGTATCGCCGCTTCGCAATCGACGATGAGGCAAACTTTGATGACACTCGAGCGATGCACCATGTAATTACCCGCAGAATGAAACGCTATTTAGCGGAGAAGGATATTGACTTGAACGAATTAGCCACGAGTGGTGGGGCGAGACCCAAGTTTGCTTACCCACCCCAACTCATAGTGGTGGATGGTGGGCAGCCACAAGTGAGTGCAGCTGCTCGCGCACTAGCCGAATTAGGGATAGAAAATGTTGCGCTCGTTGGTTTAGCTAAGCGCCTGGAAGAGGTCTGGCTTCCAGGCAGTTCTGATCCAGTCATCTTTCCTCGCCATAGTGAAGCGCTCTATCTGCTTCAACGCATTCGTGACGAGGCGCATCGCTTCGCAATTACCTTCCATCGGAGTAAGCGGTCGAAGGTGATGCTCGAATCGCTCCTTGATGGGGTTCCATCCCTCGGTGAAGTGCGTCGGCGAGCAATTTTGGAGCACTTTGGCTCGGTCACGGCGATACGTAAAGCAAGCCGGGAAGAGATTGCTCGTATCCCAGGAATAGGGGAGCGCACTGCGAAGGTAATACTTGAGCATCTTTCGCCACCAGAAATAGTGGTCGATATGGCGACTGGTGAGATCCTTGACGCATAAGGCAAGATAGAACTATGTCGTCAGAAGTTGTTCTTGTCACTGGAATGAGTGGCGCAGGCCGTTCAACTGTTGCCCACGCCATGGAAGATCTCGGTTGGTATGTCGTAGATAATCTCCCGCCCGCCTTACTTCCCAGCCTCTGCGAACTTGCTGGAGACACGATGAAGAAGATAGCGGTCGTTGTTGATGTTCGGGGGCGACAATTCTTTGACGAACTAGCTAGCGCCTTAGCCGAACTCGGAGAGCGTGGAATCACACGACAGATTCTCTTCGTAGATGCTGCCGATGATGTTCTCGTCCGTCGATTTGAAGCGACACGTCGCCCGCACCCTCTTCAAGGCCCTGATCGGATCGTCGATGGCATCAGTAAAGAGCGCGAACGGTTGCGTGATATTCGTTCTATCGCTGATCTTGTGATCGACTCATCGGCGCTAAATATTCACCAACTTGAAAAGAAGGTGGAGGCAATCTTTCACTCCGATGGCGATGCCGACCTTCGGGTAAATGTGCTCTCCTTCGGTTATAAGTATGGAATACCGCTTGATGCCGACTTAGTTATGGATTGTCGTTTTATAGCAAATCCGCATTGGATTCCAGAACTCCGACCTCTTACTGGTCTAGATTCTGCGGTCAGTAACCACGTTCTATCAACTCCGAATACGCAAGATTTTCTTGAGCGTTATCAAGCCCTATTCGAGACTATGGCGACTGGCTTCTTTAGCGAGGGTCGAAAATACTTAACGCTCGCAATCGGATGCACTGGAGGAAAACATCGAAGTGTTGCAGTCGCCGAAGAGCTTACGAAGCGATTAAACACTGCATCAAATGAATTCCACGGGAAGATTATTGCTCAAGCTATACACCGCGATCTGGGACGTGAGCTTTGATCGCAAATCCGAGCGTCGTTGCTTTGGGTGGTGGTCACGGTCTTGCTGCAACACTCTCCGCGTTACGCACGATCACTGAAGATGTGACCGCGATCGTCACCGTTGCTGATAACGGTGGATCGAGTGGGCGGCTGCGCGAGGAGTTCGGCACTCTCCCTCCAGGGGATTTACGGATGGCACTTGCTGCTCTCTGCTCTGATGATTCATGGGGCCGGGGCTGGGCCAATATCTTGCAGTATCGATTTACCAGCGAGGGTCCACTCAACGGTCACGCGCTCGGGAATCTTCTCCTCACGGCGCTTTGGGATCGGGATGGCGATCAGGTGGAGGGAATAGCTCGCGTTGGTGAGCTGCTGCAGATTAAAGGGCGCGTTCTTCCGATGGCGTTAGACCCGCTCGATATTGAAGGAACATTTAGTACCTCGTATGGAAGGAAGATTGTCCACGGCCAAGTCGAAGTAGCGTCAGCAAAGGGTCGCGTTGAAATGCTACGTTTAATTCCAGATCAACCGCGTGCTACACCAGCATCCCTGCAGGCTATTGCTGATGCTGATTGGATCACTATCGGACCTGGTTCTTGGTTTTCAAGTGTCATGCCACATTTCCTCTTACAGGAACAGGCCGAAGCAATTGGCGCCTCTGCTGCCAGGAAGATCGTCCTCTTAAATTTGCCCGAGCCAGCAAGCGAAGATGAATTTGCCGGTTATTCGTCAACTCAGCACCTCGAATTAATTACCAAACATCGACCGGATCTCACAATCGATTATGCAATCGCTGATCACACCTCACTCGCTTCCAGTCCGGAGCTCAGAGATGTGGTTGCCGGTCTTGGCGGAGAGTTGATTCTCGCTGATTTAGCGATGAGCCCCGGAAGTTTCCACCACGAGCCAATAAAATTAGCTGCGGTTTTGAGCCACATTTTTAATTGAATCCTGCTTAACTACTCGCATGGCAATGACGGCGAGCGTAAAAGATGAGTTGAGTCGACTCTCGGTAACGAAGCCGTGCTGCCGGAAAGCTGAGGTATCGGCGCTCCTTCGCTTCGCTGGTGGGTTGCATATCGTCGCTGGTCGTATCGTGATCGAAGTGGAACTTGATACTGCGCAAAGTGCACGACGACTTCGCAAAGATATCTCTGAGGTCTTCGGGCATGACTCTGAATTGGCTGTGCTATCGGCTGGTGGTCTACGTAAGGGTTCGCGCTATCTCGTGAGAGTTATCTCCGACGGTGATGCGCTGGCACGTCAGACCGGATTGATCGATTCTCATAACCGTCCTATTCGAGGACTTCCGCCGCAAGTTGTCTCCGCCGGAATCTGCGATGCAGAAGCAGCGTGGCGTGGGGCTTTTCTAGCACATGGCTCATTGACCGAACCGGGTCGCTCTTCCGCGCTCGAGATTACCTGCCCGGGTCCCGAGGCGGCGCTTGCACTGGTCGGCTCTGCCCGCAGATTAGGGATCGCCGCAAAGGCGCGAGAGGTTCGAAACGTCGATCGAGTTGTCATTCGCGATGGTGATGCGATTGGTGCGCTTTTAACAAGGCTCGGTGCGCATGAATCTGTGCTTGCCTGGGAAGAACGGAGAATGCGACGCGAGGTGCGGGCAACTGCAAACCGCCTCGCTAACTTTGATGATGCTAACTTACGGCGATCGGCGCGTGCTGCCGTTGCTGCATCAGCTCGAGTTGCTCGCGCGATGGAGATTCTCGGGGAAGAGATTCCAGATCACCTGAAAGAGGCTGGTGAACTTCGCATCACCCACGGCCAGGCTTCGCTGGAAGAGTTAGGTTCACTGGCTTCGCCGCCGATGACTAAAGATGCAATCGCAGGTCGCATTCGTCGCCTCTTGGCGATGGCTGACAAGCGCGCTCACGACCTTGGGATCCCCGATACCGAGGCTGGATTAAGCCAAGAGATGCTCGAGAGTGATTAAAAAGTCGAGCTGCGCCAACTGATAGGCTCTATCCATCACAACGTTGTGGATTGCGGCCGATTTTTAGGCCCACTGGCTCATTCGGTGCAATGCTAGCTAGTCATCTTCTTTAGAAGGCAGGATTATCATGGTTCGTGTTGGAATTAATGGTTTTGGTCGTATTGGTCGTAACTTCTTCCGTGCCACCCTCGTTTCGGGCGCAGAAATCGAGATCGTAGGAATTAACGATCTCACTGACAATGCCACCCTGGCTCATCTTCTCAAGTACGACTCCATCCTTGGCCCGCTAGGACTTCCTGTCTCATACGACGATGAGTCGATCACCGTCAATGGCAAGAAAATTCGAGTCTTTGCCGAGCGCGATCCAGCTTCGCTCCCGTGGGGCGAGGTTAAGGCAGATATTGTTATTGAATCAACTGGTTTCTTCACCAAGGCAGCCGATGCGAAGAAGCACATCACAGCAGGTGCCAAGAAGGTCATTATCTCAGCGCCAGCTACCGACGAAGATATAACGATCGTTATGGGCGTCAATGAAGGTACGTACGATGCGTCGCTCCATAGCGTGATCTCTAATGCATCATGTACAACAAACTGCCTCGCACCAATGGCAAAGGTTTTAGATGACAACTTTGGTATCGTCAAAGGGCTAATGACCACGATTCATGCGTACACCAATGATCAATCGCTCCACGATCAACCGCATAAAGATCTTCGCCGCGCTCGCGCTGGTGCGCTCTCAATGATTCCAACTTCGACCGGTGCTGCCAAGGCAATCAGTTTGGTCCTGCCCTCGCTGAAGGGCAAGCTCGATGGATACGCCATGCGCGTTCCGGTTCCAACTGGTTCTGCAACAGATCTCACCGTCGAGTTAGCTCGCGAGGTTACAGCCGCTGAAGTTAATAGCGCGATGAAACTCGCCGCCGAGGGCCCGCTCAAGGGTTATCTCGAATATACCGAAGATCCGATCGTCTCGGCCGATATTGTTACCAATCCTTCATCATGCATCTTCGATTCAGGTCTCACGAAGGTGATCGGAAACCAGGTCAAGATTGTCGGCTGGTATGACAACGAATGGGGTTACTCAAATCGTCTTGTGGACCTGGTTGGTTTTGTTGGAGCAAAGCTCTAACGAGCTGGGCTATGAACTCGCTCGAGAGCTTTGATTATGTTGGAAAGCGCGTTCTGCTTCGCTGTGATCTCAATGTTCCACTAAAAGGTGGAGTGGTTACAGATGATGGACGGATCCGCGCCTCTCTTCCGACGATTCGGTTTTTGATCGCCCAGGGTGCAGCGGTAGTTATTACCGCACACCTTGGTCGACCGAAGGGGGAGCGAAATCCAGAGCTTTCACTTGCACCCGTAGCAGCGCGATTGTCCGAACTTCTGAGCGAGCCAGTGACCTTTTCGGATGAGATCGTCGCTTCGCCGGCTGCAGAAAAAATCACTGCAGGTGAGATCGTTCTGCTTGAGAATATCCGCTACGAAGCAGCAGAGACGAGTAAGGATGAGAGTGAGCGATTAGCGCTCGCGAAAGAACTTGCCAGTTACGCCGACATCTTTATTTCAGATGGCTTTGGCGCAGTACATCGTAAACATGCATCTGTGTATGACATCGCAAAACTTCTCCCTAGCGCTGCAGGTTACCTCGTTGCTGGTGAAATCGAAGTCCTGAGGAAACTCACCGAGAACCCCGAGCGCCCTTACGGGGTAGTGCTAGGTGGCTCAAAGGTCTCGGACAAGATTAGAGTGATAGAAAATTTGCTTGCCAAGGTCGATGTAATGGCGATTGGTGGCGGGATGCTCTTTACCTTTCTTGCGGCGCAAGGGTATGAGATAGGAAAATCACTTGTTGAGGTAGATCTCATTCCGGTAGTCAAAGAACTCATTCTTCGTGCCGAAAAAACTGGTGTCAAGCTTTTACTTCCAACCGATATCGTCGTTGCACCAGTATTTGCCGCTGACGCGGTTGCTACGATCGTCAGCTCCCATGCAATTCCTGTGGATCAAATCGGTCTCGATATTGGACCAGAGAGCGCCGCCGCTTTTGCTGCTGCAATCGTCGAGTGCAAAACGCTATTTTGGAATGGTCCAATGGGCGTCTTCGAATTCCCGGCCTTTGCCGCAGGGACAAAGGTTGTAGCGCAAGCCCTCACCAAGGTAGCAGGTATTTCAGTGGTCGGAGGGGGAGACTCGGCGGCGGCGGTACGTTCGCTAGGGTTTGACGACTCGGCATTTGGTTACATTTCGACGGGCGGCGGAGCATCACTTGAATATCTCGAAGGTAAAGAGCTACCGGGGATCTCCGTTCTCAATTAATACTCAAGTCGTTTCATAAGTTTTGTCTCACGAGCCATAAGGAGTAGATATGCGTAAGCCATTGATTGCGGGTAACTGGAAGATGAATCTCAATCATCTCGAGGCGATCGCTGTTACTCAGAAGCTCTCTTACTCACTTGAGGAAAAGGATTACGATGCTGTCGACATCACAATTCTTCCACCCTTCACCGATATCCGCTCTGTTCAAACTTTGGTTGATGGCGATCGCCTTCGCTTGACCTACGGTGCACAGGATATTTCGCCAGCTGCGTCAGGTGCTTACACCGGCGATATCTCGGGGTCGATGCTGGCAAAATTGGGTTGTACCTACGTAGCTGTGGGCCACTCCGAACGCCGAGCAATTCATGGCGAGAGCGATGAACTTCTCAATCGAAAGTTAAAGGCTGCATTAACTCATGAGATTATTCCAATCTTCTGCATTGGTGAAGAGTTAGCAATTCGTGAAGCGGGTACGCAGGTTGATCATGTCCTGAATCAATTGCGGCAGGGAGTAAAAGGGCTACATAAGCCAGATCTTAAGAAGATCGTCTTTGCATATGAGCCGGTCTGGGCGATTGGAACGGGGCGAACGGCCACACCAGAAGATGCCCAAGAGGTCTGCGAGGCGATCCGGAGAGAGCTTGCTAAGAGCTTCACCGACGAGATCGCATCAGCGGCACGCATTCTTTATGGTGGTTCAGTGAAGTCGGTAAATATCGTTGAAATTATGCGCCAGCCCGATGTCGATGGTGTCCTTGTTGGAGGAGCGAGCCTAGATCCCGAGGAATTTGCTCGGATCGCCAAGTTCTACCGAGCCGCTTAGGAACGTTAGGCGTTAAGCGCTATTCTTTCCCCTTCACGATGGAAGCGATGCCAGCAGGAACGGTCTCGGGTACTCAGACTTTATAAAGGAGCTCTTCAGTGGTTTTGGCGCTATCAATTATTCTCGTGGTAACCAGTGTCCTTATGGTTCTCCTCGTCTTGCTCCACAAAGGCAAGGGTTCGGGGCTCTCGGATCTCTTTGGCGGTGGCGTATCGTCAAATTACGGAGGATCTTCTGTCGTTGAGAAGAATCTTGATCGAATTACTATTGTGGTCGGCGGGCTTTGGTTCGCTGGAGTTGTCGCACTCTCACTAGTTTTGAAGAAGTAGCAACAGTTAATTTTCGCTTAACGAATTAAGGAGTCTGACGATGGCAGGTAGCGCAATCCGTGGAAGTCGAGTTGGTGCTGGCCCAATGGGCGAGGCCGAGCGCGGCGAAGCGATCGCACGTTTCCGCGTCTCGTATTGGTGTGCCAATGGCCACGAGACTCGTCCATCCTTTGCCGAAGATGGCACAGTTCAGATTCCTGCCGAATGGGATTGTCCACGTTGTGGTTACCCCGCTGGTCTTGATAAGAACAAACCTCCGCTACCGGTGAAGAATGAGCCGTACAAGACCCATCTCGCTTACGTCAAGGAACGTCGAACAGAGGCTGAAGCGGTAAAGATTCTTGGTGACGCACTGGCTCATCTGCGCGGTGAGGAGTAACAAGCTCCTTTTTTACTTACTTTACTTAAGCGCTTCGAGAATTTGAGTAATACCGGCGCGACGGTTTTTCAGGTGAATTCGCATAAGAGGGAGTGAGCGCTCGGTGAGCGCTTCGCCATCGCCGAGAGCTTGCGCCATGAGAAGTGTATGCAAGGTAAATTCCCGACCAGGGATATTGAAATCGATCTCGCTCTCACCGGTAATTTGAATGAAGGCGCCATTTTGCTGACCACCTTTGTGGAATTGGCCAGTTGAGTGAAGAAAGCGGGGCCCCCAACCAAAGGTTGTGCCACGGCGGGTTTTGGTCGCAATCATTGCGCGGCTTTTCAGAACCTCATCATCAATTCCCCGCGCAAGGTAGGCCATGATTGCGACGTAGTGAGAATCGGTTGAGAAGAAGTCGTTGAATTGCCCTTCGAGTGAGGCAGCAGTTGATGTCGAGAAGATTTGCAGATAGCTATTTTCATATGAAGGGGTGGCTGCGATCTGACCACCACTAGCCCACTTCGCAAGGAGCGAGCTCGTTCGCTCCTTTGCCTCAGTCACATTGGGTTGGTTGAAGGGGTCAACCTCAAGCGCGAGAGCAAGAAGAGCAGTGACCCATTCCCACAGAATAAAATGCTCACCAAGAGTGCCCGTGACAATGAGATCGGGAGTGGACTCAGTGGTGTGTGCCAGTGATATCAGTAAGCCAGGTCCAGCGAGGGGAGCGGTGAGAGACTCCAACGCAATCGGCAATCGACCGCGCCCATTCTTACCTGTTGACTCGGCGATCAGTTGTTCGATCCAATCCGAGAGTCCAGGGTGTGCTGAACCAAGATCCGTAAATCCAATGTTCTGTTCACCACTCTCGAAGATCACGGAAGCGATGCTGACGGCAACCGATTGTGCAGAGGTAAATTCCATTGCCGCGGACTCTGCATCTTTGAGAAGTTCTAAAATATCGATCCCCATTAGTGCGGCTGGAAGGAGACCAAATGCGCTGAGCGCGCTATATCGACCACCAACGTTTGGGTCGGCGTTGATCGTGCGTAGCCCTTGAGCTCGGGCAGATTGATCGAGTGGCGATCCTGGATCGGTCACAATCACCATGTGATCCTCGGGCTGCAATCCATCATCAACGAGGAGCTTTTCAAAGAGCGCCTTGTGAGATGCAGTTTCGATAGTTGAGCCTGACTTAGAACCGATTACGAGAATGGTATTTTTTAGCGATGATGGTATTGCTCGTTGAATTTGATCGGGATCCGTTGTGTCAAGAACGGTGAGTTTTCTTTGATAACTCTTGCTCATTACTTCAGGAGCGAGGGATGAGCCCCCCATGCCCGAGAGAATAATATTTGTGAGTCCAGATGAATTAGCCCAGCTCACTAATTCGGTGATCTCTGGAATCAGCGCCCGAGAGGATCGTGGCAGATCGACCCAATTGAGTCGGAACGCCGCCTCGGCCTCAGCCTGGATTCCCCAGAGCGTCGAATCCTTTGAAGCTAGTCGAGGAGCAGCGCCAAGAAGTCGTGAGTAAAGGGGAGAAGACCGGTCGACCTGCGCCCGACCGAAGAGTTCAATGGTCACTAACTGCTCGCTTTTTTGATTGCAGTAAGAGCGGACTCTGCCACTTTCTCTGCGGTGAAACCATATTCTTTGAAGAGCGTGCCGGCTGAAGCCGAAGCACCGAAATGCTCAAGGGAGATGGCGACTCCTGCATCACCGATCAACTCTCGCCAACCTTGAGCTATTCCCGCCTCAATGCTGACTCGCGCTCGTACCGCCTTCGGGAGAATAGATTCTTTATAACTATCGCTCTGCTCGTTAAACCATTCGATACAAGGCGCGCTTACGACCGAGGCGTTAATTCCTTGATGCGCAAGAAGTTTCTGAGCTCCGATTGCGTGTTGCACTTCCGATCCGGTCGCAATCAGAATGACATCCGTTGCTCCATCGCTTTCGCTAAGTATGTATGCACCTTTGGCTACACCTTCAGCCGAATTGCATTCACTCCGATTAAATACTGGAAGATTTTGGCGAGACAAGATTAAGCCAACTGGCTTGCGCCGTGTGATGATTTCGCGCCAAGCGATTGCGGTCTCGTTCGCATCCGCTGGCCGTACGACTGCAAAATTAGGAATTGCGCGAAGTGAAGCAAGATGCTCGACCGGCTGATGAGTTGGACCATCCTCGCCGACACCGACCGAGTCATGACTCCAAATAAAAGTTGAGGGAATATCCATGAGTGCAGCAAGTCGAACTGCGCCACGCATGTAATCCGCGAAGACGAGAAAGGTTCCACCAAAGGCCTTGGTTAATCCGTGGAGAGCGATGCCATTAATAATGGCACCCATTGCGTGTTCTCGGATTCCAAAGTGGATGATCCTTCCGAATGGATCCGCCCCTGCCATCTCAGAAGTGGTGGGTAGAAAGGAGAGACCATTTTCTATCGTTGTATTATTTGAATCGCCAAGATCGGCCGAACCGCCCCAGAATTCTGGAAGCACTGCCGCGATCGCATTAATAACTTTGCCAGAGGCAGCCCGCGTAGCGATCTCTTTCTCACTAGTAAATGAGGGGATTGCTTGCTCCCAATCAGCGGGCAGCTCATGGTTGCGAAGTCGTTGGAGAAGCGTGGACTCGGTGGGATTGAGAGCGCTCCACTTCGTAAATTTGTCCTCCCATTCCTTGCGGGCGATTGCACCCCGCTCCATAACTTTCCGAGTATGAGCGAGCAGATCATCAGGTAGAAAAAAATCCTCATCTGGATTTAGGCCCAAGGCAATTTTTGTCGCCGCAACTTCATCTGCCCCGAGCGCTGAACCGTGCGCCTTCGCGGTTCCTTGCGCGTTTGGCGCGGGCCAAGCGATCACAGTTTTAAGTCGAATCAAGGTCGGAGCATCTGTGAAGGATTCTGATTTCGCCATTGCGACTTCAAGTGCGTCACGATCGACATTGCCATCGCTGAGAGAAGCAACGTCAATGACGTTCCAACCATAAGCTCGATAGCGAGCAGAAACGTCTTCGGTGAAGGAGATATGTGTGTCACCTTCGATCGAGATTCGATTATCATCATAAATAACTTTAAGGTTAGAGAGCGCTTGAGTCCCTGCAAGTGATGAGGCCTCGCCACTTATGCCCTCTTGTAAATCACCATCGGATGCAATGACCCAAATATTATGATCAAAGAGAGTAGTTGAACCCTGCGGGTCGAATAGCCCTTTCTCGTATCGCGATGCCATCGCCATACCGACAGCCGACGCAAGACCCGAGCCCAATGGACCAGTCGTAATTTCCACACCTTTGGTATGGCGATATTCGGGATGAGCGGGAGTGAGTGAACCAGAGGTGCGAAATGCTTTGAGATCATCGAGTGAGAGTCCGTAGCCCGATAAAAAGAGCTGAATATAAAGTGTGAGTGAAGAATGACCACAGGAGAGGACGAATCGATCGCGCCCAAGCCACTCTGGTTCAAAAGGGTCATGGCGTAAGAAACGCTGGAAAAGGGTGTAAGCAACGGGGGCCAAAGACATCGCCGTCCCTGCATGACCATTGCCACTGTTCTGAACAGCATCAGCAGCAAGTGCTCGAGCTACAACAACTGCTTGGTCATCTGCTTTACTCCACTGGGGGCGAGTTATTTCGCTCATTATCTCTCCTGTTATGTCGTTGATGGCAGGTAATTAATTCTAAATCATTATGTGCTCTTGGAAAACACCTTTCCAGCGAAGACAAGGTTCCAGATTCCAAGTAAGACGAGATCGGCGCCAAGTAGATGCGCAGTAACGAGTGCTTCAGGAAGACCGGTGAAATACTGAACGTAACCGATCAACCCTTGAGACAAGCAGATAATGAGGAAGAGTGATGCCCGCTTTAAAATGAATGAGCGGTGTGCTGCATCCTCAGTTGCATGGATAAGAAACAAGAGCGCAAAGGTCATCGCGATGAGAGCAATCACTGCATCGGCATGGAGCCATGAAACGTTCTGAGGGTTAAGGTGATACCTGCGCGCGTTGATATCTCCTGCGTGTGGTCCACTACCCGTGACAACCGTTCCGAGCAGTAGAACGATTGAGGTGAGCGCCAACAGGACTCTCACCAGGATTGTCGTAGTAGGAGTGAGTTGATGTCGTGGCTTCTCAAGCATGCGCTGGCGTAATGAGAGTGATAGGACAAGCAGGACCATCGAGAGTATGAAATGAGCGGCAACAGTAAGTGGGTTGAGATGGGTCAGAACGGTTATCCCGCCGAGAACTATTTGGGCTACAACCCCGAGCAGTTGGCTCGCCGCCAACCAAAGGAGGGTCTTTTGATCGGAGTATTGGCGGCGCCAACGCACAACTCCCGCCACCGCCGCGATGATGGCGATAATCAGCACAAAGGTCAGAAGTCGGTTACCGAATTCGATCCACGAATGGAGCGCTCCTTGGGCCTGGTGAGGAACTGGCGTAAAGGAGCCCGGGGTACAGCGGGGCCAGGTCGGACAACCGAGGCCAGATCCCGTCAGCCGTACCGCCCCGCCAGTGACGACAATTCCAGCCTGCAGGGTTACCAGCGCGGTGTAAATAATCTTTTTCAGGGATCCCATTGGCTGAGCCTACCGAGCGTGAGCAAGCGCGCACTCTCGCTTCTCTCAGGGAGGGAGGTGAATCACACTCCTTCAACTGGCGGATCTCCTCGAATTACGCAACACTTCTGTTGTGAAAAAGAGTGATCCAGATGCCCGTACCCGGGACCAGGTCGCCCGAGCGATCCTAGAGAGCGGCCCAGCAACTGCCGTTGCTCTGGCAGAGCGCCTGGCAATTACTCCAGCTGGTATTCGGCGTCATCTCGATGCCCTGACGAATGAGGGAATTCTTACCTCACGTGAGCCTTATCAGAGCGCAGCTACGCGCGGACGTGGGCGTCCGGCGAAAGTCTTCTTGATGACCGATGAAGGCCGCGCAAGTTTTGAACACTCATACGACGATCTCGCGCTCTCAGCCCTGAAATTTATTGCCTCTGCTGCCACCCCACTCTCGATCAAGCTCTTTGCTGACCAGCGGGCACATGAGCTAGAGGCGCGTGCGCTCTCCCGCATAGATCAATCAGCACCGATCTCAGAACGGAGCGCTGCGCTCGCAGAATTTCTTACAGATGAAGGTTTCGCCTCCGATGTGAGCTCCGGTCCAGCCGGTGACCAAGTGTGTCAGCATCATTGCCCCGTGGCACACGTTGCTGCGCAATTCCCGCAATTATGTGAATCAGAGACGGAAGCGCTCTCTCGCTTACTCGGAACACATGTGCAGCGGCTAGCAACGATCGCACATGGCGATGGTGTCTGCACAACTTTTATCCCACATCTTTCACAACAAAAAATAACAACAGGAGCCCGGACATGAGCAACGACCTAACCGCCCGCATCGAACTAGCCAACCCAGAGCTTGAAGGAATCGGCACCTACGAATATGGCTGGTCCGATAAAGATGATGCCGGAACAACAGCCCGGCGCGGCATCAACGAAGATGTCGTGCGCGATATTTCTGCAAAGAAAAGTGAGCCACAGTGGATGCTTGACCTTCGCCTAAAGGGTTTAGATCTCTTTGGGAAGAAGCCGATGCCAACTTGGGGTTCAGATCTCAGTGGAATCTTTTTCGATACGATCAAATACTTTGTGCGCTCAACCGAAAAGCAGGCCACATCATGGGAAGACCTGCCAGAAGATATCCGCAACACATACGATCGCCTCGGCATTCCTGATGCTGAGCGAAATCGTCTAGTTGCTGGAGTCGCGGCTCAGTATGAATCTGAGGTTGTTTATCACTCAATCCGCGAAGATCTCGAGGAGCTTGGCGTGATCTTTGTCGATACTGATTCTGGGTTACGCGAGCATGAAGAACTCTTTAAAGAGTATTTCGGAACTGTCATCCCAGTCGGGGATAACAAATTTGCCGCTCTCAACACCTCGGTCTGGTCCGGTGGTTCATTCATCTATGTACCGAAGGGCGTGAAGGTAGACATTCCATTACAGGCTTACTTCCGCATTAATACCGAGAATATGGGTCAATTTGAGCGCACTCTCATTATCGCGGATGAGGGTTCCTATGTTCACTATGTAGAAGGATGTACCGCTCCGATTTATTCATCTGATTCTCTCCACTCGGCCGTTGTTGAGATTATCGTGAAGAAGAATGCTCGTGTTCGTTACACAACAATTCAAAACTGGTCGAATAACGTCTACAACCTCGTCACCAAGCGCGCGACGTGTGCTGAAGGTGCAACGATGGAATGGATCGATGGAAATATCGGATCAAAGGTCACAATGAAATATCCATCTATTTTCCTGATGGGAGCCCATGCTAAAGGGGAGACTCTCTCCATCGCATTTGCTGGAGAGGGCCAACATCAAGATGCTGGTTCGAAGATGGTTCATGCAGCTCCTTATACATCGTCCACGATTATCTCAAAATCCGTAGCGCGTGGCGGTGGCCGCACTTCCTATCGTGGCTTAGTCCAAGTTCTCGAAGGTGCTCATCACTCAAAATCAACGGTGAAGTGCGATGCACTCTTAGTTGACACAATCTCTCGTTCTGATACTTATCCGTATGTTGATATCAGAGAAGATGATGTATCAATGGGCCACGAGGCCACGGTCTCAAAAATCTCTGATGATCAGCTCTTCTATCTCATGTCGCGTGGACTCTCGGAAGATGAAGCGATGGCGATGATTGTTCGTGGGTTTATTGAGCCAATCGCTCGTGAATTACCGATGGAGTATGCGTTAGAACTCAACCGTTTGATCGAGATGCAGATGGAAGGGGCCGTTGGTTAATGGCGACCCTTACCACCAATTACCTGACACCCACAGGTCGCGAAGAGGCATGGCGGTTCACGCCCCTCAAGCGACTCAAGGGGTTACATGATCTCGCTGCACCATTGGCAGATTACCGATCGCTTAGCTCAGATTTTCTACCAGCGGGTGTAACTATTTCCACTCAGCCGTCGGTTGAGAACCCCCCATCATCTCTCACTGATGATGTTGTCGTTTCCCGAGTGCGAGAAGTTGTTGCCACTGTCACCGTTGTAGCAATCGCTTCTGAAGCAATCGTCACTGAACCAATTATTCTTAAGCGCAAGGCTCGTAACGATGGCGCTGAAGCATCTCGAACCATTATTCGTGCGGGTAACCATTCGACCGCCACTGTCGTTGTAGAGAATGTTGGTAGCGCAGTGGTGGCCGAAGAGATCGAGATAATTCTCGAGCCAGGGGCCACGCTTCGCTTCATTACCTTGCAGGAATGGGAGAACGATGCGGTTCATCTGGGTCGCCATCATGCCATCATCGGTAAAGATGCTTCCTTCATATCGGTAGTGGTCACCGTCGGAGGATCTCTCGTCCGACTGCTTCCCACTGTGGAATATGCCGGACCTGGGTCATCGGCTGAATTATTTGGACTTTACTTTGCAGGAGATGGCCAGCACTTAGAACACCGTATCCACGTTGAGCACAATGTTGGTTATGCGAAGTCCCGTGTGAACTACAAGGGTGCGCTCTCTGGTAATGGCGCCCGTACCGTCTGGATCGGTGACGTCTTCATTCGTGCCGCTGCGGATGGGACAGATACCTACGAACTTAATCGCAACCTTCTCCTCTCAGATGGAGCACGCGCTGATTCAGTGCCGAACTTAGAGATCGAGACCGGGGATATTGTCGGTGCGGGACATGCATCAACAACTGGGCGTTTTGATGATGAACAACTCTTTTATCTGCAATCGCGTGGAATTCCTGTCGGTGAAGCGAAACGTTTAGTTATCCGAGGATTCTTCTTGGAGATCCTTTCAAAGATCGGTATCGAAGCGATTGAAGATCGGATCATGAACCGAATTGACTCTGAATTAATGAAGGTGGTTATTGAATGACGACAATTAATTTTAATGAGCTAACTTCGGGCAAACCAAAGCAGCTGGAAGTCGATGGCAATCCGGTCTGTGTCGCTCGCATCGGCGACGAAGTCTTCGCAGTCTCGGATACCTGCTCTCACTCAGAAGCATCGCTCTCTGAGGGCGATATCGCTGATTATCGCATCGAATGTTGGCTCCACGGGGCCGAGTTCGACCTACGAACAGGTGAAGCACTCACTCTCCCAGCAGTCTCACCACTCACCACCTATGACGTTATCCGCGACGGCGAGACCCTAACCATTCAAAGTAAAAAGTAGAGAAAAGGTAGAAAATGAGCACACTAGAAATTAAGAACCTGCATGTTACCGTCGTAACCGAAGAAGGTACGAAAGAGATTTTGCGTGGCGTTGATCTGACGGTCAATTCCGGCGAAACACACGCCATCATGGGACCCAACGGCTCAGGCAAATCAACTCTTGCGTATTCGATCGCCGGACATCCAAAGTACACAGTCACCCAAGGAACGGTCACTCTCGACGGAGTTGATGTCTTAGCGATGTCGGTCGATGAACGGGCGAAGTCTGGCCTCTTTCTTGCAATGCAATATCCAGTAGAGGTTCCGGGCGTATCGGTCTCGAATTTCTTGCGCACATCTGTCACCGCAATCCGTGGCGAGGCACCCAAGCTACGTACCTGGGTTGGAGAGGTCAAAGAGGCGATGAAGGCCTTAAGCATGGATCCAGCCTTCTCCGAGCGCAACGTCAATGAAGGCTTCTCGGGTGGCGAGAAGAAGCGCCATGAAATCTTGCAGATGGAACTTCTTAAGCCAAAGATTGCCATTCTCGATGAGACAGATTCTGGCCTCGATGTCGATGCACTCCGAATTGTTTCAGAGGGTATCAACCGTATTAAAGAGGGTAATGATCTTGGAATTATGCTGATCACGCACTACACGCGCATTCTTCGCTACATCACCCCTGATTTTGTCCACGTCTTCTCCGCTGGTCGTATCGTTGAAGAGGGTGGCGCGGAGCTCGCGAATAAGCTCGAAGAGAATGGATATGCAGAGTACGTGACTGCCTAAGAGATGAGCGCTCTCGACGTTGTTGCAATAAAAGAAGATTTCCCGATCTTTCAGAAGAAGATGCGCAATGGAGCTCGGTTGGTCTATCTCGATTCTGGCGCAACGAGCCAGAAGCCGACCCAGGTATTAGATGCGGAACGAAATTTCTACACGCAAAGTAATGCCGCAGTCCATCGAGGTTCGCATCTCCTTGCCGAAGAGGCATCTCTGGCATACGAAGGCGCTCGTGAAATTCTTGCGGGCTTCATCGGTGCTGATACAGATGAAGTTATTTTTACGAAGAGTGCAACGGAATCTATCAATCTGATTGCGTATTCGTACACCAATACAAATAAGGGCCGCTTTGAACTTACGCCTGGTGATGAAATTCTCGTCTCCGAGATGGAGCATCATGCGAATTTGATTCCTTGGCAGCAATTGGCAAAGCGTTCTGGGGCGGTTCTCAAATGGTTTAGCGTCACCGCCGATGGTCGCTTGGATATTTCCAATATTGATCAGCTCATAAATGAACGGACCAAGATTGTTGCGATCACTCATCAATCTAATGTCTTGGGAACAATTCCTCCGATCGCTCTGATTACGAAAAAGGCCCATGCGGTGGGCGCACTCGTAGTGCTCGATGCGTGCCAATCAGTTCCGCATATGAAGATTGATGTAAAAGCGCTTGACCTCGATTTCATTGCTTTCTCGGGTCACAAGATGTTGGGCCCAACGGGTATTGGAGTTTTGTGGGGGAGAGCAGCGCTCTTGGCAGAGATGGAGCCCTTCCTTCATGGCGGTTCAATGATTGAGAGCGTCACCATGGAGAGTGCTACCTGGGCCGGCGCGCCTCGCAAATTCGAGGCCGGTGTTCCGAATATGGCGCAGGCGGTCGGCTTAGCAGCTGGTACTCAATATCTCGAGGCTATCGGCATGGAGAAAATTCACGAGCACGAGGTCGAACTTACGCGTTATGCGCTTACATCTCTTGCGACCATTAAAGGGCTGCATCTTGTTGGGCCCCTCGACACGATTGATCGTGGCGGAGTCCTCTCCTTCGCCCTCGATGAAATCCACCCTCACGATGTGGGACAACTTCTTGATCAATATGGAATCGCGGTTCGTACCGGTCACCACTGTGCCTGGCCGTTGATGCGCAAATTTGGTCTTCCTGGTACAACACGGGCCTCCTTTTACCTGTACAACGATTTCGCCGATATTGATGCGTTGGTGGATGGCATTCATGCCACGCGGAAATACTTTAAGGTTTCGTGATGGAACTCGACTCTCTGTACCAAGAAGTCATTTTGGATCACTACAAGCACCCGCTACACAAGGGGCTCTCAGATGAAAAGACGGTTCAAGTCCATCACGTTAACCCAAGTTGTGGCGATGAGATCACTCTCAATCTCTTGGCTAAGGATGGAGTCGTCAAAGATGTCACGTGGGATGGGGTCGGTTGCTCAATCTCGCAAGCAAGCGCTTCGATTATGAGCGATCTCGTCTATGGCAAAACCCTCGATCGAGCCTTCATAATTTTTGATTCATTCGCCGGACTTATGAGTAGTAAAGGGGCGCTGATTGGCGACGAAGCGGTCTTAGAAGATGGCGTTGCCTTAGCTGGCGTCTCGAAGTTCCCAGCACGGGTAAAGTGTGCGCTACTAGGTTGGATGGCTTTCAAAGATGCGGCGATACAAGCAAGAGAAGGAGTGATCAAATGAGCGCAATAGCTTCGATCGATGATGTAACTGAGGCGATGAAAGATGTTATTGATCCTGAACTTGGGATTAATGTTGTCGATCTCGGGCTTGTCTACGATATGCAGGTAGATGAGAGCAATGTCGCGATATTAGATATGACACTGACCTCGGCAGCTTGCCCACTTCAGGATGTTATTGAAGATCAGACCCGTTCGGTTCTGCAAGACCTTACCTCTGATGTGAAAATTAATTGGGTGTGGATGCCACCTTGGGGACCAAATCGTATTAGCGATGAAGGTCGTGAACAGCTTCGCGCGATAGGCTTCACTGTCTGATCTGAAGGGTGCAGCCCTATGACAATGCATAGCAATTGGATGGCGATGCGATCGCTGACTCAAGAACAATCGGTAAAAAATCAGAAGCTCAAAACTGGTACCTTAAAACGTATCCTCACATTTGCCACTCCTTATAAGGCCGATCTCTTTTTCTTCCTCATTTTTGTTGTGATTGATTCATGCTTAGTTGTGGCGACTCCGCTGCTACTTCGAACGCTTATTGATAAAGGTGTTGTTCCTCGCAATGGAGCATTAGTACTCAGACTCTCAATTATTGTTGGATGTATCGCTGTGGCTGATGCACTGATAAGCATGGTAAGTCGTTGGTTCTCTTCCCGTATAGGAGAGGGCTTGATATTTGATCTACGTACTAGGGTCTTCTCTCATGTTCAGCGCCAATCGATTGCATTTTTTACTCGCACCCAGACCGGTGCGTTAATCTCTCGACTTAACTCAGATGTCATCGGTGCCCAACAAGCTTTCACATCAACTCTCTCTGGCGTAGTGAGTAACGTCTTGAGTTTGATTCTTGTTGCTGGCGCAATGATGGCTCTCTCGTGGCAGATCACGCTCTTCTCGCTCGCTCTACTTCCAGTCTTTCTTTTCCCCACTAAATGGCTCGGCCGCAAGATGCAGGAATACACTCGTAAATCATTTAACCTAAATGCCGACATGTCATCAACGATGACCGAACGCTTCAATGTTTCTGGGGCGTTATTAGTGACTCTTTACGGAGAACCTAACACCGAGCGAATTGGATTTTCTGATCGGGCGGCGAAGGTGCGCGATATGGGTATCCAAATTGCTCTTCTCAATCGTATTTTTTTTATAGCAATCACCTCGGTAGCCGCGATCGCAACAGCGTTCGCCTACGGAATTGGTGGTCACCTGGCGATTAACGGAACGATTACTGTTGGCACTCTTCTTGCCATCACCGCGCTCCTTGCCCGGCTCTACGGACCGCTCACCGGACTCTCAAATATTCGGGTCGATATTATGACCGCCCTTGTCTCCTTTGAACGAGTCTTTGAGGTTTTAGATCTCGAACCGATGGTCCGAGATCGGGCCGGAGCCACCATTCTGCAGACAAAGGAAACCGAGATCCGATTTAATGACGTCTCGTTCTCCTACCCTAAAGCTGAGGAGATCTCACTGGCATCTCTTGAAGGGGTCGCAAAGGAAGAGCTTGTAGATTCTGGAGAAGTGATTCGTGGTCTCTCTTTTCTCGCAAAACCAGGTTCTTTCACTGCCATCGTGGGACCGTCGGGTGCTGGTAAGAGCACTATCTCTGGTCTCCTGCCTCGCCTTTACGATGTCACGAGAGGTGTAATCTCAATCAACGGTCAGGATATTCGTGAGCTGACCTTGGAATCGCTGCGCGGCACGATCGGAGTCGTTACCCAGGACTCCCATATGTTCCATGACTCAATTGAGGCAAACCTACGCTACGCAAAAGCAGATGCCACTATGGCTGAGATACAAGCGGCTTGTGAGTTAGCCCAAATTTGGAAATTTATCGAAACCCTTCCAAATGGCTTGCAGACGATTGTTGGTGAACGAGGTCATCGTCTTTCTGGGGGAGAGAAGCAACGGATCGCAATTGCGCGTCTGCTGCTCAAGGCACCTGCCATCGTGATCCTCGATGAGGCAACTGCGCATTTAGATTCAGAGAATGAGGCACTAGTACAAGAGGCGCTTAAGAGTGCGTTGACGGGCCGAACGAGCATTGTGATCGCACATCGATTATCAACGATTGCGCAAGCAGATCAAATTTTAGTCCTGGATAAGGGTGTTCTCGTGGAGTCTGGAACGCATGAATATTTAGTTTCTACGCGGGGTCTGTATTTTGATCTTTACCAGAGGCAATCGCTCGGGAATTAAAGATCGCGGATTTTCCAACGATCGTCTCTCGACCGGCATTCGCAACGACCACTGCTACATAGGGTAGAACGACCGCACCAAAGAGGGCGATCCAGCGGTAGGGACTTGGCAAGAGGACGGTCAAGATAAAACAGGCTGTTCGAATCATCATGCTGATGAAGTAACGGCGGGCACGAGCTGATTGATCAACGGTTAATGGTGCCTGGGCAGAGGTGATCGATTGAACTGATTTATCAATCTTTTTTCTGCGCATAGTGCTAAGAATAGGCCAGGTAGCTTTTTTGCGCCTCCCGAGCGTCGAATGTGGGTGTACGCACAAGTAACGAGTAACTTTGGCAATTATGATCTATGAGTCACCACCCCATACCAATCGGATAGTTCTCGTCACTGGCGGCAATCGCGGAATCGGGTTGGCGATTGCTAGGGCATTCCAAGCTGGCGGCGATCAGGTCATTATCACGAGTCGTTCTGGCGAAGGTCCAGCCGGTTTTGCTTGTGTGGCTATGGATCTCACTGATGCAGCAGGCGTTCAATCGGCTTTCTCGGCTATCGTAGAAAATTTTGGCGCGATTGACGTTCTCATCGCTAACGCCGGTATCACAAAAGATGGTCTTGCAGTTCGGATGAGTGACTCGGATTTTGAATCAGTGGTCGATACAAATCTCATTGGAACCTTTCGGACTATTCAACACGTGCTTCCTGCCATGATGAAGAAGCGTTCTGGAAGAGTCGTTATGATCGGGTCGGTCGTCGGTCTGCTTGGATCAGCGGGGCAGGTGAATTACGCCGCTACCAAATCTGCCCTAGTCGGCATGGCTCGTTCACTCGCACGTGAATACGGAAGCCGAGGAATCACCTTTAACGTGGTAGCCCCCGGTTTTGTTGATACTGAAATGACAGCGATTCTCGCAGACTCGCTGAAGGAAAAGTATCTTGCCCAGATTCCACTGGCTCGTTTTGCTTCGCCGGATGAGATCGCCTCACTCGTGCACTTCGTCGCATCTGAAGCGGCTAGCTACATAACAGGTGCCGTCATACCAATTGACGGTGGATTAGGAATGGGTAACTAATGGCACTTCTTCCAGGAAAGAATATTCTCGTTACGGGCGTGCTCACCGAGTCGTCGATCGCATTTCACATTGCACGATTGGCGCAAGAAGAGGGCGCGACCGTCATTCTGAGTTCTTTTGGTCGGGCCATGAGTATCACCCAACGGATCGCCAATCGACTCCCAAATCCAGCACCGGTCATTGAACTCGATGTGACCAGTGAAGAGCACCTCGCCGGGCTTGAAGCACGCTTGCGCGAACATGTCAGCGAGATTCATGGTGTAGTGCATTCGATCGGTTTTGCCCCAGCTGCAGCGCTTGGTGGAAATTTTCTTCAGACCGAGTGGGATGATGTTGCTACCGCTCTCCAGGTCTCTGCATATTCCCTCAAATCGCTCACCATGGCGGTGCGCCCGCTCTTCAACGCAGCGAAAGGTGCGAGCGTCGTGGGCCTTACCTTCGACGCGCGAGTTGCTTGGCCAAAGTATGACTGGATGGGTGTAGCGAAAGCAGCATTGGAATCCTGCTCACGATACCTCGCACGCGATCTTGGCAAAGAGAACGTTCGCGTCAATCTGATTGCCGCTGGCCCGATCAAGACAATGGCAGCGAAATCCATTCCAGGATTTGAAGATTTTGAGGCAGTCTGGAACTCTCGCGCACCACTGGCGTGGGACATCTCAGATCCCGTCCCGGCAGCAAAGGGTGCGGTCGCCTTACTTTCAGATTGGTTTCCAAAGACCACCGGGGAGATGGTCCACGTTGATGGTGGCGTTCACGCCATCGGTGGGTGATCAGAGCACTCTCTAGGCT
Source organism: Candidatus Nanopelagicaceae bacterium (assembly GCA_040402395.1). Taxonomy (GTDB): domain Bacteria; phylum Actinomycetota; class Actinomycetes; order Nanopelagicales; family Nanopelagicaceae; genus PALSA-747. The sequence goes on along the minus strand of JBBAMQ010000001.1, from coordinate 17,480 downwards.
CGTCGCCCGCGATTTCACCTTTTGAAGGAGCTCGGTTATCCTTAGTTATCAAGTGGAGTTAGCCGCTCCCACCTCACCGACGTACGTTGGTTGGTCAAGATTGAACACCCCTGTTGGGGCTTTCTGAGTGCTTTGGCGCTCGCCTTGTGCGGCCTACCCTTCTTGAAATGGATCTCCGTGATCTTCAAGAAATCTTATAGCCGTAATGAGAGGAAATACTTATCAGCGCCGATCTACGAATCAATGATCGAATTCGCGTTCCACAGGTGCGCCTAATCGGACATGAAGGTGACCAAGTTGGCATTGTCGATATCGACACTGCGCTTTCGATGGCAGATGAAGTCGGACTCGACCTCGTCGAAATCTCACCAGATGCCCAGCCTCCTGTCTGCAAGGTAATGGATTTCGGAAAGTACAAGTACGAAATCGCGCAGAAGGCACGAGAAGCTCGTCAGAACCAGACCCACATCGTGGTGAAGGAGATGAGACTTGGTTTAAAGATCGAACCTCATGATTATGAAACGAAGCGAAATCACATCGAAAAGTTTCTTCGTGTTGGTGACAAGGTAAAGGTAACGGTGCAATTCCGAGGTCGTGAACAGACGAGACCAGAAATGGGATATCGATTGTTGATGAAATTAGCTGAGGAGTTGGCCGGAGTAGCAGCCGTTGAGTTCGCCCCTAAAAAAGAGGGACGTTCAATGACGATGGTACTTGGTCCACTTATTAAGAAAGGCTCCATCAAGAAGGTCGCACCTGCTAAGGCAGTGCAGCAACCAGTCGTAACCGCGGAATAATTTTATTTTCGTTTATTAACAGTAGAGAGAAGAGGAAGTAATGCCAAAGATGAAGACCCATAGTGGTGCGAAGAAAACCTTCCGCCTCACAGGTACCGGCAAGGTCATGCACGAGCGTGCTGGCAAGCGCCACCTTTTGGAACACAAATCTTCGCGCGTTACTCGCCGCTTGAGTAATGATGCGACCGGTAAGAAGACAGTCACCATGACCGCCAAGCGCATGCTCGGTTTGAAGTAGAGGGGGAGTAGAAAATGGCAAGAGTAAAACGCGGAGTCCACGCTGCTAAGAAGCGTCGTACAACACTAGAACGTGCTGCTGGTTATCGCGGTCAACGTTCACGTTTATTTAGCAAGGCGAAGGAGCAGGTAACTCACTCACTCGTCTATGCCTTCAACGATCGCAAAGATAAGAAGGGCGATTTTCGTCGCCTTTGGATCCAACGCATCAATGCTGGTGCCCGTGCAAACGGCATCACCTACAACCGCTTCATCCAGGGTCTTAAAGGCGCTGGAATCGAAGTTGACCGTCGCGTACTCGCTGAGCTTGCAACGAATGATCCAACGGCTTTTGCGGCACTCGTCGAAGTTGCTCGCAAGCATGTTGTCACTGCGTAATACCTCACTGGTCAATTCTTGACTCATCAAAGAATTACGAGCCTTCACTCTCCTCATGTAGAGAGAGTGAAGGCTCTTTTAGGTTCTCGTGGCAAAAAACTACGTCGTGAAGAGTCTCTCTTTGTGGCTGATGGGCCCCAGTCTCTTCGAAGCGCCCTTCAACCTAGAATTTCTAGCGCCCCAATCATTCAAAAGCTGTATCTGACTGAATCTGGTGAAGCCAAACTTCGGGAAGAGTTCTCCTCTGAGATTATCGATAGCCACGAGATTATTCCCGTAACCGATGCAGTGATGGCGGCAATGGCGGATACTGAATCGCCGCAGGGGATTCTCGCGCTCTGCAGATATCGAGCCCTTACTCTTAGCGATGTACTTTCTGAGTCACCGAAGAAGCTCGCCTTCTTCTGGCAAATCCAGGATCCGGGGAATGCTGGGACGATAATTCGTACCGCAGATGCCTGTGGTTTTGATGCCATCCTCTTCTCTGAAGGTAGCGTTGATATTTACTCGCCTAAAGTTGTTAGATCAACCGCTGGCTCGCTCTGGAATATTCCATTTGTTGAAGACCTTACTCTTGCCGCCATCGTTGAACTCGCAGAGTCTGGTGACTTTTCACTTTTGGCCTTTGACGGAAGTGGATCAGAATCTCTAAATGAGCTAAAGCCAGAGGGGGCCACAGTTGCGATTTTTGGTAATGAAGCGCGTGGCTTACCAACGCTTCCAGAAGGTATTCGCAAGGTGCGCATCCCAATGCTCGGCCATGCCGAGAGCCTCAATGTTGCAAGCGCCGCCGCTATCGCGTTATTTCACTTAGGGATCGCTCCTACTCGCTAGAATAACGACCCTTATGAGTGTTACTGCCACGGATATTGAAGCAATTACGGTCACAGCCCTTACTGCGATTGATGGCGCTACCGATCTGGATCTGCTCAAAGAGGTTCGGATATCGCACGTGGGTGATCGTTCGCCGATTGCAAAGGCGAACCAAGCCTTAGGCGCAATGGCGGCTTCTGAACGAGCAGAATTTGGAAAAATTGTTGGCAATGCACGTTCCAGAATTAACGGGGCATATGAATCCCGGCAGCGAACTCTGGAAGTTGAGCGTGATGCCCGAGTTCTGGTTGAGGAGCGCGTCGACGTTTCGACTACGACAAAGCGGGCGACTATAGGTGGATTGCATCCGCTCACAATTCTCACTAATGAGATTTGTGATCTCTTCATTGGACTTGGATATAGCGTAGCGGAGGGCCCAGAATTAGAGGCCGAATGGTTGAACTTTGATGCATTAAATATCCCAGTGGATCATCCAGCTCGAACCATGCAAGATACCTTCTTCATTGAACCACTTGATTCGCACTTGGTCTTGCGAACTCACACCTCACCCGTGCAAATGAGAACGATGTTGGAACAAAAGCCTCCGATCTACGTTATCTGCCCAGGTCGCACATATCGTGCCGATGAACTCGATGCGACTCATACTCCAGTTTTCAGTCAGGTTGAAGGCCTCGTCATTGACCGGGGCATCACAATGGCGGATCTCAAAGGTACGCTCGATTACTTTGCCCAATCCATCTTTGGATCGGATGTGAAGACGCGCCTTCGCCCATCATTCTTCCCATTTACCGAACCAAGCGCTGAAGTTGATTTTTTCTTTAATGGTCGTTGGATTGAGTGGGGTGGCTGTGGAATGGTGAATCCCAAAGTCCTGCGAGCCGCTGGCATTGATCCTGATGAGTTCTCGGGTTTCGCCTTTGGTATGGGTCTTGAACGCACACTTATGGTGCGACATGGAATTACCGATATGCACGACATCGTTGAGGGCGATATTCGCTTTACGCAAAGTTTTGGAAGTGGTCTTCGATGAAGATGCCGTTGTCCTGGTTACGAGAATTTGCTGAGCTTCCCGACAACTGCACTCCAGAAATGATCGAGGCCGCCTTTGTGAAGGTTGGCTTTGAAGTTGAGAGTATTGAAATTCAGGGGGAAGACCTCGCCGGCCCACTAGTGGTCGCTCGTGTAGTAAGTATCGAAGAACTTACCGAACATAAGAAGGCGATTCGCTATGTAGGACTTGATGCGGGCGAAGGCAAGACGCGTTACGTGATCTGCGGTGCTAGCAATTTTGCCGAGGGTGATCTCGTGGTCGCCGCTCTTCCTGGCGCGGTACTCCCAAATAATTTTACAATTTCTGCGCGTGAAACTTACGGTAAGACGAGTAACGGCATGATCTGTTCTGCACGTGAACTTGGCATCAGTGATGAACATCTGGGAATTATTGTTTTGGCGCCGAATTCGGGTTCCGTCGGTGAAGATGCGATCGAACTCCTTGAGATACGCGAAATGATCATTGATGTGGCAATCAACCCTGATCGTGGGTATGCGCTTTCGGCACGAGGCCTAGCGCGCGAATTGGCGCTCTCACTTGGTCTTCCGTTTAAAGATCCGGCAGAAGTGAATTACCTTGCGGGGCTAACTGCTTCTGGCGTGAAGATTGTCCCGGTGAAGATTGAGGATCTTACGGGTGCTGACCTTATTGTTATCCGCACTCTTGATTCGGTAAATGTAAAAGCAGTAACTCCGCTCTGGATGAGTCGTCGTATTGAAAAATGCGGGATGCGTTCGATTTCTATTGCGGTCGATATTACAAACTATGTGATGCTAGAACTTGGTCAACCACTCCACGCATTCGATGCGGATAAAGTGCAAGGCACCATTCGGGTTAGACGGGCTCTTGATCAACGAGAATTTGTCACACTCGATGGCGAGAAGCGTACGTTAAGCCCCGATTTACTGATGATTGCTGATGACTCGAAACTTCTCGCTCTTGCCGGGACTATGGGTGGTTTGGAATCTGAGATCACCGATGCAACAGTTCGAATTGCTCTTGAAGCTGCACACTTTGATCCGATCTCAGTTGCTAAGAACTCGCGATCACAGCGCCTCTCGTCCGAAGCTTCGCGCCGCTTAGAGCGTAACGTTGATCCGGCTGTAGCTGCCGTTGCATCTGCACGCGCAGTTTCGCTCTTGGTAGAGCTTGCTGGAGCGAGTTATGCGGGTGAGAGCATCGATGGATCGCTCCCGGCACTTCGAACCATTGAGTTCGACCCCAGTGGCATCTCAAGAATTATTGGCTTTGACTATTCTGAGTCACAATTAGTGGGTGCTTTACTCTCGATCGGTGGAAGCCTTGCGAAGAGCAGCACAACGAGTTGGCTCTTCACCGTTCCAACCTGGCGCCCTGACCTTGAGGTCATCTCAGACCTTGCCGAAGAGGTAGCTCGCGTCCATGGTTTTGATCTCATCCCATCGCATCTACCAACTGGAAAAGCGGGAGCAGGACTTTCACCTATTCAGCAGCGCAAGCGCGGCCTCGCACACCTTTTAGCGAATCTGGGTTTCTCTGAAATATATACCTATCCTTTTGTCTCACCAGAGATGGTGTCGACGCTTGGATTTTCTGGCCCCCGAGCTGCTTCTTTTAAGATTGCAAATCCGATGTCAGATGAGGCACCGCTATTGCGGACTCATCTCTTGCCCGGTCTCTTGCAGGCGCTCCAACGCAACATCGCTCGAGGTGCGAAAGATGTCGCGATCTTTGAGATTGGCTCTATCTTCCGAGATGCCACTGTGTTGACCAAAATTGGATTGATCTCAACTTCTGAACGACCAAGCGATACCGTGATCAAAGATATTTATGGCAGCGTTCCGGCGCAGCCACTCTTTCTCGGTGCAGTGGTCGCAGGATCACTTGATCGCAAGGGCTGGTGGGGAAGTGGTCGGAACGTTGATTGGAGTGATGCCGTCTCGATGGCAGAGCGAATAATCCTTGAGACTGGCAATGAGGTGGAGATCGTCCAAAGCGATCTAGCTCCGTGGCATCCTGGACGTTGCGCCGAACTCCGAATTGATGGCAAAGCGGTTGCTCATGCCGGCGAATTACACCCTCGCGTCCTGGAAGCACTCAATTTGCCACCACGCACTGTGGCCTTCGCCGTGATTCTCACTGAACTCCCATTTCCGCCTAAGGTGAATTCAACTCGGGTCTTAACGATGCCGGCCGCCATTCAAGATATCTCACTCTTTGTCTCAGCAGATATCCCGTCCGCGCAGGTAGAGGCCGCCCTTCGCCAAGGAGCAGGGGAACTTCTCGAATCAATAACTCTCTTTGATCGTTATGAGCAGCCGGGGGATGGACGAGTCTCGCTCGCATTTTCAATGGTCTTTAGAGCGTCGGATCGGACCTTAACCGCGGATGAGGTCTCGGGTTTGCGCACAAATGCAGCAGCGGTGGCCGTTGCCTTATGTGGAGCTAGCATTCGCGACTAAAAGTAATTGCATATGTATGCACTTCATTGCATACATATGCAAAATGCAGTACTCTCTGAGTATGAAAATCGGGGTAGTTGGCGCGAGTGGCTACGCGGGCGGGGAGTTACTCAGGCTCTTATCGGAGCATCCGCAATTTAAACTTAGTTATATCGCCGCCGGATCAAGTGCCGGAGAACTGATCTCCTCAACGCACCAACACCTCACGAATTATTCAGGGCAAAAATTTGAGAAGACCGATCTTGCGGCCATCAACGCCTGCGACCTCATCTTTCTTGCCCTGCCTCATGGCGAGTCTGCAAAACTTATCCCTGGGATCAATTCGAGGGTAAAGATTGTTGACCTCGGGGCTGATTACCGGATTTCATCAGCTGCGAATTGGGAGAAGTATTACTCTGGAGTTCATGCTGGTACATGGACTTATGGCTTGCCAGAGTTACCTGGATATCGAGCGAAGATTGCAGATTCAACTCAGATTGCGAATCCTGGCTGTTATGCGACCGCGATCGCCCTGGCCGCAGCACCAGCCGTAGCCAGAGGCTTCGTAGATGCATCAGATATCGTCGTCGTCGCAGCTTCGGGAACCACAGGTGCCGGTAGATCGGCGAAGGTAAGCCTCCTAGGTAGCGAGGTAATGAACTCCTTAACTTCTTACAAATTTGGTGGAGTGCATCAACACACCCCAGAGATCGAAGAGAATCTCTCTATTGTTGGAGGGGGTCCAGCAAAAATCTCATTAACGCCGATTCTTGCTTCAATGCCACGAGGAATCCTCGCGACGGTGACGGCGAAGCTGACGGCTAATACGGAGTACCAGGATGTTCGTTCTGCTTATGAAGAGCAGTATGCGACTGAACAGTTCGTCACTTTGCTGCCAGAGGGAGAACTCCCACGAACATCGTCAGTGTTGGGATCTAATTCTCTTCACCTGCAGGTAGCGGTGGATCAGCACACAAATCGCCTGATCGTGAGTTCTGCGATCGACAATCTTGGCAAGGGAGCTGCTTCGCAAGCGATTCAAAACGCAAATATCATGTGTGGCTTAGCTGAAGCTACATCTCTAAGTGTCATCGGGAGGCCGTGATGGATTCTCTTCCACAAGGTTTTGTCGGCGCCGGAATCTCTGCTGGAATTAAAGTTTCTGGAGAACCAGATCTGGCACTTATCGTGAATATCGGCCCCATGAAATTTGGGACTGCGGTGTTTACATCTAATCGAGTTGTTGCCGCGCCAGTGACCTGGTCGAGACAGGTAGTAGCTGATAACGAGGTACGTGCAGTTTTACTCAATAGTGGTGGCGCGAATGCATGCACTGGGCCTGCTGGATTTATCGATACGCATCACAGTGCCGAGCGGGTAGCGGAGCTGCTCGGGCTATCGGCTAGTGACGTTGTTATCTGCTCGACAGGTCTGATCGGTGAACGATTACCTATGGCGAAGGTGTTGGCTGGGATAGAGAGCGCCGTTGGCGGCTTGTCAGAGAGCGCGGCGTTAGCGTGTGCTACCGCAATTATGACGACTGACTCGCACCCAAAGTTATATTGCCACGAGCGAGGTGGCGTCCGGATAGTGGGCATGGCCAAGGGAGCTGGAATGCTGGCACCGTCACTCGCCACGATGCTATCGGTCATCATGATTGATGGTCTGCTGCCACTGGACGCACGCGAAATTTTCGAAGATGTTATTTCTCGTACTTTTAATCGAATTGATTCCGATGGGTGCACTTCGACCAATGACACCGTGCTCTTCATGGCTTCAGGGGCAACTGGGATATTGATGACCGATGTGGAGCTTCGTTCGGCCTTAACCGAGTGTGCCAACTACCTGGTCAAGGAGTTAGTCGATGATGCAGAAGGTCATTCTAAGATTGTAAAAATTACAACGGTTAATGCTGCTTCTGAGGAAGATGCGGTCGAGGTGGGTCGCGCTTGTGCGAGAAATAATCTTTTAAAATGCGCCCTTCATGGTGAAGATCCAAACTGGGGCAGAGTGCTTGCTGCTATTGGGACAACATCGGCCGTTTTTGATCCATATGCTCTTGACGTCTCATTAAATGGTGTGATGGTCTGTAAAAATAGTGCGCCAGGAATAGATCGCTCTGAAGCATCGATGAAGGCAAGTGAGATTGAAATTTTAATTGATCTTAAGGCGGGCCTCCATGCTGCGACGATTTGGACGAATGATTTGACGGCTATGTATGTTCACGAGAATAGTTCGTACTCGTCATGATCGTTTTGAAGTATGGAGGTCACGCGCTTCCGTCAGCAGGTGATCCCGACGGTATTCTCAATGTCATAGCCTCGTTTCACAAGAGTGGTGGCAAAATTGTTCTCATCCACGGTGGGGGCCCGCACGTGGATGCCGAGCTTGCGATTCATGGAATAAAGAGCGAGATGAGTGCGGGTTATCGAGTGACAACCCCCGAAATTCTTGAAGTCGTCCAAAGCGTCCTATCAGGTCGGGTATGCCGGACACTTGTCAACGGGCTGATTGGTTTTGGAGTCAATGCCGTTGGGTTGTCGGCATCGGATGGTCGAACGATTCGGGCAGAGTTGATGAGACCCATCGTTAATGGCCTGGCTATCGATGTAGGACTGGTAGGAGATATCAAATCCAGTGATCCAACGCTGCTCAAACTTCTTCTGGAAGAGAATTTTCTGCCCGTCATCTCACCTATTTCTGTTGATGAAAAAGGCCAGGGGCTCAACCTCAATGGCGACATTGCAGCTGGTGCGGTTGGTGGGTCACTCATGGCAGAACAAGTAATTTTCATGACAGATGTCGAGGGTATTTATCGTGACTACCCAGATAAAAGTTCAATCATCTCTGAATGTTCAGCGGACGAACTCCGCCTACTTCAGCCATCTCTTGTTGGTGGCATGATCCCTAAAGCCAAGGCTGTGCTCTACGCACTTGACCATGGAGCGAAAGTCGCGCGGGTAATCGATGGTCGCGATCCAAGCAACCTGATCGCCGCTCTCGCTGGCCAAGGTGGAACACAGGTGAGCGGATGAAAAACTCCAACGAAACCAATCAAATTCGCTGGGCGAACTCCATTCAGAATAATTACGGAGTTCCCGGTATTTCTCTGGCACGGGGTAAAGGCGCAGTGGTCTGGGATGTTGACGGGAATCGATATCTAGATTTCTTAGGTGGAATCGCAACATCGATACTTGGCCACGCTCATCCAACAATTGTCGCTGCTGTATCAGAGCAGATTCGGGAACTTTCTCACGTCAGCAACCTCTACATGCACGAACCGGTATTGAAGTTAGCCGAGAGGCTCACCTCTTTTACGGGTGAGGAGAGTGCACGGGCCTTCTTCTGCAATTCAGGAGCAGAAGCTAACGAGGCGGCGATCAAACTCTCTCGCCTGACGGGTAGAACTCGAATTATTGCCATGGCAGGCGCCTTTCACGGACGCACCATTGGAGCTCTCTCGATTACCGGGCAAGCAGCAAAGCGCTCACCATTTCTTCCATTGCTTAAGGATGTGAAGTTTGCTGAGTACGGATCCATTTCATCTCTTAAGCGATTGATTTCAAAAAGAGTTGCAATGGTTATCGTTGAACCTATCCAAGGTGAGAATGGAATCGTTGTGCCGCCATCGGGATATCTGCATGAGGTGAGAGCTCTCTGTGACAAGTACGGAACTCTGCTTTGCATTGATGCCGTTCAGACCGGTATGGGTCGAACGGGCGAATGGTTTGGGTACGAACAATCAGGAATAACACCTGACATTATTACTTTGGCAAAAGGTTTGGGTGGGGGACTCCCACTGGGTGCGATGATTTCGGTAACGAAGAACACGCCAGCATTTGCAGCGGGGGAACATGGCAGTACCTTTGGCGGCAATCCAGTGTCGTGCGCAGCTGGCCTAGCGGCTATCTCTGTGATCGAGAAGAAGTCCTTGCTCGATCGCGTAACGAAAATTTGCACATTGATCAAGGCTGAGCTTTCGAAACTCCCTGGTGTGGTCGAGGTTCGAGGCGAGGGCCTGCTTCTTGGGATCGTCCTAGCGGAGGAAATAGCATCAGCGCTTGTCGTGCAAGCTGCAGCCGATGGCCTCCTCTTAAATGCGGCAAAGCCTGGGGTCATCAGGATTGCCCCCGCCCTAATTGTTACCGACGCACAAGTACGTGAGTTTATAACCAAATTTTCGCTCTCACTTTCAACCCTTCGACAGGGAGTATCTCAATGAATCCAGCGGCGAGAAAAGAACTTGTTATTCAACTTCTTCACACTGGCGCGATTACTTCACAAGGTGAACTCGTAAAGGCTCTCAAGAAGCGGGGAGTAATAGTCACGCAGACTACGGCGAGCCGAGATTTGGTAGAAATTGGTGCTCTACGTGGTACTGATTCTCGCGGTCGGTTTCGCTACATTCTCTCGGATTCAGAGAGCAAACCAGCAGCACGAGCACGTAATTTACTTCTTGGAGTCGTTGCCAGTGGGAATCTGGTGGTTGCCAAGAGTCCACCTGGTGGCGCCCAATTACTAGCGGGTCAGATTGATGAAGCTATAGCCTCTGGCGAGCTGCGATCTGGGATTGGTTCAATCGCAGGCGATGACACGGTCATCGTTGTTGCTAGAACGGCGACGGGTGGTAATACCCTTGCGAAGGAATTAACAGCCTTACTTGACGGCGAACCTCTAAAATCGCCTAAAAAGCGATGATGAAGCTATGGAAGCGGAGTAGGTAAATGGCCCTTTGGGGTGGAAGATTTAGTGCGGGACCAGCGGAGTCTGTCGCTGCGCTCTCCCGAAGCATCCATTTTGACTGGGTGCTTGCGCCATATGACGTGCGGGTAAACCTTGCTCATGTCAAGAACCTGGAAGCGAGTGGAATTCTCGCTGCCGCTGATTCCCAGAAAATCATGGTTGCCTTACTCTCGCTTGGCGAAGAGATCGAATCTGGAAAATTCCTTCCGATCGATGCTGATGAGGATGTTCACTCTGCGATTGAACGCGGATTAGTAGCGAGGCTGGGCGAATTAGGTGGTGCCTTCCGGGCTGGCCGATCTCGCAATGACTTGGTCGTTACTGACTTTAAGCTGTATTTGATCGATCACATGATCGCAATTGGTTCAGCAATCTGCCCTTTAATTACCGAATTTACCAATAAAGCAGATGAGTACAAGAGCGCCATAGCCCCAGGCTTCACTCATCTCCAGCATGCGCAACCGATTAATTTTGGCCATGAGCTAGCTAAACATTCGCACGCACTCTTGCGTGATGCGAGTCGAATTCAGAATTGGTTATCACGTAACTCCATCTCCCCGCTCGGCGCTGGAGCGTTGGCTGGATCTGCCCTTGTCCCGCACCCCGAGCGAAGTGCCGAAGATCTTGGATTTGATAGTACTTATCAGAACAGTATCGATGCTGTAAGTGATCGGGATTTCGTTACTGAAGCGCTCTTTATCATGGCTAATATCGGTATACATCTCTCACGAATCGGTGAGGAGTACACGCTTTGGAGTACAACTGAATTTGGTTGGGCAAAGCTCGACGATGCCTATTCGACCGGGTCTTCGATCATGCCGCAGAAGAAAAATCCAGATATTGCTGAACTCGCTCGTGGCAAGAGTGGTCGTCTTGTTGGCAATCTCACCTCTGTATTGACGATGTTGAAAGGACTGCCGTTTGCGTACAACAGAGATTTGCAAGAAGATAAAGAGCCAACCTTTGATTCTGTTCGCACCCTGCTTACCCTTCTGCCTGCACTCACCGGTATGGTTGAAACTACCGAATTTAATACCGAACGCATGGCAGCTACCGCGGAGACTGGCCACGCACTTGCTACTGAGATTGCAGATTTCTTAACGAAGAGTGGAATTCCTTTTGCACGAGCTCACGAAATTTCTGGGCGCTGTGTTCAGTTTGCGGAGAGCGTCGGAAAGGAAGTCCACGAACTTAGCGACGGTGAATTAAATACCATCGATACCCACCTTACGCCAGAGATTCGGTCGACTCTCTCTGCGACTGGTGCGCTTTCATCGCGGACTTCGATCGGTGCAGCATCCACCGCTAGCTTGGTGAGGCAGATCCATTCTCTCAGCGAACGCAACCGAGAATGTAGTGAATACTTTGATAGAAAACGTTCAAGCTTTTTGGAGATGATTCATTTATGACCAAAGCACTTCTCGAAGATTTAGAGTGGCGTGGATTGATAGCGCAAACAACTGATCGTGAAGCTCTCCTTAAGGATTTAGGCGCTGGTCCGGTCTCGTTCTATCTCGGCTTTGATCCGACGGCGCCAAGCCTGCACGTCGGAAATCTTGTTGTGCTCCTTGTTATGCGCCGCTTCCAACTTGCAGGTCACAAGCCACTCCCATTAGTTGGGGGAGCGACGGGCTTGGTAGGCGATCCCAGCGGTCGTAATGAGGAGCGGACTCTTAATAGTGACGAAGTTGTAGCACAGTGGGTTTCGCGAATTCGCTCGCAACTTGAACGATTTCTTAGTTTTGAGGGTTCAAACGCAGCTGTGCTCGTTAATAATTTAGACTGGACCAAGAACGTTACTGCCATAGAGTTTCTGCGCGACATCGGAAAGCACTTCAGTGTCAATCAAATGTTAACAAAGGATTCAGTTGCGTCGCGTCTTGAAGGTGGTGGAATTTCTTATACTGAATTTTCTTATCAAGTTCTACAAGCTTTTGATTTTCTTGAATTGTATCGGCGTCATAATTGTATTTTACAATTAGGCGGCAGTGATCAATGGGGAAATATAACTGCTGGGCTTGATCTTATTCGGCGTGCTGAATCTGGATCTGCGCACGCACTCACTATTCCACTCTTGCAGAAATCAGATGGCACTAAATTTGGAAAGAGTGCTGGCGGTAGTGTTTGGCTAGATTCAGAGATGACCTCGCCTTATGCTTTTTATCAATATTGGTTTGGAACTGATGATGCTGATGTGGAACGGTTTCTGAAAACTTTTTCATTCAAATCTCATGAGGAATTAGCGGAGCTCTTTACCGAACTCCGCGAAAATCCTGGTGCCAGAGTTGCGCAACGTGCGCTGGCCGAAGAGTTAACAACGCTTGTACATGGCGAGAAAGAGTGCGCTCATGCGCAAGCTGCAGCGAAGGCGCTCTTCGGTCAAGGTGATATCAATGAACTTGATCCGAAAACATTGGCTTCAGCGCTCTCGCAGTTACCTCGAACAACTATTGCAAAGGGTTCACCATTTCCGACGTGGGTAGATTTATTAGCTGCGACGGGGGTCGTTGATTCGAAATCTGCGGCTAGACGGATTGTGCGAGAGGGCGGTGCCTATCTCAATAATGTGAAGATTTCAGGCGAAGAGTTCACTCCGACTGAGAGTGATTTAATTCATGGCCGCTTCCTACTGCTTCGCAAGGGCAAGCGCGAGCTCGCTGCAGTAGAAATACTCTGACTCCAACCTTACTTACAACGTTGTAATTTAAGCGTGAGCACCTGAAACCATTATAAATCGGGGCTTTTAGCGCCTCTCCCAATTCGTACACCAAGATGCGGAGGCTGGTTTTTCAGGCAGCCGATCCCTTGTGCCAATGATTGAAGAAAAATAGGTCTGATTTGCCCGATTTGACCCCTTAGTCATTGGTGGGATATCTTTCACCTTCGCGTGCGAAACGGACTTTACTGGCCGTGCAGCGGAATCTAGGTTACTTAAGCAGTCTTCCCCCTGGTTAATGCAAATTGACCTAGAGATGAACTCTGCACTAAGTTACGCAGTCTGCCCTAGTTACGGTCTGTAAAGATCGAAGTTGGTGCGCGTACGTACCTTGAGAACTCAACAATGTGCACAATCAATGCCAAATCGGCTTGTTTTGCGTTGCTTCCACGCAAGTGGTTGAAACGTATTTCAGGCCAAAATTCCTTTGTATTTTCTCTCTTTGAGATCATTACAAAACAGAAACAATTGGTAAAACAAAAAATAGCAATAGCTAGTTTTGTTTTTTGCCAGATCACAACTTTCTATGGAGAGTTTGATCCTGGCTCAGGACGAACGCTGGCGGCGTGCTTAACACATGCAAGTCGAGCGATGAAACACCTTCGGGTGTGAATTAGCGGCGAACGGGTGAGGAACACGTGAAGAATCTGCCTTCAACTCTGGGATAACTCCGGGAAACCGGGGCTAATACCGGATATGAGCCTCGATCGCATGATTGGGGCTGGAAAGTTTTTCGGTTGAAGATGACTTCGCGGCCTATCAGCTTGTTGGTGAGGTAATGGCTCACCAAGGCGACGACGGGTAGCCGGCCTGAGAGGGCGACCGGCCACACTGGGACTGAGACACGGCCCAGACTCCTACGGGAGGCAGCAGTGGGGAATATTGGGCAATGGAGGAAACTCTGACCCAGCGACGCCGCGTGAGGGATGAAGGCCTTCGGGTTGTAAACCTCTTTCAGTAGGGAAGAAGCGAAAGTGACGGTACCTACAGAAGAAGCACCGGCTAACTATGTGCCAGCAGCCGCGGTAATACATAGGGTGCAAGCGTTGTCCGGAATTATTGGGCGTAAAGAGCTCGTAGGTGGTTCGATACGTCGGATGTGAAAATCAGGGGCTCAACCCCTGACCTGCATCCGATACGGTCGAGCTAGAGTTTGGTAGGGGAGACTGGAATTCCTGGTGTAGCGGTGGAATGCGCAGATATCAGGAGGAACACCAATGGCGAAGGCAGGTCTCTGGGCCAATACTGACACTGAGGAGCGAAAGCGTGGGGAGCGAACAGGATTAGATACCCTGGTAGTCCACGCCGTAAACGGTGGGCGCTAGTTGTGCGAACCTTCCACGGTTTGTGCGACGCAGCTAACGCATTAAGCGCCCCGCCTGGGGAGTACGATCGCAAGATTAAAACTCAAAGGAATTGACGGGGCCCCGCACAAGCAGCGGAGCATGCGGCTTAATTCGACGCAACGCGAAGAACCTTACCAAGGCTTGACATATACAGGAATATGGCAGAGATGTCATAGCCGCAAGGTCTGTATACAGGTGGTGCATGGTTGTCGTCAGCTCGTGTCGTGAGATGTTGGGTTAAGTCCCGCAACGAGCGCAACCCTCGTTCTGTGTTGCCAGCATTAAGTTGGGGACTCACAGGAGACTGCCGGGGTTAACTCGGAGGAAGGTGGGGATGACGTCAAATCATCATGCCCCTTATGTCTTGGGCTGCACGCATGCTACAATGGCTGGTACAAACGGCTGCGATACCGCAAGGTGGAGCGAATCCGATAAAGCCAGTCTCAGTTCGGATTGGGGTCTGCAACTCGACCCCATGAAGTCGGAGTTGCTAGTAATCGTAGATCAGCAACGCTACGGTGAATACGTTCCCGGGGCTTGTACACACCGCCCGTCACGTCACGAAAGTCGGTAACACCCGAAGTCAGTGGCCCAACCGTAAGGGGGGAGCTGCCAAAGGTGGGATCGGTGATTGGGACGAAGTCGTAACAAGGTAGCCGTACCGGAAGGTGCGGCTGGATCACCTCCTTTCTAAGGAGCATTTGCTCAATTAGTTAAGTGGAGCATTGATTTTTGGTAGCTAATCTATAGAAATCATGAGTACAACCTGCTTGCAGGAGTGGAAAGCATCTTCTAGAACATTATCTGCTGCACATTGTTGGGTCCTGAGGGTGCGAACTCTCTGGAACTCATAACAGTCGACAGTGCCTATTTATAGGTAATTCGGCAGGTGTTGTGAGTACCGCCCGTATCTTGAGAACTACACAGTGAACGCGAGCATCTTTTAGTAGGAAAATTATTAAGTGCAGATGGCGGATGCCTAGGCACCAGAAGCCGAAGAAGGTCGTATGAGGCTGCGAAAAGCCTCGGGGAGCTGCCAACAGAGCTTTGATCCGAGGATTACCGAATGGGGGAACCCGATGGGAGTCATGTCCCATTATTTCTACCTGAATATATAGGGTAGATAAAGGGAACGTGGGGAAGTGAAACATCTCAGTACCCACAGGAAGAGAAAACAACCGTGATTCCGTTAGTAGTGGCGAGCGAAAGCGGAAGAGGCTAAACCGATTATGTGCCAAGCCGGTAGGCGTTGCATAGTCGGGGTCGTGGGACCAGATCGATGAGGCTACCGCCTCATCAATAAGTCATAAATTGCTGATGTAGATGAAGGACGTGGGAAAGTCCGGCACAGAAGGTGAGACCCCTGTAGTCGAAACCTCAGCAACTTATTTCTGGTATCCCAAGTAACACCGGACTCGTGTAATCCGGTGTGAATCTGGCGGGACCACCCGCTAAGCCTAAATACTCTCTGGTGACCGATAGTGAACAAGTACCGTGAGGGAAAGGTGAAAAGAACCCCGTAAGGGGAGTGAAATAGAATCTGAAACCGTGTGCGTACAAGCCGTTGGAGCTACCTTGAGCAGTGACAGCGTGCCTTTTGAAGAATGAGTCTACGAGTTAGTGTCGTGTGGCAAGGTTAACCCGTCGAGGGGAAGCCGTAGCGAAAGCGAGTCTGAATAGGGCGATTAAGTAGCACGATCTAGACCCGAAGCGAGGTGATCTACGCATGGCCAGGTTGAAGCGCGGGTAAGACCGCGTGGAGGACCGAACCCACTAATGTTGAAAAATTAGGGGATGAGCTGTGTGTAGGGGTGAAAGGCCAATCAAACTTCGTGATAGCTGGTTCTCTCCGAAATGCATTTAGGTGCAGCGTTGCGTGTTTCTTACCGGAGGTAGAGCTACTGGATGGTCGAGGGGTCCTACAAGATTACCAACATCAGCCAAACTCCGAATGCCGGTAAGTGAGAGCGCAGCAGTGAGACTGTGGGGGATAAGCTTCATGGTCGAGAGGGAAACAACCCAGAATAGCAACTAAGGTCCCAAAGCCTGTGCTAAGTGGAAAAGGATGTGAAGTCGCATAGACAACCAGGAGGTTGGCTTAGAAGCAGCCACCCTTAAAAGAGTGCGTAATAGCTCACTGGTCAAGTGATTTCGCGCCGACAATGTAACGGGGCTCAAGCACGCCACCGACGTTCTATCATTCACACACTATCCCGGCAGCAATGTCCAGGAGTGTGGATGGGTAGGAGAGCGTCGTGTAGGTAGTGAAGCGGCGGGGGAACCCAGCCGTGGAACCTACACGAGTGAGAATGTAGACATGAGTAGCGAAAGACGGGTGAGAAACCCGTCCACCGAATGACCAAGGGTTCCTGGGCTAGGCTAATCCGCCCAGGGTAAGTCGGGACCTAAGGCGAGGCCGACAGGCGTAGTCGATGGACAACTGGTTGATATTCCAGTACCCGCAGTAGAGCGCCCATGGCGAATCATCGATGCTAAGTGCCCAAAATGGATTCGTAGTAATACGAAGAAGTGGAGCGCGCGACCCAGAGTGGTAGTAGTCAAGCAATGGAGGGACGCAGGAAGGTAGTCCAACCCAGGCGATGGTTGTCCTGGGGTAAGGGTGTAGGACGGAATGTAGGCAAATCCGCATTCCAATGTCTGAGACCTGATGCCGAGCCGTATGGCGAAGTGGATGATCCTATGCTGCCAAGAAAATCTTCTAGCGAGTTCTATAGCGGCCCGTACCCGAAACCGACTCAGGTGGTCAGGTAGAGAATACCAAGGTGTTCGAGAGAATCATGGTGAAGGAACTCGGCAAAATACCCTCGTAACTTCGGGAGAAGAGGGGCCAATTTGAGTGTAGAGACTTGCTCTCGAAGCTTGAGTTGGCGGCACAGAATAGTCTCAAGCGACTGTTTACCAAAAACACAGGTCCGTGCGAAGTTGCAAAACGATGTA